>JAERTI010000001.1 GCA_016844925.1 Candidatus Uhrbacteria bacterium
ATGCCTATTCCGCTCATCATGATCACCTGGTCCGAGCATCGTGATCGCTTATTCCGGGCATGATGATCACTCATCGGAGCGTAGCGACGTTTGGGTCTTCTACTCTGGCCTCATTCCTCCGCTCTGTCAATGACGTTTGAGTCTTGGTTAGAGCTGTTCGTCCGGTGATCCGAAGGGTATCCCCCGATCAAGTATTCTTCCCGCCTTTCTTTGCACGTGGCGACTTCTGTTCCTGGAGATCTGGGGCGCTGGTCTCACGCATAGAGCGACCCTTGAGTTCGATTCGGTGCGCTCGGTGGATCAGTCGATCGCAAATTGCGTCAGCGAGCGTGGGATCACCGATAGCCTCATGCCAGGTGTTCACCGGGAGCTGAGTGGCGATCAGGGTTGCCGCGCGCTCATAACGATCCTCGACGATCTCGAACAAATCGTGACGCTGTTGCTCGGTGAGTGGTGCGACTAGCCAGTCGTCAATTGCAATCAGATTGATCTTTGCCAGCCTGGCCAACAATCGGCCGTAGGACCCGTCACCACGAGCGACAGCCAAGTCATGGAGCAATCTTGGAGCTCGTACATAGTAGGTGGAGAATCCCGAGCGACATGCACGTTCGCCAAAGGCACAAGTCAAAAAGGTCTTACCCGTGCCCGTAGGACCCGTCACCAGCAGGTTGTGATGTTCCTGGATCCAGCGGCAGGTACCAAGAGAGAGCACGACTTGCTTGTCGAGTCCACGAGGTGTTTTGAAGTCCACATCCTCCAGGCAAGCCTGGTAGCGAAGCCGCGCGCCCTTCAGACGACGCACCAGCTTGCGCTGCTGCCTGCTGGTCCATTCAGTGTCGATCAACAAGCCGGTACGTTCCTCGAAGCTCAGTTCTGCATACTGGCTGCTTGCGAGCTGTTGATCGAATGCTTCGGCCATGGCATGCATCTTCATATCGTGCATCTTCTCCAGAGTAGCCTGGTTCAGCATCAAGCCTCCTATTGTGAGTAGTAGTCGGCGCCGCGGACGTTTTCGTGCCGCGGTGCCGGTCGTTGTTCAGTGGTGTTTTCGTCCATGGGTAGGCGGTCCATACCTGAAGCGAGAATGTTCTTGACGGTTTTGTAACTGAAGGACTTGAGCTGACCGGCACGCCAGCAGGCAGCCTCGAGCCGTTCACGGCCGTGGGCCCTCTCCATGCGCATGATCCCCAGGCAGGCGCGATAGCCCTGCTCGGGATGCGGACGATTCTCCATGATGCGTTTGACCAGATATGCCGTGGCTGGACCGGTTTTCCCGGCCCAGGAGATCAGCCGTGACGGAGTCCATTCGGCATGCGCTCGGTGTGCACGAGGCATGTGCCCAGCATCGGTGGCGTACTGACCGCGACCCCAAAGGCGCCTGTGAGAGGCCACGCGCTTGGATTTGAACAAGAGTTCCACGGTGGAGTGTGTGGCACGCACATCGACCCGCTCGTGGATGAGCTGGTAGGGGACGCTGTAGAAATTGTGGTCGAAGGCGACGTGGTAATCGATGTTCACCGCGCAGTCGATCTTCCATTCGGCGAGTTCGTAGGGACGGCGAGGTAGTGGTTTCAGCACTGGCCGATCGAGTTTCTCGTAAAGCTCGCGGCGACTGATCCCGAGCTGTTGCATCGGACGGTCGTTGAGGATCTTCAGCTTCGCTCGAATCGCCTCGTTGAGCGCACTGAGGCTGAAAAAGGTTTGATTGCGCAATGCCGCGATGATCCAGCGTTGTACCAGAAGTACCGACACCTCGGCCTTGGGTTTGTCCTTCGGATGGTAGGTCCGTGCAGGAATGGCAACTGCACCATAATGGCGACAAAGCTCAGCGTAGCTTCGGTTCACCCCGGGCTCGTAGAGGCAGGGATCTGTGACGGCACTTTTTAGGTTGTCAGGCACCAGGATAGCGGGAGATCCCGCCCATGCCTGGAACATCCTTACATGAGCCGCGATCCAGTTGGGAAGCTCCTGGCTCCTGACAGCTTCGGCATACACGTAGCTGCTCGCACCGAGCACCCCTACGAAAAGTTCTACCGCCCGGACCTCGCCTGTCTTCGGATCGACGATGCTGGGCTTCTTGCCTGAGAAGTCGACGAAGGCCTTCTCGCCTGCCCGATGGACCTGGCGCATCGAGGGCTTGAGCTTCTTGACGAACTGACGGTAGTGCTCACAGTACTGGCTGTAGCGGTAACCATTGGCGTGGACTGTCAGGTACTCGACCCACAGTAGTTGCAGTGTGACGCCCGGACGCTTCAGCTCTTGGTGAATGTGCGCGACGTCGGGTAGAGGACGGCGTGATTCACTTTCCGGCCGCACCGGAAACAGCTTTGCTTCCAGTGCCGTGTCGTCAAGTTCTTCCGGCAGCGGCCAGGTGATGCCGGCACGCTTCGCCCGACCCACATACTCCGATACAGTACCCACACCCACTGAACATGCCCGCGCAATCGCCCTGTGGCTGTGACCACTCTCGAACTTGAGCCTGAGAATATCTCGCAATTGCCTCATCGGTAGCCTCTTCGTTGACACTCCTGAACCCTCCTCTCTGAGAAGGATTCATGATGCATCGCTTTGCTACCGATGGGTGATCAGATTGCCCGGAATCCGTGATCAGGATGTCCGGAATGGCTGATCA
>JAERTI010000002.1 GCA_016844925.1 Candidatus Uhrbacteria bacterium
CCAGCCAGGGACTGGGCGTTGTTCCGGTACGGGGTTATCAGCGAAGCGATCAATCCGCTTGATGGCCAGAAGGTCAGTGACATCTTGTCCCGCAAAGCGAGCCAGGTTCATCAGTTGCCCGATGGGACAGTACGTCGTTACAACATCGCCACGTTGCGCGCCTGGCTGGGAAAATACCGTCATGGTGGCATCGATGCCCTTGAGCCGAAGAATCGTGCTGACAAGGGGCAGTTCCGCAGCATTGACGATGACACAGCTGAGATCATCTGCCGCCACCGGGTACAAAACCGGCGCTGCAGCATGAAACTGTTCTGGGAGATTTTGCATGAGGATGGGGTGCTTCCAGATGGGGTGAAGATCAAGGAAGCCACCCTCCGTCGCTTTTTAAAACACCGGGGCCTGGCCAAAAAGACTCCGGGTCCTGCCAAGGCCAGGGCCAAGTTCGAAATGCCCTGTGCCAATGATCTTTGGATCGCCGATTTTATGCATGGCCCGAGGGTTGTTATTGGTGGCCGAAAGCGCCGGGCCATATTGTGTGCGGTGATCGATGATCACAGTCGGGTGATAACTTCAGGGAAGTTCTCTGGCACTGAAGAAATGAATGACATCCTGAATGTCTTGCGTGATGGGATCGCCACCTACGGTGTGCCCAAGCGCCTTTATTGTGACAATGGGCCCGCTTTCATTGCCAAGCACTTGAAAGAGGCTTCGGCAAGAATCGGCTGCACTGTTTTGCACAGCGATCCTTTTGACTCGCCGTCGCGTGGCAAAATAGAGCGCTTCAACCGGACTGTGCGGCAGCGTTTTTTGCCCCGCCTGGCTGAAGGCAAGACATTTACTTTGGAAGAGCTGAATGAGCGTTTTGCCCAGTGGCTCCATGAGGATTACCACTTGCGGCGTCACGGTGGGATCAAGATGAAGCCGCTGGACCGGTTTTTGGCCTCTTGCGAGTTGGCCCAGATCAAGCGTCTCAGCGAAGGAGAAATCGACCATGCTTTTATGGGCCGCATTGTTCGTGTGGTCCGCAATGACGCCACCGTGTCGGTGGGTGGCTTGTTTTATGAAGTCCCGCCGGAGTTTATTGGCAGCCGCTGTGACCTGCGGTTCCCCATCGGCAAGCCTGACCGGCTGGTTCTTTACCAGGACGACAAACCTGTGACCTTGGTCAAAGAGGTAGACCTGGCCGATAACGCCAAGTTCCATGCCGTAAGGATAAAGGCAAACACGGACCTTCATAATATGGAGGCCGGGTCATGATCAAAGCCCGCTTTGGCTTGAAAACCCTGCCTTTTGATAAGAGCATCGCCACCAAGGATCTGTACCAGTGGCCGGGGCTGACAGAACTTTCCAGCCGCTTGGAAATGGCCAAATCAGCTCGCGGGGTCATGCTTCTGACGGGAGATCCGGGGTTGGGCAAAACGGTAGCTGTTAGGAAGTTCGTCGACAGCCTCAATGGCGAGCATTACGTGTGCTGTTATCTGCCATTGGCTACGGTAACGATCCTTGATGCGTACAGCCAGCTGAACAGGGCTCTGGGCGGCACCGATGCCCGCAGCAAGAGCCAGATGTTCGCCCAGATCCAGCAGGGGGTGGCTGATCTGGCTAACCAGGGCAAGCAACCAGTGATCATCTTCGATGAGGCCGATCTTCTGAAGTCTGCCATGTTCGATGAGTTGAGGATCTTGCTGAACTTCGAGATGGACAGCAAGGATCCTCTGCTTCTGATCCTGGTGGGTCAGCCCCAGTTGTTGGCAAAGCTGTCGTTGAGGATCCACCTGCCGTTCCGGCAGCGAGTGGCCATGAGGTACCGGATGCCGCCGATGGATGAAAAACAAACCCGTGGTTATGTGGAACACCATCTGAAGCTTGCCGGCCGCAAACACCAGCTTTTTACCGACGAGGCCATGATGCAGTTGTTCGTCCAATCATGCGGAGTGCCCCGCATGGTGGGTAATATCGCGTTGACGGCCATGACAGAAGCTGCTTTGGCTGGCAAAGACCTGGTGGAACTTGAAGAAGTGATAACCGCCAGCAAGGAGGTTCAGTGATGACTGGCAAGGCGGGCCAGAACTGGTCCCCGGCACAAAGGGGCGCTGCCTGCGAAGAACTTGAGGCCCATATCATGGAAATCCTTCAGCAAACGAATAGGCTGACCCAGGAGGTGCAGGAGAAACTCAAACTGGTGGAACAGTTGACGGCCCATCTGGCTGGTCATTGTGACAAGGAGGATGCTTTACCGTTCTGAAAAAGGAAGAAGAACCTGAACCCGGTAGCTGGGAAATCCTGGCTACCGGTTTTTTGGTGAAAGCTGGCACAAAAATAAAGTGAAAAATCCAGGAATGGCATGAACAAGTGCGTGGAGACAGGGGGGCCAAGTCGGCGATACCGTACGTGAAACCCTGGGTTCTGGCAGATTAATTATTGTGGAAAATGGAGCGAAGAATAATGTGGTGCGTTACAGGGCATTGCCGCAATGGCGGCTTCGTCACGGTTGAGGCTACCCTGCTTTCCCGCAAGGGCCAATTCATGGCGAGCCTGGTACCGGGCATCTTCTGCTTCAAGTTCAATATCCGCAGTGGGTGTTTCTCGGAAAACCCCAATCACACTACTTGACCACTTCCCCCGGTTCGATATTCTCAGCATCCAGACTTTACGCCCAGTGGGATACACTCTTAAGTGAAGCTCTGGAACTTTGGTGTCCCGGTAGTCCTTTCTGGAATTTTCGGGTTTAAGGTCGGTTGCTTTCTTGTCAGAAAAGGCTACTTTCATGGGGCCCCTCCAGGGGTGATGTTAGGCCATCGGGTCTATATCAGGTCTATGACATTTGGAAAAAATAATGTTTTCACCTTGGTTCATATGATAGCAGGTTGGGCATTAAGCTACAAGTTGACAACGGTATAGGGCAGTATTGAACAGGTATGGAAAACTATGGAAATGTTTACTTACCTGCTTTGGGAGCAGGGTGTCGGGAGTTCAAATCTCTCCGCCCCGACCATTTTTTCTTGATGGATGATTTGTGGGCCGCCTATTGAGGGTGGCCGTTTTTGTTCAGGGGTGATGGGTAGACTGAATTCTATCAGAATCG
>JAERTI010000003.1 GCA_016844925.1 Candidatus Uhrbacteria bacterium
GTTTCATTCTGAACATTCAGGTGGAGTCTTTCTGGCAAGACGAGTCGCTTCTCGTCGTTTCCCAAGCTAAATGGCCCACCACATGAAGGGCAAGTCAAGCCTTCGCTGTCAGGGCATTCCACCTCAGTGAGCTCGACAGCGGCTTGGCAGTGGACACAGCTCAAACGGATGGACGCTCCACGCTGTTGGTCCATCAGACGCAGCAGTTCAACCGAGAGTTCATGCCGAAAGGCTGGAAATCGGACCTGATATTCATCAACTGAGGCTGTGTTCGCGTCACGACACCGCAATGCGAATTCCGCGACGATCAACTCCAGCATTGTTGACCTGTCAAATTGAAGTTCCGGATACCGTTCAAGGTATGTCTCGAGCAAAACACTCGGCCCCGACTCAAACCGACTTTGAAGGTCAACATGAACAAGTTCCACCAGAAGTGGCCACCGTGTTGGTCCCTCATCCGGCAGATAGCCGTCAATGAGGGGTGGCCTATTGTGCCCTTCCCGACCAGCCCAGGCATCTTCGAATTCTCGCACCTGGCGATCGATGTCTGCCCGCTGCTCCACTGACAGACCGTCGAGATGTTCGAATTCACGTGACATTCACCAACTCACTCCAGCATTTCCCTCAGCCTCTGTTTCTCTCTGTCCTGAACGCGTCGAATGTGACGCTCACTGTAGCCTACTCGCTCTGCGATTTGCCTTTGAGTGTGTCCATCCAACCAGAGAAGCATAATCTGCCGGTCCACTTCATCCAGGATACTCAGCCATCGGCCGAGCAATTCAGAGAACATCGCTGACTCTTCTGGTGTCGGCTCGCGTGTGGCGGCTTCCCAGATGTCTCGTGTCGAGTTGCCGCCGACCTTCCCCGCGACCTCGCAACGGATGTCGCGGCAGGTGGCTCGAAGGTTCCGCACCTTGCGACCGCACTTTCTCAGAGTCACTCGGACCAGCAAACCTTCGACACCGTCCCAGTTGGCGAAGTCAAACTGGCCGTCCGCACAACGCCGGAAGAAGCTGCCCAGCGCCGATGGGACCAGTTCAGGTATTGAGTGGTGATGCTGTGTCTCAAAAACGTCAATAGGAGAAGTGGGTGTTTTTGTGGTAAGTTGCGGCAGCTGTGTTGTTTTGGTGAATCTTACACACATTGGGGAGCCAAGGCATGGATGCCGCAGGACAAGCGAGAGAGCAGAAGAAGCAGGAACTTTTGCAGGAACTAGCTGAGTTGATGGTGGAGGAACAGATCGAAGAAGGGGTGTTTCTCAACACGCCTCACTACAGCATGATTGAACGGACGGCGGTGACTCTGGGGCGTCGATTAAGCTGCGAAGTTCAGCAACGGGCTGCCCGTGAGGTGGCTGCCAATAGTCCCGCGGCGTGCCCGTGCCCGACCTGCGGGACCTCCTGTGATGTCCATGTAGATCAACGGCAGGTGCGAAGTGTGGACGGGCCCGTCGAGCTGACCGAATCAGTCGCCTACTGCCCGGAATGTCGGCGGTGTTTTTTTCCCTCAGCGATTGGCCATGGGACTGGATAGTCGGGAAGTCACGCCGGAATTATGCCGTGTGGCGATTCACCTTGCGGCGGAGGTTCGATCGTTCGAACGTGCTGAGATCGTCATGGAGCAAGTACTTGGCCACGGCATCTCTCGGAGCACGATCCGACGTTTGGCGAAGGGAGTCGGTTGTGAGCTTTCGGCTTTGGCAGAACTCGACGAGCGAAGCGACGAAAAGGAAGTGATCGTTCCCGAGCTGGCGGTGGTTTCTTGCGACGGTGGACGTATCCGAACACGCGTGGCAGGCCAAGGCCGGGGTGTCGTGCTTGCTGGAGAGAAAGGCTGGCGAGAAACCAAAAACGCCTCGTTCGAGCGGATGTGTTTACCCCCTCAGGATTCCAGCAACACCGATCCCTGCCCGCAGTTACCCAGCTCATTCCGCACAATGGCCAAGGTGGCAAATATTGCAGAAAAACCAGTGCCAAATGCCGATCCGCCCTGCGAGAACCAACAAGAACGTGTCGCCTATCACGGACCTCAGCGAATGTTGCGAACGGCCGTGAGCAGTATGGCGTGTTCCGCTGAATTCGGCCCCATGATGAAGCGGGAGGCACAGCGCCGTCGGTTCTACGATGGCTCTTTGCAGGCGTTTCTCGGTGATGGCTTGAACTGGAATTGGTCGATCTGGAAGAAGCATTTTCCCACGTTCATTCCGATTCTCGATTTCATCCATGCGATCCAATACGTCTTCAACGCCGCTATGGCTTTGCATTCTTGCGAAGCAGAAGGCTGGGCCACCTACGAGCGATTCGCCACTCTGTGTTGGCAAGGGAACGTCGATTCGGTGGTGGATGAGTTGGTCGCCGCCTGCCACGCTCGTGGCGTTTGTCTGGATCACGGCGTGCCCGAGGATGATCCTCACCGACCGCTAACGGACGCGATCCGTTATTTGAGCAACAACCGCAGCCGCATGGATTACCCTCGTTACCGTCGTTTGGGCCTACCAGTCACCAGCGCTCCCATGGAATCGCTGATCAAGCAAATCAACCATCGTGTGAAAGGCACCGAGATGTTCTGGGACGACCCCGACGGAGCCGAGGTGATTCTCCAGCTACGGGCCGCCGCCCTGAGTGAGGACGGCCGCCTCGCCAACTACCTCAACAGACGCCCCGGCTCCCCCTTCGTCCGACGCCGTTCGCCCCCGAAAGCTGCCGCATAGCCTGAACTGGTCCCGGCGATGCGGCTCAGTTGGCTCGAAGCAGCAACCAGACGATTGGGCAACTCGGTAGCGATGCCGACGAGATCGGCAAAGTCATCGTGGTTATCCAGGATATCGCTGAGCAGACCAACCTGCTGGCTCTGAACGCTACGATCGAAGCGGCTCGTGCCGGTGATGCCGGAAAAGGCTTCGCGGTTGTTGCGACTGAAGTCAAGGAGTTGGCGAAGCAAACGGCAGACGCCACCGAAGACATTCGTCATCGGATTGAAGGCATCCAAGGCTCCAGTGGCCAGGCCGTCGAGTCGATTGGCAACATCACTGAGG
>JAERTI010000004.1 GCA_016844925.1 Candidatus Uhrbacteria bacterium
GCTTATTATCCAAGGCGGTGTCTAAGACTATCTCTGAACGACTTTCTATGTCCGAGTATTTTGGGACGAGAAGGACGTCATCATAAGTTAGGGCGGTTCTCATTATTCTTGCTCGTCGGGGAGGCTTTTGAGGAAGTTGTCAAGAACCTCTTGTGCCGTGCCCCAACAACTGGGACAATAACAACGAACTGGGTTGTCTTTGTCTTGTTCTCGCACAACAACTCTCCAAGTGTCTACCATTTCTCTGTCTGTTCTATCGAATGGTGCTTCACAAGCGGTGCATTCTTCTGGTATCTTGTCGAATAGCGCTGCTTGGGTTGCGAGCGTTTCTTCGGCGTTGTCGCCCTTCTTTGCTCGTGCTTCCATTGCTCTTCGTTGTTTTCTATTCATTTGCTGCCTTCCTGTCGTCAAGTGCTTGTAGCGTTTGCTGATTCTTGACGGTGTTGTTTGCTAGTCTTACTCTTTCCATAGCGATGTCGCAGTAGTCTTGGAAAATGTCTATGCCGACGTATTGCCTTCCTGTGAGGACTGCTACTTTGGTGGTTGTTCCTGCTCCGTTCATTGGATCTAGGACGACATCACCTGGTTCGCTCCAAGTTCTAATGTGATCTTCTACGAGCTTTTCTGGGAAGATGGCGGGGTGCTTGAACGCCTCGTCGTCTGTGGCTGAGTATCCTTTGCCCGTGTTGTAGCGCCAGATGTTGTTTCGTGGAGAAAAATCAGGCGTGGGCTTTTGAGTTCTCGTTTTGAGTTCTCCGTCTTTGCCTCTGAATGTTCCTCCCTTTTTGCCCCAAGGAACCCAGCCTGCCCACTTGTTCTTTTTGTCGCAGATGAGGTTGGCTGTTTTGGGTTTTGCTCCGTTGGAGAAGACGAACATATACTCAAATAGTTGTGAATAGCGGTTGCCGTCTCGTCGTGCTGGGAAACTGCTGCCGTTCTTCTCGTAAATCATTGTGTCGTGAAGCTTGAAGCCTTTCTCCATAAAGTGGAGGGCTTGACGGAATGACGAGCCTGTTTCTGAACCTTTCATTACCGAGTCGCCTACAACCCATACGACAACACCTCCCTTCTTTACCACTCGGGCGAGTTCTGCTGCGATTGGCTCAAATGGGAAGGAATAGCCGTTGTACTCTTCTTTCATTCCCTTGACGAGATCTTTGTAGGAGCGGAGTGTGTCGTAGGGAGGTGAAGTTATTACCAAGTCAACTGAGTTGTCTGGCATCTTCTTTAGCTCCGCTACGCTGTCTCCGCAAATGATTTGATTAAGCTGCTTCAATTTCTAATCCTCGGTATTGTGTGATATCTTCTCTGAGACATTTACACCACTTCTGCTTTGGCTCTACGGAGCCGAGAGAGATGGACTTGCGGTATTCGTCAACAGAGTTGACGTGTATCTTGCCCGTGGTGCTGCTATTGTTGTCTGTTGCCTCTCCGTTCCAAGCGACGGCACATTCGTCCAATACTGAGAAATGGACTGCTTTGATGACGTTGGTGAAGGAGAAGGTGTTCTTTGGGATAGGAAGTTCGTAGTCAAGCTCGTAGCTGACTAGGACATAGCTTTCTGCCTTTCCTTTTCCCTCGGAATGAGTTGAGCCCGTCCAGCCGTTGGCGCTTTGGGTGGTTTTCACCTCAAACGGGATAATGCCGTCGTCTGACGTTATTACACGGAAGTCGTGTCCTGGTGCATCGCCTTCTTCTTTGCCGAGAACGGCAATGCCGAAGTCTTTACAGGCTCTGACGAGTGCGAACTCAAAGTCATAGGCAAAACGAACACTTACTGCTGATGTCTGCTGACGCTTTTGCTCTTCGATGGCTTCTGCCCAGTCACGGATGGTGACGATGGTGTCGTCCATTAGTGCGGCAGATGCAAAGTGTGCGGCAGCGGTTCTCTCAACGAGGTTGATGACGTGGAGTGCAAACTCCTTACTTCTCAACATTTGCAGAGTCTCGCTTCGTGTGCGTAAGCTATTCATTTTGTTCTCCTATGCTTTGACTTTCGTTTTTCTTACATTTACAATGTAACCCATGAGGGTGGACTTGTCAATGTATTTATTCACTTTTTCTACTTGTCAGTCGAACCAAGGGCTCCGTCACCCCTCTCACTAATAGTGATCGGATACCAGTCATAAACATCTGGATTCGAAGTCTCCATTGCCCTGAACGATACAACTGGCGTCATCACTATTTGAGCGATTTTACTATGCGGCTCCACGACTTGCGTCTCGGTGCCTACATTGTGGAGATTGACGAATACCTCTCCGTCGTATCCGCTGTCTACTACGCAAGCTCCCACGAGGAGCGAGCGCTTGGATGCAACGCTTGAGCGGTTCTTCACTTCAAGCATGTATCCGTGCGGAACTCCGAACTTTAGTCCAGTGCCGAGAATGACGCTTTCACCTGGTTTTATCGTTATAGGGGCGTGCTCCTTGGGGCTAAAATGAATGTCTAGCCCAGCGTCGGACGGATTTCCACGAGACGGTGGGTGGGCATTCAGGTGGGTTCTATGATACTCTATAATCACTTTTTACTCTCCCTGAAGGAAGTTGAACATCTCTACCAAGTCTTCTACGTCTTGATCTGCCTTGAGCATGCGATATGCCTTCACTGCTAGGGAGATTTCGTCTCCCGTGAGCCAACCTTGCTCCTTAAACTCTGCCTTGAGTTCACGCTTTTGTTCTGCGTATGGCTCGATGGCGTCCTCGATGGTGCGTAGACTGCGGATGTACTCTAACACCTTTTGGCGTCGTTCGTCCACGTTCTCTACAATTGCTGAGGCGTTGCTGTCATTACTGAAATCGAACATTATGTTCTCCTTTGTTGTTGTTTATATATTATAGCACATTCATTTCTGAGTGTCAACT
>JAERTI010000005.1 GCA_016844925.1 Candidatus Uhrbacteria bacterium
CACTATGTCGCCTTCCGGACTATGTCGAGTACTTGTGCCGTTGCTGAGTTATATCCAGTATTGCTCAAGCCCGAGGCGACATAGTATTGACTTCTTTCACCTTCACCAGCCCCTGTAAGGGAAAAGGAGTCAAGAATGAAGTACATCGTCAACGACCGAGTTGTCCTTTCGCAACCACTGCAAGGGCCGCTAAAGGCTCATATTGCCTCATTTGCACAGTGGGCGGGTGAGCAGGGATACGCGTTATCCTATGTTCACCGGAAGGTTCTGATCGCAGCGTGTTTTAGCCGGTGGCTCGGACAGAAGCGAGTCAAGTTGCGCAACGTTTCATCCGAGCATGCGGTACGGTATCTGCGTTGTCGCGCTCGACGCGTGCGCCCTCACCAGGGTGATGCGGCCGCGCTGAGGCAGCTTATTGACTTTCTACGTCGCCGGGGGGTGATTCCTGCTCAGAGAATAGCATCACGCCGGCTGACTCCGTTTGAGCGATGTGCACGGACATACGAGCAGTTCTTGCGCGAAGAACGCGGCCTAGCAAGTGCCACCATCACCAACTACGTGCCGTTCATCCGCTGTTTTCTCCAATATCGATTTGGCAAGGGACGAGTCCTGCTATCGCGATTGTCCGCCGGCGACGTCGTGAATTTCGTACAGCGCCAAGCACCGCGTCTGCACCTGAAGCGAGCGAAGCTGTTGACCACCGCGCTGCGCTCCTTCCTAAACTTCGCACGCTATCGCGGCGACATCACCCTTGATTTGGCCGCCGCCGTACCAACGGTGGCCAACTGGACGATGACGACAATTCCCAGAGCGATTGCTGCGAATCAAGTACGCCGGTTGCTGGCCCGTATCGACAGGCGCACCGCTACTGGGCGTCGCGACTACGCCATCTTGCTCCTACTTGCACGGCTGGGACTGCGCGCCTGTGAGGCAGCATTTCTCGAGCTCGATGATATTGACTGGAAATCGGGACGCCTACTGGTAAGCGGTAAGGGAGGCCAGCGGACCGAGCTGCCCCTGCCCACTGACGTGGGCGAGGCAATCGTCGATTACCTCCAGCGCGGACGACCTCGCAGCACCTGTCGCCGCGTATTTCTTCGAGCCAAAGCCCCTATCCGTGGCTTTGTGACCGCGAAAGCTATTGGGTCGATCGTTCAGCATGCGATTGAACACACCGGCATCGACGCACCCACGAAGGGGACCCATCAGTTTCGTCACGCCCTGGCCACCGAGATGCTGCGTCACGGTGCCTCCTTGACCGAGATCGGCGAGTTGTTGGGGCATCGCAGCCCCGAGACGACGAAGATCTACGCAAAAGTGGACCTCACTGCGTTGCGTACGCTGGCCTTGTCGTGGCCGGGAGGTGTACGATGAACACCCTACGAAAAGCTGTTCGAGAATATCTGACCATGCGGCGTAATCTGGGCTTCAAAATGCACGGTGCCGACAAGCCGTTGTTGGATTTCATCACCTTCCTGGAGCAGCACGGCGCGGTCTATATCACCCACCAGTTGGCACTGACCTGGGCTCAACAACCGTCGAGTGCGCGGCCCGCGGAATGGGCTAGACGATTGCGTCTCGTGAGAGGTTTTGCCCTCCATCGTAGCGCAACAGATCCGCGAACCCAGGTTCCACCGTGCGGCCTGCTACCACACAGACCGCAACGAGCACGCCCCTACCTGTATACCCAAGAGGAGATCAGACGTCTGTTGAGCGCTGCGCGCGAGATGGCTCCTGGGGCCGGACTACGACCCTGGACCTACTACTGTTTGTTCGGGTTACTGAGCGTATCAGGCTTGCGTATCGGCGAGGCGTGCAACCTCGAACTCCAGGACGTCGATCTCAAGGAGGCTCTTCTAACTGTCCGAGGCACGAAGTTCGGCAAGTCCCGCCTGGTACCTCTGCACGCTTCGACCTGCAATGTGCTCGCTGATTACATCGCGCGCCGTGAGCGTTTTTTGGCCGGTCGCCCAGCATGCTACCTGTTCATTTCTCACGGAGGTAATCGGCTGGATGGTGGAGAGATCCGCCGGACTTTCTATGCGTTGTCCCGGAAGATCGGACTGCGTGGTCCGTCCGACAGTCATGGGCCGCGTCTGCATGATATGAGACATCGATTCGCTGTGCAGACGTTGCTCCGGTGGTACCGCGCCGGAGAGGACCCGGAGCGCCGCCTCCCCATCTTGTCCGCCTACCTCGGCCACGTGCACATCGCTGACACGTACTGGTATCTGAGCCAGTGCCCCGAGTTGATGCGAGAGGCGATGCAGCGGCTCGAGCGACGCTGGGAGGATCGGCCATGACCACCAGTACCACCCTCGCCCCACTATTGGAACGTTTCTTCACACAGCGTTTAATGCAGCAGCGACAGGCGAGCCCGCACACAATCTGCTCGTATCGCGACACCTTCCGCCAGTTGCTGAAATTCATTCAGCAGCGCTTGCGCAAACCACCATCACGTCTGGCGTTCGAGGAGATCGATGCCCCGTTGATCGTGGCCTTCCTGAACCATCTGGAGAAAGAGCGAGGGGTGAGTACTCGCAGTCGCAATTTGCGACTAACCGCGATCCACTCCTTTTTTCGTTATGCAGCTTTCGAGGCACCGGCTCACTCCGCGCAGATCCAGCGTGTGCTTGCGATCCCCAGCAAGCGATTCACCCGCGCCTTGGTCAATTTTCTGACGCGTCCAGAAGTTGATGCCTTGCTCGCCGCACCGGATCCGCTCACCTGGTTCGGACGTCGCGATCACGCGTTTCTCCTCGTAGCAGTACAGACCGGTCTGCGCCTGTCGGAGATGACTGGACTCAAACGCGAGAACGTCATACTTGGGACCGGTGCTCATATCCGCGTGATTGGAAAGGGCCGCAAAGAACGTTGCACCCCGCTCGCCAAACCCACAACGGCCGTGTTGAAAGCGTGGATGCGAGAACCGCAAAGAAGCGACGCTGAGGTACTCTTCCCCAATGCCAGGGGTGAGCAGCTCAGCGTCCACGGTGTGCAGTACCTGCTGCGGAAACACTGCGCGACAGCATCACGAGTCTGCCCCTCGCTTAAACAAAAACGCGTCACCGTCCATGTCCTTCGGCACACCATGGCCATGGACCTACTTCAATCCGGCGTGGACCGCGCGGTCATTGCTTTGTGGCTGGGGCACGAATCAGTCGAAACCACGCAGATCTATCTCGAGGCAACACTCGCCATGAAGGAGCAGGCGCTCACCAAGACGACACCGCCGAACGGGAAGCCGGGTCGCTACCGAGCAGAGGATAAGCTGCTCAGCTTCCTCAACGGTCTGTAATGCTAACGGGACTATGTCGAGCGATTGCCTGATGACATTTGCGTAACACTGGCTAAGCGCGAAGGGATTCCACATCGCTCGACATAGTCCGGAAGGCGACATAGTG
>JAERTI010000006.1 GCA_016844925.1 Candidatus Uhrbacteria bacterium
TATCGTGCCTGCACCTAAGCCATACTTATCCTTTGTCTCTATGCGTTAGTTTGTATGTGCCATAAAACAGCTTGTTCAAAAACAGTTTGGGCCAGCAGACAGATTTGGGATCGCTGGGGGGGAAATCTTCTGCTGGTGGGCCCCAGGCTGTTTTTGAACAGTTCCTCGTTTCTTCTTATGCTGCATTGGACACCTCACGAGCTTGGTGTTCTCTCATGATCGCCCAGATGAATCCGGCCAGTTCACGGGCAATGGCCACTGTGATCTTCTGTGGAATCTTGCCGCGATTGGCCAAATGATGATACCGTTTGAATAGACGCAGCATCGCGCGATCCGCAATATCCACCGCCCATAGTGGTTGATCTTTTCGGCGGTGTCTGAGCGTTCTGCCGACATTCGGGTGATGACGATAATGCCAGGCACTTTCGACCAACGCCCGGCGAACACGACTGTTGCCTGCTTTGGTGATACCACCGCGACACCGTTTGTCTCCGCTGGAATATTCTGACGGCACCAGTCCCAGGTAACACATCAAGGCATCGGCAGACTTGAAACGACCGAAGTCGAAGATTTCCGTAATCAACACCATGGCTGTCAATGTGTCAATCCCACGGAAGCATCGCAATAGGCCCACGATCTCCCGATATTCTGGACGCTCAGCCAGGGCCTGAATCTCTTTGTCTAGACTGGCCAAACGCTGCACACAATGCTCCACCTCCGTATAGATCATGGCAAAGACCTGTTGAAGGTCATTCTCGTCAAATTGTAGGGAACAGAGCCATTTCGTATGCTTTTGCGTCCAGTGATTGCCGTCTTTGTAGACATATCCATGGCGAGTCAGCAATTTGACGAGTTGATGTCGAGCCCGTTTGAGATTTTCTTGCGCTGCATGACGACATCGGGTGACCTCACGAGCCGCTTCCTGCTTTATATTAGGAGGATGGACAGCAGTCAACTGATCGGCAGCAAACAGGGCGAGTAACTTCTTAGCGTCACGACGATCCGTCTTGATACGCTCACCAGGCTTGGTTGGGATGAGCGATGGGGCAATCACATCGCATTGGCATTCCAAGGCTTCCAATCGCCGCTGAAGGGTAAAACCGCATACGCCTGCTTCATAACAGAAGTGCAACTCACTTGATGACGCCTTCTTGAGCTTCCTGACCATCTTCTTGAGCTCTTTGGCATTGTTCTTGACTGTGAAGACTTCCGTCTCTCCAGTCTCACAATTAACCCAGGCCACGGTATGCTGTTTTTTGTGGGTATCCAACGCGACTTTTGTTATAGTATTTTCCACGACCGGTTCTCCTTATGAAAGAGATTTCATATGCGGCTCTGCTATCGTCAGATGGTAATCCGCGATAACGGACAGCCTTATTCTGTCCTGCCTTATAACCTTTATCGGTTATCTAAGGCGAGGACCGGTCGTTCCATATTTTCTTCGCACCTTCTCACCTTCTCACCTTCCGACCTTCGGCCGAGCCCCCATGGTCAGCTCCAGCTTTCCGCCCTTGGCGAATGCGGACCACGGGACGCTGTTGTCCGTCACGGGCTGGCCGTTCAGCTTGGCGGATTGGACGTATACATTGTCCGCACTGTTGTTGCGGGTCTCTATGACGAAGCTGTCGCCTCGGCCGTAGTCTGGGTGCAGGTGAATCGTGATCTTTCGGAACATGGGGCTGCCAATCTTGAACTGAGGATTCTGGTCGGTCAGGCCCTTGATATCGAACAGGCCCATGCTGCCCAGCACGAACCAGGCGCCCAGCTGGCCCTGGTCCTCGTCCTGGCCGTAGCCGTAGCCGTGCAGCGCAGTGGCGCCGTAGAACTCGTCACAGATGGCGCGGGTATACAACTGGGTGAGCCAGGGCTTGCCGCTGTAGTTGAACAGCCAGGGCTGGAACAGACAGGGCTGATTGCCGTGGTTGTACAGCTTCTCCAGACCGGAAAAGCTGTCCACCTCCTGGCCGCCGCCGAACAGGCTCTTTCGCGACTGCTTGAAGGTGTCTTCCAGCCGCTCATTGAACAGGTCGCGGCCCATCAGCTCGATGAGTCGGTCCACATCATGCGGCACCAGCCAGGTGTACTGGTACGAGTTGCCCTCCTGGAAACCGACCCAGGCCTTCATCGGATCGAAGGCCTTCAGGAACGTCCCGTCCTTCTCACGGGGACGCATGAATTTCGTTTCGGAATCGAAGATGTTTTCATAGTGTTTCGACATCTTTCGAAGCTGTTTTGCGTCTGCGTCCTTGCCCAATGCCTTTGCGAAGTTTGCCACGGCGGAGCTGGTGAAGCAGTATTCCAGCATGTGGGACGAGCCGAAATTGAAGCCCCAGCCGACATTGGTCTGGTAGTTGTCCAGGGCGATGTATCCCTTCTCGATGAACTCCTCCAGGTCGTATTTGCCTGCGCCAAAGGGACGGTCCTTGGTGACAAGCTCTGCATTGCGAGCGGCCTCGTATGCCAGCTCGATGTCGAAATCTCTGATGCCGCACTGATAGGCAGAGGCCAGCGACAACCCTGAAAAGTTGGAGGGCACACCGGGCACAAATGCACCGGCCGCCATGCCGTCATGGGTCCAGCCGCAGTCCTCGTAGTACGCCAGGATCCCCTGCAGAAAATCGCTGGACACATCGGGATACACCATGTTCCACAGTTGAAACAGGTTCCAGCAGGATTCCCACAGCGCGTCTGTATTGTACTGGTTGTGGACGGGTTTGCCGTCCTGCATGGGCAACTGTGCGATACTGCCGTCCTTGGCCGGGTAGGCACCATTGACGTCATTGCACATGCCGCGCCCCAGGAGCGCATGATACAGGCCCGTGTAGAACTTCTCCTTGTTGGTCCGGTTGGGATCCTCGATCTCGATGCGTGCAAGGGCCTTGGCCCACTCGTCCTGCGCCCTTGTGCGGGCCTCGTTGAATCCCAGACGCCCCGCCTCGACGTACAGATTCTGTCTGGCGTTCTCCACACTGGTATACGACACACCGACCTTGACCAGGACCTCTTCGTCCTGCTTTGTGGCGAAGGTGACATACAGGCCTGTCCCACGTCCTTGTATGCCCGTCTTGTTGGGAAAGATCTCGGTGTCCATGCCCTTGTACCATTCCAGCGGATATTTGTCCGAAGGGTTCTGTTCCAGGGCCGTGAAAGTCCCGACCGCATCGGGTGCCTTGCTCAATTCGGCATAGAAGTAGAGCGGTACCTCGCGACCCGTGTCGTTGAGATGCACATAGAACGGATAGGTCACGACCTTGCCGCTGATCGCCCGTTTCCCGACCTGAGCCACCTCTGCGTCAATCACGCGACCACTCTCGCCCTGGCGATGGCCGATGTCGAAGATGATATTGGATGCCTCGGACGCAGGGAATGTATAGCGGTGAAGACCCACCCTGCGCGTGGCGGTGAGTTCGGCCCTGATCCCGTAATCCTTGAGCCGTACGGAGTAGTAGCCCGCCCTGGCCTGCTCGCTCGACTTGTCGAATCTGGAACGATAGCCCGAGTCCGGATCCTCAAGACTGCCCGGCACGACCTTCAGTGGCCCCACGGTGGGCATCAGCACGATCCCGCCGATCTGAAACTCATGAAGATTGCCGAAGCCCTCGATGGATCCGTGGCGATCGTCATAGCCACAGGGCAGCCACGACCCGGGGCTGCCATACCCATTGGTGTGGGGCGCAAGCTTGGCCATGCCAAAGGGCAGCGCAGCCGGCGTGTAGAAGAACCACCGCCCGTGTACAGAGCCTATCTGAGGCCTCACATATTCGGTGAAGTCCTGGTGGCCGACGTGCTGCGGGGCCAGGGCCGACAGCGTAATGAGAAGGAGACATTGGGTTGTCATGACACTACCTCAGAATAGACAGTTTTCGGTTTTCGGTGTTCAGTGTTCAGAAGAACGAATCTCCCACACGGAGAATTGCCTTCGGAAAACTCAACAGGTCGACACGCATATTTATATCAAGACTCCAGCAGGAATCCCAGTGTTCTTTGGGCGTCCTTCCAGGACGCTCAGAAAGGAATCGAAAATAACGAACGACAATTGCTCTTCCGGATTGTATGATGACGCATATTCAATACAGCCGGTCTTTGACAGGTTCAAAATATGAAGAACTACGAAACACGCTAAAAGACGCGAAAAAGGGGCATGGCCCTAAGCAGCTTTCCGTTGATTCGGTATACTGCTATCGCAGCCATTTTTTGACCGCTGTTTTCGCGCACTTTCGCGTGTTTCGTAGTTGAAAGA
>JAERTI010000007.1 GCA_016844925.1 Candidatus Uhrbacteria bacterium
CATCCATCTCCGCCACCAGCTTCTCTCGAGCACGCTCATCGAGATCGCGCGCCAACACTCTGCAGCCCATCAGGCACCTCCGAGAGGTGCCCTACGACGCTCAATGGCGCCTGTCAGGATGGGTTGGCGGAGTGCTTACGCTGAAAGCCGCCTTGCTGGCATGGGGACAGCCTGCTCTGTCTGTTTCTTCTTCGCCGTGCATGGGGTTACCAGCGCCTTCAGGACTCATGCGTCCGACATCAGAAGATCAGGAGCCCATGTGATCGTCATTCAAGGGGAGGACATTGAGAGGCTTCTCGGAAGCGTGAGTGTTGAAGTGCTGCCGTGGCTTGAAGAGTGCCTCGCCCGACAGATGACCGGAAAGAAATAGGCGACAACGAACATGCCAAGAGAAGACTGGATCGCGGGACACACGAAGGAGCCCGGGAGGCTCAACGTCCGCAAGACCCTGAAGCGGTATCGAAGAGACCCGATGGTGCCGCTGTTCGTGGTGCTGGGAGAGAGGCCATACGGATACCAGATCATGGAGTCCGAGGGATCACGCTACGCCGAGGCATACGAGTTCTACTACCTCTCACTGGATCGGTTTCTCCCTGAGCTTTCCCTTGCGATGAGGTACGACAAGCAGGTGCGCTTGAAGGCCGAGTGGCAGGTGCCATACACCGACCACCAGCGCCGCCTTGCAGACCGCTACAACGCCATCAAGCGGTATCTCCTCTACGACCTGGTCAACTGCCTCATCCATGCCCGAATCCTGATGGATAGGATTGCTGCCCTCTCACGGCACTTCCTCAAGGGCGGCCAGCTACCCAGCTTCACCTCATTCAACGCGCACAAGAAGTTCTTCACTGCGGGCAGGTTCATCGCCGGACACGAGGAATATGGCCGGGTGATCGCGGAGGAAACAGATTGGTTCGATGTCCCTCTGAAGCTGGTACGGGACAAGTACCTCATCCACGCGAGCCCACAACACCACCGCGTCTTCGGATTCTCATCGAGTGATCTCAATCTCGTGATCATGAAGCCCACGGGCGATGACCCCAAGAAGCCGTTGAGGCAGGTGCAGTGCATCATCACGAGCATTCCCGTATTGGCAGAGCAGGTTCATGCCTTCCAGGTGTGGTTCTGCAACTATGCGGTGAACGCCCTAACGGATGGGGCAGTCCCCGAGGCGTATGCGTTGTGGGAATCCGATCCAGAGGAGTGCCTGCGGCGCTTGGGCCCGTTCCGACCACCCGAGCCAGACATGTCCCTGTAGGACAAAAAAGCAGGAACTCTCTATCTTCTACCTGTTGTCTGGTTGACAGTGCTTGCAGGGGAGGAGGCCAACCGCCTCAGCTTCCGCGATACTTCTGAAGATCCTCATCTTGCCGAGGAACCGATTCCAGTCTTGCCGCTTCTTTGCCTTGGTTCTCCCGAGGTAGTGACACCCGGGCGTGTGGTATCGGTGGGAGCGTGCAGGTGAGAACACGCCGAATGCGTCCACGAGGCAGTCAATGAGGAGGATTGTCTTCAGAGAGTTGGTCTCCGTGCCATAGGCGATGTCCCCACCATGCAGGACGGCGTGGCGGCTCACGCCAACAGGAACGGCATCACCATGTTCGAATTTCCTCAGAACGGTGCCCAGGTAGAAACTTGAGACTGCGGAGTGAAACGGCACCTCTCCATCATCCTGGAGTAGCCTCTTGGCCAGAAGTTGAACGGCGGTATTCCCCACCCAGCCCTTCCGCGAGAAGCCGTCTACAATGAGTCCCTCAACCTGGGGTAGCAAGGCGGGAACGGAGAGCAGATACCGCCCCTCATGGTGAGCCTTGATTCCTTCCTCGATGATGGGCAGCCGTTTCCGTATCCAGGTCCTGTCGTGCCATGAATCAAACATCTCCTCCAACACCGCCTCGGTGTGCCTCTCGACCATGAGCGCATCGAAAGCAGCCTTCACGGACTCGTCATCCTGTGTGGCTGCAGCATCGATGGCGGTCGCCATGTCGTCTATGTAAAGGTGTCGGGAAGGAGGCCAGCCCAAGGCTACACACAGCGGTCCGAACTTCTCAAGCAGCGCGAAGAAACGCTGGTTTGACTCCTCAAAGTCAACAAGTAGAGAGGTCACCAGCGAGTTGATTGACCCCGCCAAGCTTGCCTGCCAGTTCATGCCTAGCAGTCCACCAAGCGGATTCCGTACAGAGCCGAGATGTTCCGTCAACGCACCAGAGAGGCCGAGCAAGGACCCGATCCCCCTGGTATTGCTCTCATAGAAGTTCGCTAGGCCTAGTGAAGGACTGAACAGCCGGGAGAAGTCGATGCCCGCCATGGTCGGCTGGGAGAGCGAGGGGAGTACGGTGGTGGCGTCCAGGACGCGGACCGCGTGGGACTGACGCATCACGCCGCTGAGACCTAATGAGAACGAACGCAGTGAATTTCGCTCGAAGTCTCCGATGCGGGTGAGTCCGAGTGAAAGGCTTCGTATGAGATCGCGGTTCATTGTGGGCGACATGGCCTACACCTTCCTCCTCCCGAGGCCATAGCCCTGCTCGTTGGTCTGTAGTGCCCCAGTCGGAATCGGAGTTCTCCTGGTCAGCGAGATAGCTACATCTCCCCAGGAGGCCCCATGGCCCGCAGAAAGCGCCGACACTTCACCGCCGAGCAGAAGCTCACGATCCTCAGAGAACACCTTCTGGAGGGCAAGTCCGTCTCGGAGGTGTGCGACAAGCACGACGTTCGCCCTGGCTCCTTCTACGAGTGGCAGAAGAAGCTGTTCGAGAACGGCACTGCCGCCTTCGCCAACGACCGCGACAGCCGCGAGAAGCAGCTGGAGCGCAAGGTGGAGAACCTCGAGGCCAAGCTGGCCCACAAGGATCACGTCATCGCACGCGTGACGGAGGAGTTCGTCCGGGCAAAAAAAGAGTCTGGGGAACTCTGAGCAGCGCTTGGGTTCCCCACGACACACGCGACGAGATCGTGGATTTCGTCAGGGAGTGGAGCGACTTCACGGCCCTGCCGGCGAAGAGCTTCATCGACTGGATTGGCGTCCGCGAGGGCCGCTACTACGACTGGCGCAAGCGCTACGGTCGCATCAACGAGCACAACTCCTGGATTCCCCGCGACCACTGGCTGTGGAGCTGGGAGAAGCAGACCATCATCGACTTCGCCAAGAAGAACCCCGACGAGGGCTACCGGCGGCTGACCTTCATGATGCTGGATGGCGACGTCGTCGCGGTCAGCCCCTCCAGCGTCTACAGGGTGCTCCGGGACGCCGGCCTGCTGCAGCGCTGGAACAAGTCCACCAAGAGCAAGGGCAACGGATTCCAGCAGCCCGAGAAGCCCCACGACCACTGGCACACCGATATCGCGTACCTCAACATCTGCGGCACCTTCTACTACCTGATCTCCGTCCTGGACGGCTGCAGCCGCTACCTGGTCCACTGGGACATCCGAGAGTCCATGCGCGAACAGGACGTCGAGCTCGTGCTCCAGGCCGCGAGGGAGAAGTACCCGGACGCCAGGCCCAGGATGATCACCGACAACGGCCCCCAGTTCATCGCGAGGGACTTCAAAGAGTTCATCCGACTCGCCGGCATGACCCATGTCCGCACGGCGCCCTACTACCCCCAGTCCAACGGCAAACTCGAGCGATGGCACCAGACCGTGAAGGCCGAGGCCATCAGGGTCAAGACGCCGCTGTCTCTGGCGGACGCCAAGCGCGTGGTCGCCAACTTCGTCGCCCACTACAACAACGTGCGCCTACACAGCGCCATCGGATACGTCACGCCGCGAGACAGGCTGGAGGGCAACCACAAGGCCATCTTCGAGGAGCGAGACAAGAAGCTCGCCCTCGCCCGCGAGCAGCGCCGTCGGGCCCGCGGACGGCGACATCACCACCCCAACCACCAACCTCAACCGCAGCAAGCAACTCCGTAGCAGCAAGCCCCCGGAGACTTCGGTTCAGGCTGAACCAGCACAGGTCGAGACCATCACCGAACAGGCACGGGAAGCCCGCCAAGAGCCGAACCGAAAGTGCAACCCCTTTCTGCGCCCGGACATCGCCCCGGCTGCCGGGGATCGCCATCCACGGTGCCAGGGTCAAACCCTTTGGGCACCCTTTGGAAACCCTTTTCTGCACCTTTGATGCTGGCGCGGCGACCCGATGGTCTACTCCTCGCCCTCAACGGTCAAGCCTGCAGCCAGCACATGAGGCGTCGGGTTCGCCAACGACATCCGGTGCGAGTCGTAGCGTCGGGTCGTCCTCGGGTCGGCATGCCTGGCGAAGTCCTGCACCTGGTGGAGGGGTACGCCCCGAGACAACGCCTCGGTCACCGCCCCGTGGCGGAACAAGTGGGGGTGCAAGTCGCGGCTGATGCCAGCCCGCCTTGCCAGGAACCTGACCCGCCGCCATGCACTCTGAGCGCTGATGGCGCAGCCGGGCTGGACACGACCACCCTTGAGCACCGGGACGAACACCGCTCCCTCGCTGATGCCTGCTGCTTCCAACCAGCCCTGCATGGCTCCCCACACAGTCGCCGCCAGGGGCACCGTGGCGACCTTACCGCCCTTGCCCGAGATGGTGGCGACCCGATGGCCTTGCTCGTCGTCCAGGCCGCCTACCTGAAGCCCCAGAGCTTCCGACACCCGCCAGCCCTGGACGGCCAAGGTGAGCACGAGGGCTCGGTCACGAAGCCCGATGGTGGTGGTGGGGTTGCAGACTGCCAGCAGCGCCTGAGTCTCCGCCGGGGTGATGCCCTTCCTCGTGCTTGTGTCCGAGAGACGGGGCCTCCGAGCTGACGCCACCGGGTTCTTCAAGACCTCACCTTCATCCACGAGGAAGGCGTAGAGCCCCGAGAGCGCGGACAGGTGCTTGCTGATGGTCGCTGGAGCCCGGCCAAGAGCTTCAAGGTGAGCCCGGTATGCTTCCACGTCGCGACGGCTGGCGCTCTTGAAATTGCGGTCGCCTAGGAACGTTCCGAAGCTCCTGATGCACTGAGCGTAGACCTGTCGGGTCGCCTCGCTGGGCAGTCCACGCAGGTACGCGTCGACCACGCAGACCGCGGGCTCGGGAAACGCGATCACCTGGGAGGTCTTGGAGCTGGGCTCGGGCATGGTCAGGCTGGGCTGGATGGCACCCGGGGAACGGCCCCGAGAGGGGTGAGGGAATGCCTGTTCCATCACCCTTTCCATTACGCTGGCGGTCTCGGATCTGAAGGCCGGAATGCTCGGGGCTGTTTCCAGGGGCTTGTACTCATGCCAGGCTGCCAAGCCCTTGGGCAGCCTTGTCGTCAGGAGCCTCCGCTTGCTCTCACTCTTCAGGGGCGGCGGGAGTCTCGGGCAGCAGATCCTCTACCACCAGCTCCACAGGCTGGTTGGCAGAGCCCCGACTCGCCGCGGTGGGTGCGATGGCGGGAACCACCAAGACATAGATCGTCCGGTTTCCAGCCACCTGGAGCTTCGGCACCCCATCATGGTGGCCTTCCAGCCTACAGCGCACACCCGCCGGCTCTCGGTTGAACACCACGAGGTAGCCTACCCCCGCATTGTAGTCGTCCATGTAGCCGAGGAGCTGGTTCACGCCTTTGCGAAGGTCGCTCTTGGTGTATCTGGTCGGCCCGAACTCCCCAAAGAGCTTGACCTCGGAGGCAACCACCTGCCCCTGGAGCATGAACTTGAAGTCGGGGCGGCCCACGCCTGTCTGTGGTTCCCTGTCCATCTCCGTGAAGCTCATGCCATCGCGGAACAGCCACTCGTACATGGCGGTCTGAAGACGATCCTCAGACTGCTGACGCTGCCTGTCTCCCTGGGCCACAGCCTGGGCCTCTTCGGCAACGAGGGCAGCCAGTTCACGGTGGCCGAACCAGCGGGCCCACTGCTGGAACCGGATCAGGGAGGCCAGAAGCTCGGCGTGGTCATCCAGTCTCTCGTCAAGGTAGTCGAAGAGCGGTTCAAGATAGTTCTCTGCAACAAATCGAACCGCGTCATCAATCTTCCCCCCTCGCATTCCGCCACCTCTACCAAGGACAACGAAGCAAGAGACAAGCTTCCGTTCGTCTTCGATCCCGACAAGATGGTTGAGCAGAGCCCAAGCCCCTCCTGCAGCGAGGGCCTCGTTCCGGAACACGAAGTGCGCCTTTCCACTCGTTACTGTCTCAAGATCCTCGGGTGCGGGAGCAGAGGTCGCGCTCAGCAGATCAACGTAAGCCCTCCGCCAAGCACCGGGGCTGGGGGGTCGTGAGCGTGTGACGTGAAGGCGACCCTGGCCCTGGAGGACAAGGTGGCCAACACACGACGGAAGGTGAAGTCTCGAGGCGAGGCCGAGGTGTTGCTCGACGAAC
>JAERTI010000008.1 GCA_016844925.1 Candidatus Uhrbacteria bacterium
GACGGAATGCATTGCCCGGCATGCACGCTCATACGCGAAGGAAGACTTCATCTTTGATCCACTGCACTATCTGGCGTTGCTGGAGAAGAAAATTAAGGCTCTGGACCAGGCGGCACCGCTTGCTGGTTGGCAACTGCCCGAATGCTTTTCTCTCCTGCGACGGTCGCTTGAGGGCCGCATGGGCACCGCAGGCAAGCGGGAGTATGTTCAGGTATTGCGGCTTATGGAAGTCTTCTCCCTCGGCCATGTCGAAGTTGCGGTCAAGCAAGCCCTACAACTGGGATCGATCGGCTTTGACGCGGTTAAGCATCTACTGCTCTGCCACATTGAGCAGAAGCCGCCTCGGCTTGACCTGGATGTCTACCCGTACCTTCCCAATGCCCAAGTCATGGCGACTCAGGTCTGTGCCTACTCGTCCCTGCTGAACGGGGCACCGGCATGAACGAAACCCCACAGTTACTTCTAACACATCACCTGAAAGCCCTGAAACTGCCTACGTTTCTCAGGGAGTATGACAAGGTGGCCCAGCAGTGCGCTGCCGAAGGCCTGGACCACCCTCGCTATCTGCTGCGTCTATCCGAATTGGAGTTGATTGAACGCGAACGGCGGATGGTGGAGCGGCGGATTCGGGAGGCCAAATTCCCAACAATTAAAAGCCTGGACAGTTTCGACTTCCTGGCCTTGCCCAGTATCAACAAGGCTCTGGTCCGTGAACTCGCTCGATGTGAATACATCGCACGCCGGGAGAATGTCATAGCTCTCGGTAACAGCGGGACAGGGAAAACGCATATTGCGCTTGGTCTAGGCCTCGCAGCCTGCCAAAGGGGCCTCTCCGTCGGCTTTGTCACGGCAGCAGCCCTGGTCCACGAGTTGTTGGAGGCCCGAGAAGAAAAACAATTGCTCCGCATGCAAAAGAAGCTTGCTGGCTACAAATTGCTCATCATTGATGAACTCGGATTCGTGCCGCTCTCAAAAACAGGAGCCGAACTGTTGTTCGAAGTCTTCAGCCAACGTTATGAGCGAGGCTCCATCCTGGTGACGAGCAACCTGCCGTTTGACGAGTGGACTGAGGTCTTCGGATCGGAACGTCTGACAGGGGCATTGCTCGATCGCCTCACCCATCATGTGCATATCCTGGAAGTGAATGGCGACAGCTATCGGCTTAAGCAAAGCAAGATGAAACGTGGTCCCGTTCCCGGCATGTCTTCCGGAGATGACAACGCAACGGACGAGTTGCCACGTTGAGGAGAGGACAAAAACAGGAACTCAAAGGGCCCCCTCGGGGGCCCTTTGTCTGCTGGCTAGTGGTACACTTTTACTCCGGCCCGCCGGTACACTTTTACTCCGCCCTTGACACATGACGCCATCGATTTGTTGCGAGAACGAAAGGGATGGTATGATGATGTCATCATTGACATTCTTGAAAAGGGAACCGCTGGAGAAGAAGGCTATGTTCGGCGGCAGATTGATTTAGCCAATCTTAAGCCTGGTATGATATTGGACGAGTCACTTTGGAGCCTAGACGAAGTACATATTATGGTAAAGGGAATGGAATTGACTGAGATGTCACTTATCCGAATCAACAACTTCGGACAGAATCATCGACTCCCAAAGACTCTTAAAGTCCTTGTCCCTATTGACTAGGCAAGGATAGAGCAAGTCCCCAACGGGTTGTATAGGTTGTACATTTGTGGCAGCGTAATTGTCATACATATAGCAGTGTCTATCGTCAAACTCGCAGATGGACAGCGGCGCAAAATTAAGTGTTTGCAGGAATCGCACAACGCGCTCTGTTTCCCGGCTCTCGCATGTGACGGCGCGCTCGGCCCCAGGACCGTTGGGGCTGTGGAGACGTTTTGCTCTCGCCCCTATGGTGCAGAGCGGCTGGTGGACAAGTACCTCTTTCAGCGGATCGGGTTCTATCAGAACCTGGTAGGGAAGAGGCCGCGAGTCCTGAAGTACCTGCGAGTGTCAAGGGCGAAGAGAAAGTGGCCAGAGCCACCCAGGGAACGCCGTGGGTGGTCAGCAGAATTTTCAGTCGGGCATTTTCCTCTCGTAGCTGTCGCAACTCATCGAGTGCCCGGGGATTCTGCTCATGCCTCGCCAAACCCATACTCCACTCAGCCGAGGTTTAGAGAATCATTGGGTTGTCCGTCAGGTGGTTTCCCACAGTGAACGGATCGGGACCGCATACAACCCATCTCCAAAGCTGGCCACACTTTCCCCGTCGTACACCACCAGACCGACGACAAAACGATCCCTGGCGGCTTCCTTGAGCTTTTTCAGGCCTCGAAAATCTTTTCCCGTTACAGTCGCTGCCGCCTTGATCTCAATACCAGCCACCTCTTGGGAACCGTGCTCCAGCACGATGTCCACCTCGGCACCGTCCTTGTCCCGGAAGTGGTAGAATTCTATTGGCGCATCGCGCCAGCTTGCCTGCCGTCGAAGTTCTTGGAACACAAAAGTTTCCAGAAGCTGGCCAAGCGTGGTGCGATCTCTGGCCAGGGTGGCGGAATCCACTCCGAGCAGCGCAGTTGCCAGTCCGGTGTCTGTTAGGTGTAATTTGGGAGTCTTGATGAGACGACTCAGCCGGTTGCTGTGCCAGGGAGGCAGGTGCTCCAGGAGGAATACTCTCTCCAAGAGGGTCACGTAGTCGTGGATGGTCGGTCTGCTCAACTGAAAGGCGGCTGCCAGTTCAGCCACATTGACCAGCCGTGCGGTCTGGCTGGCAGCCAACTGAAGCAATCGTGGCAGCGACTCTAAAGCGCGGATGCGCGCAAGATCGCGCACGTCCCGCTGGACAAGCGTCTCAATGTAGTCTCGATACCACGCAGCCCGTCGTTGGGGCTTGGCGCGGGTAAGTGCTGCGGGGTATCCCCCCGCGACAATTCGTTCGGCAAGTGCTGGCCCCAGACGTTCGAACTGGCGGTTCAAAAACCGCCCTTCAAATAAAGCATCAAAAAAGTGCGACTCGTTGCGGGCAAGTTCGTCTTGTGCCAGCGGGTGTAGTCGCAGAATTTCCATGCGTCCTGCCAGGGAATCGGCCAATTTGGGGACGAGCAATACGTTGGCCGAGCCGGTCAGGATGAATCGTCCGGGGCGACGATCTCGGTCCACGACTGATTTCAGCGCGAGAAATAGGCCCGGCACGCGTTGCACCTCATCAAGCACGGTCTTGTCCGGTAGGTCGGCAACGAAGCCCACCGGATCGGTCTCGGCCGCCGCAAGCTGCACATCGTCGTCAAAAGTGACGTAGCCGTAGCCTGCCGCATCGCCTACCATACGGGCAAGTGTCGTCTTGCCACACTGGCGGGGTCCATGAACCAGCACCACCGGGGTGTCGGTCAGGGCCTCCTCCAGGCGGCGACGTGCAAAACGCGGGTAGAGTATCGATTCAGTCATCAAGTCCATTCAAAAGCCGAGTGTTCGACCAAATGAAACGTTTGTGCTCGTCTAAATGAAATGTTACCCCTCGTCCAGATGAAATGTTCTTCTCCGGGATTGACTGGTCGTAAGGGTTTTGGTTCGGCTCCCAAAGAAGGAATCAAAACGGTTCGTCGTCGACAGAGGAAGCCGACATCGTTTCAGAGGGAGTTGGTTCCTCTGAAGGAGTGTGGGGCTCCACTTCCTTTACAGGGATTTCAACGCGGACCGTTGTCCCTACCCCGACTTCACTTTCGATCTGGACAGTCCCCTCCATCATTTCCACAAGCCGTTTGACAATGGCCAACCCAAGGCCGGTCCCGCCGTATTTTCTCGTATAGGATCCATCCGCCTGGGTGAAGGGTTCGAAAATATTTTCCCGATGTTCTTCGGGGATGCCGATGCCCGTATCCGAAACAGTGAATATAATCCGGGTAGGATCGGTTCCGGGATGACCCTTAGGAAGGGACACATTTAATCGTACAGCCCCTTTTGAGGTGAACTTGGCGGCATTTCCCACGATGTTGATAAGCACCTGTTTGATTCTCAGTCTATCGCCCCTCAATTGGGTAGGAACCCCGGTGTCGATACTACTATGCAGAATGAGGTTTTTTTTCGAGAGTTGAAGCAAAAATATATCAGATATCTCCTGAATCAGACCGTGCAAGTCGAAGGCTTCCTCAAAAAAATCGAGTTTGCCCGCCTCCACCTTGGACAAATCGAGGATGTCGTTGAGAAGATCCCGCAGGCTCTCACTGGAACGCATGGCCACCTGGAGATACTCCTTCTGCTCCTCCTCTTCGTCGACCGGCGTCATTTGAATCAACTGGAGCATGCCCATAATACCATTGAGCGGGGTCCTTATCTCATGGCTCATGTTGGCCAAGAACTCGCTCTTGGCGCGGTTGGCGGAGTCGGCTAGGTCTTTTGAGGTGACAAGTTCCGCTTCAGCCTGTTTTTGGTCCGTGATGTCAATAGCGTAGTGAAGAAACAAGCCATCTCCCACCGGCACCCACCAGGTGTCGAACAGACGGCCGGACACTTCTACATCCCCCTGCTTCGGTTCCAACAGGTCAAGGGCGCAGTCGGCTTGACAGAAATGGCACATTGTCCCACCTGCGGGGGGGGTACCGTCATGTTTCTCGACGTACTTCCGATCCTCGGCAGGGATGGAAATGCATTGGCCAAAATCACGCCAACAATACCCCCCCACCTTTGATCCGATGTCTAAGGCGATCCTGTTCGCGGCAAGAATTGTACGGTGGCGGTCAATAAGCAAGGCTGGATGGGGTAGACTGTCCAGAAGCATCTTGTTGAGATCGTTGATGTAGCTCAACTCCTCCTCAATACGCTTGTGTTCGGTTATGTCGCGGGCATAGATGGCCAGTTTGATGACCTGTCCGGCTGAGTTCTTTATCGGAGCGATGATGCTGTCCAGAATGACACCATCTACCCTGTCTGTTAAATAAACGCGTTTTCCTGTCTGTATGGCCTCCTTGACCTTTTCTTTCTGGATTTCCAGCACGTCGGGCTTGAAGTAGTCATAGAAGTTGGTGCCGAGCATTTCATTTTTTTTCTTGCCGAGCGCCTTTGCAGAGGAATCGTTCAAGGCCAATAGAGTTCCCTCAATATCCATGAGCAGAACCCTGTCAGCGGAGGCGTTCACCAACCCCGACAACATGGCTTCTTTCTTCTCCAATTCCTTCTTGACCCGGCTGGTTTCGTTGAGCGCCTTTTTGAGCCTCTCGTTGGCCTCCTTGGTTTCCCTCGTGACCTCCTGGACCCGCTCCTCGAATCCGTTGTGCTTTCCGAGCAACACCTCGTCGGAAAGAATGATGTCGTCAGGCAGGTCTTTGGCTTGTCGAAGAAACTGGGAAAAAAGCTTGGGGCGTTGCAAAATGATCCGTTGGATGTCGGTTGAGACCTTGCCCAGCATGGCCAGAAGAACATCGGGGTCTTCCCCGAGTTCCTTTGCCAGGGCTACCGCCTTTTGTTCTGAGATTGAGCAAGGCTCGCCTCGTTCCAGCTTGCTCAAAAAGGACTGATGAACCCGAATGCGCTCGGCCACGCCCCGGATAGAATAGCGAGGATCCTTGGCGTGAAGGGCTTTACGCTTGCCCCTTATGAACTGCCCAGCAAGTTTCCCCATATACGCCCCCTGTGGTTGGAATAGAGGAAAACAGAATTCTACTTAATAGTAGCCAAACATGACTTGGCAAGAAAAAAGATTGTTTTTTGATGATTATTTTTGAATTTATTAGGGAAAAATTTGGAGAGAAAAATTTCTGGTGCTATTGGTCACGGATGAATAGTGGTCCCCGATCCTTGGACGGTTTCGCGGCCTAAGTATGGGGAACTTTGATTCTTCTCTTTCCACTAGTCGTCCGTTTTGCCCTAAAAAAGCCCCACCTTCCAACAAGGCAGGGCCTTACCCATTCAGTTAAGCATTGCCAGAATCTGAGCCCCGGCCCCTTCACCGCCTTATTCAGTGGCGTAGGGCCACCCCCGCATACCCTTTTCAAGGATATACATCTTTCTTGGATCGACATTCTTTGACAGGTAGTGGTCAAAAGCTCGTTTCGCCCCGCCGCCCCCCCTTGGGCAGACGATGACCATGTCCTGCGAAGTCCTTTGAATACTAGGCAACACCTTATCCAGCCGGGCTTTTTCCTCTTTTGTCTTAACCGGATAGGCATTGGTTTCAATCGCTCCTGGCAGGTGCCCTTTGGCGAACTGCTCGGCCGGGTTGATGTCCACTATGAGCATGGACGGCCCCTTACCCAGGCGGTAGAGCATGTCTTCCTGTGAAATATAGTTGTATTCCCCTGCCCAAACACTCACTGGAAACAGCAGTATGAGGCATAGAATAACAATCTTTTTTTTCATTGAGTTTTCCTTATTTTTCAGAAATCAGACCGAGGTAGTAGAGAATTCTTGAAAGTCAATCCTGTGTGTATTCTCCTGCCGTCTCTTAATATTTGTGTGTCCTGCTTCGTGCCTGACCGCAATGGGAAAGTACTTTCCACCCGGATGAACCGTTTTTTGGACACACGTTTGCGCTAAGCCGCCTTCCCCTTGGCTTAGCGCCCATGCGTCTGTGGGAGAAACGAAAAAAAACGTAGGAGGAACAGATGACCAAGGCTGAGTTGATCGCGAAGTTGCAGGAGAAGTCCGGACTCAATTCAAAAACGGCGGCAGGAGAGGCTCTTGATTCCCTTCTGGATGTCATCAAGGAGTCGATGGTGAAAGGGGAGCCCGTGATCCTGACCGGATTCGGCACGTTCAAGGTGACCGAGCGCGGAGCACGCAAAGGCCGGAACCCCCAGACCGGGAAGGAGATTCAGATTCCTGCGGCCAAACTGGTCAAGTTTTCAGTAGGAAAGGCGCT
>JAERTI010000009.1 GCA_016844925.1 Candidatus Uhrbacteria bacterium
GAGCATGAACTCCTCCCAGCGCCCGGACTTCAGGGCGCAGCGTAGGTAGAGCAAGGCGGCGAGGTGGTCCTCTCTCCAGCACATCGAGGCGGCCTTGAACCGCAGGTTGATGACCCGCCTGATCGCGCTCTCGACGATGCCCGAGCCGATGGGGACCTTGGCGTCCCGCCACTCTGCGTAGCGCATGTGGTCGAGGTGCTTGCGGAGGTACCTGATCTCGCGGTTGACCTTCTTGCCCCTGCGGCCCCGGGCCAGCTCGGAGAGCTGATCGATGACCTGCTGGGGTCCACCTGGCTGGAGCAGCAGGCGGCCGAGGGCCCTGTGGTGGGTCTGCCTGTCCCGGTCCGAGAGGTTCTTGCAGGCCCGCAGGGCATCCGCGATGTGCTCGGATGCATGGTAGTAGTCGAGGATCGTCCGGACCTGACCCACGGGGAGCTCGGCCCGCTCGATCATGGCGTCCACGCGAGACCAGATCCAGTCGGCGCCATCGGCCACGAAGACGATCTCCCTGGCCTTGTGCGCTCCGATGAACCGGAGCAGCCCCACAAGGACGTCGAACACGCGATCGGCATCGCCCAGGTCGACCTCGTAGATGGGCGGCACGTCAGGGTCCATGACGCCATCCTCATCGAGGACATCGACGGTGATCAGGCGTGGCTCGCGCCAGGGCAGCGAGAAGGTGCGCCGGCCATTCTTGCCCTTCCGATACGTCTTGTTGGTCCTCCGGGTCCGGGCTCGACCGCCGTCGAGGGAGACTCGGATGCGCAGCCCCTCGACCATGGAGTGCTCGGGCAACGGCCCGTTCAGCGCGTCAGAGAGGGCCTGATCGCGGTGCTCGATGGCGGCGTTCCCCAAAGCCACCGAGACCCTGACCATCGTGGAGACGTCCAGCTCGATGCCGTCGAGACGGAGCTGGTCCAGGGCCTCTGCGTAGCTGCCGCACAGCACGATCTGGCGGGCGATCTTGGAACGCGTCAGCGGCGTCACGCCGTCGAGGATGCCCAGTCGCTCCAGCACCGGGTAGCAGCCAGAGCCGGCCGTCCCACGCTTGGTCCTCGGTCGTCCCACCAGCCCCTTGCGGCTCGGGCGGAGGTACGGCGTCTTCATCGCCACCACGCCACCACCAGGCAGCCTGACCCTCACCGGGCGAGGCCCCTGGTTGTCGATACGCTGGGTCTCGCCGGCATCGCGGAGTCGCATACGGACGACCGCGCTGGCGGCCCGCCGCTCGTCTCGGTCGTCGTTGACCTGCTTCAGCACGGTCTCGATGATGCAGTCGGCAAGCGCTGCGCCAAGCCTCATGGCTTCCTGCTCCAGCACGAGGAAGTCCTCGGCTGTCGTGGGTACTGTGCCGAGAAGGCCGGCGATCCGGTTGTCGATGTCAGCGAACGGCTCGCCGGACGTGCGAAGCATTGTGGAACGGGTCAAGGTGGGGGCGGGATTGGCCATGGGTCGATGATCCTCGGATTGTACTGTGAGGACCTCGATCACCGGCTACTCCTCTGTCGTCAAGCCACCAGCCTCATCGCTACGCTGCGTCCATCCTTTTCGCCATCACGCCCTGTGAATACTCCACCCGCTGCCAGACGGCATGACGGGCAATCCCACAACGACAAAGCAGGCCCTGGTGGGCCTGCCTACATGGAGGAAGACGATGAAGATCGCTTCCTCCCCTTTTCTTTTCCAGTTCAACCAGCCGCAGTCTTGCGGACTGGTTTTTCGCGCTATTGCGACCGATGGACAGGGGTTTCTTGCCCTACGGACATCGATGTCCGGAGCCTGTCGAGTCAGTCGAACATCTCTACTTCCTTGGTCCGGTGCCTGTCCCGACCGCCCCTCTTCAACCAGGTGCTCACCTGGAGACTGCCGCTGGTCATCAGCTTGGTCTCGTCATCCCAGGTGCCGATGCCGAGTCCGGGGACCAGGTAGAGCCCAACACCGCCATGGCGGGTGTCGTGCTCGGACCCGAGGCGAACCGCGGCCATGACACCTCCTCATCCCTCCAGACCTTGACCGCCCATGGCCATGAAGCCCGGCTGGACGATGAAGGTGATCGGCTCGTCCTCCTGCTCGGTGCTGACATCGAAGAACAGGTCCAGGCCACCGAACCAGTCACGGTCGATGCGGTCTGTCCCTCGAAGGATGTCGAGCAGGTGCAGGCGGAGGATGACTCGCTCTCCGCGGAAGTCGAGTGAGGGAAGGGCAACAGCCTGGCCGGTGATGGAAGTGCCGATTGTGGGATAGTCCGCGCCAGCGATGGTCATGGACAGGCCCACGTCAGCTTGGCTTGCCTGTGGCAGCAGTCCAGCAAGAGCGACTGTGGCTGCGAGAGCGGCTGCTCTGAACGGGATGACAGAATGGCTCATGGTGTTCCTCTGTTCCTTGTCAGGAGCCGCACGAGGCCCAGCAGATCGCGATGATGATAGCAATGCCACCCAAGCAGCCCAGAATGCCGGGGATGGGACTTTCTTCGCGCTGGACACTTCCATCCGAATCCACAGTCAGCTTCGAGCCTCGGGCCTTGGTCACCTCGTCCTTGACCGTCAGGGTCTTGGCGTTGACCGCGTTCTCGCAGCCGCAGCTGCAGGTCAGGTTGGTGAAGCCCCTGCTGCACTGGGCGCAGAACAGCCCGGTTTGTCGTGATGGGGAGAGTCCCAGCCCGTAGATAGGGCTCCCGCAGTTCGGGCAGGCCTTGATGGGGGTAATGTTATGGCAGCGGACACACTGGATGCCCACGTAGTCGCCTACGAAGCAGTTCATGTCGCTGACACCATTCTGGAGGTGGTGCTGCAGCATATGCTTGAAGCCGATGGGGCCTTCGAGTTTCCATCCCATGGTATCTCGCCCCCGCTCTACTGGAACATCCAGTGTTGACCGTTCAGGAAGACCCGCATTTCGCCATCCACTTCGCGGACGTAGAACGCCCTCGGGCCGGTGTCAGCGGTGCCAGCGATGGAGTACGAGAAGACCTTGCCCTCGATGGGGGTCTCCACGCGCAGGAAGGTACCGGACTCGTCGGTCTGCTCGATGATGGTCTCGATGTGCAGGGAGCCGCCCACCAGGTAGTTGCGGACCTTCTTGGTCCCCTCCAGGTCCGAGGCTCGCGCTGCCGTGGCCTGCCCCGAACGGTCCAGGGTGTAGGCCAGGTCAGCCAGTTCGTAGAAGTTCTCGTCCTGCCGGAGCCGGACGAAGCGCTCGATGAGGCTGACGATCTCATCCTGACGCGGGTGGCGGACTTCCAGCAGGTAGACGTCTCCGCCCTTGCCGATGGCCACGCCCTTGGCCAGACCACCGTAGTGGATGGCGTAGTAGCCGGTGGGCAGCTTCTCACTGGGCTGGAACAGGTACATCCCATCCTCGTCCATGGGCTTGACCCGCAGCTTGATGTCCTCGACGGGCACCCACAGGTTCACGTCCACGGTCTGCTGCTGGCCGCTCATCATGTTCTCGGAAGCGCCACGAGTGACATAGGCCAGACGGGAAAGCGTCACACTGCTGGAAGATACGTGCTGCTGGTAGAGCACCAGCTTGGGCTTGAGGGTCTCGATGACGGTTCCTCGAACCTGCTCGTAGCCGAGGAAGGCGTCGTTGAGGTTGCCGCGCATCTTGAGCTTCTGGCTGGTCGGACTCACTTCGATGAGTTCGTCTTCAGCTACGACATAGCTGCCGAAGAACTCAGGCGGGGTGACCGCCATGGCGCTGGAGGCGAAGAGGATGGCCGCCAGGAAGGCGGCCCGGAGGGGTCGAATCGTCATGCTGTTCCTCGTGGGTGAAGGATGGGATCTGTGGAAAACTCGCCCCCGTTCGACTCGACCTGGCGGCCCACTGTTTGCTAGGATGAAGGTATCTAAACAACGAATCATCCTGGCGGCTCGTCTGCTTGCCGTGGAGGCCACGGAAGACTCTGCTCGGTTCCTGCTTCTGCCTGGAGTCCAGTCTGCTGGAGGTCGTCTAACACTATAAAGGGCGACCCTCCTGCGTCAAGCACCGTTTGAAGAAAGTAGCTCCAGAGCTTCACGGAGCGTGTCGAAGGAGACGTGAGTGTAGCGGGTGGTAGTCGTGATGCTGCGGTGGTTGAGCAGGCAGCGCACTACCTCCAAGTTCACCTGTTTACCTACAAGCTGACTCGCGTGCAGATGGCGTACGGCATGAGGGGTCATGGGGATGGTCACGCCCGCAGCTTGACCAAGCGCTTTCATCTTGCGCTCGACTTGTCGGACGCAAAGAGGACCACCTGTTCTAGAAATGATCAGGTGGTCAGTTTTTGGTTTTCTGCTGTCTCTGGCCTGGAGCCAAGCGGCCAGCTCGATGCCAAGTGTCGAGTTGACCGGAAGAGTCTGAATGCTCCCTCCCTTGCGTCGGAAGCCATTGAGCAGACCTGCTTCGAGGTCAACCTGATCCACAGTCAGCTCCAGGAGCTCGGAGACACGCAGACCAGCGTGGAACAGGGTTTTGATGATCGTACGGTCGCGTGCACGACGCCAAGATGGCTTCTCGCGCGCGAGAACGGCTAGCACGGCTCGATAGTCGTCCATCGTGACAAACGGGCGCTCATGGCGCGATAGCCGCGACCAGGACACGCTGTGTGCTGGACTTGACTCCAGGGCGCCTGTCTTGACCAGGTGGGCGAAGAAGCCCCGTAGGACGACCAGCTTCCGGTTTCTGGAGCCGGGCTTGATGGGCTGGCCATCTGGCCGGGGCCTGGCGAGGTAGTCGAGAACCTGGGCATGGAGGCCTTCGGCTAGCAGAACTCCGTCTATGAAGCGGGAGAAGAGGTCGAGCTCCTGGCGGTAGCCCTTGATGGTTCGGATGGCCAGGCTGCGCTCTACCAGGTGATCCAGGTAGGCACAGATGTAGGGGTCGATGTTCATGGGTGTGGTGGGTCCTGGCGACTCGGAAGGGCCGATGCCGAGGGGTCTGAAGGTCGCCTTCTATAGTAGAGGGCGACTCTTCTTTCAACCGGGTCAGCAGGGACCGGACACGCTGCATCAGGACGCTGTCCTCACCGTAGGCTATGAGAAGCCTCTTCTCCAAATCGAGTAGCGTTTCGACGCTGTACGCCGATGTGTCGTCAACCAGAAACTCCGCTCTTTCCAGGTGGCGCCACAGCACGACCGGATGGTCAGGCATCCCGAGCTTCGCGTAACACTCCACCGCTTCTTCGAACTGAGCGTCGGCCCGGGTCCTGTTCCTCGTGCGATAGTCTATTGTTGACAGTTCGAACAGAGATTCTGAATACACGGGATGGCCAGGGCCGTAGATCCTCTTACGCCTTTCTGCTGCCTTCTTCTGAAGCTCCCGAGCAACCACTGCCTCACCCATCGTCAGACGAACTCTGGCTATGTTGATTATCGACTCAGGGTGAACGTCTCCCGGTCCTCCTAGGCGCTTCTTCATCTCGTAGCCACGTTCTATGTAGCCAAGAGCCTCATCGTTGCGACATGTGTAGTGAAGGTACAGCCCGACCAGGTTCAACGACCAAGCGGTAGCCCAGTTGTCTTGGTCTGGCCACAACTCTTCTTTGATTGCCAGTGATGAAACAGCCAACTCTAGTGCCTGCTTGTACTTTTTCATCCTAGAATGAAGGATGGCGTGTATCGTGAGAGAAAACGCTGTCTCGAGATGGGTCTCGCCAAACACTTTGCGCTTGAGAAGAATCGAACGCCGTAGGAAGTGGTCGGCCTCCGAGTGTACCCCAATGCGCATGAGAATCTGGGCCGCTTCGTTCGAGAAGTGAGCCTCCCACCGTTCGCTCTGCACGGCAATTGCCAAGTCGAGCCCCTTCTTGGACCATTCAAGTGCATCGGGAAGCTCCGCGCTAGTCCTGAGGTGTTGGGCGAGCCGAAGCAGAATCTGCAGATGCTTGACCGGACTTGTCGCCGACACTCGAAGTGCCGTAACCATGAAGTGCTCGCGGTATCTTCCAATGACTCTCGAAAAGGTTGTGAATCCATACCTGTTCTTTAGGGCGATTGCCGCGACGGTCTCATCTGCCGCCTGCCGAGCAGCATCATTGTGTTCCTGCTCGCGCCAGAAAGCCTGCACTAGTCGATGAAAGATCACCCCGTCAGCGGTTTCCTGCAACCAGCCGAGGGCGGCCAAGGCTACTACTGCATCATCAAAAACATGCTCATGAACGTCCTCTCTAAGTAGAAAGGATGTCGTCGGTCGCAGCAGGTCCGCCTCGATGCACTTGCGTCCCAGGGAGTGGTGTATGAGGGCTTCGGGTCCTCGTAGGGGTTCAACTCCAGATTTGGGGGGGGTGAAAGGGGGGAGAATCCCCCCTTCTCAGTCAGCGGGAGGGTCTGGGAGGGGCCTCTGGCCCTTCCCAGG
>JAERTI010000010.1 GCA_016844925.1 Candidatus Uhrbacteria bacterium
CTCCAGGTCCCATGCCCAACATACCCTTTCTGGAATTGCGACCAGACAGAGTCAATGGCCAGATCGAATGTACAATCGATTGTCAACGGTCATCGGGTCAGAAGATTCGGATTCAACTCAAAGGTTCGGATTGGTCTGATCTGGTACCACTGTGCCAAGAGCTCTGGGGCACGGGGCAATGATTCAACTGACCCGGCACATGCGGATTCTGGTGGCCATTGAGCCTGCCGATTTCCGCAAAGGCATCGATGGCCTGGCTGCTGTCTGCCGTGGCCACTTGTATGAGGACCCTTTTTCGGGCACAGTATTTGTGTTTCGTAATCGCCGGGCAACGGCGGTCAAAATCCTGGTATATGACTTATGTTGAGTAGTTATTAATGTGGAGTTGACGCTATAAGCTCTTTGAATATGAGGCGCGAGACACCCTCTACTCCACATTAATAAATGGGTATCATCGGTGTGGATGTCAATCCCGGCATCTACGACTATTTTGTAATAGGAGGTTCTGATGATTACCCAAATGTTTCCCAAAGATTTTCAACGGTATTTGGATCTACCGGTGTTGGGGCCCTTGATGGACGCGTATGCTGCTTGGCTTTTTGAGCAGCAGTACACTCACCGGTCAAGTCGATACGAACTTCGTATGGCGGCTCATGCATGTAAATTCCTGAGAAGCCAAGGCGTTCACTGTGTTGAGGATGTCCATGGAGATAACTTGGAAGCCTGCTATCAATTATTTCGCCGGAAGTTTCCAAAAGAAGCAGGTAGTGTCCGAGTGTTAACGAGATTTCTCATGGAACAAGCGGTGGTGCAGCCCTCGCCTGCTCCGGAACCAAGCCCCAAAGACATCCTCGTGAACACATTTGTGGATCACCTACGGGATGATCGTGGATACGCTTCTTCTACAGTCCAGCGTCAAGGCCTTATCATCTCAGAGTTTCTCGACGTGCAAGAATACGAGGAAGCGCCGGACCGATTAGTATTCCTCAACGTTACAGATATCGATAATTTTATTCAGCACATGGCGAAACGAATGGGCCGAGTGGCCCTCCAGAAGGCGACGTCGACGCTTCGTCACTTCCTCCGCTTTCTGTCTGACCGTGGAGTTATTCCTTCGGGGCTGGAGAGACAGATTGACACGCCGCGTGTTTATCGACAGGAACAACTCCCAAAAGCCTTGCCTTGGTCAACGGTTCAGGCTTTTCTCCACTCCATTGATAGGCATACCGCCATTGGCAAGCGAGACTTTGCCATGTTCTCCCTGATAACAACTTATGGATTACGTGCTTGTGATGTCGTTGCTCTCAAACTCAACGATGTAAAGTGGCGAACAGGGCGTATCCAGATTTGTCAAACGAAGACCAGTCGCCCCCTGGAACTACCTCTCATTGATGAGGTTGGCTCAGCACTCTATGACTATCTCAATGGAGTACCCCGGCATGGCAACTATAGGCAGGTCTTTCTTCGCCTCAAAGCACCCAGTGGTGTACTGAAATCTACGGCTGTAACCGCGGCTTTCCAGACGTGGTCCATAAAGAGTGGACTTGATATACCTTACAAAGGAACACATTGGTTGCGACATTCCTGTGCTCTCAATCTGTGTCGCCAGGGTTTTTCCTTGAAGATCATCGGTGATCTTTTGGGTCACCGAAGACCAGAGAGTACAGCCGTTTACATTCGACTCAAAACTGAAGACTTACGAGACGTTGCTCTCAATATGCCTGCGCCTGCGAAAGTACACAAGGAGGTGCAGCCATGATAACAAATGAATCTTTTCAGTCCTCATTGGCAGATGAGCTCGTGAATTATATTTCCCACAAGCAGACGTTGGGGCGTCGTTTCGAGACCCAATCGAGATGTCTGCTCTATTTGGATCGATTCTTGTGTGGACTTGGAAGGCCCGCTCCAGATCTCACCCCAGAGACGTTCAGGCAGTGGGGCCAATCGATGGAGTCGCTCTGCTCTACGACCAAGCTTGAGCGTATGCGTATCGTCTGGAACTTTTGCCTCTACAGGCGCCGAAGGGATCCGACTTGCTTTGTCCCGGACCCCACTCAATTCCCTAAGCCCAGTGCAGTGGTACAGCCCTACATATTTTCGGATATCGAGATCTCTGAGTTGCTCACTCACAGCGACTCTATACCCGTTTCAGCAAGATCCCCTTTGCGAGCCTCTACCACTCGTCTGGCTATTGTTCTGCTCTACACTACCGGTCTTCGCAGAGGGGAACTGCTTGGTCTAACCAAAGCCGATTATCACCCGTTGGAGCAAACACTCACCATTCAGCCCTCCAAGTTTCACAAAGCACGTATTCTGCCCTTGCCAAGTGATGTGGCGTTGGAAGTCAAAGCCTATTTGGAGAAGTATAAATCCGTTCATCCTCGACTCTCTGCCGATTCTCCTTTGATCGTCAATCCCTACTGTGGTGGTCGGGCCTACAGCAGTACCCAACTTAGAAAAAACCTGCACATACTTTTCAACCTGGCTGGTATCAAGAAGCCCGACGGTAGGTTTCCACGCATTCATGATTTCCGATTCAGTTTCGCAGTTAACGTTTTGCTCCGCTGGTATCGTAACGGGGCCAATGTTCAAGCAAAGCTGCCATTCCTGGCTGCGTACATGGGCCATATTTCGATATTCTCCACCTACTACTACCTGCGATTGATCGAACCTGTGGCCTCGCTCGCCAGTTCCCTATTTGCAGCCCACTATGGTACTCTGATCCAAGAGGCTGAGGGAGGCGGGCAATGAAACCTAAACGACCAAACATGCTCGCATCCCTGCTCCAAAACTTCTTTGGTAACCATCTTCCCATTCTGCGCGGCATGAGCCCGCATACGATCCAAAGCTATCGTGATAGTCTGGTGCTGCTGTTGCGTTTTCTTGCTTTGTACAAAAAATGCCCGGTTTCTTCCTTGGATCTGAAAGATCTGGGACATCATGAGATCAAGGCTTTTCTTACCTATCTCGAGATCGATCGTAAAAACAGTGCTTCTACTCGAAATATCAGGCTCTCTGCGATTCACTCTTTCTTCCGGTTTGTTGCCGCACAGCACCCAGACCAGTTGGAGCATGCTCAGCGGATACTTGGAATCCCGTTCAAAAAGACTGGATCGAGGGTGATTGACTACCTTGAGTACGAGGAAATTCAGGATATACTATCTAGCATTGATCCGAATACACCGAAGGGGCGACGAGATTATGTTCTTTTGGCTACCATGTTCAACACCGGTGCCCGAGTACAGGAAATCTTGAACCTGAAGGCTTGCGATCTTCAGCTTACCAAACCGTTTCAACTGCAGCTCATGGGCAAAGGCAGAAAACAGCGATGCTGTCCTATCTGGCCTCAGACTGCGCAACTTTTGCGGCGTCTCTGTATGGAACTGAACATAGACCTAACATCCGAAGTGAGAATTTTCCAAAACTGCAGAGGCACACCACTGTCTCGTTTTGGAGTTCGATATATCCTCAATGAGTGTTTGAAACATGCTCAAACCTCTGCTGACACCCTTTGCTCCAAGCGACTGCACCCTCATAGTATCCGACACAGCACTGCTGTAGCCCTCTTGAAGTCCGGAGTGGATTTAACAACGATAAGTCAGTGGCTGGGCCATTCGGATCTAAAAACAACAAACCGCTATGCAACCATCGACCTTGAGATGAAACGCAAAGCTATTGAGAGCATTCAACCGGTGAAGAGTCAAAAAACCTCTACTCAACCGTGGCGTCACGATAACACAATCATTGGATGGCTCGAATCCCTTTGAAGTCCAAGAATAATGTGGAGTTCCCATATGAGAAGTCTCAGGTCGACAGACAATTATGTGGGTAACTCCACATTAATAACTACTCAACATAAGTCATACACCAGGATTTTGATTGCTGTTGCCCGGCGATTACGAAACACAAACACCGTACCCGTAAAAGGATCTTCAGACAAGTGGCTACGGCATACAGCAGCCAGGCCATCGATGCCTTTGCGGAAATCGGCAGGCTCAATGGCCACCAGAATCCGCATGTGCCGGGTCAGTTGAATCATTGCCCCGTGCCCCAGAGCCCTCGACACAGTGGCACCAGATCAGACCAATCCGCCCCTTTGAGTTGAATCCGAATCTTCTGCCCCGATGAGCGTTGACAATCGATTGTACACTCGATCTGGCCATTGACTCTGTCTGGTCGCAATTCCAGAAAGGGTATGGGGGGCTGCTGGTCCCGCTGAGTCTTCTGCTTGAGTGTATTGTGAGCCAGCCGGAGCGTCCTGGCAGTCCGGCTCACGCCAAACTCCCTGGCCAGTTCCACTGCCAGTGACCACAAGTGGTCAGGCAGACGAGAATGCCCCTCTCGTTGACGTCGCCACTGCTCGAACTGCCGAAGCCCTTGAGCTAGCTTCTCAGGTAACACAGATGTTGATTGGTGCATCATAAGTCGTCCTCATTCAAGAATTGAACAATTTACGACCAGAGGATAGCACCAACCTCAAAATTATTCATACGCGCTTGCCGAAAAGACACG
>JAERTI010000011.1 GCA_016844925.1 Candidatus Uhrbacteria bacterium
GTCAGGACATTCGCAACAGTAATAGGGCTGATAACTGGCGCAGCCCGCTGGGATCGTGAGGAATCCAGCAGCCACTAGAATCATAAGAATGGTCTTCATCATTGCATCGCTTCCAGGGGGTTAAGTGAGCCTCTCCACAGGCCGGCCACCGGCCGGACCATCGCCCACATCGGCCCTGCCAGCACGGGTGGATTAGCGGGACCCCTGAAACTCGGCACCGCTGCGGAAATAACGCGTTGAATTGCAGAGAACCAACGAAATACGAGCGATGCGTCCAAGCTGAAGAAACGCCACAGTCTGTGTCCTCTCTCCCAACGCTTGGTCTGGCAAACTCGCCGCGAGACGATTTTGTACGCGAGGAGTCATTGCCGGACACATAATCCACAAGAGCCGCAATGACTGGCTCGTCCCGATGTTATTTCCTGATGGGCATATATTCCCAGTGCCGGCGCTGCTAAGGACCGCGGATGGAACGAATACTCACTCGACCGTTGGTCGAACGGAGCGTCTTGTATGTCCAGCATGGTAGCGTCTGAAATGGGCCATCTAGTCTCCAAACAAGCTAGGGGTTGAAAAAAAATGCCGTGTCGCGGGCGGCGCACGGCGCCTCCGTCCGGCCTGTCGGCGAGGCCGTCGAGGTGCTTCAGGTTGTCGTTTTGTCATCGTTCGTTGTCTTTCTTGCGTTCAGCCCAAGGCGTTGCGGCGGTACCAGAGCATCCGGACTCTGGCTTCAAGGGGGCTCGCTCAACACTTGAGTTGGTTCGCCAGTCGGCGGAAAACACCGAACCACGGATTCCAGTTGAGTAAACGGTAGAGCAATTGCCCGGCACTGCGGACGATTTGGCAGGGGATCTTGATGAAGTAGTTGACGAAGGTGCGGAAGTCCATGCGGAGCACGGCTTGCTTTTCTTTGCGATGCTGCTTGGCCCAACGGCCGTTCTCGGGAAGCCACAACGCGGACCAGGCTTTCAGATTCCAGGCCAAAGCGGTCATCACCATGTAAGCCCAGTTGGACAGCAGGTTGTCCACCGGAGCACGAAGGGCACGCACGCCGTTCTTGAGTTGCTCGATCAGCTTCTCCTGGTTGCAGCGGTCGTTGCACGAAAACACAATCTCCGCGGCAGAACTCTCTCGGTCGTTGGTGATGTAGAAAAAGTAGGGACTCGTGTCGAACAGCCATTGTTGGCCTTTCTCCACTCGAATCTTCTTGCGGAGCACGATCATGCGATAGGTCTTCTTGCAGGCACCAGGCCGGTACTCGAACTCCGCCACGTCTTCGTATTGCAGAATCTTGTTTTCATACTCACGCCGCCGAACGATCTCTTCTTTCACATTGTCCGGTCGTTTGCGAGGCTTCGTTTTCACCTGGTACTTGGGCGGCCGTTTCAGCCGTTTCCAGCGGCTTTTCGGCAGGTCCTCCGCAATTTTGACCAAGTTCTTCTTGGCGTCGTAACCAAAATGAAAGATCACGCCGTCGCCGTCCCAACGATCGAAGTGCTCGGTTTGACTGAACTTGGAATCGCCGCGAAGCAGAATCCGGCGAAAGCCAGCACGACGGCACAACCCGATCGCACGCTCGATGAGCCCCACCGATCCCTGCTGCGAACTCCAGTTTCCGGGCCGGTTCAAGATGCCCAACACCTCTTGCGTGTTGGCCAGAGAAACAATCAACGGCTGATAACCCCACTTCCCGTTGTAAGCGATGTCCATGCCTGCTTTACAAGATCCCGTTGTTTCCAACACATGTCCATCCATGTCGATGATGGCCCGATCGAAAAACGAATCCGGCTGACGCCGCCAGACGTTCAACCTGGCTTCATCAATCGCATCGTGAAGACGGCCGATCTTGTACGGTGAATCGAACCGGCGGCAAAAGTCGCCTGCAGTCGTCGGGTCAGGAATGCTCTGAGCCCCCAGGGCATCGAGGTAGGTCTCATCGTTCCGCAGCAACTCGATGTCTTCCAAATAGACTCCGCCACAGATCGCGTTATACGCGATATTCAAAACGTGGTCCGATTCGACATAGGGAAAGTTCATTTTCAACAGGTGCAGATTGCGGTTGATCGCGTCCACCAAGCCGGATTCCAACGCCAACTTGTGGATCAACCCAATTCCACCGACGTTGATCGCCCGTGTCTTTTCGGACACCTCGTACCGAATGTTCGTCGCCGACAGCACGGGCTTGGCCGATGGGTTGTAACGTACGGCGTTCTTCAAGCGATTTTCCACGCTCCTCTTGCGGGCCTCGTGAATTTCTCGAACAATCATCTGAAATCCTCCGTGTTTGCAGGCGGCCTAACACACCGCCCTGTTCCAAGGGTTCAAAAACACGGAGGTTTTTATACTTTCCTGACCGAGATCGCGCTAGCCCCTTTCAACCCTCGCTTGTGTGGAGACTAGTGGCGTTAGGCACACTGTCGCTCGAAGAAGGGCCCGCCAACCTAATGTTCAAGCTGGTTGGGAAGAACGAGGAATCCGGTGGGCTCGGCTTCGATCTGATCACGATCCAGTGCGAGGCTACTCAGTAGACCCCAACGTTGCATAAATGTCGTGGGGTAAGCTTCCAGCTTGCCGGAGAAAGCCATCGGTTTTAGGACACTCCTCGCTAGTCCCGACAGCATTCCGGTAGACATGACCATCAAGGAACAATGACCGGTGGGTCTTCAGGGTCGTTCACGACCCTTTGTCGCGCAAGCGGTATTAGGCCCGTGCTTCAGCACGGGTCGGGAGAGGCAGACTATGTACGCTCCCGCCACCCACCGCCGACGCCCACGGCGTCGGCGGTGGGTGGCGGGGCTGGGAATCGGTCGCACACGTGACCCGCCGTAAACGACGGGCCTAGTATCGCCTTCGGCGAA
>JAERTI010000012.1 GCA_016844925.1 Candidatus Uhrbacteria bacterium
GAGGGTATCAGGAATTTTGTGTTTGTGAGCCATACTATGTATCTCGATATAGGAGGCGAGTATGGCACGACGCAAACCTACAATCCCACCGGAGTTGCTAGACCAGCTTCTTGAAGGATCTGATCCCAAAGAGGTTTTTAAGTCAGAAGGACTTCTCGACGAGCTGAAGAAGGCGTTGGCCGAGCGGGTCCTGGATGCCGAGATGGACGTGCATCTGGGATCTGAGGCTGAGAAAGCTGGCAAGAATCACCGCAACGGCCGCAGCAAGAAGACCGTACTGACGGACTCGAGCGCACTAGAGCTATCAATTCCCCGCGATCGTCACGGTCATTTTGAGCCTCAGCTGATCGAGAAGTATCGTCGCAGGTTTCCCGGATTCGATGAGAAGATCATAGCGCTCTACGCCCGCGGTATGAGCACGCGGGATATCCAGTCGCACGTGCGGGAGCTCTACGGTTTAGTGATTTCGCCGGACCTGGTGTCGGCGGTGACCAATTCGGTTCTGGACGAGGTCAAGGCGTGGCAAAGCCGGCCGCTAGAGAGCGTATACGCCGTGGTCTATTTCGACGCTCTGCGCGTGAAGATTCGCGACGAGGGTACGGTGCGTAACAAGGCTGTCTACCTGGCGATCGGTATCCGCTGCTCTGGCTACAAGGAGATCTTGGGGCTCTGGATCGAGCAGAACGAGGGGGCGAAGTTCTGGCTCAAGGTGATGACGGAAATCAAGAATCGTGGCACTCAGGACATCCTCGTGGCCGTAGTAGACGGCCTCAAAGGCTTCCCTGAGGCGATCGAGTCGGTCTTCCCCGAAGCACGCGTTCAGACGTGCATCGTACACCTGATTCGTAACTCGCTGAGCTTAGCCAGCTGGAAGGAGCGCAAGCCTCTCGCTGCCGCCCTCAAGCCAATTTACCGAGCCGAAACGGCTGATGCTGCACTCGCTCAACTCGAAGAATTCGAAGAGGGACCTTGGGGTCAGAAATACCCCACCGTCGCACAGAGCTGGCGACGGAAGTGGGAGCAGGTGATTCCGTTTTTCTCTTTCGCTCCCGAGGTTCGCAAGATCATCTACACGACCAACGCAATTGAAAGCTTACACAGCCAGGTCAGGAAATCCGTGCGTAGCCACGGACACTTCCCTAGCGATCAAGCGGCAACGAAGCTAATCTGGCTGGTACTGAGAAACATCGAAGCAAAGTGGAAACGACCGGCAGTCCCATGGGCGAAAGCCAAAAGCCAGTTCGCTATCCTATTCGGCGAACGCTTCACAATCACTGACTAATGGAGGGCTCACACACAAAATTCCCTACACGCCCGAACCTGACGTCCACACGGCCCGCACCTGACGCTCAGGAAAAACAGATCAGTTCTTACCGTGATCCGACTACCTTCATTGGCGTCAACGCGTCGGCATTCCAGATTCCTGTGCCCAATTCACCTTGAGCACCCCAACCCCAACAGTAGGCGCTGCCGTCGGTTGTCAATGCACACGTGTTTTGGTCCCCAGCTGACACGACCTTGACTGTCCCGTCAATCTCAACCTGAGTGGGTACGAGTGCATCTTCTCTGGTACCGATACCTAGATGCCCCCACGCGTTCCATCCCCAGCAGTAGACGATGCCGTCCACAGTCAGGCCGCAAGTGTGGTCAGCACCGACAGAAACAGACTGAAAGATCAAACCGCCGGACACCGGCACAGGCTCCAGACGGTTTATTGTCGTGCCGTCACCCACCTCACCATTGGCGTTATATCCCCAGCAGAACAGCTCGCCGTCAACGGCGACACCGCACGTGGTGAAGGCGACATCAATCATCGCGAATACGTGACCTCCCGAAACCGGCACAGGACTGTTCTCAGTCCAAGTCTCGCCGTTGCCCAGCTGCCCCATATTGTTCAAACCCCAACAGTAGGCCGCGCCGCCCGTCACAACTCCGCAGGTTGAGCTTGCTCCGGCACTCACCGTCTCGAATTTGAGACCACCCGAAATAGCCACGGGAGTATCTCGACCCACACTCGTTCCGTCACCGAGTTGTCGACCACCGTTGCTGCCCCAACAATACGCATCGCTATCCGCTTTTATACCGCACACATGTGCACCACCAGCACTCAGCATCGCGAAGACGTGTCCCCCTTCAACCAGCCACGGTTCGACGCGCTCGACCGCCCCGGCTTCTGGCAGAAGACCAGAGGCATAACGTCCCCAGCAATAGACATCTCCACCGATAGTGAGTCCGCATGTGGGGCTGCCACCGACTGCGATCGACGTGAAGACCTGGTTGCCCGATACGGCTGTTGGCTGGTTTGCGCAGGGTGCCACTGGGGGATTAGCAAGGTCACCACACACGTGTGGTGCATTCTGGCCAAGTCCCAGCCTCCCTCGTAGGTGGAAACCCCAGCAGTAAACCTGCCCCTCAGCTGTGAGGGCGCATGTGTGGACCGACCCCACCTCGATGGACGTGAATTCGATAGCCCCGACAGTGACACCAACCCTCGCTTCCACTTCTTCCACCGTCGCCGTGATTGTCGCCGACCCTTCGCTTACTCCAACAACGAACCCTGCAGTATTCACCGTCGCTACGTCCGCGTCCGAACTCGAGAAGGTCACGATTCTGTCGTCCAGGACGTTACCCTGGGAGTCCGTCGGTTCAACCTCCAGGTGTATCCAACCACGCAATAGCACCTCTGCCTCAGTTGGCGTCACAGAAACTGACGTGACCGGAACAGGCTCCGGTGGTTCGTTGGTAGTAGGTTCTGTCGAGGAGTCGCAGGACGCCACAAGCAGAGTCGTGGTCAGGAGAAGCACTACTTGGTTGAAACGGTGCAACGACATGGGGTCGCCTCCATCATAGCAGCGTGCACGTGGCTCCCAGCGGGGACAAGGAACCAACTGTGACTTGTCCTCACACAATACAATCAGAGCGTCATAGTTGCGTCATACGCCCCAATTTGCGCCGTGGATTCCGCGCCGCAGGACAGCACAGAGGCAGTTGGAGGTCTCTACCTTACCTAGTTTAGAGAGTATGGCTGCCCAACCATCAATTCGGCGTACCGCTCGAGGAGATCTGCGGTTGCCAGCACACGGATTGCCAAATCGCAGAGTTCGTCACCCAGCGCAACACTGAGTGCCGTCCCATCGTCCGGGTTATCCGTGGCCCATTGCCTGAGCTCGAGCATCGTGAACTCAGTTGAGATCAGCCAAAAGCGGTAGTTGACCATACCCGACAGTATCGTCGTGTACGGTGGAATACTGTACCGGATTCCACCAGGTGCGAGGG
>JAERTI010000013.1 GCA_016844925.1 Candidatus Uhrbacteria bacterium
GAACTGAAGGCTGGTCAAATCTGCGGTCGTTCATCACGTCGTTCAACTGAGGATAGGCCTTGTAAATCATCCTCTGTGGGTTGAAAAAATGGGCGCCATGGCGACTGCACAGGTAGATCCTCAGAGATACTTCGCAGAGAGCAATCATCAGAAGCAGCAACACGCCTGAGAAAACAAGTCGCTTCGAGAGAGGGAGCTTATTCTGTGTCTTGTTTTGCATAATCGCGGAGCTGACCAACTTTCCCCTGAACAGTAGCAAGCTTGCTTGCGGATGGCCAGAGGAAACGTTGGTCGAGTGACCTGTTCTCACGGTCTTTTCTTTTGCAGACCGATTAGCCAGTATTTTCGGGAAAAGGCATTTTGTTGTGGACAATTTGTTGCCGATCTGCTTGTCTATGATGGATGAAGACTTCTCAAAGAAAACAGAATAGGCGCTCAGGGGACTCATCGCTGAGCGGGAACCCACTGGAAATTCGAGTGATCGGGGCCAAGGATCGCAAACGATTCAATGCTCTGATGGGCCAATACCATTACTTGGGCGAAGGCCGACCAGCCGGTGACACAATGCGCATGGTTGCCGAGATTGATGGTGAATGGATCGGGTTGCTGATGTGGGGATCAGCAGCCTATTGCTTGAAACCAAGAGACGCATTCATTGGCTGGACAACAACGCAGCGCGCACAGAGACAGAAGCTCGTCGTGCAGAACCGTCGTTTTCTACTGCTTACTGAGCGGGGGCAACACCCGAACCTTGCCTCACGCATTCTGGGTGCAGTGATACGGGACCTGCCCCGGCTATGGTTTGATGCATTCGGTTACGAACCACTGCTTGCAGAGACCTTCACGGATATTGAGGCCTACGAAGGCACTTGCTACAAGGCTTCCGGATGGCGGACGCTGGGCAAGACCAAGGGCTACTCGCGTGATCGGGCCGACTTCTACGTTCCGAATGATCGCCCCAAGAAACTCTGGGTACGCGAACTGCGTAAGAACGCGACCGCACTGCTCAGAGCGATGGAGCTGCCGCAGGAGTGTCGCAAGGGCGCCCAGAGCGATGCCGATGGCGTTCTGCCGCTGCAAAAGAAAATGATCGAGTCGCTGCACGAAGCACTGTGCAAGGTTCCTGATCCGCGTGCACGAAACCGCACTTTCCACATCGGATCAATTCTCACGATTGTGGCAATGGCGATCTTCAGTGGACATCAGAACCTCGTGCAGATCGTTCGCTTTGCCGATCGGCTTCGCAACGATCAGCGCAAAGAACTGGGATTGCCGCGCTTCAAGCCGAACAGCTCTTATCGCAAGGTGCCTTCCTATAAGGTGTTCTACAATATCTTGCGCAAGATCGATATCGACGCATTTGCTCAATGTCTAAGTCATTGGCTGGCAGAGCATTCGGGCACATTGCCCACGGCATTGGCTCTTGACGGCAAGTTCATCGGCAACACTGTCGGCATAGTCTGCATGGTCGATCACGAGACGGGCGCGCCCCGCGCCATGACCAAGGCATCGAAGAAGGAAGGCGAGGGCCGGGACTGCGAAATCAAAGCGGGTCAACGCATGATCGAGAGAGAATCTGATCTGAGCAATACACTCATCACGGCCGATGCGCTTCACACTCAACGTCGCACAGCCCACGCTATCGTTCAAAGAGGTGGCGACTTCATTCTACAGGCCAAAGACAATCAGAAGACCGTTCATAACCTGGCCGCGAATCTCAGCAAGGATCTCCCCCCCCTTTTGCCTGTACGCAGAAAGCCCACGGACGCATAGACCAGTACGAGATTACTCTGTGCCCTGTCGATCCGCTAGACATGAACTTCCCGCATGTCGAAACCGTAATTCGTGTAAAACGTGACTCCTCCGCCTTCAAGAAAGACAAAGACCGACTGCCTGCTTACTATATCAGTTCTGCCGCTGCTGACAGTATGAGTCCAGAGCAATGGCTCGAACGTATTCGCGGGCATTGGGGCGGCATCGAAATCCGCAACCACTGGCGCAAGGACGCTTGCCTGCTGGAAGACAAGACCCGTAGCCGCAACCCAAACACGGTTGCCGCTATGGGCATGCTCCGTAACTGCCTGCTGTTCTTCCTCAGCGAAGATCGTCACACTTCCAATATCAATGCCTTCACCGAAGATGTCGCCGCAGAGTCCGACAAAGCATTCGACATGGTTATGCAGCGATTCTGAAAGCTATTCGATTTGCTCGGGTCCTTCACACTACGGCAGCTCTGCCGCCGGTCTGTCGTTATATCATCATTCGCCTGCGCTATACGGCTTTTCACTTCGACGTTGGGCGTTGGATGTTGAATGTTGAATGTTCAATCCCCCACAATCAACGGCCAAAGGAAAAGACCATGGCGTCACTTGAAAAGGCGATGGTAAAAGCCGGGTTCGCGCCCGGCACTCGGAAGATGTATTTGAGGGCTTTCAAGAAGTTTGCGAAAAGGCTGGATCGCAAGAGTCCTGCATCATCAACACTACGAGAAGCTCGTCGACATTTAACTGAACTGAAACAGACTGGGGTATCGCAAACAGTTCTTAGCAGTTGCTCCGCAGTTCTTAGGTTCTATTTTGCAGAGGTTCGGGGCATAGAGTGGAAGCCGATATCCGCGCTTCAAAAACGCATGGTTGAGGATATGTGCCTGCATCGTTTCTCAAGCAGAACCCAGGATTCATATGTGAGGGCTGTTTCGGGGTTGGCTGAGTATTATATGCGTAGTCCTGATTCGATCAGCGAGGAAGAGATCCGCAGGTATTTTGTGCATCTGACGTGTGAACGCAAATTAGCTCGCGCTACTGTCAACATAGCCATGTGTGGTATTAAGTTCTTCTATGAGAAGACTCTCAGGCATGACTGGAGTTTGACCGGTGTGCCGATGCCGAAGCGCAGCAAGTCTCTACCGGTGATTCTCTCTCGCAAAGAGGTTTATGACATCCTTGACAGGATCAGGATTGTGAGACATGCCGCCTGCCTGCGGCTGATATATGCCTGTGGCCTGCGTATCAGTGAAGCATGCCGTGTCAAAGTAACAGATATTGATCGTGATCGCAGGTTGCTGCATGTCTGCGGCAAGGGATCCAAGGATCGTTATATTCCTCTGCCGGATTCGATTATGCCTCTGCTTGAGAAGTGCTGGAGGTCTCATCGTAATAAGGTGTGGCTTTTCCCATGGGTCGGCAGAGGTGGCAGCGGGCGTTTAGGATACATGTCTGACCGCCCCGTTCCGATCTCCACCATTCAGCAGGTCTTTCGCAAAGTATATCTGGAGTCAGGTATCACCAAGAAGGTTCATGTGCATTCTCTGAGACACGCCTATGCCACACATCTGCTTGAAGCGGGTATCAGCCTGCGGCAGATTCAGTATTGGCTGGGTCACAGCACTCCGACTATGACCATGCATTATGCTCAGCTTACAAGTCAGAGCACAGATGCCGCCACCGAAATTCTTGCAAAATTGATGAATGATATCGGCAACATCGCTGAGCAGTAATATCCATGGGTAAACTGGGTGATATATTTCGCACCCATGGATCTGAATACCGCAGGCGTTTCGGTGACCGCATGAGTTCTGACCAGCTCAAAACCATGCTTGCGATCGAAACGTGTCATACTTCCGAGGCTGGTTCAGCGCTTTGGCGCTGTCCTGGCTGCGGCTGCGGGCGTTTTACATATCAGGGATGCGGTAACCGACATTGTCCTTCGTGCGGCAGAACTTCTGCCGCCAAGTGGCTGCAGAAGCAGTGTGCCCTGTTGCTACCTGGAGTTACATATCATTTCGTGACTTTTACGTTGCCGGAACAGCTGCGCAGACCTGTACGCTCTCATCCGCGTGAACTGCTCGATCATTTGATGCGGACCGCATCATCCACTCTACTTGATATGTGCGCCAATCCCAAATGGGTTGGCGGCGTCCCCGGAATAACCGCTGTGCTTCACACATGGACAAGACAGGGCGAATACCATCCGCATGTTCATTTTATCATTACCGGCGGCGCTCTTGACAAAGAGGGAATATGGCGTTCTTCTCATCCAAAGTTTCTTGTTCCTGTACATGCGCTTTCTTCCGTATTCCGCGCACGCTTTCGCGATGGACTCAAAGAGAACCACCCCGAACTATTTGCGACGATTAAGCCATCTGTCTGGAAATGGAAAAAGAAATGGGTGGTGCACTCAAAGCCCGTTGGTTCCGGCCAACACACATATCGCTATCTGGCTCGCTATGTCTATCAGGTCTTTATTTCCGAAAGCTCTATTCTCCAATATGACGACAAATGTATTACAGTGCGCTACCGGAAAAGCGGGTCAAACAAGCCGCGCACGATGCGCCTTAAACCAATGGAATTCATGCGCCGTTTTCTTCAGCATGTACTACCGTCACGCTTCTGCAAAGTCCGTCACTACGGACTGCACCACAGTTCCAAACGCAAAACCATAAGGCTTCTTCAGGCGGCAATGTCCATTGCCGCAGGATGCGATATTCCTGAAATCCCAGAGTGCGATCCACCTGCGCCAATTACCTGTCCAAAGTGCGAAATCGCCATGAAATTCGAGCAACGTTACACCAAGCTTCAGAGACTTTACTTTGAAGGAGTCTCTCCTAGAGGTCCGCCGCAATGCAGATGATGAACCCAACAGACAGACTACAGACAAGAGCCGCTTGCGACGCACCGCACACGACGCAGTACCCCTGTGCCTATGGCTCAGAAATAACCGATAATCAGCAACAGTTATTCTGCGCGATGTTCGATATACTCCACAAAAGATCAGCTGCAATCTCGGTCAGCTACATCAAAACAGAGCATAAGCAATGCTCATCGGCTTACAGCCGTTTCGCGGCATGTTGAAAAACACATAAGAGCATCAAACCTACGCCAGCTTAGTCCAACACAAGCTTTCAATGAGCGCTACGGCTCAATGAAAGCTTCTTTCTGTTGGACGCGAACTCCGTATGGCAGAACTGAAACAAACAATCAAGCAGTTGCAGGCGAGATTGACGAATGCGGGAATGGAATCCTGATTGGGCAACCATTCGGTTCATGTCCGCCCTTTATCTCGTTCAGTCTTCAAGGCTCAAGACTGGAAGAGCAAAGTCGGGTGCTCATGTATTGCATTACCGATCAATCATGATAAGTTTCATTCCTGATGACTACTCGCATGATCATAA
>JAERTI010000014.1 GCA_016844925.1 Candidatus Uhrbacteria bacterium
AGCACGGTCGTCGCAAGGTTCCTTCGCACCTTCCCAAGCACAGGAAGGAGAGCAAGGTCGAGGGCGAGACCCGCAGCTGTCCTGTCTGCGGCAAGCCGATGACCACCATCGGAACGGCCACGGCGAACAGGCTGGAGTGGGTGCCCGGCCACTTCGTGAACCTCGAGGTCGCCTGCGAGAAGTGCGCGTGCCCGGACCACCCTGGCGCTGGCGTGGTCACGGCCGAGCCACCAGCCTTCGCTATCGAAAAGGGGCTGTGTGGCAACGGGCTGCTGGCCAAGGTGATCGTCGACAAGTACGCCGACCACCTCCCCCTGAATCGCCAGTCCAAGCGCTTCGGCCGCCTCGGCGTGGACATCCCCGTCTCGACGATGTGCGGCTGGATGAAGAAGGCCGCCGAGCCCGCCTCGGTGTTGGTCAGGGCCATGCTGGACGAGCTGCTCGCGGGTTCGTGGCTGCAATCCGACGCCACCGGGGTCCCTCTGGTGGACGCAGCTAGAACCCTGCTGTGGACCCCCACCGGGGAAGTGAAGGCTCAACTTGAACTTCTGAAGGGGCTTCCTCCGGCGTGGATGGAGGGGGGGTGATGTTCAGGGTGCTTGTGGGGCCCAGAGCGGACGCAGCTAGAACTTTGTTCATTCCGCCCCCAGGGAGATGTGAGAGCGTAGACGAAGTCGACGTCGGGTTTGTCGGTAGAGACTCCTGCCAAATGATGAGTACTAGTCCTCGCTGCGCCTGCGAAGCTCTCTCTCTACAGCGCGAAGCACCTCGCGCGGACTGCAGGGCTTCTTCAAGACTGGGACTTGAAACCTGCGGGCCATCTCATCCATTTCTGGAGAAGAGTACGCCGAATGGATGAGTATGGGGACATCGCAACTCGTGCCGTATGGGATCTCATGGTCCGATTCGCGCAAGAACTGAACAATTCGGAGGCCGCTCTCCGCAGGATTTCCGCCCTCATAGTCTGGAAGGAGTTGGTCGATAATCACAAGGTCATACGAGTTCTCGCAGAGTCTACGCCTTGCCTGTGAGGCCTCTGGGACTATCTCGTCAACGTCATAGCCAGCATCCCTCAACGACCACTGGAGCGGTAGTAGCCGCCATGGCTCGTCGTCCACAATCAGAATCCTCAATCTTGAACCGCTGTAGTCCATTCTCACTCCTCCGCCGCGGGGCCGGTTTTCGGCGCTATCGGCAGTCGAACAGAAAAGGTGACGAGATGTGCCTCTGGACGACTTCGGCTACTGCGCTGACGAATGAGCTTGCTACTGAATTCGATGGTCCCGCCGTGACTTCGGACAATGACGCGGCAAACAAAAAGCCCAATACCAGCGCCTGCAATGGTTTGTACCGGCTCAAGGGCCCTGTACCGCTTGAAGGGCACAAATAGTTCTTCCTGATCGGCAGTCAAGCCGTGGCCCAGATCGCGAACCGACACGACCAGATGGGAAGCCCGAGTCCGGACCTCGATCTGGATTTCGGTTCCGTAGAAGGCATACTTCAGGGCGTTCTCAATTATGTTCGTGAGAACGAGTTCGATGGCTTCTCCGTCCACATGGATGACCGTCGAGACGTCCGATTTTAGGAGAAATCGGATGCTCCTATTCTCTGCAATAGGCCCGAAGATCCGCAGGATTCTCTCAATGATCGCTACTACGTCAACAGCCTCTTGGCGAAGCACGATAGCATTCCAGCCAAGGTAGAAGGACTGGTTTTGAATCTGAGTCTTGAGGATATGGGATTCCATCTCAAGAACACGGAGGCACTCCGAGATCTGACCATCCTCGTCCATGCCACGCTGTTGAGCGATTCTGGAGATCTCACCCGTGTAGGAGATGATCCCATGGACGGAGCTGCGAAGCACATGAGCAAAAGCGGTTGCAGAGGCGCGGTCCCTGGAACACCCTAGCTGTAGATCGGCGATTTTCTCCAGAGCAGCTATCCTCATCGGCTCGTCCGCGATTTCGCGCGCCATCTTGATGACTTCTGCATAGGCATCTAGCGCAAGATCTTGGCGGCCCATAGAGATGTGGATGGTAGCAATGACATCAACCACACCTGCCTGGGACTGAACATCGCCCATCTCCTTACGCAGAGCCAGTTCTCTCAACCTCAGAGATAGTGCTTCGGAAAACTCCTCGCGGACTCTCCTGATTTCAGCCATTTGAGCGTACGTTTGAGCCAGGCTACGATAGTCGGATAAGGCACCGAAGACCTCGGCAACCCTTTCATGTAGGCGTAGTGCCGACTCCAGTTTCCCTGCTCTTTCATCTACGACTGCCAGTGCAGAATAGGCTTGGGCGACCTCCATCTGGCTACCGAGTTTTTCCAGGATTTGGATGCGGGCCCGATGTTGATCGCGAGCCTCTTCAATGTTCCCCGAACGGAGGAGAGTGTCCCCAATCTCCCCCAACATATGCGCTACCCCTCGTTCGTCCTGGATGCTGTTGAGACGCTCCAGTATGTCACGCTGGAGGGCCATCGCCTCATCGTATTCGCCTTTGAAGACGTGAAGATTTGCCATCAGCGCCAGAGCCCGGCATCTTGCCTCCTCATCTTCTGACGCCCGGCAAAGCTCGATCGCATCGCTCAACGAGCGTCTTGCACCTTCCATGTCTCCATTCGCGATTCTGATTTTCGACGCGCGAAGTAGCAAAGACACTCGGGAAGACTGTTCTTCCCTACGAAAACTGCTGGCAAGGACCCTCGCAAGATGTTCAAGACGTTCTGCGTCGTGAATGTTTGCCTTCGAACGCGACGAACGCGTTTGTGTTGCGATTTGGTACTGGAGGCCCGGTGGGTCGGGAAAGCAGGCCACAGCGGTTCGGATAGACCAAAGATCGGGGGCGCAGTCGGAGGCAAGTATAGGAAGCCACGCAGAGCCTGCCAGGCAGAGGACATGCGGCGTCGACGCGACAATAGTGTTCCTACGCTCGTTCAGCATCGATAGCGCGGACGTCCAACCAGCCCGAAGTTCGTCTTCGGTCCCGCTGGCAGTCACAAGCACCAGTCTCCGTCCCTCTGAGGTACCACCTAGTCCGAGAAGGCGTTCTGGAAGGACGGCCATCTCCAATGGGTTCGTGAAATGTACTCTGGTGAGTTCTACGTCCTCGATGGGGCTCTCATCAAGGCGGTGACGAACTTGCTCCAAGGCGATCGGTGAACCGGAGAGGAACAGCAGGTCAAAGCCCTCCCCGAGTTCTACGATAGCCCTCAAGTAGGCTAGGTTCTTCTCAAACTGGCCTGGGTCACTATTCTGCACTTCCATGATCATCATCCGTACTCGGTACTGACAATGCCTCCTTCATCTTCTTTGTGCGGCGCACCAAGGGATGGAGGTCGAACCAGGCATCGCCATTGCGATACGAAAGAACGAAGTGGTGGTCGAATAGGGACGCAAGCCTGTCGAGATCGTCTCGAGAGTGTTTCGCAATGGCTCTGTGGCGAGCAACCTGTACAAGGAGCGGAATGTCTTCCTCGGTGATAGGCGCGTGGTATTGTTCAATGAACACGTTGATCGCCCTATTGGAAAGTGAGCAAGCTACTTCTCGTGAGATCGGCAGCGTCACGTTTTCAAGACGCATTCGGACGAACAATTCTCGCACCATACGAAGAAACTCTCTTGGGTATCCGCCAGATGCTCGTGCTAGCTCGCGGATGGAGTCTTGCTCTCGGAACAGACGTTTGACCTCGATGCGCCTAGATAGCAGTTCCATCATCGCGTCCAGTCCGGCCTCGTGATCTTTCTCCGCTTTTGGATCCCATACCTTGCACATCGGCATCAAGTGGACGCGCTCAAACTCAGCAGCAGTTCCCGCTTCAAGGAATGCCATCCACGGTGGCACTGTGTAGATCACATGACAGGGAGCTTTCAGGTACCGCCAGTCACGGATGAACACATCCTCTACGCTGCGCCTCACTGCTTCGCCGTTCAGGGCATCACCGCGTAGCTTCTCGAAGCTATCCACGATCAGGACAGTGCCCTCACTCTTCGGGTGCCTGCGCTTGAGCTCGGCCATCCCCTCTTCCACGAAGCGCCTACACTCTCTCGCCAGTTCTGGCTGTCGGCCTTCAAGTGCGCGGTACAACTTGGTCTTGAAGTCGACATCCCCCTTGAAAGAGAGCTCAAACTCTGCCACCTCGGGTAGCTTGATGGTCATTCCATCAACCGTGACTTCGGTGCCTAGTAGGTTCTTGAAACGCTGCCAAAATGATTCGGAGGGAGGATGTACTTGCGAAGACCCGCCTCCACGCAAGTGCTGGTCCATTCCTGCAGCGAGAGTGATGAGCAGGTCTGCAGTGCTAGCAGGAACACGGAGGTTGATGAAGTCCTCTGTGTCGATGACCACTACGTTGAATCTACGCGCAGCGAGGTTCTTTGCTAAGCGGCGAAGTTCAGTACTCTTTCCGCAGCCGCGGAAACCCGAGAACAGCTGGTGCGTCGCACCGTCTGACATCTCAATTCGCGTCATCAGAAAGTCGATGCAGCTACGATCTGAACCTCGTACGCCGAGATCATCGAAAGGTACATACCTCGTGTCGCCCGGTTCCAAGGGCTTTTCAACATCACAGCGGTTGTATGCGGCTTTCAGTGCGGATAGCAATGGCCTGCTCCGAGGTGCTCGGTCTATAGAACACTATCTCGCGCTTGTTGCCCCGCCAACGGCAGCCTGGAAGGGAGTCCCACGAATCGCCATACCGACCTTCATCGGGTGATGGCCGTCGTTCACTTCCTCTCCCTCGCGGTGACGCTCTCAACCACTCTTCAAC
>JAERTI010000015.1 GCA_016844925.1 Candidatus Uhrbacteria bacterium
CCTCCGAGCTGCTGGCCACCACAAGCGAGGAGGACCGCCAGGCACGCACCCGCAACCGCTGCAACGCGGAAGGCTACGAGTCGGTTTTGCTGGTACCCCTGCGAACCAGGGATGAAACCTTCGGCCTGCTGCAGTTCAACGACCGCCGGGAAGATCGATTTTCCGTTGGGTTCGTCACTCAGATCGAGCGCCTGGCTGGAGACGTGGCAATTGCGATGGCCAAGCGCAAGACCGAAGAAGCACTGCGGGAGAGCGAAGCGCGTTTTCACATGGCGCTGGATAATTCGCCTATTGTCGTCTTCCACCAGGACTTGGAGCTACGTTATACGTGGATTTACAACCCACATCCGGAATTCGACCCGCAAACAATACTCGGCAAATCCGACGCCGAACTGCTCCCCGAGGACGATGCTGCGCGCCTGACTGAGATCAAGCGGCGGGTCCTGGAAACCGGCGTCTCGGCCCGTGAAGAAGTCCGGACCACTATCGACGGACAGGCATTCTTCCATGACCGCACCGTCGAACCATTGCGCAACCTGAGCGGAGACATCACCGGCGTGACCTGCGCATCTGTGGACATCTCCGAACGCAAGCTTGCGGAGGATGCTCTGCTGAAACATGAAGAACGACACAGAGCAATCCTCAGCACAGCCATGGACGGTTTCTGGATTACCGACACTGCTGGCCGCTTTCTCGAAGTCAATGAAACCTATTGTGAGATGAGCGGCTATGCCGCGGACGAGCTTCTGCGCATGGATATCAGCGCCGTGGAAGATGCCGAGTCGGCCGCCGACACCGCCGCACACATGCAGAAGGTCATGGCCGAAGGACAGGACCGATTCGAAAGCCGTCACCGCAGGAAGGACGGGAGCGTCTTCGATGTGGAGGTATGCGTTCAGTTTCGAGCGTCCGAAGAACCGAAGTGCGTGGTCTTCGTCCGCGACATCACCGAGCGCAAACGGGCCGAAGCGGCCCTTAAGGAGAGCGAGGCGGCCGTACGCAACAAACTCAAGGCCATCATCGAACCGGAAAGCGATTTGGGCGACCTGGCATTGGAAGACATTATTGATGTTCCCGCCGTGCAGTCCCTGATGGAGAATTTTCATCGAATCACCGGTATGGCGAGCGCCATTGTAGACAATAGTGGGCAAGTGCTCGTGGGTGTCGGCTGGCAGGATATCTGCACGAAATTCCATCGTTGCCATCCCGAGACTTTGAAGAAATGTGTAGAGAGTGATACGGTTCTTGCCCTTGGCGCAAGGTCCGGGACGTTCAAGTTGTACCAATGCAAGAACGGCCTGTGGGATATGGCTTCACCCATCGTGGTATCGGGACAGCATCTGGGCAATGTCTATTTTGGACAGTTCATCTTTTCCGACGAGGAGCCGGATGTGGAACGTTTCCGCGCTCAGGCCCGTCAATTCGGATTTGATGAGGCCGAATACCTCGCCGCGCTAAGCCGAGTTACACGCTATGACCGGGAAGCGGTCAGTGAAGTCATGGCTTTCTATTCCAGATTGGGTGAGATGATCTCTTCCTTGGGCTTCACCATCGTCAGACTGGCCAGAACGATCACCGAGCAAACGCGGGCCGAAACCTCGCTGAAAGAGTCGAAGATATTCCTGGACAACATATCGGATATTGCCTATGCGGCCGATAACCAGGGCAATGTGACCTGGGTGAACGCGGCCATCGAACAAGCAGCGGAGCTTCCAGTAGAAGAGGTCATCGGCAAGCCGTTCCTGCCCCTGTTCATCGAAGAGGACCACGCCTCCCTTATTGATGTGTACCAAAGGACGTTGCAGGGAGAATCACTCGAAAACACGCTTACTTTCAAATCCGGCGTGACCTGTCACTTCACCAGCTTGCCCAAGCGCAACCAGCGCGGGGACATCATCGGCACTTTCGGGGTTGCCAGGGATATTTCCGAACGTAAGAAGGCAGAGGAAAAACTCAGGAAGAGCGAATTAAGATTGGTTAACGCCCAGCGTATCGCCGGCATGGGTGATTTCACTTGGGAAGTGGAAACCGGGGAAGTCATCTGGTCCGAGGGAATGTATGATCTATTGGGCTATGATAAATCCGAGGAAATCGATTTGGCCAAGGTTAATGCCGAAATACATCACCCGGATGAACTGGACAAAATTACAAATTGGCTGAATGAATGTCTTGAATCCGGCAAACCGCACCTCCCTCCCAACGAATACCGACTGATCCGTAAAGATGGCAGAGTCTTAAACGTCCAAACAAATGTCTCCGTCAAATACAAAGATGGAAAACCCTTCGAAATGATAGGTACCTGCATCGACATCACCGAACAGAGGGGCCTGGAGCGCAATTACCAGACGCTGTTCAACGAGATGCTGGACGGCTTCGCGGTGCATGAGATCATCTGTAACGACGAAGGGCGGCCTGTGGACTACCGCTTCCTGGCCATCAACCCCACCTTCGAACGCATGACCGGCCTGGGGCGCGATATCATCGGCAAGACGGTGCTCGAGGCGCTGCCGGGGACCGAGCCGCACTGGATCGAGACCTACGGGCGAGTGGCGCTGACCGGCGAACCGGCCCACTTCGAGAACGTCTCGGCCGAACTCGGCAAATGGTTCGAGGTGACGGCCTACCGCAACGCGCCGGAACAGTTCGCCTGCGTATTCGTCGATGTGACCGAACGTAAACAGGCGGAGGAGGACCTGCGGAGTGCACAAGAATACTCGGACAACATCATCCGTTCCATGGCGGACATGCTCATTGTCGTGTCGCCGGAGGGTGCGGTTCTAACGGTGAACGAGACAACGTGCCGGTTACTGGGCTTTGAAGAAAATGAACTGCTCGGAAAACCCGCAACACTACTGTTCGAAGAAGAAGAAGAAGAAGAAGAAGAAACTACTCAAACTATCTTATCTCAACAAGCCCTGCCTGTCAAGCGAACAATCCTGCGACGCTTGGTCCGGGAAGGGACTGTCAGCAATATTGAGAAAAAACTCCGGGCGAAAGACGGCACAAGTATTCCTGTGCTGTTCTCGGGAGCTGTAATGCGAGACGACCAACAGGAAATCAGAGGCATTGTTTGTCTCGCCCTCGACCGGCGACAGCAAAAACAGGCTGAGGAAGAAAAAGAGAAACTCGAGTCCCGTCTTGCCCAGGCCCAGAAGATGGAGGCCATCGGCACCCTGGCAGGCGGCATCGCCCATGACTTCAACAACATCCTCTCGCCCATCATGCTCCATGCCGAGATGGCCATGATGGCGCTGCCCGAAGACAGCCCGGTCCAGCCGGGTTTGAAACAGATCTACCGGGCCGGGGAGCGGGCCAGGGACCTGGTCGGGCAGATCCTCGCCTTTGCCCGCAAGAAGGAAGAGGATCGCATCCCCATCAAGGTCTCCCTGATCATCAAGGAATGCCTGAAATTCCTCCGGTCCAGCATCCCGGCCACCATCGACATCCACCGGGATTTGAAGACCGAACGGGACATGGTCCTGGCCGACCCCACCCAGCTCAACCAGGTCATCATGAACCTGTGCATCAACGCGACCCATGCCATGGAAGACACGGGCGGGCGGATCGAGGTCATCCTGGAAAACGAAACAGTGGATGCCGAATCGACCGAAGGATTTCCCGAACTGGAACCGGGTCCGTATGCCAAACTCACGGTCCGGGACACGGGCCCGGGGATCGAACCGGGGATCATGGACAGGATATTCGACCCCTACTTCACCACCAAGGAGACGGGCAAGGGCACGGGCATGGGCCTGGCCCTGGTGCACGGCATTGTGGAAAGCTGGGGGGGGATCACAACCGTTGAAAGCGAAATGGGACGCGGCGCGAGCTTTCATGTGCACCTGCCGCTGGTCCAAGAGGCGGAAGAGGCCCCCGACACGGAAAAAGGCCGGGACCAACTCCCCGGGGGATCGGAACGGGTTCTCTTTGTGGATGACGAAAAGGTCGCGGCCGACACCATGCAGATGATGCTGGAAAGGCTGGGCTACCGGGTGACGGCCCGGACCGGCGGCATCGAGGCCCTGGAGGCCTTCCGCAACGATCCTCGAAGCTTCGATCTGGTGATTACGGACATGACCATGCCCAACATGACCGGAAAAGAGCTGGCAAGGGAGCTGATGGCCATCCGGCCCGACATTCCCGTCATCCTGTGCACCGGGTTCAGCGAAAAGATCGACGAAAAAAGGGCCAAAGAAATGGGCATCAAAGCCTATGTCATGAAGCCGATCATCATGCGGCAGATCGCCCGGACCATTCGGGAGGCGCTGGAAAATCAACAGACGACGCAATGAAAGTTCAAGCATACGGACCTCAAGG
>JAERTI010000016.1 GCA_016844925.1 Candidatus Uhrbacteria bacterium
CCTTACGTTGTTCTGCTACCGCTGACGATGGAACGGCGGCTCTTGGTGCATATCGCCCGCTGGTCGGCCATTCGATCTGAACCTCTGGCAGAGCCTTCTGTAGCTCGGTTACTCCGGAGATGGTCACTTTGGTGTTGACGAGCACCAATCTTCTCAGGTTTGTCAGCCTCCAAAGGTGTTTCAGACCGGCGTCGGTCATTCGCGTGTTGAGCGTTTCCGAGGTCATCTACAGGGAGTCTGTGAGCCCTGAGCGACCTCTCTGAGCTCGACTTCTGCCAAAATCTAGGTTGATTTTTGGTAGCGCGCGTGGAACGGTTGTCAGGCGGCTCTCAGAGGGCGCGTTCACATCGTGCGGCACTATTTTTGAGCAAACAGCCTGGCAAGCCAGACAGTTTATGCAGACTGACAGAAATGATCGAGGATGAATGCCTTCAATTTCGGCGGCAAGTTTTTGCACACCTTGCGAAAGTACGGCTGTTCAAAAACTGTCTGTTGCCAGAAGAGACGTCGCACATCGGCGATGGCGTCGCTGAATGTCGGTTCGCTCTTGACGTAGCACGGTCGGTCATGTGTGGTAACTTTGTGCCGCTTCACGTGCTCGTGGTAGATGATGCAAATCACGCTGAACAGACCCATCAGGCAGGGTCCCATTCGCATCACCGATTCTTTCACACGCTGACGAGGTGTCTCGAAACCCAAATGCGCACGCAGTTCTTGAAACGTCACTTCAAGATTCCAACGCAAGGTGTACAAGGTGACAATATGTTCTGCAGTGAATTCGTCGTGCGTGGTATAGAAGTATTCGTCGCGTCGCGTCCCATCGTCATCTCGCACAAACACCCAGTGCACAGGAACCAGCCCATTACCCGACCGATACCAGTAGCCCTTGCCGTCACATACCAGCACGTTACGATCGCTGGCTCCATACCAGGAGACGACTGTCTTCCGCAGGCTTTTACTGGCGACTACCGCCTGCGGACTCTTTCGCTTTCGTCCTTTGACTCGCGGTCGGCCTACGTTCCCCTTTGTTTTAGGCGGGGGATCGTACAGCGAGGCGCTGGGATCGAACTTGCTGACCAATGCCAGTCGCTTGTGGTGACGGTGACAAAAGCGAGCCAATCCATGAGACGCGTAGCCGCCATCGCCCAGCAATACAAACTTCCTATCCGGAAACCAGTGCAGCAACACGGACATCAAACCTTGGGCGAGATCGATGGGCGTCTTGTGACGTCGCTTTTCCTTCTTGTTCAGTTCCTTGGGGCGGTACAAGGCTGTCAGTACAGGCAACGCCCAGGGGCGACTACAAAACGGGAAGCGAATGATAATCGCCAACGCCACCCAACGATGGCCCCAACGGTAAACCGTATGGGTATCCGTGGATCGTACCGCATCATGGTGACACCCCTTGCCATAGACCTTCTTTCCTTTGTGTTCGGCGACAGTGCAATCGACGACTACGCGAATCCAGTCGTCATCGGCAGCGAGTTTGATCACGGCGATCGCGAGAACTTGACCCAGCTTCCACAAAGACCAGGGTGCCCGACTGAAAACTCGGTGGTAATCGGACGGGTCGCCTTCTGCCAGATCGCCCACGTTCCAAAGCAGGTTGCTGATGGTACGAGCGCCCTTCGCAACAATCGCACCGACCAAGAGCACCAAACTGCGCTGGAAAGTCGGCTGAGTAAATGCTATAGAAAAGGACATCAACAGTGGCTCCGCCACGGCGGGCAAGCAAATCATAACCAGACTCCTTTCTGGTCCTTTACTTTGGCGAGTTAGACCGAGAGGAGTCTTTTTACTGCGCTGCGCGGTCTCGTGGCCACACCGATTTCTTGCTCAGATTTTGGCAGAAGTCGAGCTGAGGCTCTGAAGAAATTTCCCCTCGGAGAGCCTGATCACTGGATCTCGGTCTCCGAGGGGAGTACTCCGTATGGTTTTGCCCAACCTCGGAGTACTCCACGATGTACCATGAATTGCTTCGCGATGCCAGCTTCTGGTTGTTTCTTTTTTCGGTCGATCAAGATCTTGCGAAGAAGGCCCGCGAGAAGGCGTGCTCGTGTGGCGGTCGCCTGCACTGCGCCAACTACCCTCGGAAGCCGCGGGGCGGTCCCGAGGATCTGCCGGAGCAATACCGCTGGAGGCTGAGCTTCTGCTGTGAGCGCGACGGTTGCCGGAAGAGGGTGACGCCACCGTCGGTGCGTTTCCTCGGCGCCAAGGTCTACCTCGGGGCTGTAGTGATCTTAGTCAGCGTCATGCGGCAAGGACCCTCGCCGCGCCGCGTCCGGGAGCTTTCCCGGCTCTTTGACGCCGACCGACGGACCATCGCTCGATGGCAGGTCTTCTGGAGCGAGCACTTTCCGCAGACACCGTTCTGGAAGGTCGAACGCGGTCGTCTGGTGCCGGCTGTCGAGATTCTCTGCCTACCTCGTTCACTTCTGGAAGCATTTGTCCGCACCGACGATGACCGGCAAGGCTGGAAGCAGCTTCTTTGTTTTCTTTCGCCGATCACGATCACCGGAGGCTTAGAAATCTAGGTTCTTCGATGATTCCGGTCGGCCCGCAGAAGATGCTCGTCGACAGTCTTGGCGGACCGCCGAGAATGGTCTCACAGTCGTTTTCACCTGATTCGTGAGGAGATGTGATGACCAAGAACTTCCATCAATCGACCGCTGGCCTGTGGGCACGCTTTCGCTTCTCCGTGGTGGGCTCGCTGTTGAGTTCGCCCCCTGCGCGCGGAGAGCTGAAGGCGACCATCCGATCCCTTGCCGCCAAAACCTGGACCCATCCGGTCAGCGGACGCCACGTGCGTTTCGCGGCCGTCACCATCGAGCGGTGGTACTACCGAGCGCGGCGCGAGAAGGACGACCCGGTCGGCGTCCTGCGACGCGCCGTGCGCAAGGACTGCGGCAAGGTGTCCCTGGCCCCGGCTTTGGCGAGGCAGCTTTTTCTCCAGTATCGCGACCACGAGCACTGGACCTACCAGTTGCACTACGACAACCTGGCTGTTCGGGTGAAGGCCGATCCTTCGCTGGGGCCCATGCGTTCTTATTCCACCGTCCGGCGGTACATGAAGGCTCACGGCTTGGTACGCAAGCCACGCTCCAAGCCCAAGGGCCGCAGCGGCGAAGATCGAGCTGCTCACCGACGCCAAACCCGAGAGATTCGAAGCTACGAAGCCGAGTACGTGGGGTCTTTGTGGCATCTGGATTTCCACCACGGATCGCTCAAGGTTCTCACGCGCCGTGGCCAGTGGCAGCATCCGATCGTCCTGGGCATCCTCGATGACCACTCACGCCTGTGCTGCCACCTCCAGTGGTACCTCTCGGAGACCGCCGAGGATCTGGTACACGGACTGTCGCAGGCGATTCAGAAGCGTGGTCTGCCACGGGCTCTATTGACCGATAACGGCCCGGCGATGGTGGCCGAGGAAGTCAGCGAAGGGCTGCTGCGATTGGGGATCGTTCACGAGAAAACCCTTCCCTACAGCCCGTATCAGAATGGCAAGCAGGAGTCCTTCTGGGCGACGCTCGAGGGACGCCTGATGGAGATGCTCGATGGCTACGCGGATCTGACGCTCGATTTTCTCAACGAAGCGACTCAGGCGTGGGTCGAAATTGAGTACAACCGCAAGGTCCACCGCGAGACCTCCTGCTCGCCGGTCGAACGATTCGCAAAAGCGCCCGACGTGCTCCGCAGGAGCCCTTCCAGCGATGCGCTTCGCGGAGCCTTTCGTCTCGAAGCCAACAGACGTCAGCGTCGAAGCGACGGGACGATCTCGCTGGATGGCGTACGCTTCGAGATCCCCTCACGGTACCGTCACTTCCGCGACGTGGCGGTGCGATACGCCCGCTGGGACCTCAGCCGGGTCGATCTAGTCGATCCGAACAGCGAAGCCACGTTGGCTCCCATCTATCCTCTGGACCGAATCGCCAATGCCGACGGTCAACGCTTGCTGTTCGAACTCGACACACCCCACGTGTCGGCCGACGACAGCCAGCGACCCGATACGCCCGACGTGCCAAAGGACGATCGCCAACGACCCGACAACGAGCTACCGCCGCTTTTGAAGAAGATCCTCGCCGAGTACTCCTCCACAGGAATGCCGCCCGCCTACTTGCCCAAGAGAGCTGATCCGAAGAAAGGAAAAGAAGCATGAACGCCAAGAAACTGTTATCGCTGTGGGGACTGAAATGGAACCCGTTTTCGCCGGATCTCCCCGGCGACGCGCTGCTGGTGACCGCCAAGATCGAGAGTTTCGCCTCGCGGATCGAGCAGCTTGTCCAGGAGGGCGGCTTCGCGCTGATCTCGGGCGAGTCGGGAACCGGCAAGTCGGTGGCGTTACGCATCGTCGCCCTGCGTCTGGCGATGCTGCGCGACGTCGTGGTCGGCGTGCTCGAAAGGCCTCAGTCCAAGAGCGCCGACTTCTATCGTGAATTAGGCGATATCTTCTCGGTGAAGCTCCGGCCGTCCAATCGCTATGGTGGATTCAAAGCGCTCCGAGAACGATGGAAAGCCCACGTGGCCTCCTCACGCATCAAGCCGGTGCTACTGGTCGACGAAGCGCAAGAGATGACCCCCGAGGTCCTGAGTGAACTGCGGATCCTTTCCAGCACCGACTTCGACGCTACGTCCCTGTTGACCGTCATCCTCTCGGGAGACGGGCGACTTCTAGAACTGTTGCGACACGAAGACCTGATTCCGCTGGGGACGAGGATCCGCACGCGATTGAACACCGAGGTCGCCTCGCGTGAAGAACTACTGGACCTGTTGACCCACGCGCTGTCCAAGGCCGGCAACCCGGCCCTGATGACCACCGAGTTGATGGACACGTTGGTCGACCACTGTGCTGGCAACTACCGCCTGCTGATGACCATCGGCGCCGAACTGCTCGCCCGCGGCATGACCCACGAGGTCGATCAGCTTGACGAAAAGCTCTATCTGGAGGTCTTTCACCCGAAACCGCCACGCTCCACATCGAAAAAGAAAGTGAGGGTTTGAAAATGCCCGGAGAAAATGAACAGCCGCTTCCCGTAGTGCGCGTGGGAGAGATCCCCAAGGAACAGAACGGCGGGCGGTGGCTTGTCCAGCAGCTTTGGGGCGCTTCGTCGGTCGGCGTGATCGGTGGCGCCCCCAAGTGCTCCAAGACCTGGCTAGGGCTGGACCTGGCCCTGAGCGTGGCCACCGGCACGGCCTGCCTGGGCAAGTACCCCGTCCCGGAGCCGGGTCCGGTGCTGGTCTACCTGGCCGAGGACGCGCTGCCGGTCGTGCGAGAGCGTGTCGAGGGAATGGCCCGGTATCGCGGTCTGGATCTCGGCGGTATCGAGATCCACGTGATCACCGCCCCCGTTCTCCGCCTCGATCGCGATCCGCACCGCACGCGGCTGTTGCACACGGCCAAGCGGCTCCGGCCGCGGCTGTTGCTTCTGGATCCGCTGGTGAGGCTTCATGGCATCGACGAGAATAACGCCGGCGAAGTGGCCGGACTATTGGCCTACTTTCGCTTACTTCAGCGTCGACTAGATCTCTCGGTCGTGCTGGTGCATCACACGCGAAAAAACGCGGCGGGGGGACTCGCCGCCGGTCAGGGGCTCCGCGGCTCCAGCGACATCCACGCCTTCGGCGACTCGAACCTCTACCTCCGGCGAACCAGGGATCACCTGGTGCTGTCCAGCGAGCACCGCGCAGCGGCGGCTTGCCCGCCGGTGTGTCTGGAACTCGTCACCACCCATGCGGAGACAACTCACCTGGAGGTCGTCGCGGAACTCGGCGACGAAAAGCGACGCAACCTCCAGGAGGAGGTGCTCGCTCTTCTTGCCAACGGCCAAATGCTCACGCGAACGAAGCTCCGCGAGGTGCTTTCGGTCAAGAACGAACGCTTGGGAGACGCACTGGAGTCCCTCCAGCAAGCCGGCCGGATTCGTCGCACGTCGGTTGGTTGGCGAAGCATCGACTGACTCGACAAGGATCGTTCCCCGTTCCCCATATATAGAAAGGGAACGGAACGATCCTTCTTCCACCGAACCTGCCGCGGAAAGAGAGGCCACCATGCCGGGAATCGACTTCCACAAGCTTCGCGCCGAGATCACCATGGAGCAAGTCCTGAACTTGATCAACTTCGAACCATCTCGCCGCTCCAAAAACCAATGGCGTGGACCTTGTCCTGTGCACCAATCCACTTCCAGCAGCAGCCGATCGCTCTCGGTGAATCTGAGCACCAAACGGTACTACTGCCATAAGTGCCAAAGCAAGGGAAACCAAATCGAGCTGTGGGCCGAGGTCAAGAAGCTTCCCATCTACGATGCCGCCGTCGATCTCTGTCGCGCACTCGGGCGAGATGTACCCTGGATCAGACGCTGGTGATCGACAAAGGAACAGAAGAGAAGAGGCACCGGTACTTGGACAATGCCTCACATCGAGAGTTCACATCCATTATCTCGATCGACGGCGTATCGATTATCTTGATTGCGCTCA
>JAERTI010000017.1 GCA_016844925.1 Candidatus Uhrbacteria bacterium
AAACGTATTGCAATCTATCCGGCTCAGGGAGGAGACGGATAGATTTGGCGTTGAACTTGGCCGGGTAGCGGGTGTTCGGCCTTATGCGGATTCCAATCGTGGATACCGCTTCTCAGAGGGATAGTCTACCAGCTGTGGACCAACGATGGCAAGTTTCGACGCTGGCTTGACAAGCTCGGCGGGGGGAGCCTGTGACGTTTCGGATGCGGTTGCGTTCGAAATTGGGGCTGGATTTTGAGTTCATCGCGCACCGGTCGCGGAGCCGCTCGGGGCGGCGAGCTGAAATTCTCCAATAGCTGACAATTTGCCTCGGCTCTCATGAGCCGAGACCGCCCTGCACAGGGGCGGGAAGCCCAAGAGCCCATGGCTCTGTTGGGGTTCCCGCCGTGGCGTTTTAAGTTGCTATCCATATTCATCGATGGGGTAGGCGTAGGGAGTGGGGTGTTGCCAGAAGTGAAGCATCGGCGAATAGATCGCTGGATCGGCGTAGATGGCTCGTTCAAAGATCTCTTTCCAACTCGGCCGAGACTGCCGCAGGATGCACTCCATGGGGATGTCGCAATGGGGACACTTCGGCTCCGAAACCTCCGCGTCGTCGAGACAATCGTTCGTACTCGCGGCGGCGTCCGTCGCGATCCCCAGCAACTGGCGACAGCGGTCAAGGTAGACGCCTCGTTTCGTGCCGTGGTAGCCTCCGTAGGCACGCGATCGCGTATAGCCCTTGGGAAGAATGTGCATCGCCCAGCGGCGTACGAACTCGGTGCCCTTCAAGGGGAATCGCTCGGACGGATTGCCCTTGCCCTTGTCTTTGCTGCGAGCCCAGAACCTAACGACGCCATCCTCGTCCGAGATCATCCGTCGGTCCGAAATCGGACCGCCCGCCATGTAGCGAGCCAGATACTTCAGTACATCCGTCGGCCGGCTCTTGCCGTGGGGCGGCCCTTCCACAAAGACATTCCAATCGGTCGCGGTGAGCTCATCGAGCCACGCTTCGCGTTGTGTCGGATCCTGGAGCCAGAACCACTCACCCTCCAGCCGTAGTTTGCCATTGAGCACCAGCCGTCGAAGACCGTCGACGTAGTGCTCGCGAAACTTGTGCCCCAACTCGGTGTTGTCTACCAAGTACGGTTTTCGGCGACGCGGTTGCGTGGGGTGGCGGCTGGTGATCCATCGCCGACCATCGAGCGAAGGGCCGCCGCCGGGAACCAACGCGTGAATGTGCGCATGGTGCCCGAGCCGCTGGTTCCATGTGTGCAGCACGAGCTGCGCCGCCGGTTGGAATTGCCCGGTGGCCCGGAGCTTCTCGTCCAAGGCCCGCCAAGCCGCCTGGAACAGCAGATCGTACAGAGCTTGACGATTGCCGAGAATCAAACCGGATAACTGAGCTGGCAACGTGAAGACTACCTGGAAATAGTTGACCTGGGGCAATACCAATTGCTCGGTCTTCTCCAGCCAATTCGCTCGCCGAGCACCACCACACTGCGGGCAGTGGCGATCGACGCACGAATTGTACACGTTGATTTCGGAGTGACACTTCGGACATTCGTACAAGCGTCCTTTCAGCGTCGCCGTACGGCAGAGTAAAACACGTGAAAGGACGCTCTTTGCCTGGCTCGCCAGACGGACGCGTCTCAGCAGGCTCGGCGTATATCGCCGCAAGATGTCAATGACCCGTGGAGCTGGGGGCGAGTCTACTTGCGTCGCCTCTTTCGTGGCTTTCGCCCCGATGTCCGTCGAACCGGCGATGGCGGCTTTTCGGTGGGCGTGTCGCCGGTGTTTTCGGTCGTGCGAGGCTTTTCGGCCTTTGGCTCTTCGGGAGCTTGCGGCAGGATCGATTGCGAAAGGCTCTCCTCGGCCCATTTCGGGCACTGCCGCACCGGCAGCCAATCGATGGGACTGGGCGAACGGTCGAAGTGTTGGCGTCGTACGTGCAGATAGACCATGGTCGTCACAAAACTGGAGTGCCCCAACAGCTTGCTGATGGTCAGCACGTCGACTCCCGCCTCCAGCATGCTCGTGGCAAAACTGTGCCGCATCGTGTGTGGTGTGACCGCCTTGCGAATGCCCGCCTGGGCGATTCCCAGCTTGCACGCCTTCTGAATGGTGGGCGACGAGAGGGGCGTATCCGGCGTCTTGCCAGGGAAAAGATAGTTGTTTGGGCGTTTGATCTTCCAGTACTCGCGGAGTTCGTCGAGTAACCGGGGCGACGCCGGAACGATTCGCTCCTTGCTTCCCTTGCCGGCTCGAATGTGGATCTGTTGCCGAGTCCCGTCGATGTCCGGAATGCGGAGATGGGTCGCTTCCCGAAGCCGTAGCCCCGTCGCATAGCAGGTCAGCAGTACCGCTCGGTGTTTCGGATTGCGCATGCACTGGAATAACCTCGACGCTTCTTCATCAGAAAGCACCACGGGAAGTTTCTTCGGCCGCTTGCCGAAGGGAATGTGCCGAACCTCCCAGGGGCGTTGCAAAGTCACCTCATAGAGGAAGCGTAGCCCACACACTGCCTGATTAAACGAACTCCACGAGGATTTCTTCTCATTGACCAGATAGAGCTGATACTGGCGGATTTCTTCCGGCCCGAGTTGATCGGCCGGCTTTCTGAAATGCCGGCAGAACTTGTCGACGTGATAGGTGTACGCATCGATGGTGCTGTCGGCCAGATTCCGCAGTTGCATGTCTTCGGCCATACGTTCGATGAACGGATTGAGTCGTTGCTTGTAGGGCGTCATGGGTGGCTCCTTTCGAGCGATTGATAGGGAGAATAAGACTCGCACGACCATCGAGTCGCCGGTTACATCGGCGACGTCAGTACGCGACGAGTTTCTTATCCAATCATGGCTCGCATCGTCTCATGG
>JAERTI010000018.1 GCA_016844925.1 Candidatus Uhrbacteria bacterium
CACCTTTTGCCAGTACATACCCCCACACCTGCTTTGCCCCAGCTTCTTTTAATACGCGCGCACAGGCATCCATGGTCGCTCCTGAGGTAAACACATCATCACAGAGCAAGACATTCTCAGGCACTTCAATCCCGGGAACCAGATCAAATACGGCATCGAGCTCCCCCACCTGACGCCCTTCTTGGCCGGCCTGCGGGAGTGTATGCACGGTTCGTCTCAAAAGTGTCTGATGTGGTAACCCGTATAGCGCCGCCGTCCACTGCCCCACCTGAGCCGCTTGATCAAACCCACGCACCCGAGCTCGGCGCACATGGAGCGGGACACTGGTGACGTGCCAAGCATAGGCCGGCGGAGCCATATAGGGCTGTCCTTGTCGAAGAAAACGTTTAAACACTGGCTCAACAGACTGATCGCGATGATACTTCCATGAGCCGATGAGCGACCGGAGCACGGGATTCGCATAGGGAGCAAATGCAGAGAGCCCATCGAGATACACATGCTCTCGACAGCGCCCACAGGTCCTGGACGACCCAGACGTACCGCAAAAACCACAAGACGCCGGCTTAGGCACCGGCGTCCAATATCCTAAACACGTCTCACACATCAGAGCCCCCTCTCGCTTGCACGACGCACAAAAACGAGGGAACAATGCTTCTACTGCCAGGTCGCGGAGTCGACTTTCCATACCCCATCCTCCACGATGAATGTGAGAATAATATCCTGAAACTTTGTCTCGCTATTTTGTGGCGACCCCACAGATTCCTCTCGCTGTGTTGTGATGGCCACCTGCGCCTCTCCCGCATCCTCATCCTGACTCTCTACATCGAGCGTAATGACGCGTGTTGAGACACCGTAATACTCCTCAGGTGCCGTCGCACTCTCGATAAACGCTTCTGTTTCGCTGGCAAACGAAGCACTCATGAGCGGTAGTACATCTTCTAAGTTGGCGAAGTTCGCTTCGTTTGAATAACTCCCGTAACGCTCCACGAATGTCTTGGAGAGCGAAACAACATCAGCAGCCGCTGTGCGCTCCTCACGCTCCACCTCCAGCGCCTGCTCAGAAATTGTCGCACGTGTTGGCTCATCTGAGACCTCTTCAATAACCTCCTCTTCCTCATAGGCCACATCAGGAACTTCAACCACCTCTTCTCTTCCACCAGAAAACAAGACATAAAGTAGCCACGCCACCAATAGAAACAGGACTAGTAGGATCAAGATCACGAGGGTTAATCGTCGTCGTCGGGTCATCATACTTGGAGCGAGTCACGTAACTTATCTGCCTCCGCCTTTCCCTCCGCTTCCCCCGCAAGAAGTGCTGCTGCGGCATCTTGTGCCGCCACCTCTTGTTCAGCCTCTCTCTGCGCTTCTTGTGCATCGGCTTCTACATCAAACACCTGTTCTTCTTCTACCACCTCCTCCTGCTCAGCCCGTGCCTGCTGCTCTCGCTGCGCGCGCTCTGCCGCAAACTCTTTCTCTTCTTCCTCTTGCTCGAGAAGCTGTGCCGGGTTGGTTGTCACAATACGGTCCTCTGTATAAGAAGCCACAATCTTAATGGCGGCATGCTTTGATCCAGCAAAGAAGATCCCCTCACCCACACCAGACTCCAGAAGAAGATACTTTTCGCCGTCGGTAAGATGGAATGTTTTTTGAATGTTATCTGCAGCGCTCGGCGACTGTTTGAGCAATATCTGCATTGCCGAGTTGGTCACAATGGCCTGACCGTAGGCAGAGCGCAAAAAGTCGTTCACGTCCTGCGTAATGGTCGTCACACCCATGAAGTACTTTCGCGCACGTTTTACAAGTGCGAAGATAAACTTCGCGGAGTCCTCTTGTTGCATCAGCCACCACGCCTCATCCACCACGAGAATACGCTTCTTGCGAATCGATCTCGTCACATTCCAAATGTAGTTGATGATGGAGTAGATGGCGACCGGGCGTAGCTCATCTTCAAGATCACGCACAGAGAACACCACAAGCTGGTTACTCATCTCTACATTCGTCGGCTGGTTCAAGAGCCCGGCGAACGTTCCATCGATATACTTATGCAGTCGCGCAACAAGCTCCGCAGAGCCCTCCATGCCCTCAAGTACATCCTCAAAGTCTGTCAGTGTTGGCGGATCAATCTCATCAAGTTTCAACAAGTCTGGCGTAATATCCTTCTTCGCATAAGTCTCAATGAGTGCACGGTCAAGAAGCGAATCTTCCTCTGGAGTAAAACCAAGCTTCCCACCTTCACCAATAGGCTGACCGATCATGATGCGCAACAGTCCTTTGAGGGTAATAACAGCGGAGCGAATAATATCTTCCACCTTTGTCCCCTCTCCCACCGCACGCGGAAGATCAAACGGATTCACCTTCGCCTCCGAGGCGAGCGAAACATTAATGAACGTTCCTCCCACAGCATCGGAAAGATCTTTATACTCATACTCCGGATCGATCACGATCACGTCCGTTCCCATCATGAGCGACCGAAGAATCTCGAGTTTGATCGCGTAAGATTTTCCTGCACCAGAGGTTGCAAACACCACCGAGTTGGCATTTTGTAGAGAGAATCGATCAAAGAGAATCAAGGAGTTGTTGTGACGGTTGATGCCGTACAAAATACCGTTATCCGAAGTCAGATCAGAAGAAATAAACGGGAACGAAGCCGCAATCGGCGACGTGTTCATGTTGTAGTTGATCATGAGTTCGTCATTTCCAAGCGGCACCGTGGAGTTGAACCCCTGCTCTGCCTGGTAGAACCCAGCCTTGGTGTAAATCAACTTCGAGCCAAAGAGCGCCTCCACCTCATCGGTATACCGGCTCAGCTCCTGCTCATCTTTGGCGTAAATCGTAATGTAAAACGAGAACTGGAAGAAATGTTCAATCCCCTGTGTGAGCGCATCTCGCAACCCTTCGATGTCACGCAACGCTGTCTCAGCAATCGGGTCTCGTGGAGCCCCCTTCTCTGCATCAGATAGAATCTTCGCTTCAAAAATACCCACCTTCTTCTGAAGCTGCTTCAACACCACGTTCGCCTTAAGGGGGTAGAAAAACATGGCTACATCAAACGTCTTGTTCAAGTTGATGAGCGGCGTGGACCACCCAAGACCGATGTGACGAGGGTACGTAATGATAAACAGCGTCCGCACATACATTCCTGACAGCTTGAGATACGTTGGCTTCACCTCAAAACTCGCCGGCGAAATCACGTCCTTCACGGTTACGACTCCACGGCGATAAATCCGCTCTTCCTCCAAGATCTCCTTCTCCTTCTTTGCCTTCACTACCTCCTGTTTCTCTGGCTTTTTCTTCTCCGGAGCCTTGGTCGGCATTGCTTGTTTAATTGTCCCAATATCAATAGCCATACCTCTTATCCTGTGACGTGTGTCTCTTCTTCAAACTGAATCTTATTAATATCTGAAAGCCCCTCAGCCGCAAACACATCTGGGTTATACACATTGTAATAAAGCTCGATGAGACTCTCTGTATCAAGCCGAGCGCTCTCAAGGCCCATGGAGTTAAGCTGTCCCTGAGCAATATCCACACGCCGCCCAAGTTGCTCGATGCGATCTGCCAACTGCTTCTTGTTCAACTTTGCCGCCGCCGCAGGTGAGAGCGCCTCAGAAAGACGTGTCCAGAAGTTCTTCTTTTTATTTGTCAGCGGGTCATACGGAATCACCAGATAGAACATCTTTTGCATGATTTGCCCAAGCTCAACAAGCTCACCCACAAAGTTTCGGTAGTCGGCAATCTGTGAACGCAGCAGATCATTTTGAATCGTTCTCTCCTGTTCCCTTAGACGGCTCATATACCCGTCAATGTTCATGCGCCTGGACTGAATCACGACCTGCACCGGGTACTCAAGACTATTCAAAAATGTCATGTACGCCTGAATAATCGCCTCCTGCTCCTCACTCGATTTCAGAGCAAAGTTAATACTCGCAACAAGAAGTACCGCGCGCACGGTTCCATCTTTGAGGAGCACCATGTCATCACGAATCTCCGCGATGTCGAGATACTTCACCGTAGAGGGTCCTGGTTTTGGTTTTGCGAGTTTCTTTGATTGCATACCTATTCTTCAGGCTGATAGACACCACCTGTATTCACCACAAGGGTGAGCTCTTGCAAACGTGATGTCGCTGAAAATTCTTTTCGCTTGAATACATCCGATGGTGGTGGTGGTTCACGCTTCATCAATTCCTTCAGCTCACTATCGGTATAGACCTTATTCCACACACGAAGCTTTGGTTTCTTTGCGGTCTGGAGAACATTCAGCGCAAAATAGTGAAAGTTGGCTCCGTTGATTTTCACAAACGCCACGATGCCCGCAATGACAATGACCGGGACAGCCGTCAACAAAAATGTCACGAATGAAAGAAGTTTAAACAGAACAAAGTCGACCAGAATCGCAAACATCAGAATCAAAAACTGTCGTGCCGTGACAGGCCCAAAAATCTTGTCTTCTGCATCAATAAATTGTGGCACGACAAATTGATCTGGCATACGTCTATTCTATCAGAATCTCAGCTCCGCGTTCACATGCATAATGGCCGCGAGCTCTTCATCAGAGAGTGTCTCCTCCCCTGCCATTCGATGCTGCTCAAGAACCTGTGTCACAGGCACACCCGCCAGCACGGCTTCACGCGTAAGATCAACGTACATCTTGTGCAAAGGAGACGTGCGCCAGGCATCGATGGCAGCAATCTTCTCTGCATGTCCCTGCTGGTCTTCAATGAGATCCACTTTATCTTTCAATTTTGTGGCGGCCTGATTTGGATCTGATGAAAGCCTTCGGAAGTCTGTAAGGTCAAGTGTCTGCAACTCATCAACTGGACCACTGAGACGCTTTTCAAACGTAATCTCCTTCATTGATGGCGTGCCATGAGGTTTAGGCACCGGAGCTTTCGCGCTCTCAATAGCCGCCTTCACTCGACCCGCGTCAATCTTCCCTTCACGCTCTCGCATTTCATGATGAGCGCTCACAGCCGCACTTGTTCTAGATACTGGAGGTGCTGTTGGAGCTACACCTGCCACAGGAGCCTTCCCCGTAAGATCTGCGTAGCGCTTTGCCAGGTGTTGCTGTTGCTTCTTAGCCTGCTCCGTTTTTTTCTCACGCCGAGCAATGCGCTCCTGCACATGTTCCTGCTTACGCACAGCCATCTTCCCCTCATGACTACGCTCGTAGGCCTGCACATCTGCCTCAAGCGCTTCCATAATGTCAGCAAGACGACGCCCTTTCACACCCAATCCACCTTTATCCACCGCACGCTCAAGTGTCACCATAGCTCCACGCGCATCGCGCACACCGCGCACGCGCGACTCCACAATCTTCTTACATCGACCCTCCAAAAGCGGATCATCAAACTTAAACGGATCCTTCTGACAAATCTTTGCCACAATCGCCTCAGGGGTCACAAGCTCAGAAGTCTGAACCACATGCGACTGCTCTTTGGCGATCTGTTCAACTTCTTTTTTGTCTTCTTCAAGAGACGCCTCAGGGGAAACTTCCTTTACAACCTTAGTCTGTAAAGGAGCTGGTGGTTCTTTTGGTGTCTCCACAGGCTTCGGTGCCACCTTCTCCGCGGGCACCACAGGCTCAGCTTGAGCCAACTCTGCAACAACCAATCTTTGCGGAACACGGAACGCCTGCATCTGCTCATCAGCATCAATGGTCGACAGAAGAATTTCTGCGCCATTCTCTGTGAGTCCCAGCCCATCAATTTTTACAGAATGCGTAAGCCGTTCTTTTGTCTGATTGCGCTGCGTGTGCCCCGAAAGATATTCAATCAGAATGGTTTCCAATCTACGGGCTATGCGTGCCTGTGTGATATCAGGAACAGACGCCACATAATTCTTCACATAGCTCTCAAGCGTCTCCTCTTCCTTTTCCTCCTTCTCTTCAACCTTCTTCTCTACTTCACCAGCAGATAGCTCAACCTCCCAAGAAGCTGCCAACTCCTGCAAGTTAAACGGAAGGTGAGTTTGAATCTTTACAAGTATCTCCGTCACAATTCCCGATACAAGCCCCTCTATCGACGTCGGCTGAATTCCAATGGCTTCCAGTCCCTTCAAAAATCCATCTGGATCTACATCTTGCTCCACCAGGGAAAAGACTAACCCGCTAATCTTAGGAACGTACGCATCGTCAATCCCCAAACTCTCAGCCAACTGCTCATAGGTCTCAAACGCATCTGCACTCCACAAATAATCACTCGCCTCCTTAGGTAGTGTGTTTTGGATTACCTTTTGCGCAGTTGGTTCCATGTCTATTACAAGCTCATTTTGTCTCTCGCTGTCGTGATCTCACTCAGATGGGTCTGTAGGGCCGCGATGCGCTGGTTCAACTCCTTTACCTCTTCCACTTCTTCTGGATTGAACTCCTTCAGCTCCGCTGCCTTGGCTTCAATTTGCGCTTTCAATTTCACGACAACCTCATCTTTCTCTACGGCCCTCTTCCTCGCATCCGGCATGACAGATTGACTCTTGGCAGCGTTCAGCTGAGCCAGAAGCGCATTTGCTTTCTCCTCTGCTTCATCCACCCACTTCTTCGGCGTACCTGGTTGAGTTTTTACATGATCCGCCTGTTGCCGTGCTCTTACATACTCCGCGCGAATGCTTTCCGTCTTATCAAGCAGATCTTTATCAATCTTGACGCGCGCCTGCTCCAAACTCTCTGTGAGTTTTCGCAATGAATCCTCAATGCCTGATCGACGCCCTGACACCAACTCATCACGTGCCTTGGTGCGCTCAGAAAGTTCTTGGTTCTTAATACTCTGCTGTGTGCTCAAGTGCTCTGCTGCCTGCTGACGCTGCCCCTCTGAGGCAAGATTCATCTTCGCTCCATAAGCGTCACCGCTCTGACCTTCATCAAGTAAGTCCATTGGCGGCGGCACACGACCCTCTGCAACCTCCTGCAGTGCATTCAAACGCTTAAGCATCTTGGCGTTTCCACGACCACCTGCGGTGACCCTACCCTTCTTTGTATCGAACTCGGCCCGTAGACCATTCATGTGCTGGAGCAAGTCGAGACGGTCTGCATCACTTGTTCCCTCGGCGGTATAGCGACTTGCCAATGAGGAGATGAGCGACTCTGCGCGCTTCGTGTCACCATCAGCCATAGCAAGATCGATTCCCTGACGGATAGACATCGTTGACCCCGTTGAACCAAGTTCACTAACATCTGCCAGGCGCAAATCATCTTTTGACATGGTCGCGAACCGATCTCCTGGCTTGAGTCCAATGGCAGCGGCTTTCTTGTTTCCTTCACGTCCCTGAACAAGCGCATCGTAGGCGGAAAGTGGCTTCTTATCATCGCCCAAATGTGTCGACTGAATTTTCTTCAAGTGCTCGCGCACCTCTGGATTCTGGAGCGCTGCATCGGAGAGACCCTTCACATCCCCATAAGAATCAATCGAATCAAGACCTGCTCCGGAATAATGAACATTTGCCTTTTCAAAACTCTTCACCGCGCCCATCTTGGCCGAATCATGACCAAACATCTTCTTGTACTTGTCGCCATACTGCTCATGCATCTTCTTCACGCGGTCCTGTCCAAGATCCTTCTGCATCTGGCTGTCTCCAAGCATCTCCTCATAAAGGGCTGTTGCCTGTGCCTCACCCGAAACGGATGACGGAGGTGAATCCAAGAAACGCTTTGCCATGTCGGTCTTGCGCTGACGTGTCATGTCTTTGAGCTTTCCTTTCTGCTCTTCTACACCCTGACCAGCACTCTGAGAAAGAATATCGGCCTTCTTACGCTCGCGATCCGCACGCCATCGTCCAATGGCCCCGGAACCACGACCTTCTGCTCTCTTGCGGAGGCGCTCTGCCTGACTCAAGCGGTCCATCTTCGTCTTGGCAGCAACATCTCGAGCAAACTTACTTCCCGGTGCACCCGCAACCCCGGCCTTCGCCAAACCTGCAGCTCCCATAGCTCCACGAGCCGTAAGGGCAGCTCCCGTACCAGCAAGTTTAAGGCCCGCTCCTGCTGCTGCAGGTGCTGCTGCCACCATGGTCCGAGGAGACTTAGCCACTCTTGTAATAAGCCCCTTCGCTGGATCGAGTGCATATTTTTGCATGATTCCACCAGCCTTCTTTGAACCTGCACACACTTGCGCGGCCGCATCAAAACTCGCGAACATCAAAATACAACCAATCAGAAAGCTCATGAAGTTATCAAGCTGGAGCGCCTGAGAGTAGAAGTCCGCACTGTTGGAGCCAGACGAAACATCAAACCCAGACTTCTCCGCAATATTCCCTGCCGCCGCAACCGCTAATGTGAGCCACAAAAAGAATGTGAGTACAGGACCAATGGCTACCAGACACTTAAACTCCGCCCACCAATTTTTGTAAAAATCAGAACTAATCACCCCCTCGGCCCCCTTCATAAACCACGCCATCGGAGCCAAAACAACCAACACCCAAAGTCCCACAATCCTGAAAAGCAAAATTGCTACCAGGAAGAAAAGGATTACCAGCACTCCAATGACCATAACCACCGAAAGAACACCGGCTGCAAGAAAGTCGAATGCCTCCAGGGCCCGACCTTCATCGATCACGGAAGAATTATTTGAAATGGCGTAGAGCTGATTCAGACCAAACAACTGAATAATGTTCCCTGCCGCAATCTCTCGCAGAGCGTTGGCAAAGGTCAGCATAATTACCTGACCAAAGTCGATCATGATGCCGCAGAGTGTTTTGGAGAAGTTAATCACCAACGCCATGATCATGAGTTGTGGCACCTGCTGCTGCCACTTGAAACGTGAGTGCCCAAAGATGGTTCCAAACGCGATGATAATAAGCACCACCACAAAGAACATGTTCACCGTGTCACGCACAATCGCCCACCCTGCACTCACCACGTGATTGTTTGTAAATTCGTTGTACGTCATCACCGGCACCATCACATCAATAAGGAGCACAATGGCTGATGTTAAAATTGCCGCTAACTGAAATGCCCCCTCAGCCATCAGGTTCATGATATTGTCGAACTCAAACTCTTGTGCGTACGCCGGTCGCGCCGCTACCAAAGAAAGAGCCGTCAAAACCAAAACACTCCGCCCACGGTGAAGCTGACGTGTCGGAACACCCCTACCACGCTGTCTCAGGGCGTCACGAAACTCGCGTAAACGAGAAAAAAATCGCCACATAAGTACCAAAATTATAGCATAGCGATAGTAAATGCGGGCGATGAAATGGGGATAATATAAATACCGCATGGGCGTTACGAGCGAGCTCGTGTTCCCATGCGGTTCGTGAAAGGGCTAGCCTCCCATGAGTTCCTCCTAACGGGGCATAGCCCCTGTGCAAATGCGCGGCTTGCGCGGCTCTGCAGAAGAGACTCAGAGGGCGGCTCTCCTGCGTATCACAGCTGGCTGTTGGACGTGTATCCGTTACCAGCACTCTCAAGGCCCGTCGTCGGGTCCCAACTCACCGAGAGGAGCCACTCTTCCCAGCTCGTCCCGTTGTCCTGCAGGTCGCACAAGTCCGACCCGCCGTAGCAGAAGCTTGCCCCCTGCCACCAGTACCAGTTGCTCATGTCGCTCTCCGGCGCTCCTCCATCGGTTCCCACACTGGAGACCAGCGTGAGGTCGACGGTGCAGTCACCGTAGAAGTCAGAGAAGTCGATCTGGTAGTAGCCGTCGGACGAGTACACCAGGTCGGAGGTGGTGAGGGCGCCGCCGAAGCATCCTCCATTTCCGTAGACGAACGCCGGCAGACCACTGAGCATCGTGGAAATCCAGAGGTCGTCCGCCATGGCGAGCGTCTCAGGCGCGCCATCTTCATCCACGTCGAGGATGCAGACGTCGTCACCACCACAATCCGTCGCGGTCGAGATCGCCTCTTCCTCTTCTTCCTCATCGACAGACTCGTCTTCTTCCTCTTCCGGGATAGACTCTTCCTCTTCCACCTCATCGTCATCGTCGTCATCGACGCCGCCCGTGCTCCCAGAGCCCAGGTCCATGCCGCCACCACAGGTGGTCACGGCATCCATGTCGATGCAGCCGACGTCGGCGGTGCAGCTGCCCGTGTCGTGCAGCAAGCTCACCGCGCCGTCCTCCACTTCCATCACCGTGCGAGAGGCGAACCCCATCATGAGGTACACATCCCAACTGATGATGGGCAGCGCGTCGTCGCCGTCGATGGCGTAGACGTCCGAGGTGGCGTACTCACTCACGAGCGTGCCCGAGCGGAACCCAGCGTAGCCACCCCTCTCGGGCCAGTCCATGATGTACTCGCCCAATCCCCCGCTAGTCGGAGGCGGATCGCTGACGGTGTAAGACAACCCCCAGGACTGCAGCACCGAGAACCAGGCCGTCTGACGAACCTGCTGCCGGTACCGATCCGAGTCACTCTCGGCGCCCACGACCAGCCAGAGATCGCCCTGCTCGTCGTAGACCGCATCGATCAGCGTCTGCTCCGTGAAGGACGAGGCGTCGCCGTAGCAACCCAGCTCCTCATCGGAGATGAGGACAACCTCATCGAAGTCGTAGCCCAGCGACCAGAACACGCTTTCGTCCTGGATCCATCGCAGGTCACCCTCGTCCAGGACGTAGGTACGCGCGTTGTTCGGCGTCTTGACGAGCGTCCCATCGGGATGCCACATCGTCACCGGCAGCGCGGACTCGTAGAAGCTCCCCTGCACAGGATCACCTTCGGACGTAAGTCCACAGATGAAGTCCGAGGAACCGATGATCTGAGGCTCGCCGTACACCGTGGCGTCGGCAGCCCAGTAGTTCACCTCGACGGACGTACCATTGGTGGCATCGAGTGCCGCATTCCCCTCGTGGAGCCCCACATGGACATGATCGCCCGAGCAGTTGCCCGTGCACCCCTCGTAGCCGATGAGCTGGCCGACCACGACTTCCTGACCGTCCTGGATGAAGATGTCGTCCAGGTGTGCCACCACCGCGTAGCGTCCGTCACCGACGTCGATGTTGACGTGGTAACCGAAGCCACTGGTCGCAGAGTTCATGTGCACATAGGCCACACCACCGATGGGTGCGTAAATCTCGTCATCGACGTTGTTGTCCGTGTCCAGGTCGATGTCGTAGCGCGTCGAGTCCGAGCTGTGCGAGTGGGAACCATCGACTCCCTGCGTGCACAGACTCTCCGTCCCCACCGGGAACGGAAGCTGAAGCACGATGCCGTCGCCGCCCTGGTCGGACGAACTGCTCGCATCCTCTGCCAAGGACGGAAACAGCTCGTGGGGCGTGCAGCCCGTCATGGAGACCATTGCCATCACACTGATGAGCAGCACGCTGAAGTTGAAGTTGCTCTCGAAACGATTGAAGGACATGGCGCCCCTCCCTTTCCATGTGGTTGGACGGGTTGGGTGCCATGACGGTCAACCTTCCCGGCCGGCACACCAGGCCTGGCATGCCGCGCCGTGACCGTTGACCGGTACGGTTCGATACATGAATGCGCCCCCCACTTCACCCTCATGTATCGGATCGTGATCGAGCAAGCCGCATCGACGAGCTATAGTGTGTGGTCGTCGAGTCTGTGCCCGACAACTTCTTTCACACTGCATCTCGTCCGAGGAAGCCTGCGTTGATCTATTTCCAGAACACCAAACATTTCCCGGAGGGTCAAACGATTTTTCGCTAAAATACGGGCTATTTTTGTAAAGGTTGATCCGACATGACAGATAAGTGAATCAAAAACACCCTGGAATCCCAAGGCGTTTTTCTGTTCGGATTATGGCGAAAAGCTTTGTGTGGGTAACACGGCTGTTTACCCGCGTTTTTCAATGCGATCTTTTCCAACGTACCCACGGAGAACTTCTGGAACAACAATGGATCCGTCGGCCTGCTGATAATTCTCCATGATGGCGATAAGCGTGCGACCGATGGCAAAGGCCGTTCCGTTGAGTGCGTGTGCGAATACATTCCCTCCCTCGCGACGAATGCGTGTATTGAGTCGACGTGTTTGATAGTCGGTTGTATTGGAAGTAGAGCTAGTCTCTCGATACGCTCCCTGTCCTGGCATCCAGGTCTCAATGTCGTACGTGCGTGCAGAAGGACTTCCTGTATCTCCTGAAGCTAGGCGCACCACTTGGTGTGGCAAGTTCAGGCCCTGCATCATTTTTTCCTCGATGGAAAGAATCAACTCGTGCTCTTCATCAGAGTGCTCTGGGGTGGTGAATGAGAACATTTCAACCTTATCGAACTGGTGCACTCGCAAGATACCTCGCGTGTCCTTTCCATAAGAACCCGCCTCACGCCGGTAACACGGAGAGAACCCAAGGTAGCGCAATGGAAGCTTGCTCTCATCAAGAATCTGTTTCATGTGCATGGGTCCGATTGACTGCTCGGATGTTCCGATGAGCACCATGTCGTCATTCTTCAAATGATAGATCTCTTCCTCTCCCCCGCGCTCAAGGTATCCCATGGCCCCCATGGCCTGCGTGCTCACAATGTGAGGTGGAATGACGGGAACAAATCCCTCGGCCATGGCCGTCTGCATCGCGTACTGCACCAGAGCAAACTCCAGGAGCACGGCATCCCCCTTAAGGTACACAAAACGCGCACCGGAAACCTCGGCCGCACTGGACATGTCGATGATGTCGAGTGCTTCACCCAAGTCGAGATGATCTTTTGGTTCAAAATCAAACGTGGTTGGCTCACCAAACTTCCGCAGTACCTCATTAGCAGACTCATCGGGTCCGATAGGTACATCTTCTCGCAAAAAGTTTGGATAGCGGCGCAACTCTTTTCCAAGCGCTTGCTCAACTTCAGATAGCTTGGCCTCAGCTTCCTTCACCTTTGCCTTCAGCTCCTTTCCCTCAGCAATAAGAGCTTCTCTATTGTCTCCCGCCTTAGGGATCTGTGAGGCGATTTCATTTCCACGCGTGCGGAGCGTTTGAACTGTTTCAATAGCCTTAAGACGCTCACCATGAAGCTCTGTGGCAACGGAAATATCGATATCTTTATTCCGATTTTTGATGTTTTGTGCCACGAGCTCAGGCTCGTCAAGAATTCGCTTGATATCAATCATACGGCTGATAGTTTGCCTGAAACCGCCCAAAATGAAAAGACGAGGTGTAAAACCTCGTCGTCGTAGCGTAGGCCGTGTGCCTACTTGATCCCCGTACATCGCCCGAAGCGGATGTTACAGGTGATCTTCACCGGTGTGCCTTGGGCGACCGTGATGGTGCCCTCTTGGGGGGTATCTCGACCCTCCATGGTCACCAAGGCGCTGTAGACGCCCGGTGGCACATTGACCGACTGGCCGCCACGCGTGAGCATGTACGTTCCACCCGGACCACTGAGCTTCACCGTGGCAACGGTTCCGCCCGGCAGCGTCAGTTTCACATCGACCCCAGTGGAGGCAAGCGACTCAACCACCTCGGGTTCGACTTCAGCCACCACCGGCTCCTCGACCTCACCACGAGACTCGGGAACCACTTCGGGCTCGCGAACCTCGGTTGGTGCAGGAAGCTCGAGCACTGGGTCAGGGGTGACCTCTAGGGTCGGTTCGACCTTCAACGTCACCTCGGGCGGATCGGACGTGGGCGGGACCAGCGGCTCAGTGACCACCTCGACGATCTCCGTCGTCTCATCCGCAGGTGGCGTTTCCACCACCTCTGATGTGGACATCGTAGAGATGACCCAGAGGAACCCTCCCCCGAGCAGTGTCATGACCACGACCATCAGTGCGATCGCTCGCACGGGTCGCCGACGATCCTCACGCTCCTGCTCCTCTCGGAGCCGTCGCGCTTGCTCGGTCTCGAGCACCCCCTCATGGAAGGTGCCCATGGGCAGGGCACCGTCGGCCCGCGTGGCATCACCCACGACCTCCGAATCCCAGGGATTCAAGGTCACACCGGCCGCCTGTTGCCTGATCGGCCCGGGAGGCAAGTGTGGCACCCCGCTGACATGCGAGGACAGACCATCCTGTGCGGAAACCGCATCGGGCATCGCGCGCGTTGGCGACGGACCATCGTCCGGGTGCGGAGCAATGGTCATGCCACCGCGATGAGCGGCGACATCCGACGGTGACACCTCCGATCCCACCGCTACGCTGGGCAGCTCATGAATCGACTGTGTCTCCTGAAGCTTGCGCGCAAGCAGAACCTTGGGAGCGGTTCCCAGCCCCGGCAAGTCTTCCGGGTCTTCGGGCAGAGACGCCATCTGATGATCGAGCTCGTCGATCATCTCCTGCGCGCTCTGGTAGCGCGTGTCCGGATCCTTGGCCGTGGCCATGAGAATCACGCACTCGAGCTCGCCAGGAATCCCTTCCAGAAGGGCCTCGTCGGCCTCGCGCTGGAAGTAGAAGTCGTTGCCGCTGCGTGGGTACTCCCCTCGCAACAGGCACCAGAGCATGACCCCCACGGCGTGGATGTCCGCTCGATGATCCGCTGAGGATGCATCGATCTTCTGCTCAGGCGACATGAACGCAAGCGTTCCCATCGCCGTCCCCTCGCGCGTCAGGTGGGCCGTTCCCTCCTGCAGCTTGGCGATGCCGTAGTCGGCCACCTTGACCTGACCGCGCTTGGTGAAGAGCACGTTCTCGGGCTTGATGTCGCGGTGATACACCGGCGAGGAGTTCCCATCGGGATCCACGAAGGTGTGACCGAAGGCGAGCGCGCGCAGCACATCGATGGTCACGCGAGTCGCCTGGCGCGGACTGAGCGCCCCGAAGGCCTCCATGTGATCCTTGATGGTTCCGCCTGAGCAGTACTCCATCAAGATGTACGGCATGCCGTTCACCGTGTCGACGTCGTAGACGAGCAGAACGTTCGGGCTTCGCAACATCTCCATGACGCGCGCTTCCCGAATGAACCGCTCCCGCATGACCGTCGACCGCAGGTACGGACCATGCACGAGCTTCATCGCCCTGAGGGTCCGAAGCTCCTTGTGACGCACGAGCGCCACATAGCCAACTCCACCCGCCCCAAGAATCTTGACGACCTCGAAGCGCTGGAGCGGAGCGATCATGCGCTGCAGTTCTTCTACAGCAGCCTGTTCGTCAATGTCCATGCCCGTCGTCCTCCTCTGATGGGGTGGTGAACTCGACGGTCGGCTTGCCCGTACCGTCACGACCGAAACGCACATGCATCCCGATCCCGACACCGGCCAGGGCCAACCCTGCCGAGCCCGAGACGACAGCCGCCGTCCCGAATCCGTTGGTGTTCCGCTCGTAGCGAGCGAGATCCGCGTCCGGTGTGGACGGATCCTCGTACTGCGCCTTCTGGCTCATGGCGATGCCGTAGAAAACACCACTGGTGAGTACCGTGACTCCCGCCACGGCATACCACGGACGCGGGTCCTTCAAAACCACCGTCCGAGAGACACCCAGATCCTCAGCCGTGAGGCCATGGGGGTTCTTCTCGTCTGCGTGCCAATGCGGCAGCGCTTCACCGGGTTCGATGTAGCGCGTCTCCAGCCAGAGATCACCAGGCCCGTAGACCTGAACGATCACCGGCGTCTCACTGAACCGAGGCGCGTTGCGCACCCCCGAGACCATGACGTAGCCACCCACCGGTGGGTAGACCGGCTCGGCCTCGCCATCGGGCACATGCGCCGCCTCCTCGTACAGAGCGATGAGCGGGTGCCCAGCGTCGATGATGTCCTCGGGGAACTTGTACCCCGGGTCCAGACGGAGGCTGGCATGCAGCTCCGCGACCACGCGAGCATCGTTCCCGTTGATGAACGCCTCGAGCGCCATCAACCGATGGAAGCTCGCCGCCCCTTGGCGGGTCAGCTTCTCGCTCAGGCACGGAAGAATCTCCGTGCGCGCCAGGCTCGACTGCGTCAGCAGTGCATCGGCGTCCAGTTCCCCGAACGCCGCGACCCCGACCTCGACCGTTTCCACGAGCTGCTCGCTCGTCGTGGGCTCCTCACAGGCAGCAATGGCCGCCCGCGGAACCAGTAGGCTCAGCAGGGCAACCCCGCAGCAGATGATCAGCTTCATCACGTCCTCGCATTCGTGGTAGGAAGGTTTTCTCGTAAAGAGCGGCGTCCGACCGGAGCCGAACGAGGCCGTTTTTTAGCACTTTGAGGCCACGAGGTCAATATAACACTCATGACCCACAGAAATCGAAATTCTCATTTTTATCCACATTTTCACCAATCAAAAAACCATTCTTTTGACTAATTTTTGACACGTTTGACCATGCAGCTATTGACAAAACGCCGAAAACTCCGTCTAATGTCTATAGATAGCTCTTTGCAACCGGCCAAACTCATGGCCTTGGCTGCAGGCACAAGGGAGGAATTTTTTATTCCCTTGTGCCTGCGGCCGAAAGGCCAAAGCCCGCGGTGGGCTAGCAGGATCAACTTCCCGCACTCCACACACGTGGAGACGGGGCAGAAAGGAGTCAGAGATGACCCGCTACCTGAGCCTGCTCGCGCTGGCCCTGCCCCTCGCCTTCGTGGCGGGGTGCGTGGACGGCACCGGCGAGAACCCCGACGACTGTGTCGACGGCGACTGCAGCGACACCAACGACTGCACCGACGGCGACTGCGTGGAGAACGGAGAGTTCCTCGCCCGCCTGCACCTGCTGGCGCCCAACGGCGACCACGCGGACTACATGGCCGACGCCCCCGACGATCTCGTCTTCATCGGTGACTTCAAGATCGGCACCGAGACCCACGAGAACACCAGCGAGTGCTGGCACGAGGCCCACGCCCCGGAGAACGACCTCTTCGTCTCCTTCTCCGGCGACGGCTTCAGCTGCGCCCTGCAGTACGTGGACATCGTCTCGGGCGACAACGGCTACGACGTCGACGTCCTCTGGGACGGCGTCGCCCCGTGGATCGACGAAGACGGCGGCCCCACCTGCGCCCTCGACCCGGACGGTGAGTACACCGGCCACGATGTGCGAACCTCGCACAACGATGACGGAGAGGTCGTCATCCACATCGACACGGGACAGACCGCTCCGATCGTCGGCAACGAGTTCTACTTCGAAGAGGACGGCGTCCTGCTCGAAGGCTGGGTCGCGTGGGATCTCTCGGAGATCTACTACCACGAGATCACTGCCGCCGGCAACGAGCGGGAGCAGACCATCTACCTGGAGGACTAACCCTCCTCCGCCCAGTCATAAGCTGGGCTATTTATTTTGAATCAAAAAAAGGACAGGTTCACCCTGTCCTTTTTTTACTCTGGAGTCACGCTAATGTATCCATCCCAGTTTATCCATGGGTTAGATAAGTTACCGTAGTCGAATTCAGCTTCACAACTTCCAGATCCACCCCCCGGACAACCGTCGATATTACACTCATCAACCTCGGTTATTCCATCACTCAATACTCCCGTGAAACATTCGGTGCCTGTATCTGTTTCCTCACTGTCACAGTACCCAGTACACCAACCCCAGTTATCCATCACGTGAATACGTGGCTGGAAGACACAAGCTTCGTTTTCAACACATGGTGAGTTTACCAGCCGACCATCATCTTCAAAGTTACAAACCCTTCCCGCTATCTGCAAGTCATTCAATCGACCCTGCGTACACACGTAGTCATGTGTGAAGGTCACATAACTTGAGGAACAAGCATCGGCACTGTTGCCAAACTCATCGTTTGCAGCCGTTCCATCCTGACACTCATCCTGATTGGAAATCGGATTGATTCCACGATAGTTCTTGTAGAAGTTATCATCAGCTGTGGAACCACTCTGTGACCCAGTACCCCAGGCAACATCTCCCGTGATACTCGTAAAGTCATCACCCCAGTCCACCACCATACGTCGAATTGGCATGTGGTTTGTATCTGCGTACGCGTAGAAGCTCACTGGCGCACGGTAGCTGCCCTCAGCCGAGATCTCACCACCTGTAAGCTCATCAACCGTGAAGGAATCCTCAGCCCCCTCAAAACACTCTGAGCCGTTACAGTCTCCAATAGCAGCAATATGTGGAGCCTCACCATCGGTATCATAGAGATTGTTCCAAATCCAATCTCCGTACCCCTCATCATCCAACTCATCTATGCCAAGGAGTTCCCAACTACCAAACGGCTCGTTATCAAACGCCCCATCAAGACCGCCAGTGCTTATGTCGGCAGCACCGTCGTACCCATCGTCACTGAAAACAGCAAGCCCGTAGATTCTTCCAAAAATCTGTGACAATCGACTGATAGCATCCTCTTCATCTTCTGACTCAATAAACGAATATTCAGGGGCCTCTCCTTCTGCCAGACATGTCGCACCAGTAAGCTGACCATCCGAGGTTGCAAAGCGCACTTGGCAGTAGTTCAGCACACAATGTGCGTCTGTGTAACAAGCTCCATCGTTTATCTCATCGCCATCCGAATCACCACCACCGTCGTATTCTCCTCCATCACATGTGCTCACACAATCATTCCCTGATCCGCAATAATCATGATCACCATTACTGTCATAATCATACAAATCGCAAGTGTTACCACTGTTAGAACCACCATCACAAACACCCTCTAAATCCTCTCCTCCGCAAGTAATTTCCCTGTCATTATCATTATCCCAGTTACACTCACTTGGGTCTGTAGAACCGTAATCATCATTGTCATAACACAAACAATCTTCACCGTCTTTACACCAATCACTAAACACGGTCCCGCTCACCTGAATCGAAACTTCGTAGAACGCTCGGGCATGCGCACCGCTTGATGAGCTGATTGAATAGTCCGTGGGACATGAGTCACCAACATCCGCTGGCGCTGGCTCCTGCGAATAATCGTCCATCTCACACATCACAGCTTCATGTGGGAATGGATCAACGTATGCCGCCAAATTTTGATAATCATCTGCTTTTCCGAACTGTGCATACTCCGTTGTGTTGGAATAGCTGAAATCTGTACCCGTTGGTGTGATGGTGTAACGATCCGAACCCGTTGCCCAAAGCCTATCCGTATAAGCTGCGTTATACGTCTTGAACGGCAAGAAATCATTATCTTCCAAAGTTTTCGTTGACACTTGTGCCAAGGAAGTACAAACAGCCCGAGGTCGGAAATCAAAGACTAACTCATAATACCCTTTTTCGTTTGTCCCTCCTGTTTGATAACGCTCTTCTAACTCTGCAATATTTGCACGTGGAGAGTAAAACTCGTCTGCATTTCCTCCATCAGCAACACTTAACACTCCACGAGTGAAACAGTCATTATAATAACTCCAAGCTGTTCCGAAGTCAGTGGAGTTCATGACATATACACGCGCGCTTGTCTCGTAGTCCGTTCCGATAGACCAATGGTCACCAACATTATTAATAGCATACGAGTAGGCCGTTTCCGCACCGCCATAGTTCAAATCGATATCAAGCGCCACGTCCGGCGTCAGACACCTCTCATCTGTATGACCATCTGTTGTATTTGTCTTATAAGACAACTTCGGAACACAGAAGAATGGACAATCATCTTCTGCAGAAGCTGTACATCTATTGTCCCAAGACTGATCTCCACAACCTGTCATGACGCCAAAGTACCCATCAGGACACCAGGCAGCAGCGATACAGTCATCTTCCCCACTACCCACAGACGTGTTTGAAGCCTCATCTTTAAAACTCTCAAAGTCGCTATCGTTACAGTTCAAGTCCTGAACCTCCGCACACCCAATACCTGTCGTTCCAACGCCGTACCCCATCGCAATATCCGCGCAGTAGTACGTGTCCTGCGGTGCATACCCCGCACTCGTGTACTTCGCATACAGGTCCGTCGCACCGGTCAACTGATCAACCGGTAGCCATGAGAGACAAGCCTGATCCTCTGTGTCGGATGATCCAAGGGTCTGAATAGAGGTATCGCGCTCAATACAATATCCGTGCCAACCGCTCATGGTGGAGATCTGTGTTGCAAACTCGCAGGTTCCCGCCTTATCGGCCGTGCTACAGTCATCGTCGTTAATACAGGCAATGCCGCTGAAGTTACCCCCTGTACAGACTCCCAATGGCACCTCATCGTCCTCCCCTTGAGGGAAGCTACTGCCAGATGGGTGATACTGATAGGCTGCTCCGCTACCGTACTCAACCTTGTCATAGGAACACAGACAATCGGTTGGATTTCCATCGTTATCCAAGGCACAAACCGTAGCATCCTGGAATCCACTGAGGTACGTGTATGGCAGTGACGACTGATCCAAGTTGCTGGTTCCCTGTGGTAATTCAAAGGCCGTGGAGCTAGGCATCTCTCCATCGTCGTCGATATTTCCATCGCTATACTTCACCCAGTCATACACCACATCCACTGGGAATGGTGAATCAATCTCAGGATACCCACGGCAGGACTGCTCGCGAGCATTATCTACATTCAACGCATCAGCCAATCCATTGGCATCACGGTCTGTGATATCTGTAAGACAGCTATTATTAAAGCAGGTTCCCACTACAGATGTTGAAGCTGGGACACACTCCTGCTGTGTACCACAAGCCTCTTCCCCGTCGCCATCCTCATCATCAGTGGCAACACACGCCTCGCGATTATCTACATCACTTGTGAGCACATCTACACAGACGTACTGTCGCGGATCACAGATAGGCGTTGAAACAACGCCACCAGCCGTTACACCAATACAGTCGGTATGCGTTGTGCCGTCGGCCTCATAAAGATCTGGGTTACAAGAACAGTCTCCTGAGGTACAGGTATCACCCGTTGCCTGACAGTATCCAACCACACAGGCTTCATCAGAACAGTCGTCATTGTCTGAGCAGGAGACGCCATCACCGCCACAGAATCCAACACGACACTCTCCCCCGTTTCCAACACCTCCGCGGTCAATCTCGCCATCGCCGTCATCATCAATCGGCTCAGTTGAGTCACAGGCACCCGCGTTGTAAACCAAGCGGTAGTCTGTATCAGTAGTATTTGCACAATCGTAATGACAGTACCCAGTTCCACTCTCACAAACACCGTCACCATTCTCATCAACACAGTCACAACCACCGTAATCTGCATCAATACACTCTAGGTCAGTGTTACAGGAAGTAACCGTTGTTGAAGACTCATCAACTTCACAGTCCGTGAACGCATTACACGCTGACGGCAAGTAATTATCGTTCAAAATAATATTCCCTGCCGTAGACTGACAGTAAGATGCTGCTTCAATGTTGAACTGGTTATAGTGCTCAATCGGTAACTGGTTTGGGATCGTATTTCCAGAGAGTTCAGTACCATTCCAGGTCACGTCGCGGCTTGCATAATCGCCGATCGTCAAGATTTCCACATCACGACTCTCCCAAGCAGTACAAATCGCTTCATCACCTTGAACCTTTCCAGCGACACACAAATCGATGGAATCACAGATGCGATCGTACTGACTGGTCTGAGAGTTCCAGCTCGTCTTAGAGCTATCACAGGCGAGCCATGCGCTACAGGTGCGATCACGATTCACTTTCAGCACTTCATTCACATCGTTAGAAAGACGATAGGTCTCCATGGCGTCCATGCCATAAGTGGCACCGTCGAGTGAGGCGTTATCAAACACTGTCTCACCAACTTCCCACACGTTCGAACAGACACCAGAAGCCTCTTCCCCATCATCTGTGGTGATGATTGGGCAATCTGTATCACCCAAACAAGAACGCTCAAGATACGTATCTGAGAATCCTGTACGGTCGTACGCTTGCGCAGAACCTGTGTCGATACTGTCGCCACTTTCTAACTCATAGACACAGCGGCGCATACATAGATCTACCGTGTCCTCCTGACTAGAGCCCAAACCGTCTTCTACTCCATAGAACTCTGCGTCTGCCTCGGAAATACTGAACACAGCAGACCCTTCAACAGCACAGGTAATTGGGTCTACAAGTGAGTTCGGTGACTCGCCATAGAAGGTATCGGCATGAACAGATGTTACATAACTAACACTAGCGTTGTGTGAAAGATCTGAATTGGTGGTGTTGTAAAACAAACCACAACCCATCTTCTGACTCACCTGACCTTCACATTTTTGTGTATCTGAGAGTGTTTCCTCATCAAGAAGCTCATCGTTTGTGAAGTAATAACTGGTTCCATAGGAGTAGACACCATTGGTATCCACCACATCGACAAACTCGGTACACATGTCATAAGCAGGCTCACACTGCGCTACCCATCCATCATAATCATCGTCACCGTTCTGCCAGACCTTGAACGTGTCTCCACCTTCAATGACAAAACTGTCGGCATTCACATCAAATACCCCATCACCATCATCATCGTTCCAATAACATGGTTCGTCTGTTCCGGTACGGAACCAACCATCGTAAGACTGATTATCTAGCGCAACACTTGTCTTGTACTCACAAGACTTATCAAGCGGATCTTTAAAGTAGAAGTTTCCGCTCTCATTAGAACTCCACTCCTCACAGAACAACGCCTGGTGGTCACAGAGGATGTTGTCGTAACTGGCTGGCAAATCAATATAATACTCGCTCTCAAATCCGGTCACCTCTGTCTGGACCTGATTATAGGTTGGGTTTCCTACCTCCGTACAACCCATAGCAGAAGAGAGGCACTCAACATCATTACTTAGCACTAAGTACACTGGAGTATCCCCCTTAACAATACGTGTCTCAGGTCCATAGACGATTCCAAAACCGCTCTCGATTGGGAGTGGTAGCTCGAATGTTTGCTCAGCATTAAACGTACAATAAGACGTTCCCGCTGTAATGGTACAAAGTGTCTCACCCTCATACTCACAGTCCGTGTTAGACGTCACTACTTCCCCGTCCGTGAGATCATCTGAAGCATCCGCCGTGTAGACACAACGAGCATTAAAGACTTGTGCGTACTCGCTCTCTGAGTTGTGTGTATTGTAGAGCCCCTCACAACCAATCACCTCTTCATTACAAATGTTTGTAAACTGGTACAAGTCAGCGTCATTTCCATTGTGATCGGTGTACGCCTCACAACCAAGGTAGAACTGATCCGAGTCAGCGCCGGCTGGTGTCTGGTCACACGTGGACGGCACAACCCAGGAATCCTTAATAACCGTCACGTTCTCCTCGGTCTGCTTAAGGGTGATGTTATCGATGTAGAACTCGTCACTGCTGTCAGTGGTAAATCGAAGGATGGCGTTCTCATCGAAATCATCAAACTCGCTCGTGTCGAGCGGCCCGAGACTATAAAGCTGCCAGGAACCAGAAAGCGTGACGGGGTCAGCACCAGAAGTCTCCGCAAGAGGATCATTCATGTCATGCTCGTCTCCTGCTCCACCCTCTTCAATAAAATTCACCGTCAGTTCACCAGAACCCTTTGCCCAAAAATCAACAATGAACGTCTTGCCCCCTACCAACTCATCGGTCAGAGGTCCGCAACTTTCTTCACCATCGGAAATAATACAACTCTCGTCCGCTGTTCCATCGCTGTCGACATCGTTCTCCACATAACAACCAGAATCTTCCACAGTTCCACCGACGCTTGTACAGGTGGTGTCGTCATCAGCATCGTAGGTCGCTGATGTATCTGTGCTGTCGAGATAAATCTGAACAATGTCGAACCCAGCGGTTCCTGTGGTATTTGTAACAGACAGCGAGTGGCCATCTGTGGCAACGGATTCGTTAGAAATAGCCAGAGACTGCGTACCGCTTGTATCGGCAATCACGAAATCCTCGTATGTACCACCCTCAAAGGTCTCATCCAAAATGTCGGTCGCATTACGCCCAGAACCACCCGTGTACTCACGACATCCGCTCTGACCAGCTGGACACTCAACAGACTCTTCGGCAAGCACGTAATATCGGCAGAATCCCTGCGCTGTCCAGTACCCACCAGAGTCCTCACAGTCCGTCTCATTGGAGTCGTCCATGCGGTATGGCGTACAGGCATTGTCAACAGAAATGGTTGTCGAGTGCAGACGATAGTGCGCATTACCCTCTGAATCGAAGTACTCACGACAATCTGGATTCTCAAAAATGTCGTCGTGCTCATCACAGTCGTCATTACTCCACACATCCTGATTCATCAACGCATTGCGATCATTACACACCACCTCATCCTCGGCCGTCATGGAAACGTGTACACACGGCGCGTTCTCTGGATCTGTTTCCTGGAACCCGGAACCTGTTGATGAGAGATCAAATGTGTCTCTGGATCCTGTGTAATTCGACTGCAGCAAGTACCACGTATTCAACTGGTACCCCTCGTTATCTGACCCCTCCCACGTAAAGAAGGTAGCTGGCGTGTTGTTCGCCGCAGTGCCATCGGCAATCGTCTCAGTCAGACAAGAACGTGTGTCAGTAAAGTATTCTGTCTGCTCTCCCCCTTCTGCCACAGCACCAAGAGAGGTAAAGGCATCACAACCAACATACTGTTCACTACAGGTAGCAGCGCTATCAGCAATAAAGTAAAGCGGGAAGGATTCTGCTTCACGGTCCGTAGCCTCCTGCTTATAGGTTGTGTAACCAACACACTCAGATGGACACTCATCAAGCTCAGAAATAATCGCTGGGACAGATGGATCACCATCCTCTGGAGTATAGAGACTACAGCCAACCTCCTGAGCACTACAGACCTGAGCATAATCATCACACCCTGCCGGATCATCAGCCCCACCGGTACAACCCAAGTAATCTGGGGCAACTTTGTAATAAACAACACTCGTCGACGTGCTGTAACCCTCTGTATAAGTATTTACATCTTCACCCAGCTCGAGCTGAACGCCATCAAGAGCAATACCACCAGTAACGATAGCTATGTGCACATAAGATGTGTCTTCCGGAATAGTTACCGTACAATCATGCCTTGCCCAATCACCACCAGAAAGCTCGTCACTTGTTGGGTCAAATGTCATCAAATACGCACTTCCAAACGTACCGCAGTAATCATTACTTGTATCGTATGAAAGCCCTGAAACAGAAAGAGAATTCCCATCTTCATCGTAGGAGACAAGTGACATGAATCCCCCAGTCGAAGTTGATCCACTCAACTTGACACTCACACTGAACGTATAAAAATTACCCGGAGCTACATCGATAAACTGCTTAAAGACGTCTCCACTTCCATCAAAGCTATACGAGCCGTATTGGGCATCTCCCTCAAGAATCGCTCCAGTAGCAACGACATCAAACAACCAATCATCAGGAAGGTCATCACCATCTACATCCTCCTCAAAACTCGCGTTCTTAACCGTGTTTAAGGTTAGCGTGTCTGAAAACTCAATTAACTGCGTACAACCACCATCTGTATCCGCACATTCCTCCGCATCATGTGTGAGGTAAATACGATCCTCATACGCATAGGAGTCGTAACTATAGCTTTCGCCAGAATCGGAAGTGTAGGAGTAACTTGCACGTGCTTCAACATCACCAGACGTATTCTGGTATGCCCAGTCGTCATCTCGATCCGCTGTTTCATAGACCTCCCCTCCTGGGAGCCAGGCGTATTCATCATCGGACGTATCATCAGCTGTCCCCGCGTCATCATAAAGTTTCTGTGTGCGGTACCAGCGACAGCCAGCATTGTCCTGACCACAGACACTGTAGTCCACTGTATTTACCAGGTAGTCGACAGCATCTCCAGTTTCTGTGTTGCTAAAGGACAAACAAGAAGCGTACTCGGCCGGACACTCGCTTCCACGGAAACGCCAGACATTCTCTTCTTCTACACAGTAACCATACCCATCAGTACAGTTCCCGTCGTTATCTTCACCAATACAACTCGGTGCGTCTGCACAATACGTCAGACGACCAGCTGTTTGAGTACCGATTCGAATCTCTCCGTTCACTACGGCACGACACTGACTATCTGGATACTTGAGCACCCAGTTCGGATCAATCAAATGACACCATTGCGTACCCGAACCTTCAGGGCCAATATCACCATCTTCTGTACACGTATCGAAACCATCAATCACATCCTGCAGCGTGGCGTCGCCATCGCCATTTCGAAGTGCTGCGAGCTCCCAACCAATAGGTATCACGCGCGCCTTACGCAACTTCACCAAGTTTCCATAACAAAAACCGTAAGTATAGCAATAGGGGTCTTGGTTTGAGGCCTGCTCATCAGGTCCAATCAAGAGCCAATCTCCGTTAATCAACCCTTCATCGATCGCCTCTTGCAGGGTAATAGCTGCCCCCGACCCTCCACGGGACACAGCCGCGAGGAAGTTAGCATCCATGACACAATTGTTGATTCCCCTGTTTGTCACCCCTTCGGCAATACAGACAACAAACTCAGAAAGGGCATTGTATTCAATCGTACGAATAGGATTTGTTGCAAGAACATCCGCAAATCGCTCTTGTGCTGCCTCACGTCCTCCAGTACTCACACCCTCTACATCAAATGGGTCAAACTCGTAACCATCCTCCTCAAACAAACCTGTATAGACACGATTCATTAACGTTGAGAGTAGTGTGTTTGTAAACGTAGAAGCGGTCGTCAAAGCCAGTCCCCCAATCATCTCCTTCGCATTCACCAAATCACCAACATTAATCTTTGACTGGTCACCATCAACTTTCGCCAACTCATCTTCAAAATCTTTCTGCAACGTCTCACTTGGCGTTTTAACGTTTCCAGTAATGAATCCGGTTACGTTTTTATAGGTACTCTCATTACGCTGTAAAAACTGAAGCAACTTCTGCTCGTGAACCTTTTGGTTAATCGCAATGTTAATACGCAAAGAAGCAGAGAGTTCATTTTTTCCAGGCTTCAAAGACTCAGCAAACTTAGAAAGAATAGCCTCTTGGCGTGCCTCCGGCGACCCAATGGTGGCAAACGAGTCAGAAATAAACCCTTCCCAATTAGCTCCAACCTCCAGAATGTCACACTTAGGTTCCTCTGGTTGATACTTCTGCTTAATACCGATGGCCAGTGCCAAATCGAGAATAGGCTTGTTTGCCCCAGGATCACAAAGATTAAACTCAACACCCAATTCCTCAGAAGAAAGTTCAGAAAGAATACCAACCGCCTCTCCCGCAACCTCCAGTCCGAGTTGTGCGAAAGCATCGGCCGGCTCTGTTTTATAGAAAAGAGATTCCTGTCCAACACCACCGGAAGCAATCGCTACAGCAGCCTCATAAGCCAAACGATTCAAGACAAACTGAGAAAGGTTCAAAAGCGCTTGAATCAATGCGATGCGGAACACGGGCGACACCATTTTTTCACCCACTGTTTTAAGGTTGTTCTTCAACCCTTCAGGGGGACATACCGCTGCACCAGGAGACGTTGCCACACACGCACCAACCGCCGAACCAGCTGCCGCCTCACCACCAGCAAAAATCTGTTCAACGTCCTGAGCAAGCACCTGCTGGTGAGAAGCAAACAAACCTACGGAAACCAGTCCTAGTACAAAAACGGCTGCCAGCGCAGAGGAAATAATTCGCTTCGTTTTTTGATTGCTGTTCAACATGGTTTATTCCGTTGACTGATCAACTTGCCCCCCCTCAGTTTCACTCACAACAAGATCATCAAACGCTCCTGTTTCTGACGACTCATCAACTACGGTATTGAAGAAGTCCACAAGCGTATCGTCATCAATGGCATTAAGTTCCCCCTCTTCCATTCCAGCCTCAATCAGCGCACTACGAATCTCTTCAATGGTTGCCTGCTTGAAAAAGTTCTCAATATCTTCTGCGCTATTAAACTGAATCTCTCCTGAGCTAAGAACTTCGTCATCTGTCACTCCATCAATGAGCCCGGCGGCCGCGTTGTCACCAGCGCTGACAACTTCAGAATCATCTCCGCCCCCATCACAATCACCATCCACCGGACAGTTTGGATTGTTTCCAGAAAAAACTTCTGACTTATCGTCGTATCCATCTGAATCAGAATCTTCTAAGTAGGGAGAAGTTTTGTAAACGTACAGCTCGTCATAATCAACCAAACCATCACCATCAGTATCCTTCGTCTTTGACTCCTCGAGCTCTCGGGCCTCACGCTCTGAGGAGGTTAAAAATTCTTCGCCGGTATAAAGATCGGCAATCTGTTGCTGGATGGGTCGATCCAGGTTTGCTCCAAACGACATGAAGCCGAGTACAACACCGCCAAACCCTAAAAACATCAAAAGGCCAAAAGCAACCTTTTGCTCCGGGCTTAGCACCACGGGCGGGCGATGTTTCACTCGTTGGGTGGCCATAATCTTCTGAATTATTATAGCAAAACACCCAGGGAAACCCTAGGTGCTTTTACATTCTCTTGCTCAAATTGTGGGTAAGTTCTTTCCAGTTATCGATCGTCAGGTCCTGCGCTCGGATCTTTGGGTCAAGACCCATCCCCTCAAGGACCTCTTTTGTCCCTGGACCAATATTTTTCTGGAGTTGTTTTCGACGAGAAGAAAAGCCCCTCTTGGCCACGGCAATCACGCTCTCAAGCGAGACGTTCTCCTTATTTTCTCGATATAAATCCAGTTGAATCACTGCTGAATCCACTTTGGGAATAGGGCGGAACGCTCCAGCTGGAACCTTGAACACTTTTTTGCACTGAGCATACAGCTGACACATCACTGACAGCACACTCATAGCACCAGGGCCCGCCACGATTCTGTCAGCCACTTCTTTTTGAACAAGTAAAATCATCCTCGTGGGTGGATGCTCATGCGTCAGATAGCGCCGAAGAATGTCTGAGGTAATACTGTAGGGAATATTCGCCACAAGTTTATAGTCCCCTTCCGGAGGTGTTGTAACCAATGCATCCCCATGTACCACCTTCACGTGATCGCCAAACTGCTCCTTAAGGGGCTCTATCAACGAATCATCTGCCTCCACCGCCACAACCTTGGCCCCAGCCTCAACAAGCGCTTTTGTAAGCAGCCCCGTACCAGGACCGATCTCAAATACCGTCTCGCCTGATTGAATACCTGCGGCCGCGACAATTTTCTGCACAGCCGTCTCATCCACGAGCCAATTCTGGGAGTAGGATTTTTTTGCCTTAGGAAGCATAGCTAAATCTCGATTGATCCCTGTCTCAATACCTCCGGATACCCATAATCATCCACGGCAACAATCGTTGACGGAAGCTCGGGTTCAAGTTCTCCCCCATCTAGATAGAAATCCGGACCCTCATCGAGCTGACCGCGAACACAGGCTGCTGAGTAACACACCTCCTCCCCAGAACGGTTTGCGCTCGTTGAAACAATTGGCGCTCCCAATCCCTCGGACAGGGCCTTGGCAACCGGATGTGACGTCACTCGAACTGCCACCGTTCCACCCCTCACAACACCAGAAGACAACTCCCCCATCTCAGGAAGTACGAGTGTAAGTGGGCCCGGCCAGTGCTTCGATGCCAAACGTTCCAATCCACGAGGGATTCCTGCGACAGCCTCGACCATCTCTCGTGAAGCCGCAAGGATCGGGAACGACTTTTCCTCCGGACGCCCTTTAAGCACCGCAACTTTTTGCACCGCTTCCTCATTGCGCGCGTCAGCAGCTAATCCATAGGCCGTCTCCGTAGGAAACACAACAACACCTCCTTGACGGAGGACCTGAACCGCTTCATCAATGTGCTGCTCTGAAATGTTCACACTATTTTTTCTGATACCACTTAATCGTCTTCTTGAGCCCATCCTCTAACTTCACCTTCGGCTCCCACCCAAGAAACTTCTGTGCCTTCTTGTAACTCAACGCCGATCGCATAACTTCCCCAGGACAGGAAGGCACGTGACGCTCAGGAAGCTGATAACCAATGATCTTTTTCATCTTTCGAAAGATCGTATTAATACTTGTCTGCTTTGCGGTCCCGATGTTGAACTCCCCCACAACAGAACGATTCATAGCAGCCATATTTGCACGCACCACATCGTCGACATAGACAAAGTCACGTGTTTGCTTCCCAGTACCCGTAATCATCGTCGGTGCGCCTTTAAGCATCTGCTCAGCAAAAATTGAAATCACACCAGCCTCTCCCTTAGCATTCTGACGAGGGCCGTACACGTTCGCATAACGCAGCGCTACATACGGCATGCCGTGCACGTGATAGGCATAATTGAAATACATCTCCGCACTACGCTTTGAAATACCGTACGGAGAAATAGGTCCCGGAGGCGTCTTCTCAGAATACGGAATACGCGCACCCTCTGGATACATGGGTCCGCCCGTTGAGGTATACACCACTTTCTTCACCCCGAGCTTTCCACACTCATGCGCGATCGTCAGGCTACCCATGACATTAATGCGCGCATCTCCTGGCGGATCTTCAACGGAGCAGCGGAGGTTCACCTGGGCCGCCAGATGGAACACAATGTCCGGCTTGATCCGCTTGAGATACTTGGGGAACTGCGGATTCAAAATCGACATTTTAGTAAAATGCGCATTGGGGTTGAGGTTCTTCTTATTCCCCGTAGACAAATCGTCTACGACATACACTTTAATCCGACGGCGAATAAGCGCATCGACAATATGCGAGCCGATAAACCCGGCCCCGCCTGTGACTAATGCTGTTTTATATTTAGGCATAAATATGAGCCTACTCGTTATTAGCCTTTTCAAATCGATCTGACTCCTCAAGCCGCTGACGCAGATACGCTTCCATAAGCGGCTCGAGCTCTCCATCGAGAACAGCTTGTGTATCTGATGTCTCAAAATTTGACCGATGATCTTTCACCATCTTGTACGGATGCAATACGTACGACCGGATCTGATTCCCCCACTCAGCACTTTGATAATCCCCCCGTAGCGCCTGCTTCTGATCTGCCTGCGCCTGCTCCTGCAATTGCTTGAGCTTCGACTTCAGAATCTTCATGGCCGTCTCTTTATTCTGCTGCTGTGACCGTTCGTTCTGACACGAAACGGAAATCTTTGTCGGAATATGCACGATGCGCACGGCACTATACGTGGTGTTTACACTCTGCCCGCCTTTACCGGAAGACATAAAGGTATCGATACGCAAATCCTTTGGATCGATCTCTATCTCTTCCACCTGAGCAATCTCCGGAATCACCTCCACAAGGGCAAACGTCGTATGACGCATCTTCTCGGCATCAAACGGCGAAATGCGCACCAGTCGATGTACGCCATGCTCACTCTGCAGATACCCATACGCCCAACGTCCATCAACACGAACTGTCACACTCTTGAGTCCCACATCCTGTGCACGCGACTCATCCAAGACGGTCACGTCCCAGTCCTTGTCTTCGGCAAAACGTAGAAACATGCGCAAGAGCATCTGCGTCCAGTCCTGCGCCTCTGTCCCTCCGGAACCAGCGTGGATTGAGAGAATAGCTGGATCTTTGTCGTACTCCCCAGAAAAAAGCGTGGCGAACTCCATCTTTGAAAACTGTTTCTCTTTCACGGAGAGCTTTTCTTGAATATCATCATGAAGACTCTCATCTTCTAATTCTGCCAACTCAAGAAGTTCTCCAATCGATGCTTGAAATGTCTCCCAGGTCTCGAGCTCACTGCGCAACCCAGCCGCTTGCTTACTCACGCGCTTGGCACGATCTTGATCACTCCAGAAGTCTGGCGCAGCCATATCTGCCTCAAGCGTCTTCACCTGTGTCTGTACGGTATCGAGGTCAAAGTAACCTCCAGGCTTCGCTGACTTTGGCCTGGAGGGCTTGGATTTGATGAATCAATTCTTTCATACCTTAGAGCTTCAGGTTCTTTGCGTACTTCCCTAGCACGGGCATGTCCCACATCTTTCCCTGCAAGGCGTTTACCATGCCAAGGATAATCAGAATAACGAGAGCCAGCGAACCCAGAGCCCACACAACCTGACCGAGCACAGGCACAATATTCCCAACCCAGAGCACGACCCACGCCAAGAGAAGGACAAGCCCCTGCTTACCATGATGCTGCGCAAAGGCGCTTTCTTTCTTGAGCAAAAGCGGCACAAGACACAAAATCCCGAGATAACCAATGGCCGCAATAAGGCGATCGTCGGGGAGATCTACCTGCGGAGGAAGTTGTTCATTCATACGAGGGGTATGGTAGCAGATTGATGATAGGCCTCAAAGCAAAACAAGGGCTCGATGCCCTTGTTTTGCTTACCTTTACATCATTCCCATTCCGCCCCCCATGCCTGGCATGCCAGCCGGCATAGCAGGTGCAGCCTCTTCCTTTGGCAAATCAGTTATCGCTGCCTCCGTTGTAATAATCATGATGGCGATCGAAGCGGCGTTCTGCAAGGCGCTACGTGTCACCTTTGCTGGATCGATCACACCGGCAGCAACGAGATCCTCGTACGTATCGGTCGCTGCGTTATAACCAAAGCCTGCTTCAGACACCTTCACCTTCTCGGCCACAACCGATCCATCCTTTCCAGCATTCTGAGCGATCATGCGCAGTGGCTCTTCAAGTGCACGGCGCAAGATATCGACACCGATGCGCTCTTCACCTGCAGCATCAACACCATCGAGAGCGCTCATAGCGCGAATCAATGCGACACCACCGCCTGGAACAATTCCTTCCTCAACGGCTGCCTTGGTCGCTGCCACAGCATCTTCAATGCGATGCTTCTTCTCGCGCATCTCCGTCTCCGTTGCCGCACCAACCTTGATCACCGCCACACCACCAGAGAGCTTTGCAATGCGCTCAACCAACTTTTCTTTTTCAAACTCAGAGGAAGTCTTTTCAAGCTGCGTCTTAAGCTGTTTTACACGCTCTTCAATCGAAGCCTTATCACCATGTCCTTCCACAATAGTCGTGTTGTCCTTGTTTGAAACAACCTTACGCGCCTTCCCAAGATCACTAAGCTCAACACTGTCGAGCTTGAGACCAACCTCCTCAGAGATCACCTTTCCACCTGTGAGCGTTGCAATGTCTTGCAACATGGCCTTTCGACGATCTCCGAAACCAGGAGCTTTAATCGCGAGCGTGCTAAAGGCACCACGCAACTTGTTTACAACCAATGTGGCCAATGCCTCGCCATCGAGGTCCTCACAAAGAATCACCAACTCCTTCTTTCCGGTTGTGGCAACCTTCTCAAGAATCGGCACAATGTCCTGCACAGAGCTAATCTTCTTATCTGTCAGCAAGATGTACGCGTCCTGATACTCAGCCTCCATGCGGTCTGGGCTGGTAATCATGTACGGAGATACGTACCCCTTTTCAAACTGCATTCCCTCTACCACCTCAACATCCACACCGAAGGACTGGCTCTCTTCAACAGTAATGACGCCATTTTCACCCACCTGCTCCATGGCCTTAGCAATCATAGATCCAATCTCAGGATCGTTGGCAGAGATAGAGGCAACATTCCGAATCTCATCACCCTTAATGTCTGTGGCAATCTTTCCCACCTCACCAACGAGTGCCTCAACACCCTTCTCGATCCCACGACGGAGAGACTGTGGGTTTGTTCCAGCGGTCACGTTACGCAACCCTTCCGTGATGATTGCCTGTGCAAGCACGGTGGCCGTAGTCGTTCCATCACCAGCAACATCGTTGGTCTTACTAGCAACCTCCTTTACGAGCTCAGCGCCCAAGTTCTCAAACTTATCTTCGAGCTCCACCTCCTTAGCAACGGTCACACCGTCCTTGGTAACTGTTGGAGCGCCAAAGCCACGATCAAGCACAACGTTCCGCCCCTTAGGACCAAGAGTTACTTTTACAGCGTTAGCGAGCTTGTCGACACCACGCTTGAGTGCTGCGCGAGAATCTTCGTGAAATGCAATTTGCTTTGCCATACTAATTTTCGATTACTGCCAGAACGTCATCCATGCGAATGATCAAATACTCCTCCCCATCGATCTTCACTTCGTCTGGTGCGTATTTCTTAAAGAGGACCACCTGCCCCTGCAAGACAGACATCTCGCTTCGGTTTCCGTTGTCGAGCTGACGTCCAGGACCAACAGCCACGATCTCGCCGCGCTCTGAACGCTCCTTGTCTACCGTGTCAGGAATAATAATTCCTGCAGCAGAAGTCTCCTCCTTGGAAACAGCCTTCACGATGATGTGATCACCGATGGGTGTAAGTTTCATAATGCGTACACACGTTAATAGTTTGAAAAACGACGTTAGCACTCTCACCAGAGGATTGCTAACGTCGCTATTTTTATCGAATTACCTAATTCAGTCAAGACTCCATTTCTGACTCCGGTGGAAACTCCTGAAGGAGCGCCAAAGCCTCATCTGGTGACTCCATCTGTGCTTGCTCTGCAAGTGCACGAATATGCCCCTCCAGCTCCCTGACAAATTTTTCATCATCAAGAAAATATCCCACCACATCCACCTTGGGCCCACTGTGTACCTTCACTTCTTTCACCAACTCTTTTGTAATACCCTGCTCTCTCCAAAAATCCTGTCGTTTGTGCATGTCATCATGTGGTCGTACAAAATCATAAAGCCATTGAACAAACTCTCTTAGCGCCCCGTCGATGCCACGGTTCTTAAACTCAGCATCGGCATATTCTTTCCGAAACAGATGCGGTGCATAAAAAATTCCCCTTTCGCAATCATATAAAAGACACGGCGAATAGAACCTTGAGCATCCTTGGGTTTAAACAACCCCAGCAGCTCACCCACACTCACAACCAATGCCCAGTAATCTCGAAGTCGTAAATCAACATCATGGCTAGATAATACCTCAGATAATAAGTATCGGGGGGTTCCAGAAAGAGATCGGTCCGCCTCAGCTCGAACAATACCCTTTCGCTCAGCAAGCCCCATATCAATAACACGCGAAAGGGTCTCTTCGCCATCAACATCGTTTAAAATAATGTTCCCCGGCTTCACATCTTCGTGAACCCAGCCCTTTGCATGCATCTTTCTTAAGCCGGTAAGAATCGCTCTTGTTGCAAGAGCGATTTTGTACGCTTCTTTCGGATCATCATAACCATCAACCCCTCTCTCACGTTTTTCGGCAAGAACATCGCTTGCAGTTCTTCCCTCATGACGCTCCATGATCATCGCTATCCAAACTGTCCCATCCTCTTTGCGAATTGTTTCTGAACCAACAAAATCTCCTGTAGACAACGCAGCTGAAATTTCATTATGAAGCATGGTCTTTCGAATCGAAGCTCCCTGACCTTCCCTGTATGTCATAAACTTCACCACACGCCTACGATCCGTTGGTCCTAAATGAAACACGTCATAAACCTGACCATATGTTCCGCCACCCAAATACTCTCCAACCTCCCATCTTAAACCACAAGCATAAACATAATCTGAGGCGGCAGGATCCCCATCCTCGTCTACAAACTCGGTCAGATACTCTTCTTTCTCTCGGTGTTCCACCTTCCCATATTCTGGCATGAGATACACCTCTTCCAGCAACATTTTATTAAACCACTCTTTTTGTGGGCCCTCTGCCTCCAAAGTGCTATCTGCAACAATTCGCTTAACCCACTCCTGATCCGTCAATCCTGTGATGCGACCTTGTTCACGCACAGACTTGATATGAAGATCCCGTTCAAGTGCCTCCGCATCAGAGGACAACAAATCCTCCTCATCAAAAGATAAGTCTTGATCACTAAGTTCAAGCGAACCAAATGTTTTATTTGAAAGGAACGTTTCATTTGTAGACAATCTCCCTCGACGAAACTCTGATCTCATACAAACTATTCCTGCGCCCATCTGACATAACACCCAAACACCAACGCTGCGAGCGCGAGTCCGGGCCAGAGGGACCAAAGGTAATGATCAAAAAATGAAATGACTAACACTAGTGTACCAAGCGAGAGGGCTAACATGCCACCGGGTGAACGCCAGACGTGATGCACAATGACGTCCATGCGATACACCCACACGAGAAACAACAAGAACCCAACCACCCCAAGCTCAGCCAGCAGAAGCAAAGGCGTATTGTGAATCGGTTGGTATGACCAAACGGGATGACCAGGGTCCTGAGCTGCGAGCGTGAATGTATAACCAGCCGGCCCCACCCCGAGCAGCGGTGCTTCTAAAAAGACATCGTCCCAGGTGCTGTACTGACTTACGCGCTCTTCTATGGAAATTGCCTCGACGGGTAGTGAAGGTGTAAACCGTGCGATCACTTGAGGCCAAAAAGTAACGAGTGCCACCAGAACAGAAGCTAGTCCCACCGTCATGATAGGTATGACCCTTCGGGGAGGAATGCGTCGAGTCCAAAACATCAAAGCAAGTAACACCAGTAACCCGACCGTTAATCCGAGCCATGCTGAGCGTGAAAAGGTGATCACGAGTGTTGCCCCAAGAACTCCTGCGACAACAAGACAAAACATCATCTCCTTACGTGATCGAGCAAATCGTGTTAGCCAAACCAGCATTACAACACCAGCAGCAAGGTATCCCCCAAAAATATTTGGATGAGGGAACGTTCCATATCCACGCAACGTGCGCCCAGCCGCCGTCTCAACCACAGCCACACCGGCGGTCTGCGCGTCTTTTGCCGCCATGCCAAGGAGTGTGGAATCTGGAGAACTCCCCTGTATCACTTGCCCCCAAGCAATAGACACCGGAACAATCAGCCCCATTAAGAATGCCTGGAGAACACGCCGCACACTCGTTCGTTGATCTGTGATGATAAGAAAGAACCCCCCTGCAGCCATGACATGCAGCAACAAGAACCACCCAACTCGATCGATGGCACTAAATCCAAGCGAGAAAAATGCCACAGCCATAAGATAGTAAAGCGCCTGGTGCACCCGAGCGACCGGCAATTGAACCTGTGGCCGACCCCGCAGAAGTGCCACGAGGATAATGAGTGCTTCAGTGAAATACAAAGCAAATACGCCGTACTGTGAAGGATCCCCTCCCATCAGGGCGCGATCAAAAATTACTTGTGTCTGCCATGGCAATAAAAAAACAGCAATGAGAAGCAATGTGCTGGCAAGACGATCTCTCATAAATGATGGGCTGTAAGTTGCTCAAAACGATCTCGAAACTGTTCTCGGCGGTCATTGGCATGGAACTTCAACATGTGATCGGTCACCACCACCCGTGTATCCTGATTCGCCAGCTCTTTCAGTCGTACCGGGAGCCGACGTCGTTGCAAAGAACGAAAGACGGGCTCAAGCAGTCGAGGTTGCCTCACGGGAGCAGGGAGCGATGCGGGTATGTGTCGGTGATGATCTGCACGAGCAAACGCATTCGGAAGCAATGCTTCGACCCAACGATTCTCTAAGTGGAGCTGGCTCAAGAAGCTCTCCTGATCCATCACGGGCACAAGAGACTTCAGCCAGTACGCCATGTACACATCTCTTTCTAGACATACGGATTCCAATTGCAGTGCGTCTCTCGTCGCGAAGAAGCTTAAGCAAAACGGATCGCGTCGACCCGTATGCGGGCGACGACCAGAAAGAGCAAAAGGTAAGACTGACCAAAATCGTGACGACCAAATACATCCAGGGTCTGTTACAAGGAACAAATCAATGTCACTCTCCTCATTGGTCCCCCACCACGCGAGCGTATTCCCCGCTGCCACAGCCCGCACCCCCGGAAGCAGGCGAAACACATGCGCCCACCGTCGAAGCGTCTTAAACTTCCGTTCAGCATCTTGAAATCGTTTTTGTCGTTGCTTGATCTGATCTTCAATAAATGCCGACCCCTTAAGGGCATACATCCCTTGCGATCGTTGAATCTTCTTATCAAGATATTCACTCTGAGAAAGAACCCGTTGCACCTGCCCCAACTCGTACTTTCCCTCTGGTTGCAAGAGCCACTTGTGAATCTCAAAAGCCGTCACCGGATGCTGCGTGAGCGAAAACCAAATAAGCGTCCTCACCACCGCCCGCTCCAAATCCGTAGGCATACTCATACCCCCGCATCTTATCGACCTAACCGCCCCCTGTCCTGTGGACAAAAAAATAGACCCTTCAAGTGGTCTATTTTCCTTTCTCGTTGTTATTCCGCTGTAGCTTCTCCCTCTTCCTTCTTGTCTCCTCGCATCCGAGAAAACACAAACTGTTGCTGTAGGATGCTCACAATATTCACCGTCACCCAGTAGAGCGTCAATCCCGCAGGCAATGACGCACCAATCACGATCGTAATCACTGGCATGAACATGAGCATCGATTTGTTCATAGAAGCCAGCATCGTCTCATCCTTGGCACCGCCTTTCCCAGCCACCTGCTTAGGAGGTCGCTTGGAAATAAGCATGCGTGTCTGCATGAACTGGAAGTATCCAGCCAAGACCGCGAGATAGATACTCACCTGAGACAGATCAATGGCCCCGAGGAAGACATGATTAATACTTCCTGGGTTTGGCACAAATCCGTAAAGCATGTCGAGTGTCTCAGCGCCGAATCCACCAAGCAGCACACGATACAGCGCGATCAGAATCGGTAGCTGAATCAAGACAGGTAGACATGATGAAAGCGGATTCACCTGCTCCTTCTGATACAGCTCCATCATGGCCTTAGCAAGTTCTTCTCGGTCCTCACCATGCTCCTCCTTAAGCTCTTCAATCTTTGGCTGGAGCGTCTGCAGCGCCTTTTGTGAACGCAGCGACTTACTCATGAGCGGCCAGAGCGCCACCTTGATTAAAATCGTAAGAGCAATGATGGCAAATCCAATGTCTGCACCCGGGATCACTCCATACAGGAAGATCAACAGGTTAAAGATTGGCTCAATCAAGATCGTTCGAAAAAATTCTCCCATAATTATTCCTCCGTTTCTTCAGTCTCTTCAGATGAATCTTCCTTGGGTGTCTCTTCTGTCTCTGTTGTCTCTGTGACAGGAGTCTCTTCAGCCTCCGGCTCAGCCGCAGCAACCTCTTCGTCAGTCTCCTCGACAGCAACCTCTTCAGCTGGTGTCTCTTCGGTCACCTCTTCCGCAGTCTCCTTAGCAGCCTCCTCTTCAGCCGGAGCTTCTGCTGGAGCCTCCTCGACAACCTCTTCAACTGAAACTTCTTCTGCAGGAGCCTCGGCTGCCACCTCTTCACCTGCAGCAGGCACCTCCTCAGCGGAAGCATCCTCTCCTTCAGCCGGAGCAGCTTTTTCTTCGCCCTCCTCTTTTCCTTCTTCGGAAATATTAATCTTCCAGCCTGTAAGTCGAGCCGCGAGTCGGACATTCTGCCCCCCCTTACCAATGGCCAGTGACAACTGATCTTCTTCAACCTTTACAAAGGCAGCTCGCTCCTCTTCCTTCAACTCAACGGATGTAATCTTGGCTGGTGAAAGAGCGTTGATAATGAAGGTCTCTGCATCATCGCTCCACTCCACAATATCCACCTTTTCTCCACCAAGTTCTCCAATAATCGTCTGAATACGGGAACCACGCTGACCAATACAAGCACCGATTGGATCGATGTGGTCATCACTTGTAGAAACCGCAACCTTTGAACGAGAGCCGGCTTCACGAGCAATCTCTTTGAGCTCTACCAGTCCCTCTTGGATCTCAGGAATCTCAAACTCAAATAACTTGCGGACCATTTCCTCAGAAGTTCGAGAAAGAAGAATCTCCGGACCCTTAGTGGTAAGACCCACTTCACGAACAAACACCTTGATACGATCACCTGGGTTATAACGCTCGTTTGGATTCTGATCTTCTGGGCGCATCACACCTGTCGTGCGTCCCATATCTACCAAAACAATGCGGCCCTCGCGACGCTGAACAGTACCCGTAAGAATCTGTCCTTCATGTTCCTTAAACTCTGAGAACACCACTTCACGCTCAGCCTCACGCAGCTTCTGCGTGATGACCTGTTTGGCGGTCATGGCAGCCATGCGACCAAACTCATCTGGCTCTGGAAGCTCTGTGCGAATAATGTCATCAATCTTACTTCCCATCTTCAGGACCTGTGCCTGAGAAATCATGATGTCCGTCTTGGGGTTAAATCGTGGCCCCATGTCATCCTCAATCGTGATCGCCGGGATCTGCTCACCCTTTGCGCGAGCCTCCTTGATCTGCTCAGCCAGAGCCTCGGCGCGCTCCTTGCGCTCCTCCTCGAGCTTCTCGAGCTCCTCAAGATCCACATCCTCAACAACAGTTTTCACATCAAAGACCTTTGACTCTGCCGTAGCGGGATCAAATTCAACTTCAATGTTCTGATTCTTATCACCGAAATCCTTTCGGTAAGCGGCTGCGAGTGCTGACTGGATCGCATCGATCACAGACTCAAACGCGAGGCCTTTTTCCTCACAAATTTGCCGAATGGCTTGTTCAATGGGAGATGCCATAATAGGTGCTTTTAAAGCTTTAACTCCTAGCCGATAGCGATTAACTAGCAGCTACTTAACAAAGAGACCCGTCATAATAGACAGGTCTTAACGCGTCCAAGCTACCAAAATTTCTCCGGAATGTCAATGTCCTCAATGTGCGTCACTGTTGGAGGGGATGTCTCATATTCAACGGAAATAACATCAATACGCCAAGGTGATTCTTCCAAATGCTTTTGTGCCAAATACGCCTCACCCACCCGCACCAAATGCCCAATCTTCTCCTGTGTCACCGCCTCTTCTGGATAGCCATAATTACTACTGGCGCGCGCCTTCACCTCAACAAAAACAACCTCGTTGCCGTCCTGGCATACGAGGTCGATTTCTCCGAATGATTTTGTAAATTGACGTGCGAGTACGCGGTACCCCTTCTCCTGCAAATACGTAGCCGCCACAGCCTCTGCAGTATTCCCCAGCTGCTTGCGCGGATCCAACATACTAGCGACGCTTTTTCTTTCGACGTTTCTTGCTCTTTGGAAGATAGGCACCCGCTGCTCTTCGGCTTGCACTTCGTGCCTTCATGGCAGGAACATCTTGGCGAACATATCGAACAATGTAGTACGCCCACACCCCAACGATGATCGCCCATACCGGGTACCAGAATCGCGCTCCAAAGAAATGTGCACGCTCATAACTAAAGAAGTACAGAAGAATGCCGAGGAGCCCCATGGTGATCAGCAACGTTGAAATCCGTCCGCCAATCTCACGCTTGAAACGATCCTGTTCTTTGCGATCAGTCACAATACGTCCCACAATCCCGAGGACAAAACACAGAACAAACAAGACAAACAGAATAGTCCCGAGCGTGCCAGTCACCTCAGGTGGCTGTGTGGTGAACCAATAGGATGGTTGAAAGAAAGTCATCATATGAATGAGAGCCTACCAAAGACCGCTACGGCTAGCAATGGGTAAGCAAACAGGCGATCGAGCCAAGCCAGCTGCTAATCACATTGGTGGCAATAGCGGCGCCAATGAACACAAAGGCAATGCCTAAAAGCTTATAAAAAAAGTACGAACCACCAGTGCCGAACTTATCTTCTGCAAAGGGCACACGCCCAAACCAGGAGACAACTACCTCGGTTTTACGGACCATAAGGTACCCAACAACCATCACAGCTAGACCAAGGGGAATGCGTAAAAAGATAGACATATACAGACAGTCTAACACGCCCTCTTGCCAAGATGCGAGAATACCGTTAGCATACTGATCGCTTAGGGCGTTTAGCTCAGTTGGTTAGAGCGACTCGTTTACACCGAGTAGGCCGGGGGTTCGAATCCCTCAACGCCCACCAAAAAACACCAGCAGTTTCGCTGGTGTTTTTTGTTGTGTATAGCTACTTAATCGTCAGTAGCATCAACCCCATGAATGTGTGAATCTCTGCCTCACCGTCATCAACCTCTCCAAAGAGACTTTCAATAGAAAGCAGAAGCTTCACTTGATCATTCTCCACCGTGACGATCGTATCTTCCCGAGCAAACTCTTCTCGGTCAAACCCTTTCGCTTGATCAACTTTCTCTGAAAAATCGATCGTCGCCAGAAGCTCATCACCTCTGGCAAGTTCAAGTGCCAGCTTCGACTCATCAAGCTTTATCTGATATTCCTGCTCGTCGATCATGAACTCCGTCTTTACCCCAAATTCCCCATGGGCGACATCAATCATGTAGCCATATCCCTCCACCGGGAGCACAGCGCTATCAAATGGTGCCAGGAACATGGCGAACGTCTCGTACCCCTCCTCATAAGGCTCAAACCGTCTACCATAAAAATATTCTTCCTCAACACCAAACTTCTCTGTAATAACTATTTCTGCTCGGTCCCAGTTATTTCCACCTAGCTCATCAAGATCCTCTCCCCCAAACCACGGCTCGATGCCATCGAGACCATGATGCCTACTCAGGTACCGTACGATCTCATTAATCTGTAAGACATCCTCTCTCGAGAGCTCAGCACTTGCCTGCACATACAGCCCATCTTGTAACAAACCATTTTCTACCAAGATGCCTTCGAGCCTATGAATCTGAGAACGCTCGGCAACTTCGAAGGCTCCCCATGGCCCTACAGATGTCACCACAGCGATCAAGAAAATCGTAGCAGGAATCAAGCGGATATCTTTCACGCGACGTAGCAAGAAGTAAATCGCGATGGCCATGAGCCAAAATCCGAAGATGAGTACGAAGTAACGATTCTCCGTGATGCCGTAGTCACGAATGCGGAACGAAAGCGCCCAAAAGAGCATGCCCGTCTGTGGAATCATGGCGACAAAAAGCCCCGTACCAAAATGCCGCACCCAATTCACTTTTTCTCGAAGCGGGTACAGCGCGAGATATGTCAGCACCCCAAGGAACGAGAAGCCAAGAATCATCCACGCAAGCTGCCCCTCTGGCCAAGTCGTTGTGATCAGGATCCGCGCGGTGTAGGCGTAAAGAATCAGGAAGTACAACGTCACCAACGGAACAAGAACAAACTGCGAGAACAATCGAACTTCCTTAGGGTACGGCTGTTTTGTATCAAGTGCGTGTGGTTTCTTGGGAAGTCGACTCAAGAAAAACAGTGGTGAAAAAATGCCGACGAGCACGAACCAAATCTCTACATAACGTTCTTCATCAATTCTAATTTCAAACAAGAAATCTACTGACGCAAGTGCAATCGATAACCCAGCTTGCAGTGCACCCGCCCAGATACCCGTGAGGACCAACGCAAACACCAACCCACGATTGTACTGCCAGAATCTGTGAATGGCAGCAGCACCATGTTGATACGCAAACGGAATAAACGTCACCAGCAAGACGAACCCTATCGCCCACATCGTGTGACGAATATAGAACTCACTCACACCAACCCCTGGGTCTGGAAGCAAGAAATAATACCCAAGAAGAAACGCGGCAATCACCCCATGAATTACCCAGTGATATTTCTGAGAAAATTTCATCGCCCCAGAGAACAACACGGCTCCCACAAACAATGGAGCCGCAAAGGTCATCGTGAGCATGAGGTTCACGTAAGGCTCAGGATCATCAATGTGAATAAAGACGATGCCAAGGACTGTCCCAACGAGACAGGCCAACATCGCAAAAGGGAAACGCTGAATAACCTGCCATGCCCCCTTTAAAATGGCTTGAATTGAGAGAAGTTTCATATACATAAAGCCTAGCGTAGTTAAGCAAAAGAAAAAAGCGCTTGCGTAGCGCTAGTCCTGGTGGAACCCAGGATCCGTGGTGACCAGCTCCACCCCGGGGTGAACCGGCGTGCAGTCGGGCGCCTCGTGGAAGAACGAAGTGACGGAGTGGCCCCAGTGGGTCTCACCGATGGTCCGATGCGAGTCCCTGGCCCAGTCAATGGATGCCACGGAGAGCTCGAAGGCGATGTGCCCCGGCCCCGTACCGATGAAGTAGGAGATGAAGGACCTGGTGCCCTTGCCCACCTGCAGGCGCGGGCCCGCGCCATGTTCATCGTAGTCGGGGTCCTCGACGGTGATCTCCCACACATCCAGACCCATCTCTTCCCAGTGAGCCCTGATGGCACCCCACTGCTCCCGCTGCGAAGGCAGCCCCACGTGATGCAGTCCAAGGATCGCGTTCTTCATGCTCGTACCTCCAGTAGGTGACGAACGTCAGGCTACGTCCTCGCTCCACGCCCGTCAAGCACCTGGCTCGAGTCTCCCGTTTCTCTAAAAGAAAATAATCTCAGCAAGAAGCTGAGATTATTTTCTGGTGCACGGGAGAGGACTCGAACCTCCACGCCCTTTACGAGCACCAGCCCCTCAAGCTGGCGTGTCTACCAATTCCACCACCCGTGCGTTTGTTGTACCGCGAAGATCATAGCTGATCCTCGTAAAATGTTCAACCCTTTTTAAAAGACCCGTGATTTCCCTGTGATGACCTTGAGGGTCATAGGCTCAATACCGATATCAAACCGTGTAGAGGTCATCTCCTCGCCGTCGACGAACAGTGAGATCGGCTCATCGGAACGAATCGCCAGAGAGCTCATAGGAAACACACTTTCTTTAAGCTTAACACGACCAAACACGCCCCAACCTGTTTTCACAGCAGCGCGGATAATCGCCTCAAACTTCCCATCACGCGGATCTGTTACGTCAGCTAGATTCCGAATCTCCAACGCGGCCTTTCGCGCCGTTGGAAAAATTCGGTACTTCCCTTCGCACGTGAGCTCGGCACGAAACTCTGGCATAGAGAGTCCTGTCACAAACCTGCGACCATTTACCGTCCCAATATCGATCGTCTCAATGCGCCGCGCACTGAGCACGTCGCAGGCAGCAACCCCCTGTGGGATTCCCATCATCCTAGCGAGGTCATTGTTTGGTCCGATTGGAATAATTCCCAACGCCACATCTGGCGCATCTGCTACCACGTCGATCACTTTTCGAACAGTCTCATCATTCCCCAGCACCACGACCGTCGACACTCCACGCGCGATCTCATCACGAATCATCTCTTCAGCATTACGAAACAAAGCCAACCGAGAGACCTTCCCGGCCAACCCCAGGTCCGTTAAACGATTCTCAATATTCAGGAGCTCACGCTCGAATCGTTTGTTTTCCTGGATGAACTCATCGTAGAGATAGCAATACATGATTATTCTTCCTCCTCGATTTCCTCAGGCTCAACTTCCTCAACTTGTGCGACTGACCCCATGGAGAGCCTTCCGTTAATCTGCGCGCCAGCCGCAACAGAGATCCGTCCGGTGGCAATATCTCCCTTCACCTGTGAGGTCGAGAGTAGCTCGAGCATCTGATCGACAACAAGATTCCCATGCACCTCTCCGGCGATCACGGCGTTCTGTGCGTGGACGTCTGCCTTAATGCGAGCTGTCTCGCCGATCCGAAGTGACTTTGCGGTCTCTACAGACCCCGCCACCTCACCATCGATAATGACATCTCCGTTTGAATGAAAATCCCCCTCAACTTTTACCCCCTGAGCGATGATCGTCTCACCCCCGTTTGTACTTGGCATAGGGCCTGTCTTTTTATCCTTAAACATATTCTTGGATTCCATTTGATCTTACACGAGCATTACATTTCATCAACGACATCCATCCCCAGGATACCCAGTCCCCCCTTCAGCACTTGAGCAACAGATGTGATCAAGCCCAAACGCTCAGAAAGCGCCTCTCCTTCAGCCTTCAGCACGGGCACATTCGCATAGAATTCTGAGAACGTCTTTGCGAGGTCAAACAGATACTGAGCCAACACGGATGGCTGCATGCGCCCCGTTGCCTGGAACAAAACCTCCGGATAGTTGGCGAGCATCATAACGAGTGCATGGCTATGAGCATCTGTCAGCGTCTTGGCGCTCAAAGATGACTTTGCCTTCCCTGCCTTAGCCAACATGCTTTGAATACGGGCATACGTATAGAGGAGATATGGACCGGTATAGCCCTCAAATGAGAGCGCTTCATCAAAGTCGAACACGATCTTCTTTCCAATATCCTGTTTGAGCATGCCAAATCGCATCGCTCCGAAAGCCACAGCTCGAGTCACGGAGACGATCTGCTTCTCCTTCCAATCGCTGTGGCGTGATCGTGTTTCCGCGTGAGCGGATGTCAGTAGCTCGTCTCGTACTTTCTCATAACGAATCACGTTTCCCTTTCGAGACCCCATGACCCCATCTGAAAGTGTCACGAACTCATACGAGAGGTGCTCGAGTTCACGATCGAACCCCATGCGCTTGAGTGTTTCAAACAACTGTCGCAGGGCATGTGCCTGTCGCTCGTCGACGACATACACGGATCGTGCCGGGTGATAGTCATCCTCTTTTTTGTAGGCGAGCCCAAGGTCCTTCGCGTTGTAGAGAAGTGTTCCGTCCGATTTGATCAACAGATTCACTCCCAGATCAACGTCATTCAAATCGACAATCCACGCCCCCTCAGATTCAACAACAAGACCATCTTTAATCATGCCATCGATAATCTTTTTTGTTTTTCCAATAACCTCACTCTCGAAATACCAATGATCAAGCGTCAGGCCTAGCTCGCTGTACACCTTCTCCAAGTAATCGATCGACCACTTTCGCGTGGTTTTCCAGAGAGATAATTCATCAGATTTTTTCTGCCCTTCAAGAACTTGGAACACTTCAGAAACCTGCGTCTTGAGTGTCTCATTCTCCTCAAGAGCCTTATTCGCTTCAACATAAACATCTCTCAGAAAAGCGATCCGTGCATCCCCTTCAGCAAGTGGCTCATCCTTATGAAACGTCTTCATGGCCCAGATCGACTTGGCCACATGTGTTCCAAGGTCGTTGATGTAGGCCACAGGAATCACGTCGTAACCGGACGCTTTCAAGAGGTTGGTTACTGCCTGGCCGACAAACAAATTTCGTAGGTGACCAATATGCACATCCTTGTGCGTGTTGAGATTCGCAAACTCAACCATCACGCGCTTCTCGTGGCCAACGGTACTGTGGCCATACTCATCACCGCGCACACCAATCTCTTCAAGAACGGCTCCGGCAAAAGACGTCTCAAGATCAAAGTTCACGTACGGCCCCACAGCCTTCACGCTTCCAATAAACTCTTTCGGTCCGATCTTCACCGCGATCTCTCTGGCGATCTCCGCCGGGTTGCGCTTGAGCTTCTTTGAAAGCTCAAAACACGGATAGGCAATGTCTCCCATCTTTGGGTCTGGTGGTGTCTCAAGCTCCTCCATTGAAGGGGCGAACCCTTTAGGCCCTGCCTGCTTCAACTCTCGAAGCACCTGCTGCTTTACTTTCTGAATCGTATACATACCTATTTATCTAGATGTACATCCATTTGCGGATACGGAATACCAATCCCCTGCGTATCAAATGCCTCCTTAAGGGCCTTAATAAATTCGTGCTTTACCAAGAACTGATCAAGATACTTTGCCACGTTCATGAACACTTTCAATTCAATCGAAGAATCATCAAAGGCCCCGTAACGCACGAACACCTCCTTTGACCCCTTGGCATCCAACTTCGACAACACATCATTTGCCACCTGCAGTGCCGTCGCCTCTGCCTTTTCTAGATCGGCATCATAGCTGACCCCCACAGTCACTTTCAGAGAAAACTCCTGCCCTGGCATGTAGGTATTGGTGATAACCATCTCTGCCAACTTTTTGTTTGGGATGATCACAAGTGTGCCTTCAAACGTTTCGATACGTGTTGAGCGCATGGAGATGTCTTTAACGAATCCCTCTGTACCGTCTTCAAGCCGGATAAAGTCACCTGGACGCACAGGCTTATCAATCGCCAGACCCACAGCTGAAAAAAGTCCGGAGAGCGTATTCTGAAGGGCGAGCGCTACAGCAACACCAGCGATTCCAAGTCCAGCAATGAGAGCACTGATATCTACGCCAACCTGATTGAGAATGAACGTCAGAGCCACGCCCCAAATAAGGAGGGTGATGATGGTATTGAGAAAACCAAACGTCCCGTGTTCCATCCCACCAGGACCATCCTCCCGCGCCTGAATCTCGTGCCAGTTGATGATGCCTCGTACAAGACGGTCAACGGCGTACGCTGCCCACGCAATCAACAAGATGGGAATCAGCTCAGCGAATCCAAACCCATCATAAGCAAGATCTGGAAACAAGTACCTCAAGGCAACAACAATTCCGACAAGCTGAAACCCGATGTGGACCGGCCGTGCAAGCAGCTGCATGATGGTGTCATCAAGCGTCGACTGCGTCAGAGACGTGAGTTTTTTTGAACGCTTGAGAATAGCCATCAGAGCCAGTGACACAAACCAAGCGCCAATTAAGATGCCGGCTGCGATGATCAACTGAATAGGGTCTGGAAAGGCCGTGGGAAGATTCAACATACGATTAAGCTAATTGCTCATTGATAACGGCGAGCTTGGCCTGAGCCTCGCTCAAATTTGTTCGCATTGTTTCAACAACCTGCTCTGGCGCCTTAGAGGTAAATGCCTCGTTCGCGAGCTTCTTCTCAAGCGAGGCGATGTACCCCTGCGTCTCATCTCGCTCCTTCGTGAGCTTTCCTTTCTCTGCTTCCTTGTCGACAAGCCCCTCAAGAGAAATATGAACCTGCATGGATCCAACAACGGCTGTTGCCACATCCCCTTCTGGCTTGGCGCCAAAGGTCAGTGACTCCACGCGACCGAGACTGCGAATCACATCTTCCTGGCCAGCGAGAACATCTGCATCTGAAAGCACAACGTTGACCAAAACCTTTGGTACAACATTGTACTGAGATCGAATATTTCGAATAGCTACGACTGTTTCCTGCAACTGCACAAACGCTGTCTCTGCCTCTGCATCGACATGACGCTCCTTCGCCATCGGCCACTCATGCACAATCAACATCCCTTCAGGATCAATCTGCTTCCAAATCTGTTCAGTGACAAACGGCATGAATGGGTGCCAGTACGTAAGCAGGCGCTCGAGGATATACATCAGTATTCCCTGCGTCGACTTGCCCCCCTGCACCTTAGCAATCTCCACGTACCAGTCAGCAAACTCACTCCAGGTGAAATTGCGAAGTTTTTCTCCAGCCTGAGAGAACTCATAGGCCTCGAGGTGATCCGTCACTTCACTCTGCAGTACGTGGAATCGAGAAAGAATCCAGCGATCTGCCAGCGTTTGCGGATCCAGGTCTGCTTCTGCCACATGACCAACCGTCTCTACTTGCCCCAGGACAAAGCGTGAAATGTTCCAAAGTTTGTTTGTGAAGTTTCGGTATCCCGCCACCTTCGCCTCAGAGAGCTTCGAGTCGTTTCCTGGCGTGGAACCAATCACAAGCGAGAGTCGTGTTGCATCGGCGCCGTACTTGTCGATCATCTTGAGCGGATCAATCACATTGCCGAGGGACTTACTCATCTTGCGTCCCGTTTCATCTCGAACAAGTCCATGAAGGTACACGTTCTCAAACGGTACTTCTCCAAGCACGTACGTAGTCATGAGAATCATGCGCGCGACCCAGAAAAACAAAATGTCATAGCCTGTCTCAAGAACAGTTGTTGGCTGGAACGTACGCAAGTCTGCCGTCTCATCGGGCCAGCCGAGCGTAGAGAACGTCCAGAGCCCAGAGCTAAACCACGTGTCGAGCGTGTCAGGATCTCGCTCCCAACCTTCACCTTCCGGTGCCTCAACGCCAACATACGTCTCCTCTCCCCGGTACCACACGGGCACCTGGTGACCGAACCAAATCTGACGGGAGATGTTCCAGTCGCGGAGATTGTCGATCCAGTGGAAGTACGTTTTGTCGAATCGCTCAGGAATAATCTTTACCTGCTTCGAGCGTACAGCATGCTGCATGAGCCCCTTAAGGGTCACCTGCTGTCCGTCTTCGATGCCTTCCATAGGCGCATGTTGGCTCGCTCGGAACGCAAATTCCTTGTTTACGTCGATAAACCACTGCACCTTAGGGAGCGGCTCCACAGCTGTGTCACAGCGGTAGCACACTGAAAGGTTGTGTACGTAATCCTCATCAATCTTGTCGACCAATCCTTTCTCTGCCAGACGCGCCACAATCTCTTCACGTGCTTGATTGGCATTCTTCCCTGCGAACGAACCTGTCGCCTCTGTGAGATTTCCATCCTCATCGATAATACGATGTACCTCATAGCCATACTTCTTCGCCAAATCAAAGTCGACGAGTGAGTGCGCTGGGGTAATCGTCATGGCACCAGAACCCATCTCCATATCAGCCACCTCATCGGCCACCATGGTCGCCTTCACCGTGCCCTCGATCCATTCAACCTCAAACTCCTTACCGACAAGATCCTTGTATCGGTCGTCCTCTGGATGAACCACGATGACTTTGTCGAGGAACTTTGTCTCAGGACGGGCAGTACCAATAACAACCGGACCATATTTGAAATAATAAAACTTACTCTTCTCCTCACGGTACTCCACTTCATCATCAGCGAGCGTGGACTTACAACGCGGGCACCAGTTCACGATGCGATCACCACGATAGATAAGACCGTCGTCGTACATCATCTTAAAGACGGTGTTCACCGCGCGGTTACGTGCACTATCGAGGGTGTAGGCCTCACGGGACCAGTCCATCGATGCCCCCATGCGCTTGGCCTGGTTCACGATGATGTCATGACTCTCCTGAGCGAACTGCTCCACACGCTCCAAAAACTTCTCTCGACCAAGCTCGCGTCGCGGATCTTCCATCCCCTCCTTCATGAGCAGCTTCTCCACCTTGGTCTGTGTCGCAATGGCCGCATGGTCTGTTCCCGGGAGCCAGAGCGTCTTGCGCCAGCGCATGCGGTTAAAACGCGTCATAATGTCCTCAATCGCCAACATCACGGCATGCCCCATATGAAGGGTTCCTGTCACGTTCGGTGGCGGGAGCACAATTGAGAAGGTTTCTTCTCTTTCACCAGGCAAATTGTCTGGATTAAAAAACCCGCTGCTTTCCCAGCTGGCATAAATCGCATCTTCGTATTGGCCCGACTCGTAAGCCTTGGGCATGTCTTGTTTATCCATAGATGAACTCAGTTTAGGGAAAAACCCTTTGTTTTGCAACCGAAGCGCCCTCAGGTAAGATCCCTCTTAGAGGTTGACGAAACGGGCATTTTCCCTGAATATGCGCCTCTTGTTCTTTCCAGCGTGGCCACAAACCTTAGGACATTGATATGATCTGGGGTTTGTGGCCACACAACCTACCTGGAGGGACACCATGAAGCGGACACACTTGGCAGGCCTGACACTGATCGCCCTGCTGGCGAGCGGATGCGACAAGATCTCTCCGTTCGTCAGTGACGAGCTGCGAGAGAGCGTGTGCGATCGCGATGGCGACAACCTGCTTCGGCAGAGCGCCTACTGCGGCGGCACGGACTGTGACGACAGCGATGCGAGCATTCTCAGCGCGCCTGGGTGGTACCTGGACGTCGATCGAGACACCTACGGTGCCGGCGAGATCGAGTACCACTGCGAGCAGCCCGAGGGCTACGTGAATCGAAACAGTGACTGCGATGACACCGAGGCTCTAGTGAGCCCGGAAGGCATCGAGTCCTGCAACGACGTCGACGACGACTGCGACGGCCAGATTGACGAGGAGAACATCCTCACCTGGTGGCTGGACGCAGACAGCGATGGCTACGGCAACCCCGAAGCGCCCCTGGTCATCTGCGACCAGCCCGCAGGCTACGTCGACAACGACGAAGACTGCGACGACACCACGGACGCCATCAGTCCGGACGACGAGGAGGTCTGTGACGACGGGATCGACCAGAACTGTGATGATCTGGTGGACAACGCCACGGAGTCCCTGCTCTGGTACATGGATGCCGACATGGATGGCTTCGGCGACGAAGACGTCTGGCTCTATTCCTGCGAGGACACCGTCGACGGATACGTTCTGGACAACCAGGACTGCGACGACTCCAACTTGGATGTCCACCCGGACGCCAGTGAAGCGTGCGCCGACGGCATCGACAACGACTGCGACGGCGAGATCGACACGGACGCGGTAGACACCGACTGGTTCCACGATGCGGACGGCGATGGCTACGGCAACCCAGACGACACGCTCAGCGACTGCGCGCCCCCTTCGGGATACGTTGGTAACGACCAGGACTGCGAGGACTCCCTCGCGGACGTGAATCCTGAGGGCGTGGAAGTCTGCAACGACTGGCTCGACAACGACTGCGACGGAACACCTGGCGATTGTGATCCTCTCGGGGAAATCAGCAGCACAGATGCTGAAATCTCCCTCACGGGAGACGTGGCCTATGACACCTTCGGTTCAGCGACCTGTTCGCTGGATTTCGACGGAGACGGCGTTCAGGACCTGGTCGTGGGCGCAGAGGGTGTGGACACGGGCGGCTCGTCCTCTGGGACGGTGTACGTGTTCCTGGGAACCGTGACAACGGGACTGACGGCAACAGACGCCGACATCACGATCAACGGCCCCAGCGACAACGCGCTCATGGGCTCAAGACTCGTGTGCGCCCCTGACATGACCGGTGACGGCATCGACGATCTGATCATCGCTGCCCCCGGAGACAACAGGGTCTACATCCTTGAGGGAGACCCCTCCCTCACAGGTGAGTCCGATGTCACGGACATCGCCACCTACACCCTGACCGGCAGTGGCCAGTTTGGCTCCTCGATCTCGAGTGTCGATGACTTCGACGGGGACACTCTGGCAGACATGCTCATTGGGGCTCCTGAGAATGACACCTCTGGCACAGACGTTGGGGCTGTCTACTTCATCCTCACCGCGGACCTCACGGCAGGTGAACAGAGTGCAAGCGACACCGCTTACGCCACGTTTCTCGGTGACACGGCCTCCGACACCCTCGGAGAATCCGTCGTAGCCCTGAGCGATGTCGATGGCGATGGACTTGCCGACTTCCTGCTGGGAGCACCCGGCAGTGATCTTGGTGGGGCAGATGCTGGAGCAGGCCACCTCGTGCTGAGCACAGGCCTTTCCTCCGGCTCTCAGAGCATCGGCGGTGTTGCAGACGCTACCTTTACCGGAGAGTCTGATGATGACGCCCTGGGCTCCGCTGTCTTCGACGCAGGAGATACCGACGGTGACGGCCTCAGTGACCTGGGACTCTCTGCTCCGTACTCAGACACGGGCACCAACAACGCTGGGTCGATCTACCTGATCTCCAGCACAACACTCGCCAGTGGCGTCCAGGACGTTGCCGGCGCCAGTGCCACGCAGCTCACAGGCGTGGGCAGCGACGACCGCGTTGGCTCTGGGACATTCGGCGCCCCAGGCGATCTCAACGGCGATGGCTACTCAGACATCCTCGTTGGAGCGCAGCTCAATGACTCGGTCAGTACGAGCACCGGCTCCGCCTACCTCTTCTACGGCCCTGCCACAAGCGGGACCGTGAGCCTGGCGGACGCAGACCTGATCGTACGCGGTCAGAGCAGCTACGGAGAGCTTGGTAACGCCGTTGCCTTCTCTCCGGACGTCAACGGCGATGGCTACGACGAACTCCTGCTGGGAGCCCAGTACGAAGGGGGCTCAAGTACGGGGGGCGTACGCGTCTTCTACGGCGGGGGCTACTAGCCTCACGCAGACCACCAAACGGTGGTCTTTTTTTGTGGGTAAATGCCCCCTTGACGCTTCCTAAGATTCCTTGTAGTTTAGCCCCTTACCCATGCTTGTTGTCGGTAAGTAACACATATTGAATAGCATGGCCCTGAAGGAATCCCAACAACTACTTGAAGCCATTAAGCGGAGCTCTCGCCCGCTTATTTGTGTACCTTCAGGTGGAGGTGCCGATGCGTATGCTACCGCCATGGGGCTCTCAAAAGTCTTAAAGAAACTTGAGAAGAAACCCGCGATTGTGGCTGCCGACGGCAAGACCCCCCAGAATCTCCACTTCCTCGAGGGGCACGATGAGATTGAGCCGCGCCTAGAGAACCTCCGACAGTTTGTGATCGAACTTGATGCAACGAAAACCAAAATCGAAGAGCTCTCCTACGAACACAAAGACGACAAGCTCTTTGTCTACCTCTCTCCCAAAAAAGGCTTCTGGGATGACAAAGACATTCGAACGAGCGCGAGCGGCTATCGCTTTGACCTGATCATCTGCATCGGCTCACCTGACTACGAATCCTGCGCGCAGCTGTATACGGAAAACACCGATTTCTTCTATCGCACACCGGTCATCAACATCGACCACTCCCCTGACAACGAACACTACGGACAGATCAACTTGGTAGATCTGACAGCCAGCGCGTGTGGAGAGGTTTGTCACGACCTGATCGAGTCTATTGAACCTGGGCTCATGGATGAAGAAGTTGCCACGGCCTTTCTTACCGGCATGATTTCAAAAACGAAATCATTCAAGACCAAGGGAGTGACCCCCAAGACCCTTCAGACCGCCAGCAAACTTATTGCCAAGGGAGCGAAGCGAGATGAAATCGTGGGACGACTCTACCGTACCCGATCCGTCCCAACACTCCGTCTGTGGGGACGTGCGCTCGCACGCCTCAAGGTGGACGAGCAGGCAGGAATGGTCTGGACCATGCTATCTCAACAAGACTTCATGCATGCAGGCGCAACGGAAGATGGGCTCACAGATGTTATTGATGAGCTGATCGCCTCCTCACCCGAGGCTCGCGTCGTTGTCCTTATCTATGAGATGGCAGACCGCAATATCTGCGCCATCATACGCACAGAGCGCCCCTTGGACGCCATCGCGCTCACGCGTGGGTTTAGCTCCTCAGGAACACGCGAGGAAGTTCGTCTCTGCTTCAGCAAGAAAACGGTCGTAGAGGTAGAGAGAGACCTCATTCAAAAAATCAAAACACAGATAACAAAATAGACGGGAACAAGTCCCGTCTATTTTTTTCTTTTATTCTGTCACCTCTTCCTCAACAACTTCCTCTGCCACCTCTTCCTCAGCAGCAGCTTCGTCAGTTACTGCATCTTCGTCAGCGGCAGCCTCCCCTGCAGACTCCTCAACAATCTCTCCCTCATCTACAGATGTTGCTGTCCCCTGCCCTTCTTGAATTGGCTCAGGAATGGAGGTGGTCAATTCTCCGTTGAGCATGCGCTGCAAGCGAACCTTCGCCACCTCGTTGTCCGGATTGAGCTGTACAACACGGCGCACAAGGTCGATAGCCGCTTCCTGCTGACCAGCAATCTCATACATCGATGAGAGGTACCAGAGCGCGTTAGAGTAATCAGGGTTCAACTCGACAATACGTGCCAACTCACCTGCTGCTGCCTCGTACTCTCCAAGGCGGATCAAGAGTTGAGAGAGTTGGAAGGCAAGACCTGTGTCAGCTGGATTGTTGTTGCGTAGAGCAACCAATCGTGCCAATGCCTGATCCAGACGCCCCTGACGCTCATAGGTTGCCGCCAGGTAATAGTGTGCTGGAAGGTAATCTGACTTGAACTGAATAGCCGTGGTGAACGCCTGCTCAGCTGTTGCCAAGAGGTTAGCCTCCTGCTGCGCGGCTGCTTCAGCGGTCTCTGGATCTTCTGCGCTTCGCAGGGCGCGAGCACGCTCAGCAACCGTCAGATAGACACGACCAAGGTTTGTTCGATGAACAGGGTTAATCCCCTCAAGGGTGATGGCATTGATGAATGCTTGAGCAGCCAAATCTTCAGCTCCCTGAGCAAAACTCATCAAGTCACGATAAAGGGATCCTTGTACGACCCAGTTGGAGACGTAGTTTGGTTCAATGTTGGTTGCCTTATTTGATGCCTCGATAGCCAAGGTCACAATCTCGACAACACTCTGTGTTTGTTCTGTGGAAAGTTCCCCAGCGTCAGCAAGAGCAATGGTCTCGCGTGCCTGACGCAAGTAGGCGGAACTCAGGTTACGGTTGTAGGCGTCTGAGAATCCGTTCAGCTTCACTGCTTTATTCAACTCAGCAATCACGTCCTCAATGGAAGCATCCTCAGACTGATCCAACTCAACAGCGTTTGCAAAAGCTACTTCTGCTGCATAGCGAGAGCCTGTGATGAAGAGCGAACCGAGCACAGCTACAGCCACGACCACAAACGCGAATGATGTAGCGAGACCAAGCTTTGGTGAGCGAGCAAAGTCACTCTTCCAAATCTTGAGCATTACCTGAGAGGCCAAGAGGCCAGAGAATCCCCAGAGCATGAATTGCATCGTCATGTTGGATGAGTAGAGCACGTGACTTGCAAGCAGTACGGCCCACCCAATAAACATGACGTAGGTCATCTTCCATTCCTCGTGATCACGCTCCAAGATGAGGCGACTAAGAGCCTTTACAGCAACCCAGCCCATCAAGACCAACCAAAGGACGGTTCCAACAAGTCCCAAACTTCCAATCATGGTCATGAGAGAACTCTTGGCGCGATCAAAACGAAGTGTCCAGAAAGCTGATGCATTTACTTCTGTTGGCTTGTAGGCCAAGTAGTCATACATCCATGTACCAGGACCAGAACCAAAGAGGAGCTGCCCTGTGCTTACATTCAAGGTGTCCTTTGTCACATCCCAGCTAGTTCCATAACTTGGAGACACGACAACGGGAAGACTTAAGTTCAACGGACTACTGAGGAACAGGAGCAAAACACTAACAAGCAGCACGACAAGCGGGAGTGCGAACCGACGTGGGTTCGGAAACTCTTGCGATTGGATGAACACGAATACCCCCAGAAGAACGACACCAAAGATGTTGATGACCCAGAAAAGACCGAAGTCAACGGCGATAAGCGCCAAGAGGGTTACGAGGGTTACGAACACGATAAGACCACGCATGACCATCCCAAGTGTTCCCACGGGAATCACACGGTCACGCCCCTTGTGAGAGACAAGCCACATAGCCATTCCAGTGAACATCATTGTGGTCATGAATGTAATGAATCCATTGATCGTTCCTACAGTATTGAATCCACGAGACTGAGCGAAATCAAACGGCAGATGCAGGAGATCAAACATTCCCAGCAACGTAATCAATCCGGTAATCGCTGAGGAGAGAAGTAGTGCGAACAGAATATTCCTCTGCACGATTGTTGAGCTGAATCCATTCATGAGCACGTAGAACAACAGTACAAACATCGCTGTTGAGAGGAAGCTCATGTACTCCTGTGAAGCCTGTCCTACCCATGTCTGGTACCCAGCAATAGAAAGGAAAGATGAAACGAGTACGGCTACAAAAAACAGGCCTGGCACAATATTCAACCATCCTGACTTAAATGTAAGCCTCTTGCTCATCACCATTTGCCCAAGCCAAGCCACAAGCCCGACTGTGGTCAAGATAACCAAGAGCATTTGTTTATTCACCTCCAGTACGTTGGTTGTCCATGGAAGAAAGAAAAGTGGGACCAGGAAAAAGAGAAGGTAAGTTGCCCACCGGGTTACCATGGAAAACACATTCTGTGCCTCCTTTGCTCGGCGTGTTGCTGTCGAAGCCGTTGGCATAAATCTGTGATTCAGTTAGTTACTAGACTTATATTGATTAATGGCTTGAACGACTTTGGAGTCGTCCTTCATATTTTCGATGAAGAGAATATGGTCGGGATTGATCAACATCTTATCGGTTGGTCCATGTGCCTCATTCCCCAGTTTTGTCAGAGCGAGGTTGGACGTTTGTTGAATCGTAGCCATTCCGGATTGTAGGTAGAAGACCTCTGTCAGTGTATAGAAATCATCATCGCTTCGATCGAGTGCTCCGAAATACACCTGACCATTATCCATAAACACGGCTTGATACTCATCCGCCTGAGACTCAGCAACTCGCGAGTCACTATCGCCGTAGTAGTACCAAGCACCTCCCAAAACAGCCAAGAGGATCAGTACTCCTATCCAGATCCATCCCTGATGTTTTTTCTTTGCTCCCCCACTTTTAGGCCTCCCGATTGGTCCGCGATTCATTTTTGAATCAATTGCCATAGAACAGAAATCACCCAAGATTAACGATGCTCATATTACCGCATGGGTAAGGGAGTGACAAGTCAGATAAAGACAAGTTTTACACAGTTTTTCTCCCAAAAAATAAGGGGAAACCAAAAGGCGAGACCCTTGCGAGTCTCGCCTTTTTTCTCGCTGTTTTGAGCTTAGACAGCTGGCTCTTCAGCCGGTGTCTCTGGGGCAGCCTCAGGAGCAGTCTCCTCAGCCGCTGGCTCTTCAGCCACGACCTCCTCGACTACTTCCTCAACTGTCTCTTCGACCACTGTCTCTTCCACAACCTCTTCAACTGTCTCTTCGACTACTGGCTCTTCAGCCGGTGTCTCTGGGGCAGTTTCTTCAGTTGTTTCTTCGGCAGCTGGCTCTTCAGCAACCTCTTCTACAACCTCTTCGACCGTCTCTTCAACTACTGGCTCTTCAGCCGGTGTCTCTGAGGCAGTCTCTTCAGTTGTTTCTTCGGCAGCTGGCTCTTCCGTAGCAGCCTCCTCTGCGGCAGCTTCTGCTGCAGCTTCTGCGATGACAGCAGCACCAGCCTCAGCGGCTACGTCGCTTGTCACCGTCACCTCAACCTCTTCCTCTGTTCCGTCTGAGATGGTGATCACAGCCTCTTCGACACCCACGGAAATCCAGTTGAGTTCGATGTCAAAGGCGGTTGTTGAACCAGCGGAGTGATTGATGGTGAATCCTGTTGTGTCCTCATCGCTTACCCAGAGACGTCCTGGGATGTACTCATCGGTACGTACGGAGAAGGTCACGATTGGGAGGAACTGATACTCATTCTCGAAGTTCACGCGTACCTCTGTGGCACCAGCGGCGAGTCGTGCTCGACCAGCCATGTCTCGTGAACCGTACAAGTGCTCAGCGACTGTCACAGATCCTTCGAAAGCGTCACTTACGACACTAACCGTTGCTGCGGACTCTGTCACTGTTCCTGATGAGAGGAGATCACCTGTACTTGTTCCACCTTGAATGTTTGAACCGTTGTTACGTGAGACCAATCCCTGAACGATTCCTGAACCAGAGCTCAGTGGGGTCAGGGCGATGGCAACCGTTGGGTCACCAGCGTTTGCCTTCATACCTTCACCGGCGGTGGAGGAAGAAGTGATGTAGTCACCTACGGCGATCGCACCGTTCTCATTGTTTACACGTACTGGAACCTGTCCAATGAAGGCAATTGGCGCGAATGCCTCAGCCTGATTCTTGAGGACAGAGTTACCAAGGACACCTGGAGCGGATGAAACGATTCCCATCAATCCTGCTTCTGCAGATGTGCTGGATCGTACAACAGCGTTTGTCCTTGAAGTGTCTACAGAGACCAACTCACCTGCTCGCAGATCACCTGATCCATCAAGCATGTACTCAGCGTAGTCAGCTCCGGCGACGGTCGTATTTTGTGCAAATACGTCTCCATCCTTGTTGACGGCGAAGAGGTCTTCGTCACCAGATCCATCAGCCTCTGCAATCAACATAACGAGTCCAGTTGTTCCACCGTCGATCTCGTTTCCTGTTCGCTCATCAATGTTTCCAGGTCCGAAGATAGTCGCGTACGTATCTGTTCCATCATCGGTCTCAATCATGACGATCTCACCGTTTCCATCAGCATCAATCTTTATACCCTGGTGAGGTGTTGATGCTACGTCAGAGAATGCGTCATCTAGGTAAGTGATGTGCGCACCAGTTCCAGAAGGAGCACCTGCACCGAATGTAATATGCTGCTCTGTTCCAGTTGCGTCGTACATCATTCCGACACCGAAGTCCCAGTTGTGATCATCTGTATCCAAGAGGATACCAATGTCGTAACCAGCGGACTCTGTGGTCGTGTTATCAAGGATAAGTCCAACCACCAGAGATGATGCATTGTCCGTACCAAGACCGTCAGTCTCAATCTTCAAACCAGCGGATTTCTCACCAGCTCCGAGAGCTGTTCCAACGTCTGCGTCAATGTAGAGACCAGCGGCATCAGTCGAGTTGTTGTCGAAGTCGATCTGCATTCCGTGAGTGGTCTTGTCGACAGTTCCTGCGTCCACACCAACCCATGCATCAGCAGCACTTGCTGTTAAGTTGATAGCAGCCACTGCTGCCTCACCACCTGTCAGGTTAAGGGTTGATGTATGAGCGCTGACACTAATGTCCTCTCCAGAACTACCCGTAGCAGCAATGTCGATACCACCAGCAGATGCTTCGATGACCAATGCCTCAAGGTTATTCAATGAAGAACCAATAGTTACAGGCCCCGTTGAAAGCATGTCGTAACCCGTTACTCCGACATCGATATCAAGTGAGTTTGCATCGATATCTACAATCTGACCTGTTCCGTTCAAAGCAAGTGTTCCACCAGTTGATGTTGCTGTGATACCAGCAGCACCAGTGAGTGACAGTGTTCCAGATGTCGTCGTGAAGTTTGACGGACCTGCAGCGTCAAGGGAGATAGCTCCGACAGCGTCCATGATAATTCCACCGTTTGAAGCGTCAATGTCGAGTCCACCACCGTCAGCTGTTGCGTTCAATACGAGCGCGTTTGCTGCAGCTTGTGTAGTTGTGAAGTTAATCTGACCGTTCGTGTCTACATCGAGAGACGTTCCATCAATGTCTACTGTCTGACCACTTGCGTTGAGCAAGAGCGTTCCAGCAGTAGAGTTTACGGTCACACCTGCACCTTCGAGGGTAAGTGATCCACCATTCGTTGTCAGGTTAGATGCACCAATACCGTCGATGGAGATGGCTCCCAGGGAGTCCATAGCGATACCACCGTTTGAAGCATCAATGTCGATTCCCGCGTTGTCAGCTGTTGCGTTCAATACGATCGCTGTTCCAGATGTTGACGTGGTTGTCATGTTGATCTGACCTGTTGTGTCCACATCGAATGTTGCTGCGTCTAAGTCAACCGTCTGACCAGAGCCTGAAATTCCGATGGTTCCGCCGGAGGATTCCAGAGTCAGTCCAGCATTACCAGCGAGAGTCAAGGTATTGGTAGATGAGAAGTTAGAAGCAGATTGCGCATCAATAGAGATGGCACCGTTTGTTGCAAGCAGGTCGATTCCTCCGTTGGAAGCATCGATGTCGATTCCCGCGTTGTCGCTTGTTGCGTTCAATACGATCGCTGTTCCAGATGACTGAACACTTGTCAGGTTGATCTGACCACTTGTGTCCACATCAAATGTTGTTGCATTCAAGTCAACAGTTTGTCCTGTTCCATCAATCAACGTTGTACCACTGGTAGATGTCAATGTAAGTCCATTTGTACCAGATAGAGACAAGGTGTCTGTGGAAGAGAAGTTGGAAGCTGTTGCAGCGTCGAGAGAGATACCAGCAATCGCTGAGTCAATTGTGACGGCTGTTGAAGCATCGAGGTCGAGTGCTGCGTCTGCGGCGTTCAAGGTAAGAGCACCAGCAGATGTTGTGAAGTTTGAAGCTCCTGCAGCATCCAGGGAGATTCCAGCGGAAGCGTCCCAAGTACCTGCTGCAGAGTTGATGTCGACCGCACCGGTTGTGGTTACGTCGATCTCAGCAGCGTTTCCAGCAATGTTTACTCCACCGTTACCGTCGATCGTAAGTGCTCCGGATGAAGTAGTGAAGTTTGAAGCCTCAGCGGAGTCGAGGGAAATGGTTCCCGTTGCATCCAATGTGAGGTCATCATCTGTTGAGACAGTGAAGTCACCTGCGGTGGCCCCTCGTGCCGTGAAGGCGAAGGCTCCAGCGGAAGTGTCGAATGTACCGCTTGTTACGTCGAGATCAAGCGTACCTGCATCCATGTTCAGTGTGTTTCCGGTAGTGTCGATCGTCAGCTCACCACCCGTTGAATCAACGGTTACTCCGCCTGCACCCGTAAGGGTCAAGACGCCAGATGAAGTGGTGAAGTTTGAAGCTCCTGCTGCATCGAGAGAGATTCCTGCGGTAGCAGCATCAAGCGTGAGAGACGTTGATGAATCTAGATCAAGAGCACCATCTGCAGCGTTCAAGACCAAGTTTCCAGCAGATGTTGTGAAGTTTGAAGCTCCTGCTGCGTCGAGGGAGATTCCAGCGGAAGCGTCCCATGTACCAGCAGCGGTATTCATGTCGAGTGCACCAGTTGTAGTGATGTCCACCTCAGCAGCGTTACCAGCAATGTTTACTCCACCTGCACCGTCGAGCGTGAGAGCTCCTGCGGCTGTGGTGAAGTTAGAAGCGGTAGCACCGTCGATGGAGATACCTGCGACAGCTGAGTCAATCGTTACGTCTGTTGAAGCGTCGAGGTCGAGAGCTGCGTCTGTAGCACTCAAGGTGAGCGCACCAACACTTGTTGTGAATCCAGATGCTCCTGCTGCTGTGAGGTTGATTCCTGCGGAAGCGTCCCAAGTACCAGCGGCGGAGTTTACGTCGACAGCACCAGTTGTAGTGATGTCCACCTCAGCAGCGTTACCAGCAATGTTTACTCCACCTGCACCGTTGAGCGTGAGAGCTCCTGCGGAGGTGGTGAAGTTTGAAGCGGTAGCGGAGTCGAGTGAGATGGCTCCGACAGAGTCGATAGCAATTCCACCGTTTGAAGCGTCGATGTCGATACCACCTGCATCAGCTGTTGCATCGAGGACGAGCGCTGTAGCTGCGCCGTTAGATGACTGCAAGGTGATGTTTGAAGCAGACTGAATGTCAATCGTGCTTGCTGTGTCATCGAAGTCGAATGTCAGAGCACGTGAGTTCTCACCCATCGTAATCTGATTGTCTGTTGTGTTGAGAATCTCAGCGTCGTTCGTCATTCGGATTTCAGCGAGACTTGCTGTACCTCCAGTGAAATCAAGACCGTAGTCGAAGGTTCCACCGAGCACTGTGAAGGCAGACTCTGTGTCGTCTCCCGTACCAGCACCCATAGTTACAGCGTAACCGTAGAGGTTCTCATCGTTTGTTGTTGAGTCGACTCCTGTGTAGTCGACATGCATTCCGATGACTCCACCACCTGCTGCTGCAAGTGTGGCTGCGTTCAAGTAGTCAACGGAGATCAATGTTCCAGAAGTGTTTGAAGCGTCGATGTCGAGGAATGACGCAGAGGTCATGTTTGATCCGTCGAAATCGATAGCGTCAATGTTTGTTGCTGGGGCCAAGTCGATTGAGTCAACAGCGAATACGCCGTTTACTTCGAGGTCACCAGCGACACCCAGGTCATTGTCACCGTCAGCAACGGTGTAGGTTCCTGTACCAATATCTGTAAGTGCACCGTCGATCTGTACTTCTGTTGCAGCGTCGAGATCGAGTGTTGTTGCATTGAGATCAACCGTCTGTCCAGTTCCATCGAGGAGGAGTGTTCCTCCAGTTGAGGTAACCGTTACTCCACCTGCACCTGAGAGCGTGAGAGCTCCAGCTGCTGTAGTGAAGTTAGAGGCTGTTGCAGCGTCGAGTGAGATTCCAGCGACAGCAGCGTCAATGGTGACATCTGTCGAAGCGTCGAGATCGAGTGCTGCGTCTGCGGCGTTCAAGGTAAGAGCACCAGCAGATGTTGTGAAGTTTGAAGCTCCTGCAGCATCCAGGGAGATTCCAGCGGAAGCGTCCCATGTACCGGCAGCGGTATTCATGTCGAGTGCACCGGTTGTGGTGATGTCTACCTCAGCAGCGTTACCAGCGATGTTTACTCCACCGTTACCGTCGAGAGTCAAAGCTCCTGCGGAGGTGGTGAAGTTTGAAGCGGCTGCACCATCGATAGAGATACCTGCGACAGCTGAGTCAATCGTTACGTCTGTTGAAGCGTCGAGGTCGAGAGCTGCGTCTGTAGCGCTCAGTGTGAGAGCACCAACACTTGTTGTGAATCCAGATGCTCCTGCTGCTGTGAGGTTGATTCCTGCGGAAGCGTCCCAAGTACCAGCGGCGGAGTTTACGTCGACAGCACCAGTTGTAGTGATATCTACCTCAGCAGCGTTACCAGCTACGTTCACTCCACCTGCACCGTCGAGCGTGAGAGCTCCTGCGGAAGTGGTGAAGTTTGAAGCGGCTGCACCGTCTACTGATACACCACCGACAACAGAGTCAATGGTTACTGAGCTTGAACCATCGAGGTCCAGACTTGCATCCTGTGCGTTCAGTGAAAGGTTGCCAGCGGATGTGTTGAAGTTTGAAGCTCCTGCGGCATCAAGGGAGATTCCAGCGGAAGCGTCCCAAGTACCTGCTGCAGAGTTGATGTCGACCGCACCGGTTGTGGTTACGTCGATCTCAGCAGCGTTTCCAGCAATGTTTACTCCACCGTTACCGTCGAGCGTAAGCGCTCCTGCGGCTGTGGTGAAGTTGGAAGCTGTTGCAGCGTCGAGTGAAATTCCAGCGACCGCAGAGTCAATGGTGACATCTGTTGAAGCGTCGAGGTCGAGAGCTGCGTCTGTGGCGTTCAAAGTGAGCGCACCAGATGTTGTTGTGAAGTTTGAAGCTCCTGCGGCATCGATTGAGATACCGGCTGAAGCGTCCCAAGTACCAGCACCTGAGTTGATATCGACTGCACCGGTTGTGGTGATGTCAATCTCAGCAGCGTTACCCTGGATGTTTACTCCAGCGGCACCGTCAAAGGTGAGGGCTCCACCTGAAGTGGTGAAGTTGGAAGCCTCAGCGGAGTCGAGGGAAATGGTTCCCGTTGCGTCCAATGTGAGGTCGTCGTCTGTAGAGACCGTGAAGTCACCTGCCGTTGCTCCTCGCAATACGAGGGCCATGGATCCGCTTGCCGTGTCGAAAGTGACGTTGCTTGTCACGTCCACATCAAGGTTGGCTGCGTTGAAGTCCATGAGACCACCAGCGTTCAAGTCAATCTCACCTGCTCCATCGGAAGCGATAAGGTTGATGGCTGTGGCTGCTGCCTGAGATGATGTCAGGTTTACAGAACCTGTTGTATCGAGATCATATCCACCTGTACCAGCATCTACATTGAGTCCGCCAGCTGTTCCAGATGCGTTGAACCAGAGAGATCCAGCTGTGCTCAAGCCAGAGTTGAGGGTGATACCACCAACGTCGGAAAGCACCTCAATGGAGTCCTGTCCGGTTCCCTGGTCTGCGTGGATGTCGATGCTCTCAGACGTTCCACCGTTTGCGTGGAGGTAAATGGCCTGTCCAGCATCCTCTGTTGAGGTCAGGTTAATGGATGAACTTGCTGTGATGTCGATGTCCTCCCCTGCTGCCGCACCTGAGGCAGTAATGTCGATTCCACCGTCATCAGAGAGAACGTTTACTGAGTCAGCAGAACCTTCTGTTGAAGTGAGGTTCACTGCTGTGTTTGAAAGAAGGTCTAGATCTTCTCCGGCTGCCGCTCCGGCAACAGTAATGTCGATTCCACCAGCGCTTGTTGTAAGCGTGAGGGCGTCATTTCCTGTACCTGTTGAAATGATGTCGAGAGAAGAGTCGAATGCACCTGCCACAGAAATCGTGAGGTCATCACCATTGGCTGTAGAGGTGAGGGTCATGTTGGAATCTGCGCCGATTGCGTCGATCGAAATGGAACCGCCGTCCGTTGTATCGATCTGAACACCACCTGTACCAGCGTCAATCTGAAGGTCTGTTGTGTCTCCACCGTGTCCAATACTGATGGAGTCAGCTGCTGTGGTGTCTGTCGCAATTGAGATGGTATCTGTCGCAACACCTGTACCAATGTTGATGGTGCGGTTTGCGTTAAAAGTACCAATGTTCAATACACCACCTGAAGTTTGGTTGTTGATGGTGATGTTACCGTTGTCAGATGTCAGGTTGACGTCCTTGTTGGTTCCGTCAGCCGTGATGGAAACGTCTCCACCAGCTGTCTGCAAGTCAAGGTCACCAGAATCCTGAACGTTCACCGCGAATCCTGTTGAGTTTCGTGTTGTCAGACTGATGGATCCAGCGTCCGCTGAGAGAATACCTGTTGTGTTGTTGGTAGCGTCGTAAGCATCAATGGTGATACCTGCGCCGGCTGTGCTATCAGCATCCAAAAGAATGGAGTCAGCGGCAGCTTCATTACCTACCAAATTCACAGATGCAGCGGAGGCAGTAAACGTGAGGTCACCAGCTGCTGTTGTAAATGTGGAAGCTGTTGCAGCTGTCAGGTCAATTCCAGCGGAAGAGTCCCAGGTACCGGCTGCAGAGTTGAGGTCGAGAGCACCCGTTGTGGTGACATCTACCTCAGCAGCGTTTCCAATAATGTTCACACCTCCAGCACCGTCAATTGAGAGCGCTCCAGCTCCAGTAGACCATGTGGCTGCTGCCGCAGAAGTCAGTGTGAGTGCACCAGCAGATGTTGTGAAGTTTGAAGCGGCTGCACCATCGATAGAAACTCCACCCGCAGCAGAATCAATGGTGACTGAGCTTGAACCATCGAGGTCCAACGCAGCATCTTCTGCATTCAACGAGAGGTTTCCAGAAGAGGTGTTGAAGTTTGAAGCTGCGTCAGCATCCAGAGAAATAGCTCCTGTTCCATCAACATCGAAGTCCTGTGCATCGGTAAACTGAGCCCATGTTGATCCAGCGTCCTGGAAGGTCACGTCTCCTGTGCTCTGCATGTCGAAATCAAGATTTCCTGCAGCCGTCACATCAAAGGAGAGTCCGGTTGTAGCGTCATCAACAGTGATGATTTGTGCACTACTTCCAAATGCGTCATACGCATCGTCCAATGTTGATGAAAGCTGTACCCATGCGCCGTTTCGGCGAATCATCACCTCGTCTGTAGAGGTGTTGTAGTACATACGTCCATCAAATGAGACGTTTGATGCAGGATCGCTTGTTCCCGTCTCCATTGCCTGGGAGAAGATGGAATAAGGCGTCTTGAACATCTGGGTTCGTGGAGAGAGCGTCTCAGCACTTCCGACTGAGTCGGCTGTGTGGACTTTCATCTCCAAATAGAGATCCTCTGCAAAGTCACCAATATCTGTAGACAATGGAATCTGCAAGGAGAAGAAACCATTGGTCACCGTAATGGCTGACGTTGGCGTTGAATCAAAGTTCAATCCTTGAATGTTCGTTGCTGTGGTTGTTCCACCGGTCAACGAATCTTCTAGATCAAACCAGAAATAGTACGTTCCAGAAAGGGCCGTACCAGAGGAGTTAAATAGTCGTCCATTGTAACCAATCGAGGTTGGCGCCTGCGCTAAGGCAGAGGACGGAACTGCGAGTAGGGCGATGGCTAGGGTGTAGAACACCATCGAGATCCCCACTAACGTGTGCAGTATGATTTTGGCGGTTCGCATACGTTAGGTGCGTTAGTTAGTTCTTTTTTATGAAATGGGTTCAGGGGCTGTTGAGTGATTCTGGCAAAAGAACGACGGAACAAGTTGATCAAGGTGGGTTATACCTTGTCATTCTTTCACCAAATCACTCAGTCAATTCCTGAATCCATGGGTCAACGAATTATTTTTTGCGCCTGGTGGCTGCGTAAGCTACACCGAGCACGATTAGAGCTCCCACAATGAGCGCTATCAATAGTTGCGTTCTCGACGCTGCATCATCCTCTACGGCTAGTTCGTCACTGAGCTCTTCCACGACGGCTTCGATTTCTGAGGCAGGCTCGTATCCTTCTGGTCGATCAATATCGGTTCCAGCCTCATACACACGTACAGACGTGCTTCCAAATGCGCTATTACCAGCTCGGTCCAGAGCCGCGACACGGAAGAAGTACGTTCCAGGTTCTAGATCCTCCATCTCCAGTGGACTTGTCTGTATCTGGAAGTCACTTGAGTTGAGCGCGATCTGATACTGGAGCACACCAGAGGTCTCGTCTGTGGTTGCAAAGGTGAACCACGCTGACTCCCCTTCTAGCAGCTGATCGTCTTGAACGTTCAGCTCAATAGGGTTCGGCGGTGTTGTATCCACCTGCACACGGTAGTGCTCTGTTTCTGTTTCTCGACCATCCTCTTGAATACCTTTGAGGTGGAAGTAATAGATTCCATCTTCCTCCACTTCTTGTGTGAAATCGGTGACACCTGCCCCCACAGCCGTGGTTGGGTCTGTGGCAACGGACTGATCAAATGCGTAAAGATAGGAGGCGACAGCACTGTCACCAGCAAGCTCTACCCAATTCACCTCAACGTCTGCACTCGCATACCAGGTTTCTTGATCAGGATGCGAGTCAGACTCGACGATGACCAGTGAAAGCGACGGATCCACCTCCGGTGGAATACTCACCGTCACAGCACTTGTTCCCAGAGCCGTTGGGTCTAGCTTCTCAACACCATTTGAAATGGCTCTTGAGTCACCGCTGACACTTACGGTCGCGGGTCCTTCTTGAAGGGCCAAGAAGGTAATGGAAATGAACGTGGTAGATGAGGTAACGGGCCCATCAAGCGTGAACCCTCCCCATGAAACTTTCCCAGAGCCGTTATCGATGTAGTTTCCCGGCGAGGAGCGGTCAAAGGCTCCTGTGAGTGAAACGTACTGAGCGCTCAGAACGGCTGGGTCGTAGGTTACGGCCGCTCGAACGGTATCCAGACTCTCTCCGTTAGGTTGCACCTGCACCATGAGGTCAAACGATTCTCCCCTGTCCACGGACACGGACGTTTCATCCAGTGTCATGGTAGCGGCTCCAGCGGCTTGGGTAGCCCCAGGTGCCAGGAAGATCAGTGCAATCAGTAATCCAGAGAATAGGTGTTTCATAAGGTTTCCATCATCCCCCATCTAGTTACGAGTTAGGAGCTTTGAAAATCGATGAGATGCGCCGTGCTGGAGCCCCTGAGGCATCGAAGCGTACTAACGTACGTTGAGATGACTCAGGGGCGAAGCACAAGCAGATCGCGATTTTCAGAGTTCCGTTAAACGCTAGTGCCCCAGCGAGCGACTAGCATCGAGAAGTCATAGTCATCAACCGTGCTGTCCTCGTTGAAGTCTCCTTCTCTGTCATCCTCTCCCCACATACCGACGAATCGACTCAGGTCGTAATCATCAACCGTGTCGTCCTGGGTAAGGTCTCCGATCAAACGTCGGTAGATCTCATAGGTCACCGTGGCAGAACTCTTTGAACCATCTAGAGCGATGATATCGATCTCATTGGTCCCGTAAGTGAGCGTGACCGTGTCTTGCCAAGAAGTATCCGTTGGGAACTCTACTGAACTTGAGCTGCCGTCTACGGTAATGGTGTCAGCATCTGAGTCCTTGTCTCCAAACAAGAGGAGAGTGCTTGAGTAGGTAAAGGAGATCTCTGTCAGTGAGTCATCAATAGTTGGCTC
>JAERTI010000019.1 GCA_016844925.1 Candidatus Uhrbacteria bacterium
CGGTACGTGTCAAGCACTTTGAGACAGTTCCATTCTTAAATTAAGCTCTAAGTCGATGATACTTTCTTCCGGGCTTTTCGGAGGATTAATCCACACGGCCTCTGGCGGCAATGCAGCCACAGGAGGCTTGCGTACAAAACGGTTGGGGTGTTGCTGGTAAGCAGCGTCCAGGGCCGCCTGACGGTGTTGGTGAATCTCTTTGACCCTGCCGTAATGAACGTCGGACGGTGTATACAGAGCCAAGCCTGAGTGCCGATGTTCATTGTTGTACCAGGGGAAAAACGCACAGCCAAAGACGCGGGCATCCTGCAGACAGCCAAAACGATCCGGGAATTCCGGACGATATTTCATCGTCTTGAACTGGCTTTCAGAGAAGGGGTTGTCGTTGGAAACGTGCGGCCGGCTGTGTGTCTTGGTAATCCCCAAGTCGGATAGTAGCTGGGCCACCATCTTGGATTTCATCGATGAGCCACGGTCGGCATGCAGAGTCAGCTGATCCTCCATGATGCCCTGTTTGATACAGGTTTCCGAGATCAAGCGTTTGGCCAGCGTAGACGACTCCCGATCGGCAATCATCCAGCCGACGACATAACGGCTAAAGACATCGAGGATGACATACAGATAGTAGTAGGTCCACTTGACCGGCCCCTTAAGCTTGGTGATGTCCCAGGACCAAAGCTCGTTGGGACGCGTCGCCAGCAATTCGGGTTTGGCATATACGACATGAGAGGCAACGGAACGCCGCTCACGGACCTCATTGCAGGCTGCCAGAAGGCGATACATTGTGCGTATAGAACATAAATACTGTCCCTCTTCCAGGAGTTGAGCGTAAACCTGCGCGGGAGCCAAGTCGACAAAACGGGCACTGTGTAGTACATCCAAAACCTGTTGACGTTCAGACTCAGAAAGAGCTGACGGGGGCTGCGAACGCTTCTGCCCTGAAGGCTCCGGTGGTCTTCGGCGTCGATACAGTGTCGATCTCGGGACATCCAGAGCGTCACAGAGCGCCTGTATGTCGGCTTGATGGCGATGGTCTTCAATCATGACGATCATTTGTTCGCGTCGATCTCTGGCGTCTCGATTGGATTGCCCAGCATAGCAGCAACTTTTTTTTGAATCTCAATGATCAATTCAGCCTGTTCCAATTTCTTGCTGAGCCGCTGGTTGTCACGCCGCAATCGGTCCATCTCCTTGCCACGAGGATCATGCACCTGCTTGCGGCCCCGTTTAACCTCCTTGAGTCCCTTGAGGGCCCCAGATTGGTATTGTCTGCGCCACAGGGTTAGGGCAGAGGAATACAATCCTTCCCGCCTGAGCAAGGCACCAATCTGCCCTGGCTCGGTACAGGTCATTGCTTCTTCAACAATCCGGGCCTTATACGCTGCAGTGAATTGCCGGCGTTTGGGTTTGGCCAGCACCTCGGGATCGAGGACCCCGGGGCCATCGGCGGCGTTGTTGGCCACTGCGTTCCGTTCGCCTTCGCTACGCTCAGGCTCTCTACACTCCGTGGCCAACAACCTATTGTTCGTGACGTTATCCTTAACATCTATCATCCGTATAATCTCCTTGCCCTCTAGTTTAATTGATGACAAGGAAATGTCTCACTTATTCTGACACAGAGGGCCGAGAGGGCGTATCGAAGATAGACGGATTCCATCATCGCTATGAATGGCGGTGGTGTGGCATGAGCAGTGCACGTCCTAATACTTCGAGGGGCAGGACTAACTCCACGATAGAACCTTCGAATTTGTCTCAAGGTACATCTTATTTCGTCCCGTTCTTTCATCAGAATCGGGGTCACTGAGTCTGTGCAAGATACCGATGGTGTTTGGATTGTATACCAAGGGGGTTCTAGGTTGCCTCTCGGCGCGGTCCGATGGTCTGGTGATGAGATCCCAAAAGGGTGTCTGGGTAGATCCAGTGGAGTCGTGCGGCCTTCTGACATGCATGGGACCCATAATGAGAGGCCTCGGTGCATTGCCGTGCGAAGATGACCCCGCGGCACGCAGGTATCTTGAGAGAACGTGAGTGGGGGAAGCTCCGGATTGGCTCATCAACCGTGGGATGGAGTGTTCTGTAAGAAGACGAGTATTTGTGCTGTCTAAAGCTAGAGAAACTGTGTGGAGGAGTCACATGTCCTGTGCCGATACGGATTCTATCCAGAGTATGAGTTCACTAGCATGGGGGCAAGTAATGGGAATACAAGGTATCCCGCAACTATTCACAGAAGTAACGGGCCTGGAAGAAAGTCCTTCGCTGTGGACGTTGGTACTTGCCTTGGGGATTGCACAGACCCATTGGATGATGATGGTGATCTGGGTTTTGACGAATTCAATCGGTGAATCCAGTTGATTCCTGTTTTCTTAAGCATTGCCCGGGCAGACTCGTTGTCTGCTCGGGTACTCCCCTTTGTCGCATGATTGAAGGTACGTTATGTCCGGGCTGTTGACAGACCACCCTCTTGTCAATCACTGACCCAACCATCTTACAGAAAGAGCCATGAAGCGGAGTTGCCCAGATCAGTACTTGCCAGTCTCCAGGGCCGAGGCAAGTGAAGAGAAGTTGTCAAAGACAATAGTCAAGCGTACCTTGATTGTCCTTCTTCCATCGCTGGTACTCTTACTTGGTATTGGCACCATCATCTACTTCACTCAAACCCACGCTCAACTGTCGGTTGTGCAGCAGAACGAGCAGAACTCGGTAGGATTACGGGAGAAGCATCTCCTGGCCTACATTTCATCGACCCTCTCAGATCTGGAATATCTGTCACAGAGATCCAAATTGCGGGAACTGCTAGACGCCGGGTTGGACGATTCCACTGGGAAGCTCGATCGTCTCGCCACAGATCTCGTCTGTTTCGCCAGAAGCCGCCGAGTGTACGACCAGATTCGCCTGTTGGATCAGACTGGCATGGAGGTCATTCGGGTCAATTTCAACGGTGGCAATGCAGGCATCGTTCCGCCCAGTCAGCTTCAAAACAAGGCGGATCGTTACTACTTCTCGGATACCTTTGGATGTGGCCAGGGCCAGGTCTACGTGTCACCCTTGGATCTGAACATTGAACGCGGCCAGATAGAGCACCCTGAGACATTCGGAGGATTGCCTGAAGACGGTTCGGCTGATCCCATCTGGATCCAAGCGCGGCAGGGAACCTACGTTAAACCCATGATCCGTTTTGGCACACCTGTCTTTGATAGTCAAGGCTTCAAACGGGGAATTATCCTGTTGAACTATCTTGGCGCCAACCTCCTGGAAGAGGTAGGCGAACTGGCCGGGGCCCCCGGTTCACAATCGATGCTGTTGAACCATGAAGGGTATTGGCTCAAGGGCCCCTGTCTCGAAGATGAGTGGGGGTTCATGTATGAAGACGGTGCAGAACTGAGGTTCGACAAAGACTACCCGAAGGCTTGGCAGCGGATACAGGCCAGTCAAGGGGGGCAGTTCACGACGGGCCAGGGCATGTTTACGTTTTCCACGCTGTATCCTACCTCATCGGGCCAGAGGGACCGTGACGCTTTCTCAGTCAAAATTGCGAATGACCTCGCACTGCCGTACTATTGGAAGATCGTTTCTCACGTCCCCACAGAATTTCTCTCTTCATCGAGAAATGCCCTGTTACTTGACCTGGCAGTTTCCGGCGTCGCGCTGACAGCATTGCTTGCCGTAGGAAGCTTGAGATTGGCTCAAGCCCACGTCTCGAGGCAGCAGGCACAATACAGACTGATTCGAGCCAAGGATGAATTGGAGGATGCCAACAAACGTCTCGTGCGCAGTAACGAAGAAGCCAGCAAAATGGCTGCCGAAGCCGAGCGTGCCAATCAGGCCAAGAGTCGATTCCTGGCCAACATGAGCCATGAGATTCGGACGCCGATGAACAGCATCATTGGCTACAGTGACCTGTTGGCCTGTGAAGCCCTCACGTTACAGCAGATGGACACCGTGAATAGAGTCACAAATGCGGCAAAGAGCCTGTTGACTCTGATCAACGACATCTTGGATTTGACCAAGATTGAGGCTGGGCAACTCGATGTCGAGACTGCCGAGTGTTCTCTTCAGGAGGTACTCGATTCTGTCCAGTCCATCATGAAGCCGCTTGCAGATGAGAAGTCCATTGATTTCAGGGTGCTGCGGAACCGTGACGTGCCGTCACGTATTCGCACCGATGCCTATCGTTTGCAGCAATGCCTCATCAATCTCGTCACCAATGGCATAAAGTTCACAGACCATGGGCATGTCAGGTTGAGGGTCTCCCTGCAGAGAGATGGAGTTGGGCATCTTCTACGTTACGATGTAGAGGATACCGGGATTGGCATTCCCGAAGAACAACAGCAGAATATATTTGAGGCCTTCACGCAGGCGGATGAAAGCACCACAAGAAAGTACGGGGGAACGGGG
>JAERTI010000020.1 GCA_016844925.1 Candidatus Uhrbacteria bacterium
TCCGCGTGGTGCGTGTCCAGGAAGATCAGCACGTGCAGACGGTCGCCCAGGTCGGCCTTGAGGTCCTGGTAGTCCGCGGCGATGCGCATCACCATGGGCACCATGTGGGTCGGGTCGGCGAGGTTGCCCTCGCGGGTGAAGCCCCGGCCGGGGTCCACGATGACCAGACCGACGTTGCCCTCGGCGGGCAGTTCGTAGACCGTGGTGGTCACCGGAAGCAGGCGCTGCAGGGCAGCCAGATCGCTCTCGGACATGGTGTCTCTCCTATGGAACGTTGCTTGCGGAAGCCGCAAGGGCATTTTTACCAGTGTTTACTGATGAAAAGGCCCTTAGGGCTATCAAACTAGCGACGGCAAAGATTGCCTGAAATTGGGGGTTTTGTCAATGCTTCGTGTGAGAGGTTGTCGCGAGCGCGCCTGGGCGGGTGAGGCCCAGGCCGCACGCTCTTGTTTTGTGAGATCGACCGCTCACGAGATGTTTTGATGATGTATAAATTACACTAACTTAGAATCGTTTAGAGCGGGAGGAAAATCCTCCCGCGACTAATCGTTACACCACTTGGACAAACACCAGCTTTTTGTCCTTGAATCGGTACAGGGCTGCTGGTCTGTGGGCCTGTCCGTAGCGCTTCTTTCCTGTTGCCTTAATCATGTGCAGTTCAGCAATACGCTTACGGAAGTTTCGCTTATCGAGCGTCTCTCCAAGAATGATCTCGTACACGCGTTGGAGCTCTGTGAGGGTGAACTCTTTTGGGAGCAGGCTCCAGACAATGTTGGTGTATTGGATCTTTGTTTTAATGCGCTCCACCGTTATCTTGACCACCTGCTTGTGATCATAGGCCAGGGGAGGGAGCTTACTTACCGGCCACCAGCGGACATCCATGTACTTTTCATTGGTGGTGAGAGACACTTTTTCATCTGGCACCAGGGCAACGTGAGCGACAGAGATGACACGGCCGGCTGGGTCGCGATCTGGTTCATCAAAGGTCATAAGTTGTTCTAGGTAGACCTGTGTGAGCCCGGTTGATTCTTTGAGAATCCGTTGGGCGGCTGTTTCTGTTGTTTCGTCTTCCTCGATGAGTCCACCTGGGAGTGCCCACTGTGCTTCAAAGGGAGCTTTTTTCATCTGGATAAGAAGGACGCAGAGTTCATCTTCACGAATGGTGAGAATGGCAGCGTCTACAGCAACCTTAATGTTTTGTGTGGAAGCGTGATACTTGGCCATAAAGAGGAAACTAGCGCTTATTGGTGTCAATTATACACAAAGTAATCTGGGTGTCAAGCAGGGAAAAAACCGTTATACTTTTTGCGTATGAAATTGGAGCACATAGAAGCAGTTACTTGGAAATCCATCTGGGAAGACTGGCGCAAGAACGAAGAAGAATCGTGGCGCGTCCACTACACAGAGCGCGGTTTTGATTCTTGGGATGCCTGGCGTTCTCGCTATTTTGAAGTCTTCGATCCTCGTAAGTTCTCTTGGAGTCAGTATCGTCTTGAGGACCCGCTTGCAGATGTGCCTGAGATGTTTGTTGGGCCGTTCCGTGGGTGGGTGCCGTATTATGAAGATCGTGAACAGTCTCGATTTAAAAACATTATTCAGCATCCAAAGTTTCTCGGAGATGAAAAGGATGTGAAGGTACGTGAGATTGTTCGATCGTTTCCGGAGAAGACACAGCTCATCGCACTGCGTTGCAAGGACAAGGTTATGATTGTAGAGGGGACGCATCGTAGTTGCGCAATTGCGTTGGCGGCTCAGGAGGGGTTGGGTCTTGAAAGTGAGATCTTGATCGCGCTTACAGATGTTGATGAACAGACGTTTGAAAACGTAGTTAATCATGTGGTGGTCGTGCCCTATGCGCACGAGTTAAAAGAACAGGTATGAGATTGAAACGAGGTTTGTTTGCCAATGAGATCGTCGCGGAGTTTTTGCCGCCGGTACGGCCCTCGAATCGAGTGGTGGTGCTCTGTGACGGACTTCCTTCAACACCAGGAAAAGCATCGGTGGTGAAGTGGTTCTCTCAAAAGGGGTACTGGTGTTTTAATCTTCGGTACCGAGGGACATGGGAGAGTCGCGGGACGTTTCTTGACCATGAGCCAGCGCAGGACATCTTTGATTTAATCGAGGCGCTGCCGCAGGGCTTTACGTCAATTTGGACCAAGGAGACGTTTTCTGTCGAGCCGGAGTTTGTGGCCGTTGTGGGGGCGAGCTTTGGTGGGACGGCGGCGCTCATGGCGGCGCTGGACGATCGTATTGATAAAGTTGTGGCGCTCTCGCCAGTAGTCGATTGGACCGATGAAAGCGAGGATGAACCGATGGATTGGCTTGGGGAGGTGATTGCGCAGGGGTACGGGGGTGCTATTCGTGTTGCTCCGGAGGATTGGGCGCGGCTCAGTCGTGGGGAGTTGTATCAACCTGCCGCGCACACCCATCAATTTGATCCACACAAGCTCTTCATCGTCCACGCGCAGGATGATAAAGTAGTACATATAGGGCCGACACTTGAGCTCATTGAGAAGACTGGTTGCAAGGGGAAGATTCTGAAGAAAGGAGGGCATTTCTCCTCTCGTGCCGTGACCAAGTGGCCCCTTAGCTGGCAGGTTCAACGATTCCTTTCCTAGTATGCGTGCAAAACTCACCTACATTTCCATCATCGCGATCACGGCATTTATTCCGTGGCTGATTACACTTGCGGCACTTGGCCCGGCGAGTTCTCTACCTAGGATCGCATTTTTGGCCGTACACTATCTTCTTATTATCTTGCTCTTTGGGGTGGCGTTTGCGAATTACTTCAAGGGACACCGAAAGGAAGATCCGTTTACCGTCATGGGGGTGGCGATGTTGAGCTTGTTTGTTTACGAGATTGTCTATTTCAAATTTCTCTACGAGGGAGAGCTCTGGTTCCTGACCTATTGGGACTGGATTGTCCCTGCATTCCTTATTGCTTCAACGATTTATTTCGTCGGAAAGGCCTTCAAGTGAAGGCCTTTTCTAATAGAAGTAAGTCTGTTACGCTCCTTCGGCACAACCAACTGGGAAGGTGCATTATGGGGAAAAAGTTCCTGGGAGGCGCGATCCTCTTCCTGTTCGTGCTGGGGATGCTCTTCATCGCGATTCCTCAGCTGCTCTCGCGAAGAGCGCTGAACTGGCTCCGTCGCGCAGACGATGACGTCAGGAGTTTCACAGAGCGTCAGTGGCAGGCCACGTGGGCCCGTCGCTACTGGCGGCTCTTCTGCCACATCATGGGCATGAGCATGCCCCCCAAGTTCCTGGGGGAGCGTCACACCATGGGTGGGCCGTACATCTATGTGCTCAACCACCGCTGTGTCCTGGATCACTTTCTGGGACAGCACGTCCTGGCGTGCTCGGGGGTGAAGGACAGCCTCTGGGTGATCAAGCAGCAGATGGCCAATGAGCCTGTTCTGGGCAAGTCCATGGGGGGCGCTGGCTACGCGCTGGTCAAGCGAGGGGGAGAAGATCCCGAAGGTGATCGAGAGCGGATTCGTCAGATGGCGCGTCGGGCCAAGCGGATCGGCGCGTCCGTGGTCATCTACGCCGAGGGCACGCGCTACGACGCGCGTGAGTGGGAGAGTTTGGGGCGTCACAGCGACTACGCTCCGCATTTGGCTCCGCCCCGCATCACGGGCTTTGCCGAGCTGTGCGACGAGCTCCCGGACTGGCCGGTGAAGGTTGTCTGCATGGATTGGCGCGGCATGATCGGCGGCAAGACCATCTGGGATGGCGAAGCCTACGCCGGCCTGCATGGTCGTGTGCTCATCTGGGAAGAGGAGAACCCGGGCAAGGACGGAGCGCGCGAGTTCCTCTACAGCATGTGGGACCGCATGTACAACGAGATGAGTGGTCAGGCCGACACGCGCCTGAAGATCGCTCGCGCACGCGAGGCCTGAGAGCCTCACACCTGTCGATTTATCGGCAGGTTTTTTGATAGACTGGTAGAGTCATGCCAATCTTTTATTACAATGATGCGTGTTCCTACTGTCGACAGTGGGCAAGGTGGTGCGAGGGTCGTGTTGACTCTCAGGTTCAGTTTGAGCCATTGCCAGAAGATGATCCAAAGACAACGCCAAAGTTTCTTACCTCTGGTGGAGTGGTGCTTGAGGGTGTCCATGGCATTGTTGAGATGCTTGCGCTTAGTCCGTCATGGCGCTGGCCTCGCTTCATGTATCGTTTTGTTCCTGGTGTAGCTGTATTTTCAGAATGGTTCTTTTCGTATCTATCTCAGTGCCCAGTTTGCGCAGAACGTATTTCTGGTAAATTATTGCGAGTGAAGAAAAAGCGCTAAATACAGGTCTTTTTTTATGCGGTGTCCACAGCCGTTTTTTTATATCCCTTAACAAGATTGCCAACTCCGTCTATACTTCCGGCGTTTTTAAGATTAAACAACGTTATGTCTGAGATTGTGAACCATGCGAAGGCACTATGGCGCGCAAAGCGTTTCCATGTGATCTCCTTCGCTTTTTTAATTGTCCTCGCGGCAAATAGTGTTGCTGCAGGCGGAGGTGGAGGAGCTGAGGGACACGGAGCAAGTATTACCTTGCTTTGGATCGCCGTCATTTTGATCGCGGCTAAGCTTGCGTCACTCGTAGAGCGATGGGGTCAGCCGGCTGTGCTCGGTGAGCTGGTCATGGGTGTGATTCTCGGAAACTTGTTCATGGCAGGGATCGACGTGTTTGAGTCCATCAAACATGACGAGATCATTGCGTTCCTTTCTGAGCTTGGTGTGATCATCTTGCTCTTCCAGATCGGACTGGAATCCAACATTGCTGAAATGAAGAAGGTGGGAGTGCGCGCTCTGATGGTTGCTATCATTGGTGTGGTCGCTCCGTTTGTTCTCGGTGCCTATGTGGTTGGGCCATGGCTCATGCCAGGCATGGAGATGGTTGCGTACCTCTTCTTGGGTGCAGCTCTTACCGCTACCTCTGTAGGTATTACCGCCCGCGTGTTCAAGGACCTTGGTAAGTTGCAGACAAAGGAGGCACAGATTGTTCTTGGTGCCGCCGTATTTGATGATGTATTTGGTCTGATCATCCTCGCGGTGGTGAGTGCTATTGCGACTATTGGCGCTGTATCCGTTGGCGCTGTAAGTATCATTGTTGCCAAAGCGTTCTTGTTTCTGGCCGGTTCTGTGGTTCTGGGAATGCTCATGGCTCCACGTCTTGGAAAGATTTTTTCAAAGATTCACACCGGTGTGGGCATGAAGTTTACTTTGGCCGTGTCCATCTGTTTGATCTTTGCTTACGTGGCCGGACTCATCGGCTTGGCACCAATCATTGGTGCGTTTGCTGCCGGATTGGTTCTGGATCCTGTGCACTTCCGTTACTTTAAGGCGCCAAAGATGGTGAATGACGTGAAGAAGCTTGCAGAAAAGCACAATGGAGAGTTCAAGGAAGAATTGGAAGAGGCTTTGGAGCACCATGGCCATCGTCACATTGAGGATTTGATCGAGCCACTCGCTTACTTCCTTGTGCCAATCTTCTTTATTGTTACAGGTATGAAGGTGGCTCTTGAGAGTCTCTTCAACACACAAATCCTTGGTGTGGCTTTGGCTATTACCGTTGTAGCTATCATCGGTAAGTACATCTCTGGATATGCTGCCGGAAACGTGAACAAGAAAATTGTTGGTGTTGGAATGATTCCTCGTGGAGAGGTGGGGCTTATTTTCGCAGCGATTGGTCAGAGTCTTGGCGTGCTTTCAGATGACCTGTTCTCTGTCATTATTGTCATGGTGATCTTGACTACCCTCATGGCACCACCGATTCTCGCGAAGTTGCTCAAGAAATAAAGCTGAAGTTAAAAAAGCTGCCCACGGGCAGCTTTTTTGTTTGCAAGAAAAAATCCCTGCCAGAAGGGCAGGGGGTCTACTCGCTGAACCAGCGCTCGATGCGTTCGAGCGAAGGTTGGACGCGGTGGAAGCTCTCGCTGGCGATCAGACTGTGATCACCTGCGACACGAACGACCTTCACGCGCTCGTCGGGGTAGGTGGCGTGGGCGACGAAGAAGTCCTTCTCCGGCACGATGGCCATCACCTCGCAGGGCAGCGGAGGCATCCACAGGCGCAGCGGAGGCATGGAGATCTGCCTCACGGCGCCACAGGGCTCCGGGTGCAGTGCGCGCTTGATCTGCTCACGCAGCGTGGCACGGCGATCGGGGTTGGTGCCACCCAGGAGCATGGCATCGATCTGTTCGTCGGTGTCCAGCTCCAGGTCCTTGCCCAGCAGCACGCGCCACAGAGGGGCGAAGGCGATCATCAGGCCATGGATGAGCACGGCGATGCGGATGCCACGCCGTTCCATGCCACCGAAGAGGGCGACCTTCTTGAAGAGCCCCGGTTGCTTGGCCGCAACGCCGCGAATGACCTGCGCCCCCATGCTGAACCCGATGGCATAGCAGCCGTTGGGAAGCAGGGAGAGGTCGATGTGGGCGTTGTTGACGTAGCCCTTCAGGCTCGTGCCCTTGTAGTGAAGGATCACCACATTCCAGTCGGAGAAGAAGGCGATCACGTGGCGGAACCACCAGCGGACGTACTTCTTGTTCTTGTTTCCCCAGGCGCCGGGGAACAGCACTACGGTGCGCTTGGCGTCTCCCATCAGGGCCTCCTTAAGGTGAGGGGTGACTGGGGAGATTAGGAGAGCCGTGGGGTTTTGTCAATAAAAAGGACCCAACGTGTTGTCGGGTCAGTGTTCACGGCTACTGCTCGTGAATGATTCGACTGATGCGCGCCATGACCTTGTGGGCCAACGGGAAGCGGTGTTCATCTGGAATCTTGACGTGGTATCGACCGCCCTGAGCACGGACGAGTCTTTTGCTCACCATGTCCTGGAGTGTCGCTGCGAAGACTCGTCGTGGAGAGGAGACGTCAGGAAGGAACTGGCGACACATGCGCCACAGGCGGTTTTCGTTGAGGTGAGGACTCGCAGCGAAGGTTATGAGCCTGTTTCCTTCACGAAGAAACCCGCAGAGCAGGATGGCCCGCGCGAAGGGGATGTTCAGGTCAGGGAACAGGTCCTCGAGTTCCAGCTTCTCCATCAGTTGCGGGAAGTCGGTGGCCCCGGTGGCCTGTTCGCGTTTCCTGTAGTTTGGGTGGTGACGCTTCAGACCGGTGAACTTCGTTCGTTCGGTTTTTGGTTCCGGGAGTGAGAGACGTTGTCTCTCAAGAGTGTGTCGCCGCTGCTCTTCATGGAGCATCTTCCAGGCATCGTAATCGTCTTTTGTTCCGCCCAGGGCGAAGAAGTCGACCAGGGACAGGTCGTTTTTGAACGGCTCCCACGCGTTACACACCGCAACAAGCTGGTCGAATGTGTCCATTCTGTAGACGATGGATGCGTCCGAGCAGATGGCCTTGAGGTGACGCGCGTTGAGGTATCCGTTGACGATGTATCGAAGCAGGTTATCAACCACCTGGATGTCGGTAGCGTCTGCGAGCTGAGCGATGCGGCCGCAGCTTACCCGTCTGCGGTTCGCCTCTTTGATCATCATCCACAACTTTGGGATGCCGACTTTCACACCGTGAGGTGAGGTGTATGCCGCGTATGGTGTGGGGACGTTCCAGCTTTGAAAAAGCTTCGTGACCAGCTGCAGCTGTGCACTGTTTCCCAGAGGGGTGCCAATGCTTGGCTGCTCATGCCCCGGTCTCCAACCGTAGAGTTCGGCCATGAACCTGAACATGTGTCCGCAGCGTTTCCATATAGGCATCTTCATCAGGTGCCTGATTGCTGGAACGGCTTCGCCCCAGTTCAGCATGGCTGTTGCCGCCTGGACGAATTCCAGGGTTTCGACCCATGAGAGCTGACCGAACCCCCAGTGCTCCATGATGGCGAGTGTGTTGAGAGCGTGGTCAGCTCGTCCTCCACACGCGTCGACCAGTGCCCCGAGGAATTGTTCGGTATTGGGCAGGCACACAGCGCCCACGCCGGTGGAGAGAGTGATGATCCTTTCCAGTGCCTGATGAGCCTCCTTTCTTAGGCTCGGCTTCATGTTGGATTGTTCCACGAAACTTCTGGTCACGGCGACGACAGTCTCCGCTGGCAGTGAGGTTTCGTAGAAGTACGGACTCAGGTCAAGGCGCGGTGCCTCGACCGGTGATTCGGTGGTCGACATAGTGTCGATCCTTTCTCTTCGCCGCACGCCCCGGAAGGGGGGCGAAGGTATCGACACTAGCGGCATGAAGGATTCATGTCAATAAAAAAACCCCGACGTTGTGGCCGGGAAGGGGCGTCTCTCACGAGGCGTGCGTTGCCGTGATGAGCGTTTCTATGTGGGTAATCTGCTGCCGGGCTTGGGTGTAGCGACCAGAGGGCTTCTTGAGCCTCAGGCGCTTCCCCTCACGTGTGAGCAGGTGCTCTGTCTCGAGCTGGCCGAGGAACTTCTTGAGCTCCCGTCGGCTTCCAAAGACAGTTCTGCACTGTTTCCAGAGCTTCTTCTCGTCCCGTCCTTCACAGTCGGTGAGCGACCGTGGGAGACGATCTCCGTGTCGGAGGAATCCCTCAACGATGATGTGTCGGAGCCGGTCTTCACCCAGCGCTGCAAACGTCGACGTGACGTTCAGCTTGCGCCGCAGGGCGTCGAAGTCGATCTGCTTGGGCTTGGGAGGCCTGTAGCTGTGGTGGTGACGCTTGTTGCCCGTTGCCTGAGGGGTGGGTTCCTCCGACAAACGCGTGCATGGCTGGGGTGATGGCTTTGAGGCCATTGAACGCTCCAGCTCTTCTTGCTCAAGCAGCTGCAGGAATTCCCAGTCATCCGCGGTTCCGCCAGCCTCGTGGAAAGCGGACCAGTCTTTGGGGCGACCAGCATTGTGCCACTCACTGAGAAAGTCTGGGAACGCTTCGGGGCCAATTTTCTCGAGCAAGTCCTTTTCGCCAAGGGTCCGTCTCAGGACCTTGTCTTCACGTAGGTGACTAGGGGTAGATTCAGCGATCGCCATGATCTCCAGAAACGTCGTGTCCTGCAACAGGCGGACGATCTGGTCCAGCGAGTAGTCACGTGTCAGCAGGTGTAGTTGCTTCCATACGAGAAAGAGAGGGGCATTCACTCCCGAGTTCTTGTAGGTCAGCTCCAAGTCCTCAAGGGCTTGGTCGCCAAGCTCCTGTGCGTAGTCTTCGATCTGCTGCCTCGCTCCCATGGCGATCTTGAGCGTGGCGATGAACAGCGAAACGCTTGCGATCGGTTTTGGGTGCTGAGGGTACGTCGCGAGACGAGCACGCTCCTGATCTGAGGAGAAGTTGGCCAACTGGTGCGCCACCTGAACGAGTTCAAAGGCACGAAGTGAGGCCTCGGGCATCTTTTCAAGGACGCGCTCATTGGTTGTGCTGAGGTAATCCGGAGAGAGCTTGACCCATAGGCCGAGATCGCAGAATTCTCTGTAGAGCCGTACGTACATCTTTGGGTGGCTGTAGGTGAATCCGTACAGCGCAACACCTCCAATGACTTCGAGCATCCTCGTAAGCCTGAGCTCGGTCTTGTCGAGGTCTTCGAGCACGGCGTTGAGTGTTGTCAGGTACCCGTAGCGGCCAATGGGGCCACGTCGCTTGACCATCCGCTCGAGCATGGCTCTGGCCGCCTTGGCGATTTCACCTTGCAGCTTGAGTGTGTCCATGTAGGCCCGGATGGTTCCGGGGACGTGTTCGAAGTCTTTATAGTGCTCCAGTTCCATCAGGTAGAAACCTTGGGAGCCTTTACGCAAACCACGCTCTGCGGGGTTGGCTACGTGCAGGTGCTTAACGTACTTGAGTTTCCGACCCAGAGGGGCCTCCTTTACTCCTGGGTAGGAGAGAATGAGAATAGGGCCTTAGGGGGTTATCGTCAAGGGAATGAAAAAGAAAAAAGAGACTCCGGAGAGTCTCAAGTTGCGTACTTCGCCATCAGGCCACGGAGCTGCGTGAGGAGCTGGTGAGCCTTGGGAAAGCGTGTATTTGGGAGTGCTAGGGAGTAGTTGCCGCGCTTGAAGGTGACTAGATGTGCCTCCAGGAGTGGCCGGAGTTCTCGAGTGAACTGCTTACGACTACTTGCTTCAACGTGTCCCTTCACCTGTCTCCAGAGCTTCTTGCCATCTCTGGAAGGAAGCTTTGTCCAGTCGGTTGTGAGGCGGTCACCGTCACGGAGCAAGCCGTACACGAGTACGACTCGCGTCAGTGCTTCGTCCAGATCAGGAAAGTGCGCATGGACGTTGAGCTCGGAGCAGAGGGCCCCGAAGTCTACGTCTGTGGACTTTTCTGCTGGGATGAAGTTCGCGTGATGCCGTTTTCGACCGGTGGGGGTCTGGTTTGGTCGGACAGGGGTCGCTAGTCCTCCTGTGGGCTTTGTGGTTGAGGAGGGTTTTTGCACAGACCGTTGTTGGTCAAGGTGCCTCTCCCAGTCCTGCGCCCGCCCGCCCGCTTCCCAGAATTCCATGAGGTCACATGGCTTTTCGGCCTTTTCCCATTCTGCGAGCAGTGAACGCATGATCTGGTCGTCCCAGTAAGCGTCTACCAGAAAGCCGGGCTCGCGGAAGCAAAAGATCAAGGCATCGGGGGTGAGGATCTCGCGTTCAATGAGGGAGAGGGTCATGAAGCAGAACTCAGCTGAGTGCTCTTTCAGCATCTTGTGAGTAAGACGCTGGGAGAACCCTCTTTGTTTCGCAAGAGCGAAGCGTTCCCAGAGGCGAGTTGTTGTGACCACTTCTTGGTCAAACTTGATCTTCAGGTCAGGTCCCAACGTTACGTCGAGAGAGGTGATGAGCCTAATGGCCGACAAGAGTGCTTCAAAATCTTGTGGCTCAGGTAGGTTGTGCGGCTCTCTTGTCCATCCTTCCTCTTCCGTGTAGTTGCACAGAAGGGCAGAGCTAGCAAGAAGTGCGACGGATTTCGGGTTGAAGTCCGCATCTCCTATATCGAATGCATCAGGGTGCGCTAAGGCAATTTGATACATACGTTTTGCAAAAGCCGCGAGCTCATGAGAGCTTTTGAATCTCAGGTCCGCCATCGACAGCTTGTGAACGACGCTGGCGACGATGTTGGGAGTTTCTCCTAAGCAGTCTGTGAGCCGGTCGATCAAGCTGTTGACCGTTCCAAGGAAGCCGTGCTGGTTTTCCGGGCCGTCACCAAGAGTCATTCTGGTGAAGGCATCGACGACCACCTTCTTCTTGTCTTCAGGGAGCTCAGCATCGCGGAGCCAGTTACGCCACGTTGGAGCGACGAACCGTGGGTCGAAACCGCAGGATTTCCAGCGTTTGTCTTTCGGCTCCATGTAAATGGTTACGCCTCTAGACAGTCGTTCCTTGCCAAGGATTTCAGCAAGTTCTTCGGAGGAAGAGATCTTGAGAGAACGGATGTGTGAGAAGCGTTTTTTTGAGTAACGCCGCTTTTTCTGCTTGGTGGGCATGTAAGGAGCCTTTCTCTTCGCCAGCTTCCCGGAGGGAGGCGAAGGTATCGACACTATCGAGCTCCTTGATTCATGTCAACAAAAAACTCCGACGCATGGTCGGAGGAGGGAGTCTGGAGGACTCAGGTATTTGCACAGAGCTTCGTAAGCGCTGTACGCACGTTGAGTGCTCCGTGCGTTGAGTGAGAGTTCGTAGCGATTTGGTACTTACCACCACTCTGCCGGACGAGTCGGATGGACTCGAGCTGGCGCAACGCGCTGTTGATGTCACGGTCCTGGACCCTACCCAGCTGCCTGACTCGGCTGCGGAGCTTACTGGCCTTGATCTGCGGCCAGCGGGCCGGCTGCATGAGACGGTCGCCAGAGCGCATGAGGGTCAGCAGGATGGCTGAGACAAGATCTGCATCGTGGTCCGGGAGGTGCTTGAGCACAATCTCGCGGACCAAGTTGCGGAGCCTGTCCCAATCGGTCTGCGGCTTCTCCTTCGGTGGCTCGAAGTTTCGATGCCGGCGCTTGTTTCCGGTGGATCGCTGGGGCTTGGGAGGCTTGGCTGCCTGCACCCGAGGGATCCGCGCCCGTTCTCGTCGTCGAGCCTCAAGGAGCCGTCTCTTCTCGGCTTGCGAGCTCAGGTGCGCTTGCCAGCTCACGCTGGTGCCTCCCTGGCGCAGAAACGCACGGAAGTCATCAGGTCGTCCGGCTTCACTCCAGTGCTCCAGCAGGGCAACGACCTCGGTAGGGACGTCCATCTTGATCTCACGCGCGTGGCGCGCAAGGGTTCGGACCTGCTCCTGGTCGAGTGCACCGGTGCTGTACTGGGCGATGACATAGAGAACGACCTTCATGGTGCTGTGTTGCACCAGGGAACGGACATCTGTCACGGCGAACCCGTGGTCCGTCAGGATGGTCAGCAGGGACCAGATGCGTCCAAGGGAAACGGTGTCTGCACCGGCTTCATCGGACAGCGTGTCGTCGGGGCTGAGCACGCGCTCGTCCTGGATGAGAAGATGCACGGCCAAGACGATCAGTTCAGGGTCGTGCGCCGACAGTACCACCGGAAGGTCTTCTACACCACATGCCCGCAGGTGCTTGATGATGTGGACTAACGCTGTGGTGATGACTTCTGTGGCATTGATGTCGATCCTGGATTCAGGAATCTCGTTGCGAAGCTGTAGTGGCTTGATGGCCTTGCGGAGCCCTGTGTAGAGACGCTCGTAGTCACCATAGTGTTCGTACAAGTAGCCGGTACGTTCCATGGCAGCCAGCGAGGTCATCCCCAGTGTGGGGTGCCCGCGGAAGAGTTTGGTAAAGCGCTGGATGAGCCGGTCGCACCGCCCAAGGAGGGTGGTGCCAGGATGACCCTTCCTGGCAAGGCGCAGCAAGGCGTTGACGCCAAACGTCCTGTACCCAGGGTTGAATTGAGTCAAATCCGTGAGGAAGTTCCTGATGATCCCGCCCACACAGTTCGGGTGGTTGTAGAGCTTGCGGATCGTCTCACTCGGAGGGAGGACAACAAGCCTTCGCATCTCCTTACGAAATTCTTCGTCGGGATCGTCGATCTCACGAGCATCCTTCTCCCAGAAGGTGGGGGTCTCGCTCATGGTCACGAGCTCAGGAATGTCCTGGACATCGATGCTCAAGTGCACCAACTTCAGACGGCCAACCTTGGCCATGATTGCTCCTTGGAAAGGGCAGATGATGAGGTTAGCGACGATATGGAGGCGCGTCAAGGGAGTAGGAAAAGAAAAAGAGAGACGGAGTCTCTCAGGGGGTGGAGGATTTGTCTTTGAGGCTGCGGCGGATGCGCAGGCCCAGGACGATCCAGACCAGGGGGTTCATGGTGGCCTTGTGGCCGATCTGGGGGAGGGTATGGCTCCACCAGGTGGGGAGCGTGGGCTGCCAGCGCCACAGAGACAGAACGATAAGAGCCGGCCAAATGACATAGCGCTGCCATCTGGAAGGAACGACCGAATCTGCTGGGCGCGGAGGGCGCGTGTCGCTCTTGTGGGCGACAAGGTCTACGAACGAGGCGTTGTGATGAACGAAGACACCGTGGGCTTCGAGGTGCTCGATGGCGCGGTGTGTCTGTGGGAGGTTCTCCGAGTCTGGTTCCATCTCACGTGCCCCACTGGCCTTGATCACTCGCGCGAGCGCGGAGCCGCGCAGGGGAGTGTTCACGGTGTAGAGCGTGCGGATGTCTCGATCCGGATAGGCCTTGACCAGGTCCACCAGCTGCCAGATCAAATCGAACCCGCCGTAGCTGAAGCCGATGGCGTACAGCGGACGTTGTCCGGTGTGCTTGCGGAACCACTCACGGTTGAGCGAGACGATTTCCGAAGACGGGACAACGTTGCCCGCAAGCGGGGTCTGGATGAACAGGATCCGGTAGCCGAATACTTTGTTCAGGAATACGCCCATGGGCCAGACGGTGTAGGGGGTCGTATTGAGACCCACCGCGATGGCGACGTCTGCACGAGCACTCTCGTGATTGAGGATGTAAGGGAAGTGTCCCAGTCGCCACTTTGCATACGTACAGATCACCGCCTCCAGCAGGAGGACGGGCAGGTGGGTGATGACGAGTACCGGACCACGGATGGGTCCGAGGATTTCGAATCCTTCGCGCACACGGCGCTTCCACTCGCTGAGGAAGGACGTGCCTTCCACATCGATCGAATCTTCTTTCATGGCCCCTCCGCGGGTGGATGCTGAGCGTACGATGTCGATGGTGTCTTGGTCAAGGAGATGGGCTCGTGTACGATAGAAGGGTATGTCTGTAAGTGCTTTTATCCTCGTGGGACTCCACACCTTTTTGGCCTGGGTGCTCATCGAAGCGTTTGTAAACCTCTGTCACCGGTTTAGGCGACCGACGTATATCTTCGCCCATTATTCTGTCATCGTGCTGACGTTCGGTGTGCTCTTTTCTGTGTACTTTAGATTTTTCTCGGAGAAAGCGTCTGTGTTTTGGGTGACGATTTCCGCGCTAGCATTCCTTCTCTTTTACGAACTTGTCGTCTTTCGTTATCTGTATAGCGGTGAGCGATGGTTTCTTAACTGGGCCGATTGGATCTTGCCGGTATTTCTGGCCCTGACCACCGTTTACGCTGCAGGAGTTTTTCTAGGTTGACCTCCCTGACCAGAGAGGTATCCTATCCCCGCTATGTCTGATGTATTTAAGATTACTGGAGGGGCACCACTCCACGGAGAGATTACGCTTTCTGGTGCAAAAAATGCGGCTTCAAAAATGATGATTGCCAGCCTGCTTACAGATGAGCAGGTAATTTTGTTTAACGTTCCACGTCAGCGAGAGACGGAGATCACACAGGAGATCCTTGAGGCAGTGGGGAGCAAGATCGATTGGAAAGATGACCACACGCTCCATGTGCATACGCCGGAGATTACGGATACGTCCGTGCGTAAGTTGTCACGACGAAATCGCATTAGCATTCTTTCGATCGGTCCGCTCTTGCATCGCGCAGGAGAGGCGATCGTTCCTGGTCCTGGGGGATGTCCACTTGGCCCACGTCCGGTGAACTTTCATATTGAGATTCTTAAACAGATGGGAGCGGAGGTAGAGAATATTGAAGAGGGGTATCACGCCCGCGTGAACGGTCGGCTTCAAGGTGCGGTGATTGAGCTCGCATATCCTTCTGTCGGAGCGACGGAGACAGCGATCTTGGCTGGTGTGTTGGCTGAAGGCCGAACAACGATTCTGAATGCGGCAGGAGAGCCTGAGGTGAAGGAGCTTATTATGATGCTCCAGAATATGGGCGCGATCATTCAGGTAAACACTGGGCGTCATATTGAAATTATCGGCGTCGAGAAACTGCACGGCGTGCGCGCACGCGTGATGCCGGACCGTATGGAGGCTGCGTCGTATGCCTGCATGGCTCTTGGAACTGGTGGAGAGATTTTGGTGCGCGATGCAGAGCAGGCGCACATGATTACGTTTCTCAATGCTGTGCGAAAGATTGGGGGAGAGTACGAGGTTCGTCCTGACGGGATTTTGTTCCGTGGAACAAAGGGGCTGAAGGGGCTAGAGATGGAAACGGACACACACCCTGGGTTCATGACCGACTGGCAGCAGCCGTTTGTGGTTGTGCTGACGCAGGCCAAGGGGACAAGTGTGGTACATGAGACAGTGTATGAGGAGCGGTTTGGGTACACGAAATCGCTCGTGAAGATGGGGGCAGAGGTGACATTATTCAGTAATTGTCTTGGTGAGATCGAGTGCCGATTTAAAGGGCGTAACTATAAGCACTCAGCAGTGATTACCGGACCAAGGAATTTGAAAGCGGCAGAGGTTGAGGTGCCAGACATCCGCGCGGGACTCGCGTTGGTGGTGGCAGCGCTGGTAGCTGATGGAACATCGACCTTGAGCGGGATTCATCACCTGGACCGCGGGTATGAACGGTTGGAGGAGAAGTTGAGAGGTGTGGGGGCGAAGATTGAACGTGTGAGTGTAAATGAGTAAACTAGTTACATATGGCTAGAGGAGACACAAGAGGACCACGAGATTTTTACTCAGGACGGCTCAATGAACGAGATGCCCTTGGGGATTTTAAGCGAACCCCGGCATTTATGCGCGCGTATCGCGCTGCAGCGAATGAGCGCGGGTATGTGAACTATCGGCAATCGGTGGAGTTGGTAGAACAGCATTACGAAGGAGACCCAACAAATCCCGCGAAGCCGCTCGCCAATGAATTGCGCATGGCAGTTATAGATGAGTTGGGACTTGAAACGGATGCTGACATGGATCGCATTAAATTTTTCACGGCCATTGGAACGCCACTCGATCATTTTCATGGGGTTGATGCGTGGATCGAGTTTGTTCCTGAGGTGGGGCCACCACGACGAGTAACAATTGATGTCACCCTTAACCCAAATAAGGAGACACATAAGGCGGACGTGATTGTTCAAGAATTTCCAGACCCGTCCGAAAATGAGGAGAGGTTCATGGAGCTTGTTTACGACAAGTATGCTCCGCAATTAGCGGATAAGCTGAGACCTGCGGTGAACATGATGATGCGACGACGAACACGGAAAGCCTCTTAACAGAAAAAGCGCCTTTGGGCGCTTTTGTCTTTGGAGATGTCTTGACAGGTGCTGATTCTGAGTTTATTCTCAGGCATCACTCAAACGGAAGGAGGCCGTTATGCGAGTGGTTCGTTCGGTGCGGCGCTCTTCCGCGCCCTTGTGTTCTGTCTGCGATGGTCGTCTCGGCCAGCCGCCGATCGTGCTGTGCTCGGATTGCGTGCACCCCGATCGCGTCCGTACCTACTGCGCTGCTTGTGAGTGTCGTTTGGATCTCTCTCTGGAGGATGCCAAGACGATGTTCTCTGCGGCGGGTTTGCAGGTCCCTCAGACGGGGATTGTGCTCCTGTTCACCAGCGGTTGCCCCAAGTGCGGCGACACGTTCTCTGCTCCCACGGTCTTCTCCATGGAGAAGCCGGAGCCCCACGACCCTGTGGCATGACGCCGCAGGGGTTTTTCTTTATAATGCCTCCGTATGTTTTTAGACCTTTTCTTTGGTTCACCAATGATTGCCCTGGCATGGGTGGCAGCGATTTTGATTTCGCTTACCGTGCACGAATTCTCTCATGCGCTTGTGGGAAAGCTTCGTGGGGACAGGACGGCTGAGCGAGAAGGGAGGCTTACGCTCAATCCGATTTCGCACATGGACCCTCTTGGATTCCTCCTGATTCTGCTATTTGGATTCGGGTGGGCCAAGCCGGTACCCTACAATCCTTACAATCTAAAAGATCCAAAGTGGGACGCGGTGAAGATTGGCCTAGCAGGTCCGGCATCGAATTTAGTCCTCGCTGTCGCTGCAGGGCTAGGGTTTCGATTCTTGGTCGGTGGAGCGGCGTTGAGTGGACTTAATCTTCTAGCAATCTTCTTGTTCCTTTCGATTCTTTTGAATCTGTTCCTCCTTCTCTTTAATATTATTCCTGTACACCCCCTTGATGGGTCAAAGCTATTCTTCGCCCTCTTTGATCAGCCAAGGCACGCAAAATTGCGCCATCTTGTGGCTACGCGTGGTCCGCAGGTGCTCATGATCGCTGTACTTTTGAGTGCATTTACCAACCTCAACATCTTTTTCTTTATCTCCGAACCAGCATTTCTGGCCTGTGACGCACTGACAGGAACTAGCTGTATTGGTTATTTTTCAGCTATTTTCTCACTAATCTAGCTGTGGACCCACGATCTTGACGCAAAATAAGGTGAATGGTACGCTTCGGCCGAAATTTTATGCCTACAGTCAACCAATTAATTCGCAAGGGTCGCAAGACCAAGCCGTCGAAGAGTAAGTCTCCGGCCATGCAGTACACACTGGACTCACTGCACCGTAAGACCACTCCTTTGAAAAAGGGAAGTGCGTTCAAGCGTGGTGTATGTGTGAAGGTGACCACCATGACTCCAAAGAAACCGAACTCAGCTATTCGAAAGATTGCTCGTGTTCGTCTTTCAAACGGAACAGAGGTGAACGCCTATATCCCAGGTGAGGGTCACAACCTTCAGGAGCACTCCATCGTGATGATTCGCGGAGGACGTGTGAAGGACCTTCCTGGTGTGCGCTACCACGTTGTTCGTGGTGTCTATGACACACAGGGTGTTGAAGGCCGCATGCAGAGCCGCTCAAAGTACGGTGCGAAGCGTCCAAAGAAGAAAAAATAGATCGTTAAGAAGTAGAGAGCATTGCTTTCTACTTTTATTTAATACATTCATCGGAGTACCTCATCGCATGGGGGAAGGTCCGATGAGATAACGTCATAACTATGCGAGGTAAGAAAGCCCCACGGCGTCAACTAACGCCAGATCCAAAGTTTGGTAACGTCTACGTTACGAAGCTTATTAATTACATTATGCTCGACGGTAAGAAGTCCATCGCCCGAAAGGTGGTGTACGACGCCTTCGACATCATGGCAGAGAAAACAAAGGAGGAAGCCATTGACGTGTTTGAAAAAGCATTGAAGAACGTGATGCCTTCTCTCGAGGTGAAGAGTAAGCGTGTTGGTGGTGCAAACTACCAGGTGCCAATGTCTGTGCGCGGAGAGCGCCGATATGTATTGGCATACCGCTGGCTCATTGCGGCCGCTCGATCCAAGAAGGGGCGACCTATGGCACAGCGTCTTGCAGATGAATTGATTGCAGCTTCACAGGGAGAGGGTGACGCCATGAAAAAGAAACAAGACGTTCAGCGCATGGCAGAAGCCAACCGCGCCTTTGCTCACTTTGCACGACGATAATCAACATATATGGCACGTGAATACCCATTGGATAAGATCCGTAACTTCGGAATTTTTGCGCACATTGACGCAGGAAAGACTACTGTTTCAGAGCGCATCCTTTTTTACACTGGACGAAAGCACAAGATTGGTGAGGTGCACGAAGGTGGTGCAACCATGGACTGGATGGAGCAGGAGCAGGAGCGTGGAATCACTATTACTGCAGCTGCAACAACGTGTTTCTGGAAGGATCATCAGTTGAACCTGATTGATACTCCAGGGCACATTGACTTTACTGTTGAGGTGAAGCGCTCTATGCGCGTGCTCGATGGTGGTATTGCTGTATTTGATGGTGTTGCTGGAGTGGAGCCACAGTCTGAGACAAACTGGCGCTACGCTGATGATTACAAAGTTCCTCGCTTGGTCTTCATTAACAAGATGGACCGTACGGGAGCAGATTTCTTTAAGGACCTTGATTCAATCCATGACCGATTGACCAAGAATGCTTACCCAATCCAGTTGCCAATCGGAGCAGAGGCAGATTTCCTTGGAGTGATCGACTTGGTGAAGATGAATGCCACAATTTATAAAGATGAGCTTGGTCGTGAGATGGAAGTTGTTGAGATTCCAGCTGAGTACAAAGAACAGGCGGACGAGTGGCGTGCAAAGTTGCTCGAGGCTGTTGCTGAGAACGACGAGACTCTCATGGAGAAGTACCTTGGTGGTGAAGAGATTACCGAGGAAGAAATTGTTACGGTTATTCGACGGGCTACACTCGCCAACGAGTTTGTTCCTGTTATGTGTGGAACCGCTTTGAAGAATAAGGGTGTACAGCTCCTTCTTGATGCGGCTGTCGCCTACCTACCAAGTCCAATTGACGTTGAGGCTGTGACAGGAACAGATCCAGATGATGAAGAGGTTGAGCTCAAACGTGAGCATTCTACAGAAGATCCTTTTGCAGCATTGGCGTTTAAGATCGCCGCTGACCCATTCGTCGGGAAGCTGGCATTCTTCCGTGTCTATTCTGGAAAGGTGAAAGCAGGTTCTTACATCTTGAACACTTCAACAGGTAAGCGTGAGCGTGTTGGTCGTATTGTGCGTCTGCACGCAAACTCTCGTGAGGAAGTTGAGGAGGTGTATGCGGGTGAGATTGCCGCCATGGTGGGTCTGAAAGAAACATTTACTGGTCACACACTATCTGATCCAGAAAACCCAATTCTTCTTGAGTCTATCGTTTTCCCTGAGCCAGTTATCTCGATCGCGATCGAGCCAAAGACAAAGCAGGACCAGGAGAAGATGGGTGTCGCTTTGCAGAAGCTTGCTGAGGAAGATCCAACATTCCGTGTTCGTACAGATGAGGAGACCAACCAGGTTATCATTTCAGGAATGGGAGAGCTGCACTTGGACATCATTGTTGATCGTCTAAAGCGTGAGTTCTCCGTTGAGTGTAACGTTGGTCAGCCACAGGTAAGCTACCGTGAGACCGTGAAAGGAAATAGTGAAGGAGAAGGAAAGTTTGTTCGTCAGTCTGGTGGACGTGGTCAGTATGGTCACTGTCAAGTACGCATGGAGAAACTTGAGCCAGGTGAAGGTGTTCAGTTCGAAGAGGTTGTGAAAGGTGGTGCTATTCCAAAAGAGTACTTCAACGCCATTGAGAAGGGTGTTCGTGAGGCGGCTGACAGAGGTGTTGTCGCTGGGTATCCTGTATTGGATCTGAAGATTACTTTGTACGATGGAACGTATCACGATGTTGACTCTTCTGAAGCTGCCTTTAAGATCGCTGGATCCATGGCGTTCCAGGATGCTGCTAAGAAGGCAGGAATTGATTTGCTCGAGCCTGTGATGAAGGTTGAGGTGAGTACACCAGAAGACTTCATGGGAACCGTTGTGGGAGATCTCAATGCAAAACGTGGTCAGATTCAGGAGATGAATGACCGTGCGGGCGCGAAGATGATTACGGCGTTCGTGCCGTTGGCTGAGATGTTTGGCTACGCAACGTCCCTCCGTTCTATTACCCAGGGTCGTGCAAGCTACTCAATGGAGTTTGATCACTACGCAGTAGTGCCATCAAATGTTGCCAAAGACATTATTGAGAAGCGCGGAGGAAGCGCATCAAAGTAGAATATAAAAACAGAGCCCTTGAGGCTCTGTTTTGTTTACAGTGTGTAAAGAAGGGCCTTTCCTTGTTTTGCCACAGGTGTACGTCCTGGTAGTTCAAAGGCATGTGAGACGATACGAGTGCCTTTGGGGAGCTCAAGTTCGATTTTATCGCGTAGCTTCTCCATGGAATAGGGGATCTGGTACAAGAATACGAGAGTTGTTCCACCAAGGTCCGCCTTCCACATAGACTGCTTCTTTACTTGGATCCTATCGTCAACGTTTGCACGCTTCGCTTTTTGTCGTGCAAGTTTCACGAGGCCAGGATGGATTTCATATCCGATGGCTCTTGCTGCGCCAGCCTTCGCGGCTGCGATAAGAAGCCGGCCGTCACCCGATCCTAGGTCGATGACCGAGTCCGTTGGTTTTATGTCAGCCAGAGCAATCATGTCTTCAACAACGTCGTGTCCAGTTGGTACATAGGGTCCTCCTCCAGCTATGATAGGAATGAGCATGCTGCCAAACCACCAGATTGCCGCTATGTCGATCGCAATGATGAGCGCTGCGAATAGGAGAAAGGTAAATGTGATAATATCCATACGCTATGAATGATCTTATTCCAAAACAGGTTCTTGATGCCTATGATATCGGGAAAATTGTTTCCTTGAAAGCGGTTACTGACGGTTTGGTGCATCAAACGTTTGAACTAAAGACAGATGAGGGGAGGTTTATTCTTCAGAATGTACATCCAGTGCTTGCAACAAAAGCGGTTGGAGCCGATTTTTTGGCTGTCACGCACCATCTGGCTGAACAGGGGTTTCCAAGCCCTGAGGCTGTCTTATCAAAAGATGGAGAAATACTAGTTGCCCACGAGGGGAATAAGTGGCGCATGCAGACGAAATTGTCCGGAAAAACCGTGCATGTGCTGGAGGATCGATTAATGGCTCGGGAGGCTGGTGAGATTTATGCCAGGTTTCATCACGTAATGGATGGGATGAAGTACACCTTTAAGGCGAAGAAGCTTTTGCATGAGACGCGAAAGATTTACAATAAGTTTTTGGGGGAGATACGTCGACCTAAATACACGTCGTTGCTAAGTGATGTAGAGGAAGAGATCACGTTTATTAAGGAGGAGATGCCCAAGTTCTTTTTGCCAGAAGATCTTCCCTTGCGCGTGATCCATGGTGATCCAAAGATTTCGAATGTGTTGTTCGATCGAAACGGTAAGGCTAAGGCGATTATTGATCTCGATACATGCAATCGCCGCCCGTTGTTGGTAGAATTAGGTGATGCATTCCGGTCGTGGTGTGGTAACGCTGAAGATGATCCAAAGAATAAATTCTGCCTACGCATGTTTCAGTCTGCTTGGGGAGGGTACCGAGAAGGGATTGGGGATTTGATGACTGATCGAGAGCGGGCCCATCTTGCTCAGTCGATCGGTACGATCACTCTTGAGCTTGCCTGCAGGTTTCTTACAGATTATTTCACGGATAACTATTTTGGCTGGGACCCTAAACGGTATGCGTCGCGGCGTGAGCACAATCTCGCACGGTGTCGAGGTCAAATTAAGGAATTTCTTGATTACAAAAAGAAGTTACCAAAGATCGAGAAGATGATTGGGTAAAACAAAACACTCCGCCAGAAGCGGGGTGTTTTCTATCTGAGCATGGAAGTTCTGTTTCAGGCTTGACTGTGTTACTCCGTCCTGTTCATCAACCTCTTTCCTGTGCTTGTGTGGCTCAGATGGCTTCCGTTGAATTGAATCAGCGGGTATATCGCGATACTGCACAAGAGAAGAGAATAGCAGGAATAGGTGATTTCGTCAAGGCATAATGTGTCTTTGTCCTTAAAAACGGGTGTAAATAGCTTCTTGACACCCCGGTGGCATGGGCTACAATGCCGGCACTATGATGAATAACTTTGAACGTATCTTAAGGCTCGTTCAACGTACGGGCGACAGGGTGGTGGTTCTTGAGAAAGAAACTGACCAGGCATATGTTGTTATGGATCTTGATGAATACGAGACCATGCTTGATGTGCAGCATGATTTGTCCATTGTGGATGACCAGGAGATGGTTAATGCAAGTGATGAATCAGGGCTTCTACAGGAAGAAGTTTTGAACACGGGGGAACTTGATGGTGGTGACAGTGAAGGGGTAGACGTGTGGGACGTAATGCAGGGTGCAAACGACAGTGGTCAGACCTGGGACCCAACCTCGCTTTCTGAGGAAGAGCTTGTGGATCTGGAGCAGCAATACCAAGCTTTTGCCAATAGACATGTTCAGGAGGCAATTGACGAGGTGCAAGTACCTCAGGGCTTATCGCCAAATCTTGAGGCATCTACGGATGAAGATGAATACGGTGAAGAGTCTTTTTATCTTGAGCCTGTAGAATAAGCCTGTTTTACAGTGTTAATAACTCGTGGGTAGGATGCTTGCACGTTTTGAGTCCCTCTGTTATACTCCCCCACGTCTCTAAATTGACGTAAAAAATCGTTTAAAAACGTAATTAATTTCGGGCATGTTTGCCCAAATCCTTGTAACGTTATGGCCGAAGTCTTTGAGCGAAACAAGCCGCACGTAAACGTTGGTACCATTGGTCACGTTGACCACGGTAAGACTACTACGACGGCAGCCCTCCTTGCAGTTTTGAATGCAAAGGGAATGAGCGCCCAGTCAAAGGGTGTTGATGATTTGGACAAAGCTCCAGAGTCAAAGGAGCGTGGTATTACCATCGCTACTGCTCACTGTGAGTATGAGTCTGACAAGCGTCACTATGCGCACGTCGACTGCCCAGGTCACGCTGACTACATTAAGAACATGATTACCGGTGCCGCACAGATGGACGGAGCTATCTTGGTTGTGTCTGCTGCTGACGGTCCAATGCCACAGACTCGTGAGCACATCCTTCTTGCTAAGCAGGTTGGGGTGCCAGCTGTTGTAGTATTTTTGAACAAAATTGATCAGGTTGACGATCCTGAGTTGGTTGACCTTGTTGAAGAGGAAGTACGTGATCTTCTTAAGCAGTACGAGTTCCCTGGCGATGATGTGCCAGTTATTCGTGGATCTGCATTGAAGGCTGTTGAGAATCCAACAGACGAAGAGGCTATCAAGCCAATCATGGAGATCGTTGATGCATTGGACAACTACATCCCAGAGCCAGTGCGTGACACAGAAAAGCCATACCTCATGCCTATCGAAGACGTTTTCTCTATTGAGGGACGTGGAACAGTTGTAACTGGTCGTATCGAGCGCGGTATTGTGAAGGTTGGTGAAGAGATTGAGATTGTTGGTATCAAGGAGGAGTCATCTAAGACCACCGTTACAGGTGTTGAGATGTTCAACAAGTCTCTTGATGAGGGGCGTGCTGGTGATAACGCCGGTATCCTTCTTCGTGGAGTAAAGAAAGAGGATGTTGAGCGTGGAATGGTTCTTGCTGCTCCAGGTTCTATCACTCCACATACTGAATTTGAGGCAGAGGTCTACGCTCTTTCAAAGGAAGAGGGTGGTCGTCATAAGCCGTTTTTCAAGGGATACAAGCCACAGTTCTACATCCGTACAACTGATGTGACTGGTGAAGTTACTTTGCCAGAGGGAACAGAGATGGTTATGCCTGGTGATACAGTCAATTTGGTTATCAAGTTGATTCAGCCAGTTGCCCTTGAGGAAAAGATGTCCTTTGCTATCCGCGAGGGAGGTCGCACGGTAGGAGCTGGAATTGTAACCAAGATTATCAACTAATAATTTTAGGAGGGGCGGGTAACCGTCCCTCCTTTTCGTTCTTTCTTTACGCTTGTGTCAGAAGAGAAAAAAACAACAGAAGAAAAGCCACGCATCCGGATCAAGATCAAAGCTTATGATCATAAAATTATTGATCAGGCTACTCAGACGATCATCAAGACCGCTGAGCGATCTGGTGCGCAGGTGGTTGGTCCAGTTCCGCTTCCAACAGAGAAGCGGAAGTACACTGTGAACAAATCAACGTTTGTTCACAAGGATTCACGAGAACAGTATGAAATGCGGGTGCATAAGCGCCTCATTGACATCACGAGTCCAACAGACCGAACCATTGATTCGCTCATGAGCTTGAATCTACCTGCTGGCGTAGACGTTGAAATCAAAACCTAACCCAGATGGGGTGGGGAATGAGAAGAGATTAAGATGTGTCTTTTCAACACCCACCCTGTCTACAAGCGATTCGAAAACGTGGAAGAGAGATCTCGTGCCTATAGACGCGGAACTCGGAGAAAACCTTCCTGTGGTTGACGAAATCGTTACGGAGAACTTGCTACCTAACATTATTACAATACTCTCAATCAGAACTCGCGAGCAACGATGCTCGTTTGGATTGTGAGGCTAGAAGCCGGCAGAGGTAGTTTTCACCTCTATCGACTTCTAGCTTTTATGCTAGTTTCATATGTCTTTCATTATCGGACGAAAAATTGAAATGAGCCAGCAGTTTAAGGATGATGGGTCTGTTGTGCCTGTCACCTTGATTAAGGCTGAGCCAAACGTAGTTACACAGGTGTGTGAATCCAATGCAGGTGGTCATCGAACCGTTCAGGTTGGATTCGAAGTATCAACACGCTTGAATAAGCCAGAGGGTGGTCACTTAAAGGATCTCCCACAGGTAAGCACGCTTAAGGAATTTCGTGTTGGAAAAGATGAGGAATTCAACCGTGGTGACAATATTACTGTTGAAGCATTCGAACCAGGAGTTCGCGTTGACGTAACGGGAGTTTCAAAGGGGCGTGGCTATGCAGGTGTTATGAAGCGTCACGGATTTAAGTGTGGACAAGCAACGCACGGAAACAAGGACCAGCAGAGAATGCCTGGATCTATTGCTTCTTTCCCGCAGGGAAAGGTGATTAAAGGAAAACGAATGTCAGGTCGCATGGGAAATGACCGTGTAACAGTCAAAAATTTGGAAGTTGTTTCTATCGATCCAACGAATCACGTGATTGCCATTAAGGGAGCTGTCCCAGGTGCGCGTGGAGGACTTGTGATGATTAAGACCCGTGCAGGGAAAACCGTATGGCAAGCGTAACACTCTACAAGATTGACGGATCACAACAGGGCACGCTTGAGCTGCCATCTGCATTGTTTGATGTGAAGGTGGAGCCAGCATTGGTTCACGAAGCCGTGGTTGCACAGAATGCTAACGCACGTGCGTCGATTGCTCACACAAAGACTCGTGGAGAAGTACGAGGTGGTGGTCGAAAGCCATGGAAGCAGAAGGGAACTGGTCGTGCTCGACATGGATCACGCCGTTCACCAATCTGGTCCGGTGGTGGTATTACCTTCGGTCCTCGAAACATCCGGAATTTTTCTTTGAAGATGAATCGCAAGGCCCGACGTAAGGCTCTTGCTATGGTATTGACTGACAAACTGGCAAGCGAACGTTTCGTGGCAGTTGAGACTCTCTCATTGGAAGATGCAAAAACAAAGACATTGGCTAGTATTTTGGCAAAGCTTCCTGTTAGCGCAAAGAAGACTTTGATTGTGACAATGCCTGAGAATAAAAGCGTTTCCTTGGCAGCAAAAAACATTCCTGCAGTAGAAACAATTCCTGCAAATGCTCTGAATGTGGTTGACTTGTTGCGCTACGAGTATCTTCTGGTCACAAAAGATGCCGCGGAGTTTATTGGACAGCACTATAACCGAGCATAGATATGGGTATCTTGAAACGTATCAAAAAGTCTGATGCTGACACGAAGGCCACCGAAAAGAAGGTGGAGGCTGTGGCTGCAGCACCAAAGACTACAAAGAAAAAAGTTGCTTCAACAAAGAACAAGTCTTCAAAAGCAACGGAAACGAATGTCATCTTGAGACCACTTGTAACAGAGAAGACAGCGGTGTTAGCAAGTGCTGGAAAGTATGTATTTGTAGTAAGTTCTGGCGCAAATCGTATTCAGGTAAAAACTGCTATTAAGGAAATGTTCGGCGTTGCTCCAACGTCCGTAAATATTCAGAATGTTCGCGGGAAGCGTGTGCGTTTTGGAAAGCGACGTGGAAAACGATCCGACTGGAAAAAGGCTGTTGTGAGTTTGCCAAAGGGTCAGAAAATTAATGTCTACGAAGGTGTTTAAACGATATGGGAGTTAAGCGATATAAACCAACAACCCCAGGGCGTCGCATTTCAAGCGTGGACGATTTTTCTGATGTGACAAAGTCATCTCCAGAGAAAAAGTTGACCATTAAGAAAAAGAAGCACTCTGGACGCACTAAGGGAAAGATTACCGTGCGACATCGTGGAGGCGGAGCAAAGCGCCGCATTCGACTTGTCGACTACAAGCGAGAAAAGTTTGATGTTCCGGCAAAGGTTGCGGCCATCGAGTACGACCCAAACCGTGGAGCACGACTCGCCTTACTACACTATGCAGATGGTGAGAAGCGTTACATGGTTGCACCAATAGGTTTGAAGGTCGGTGACTCTGTTGTGTCTTCAATGAAGCGGGGTGAGATCCAGACAGGGAACCGTTATAAGCTGGAGGACATCCCTGTTGGTATGCAGATCTACAACATCGAGCTCAAGCCTGGCAAAGGTGGGCAAATCGTTCGTGGAGCTGGTACATCGGCTCAACTAATGGCGATCGATGGATCATATGCAACTGTACGGCTTCCATCTGGTGAGGTGCGAATGGTGCCAAAACTCTGTATGGCAACGCTTGGACAGACATCTAATCCAGATCGACGTCTGATTCGATGGGGTAAGGCTGGACGTACACGTCACCGAGGCATTCGTCCAACAGTTCGTGGTAAAGCCATGAACCCAGTTGATCACCCTCATGGTGGTGGAGAAGGAGCTAACCCAATTGGATTGAAGCGACCAAAGACTCCAACAGGTAAACCTGCGTTGGGAGTGAAGACACGTCGAAAGCGAGCATCAGATAAACTGATCATCAAACGTCGAAAGAAAGGACGATTTGTAGGCGGAAAATAATATGGCACGAAGCTTGAAAAAAGGACCTTACGTCCACCCAAAACTACTCAAAAAAATCGCTGCGCGTAAGCCAGGCGAAGGGGCTCCTATTAAAACATGGGCGCGTTCTTCGACGATTACTCCAGAAATGGTTGGCTTTACCTTCGCGGTACATAACGGAAGAGATTTTATTTCTGTGCGAGTGGTTGAGAATATGGTCGGGCACAAGCTTGGGGAATTTTCTCCAACGCGAAAGTTTGTTCGACATGGTGGTAAAGCTAAGGGTTAATACTATGGAAGTTAAAGCAAAAGCACGATTCATTCGCATGTCGCCACGAAAAGTTCGTTTGGTGGTAGATTTGGTTCGAGGAATGACAGTTAAGGAGGCACAATCTCAGCTGAAGTTCATGAAGAAAGCTGCGGCAGTGCCTGTATCAAAGCTGCTCAATTCGGCTGTGGCAAATGCCGTCCACAACTTTAACCTGGATGCGCAGAATCTCTACATCAAGGAAATTCTTGCAGATGGTGGGCCTGTCTTGGGTCGCTGGAGAGCGCGTGCGTTCGGACGAGCGGCACCTATTCGTAAGCGAACCACGCATATCTCGATCACACTTGATGAGAAGGAGGTCGCTCCAGCAAAGATTGCTAAAGTAGCAAAGCAGGCAAAAAAAGAATCCGCTAAGACCCCAACCAACTAACCAACCCTATGGGACAGAAAGTACATCCAAAAGTATTCCGAATCGGCATCATCCGTGGATGGGACGGGGTTTGGTTTGCAAACAAGAAGAACTTCAAAAACCTACTCTCAGAAGATGTTGGTATCCGTGATTTCTTGAAGAAGAAGTTGAAGGATGCATTGGTAGATCGGATTGAAATTGAGCGATCTCGTCAAGAGGTTCGTTTAATCATCCATTCCGCAAAGCCGGGTATTATTATCGGGCGTGGTGGTGCAGGTATTGAGGAGCTTACAAAGGCTCTCAAGAAACGTTTCTTCCGTGGTCGCCGAACAAAGCTCAGTATCAACGTGAAGGAAATTCAAAAGCCATCCCTTTCAGCTCAAGTGATTGCTCAGCAGATTGCCACAGATATTGAAAAACGAATGCCATTCCGTCGTGTGATGAAGATGGCACGTGATCGTGTCCTTAAGGCTGGTGCGAAGGGGGTAAAGATTTCTGTTGGTGGCCGTTTGAATGGTGCTGATATTGCGCGAACCGAAACGGTTTCTCAAGGAAAGATTCCTCTTCACAATCTTCGTTCAGATATTGATTTTGCTTCTGTGATGGCACGAACCATTTGGGGAGCTATCGGAGTGAAGGTTTGGATTAACCGTGGTGAAGTCTTCGAGAAGAAATAAACTGACTATGCTGATTCCAAAGAAAGTAAAACATCGAAAGTGGCATAAGGGTCGTGGACGAGGAAAGCGCATCGCTACTCGCAAAACCACACTCGCTTTTGGCACAATCGGTTTGAAGGCTACTACCGAGGCTTGGGTTACTTCCCGTCAGATTGAGGCTGCACGTCGAGCTATGACACGTGCCGTAAAGCGTGGTGGTAAGATTTGGATTCGTATTTTTCCTAACAAGCCCGTAACGGCAAAAGGATCGGAGATGCCTATGGGTAAGGGAAAAGGTGCTGTAGATCATTATGTCAGCGTTGTACGCCCAGGAACGGTACTCTTTGAGATGGCTGGTGTTGATGAAGAGTTGGCACGAAAAGCTTTGACACTGGCGGCTCACAAGCTTCCGGTGAAGTGGAAGATTGTTACTCGAGACATGATGTAAGTATATGACGGCAAAAGTACTAAACGACAAATCCGTAAATGCTCTAGAGAAGGAGCTTGAAGAAGCAGTGAGCCACTTAAAAGAGCTCCGCTTCAAGATTTCAGCAAACCAGCTGAAGAACGTACGTGACGTGCGTAAGACACGTCAGACCATTTCACGGATCCGAACTATCCTCGCTCAGAAGAAGCGAGAAGCTGAACAGCAGAACTAATTGTATGACTACTCAAACCATTAAACGAAAACTGACCGGAACTGTCGTCTCAACAAAGATGGACAAGACGATTGTGGTAAGCGTAGATCGTACGGTTGTGCATCCGAAGTACGGGAAGCGTTACGTGCAGAGCCGGAAGTATCATGTTCACGATGAGCACGGTGCCTATAAGGTTGGAGAGAAGGTAACCTTTCAGCAGTGTCGACCCTATTCTAAAACCAAGTGCTGGCGAGTGCTAAGCAAACAAGCATAGACGTATGGTTCAGAATCAATCAATGCTAAAAGTAGCGGATAATAGCGGGGCCAAGAGGCTCATGGTTATTCGAGTACTTGGTGGATATCGCAAGCGATACGCAGGGATTGGCGATATTGTAACTGCCACCGTTAAAGAGGCGATCCCGCACGGCAACATCAAGAAAAGTGACATTGTTACAGCAGTAATTGTACGCACTCGAAAAGAAACCCGCCGTGATAATGGGACATACATCCGTTTTGATGAGAATGCAGCTGTGATTATCGATAAGAAGTCAAAGGAACCAAAGGGTACACGTATCTTTGGGCCGGTTGCACGCGAACTCCGTTCATTGGGGTATAAAAAGATTATTTCTCTGGCCCCTGAGGTCCTCTAGATCTATGAAGATTAAGACAGGCGACAACGTCCGAATTCTTTCGGGAAAAGATAAGGGAAAGCAGGGAAAGGTTCTTCAGGTATTTCCAAAACTGAACCGTGTGGTGGTTGATGGTTTAAACATGTTGACCAAGCACCTTCGTTCTCAGGGAGACCGTCCAGGACAAAAGATTCAGTTTCCTGCGCCACTACACGTTTCTAATGTACAGCTTGTTTCCTCTAAGAGCGGAACTTCTGGGCGTGTGGGGTACAAAATTATTGAAAAGGATGGTAAGCGAAGTAAGATTCGCGTGATCCGTTCAAAGGGTCAGTCAGAGGATATCGAATAATATTATGGCTTTTAAAGCGTTTTACAAACAAGAAGTTGTTCCAAAACTCACTGAAGAGTTTGGTTTTGAGAACATCAATGCTGTTCCAACGATCAAGTCGATTACCTTGAATGTAGGTCTCGGGTCTGGATTGAAGGATGCAAAGTTCATTGAAACAGCAGAGAACACATTAACGCGCATTTCGGGGCAAAAGCCTGTTATGACCAAAGCCAGAAAGTCAATTGCTGGATTCAAGATTCGAGAAGGAAACGTGGTTGGCATGAAGGTGACGCTGAGAGGTGAGCGAATGTGGAACTTCTTGGAAAAGCTCATCAAGGTGTCGTTGCCACGTGTACGAGACTTCCGTGGCCTTTCCCCAAACGCCTTTGATGGTCAAGGGAACTATTCAATGGGATTCAAAGAGCACATGGCTTTTCCAGAGATTCGCAGTGACGAGATTGAACAGGTTCATGGATTGCAGGTGACCATCGCTACGACAGCGACAGACGATGAACAAGCTCGATCACTCCTCACACATCTTGGACTTCCACTCAAAAAGCAGGCATAACCTATGGCAACCCAAAATCAAATTGCTAAATCAAAGAAGCGGCCAAAGTTCTCAACGCGAACAGTGAATCGTTGCTGGCGTTGTGGGCGAAACCGTGGGTACATGCGCGCGTTTGGCGTGTGCCGTATCTGTTTCCGAGAGCTTGCGAACCGAGGGGAAATTCCTGGTGTAAGAAAATCAAGTTGGTAGTATGATGACCGATCCAATTTCAGACATGTTGACACGCATTCGTAATGCGCAGATGGTCCGTAAATCTGACGTGTCTTTACCTTACTCAAAATTGAAGTTCGCTCTAGCTAAGCTCTTGGAGAAAGAGGGTTATGTTGGAAAAGTGGAGCGTACGGAAGTGGCAAAGTTCCCGGAACTTCGCATTGAGCTTAGTTACGAGGGCAAGGCCCCAAAGATTCAGACGGTTCGACGCGTGAGCCGACCTGGACGTCGCGTATATGCTAAATATACGGAACTTCCACGAGTACTTTCAGATTTCGGAATTGCTATCATCTCAACACCGAACGGAATGATGACTAACAAGGAGGCTCGAGCCCGACATCTTGGGGGAGAGGTTATTTGTGAGATTTCATAAGTATGTCACGAGTTGGAAAAAAACCAGTAATCATCCCACAGGGCGTTGACGTCACCATTGATGGAAATACCGTGTCGGTAAAAGGCCCAAAAGGACAGCTCTCTGAGAGTCTGAACAGTGCTGTTTCAATTGAGCTTTCTGATACTGATGGCGCAAAAGCTGTTGGAGTATCTGTGGTGAATGAGAACGATAAGAATGAGCGTTCCCAATGGGGAACAGCAAGAGCTTTGATTGCCAACATGGTGGCAGGTGTCTCTGAAGGGTTCTCTAAGCAATTAGAGGTAAACGGTGTTGGATACCGCGTAAGCCTTTCTGGACGTGTATTGGTCCTGAATGTTGGTTACTCTCATGAGGTACGTTTCGAACTTCCAGAAGGCATTGATGCACAAGTTGAAGGAAATGTTATTACGATTACCGGCGCAAGTAAGCATCTCGTTGGAGAGGTAGCTGATAACATTCGAAAGATCCGTAAGCCAGAGCCTTACAAGGGTAAGGGTATTAAATATGTCGATGAGGTCATCCGCCGAAAGGCAGGAAAGACTCAGAAGGCAGGTGAATAGTCTATGAACTCCTCTAGCAAATTGCGCGCTGCAAAGCGCCGAGCCAATCGAACGCGCGCCCGACTGCACGGGACAAGCGAACGTCCACGTATGACCGTGACACGTTCTCTTAAGCATGTTTACGTTCAGCTTGTTGATGATGATAAGGGTGTAACTGTAGCAGCAGCATCTGATAAGGATGTCACTGTAAAAGGTAAACCAGTTGAGATTGCTCAAGCTGTAGGTGCATTGATTGCCGAAAAAGCAAAGGCTGCAGGTCTAAGTCAGGCGATCTTTGATCGTGGGAGCTACCGTTTTCACGGTCGCGTCGCTGCGATTGCTGAAGGAGCCCGTGAAGCTGGGTTGAAAATCTAAACGTATGGCTGAACAAACAAAGACAACACAGAAGCAGAGTAACAACCGCTCACGGGGTGGTGACCACAGAAAGGGTCGCGGTCGTGGTCGCGGACGTCGTCCGGAGCGAGCTCCTCGTGAGTTCGAACAGAAGATTTTGGACCTCGCACGCGTAACACGTGTGACAGCTGGTGGAAAGCGCATGTCTTTCCGTTGTGCCTTGGTGATTGGTGATAAGAAAGGTCGTGTTGGATTTGGTGTAGCCAAAGGTGCAGACGTTCAGATCGCTATTGAGAAAGCCTACAAGCAGGCCAAAAAGAATGTCATTACGGTTCCACTCGTGAATGAGACGATCCCACATGTGGTCCGAGTGAAGTTTGGTGCGGCTCAGGTCCTGCTTAAGCCAGCTCCTGCCGGTACTGGACTGAAGGCTGGTGGAGCAATGCGTATGGTTCTGGAATTCGCTGGTGTTCCAAATGCTGTTTCAAAAATTTTGAATTCATCCAACAAGATCAACATCGCCAAAGCTACCCTTGAGGCTATTAAGCAGCTTCGAACTACTGAGAAGCCTGTCAGCAAGACGGCTCCAGCAGCAAAGGTAGAGAAAGGAGATGCAGAGGTTGTTGCTGATAAAGAGACAACCAAAGAATAGGTATGCCGCTTACATTAAATACAATTCATCCTAAAAAGGGTTCACGCAAGGCGAAGAAGCGCGTGGGACGTGGTTTGGCTTCCACGGGTCGTTACAGTGGCCGTGGTATTAAGGGTCAGCGTTCACGTTCAGGTGGAAAATCTGGTCTTGCTCTGAAGGGAATCCGTCAGATCATGCTTGCTATCCCTAAGAAAAAGGGATTTAAGAGCGGTCGACCAAAGGCACAGGTTGTGAATGTGGCCATGCTTAACCGTCACTTCAAACCTGGAGTAAAGGTAACGCCAAAGCTCCTTGTTCAAAAAGAGCTTATCTCAAACGCAACAGACCCCGTGAAGATCTTGGGTACCGGTTCTATCGCTATTGCCATCACACTTACAGATTGCAAGGTTTCTGACTCGGCCAAGAAAAAGATTGAGGACGCGGGTGGTACCGTAATCATTTCCAAATAACGTTCGTCTTATGAACACGCTCCTTCGCATCTGGAAAGTGAAAGAGGTGCGCAACAGCATTCTCTTTATCATTGCCATGCTGATGATTTTCCGAGTCACAGCACATATTCCTGTACCGGGCGTAGATGCGAATGCCCTGAAGGATATCTTTGGTGGAAACCAGTTCTTTGGACTCTTGAATATCTTCTCTGGGGGTACTCTTGAAAGCTTCTCTGTAGTGGCCATGGGAGTGATGCCTTACATTACTTCCTCGATTATCTTCCAGTTGCTGGGCATGATTGTTCCTCAAATTGAGGAGATGCAGAAAGAAGAGCAGGGACGTCAGAAAATCAACCAGTGGACCCGTTTGGCCACAATTCCTCTGGCAGCTATTCAGGGATATGGTCTTATTCTGCTTCTTTCTCAGCAAGGAAACTTCTTTACCAGCACCAGTCCTTGGATGACCTTGTTTGCCATTGTGAGTATGACAACGGGAACAATGTTCCTGATGTGGATTGGAGAACTTATTTCTGAGAAGAACATTGGAAACGGTATTTCCATTCTGATTCTTGCTGGAATCATTGCGGGATTGCCAACCTTCTTGAGTCAGTCACTGTCAATTTACGATAAGAGCCAGCTCGTGACATTGATTCTATTCTTGGTTGCAACGATCATTACAGTGGTCAGCATCGTGATCATGAACGAGGCGCAGAGAAACATTCCTGTTCAGTACGCTCGTCACATGCGAGGTTCTCGGCTCTCTGGTTCGGTGAGTTCACATATCCCACTTCGTTTGAATATGGGTGGCGTGATTCCTATCATCTTTGCTATCTCGATTGTCTTGTTCCCAACGATGATTGCTCAGTTTTTCATCAATGCACGGACAGAGTGGTTGCGTGAACTTGCAACATGGACACTGCAGATTTTCCAGAACCAGCTGTTCTACGGAGCGATTTACTTCCTGCTCGTATTCTTGTTTGCCTACTTCTACACAGCCGTGATTTTTCACCCAGATCAAGTTGCGGAAAACATTCAGAAGCAAGGTGGATTTATTCCAGGCATCAGACCTGGTAAGCAGACAGCTGACTATCTTGGTTGGGTTGTGAACCGATTGCTCTTTGTTGGAGCGACCTTCCTTTCTCTGGTAGCTGTGCTCCCACTTATTGTTCAGCAGTTCACAGGGAACGCCTCGCTGGTGATTGGTGGAACTTCTATCCTGATTATCGTCGCGGTGGTGATCGATTCGGTCAAGCAGGTTGAGTCGCAACTGACTATGCGTGAGTACGATGTCTAAAGTAAAAACCGATCCGAAAGGGTCGGTTTTTTGGTCTCGACGTTCAGTATCTGTCTGTTATACTAGGGGTCGTATGCAATATAAAATTCTATTGATGGGTCCACAGGGAAGTGGAAAGGGGACACAGGCTGAGATTCTTTCTGAGCGATTGGGAATTCCTGCGTTTGGCATGGGACAGCTCCTTCGTGATGAAATTGCTTCAGGTTCTGATTTGGGAAATAAGTTTGACGAGATTTTAAAGAGAGGTGATCTGGTGTCTGATGAGGATGCTGCCTTGATGCTTCAGCGTCGGTTGGCAAAACCAGATACTGAACAAGGGTACATCCTTGATGGCTACCCTCGTAATTTGTCGCAGTACGCAGCTTTCGATTTTGATGTGCCGACACACGTTCTTGTGATTGACATTCCGCGAGAGGAGTCTCTCAAGCGGCTTGGAGGGCGACTGACATGTCGCGGGTGCGGTAAGGTTGGTTCTGTGAGTGACGAGTTAAAAGCTGGTGATGCCTGTGATTGTGGTGGTGAATGGTATCAGCGTGATGACGATACACCCACGGCCATCACTCGACGTTTGGAGATCTATGAGAATGATACCGCTCCTGTCATTGAGAAATATGCTGAGACGGTGAAGCATATTAACGGCGTCGGAAGCATTGAGGATATTTCAGAGAGAATTGAAAACGTACTTTCATAGTTATGGCACTGACAAAAACAACAAAAGAAATAGATGCCATGCGCCGGGGCGGTGCGTTGCTTTCCCGTGCGCTCAAGGCAGCAGTTGACGCGGTGGCTCCTGGGGTGAAGCTTAGTGAACTCGACGCGATTGCAGAGAGCGTTATTCGTGATGGTGGTGCTGAGCCATCATTTAAGGGTTACAAGGGCAGCCCAGACGATACTCCATTTCCCAGCACGGTCTGCATTTCTGTAAATGAGGAGATTGTTCATGGTCTTGGAAATCGTGATCGTGTCCTTCAGGAGGGAGATATTGTAGGTCTTGATATTGGACTCTGGCTGGAGGGACTTTGCACAGATATGGCGGTCACCGTTCCTGTGGGTGAGGTGAAGCCTGAGCTCATCGAACTCATGCGGGTAACGCGTGAGTCACTCATGAAGGGTGTTGAGGCAGCAAAGGTAGGTGACGCGATTAAAGATATTAGCCGAGCAATTGAGGGTCACATCAAACCTCATGGCTATGGCATTGTGCGTGCGTTAGTGGGTCATGGCGTTGGTCACCAGGTTCATGAGGCACCACATGTACCAAACTTTGTTTCTCCTCGGTATCCGCACATTGAGATTCAGGAAGGTATGTGTCTTGCCCTGGAGCCGATGGTGAGCCTTAGTGGAGGTCATAAAGTTGATACAGCTGCAGACGGCTGGAGTATTGTTCTGGCAGATGGTTCTCCTGGGGCACACTTCGAGGTAACGATTGCCATCACAAAAGAGGGTGGTGCTGAGATCCTGACCCCACTACCTGTTTAACGCTATCGCGAGCGAAGCGATCTATGAGAATTTTAGGCATCGACTACGGCGACAAAAAGATTGGTCTTGCTTTTGGAGAAAGCGATGCTGACTTAGCTGTTCCGCTGGACGTGGTGCCCAACATGGGGGAAGAGACCATTAGAGTATTTGCCGAGCGAGCTAAAAGTGAGGACATCGATTTGGTCGTCGTGGGGGTACCACTTTCAACGGGAGGACACCACGATGCAACACAGCTAGAAAAGACGCGAGCATTTATTGCAGCGTTGAAAGAGGTTATTGAGATCCCTGTGGTAGAGCAGGATGAGTCCTACACCACGGCTGACAGTATTCGTTTGCAGAAAGAGGAGGGGGCCACGGCTGACGAAGATGCCTTGGCGGCGATGTTGATTGTTAGATCTTACTTAGAGAAGGTTTCTAAGATGTAACTAAAGTTTGCACAGCAGTATGAACCTTGATCAGATACAAGCGTTGATTTCAGCTAACGCTGAACGGTACGCCAAAAAACATGGCGTGACGATAGATCGGGAATTTTTGTTTTTGAAACTCATGGAAGAATCTGGGGAGTTGGCAGAGGCCATGCTCATTCATGAGGGGCAATGTCGAACAAGAAAAAAGGTTGATCAAGCTGAAGCTAAGTTGCAACTTGAAAATGAACTTGCTGATGTTTTGGGGACGGTGTTGTTGATGGCATCAGTGTTTGATGTTGATGTGTTATCTGCGCTTGACCGAAAGACCCTACAAAAGGGAAAAAAATACCTTGAAGAGCAAGGTAAGTAAAAAGACAGCGTAATGCTGTCCGTGTTGCTACGAAACGAGGTGTCGTAGCGTGATAGGAAGCGCTTGAGCTAGATGCTCGAGCGTATTTTTGCATTCGATGCCCCGAGCGATTTCTTCTCGATATCGCTGAGATCTTCGGGAGATTTCCATGAGTGCTGCTTGTTGCACGGCTGCGTCATCAGCAATGCCTATGTGGAGTCGATTGACACCCATCTCAGGAGCGAATCGCATTTGCCCCATTGGATTTACCGAAGGGTCGGGGCAAGAGCGGTTGATGAGTGCTTGCAAGAGACGGAAGTTTTCAACGTCTTTGTCGTACGTTGTTGGTCCGCCTGAGTAGGCTGGCATCACCGTGTTTCCCAGGTCTGCTGTTGCAGCAACAAACGCGAGGTTGACTGGGTGGTCTGGTGCCAGGGCAAACGCCGGGAACGTTTCGAACTTCACATAGGCGCTGTTGTGCCCTGCTGCGAAGTCGTGCCAGAGCTGAGAGAGAATTACACCAAATTTCCCACTGCCGCCACCTGGGCTCACCATGAGCATGGGGCGGTCATTACCTGGGAGCCAGGGGGATTCGGCGAAGGGATGATCTCGATTCAGGATCTTCACCGAAGGGTAGCCCTCGATGAAGCCGTGTTGCACGAACCGAATACCAAGTTCCGAAAGGCTCTTTTGGAGGAAGCGGTTGAGGCGCGCTCTCTGTTCAGTGCTGATACCCTCGTGCACCATGGTAAGTACCCCATGGTGCACACGGATTCCTGCCTGATCCAAGCAGTTGATCAGCCTGATAGTCTCGTCGTCGTACCAGAGTGACGTGTCGCCGCGTAGGCGTGGTCGCAAGATGTCGCGCGCGCTCACCACAACCACAATTTCGAAATGCTCTTTTAGCTCACCCAGGAGTCGCAGCTTCAAGTTGGGGTCATAGCCGGGGAGCACACGTGCGGCGTGCTGGTCGTCGTAGGCCTTTCCACCGAACTCAACATACGTGTTGCCTCCTGCCGGCGTTTGGTCCATGCGACGGAGGATTTCTGTGAGTTGAGTGTGTAGATAGCGCTCACTATCGAAGGCGATGACGGTCTCCCTTGCCGTGGCTCCAATCATGGCGAGGCCGGACGTCGAAGGTTCATCAGCTCGAGGATGTGCTGGAGTGTTTGCTCCGGTGTCATGTGCGTCGTATCAACGTGCGTTTCGATCAGTTCACGGAAGCAGTTCTCGATGATCTCGAGCTCGCTCCCGGGTGACTTCACTCGTCGGTCGCCGGCCGTCATGTTCCCGCGTGCCTCCAGTCGAGCTCTGCGCACAGGTTCATCCGTCAGGAACAGGAAGCTGTGGTCCGGTCTGAGGATGGGCAGATGGTCGAGATTCAAGACGTCGATATCCACTCCCTGTGCCTTGTGATGGGCCAGAGCCGAGTAGATGAATCGGTCCATGATTACGTGGCGTGTTGCCAGTAATTCACGAATCAGCTGATCCTTCATCATCGCCGAGACGATATAGGTCAGCATCGCTGCGCTTTGGTTGCCTGCGTTTTGACAGTGGGCTCGCAAGGAACGTGTCGGGTTGTTGAAGGGCAAGTCTTCGAACCGCACTGCCAGACCAGGCTTCTGGCGATTGAATGCTTCCACAAGCATGTGTGACAGCGTGGTTTTCCCCACACCATCAATGCCTTCAAGCACGATGAGCTTGTGGCGATGCGGGTTTGTCTGCATATCTTACCTCCACAGCTTTCTTAACGTTGAGAGGTTATTGTGTCAATATGGGGCATATGACTTCCTGGCATGACCGATTTAAAGCCATTATTTCTGTGTACCTCATCCTGCTTAATGACAGCGGTGAGGTGCTTTTGCTGAAACGGCAGAATACCGGATTCAAAGATGGTGAGTGGGGCCTGCCTGCTGGGCACGTTGATGGTGAGGAGGAGCTTATGCAGGCGATGGGACGTGAGGCTAAGGAGGAGGTGGGGATTGATTTAGACCCGGTCGATTTGACGCTTGTGCACGTCATGCATCGCCATTGCGGTGATCACGAGCGCATGGATTATTTTATGACGGCTCGTAAGTGGTCGGGAGAGGTTCATAATTGCGAACCGGATAAGTGTTCGGACCTCGCTTGGGCGCCTATGGATGAATTGCCCGACGGCGTGATCGACTATTACGTGCAGGCATTCAATAAGATCCGAGAGGGGGAGGTGTACAGTGGGTTTGGTTGGAAAAATTGATAGGTGTTATGACAGATTCAATGAAAGAACTTACATCCGAGATCCGATCGTTTGTTGATATGCGTGGGTGGTTATCGCGTGGACGTGCAGATCTCAAAGGCATCGCAATCTCGATTTCTTTAGAAGCGGCAGAGTTACTGGAACTTTTTCAGTGGGTCAAAGATGATGAAGTGGAGGCGCGTGTTGAAAAGCAGCGAGAGGACATTGCTGATGAGCTCGCTGATGTGGCTATCTACACCTTGCAGTTTGCTGACCGTGCTGGCATAGATTTAGCTGCAGCGATTCGACAAAAGATGAAAAAGAACGGGGAGAAATATCCCGTTGAATAATAATGGAATCACCCTCATGGGGTGATTTTCGGTTCAGGTCTCACAACTGCTGTACAATAAGAACATTGGAAACGTTCTATGATTCAAACACAAGAAAAAGTACTCATTGCGATAAGCATTGTTTTGAGTGTGATTGTCGCGGTCCTGTTGTGGGCTCTCCTTGCTCCGGGTGAATCACCGACGACGGATGGGTTCGGGATGGATCGTAACATTGAGGAAGAAGCAGAGAACCGTGATGTCGTGGATTTTGATATTCCTGCAGGACCCGTGATTGTAGACGAAGTTCAGCAAGGCGCCCCCTCTTATCTCTATCTCTTCACACATACGGAAGATCCATTCAACCACGAGCTTTCAGAGGAACGTTACTGGCGTGTTGGAGAGATGATCCGAGATGCTGCTGCTGCGTATCCGGCAGCTGATCTCACATGGACGATTGAGTTCCAAGGATCAGATGCTAAGACAATCGCTGATCGAAATGAGGAGACAGGACTCGTTGACTATTTGTTGGAGTTGAAGGACGAGGGGCTTGTCGAGTTTGGCTACCACGCTCACCACGACCCGACGTATCAGAATCGGCCGCAGAATCGTCTACCAAGCGATCCGACCTATGAGGAGGCATACGATGCTCTGTGGTCATGGATTACCTGTGTGAAGGACGTGAATCGTGGGGGGTGTATTGAAGAACGTGGAGGAGGGCTCGAGGCCATCTACGAGACATTCGGACAGGTTGAGATTGTGACGGGTCTAGGAATCGGAGAGGGGACACAGATTGAGCGCTCTGCTGGAAGTCAGGCAGTGAGGGAGCTTCTTCCGGGGCGATATCTTGGATTTGGGTTTCCTGATCACGGGGCTGTGATTAAGGATCAGACATACACGAGTACCCGAGATGCTCTTTTGGAAATCATGACCCCAACACATGAGACAAGTTCGGCGACCCTGTGGATGGATAATGCGATTCGAATCAATGATGCCGCATCCCTCGAAGGAATTGACGCAGAGCCATTGAAAGAAGGGTCGGACAGCTATGAACGTGAGCTTCAAGAGCTTGATGGCACGCGTTCCATTGTGATGAATGCTGGTATTGCGAGTAAGTATCTCTATACGACCAGTGGTACGAGTCCCACGAAGTGGGGGTATGTGCACCCAGAATCGCCAGAGCTTACCGATGAGCTTCTTCTTAGTCCAAAGGAACAGGAGAAGGCATACCAGCTTACGAAGCAGGGCTTAGAGTATTTGGCTCAGCAGGTTAACGAAGATCCAGACGCGTTGCAGTTTGTCAGCTCAAATGATGTGGTGAATTTGTTTGTGTCGACTGATTATGTGGAGGTGGATGAGGGAGAGCTTTACCAGATGGCCTTATGGGTCTTGAACAATTGGGATGATGCTCCGCCAAGTTGGGTGTATGATGGCGAAGACTTTTATTCACTTGCTGACACGTTCGCCCTTCTCGCTCGAGGGTTGAATGGTGAGTTTGATCAGGCAGGTGTGGTCTCTGAGGTGTATGGTCCATGGTCTCTTTCCCAAACCGAGTCTGAGGCCACAACGGTTTCTGTCGATGATCTGCTTGTACTAGCGACGACGGATCTCTACACAGATTGGCGCATGAAAGAGCAGTATGAGATTGGCGACGCTACCCTCACGAGCGTTCAAGTTCTTTACGCCTGGAGCTACCTTTTTGCTGCAAACCAGGCACAAGTGGATATTACACATGTACCGATTCCACAGATGCAATCGGCTCCAGAGACGTACGAGCTTCTCGAGACGCTCGGGTGCCACGACTGTCTCGATACAACCTGGTCACTCAAACCAGCTCGATTTCAAGACTAACCTCTAAAGAAACCCCTTATGCCTCTCTATCAAACATTGCTCTTTATCTTCGCGGGGATTGGACTGCTCGACACCATCTATCTCACCTACCACGCCATCACAAAAACGCCGGTGAAGTGCCTCTTCTTTCCTGATGCTTGGTGTGCAAAAGTGCAGAAAAGTCCGCAAAGTAAACTGTTCGGTTTTCCAAATGCCTACGCCGGGCTCGGGATGTACCTCGCCATTCTCGTGGGAACCTGGTTGTTCATTCAGGGCATGATCCCATTTTGGCCCGTGACTGCTGTGGTGACTATGGGGTTCCTGTTTTCACTCTACTTCACGTATATCCAAGGTTTTGTTCTCAAGGCATTTTGCACCTGGTGTGTTCTATCGGCGATAAACTTTCTTGTGATGTTTATTGCCGTGTTTTTCCTCAGGGGGTAGGGCAATTAATTGTCCAAGTGGCTTACAATCCCCCTCATGGGGGATTTTTGGTACCATGCTCGCATTAGTCGATAATCTTGCGTGACAAGTTATGCTTACATGGGTGTGTCGAGAATGTGGAGACGGGAATTTACCGCCGGATATTTTTCAAGAGGTTGAACAGGCTGAGACGAATGAAGAAGTTCGTCGGGTTCTGGCTATGCATGAGGTGTTGGTGAAAGTTTGTCAGGTATGTGAGATGCAGGATGCAGCTGCTGCACAAAACTGATATGCACATCACCAAAACAGACTACCTTGAATACACCTTCTGCCGAAAGAATCTCTGGTTCATGAAGCATAAGCCGGAGCTTTTTAATGATAAGGAGCTTTCGGAGTTTGAGAAGAAGATTATCGAAGAGGGGAACTTGGCTGATGAGGCAGCGCGGAATTTGTTTCCGGGTGGGGAGCTTATCGAACTCGTTGGTATGCGTGGTGTGGGGCAGACAAAAAATGTTCTTGCCATGAAGCCTAAGACATTGTTTCAAGGAGCGTTTCTCTCGGATGTGTTTTTTGTGCAGGCTGATGTTTTGCATTGGAACGAACCTCTTAACGGGTGGGAGCTGTATGAGGTGAAGGCGACGAATGATGTGAAGCGGGAGATTCCACATCATCATGTGAATGACTTGGCGTTTCAGAAGTTGGTCATCGAGAGCGGCGGGCTCAAGATTGTGAAGGCCGGAGTGATCCATTTGAATAGTGAGTATCGACAGAAGGGGGAAGTTGATTACGACGAGCTCTTTATTGTTGCCGACCTCACAGATGAAGTTCTTGCCTCTGAGGATGCTGTACGTGAGGAGATGGATGAGATGAAGGCATATCTGTCTGGTGCTGAGGAGCGTGGCTGTGACTGTTTGTATCGCGGGCGTAATGCGCAGTGCACAACCTTTACGCATTCACATCCCGAAGTTCCTGAGTATTCTGTGCACGATATTAACCGGATCGGTGGGAGCAAGAAGTTGTTTTACGATTGGATCGACAGAGGGATCTATGCCCTTGAGGATATCGACAACCCTGAGAAGCTGAAGGGGGCAAAGAAGGCTCAGCACCAGGCGTACATGGCAGGGAAGCCACTCATCGATCATGAGGGGATTACGGAGCTTTTGGGCGAGCTGGTCTTTCCCCTCCAGTTCTTTGACTACGAAGGGTATTCAAGCGCTATTCCTCGATTCGATGGGTTTGGGGCCTATGAGCAGGTGCCGTTTCAGTACTCGCTTCATACGATGCGAGAGGATGGAGAGATTGAGCATCGGGAGTATTTGGTGACGGATCCGGTGGGAGATTTTACGCGGCCGTTACTTGAGCGGATGCGGGAGGATATGGATCCAAACGGGACGGTCATTTCTTGGTACAGTACGTACGAGAAGCAGCGCAATGCGAAGCTTGCTGAGTTGCATCCTGAGCACGCTGAGTTTATCGAGACGATCAATGAAGGCATGTTCGATCTCATGACGATCTTCTCGAAGAACTACTATGTCGATGCGGCGTTTAAGGGGAGTGCGAGTATTAAACGCGTGTTACCCGTGGTGGTGCCTCACCTCACGTACAAGGCGCTAGGGATTCAAAAGGGGGATCAGGCGATTGAGCGTTGGGAGAAGATGATCTCGCCAGAGACTTCTCAAAAAGAAAAAGATCAGATTGCCAGCGACCTTCTTGAGTACTGTAAGCTGGATACCTTCGCTATGGTCGCCATCTATCAATTTTTATTAAAACTTATTTAGAACTTTATGAAATCCATTTCTGTTCAAGACCTTCATGGCAAACTTGCAGACGCTGCACATATGGCATCAGCCATTGTTATCGATGTGCGCACCCCAGAGGAGCATGCTGAGGGGCATATTCCTGGAGCGCAGAATCGACCCATCGATAAGCTTGATCTCTACATGGAAGCTCTGAAGTCTTACGAGACGGTGTACGTACACTGCTTAACAGGTGGCCGTAGCGGTAAGGCTTGCGAGGCGTTTGATGCAGCGGGATCGATTAATGCGCACAACATCGAAGGAGGTGTGACAGCCTGGAAAGAGGCTGGGTACCCTGTAGAGATGTGAGCACGTGGACGGTGTATATTCTTCAGTGCAAGGATGATTCACTCTACACGGGGATTACGACAGATCTTGAGGCGCGCATTGAAGTACACAATCGTGGCGACGGTGCGAAGTACACAAGGGGGCGTGGGCCGGTTCGTCTCCTCTGGTCACAAGATGCCTTGAGTGAGAGCCAGGCGCGCAAGCGTGAGTACGAAATAAAACAGCTGTCACGAGCACAGAAGCTCGAGTTGATTAGCGCATCGTAGCGTGTTATCTATGCCAGGAACGATTCGAAAAAATATCTATCCAGGACTCTACGTCGCCATCGTGCAAAAGGCCGACCAGCGAACAGGGAAGCTGACCCAGGGGTTTGTACAGGACTTGCTTACCAGCAAAGCCGTGCACCCGCGAGGGATTAAGGTGAGACTCGACACAGGAGAAGTCGGAAGAGTGCAGCACATTTTGCAGAAGTAACAGAGACCACCCTTTGAGAGGGTGGTTTTTGGTTCCCTAAGAAGGGTTGACATCCTTAGAAAAGACTCTATACTTTCAATCCCATACGAAAGGAGGGCGTGATGCAGCAAGCAGCAATCCCCAAGCTGTCGGCGATTCCGACCAGGCAACATGCGACGTTGGTGTACTACCACAAGTGGAAGGGCTTCGAGTGCAGGGAGATCTGCGGGTGCCTTCGAGCGTTCACGGTCAAGTCCCTGCAGAAGATCAAGACCGGCACTCTGGTCTGGGTCGACACCGATCCGATGTACCACCACGGCAAGGTCTACGGATGGGTCCTGCGCAGGATCCAGCGGGTCGAAGATCGTGGTGACGGCAAGTTCTGGGTCGAGCACAGCGGCGGCGGGTGCTTGATCGACGGCACCAAGCCCAAGCAGCACAAGTTCTACTACGTGAGCGCACCTGTTCGGCTGGAGAACCTGCTCCGCGCCAACCCGAAGGCCACGGCTCCTGTTTGAGTCAACACGACTCCCCACCTCACGCAGGTGGGTTTTTTAATCCTCGACTGTTTGGCTGGGTTTGATACCATATGGTGTATAAGCAAATGGAAATGGGGCTATGATTGAAACACAGCGACTTTTTTTTGGGATTCCGCTTCCTGAGCATGTGAAGGAAGAAATTTCTCGGCTCCAGGTGAAGCTCAGGAGACAGCTCCCTGATCAGCAAGTAAAGTGGGTGAGGCCTAGAACCTCTCACGTCACATTGCACTTTCTAGGCGATGTGGAGGTTCATCGAATACAGCCATTGATCGGACGTATCGAGCAGGAGCGGTTCTTGGATCCGTTCGAGCTCCAGTTAACGGACATCGATGCATTTCCCTCTATGCGTAAGCCAAAGGTCCTCATCTTGCGGACAAGCATGCACGCCTCTTTACATGCTCTACGGGAAGAGATTGCCGATGTGATTCACTCGTGCGGGTTCGATGTTGATGAGCGGAAGTTCCAGCCGCACATCACGCTAGGTCGCGTTCAGTCGCTGGTGGGTGCTCTCGAGGTGGGGGAGGTGAACATCAAACCAGTAACCTTCGCTGTCGATCAGGTGAATCTTTACCAAAGCACGCTGACACCGACGGGCAGTATCTATACCCCTATTCATACAATTCACTTAACCTAAGTGTTGAACCATATGCAGGAATACAAAAACATCGAAGGGCGCTCCACCATTAAGGCCTATGAGTACGACGATGATTCCATCACTGTCGAGTTTGGTGCACCAAGTCACAGTGGGGCAACGGTGTATGTGTACACGCGAGAGAGTGTTGGTGATTACCACCTGAGTCAAATGAAAACGCATGCAGATGAGGGGATCGGCTTGCTTTCCTATATCGACCGAAACGTGCGCAAGAAGTACGCGGAGAAACGTTAGTACACATGAAGGGGGGTGCGGCACCAACAATGTTTACCTCTAAGGTGGTGGCTCGACAGTTCGTGGCGGGGACGTTTTTTGCGTACCTGTTTGGTGGCGGGCTCATGTTTACCAGGACCATTGATTTTTCTCACGAGCATGAATGGTTCCTTGGTGTTTTATTTTTTGCATCGGCTGCACTACTTTTGTTGCCAAGGTTTCTTCATCAGACGATTCGTGCGTTTCAAACACAGGTCAGCGAGGTGTCCCTTGCCAGGTTTGAAGTCCTTTTGACCAGCGCCATGTTTCTCTCATGGATGGGGTCTATGGGGCTGTACCGCGCCGGGATTGGTTACGATTCTTTTGTGCATTTTTCTACATCCGTGATGGCAGCATTTGCCTTGTCGATTCCACTTGCTGCTCTGATGCGCACGAAACGTTCGCAGGTGTTCATGACCCTTGTGGGGTTGGTGATCCTTCTAGGGCTCTTCGTGGAGTTTGGAGAGTGGTTCGGTGATGTGGTTGTTGGGACAACCATGTTCGGTGAGCTTGGGCAGCCAGGTGATACGTATCGAGATCTTGTTTATGATGCGCTTGGGGCCGTAGTGGGGTCTGCGTTGGTGGTTTCTCGTTGGAGTCAATCGTAATTATTTGTAGATACTATGAACACACCCAAACTCGTCTTATTAGATTTCGATGGTGTTGTCGTTGAGGGTTCCAACGAGGCGTACTTTGATTGCTACCACAAGGCCGTTGAGGCTGTGGGGGTTTCTCTCGATCCAAACGTTGAGCATGAGCGTGTGATTCAAGGTTGGGGGAGTGGGCACGTTGAGCAGCTTGAGATTATCTTGGCCGAGCATCCTGATAAAGTTGAACAGGCTGGAGGTGTTTGGGTGACTTGCGTTGAGTCGCCCGCGTTTTGGGATCAAGTGAGGATGGTCGATGGAGCCAAGGAGGCGATTGAGCTAATGAGCCAACATGTGCCAGTGGCGATTGTCAGTGGAACACGGGTGCGTCACATTGAGCCGATGTTAGAGAGAGGAGGTGTCACGAGTATCTCAGCGATCTATTCTTCCTACGACGTTCCTTCAGAGCTCAAGAAGCCTCACCCGCATACTTTGGAACTGGCGCTTAAAACGTTTGAGGTACAAGCGAAGGATGCCATTTATGTCGGGGACATGCTCAATGACATTGTCATGGCACGTGGGGCTGGAGTGCGTCCCGTGGCAGTGCTTACAGGAGAACTTGATACACCCACTGCAGAAGCAAAAAACGTTGAATTTATTGGAGAAAATCTTCTCTCCGTGGCAAAGAACTACTTTTCAAATTAGAGAGTAATAAGCACTCTAAGGGTTGATCCATAGAGTGCTTTTTGTTACGCTCGCAGCCTCATCAACCGGAGGTGGCCCCATGGCCTTGCGTGAGCTTTTTTCAGAACAGCAGATTCGAGACGCGGTGCTTCGCATCGCACAGGAGATCTCTCAAGACTTCCAGGACCAGGAGATCACGCTCGTGTGCGTGCTCAAGGGATCCTTCCTCTTCACGGCTGACCTGGCTCGAGCGATCGAGCGGGTTGCGGCGTCCGGCAAGGGGGTCAAGACCTGTCGGATTGAGTTCATGCGCGCATCCTCCTACGGGGACAGCGAAGAGCCCGGCGATGTGGAGATCAAGCTGGACCTGGATCGCTCGCTGCGCGGGCTCAACGTCATCCTGGTCGAGGACATCGCTGACACCTGCCAGACGCTGGCCAAGCTGCAGGCGCACCTGGCCCTGAAGGGGCCGCATGATCTGCGCACGGCTGTGCTGCTCACCAAGCCGCACAAGCACGAGCTCGAGGTCCAGATGGACTACGTTGGCATCGTGGGCGACGGCGTCGGTTTCGTGGTCGGCTACGGCATGGACAACGCTGGCACCATGCGCGGGCTCCCGTACATCGGTGTGATCGAGTAGAAGACGCTGCCAAGGACACCCTTGGCTTTTTTGTTTATACTGTTTCCGTTATGTCCGTGCTCTACCAAACAACCGGCATTGTGCTTTCCAGACGTGACCATAAAGAGGTCGACCGTTGGTACAGCGTCTTTACCCCTGATAGGGGAAAGGTGGAGTTTTTGGCTCGTGGTGGGCATAAACCCCTAGCCAAACTCACACCGCACCTGGAGAGCCTGGCCGTGGTTGATCTGTTGCTTGTGTACGGTCGCTACTATCAAACAGTCGCTGGGGTGGATCGACTCAAGTCATACGCACGTGTGCATGGAGACTTGTCTCGATCAGTCCTGGCACAGAACGCTCTGCATCTGGTAGATATCGGTACACGTGCTGATGAGTCCGATCCCTATATCTATGAGCTCATCGAACACTGGCTTGATTTCCTTGATCAAGACGTGACGCTCACGGCTGAGCGCGCAGGCTTCCTGTTGGGAAGCTTTGCCTTGAAGCTTTTAGGGCTCGTTGGATACCACCCAGAGTTGCTTAGTTGCCTGGGATGTCGCATGAACATTGGTCCCGGGCAGTATCGCTGGCATGGCCTGCGCGGAGGGGTCGTGTGCTCCCGGTGCACCTCGATTGACCAGGAGCAATGGTTCTCAGCAAGGCCCATGACAGATACAGCACTGAAGCTTGTTCGGTTTGCTCTGAGTGAATCATTTGATTCTCAGCTACGACCGCATCTGTCAGGGGAAGATCTCACTGGTTTCCATGAGGCCGTAGAATCCCTTATGATTTCGCATTTTCCCACCATTCCGGCTAGCTCATTGAGGGGGGCCTGCAGGGTGTGTTAAGGTTCTTTCAACAAAACATTATGACTACAACTACCGTATCTAAGATCTCCGACCATGTTGGGCAAGACGTCGAATTAAAAGGTTGGTGCTATAACTTCCGTTCAAGCGGAAAGATTTTTTTTCTCCAGTTCCGCGACGGAACAGGGCGCGTACAGGTCGTCTATTCTAAGGGCGATCTCTCTGAGGAGCAGTGGGAAGCACTGCAGTCGATCAGGCTCGAGTCATCCGTAATCTTGTCAGGGCTCGTAAAAGAAGATTCACGTGCGCCATCAGGGTTCGAACTTGAAGGTCGTGGTATTACTGTCGTACAGGTGGCCGAAGAGGGGTACCCCATCGGGAAGAAAGATCATGGTCCAGATTTCCTACTCGACAACCGACATCTTTGGTTGCGCTCTGAGCGTCAGTGGGCTGTGCAACGCGTGCGTGATCAAATTATTCGATCAACCTATGACTGGTTCCAGGAGAATGGATTCGTAAAGTTTGATACACCCGTGCTGACTCCGACCTCCTGTGAGGGGACAACAGAGCTGTTTGAGATGGACTACTTCAGCGGCGAAGGGGATGAGACAAAGGCGTACCTCGCACAGTCCGGACAGCTGTACTTGGAGGCGGGGATTATGTCGCTTGGACGTGCGTTTGATTTTGGCCCCGTGTTCCGCGCAGAAAAATCAAAGACACGTCGTCACCTCACAGAGTTCTGGATGATGGATGCGGAGGGGGCCTATGTGGAGCACAAAGAGAACATGGAAATTCAGGAGGCGCTCATCTGCCGAATTGTAAAGGATGTCATGGAGAAGCGTGCGCACGAGCTGAAGGTGCTAGAGCGCGATGTGGAAGCTCTTGCAAAGGTGCAAGCACCGTTTCCACGACTGACACATGCCGAGGCTGTGGCGAAGTTGCGTGAGCTCGGAAGTGATATTGGTGATAAGGATGACCTGGGGGCCGACGATGAAACCATTCTGACAAAGCAGTACGACAAACCGATTTTTATCGAGAAGTATCCGGCAGAGGTGAAAGCGTTCTACATGAAGCGCGACCCAGAGAACGAGGGGCTCGCTCTCAACAACGACCTGCTCGCACCAGAGGGGTATGGCGAGATCATCGGTGGGTCTCAGCGCGAGGATGATTACGAGACGCTCATGAAACGCATTGCCGAGCACGATCTCGATCCTGAACCATTCCAGTGGTATGTGGATTTGCGACGCTACGGCTCCGTACCGCACTCAGGATTCGGGTATGGCCTCGAGCGCATCGTGGCGTGGGTCTGTGGTTTGCATCACGTGCGTGAGACGATTCCATTCCCACGACTTATCAATCGCATTAGTCCGTAATTCCAAAACATATGAAAAGCCAATACTGGTTTCTGCTAGTTCTAGCAATAGCCGTATTGGGGGGATTACTCGCGGGACAGTGGCTCTCGTCTAGTGAGTATTCGTTTTTAGTGGGGGATGAAGAGGTTGAGGGGGTGATCGTCGACTAAGTTGACACCCCTGAGAGGATGCGGAACAATAGATTCCGATATGATCATGTTGACGAGCTCTGTGGATAATAATGATGATCCCCAGCAACGCTGGTCATGTTTGACTCTCTCTTAAGAAAGTAAACAAGGCCGGCTCACGCTGGCCTTTTTCAATTCTATTAGAACTATATGCAACGAACGTGGATCGAGGAAACAACTGAAAAAATAGGCGAAACCGTGCGTCTCAACGGTTGGGTACATCGCCTGCGGAAGATGGGGGATAAGCTGGTATTCGTGGATCTTCGTGATGGTTCAGGTTTGTGTCAGGTGGTGTTTTATAAGCCTGATCTTGATGAGGAAACAGCAGCGCGCGTAGATGAGCTTAAGCCGGAGTTTGTGATCCAGGTTGAGGGGATCGTCAATAAGCGCAGCGAGAAACAGGTGAATGCGGACTTGCCCACAGGAACCGTCGAAATTGGAGCGAGTGGACTTACGGTACTGAACACGGCACTGACGCCACCGTTTGAGATTGATAAGGATAGCTCGGCGGTGAACGAAGAGCTTCGTCTCAAGTATCGCTATCTTGATCTGAGGACCGAGCGCATGCAGCGCAACATTCGTATGCGCGACGAGATTGTTCAGTTCTTCCGCAATTACATGCACGAGAATCGATTCATTGAGATCGAGACACCTATTTTGATGAAGGGGACCCCTGAGGGGGCGCGAGAGTTTGTGGTGCCATCCCGTTTGCATGCAGGAAAGTTTTACGTGCTTCCACAGTCACCACAACAGTTTAAGCAGCTTTCCATGGTGGCTGGGTTTGAGCGCTACTTCCAGATCGCGCGCTGTTTCCGTGATGAGGACCAGCGCGGAGATCGTCAGCCAGAGTTTACGCAGTTGGACTTTGAAATGTCATTCGTCGAGCGCGAGGATGTGCTCTCTTACACCGAGGAGATGTTTATTAAACTCGTCGAGACATTGTTTCCAGAGAAGCGAATCTCAAGCAAGCCGTTCCCACGGTTTACGCACGCAGAGGCTATGGAGAAGTTTGGGACAGATAAGCCGGACCTTCGTGAGAACAAAGATGATCCCAATGAACTCGCGTTTGGTTGGATTGTAGACTTCCCAATGTTTGAGACGCTCGAGGATGGAACAATTCAGTCACAGCATCATCCTTTCTGTTCAATCCACCCAGAGGACATGGAAAAGCTCGATTCAGATCCGATGAGTGTGCGAGCTGATGCCTATGACCTATTCCTCAACGGCTATGAGCTCTCTAGTGGATCTATTCGTATCCACGAGCGGGAGATGCAGAAAAAGATCTTTGATATTTTAGGAATCGATGATGAGGAGCAGGAGGCGCGTTTCGGACACATGCTTGATGCGTTCACTTACGGTGCTCCGCCTCATGGAGGGTTCGCTCCTGGTATCGATCGTATCGTCATGTTGATGGCTGGAGAGCCAAATATTCGAGAGGTTATCCCGTTCCCTAAGACGGGAGATGCCCGGGATCCGATGATGGATGCTCCGTCCACACTCGAGCAGCGTCGTCTTGATGATGTACATATCAAGCTCGATGTAAAAAATGACTAAATTTAGTCAAAACCTCGTCACCTGATGACGAGGTTTTTGTTTTGCTCAGGGTGCTATGAGCTGGTACAATACAGCCTGTTATGTCGTTTGAAGTGAAACTGGAACAGTTCGATGGGCCGCTACACTTGCTCTTGGATTTGATTGAGTCACAGGAGCTGCCTATTACAGATGTCTCTCTTGCTCAGGTGACGGAGACGTATCTGGATCACGTGAATGCAAATGAGGTGCCCCCTGCGGAGTTAGCTGATTTTCTGGTCGTCGCGACAAAACTGCTTCTCATCAAGTCACGTGCCATTCTGCCTGTACCAGAAGAAGAGGTAAAAGAAGATCCGTCCACGCTCGCTTTGCAACTTAGGCTCTATAAAGAATTCGTCGAAGCATCGAAGCAGCTTGAGGCGATGTGGGATGGACCACAGTGTTCGTTTGGTCGTGCGCAGGCAGATATCATCAAGGCTCAGGGGTTCACATTAGCGCCAGGTGTTGATGTGGACTCGCTCCAGGGTTCATTCACGCGGCTGCTCAAGCGCCTAGAGCCGTTTTTCAAAATTCAACAGGCGGCCATGGAGCGGGTGGTGTCGGTGAAGGAGCGGCTGCGAGAGATTCATGATGCCATCTTGTCTCGGTCGCAGATGCACTTCTCGCATGTGGTGAAGGGGGCGAAGAATAAAGTGGATGTCGTCGTCTCGTTCCTGGCGCTGCTCGAACTTGTGAAGCAGCGGGTGGTGACGACGGTGCAGTCAGACAGTTTTCAAGATATAGAGATTAAGCGGATCGATTAGGTATGATTACAACAACGATTGAAGCCGTATTGTTCGCGGCGGCTAAGCCCATCAAACTCAGTCAGCTGCAAAAACACCTCGATCTCTCTGAGGAGGTTGTGCGCGAGGCACTTGATGACATCGTGGCACGTTTCAACACAGAGAACTCAGGAATTCACGTGCTTGAGAACAAGGGAGCTGTGCAGTTTGTCACCAATCCTTCGACAGGGGAGGACTTAACGAAGTTTCTTAAGAAGGAAGCATCTGGGCCACTCACACGTCCAAGCCTCGAGACGCTCACGATCATTGCCTACCGCGGACCGATTACCAAGCCAGAGATCGAGATGATCCGCGGAGTGAACTGCTCCATGATTTTGAGGAATCTGTTGATCCGAGGGTACATCGATGAAGTGCAGGACGCGGAGCGACTCCAGAGTGTCTACAGTCTTTCCAATACCTTCATGCAGGCTGTGGGGGTAGATAAAGTCGAGAGCCTCCCAGATTACGAGGCGTTTGCACAGAATGAAAAAATCGCTGAGCTTCTCGCGCAGGAGCCTGAGTCTGAGGGAGAACTATGATCATCAAGCTTTTCTCACAATTGCTCATTGTCGGTGCTTTAATGCAGCTTGCTCCAGTGGATGCCGGGGCTATTCAGGATCGTGCAACGCTACCTGATGCTCCAGAGCGCGGCTTTGATTTGCTTGCTGCTCATGATGTCCTTACTAGCAGTCTTCCCGAGGCAAAGAATAGAGATGTTGCCCCTGTGAGTGTTCGGCCTACGTCTGTTGGGGTGGTAACGAGTGCACAGAGCGCCATTGTGATGGATCGCGCTTCCGGTGAGGTGTTGTTCGAGAAAAACGTGCACACCCCTCGGGCCATCGGTTCGATTACCAAGCTCATGACGGCGCACGTGTTTCTTGGGGGGAACCCAGATTTGGATGCGCCAGCAACACTCCTCTCTCAAGATATTCGTTTGGGAGCCTCCCAACATCTTTCGCTCAGCGATACGTATACCGTACGTGGTCTTCTCGAAGCGAGTCTGATCGGTTCGGATAATACGGCGACCGCGGCGCTTGCGCGTCTTTCCGGACTTTCGTTGGGAGACTTTGTGGCGCGCATGAATGAGGAGGCGGCGGTGCTAGGCATGCAGCATACGACGTTTGCTGATACCACAGGCCTTTCATCGAATAACCGTTCTGTCGTGAGTGATATTGCCATCATGTTGGATAAGTTATTTGAAAACGAACTTTTGCAAGAAGTAACTCAGATGCCCACGGCCACCATTGTGGGGACTTCTGGTCGAAGTTACTTTATCCAGACAACAGACGATTTACTTACGACATTTGTCAACGAACCCCCTTACGGCATTGTTGGGGCCAAGACAGGGTTCCTTCCTGAGGCAGGATATTGCCTAGGAACGGTGTTTGATCACGAGGATGCTGGTGAGTTGATTGTGGTGGTGCTTGGTTCTAACAGTAAGAAGGGAAGGTTTCAAGATGTAAAGTCACTTGCTGTCTGGGCGTACGATACTTTTGCTTGGCAAACACTATGATAGAGACGTTGCTTCAATGGTTTGAGTCAGTTCCGCCTGAGTTGGCTACAGCGCTCATGGCGGCACTTCCCGTGACAGAGCTTCGTGCCGCGCTTCCTGTGGCGCTTACATTTTTCGATTTGAATCCGTTCGTAGCATACGCCAGTGCAGTGATCGGTAACCTGGTTCCCGTTGTGTTTCTTTACGCCGTTCTTCCGAAGATGATCGTGTGGGCGACTGAACACTTTCCACCATTAGAGAAAGCCATGAAGGTCTGGTTTGCAAAACTGGAACGGCAGTATGGTGAGAACTATTCCAAGTGGGGAGCGTTTTTTCTTCTGCTTTTTGTTGCTATTCCGTTGCCAGGATCCGGCGCTTGGACGGGAACCGTCTTAGCGATTTTGTTTAACATTAAGCGCGAGCTTGCGATTCCATACATTGTGATCGGTGTGATGATCGCTGGGCTTCTTATCTTCGGACTCACAGAAGGAGTCTTTGCTGGCCTACAATTGCTATGAAGATCGCCATCGACGGGACAACACTGTGTGGACCAGATGGCTCCCGTGGGGCTGGTATTGAGCATTACACATGGAACATCGTGACCGCGCTTGTGCAGAGCACACAGGATCACGAGTTTTACATTGCTACTCCACCGGCATTAAATCGCATTCGCCGTGCAGAGCTAGAGGCTCTTGGCCCTCATGTGGTGATTGTTCCTTCGTTTGGGCCGAAGCTTTCTTTTGTAAGCCGACATGGCTTGCTTCCATTGCGCATGGGTATTCGCCGTCCTGATGTGCTCTTTTCTCCGTTTGGCCAGGTTCCTCTTGCTTGGAGAGGGAAGAGCGTGATCACGGTGCACGATTTGGCGATCTATGAGCATCCTGAGTGGTTTGAAGACAGGCAGGATTTTTCTACACGCATTTTGGTACCCAAGAGTCTTGAACGAGCTGATGCCATCATTGCTGTGAGCGCCGCGACGGAGAAGAAGTTACATGAGATTTTTCCGTTCACAGAATCCGTAACGCATGTGGTGCATGAGGGGGTTGATTTGAACGATGCGTACAGCGCCCTTGAGCAGATGGATTCAGTGAGTACACGATTCCCGTACGACCGCGACTTTGTGTTTTATCTAGGAACCGTAGAGCCGCGTAAGAATCTTGTACACGCGTTCCGGGCATTTGATCGATTCTTGCAGAGCCGACCGGAGCAGGCGGGAGAAGTACGATTTATCGTTGCGGGGAAAAAAGGTTGGCACACACAGGAGATCGAACAGGAGCTCATGCGCGTGAATCATGCCTGGGCGGACGTGGAACCAAATGGAGTCATTCAATTTTTAGGACCCGTCACAGAACAAGAAAAATGGACCCTCATGGCCCGTGCATCGTGCCTATTGTATCCATCGTACGACGAAGGATTCGGTTTACCGGTACTCGAGGCGATGGCTGTAGGGACACCGGTGATTACATCCAATCGCGGAGCGCTCCCAGAAGTGGGAGGTGATGCGGCGATGTACGTCGAGCCAGAAGATGTCGAGGCGATGTCTCTGGCGCTGACGCAATGCCTTCTTGTCCCCGAGGGGGTGAGGTCGCTCCTGGAGATGGGTCTTGCGCGTGCGGGGGAGTTCTCCTGGGAGAAGGCCGCAGAGGAGACGCTGAAGATTTTGGAACACGTTGGACAAAAAACCACGGACTAGTCCGTGGTTTTTGAAATGCTGTATTTTCGATCAGAGCTTTGTCTGTAGGTAGGCAATCAGTACGACTTGGGCGAGGATGGCGTAGTAGAGGGGGACATCACCTTTGCGTTTGACAAAGAAGTCGTGGAAGTAGAAGTGGAGGGTGTTGAACCACTTGAGCAGTGGTGTTTTGGTGATTTCGTAGATGCCTACGATGAGATCTGGAAGGACACCTCCGACGATTCCCCAGCTGAATGTACGCATGGAGACGATGTCGCGCGTGTTGGCCAGCAGGAGCACGAAGAAGATAGCAGCGACGGCATCTACCATGACGTAGGCCAGTGCGCGCTTTTTGTGGCGTTTGTGGATTTTGTAGCTGTCGGCCAAGCCAGTATCCCCATGGGGGATCATGTCGATCAGAAAGTGCGAAATAAAGGCTAAAACAAAAGCCAACGCCGAGTTTCCTGTAGCGTGGCCTATTACTGCGCCGAGCGTCGCGTGTGTTGTCAGTGTCATAATCTGAAACAAAGTATATCAAAAAGCCCGCTCTTGCTCTAGTTGAGCGAGCGGGCGGACGGATCGGGGTCCGTCAGCGGACCAGGAGCATGAGCGCGCGGCTCAGCTTCTCGGCCACCTCCTTGGCCCGATCACGATGCGTCTCGTGGTCGGGCGTCTCCTTGTTGTCGTTGGTGATCAGGGCCACCGGGATGACCTTCACGTCCGGGTAGAGCGCGGCGACCGAGCACTCGGGCTTCACGCTCATGCCCACCACGGCGCCGCCGGAGTTGAGCATCAGGCGCTTGTCGCCGATGGACTCGAAGTGGGGGCCGCGGAACATGACGTAGGGCCCCATGTTGAGCTCGTCGCGCTCGCGCAGTGCGCCGTCCGGCTGGAAATGCCGGGTCGCATCCTGGTCGATGCATGCGGCGGGGTTGACGAATTCACCGGGGAACAGGGGCATGGTGTCCGAGCCCCAGCTCACGAAGTCGGTGATGTAGAAGAGGTCGCCCATGCTCAGGTGGCCCCACAGGGCACCAGCGGCGCAGGTGAGGACGAACTTCTTCACCCCGAGCTTGATGAGCACCTCGATCTGCAAGCGCACCATGAGGCGGACGTCCGGGTTGAACGTGTCCTCGTTCATGTGGATGCGACCGCGCAGGACGATCACGCGCTTGGGCTTGCCGTCGACCTCGACGGTGCCCAGCTCCAGGCGACGCTCGTGCCCCTCCAGTTCGTCGAGCTTGCTGAAGGCACCGATCTCGGTCAGGCGCACGGTGTGCGTGGCCTCGAAGGGGAAGGCATCACCCCAGCCCGTGCCCAGCACGATGGCCGCGTCGATCTCCTCGTCATGGGCCAGGTCGAAGCGGTGACGCAGGTCACGCTCACATTTTTGCAGCATGCCTTCACTCGTCTTGTCGCCAGCGAGGCGGTAGTAATCTGCCCGTTTCATCAGAATCTCCAAAGCTGTACGTCAGCGACGAGACCTTAGCAGGCCTGAAAAAGGTGTCAAACTGTCAGTTTATTAACCATTAGTCTTGACCAAATTGAATGAGGAGCGTATAACTGTGGCGCGGGGTAGAGCAGTCAGGCAGCTCGTCGGGCTCATAACCCGAAGGTCGTCGGTTCAAATCCGACCCCCGCAACCAAAAACACACCAGCTACCTGGTGTGTTTTTGATTGCAAAAAGACCGCGTGTAGTTACGCGGTGCGTCGGTCGATCCAGGGGAGTGGAGCGTTGCCTGACCTGGCTTCGATCATGATGTTGCTGCCCAGAACCCCTTGCTTGATGGCGTCAGTGAGGCAGTGGTGGTTGTGCTCGAGTTGGTCATCTTCCCACTGCGCGAGGTCGCTGCGAGAGATGTCCCAGAAACCGCGTCCAAGCAAGTGGCAGGCATCCTGACGAATGTCTCGTGCTCCCAAGTGGAAGGGAAGGTCCTCCTTGCGGGAGCTGACTCCACCGAAGCGGATGGTGTACCAGTAGATCCACATGTAGTCCCAGCTGGCTGGGTAACCGAGAAGGACCACGCGGCCGGGTTGCTCTTGGCACCATGCAACGAACTCGGGCATCACGATCGTGGGATCGCGTGCGCCCTCCGTTGCAAGTCTCCAGGCTTCTGGAAAGCCCCTCCACCACTCCATGGTGTCCGGGTCTTGGATGGCACCTGGGAGAGGGTGCATGATTCCCTCAAACGTATTCAAGAGAATGGGGGTTCGGTCCTCGTGTTTGAACGCAGAGGCACCGAAGGACAAGAGTGAGTTGATGCCTGGGATGGGACCATCGGATTCACCATCAATGGAAACGTAGATCTCTTCAGAACGGCTCATTATATTCTCCAGAAAAGGGCATTGCGGCACTTTATGAATTTTTATGATGCAGGTCAAGGGAGAGAGTTAGGGTTTTTTGGTTGGACGAAAGAAAAATCACCCAGCGGGTGATGCGTATTACTCTGGTTGAAGGACGATCAAGTCGTCTCCTTGTACCACCATCTTCCCCCAGTAGACCGACGGTTCGTAGTCCCAGGGGTGGGCGAGCAGCTCGGTGGCAAGAGAGGTGAGCACATGGTCGACTCGCGTACTATCCTGCCATGGCGCCCACACAAGGAGGAACTGATCTTTCAGCGCTGGGCTGAGACGTCCGTTCTTGATCAGGGTTCGAGGGTAGTTGTCCTCGATCATGCTGGTGCATGCACAGGCGCTCATGACCCTGAGCGTCACACCGTCTCGTGGGTCAATCGCGGACTTGATGCGCTCAATGAGACCAACGTCCTGCATGCCAATGTGGTGCGTCGATTCCTTCGCGATGAGTCGCGAGAGCCTCAGGCTTACCCTAAAGCTGAAGAGGTTTCTTCTCACTAGTGCTCCTGTTGGGCCTATGAATAGTTGGTCATGTGGCGGATCTTGTCAATCGGGGTGAAATGCGTTATATTCTTCCTGCCGAAATGGCGGCTGGGTAGCTCAGTTGGTTAGAGCGTGGGACTCATAAGCCCGAGGTCGAGGGTTCAAATCCCTCCCCAGCTACCAGAAAAACCTTCAGGCAACTGGAGGTTTTTCTTTGCCGGGATGGCGGAATTGGTAGACGCGTAGGTCTCAAACACCTATATGGGCAACCATGTGCGGGTTCGATCCCCGCTCCCGGCACCATCGAAAAAAGCTCCAGTATTATCTGGGGCTTTTTTCGTGGGCTGATAAGTGACAGGGCTATTGCGCAGAGTGTTCTGTAATCAACCTGATCAGCGCTTTGTCGTCTGCGTAACGAATGATGTCATCACAGATTGTTTTTAGAGAACTTGATGGGTTTGTGCCATCTTTGTAAACACAGACTATTTTTACACCACTTGAGTGTGCCCAACCGAGCTCAATACCCAAGCCTGTCGAAGGGTATGACACTTCTGCGATCATGAGGTCGAACATCGCCATCCGCTCTCTTGTGTTCGCAGGTTCTTCTGATTCTCTGTGAGGGAAAACAATCTCATGAGTTTGCCCTAGTTCCGAGTTGAGGATGGGCTTGTAGAGCTCCTCTTTGTAGTCAAAGTTTGACGAGTGGCCTATATAGATCTTCATACAGGGGAAGTATACCAGTTGAGAGCATGTTGCTGGGTAGACAATAACGAGCAATGGACTGCTGTTTTTTCTCTTTATCTTGTATAATGCTCACACTCTTATGGCACACATCATTTCTGTAGTGAATCAAAAAGGGGGCGTGGGGAAAACAACAACGACTTTGAATTTGGCAGCGTATCTGGCAGATGCAGGGAAGTTCGTCCTCTTGGTTGATCTTGATCCACAGGCGAACGCAACTTCTGGTCTTGGGATAGATCATAAGAATCTTCCAGCAGGGGCCTATGAGGGTCTGATCGGAAGTCATAGTGTCCGTAATCTTATTCATGGTACAGATCATGCAGGGCTGAAGGTGCTGCCTGCGACACAGGCTCTTGCGGGAGCCAGTGTTGAGCTTGTGAGCGCTGAGGAGCGTGAACACTTTTTGCGCAAGGCACTTCTTGAGGTGCGTAACGATTACGACTACATCTTCATCGACAACCCACCGTCTTTAGGCATGCTGACGCTTAATGGTCTTACGGCAGCAGATTCTGTCTTGATTCCTGTGCAGGCTGAGTATTATGCCCTTGAGGGTCTCACACAGCTTTTGAATACCGTGAATCTCGTAAAAGAGAACATTAAACCGTCACTGGAGATGATGGGAGCGGTGATCACGATGTACGACGGACGTACGCGTCTATCAAAGGAGGTGCTCGAGGAGTTGTATCGTTATTTTCCAGACAAGATTTTCCGCTCCGTTATTCCGCGCTCAGTTCGGTTGGCTGAGGCGCCGTCATTTGGAAAAACCATTCTTGGATACGACCCATCGTCAAAGGCTGCCAGAGCGTATGAGCGTCTGGCACGAGAGTTTATTCTACGTGAAGAAGGAAGAGTTTAACTATGAGCACAAAGTCAGCCCTGGGGCGGGGGCTTGGTTCCTTGATCCCACAAAAACAAACATTAACAGAGCAGGTTATTCCATCTGCGGCTACGACGGTTCTTGAAGTTGATCCAAACGAGATTAAAGTAAACCCTCGTCAGCCTCGTGCGCATTTTTCTGCAAGCGATTTGGAAGATTTGATTGGTTCTATTAAAGAACACGGCATCTTGCAGCCATTGGTTGTCACCAAGAGCAATGGGGAGTATGAACTCATCGCAGGTGAGCGTCGTCTGCGCGCATCACGCACGCTTGGTCTGGCGAAGGTACCGGTGATCGTACGGGAAGCAGATGATCAGACAAAGCTTGAGCTGGCGCTCATCGAGAATATTCAACGGCAGGATCTCAATGCGGTTGAAGAGGCGATTGCCTACAAGGCTCTCGTCGACGAGTTTAACCTCACGCAGGAACAGGCGGCCAAGCGAGTGGGGAAGAGTCGGTCAGCCGTTGCGAACATCATTCGGTTGCTCGATCTTTCAGATGAATATCTTGAGGCTCTTAAGGAAGGGAAGATTAGCAAGACGCACGCACGCACGCTTCTAGCAGAATCAGATGAGGCAAAGCGTCGTGACTTGTTTCAAGCCATGCTCAGTGGCATGACGGTTCGTGAGGCAGAAGCTCGCGCATCGAACACCGGAACAAAGAAAGCACATGGCACTTCTCGGAAAGATCCAAACATCCTTGCTCACGAGAAAAAACTTCGAGAAATTCTTGGAACAAAAGTTGACATCAAGGAGCGATCGGGGAAGGGGAACATCACCATCAGTTTTTACTCCCGAGAGGAGTTGATGGAATTACTGGATCGACTCATTGGATAACAAAAAACGCTCCATGAACATGGAGCGTTTTTTGTTTAGTGATGTTTCTTTGCGCGTTCACGTCCTTTAAGTACTTCAGAGAACCATCCCTTTACCGTGTGTCTTGTGGCGTCCTTGATCTTGTTGCGTGCATGGCGAGTTTTTACAAACTTGAGCCAGTCAGGGTTTGGGCCGCGGCGATTTTTGTCGGTAAGAATCTCGACGATGTCGCCTGAGGTAAGCGACGTGTCCAGGTTTCGCATCACCTCGTTAATGCGGGCCGCTGTGCATTTGTTCCCCACCTCAGAATGAATAGCGTAGGCGAAATCAATGGGAGTGGCTCCTTCGGGGAGATCGATCACGTCGCCCTGTGGCGTGAAGACGAAAATGCGGTCCTTAAACACATCAATCTTCATGATCTCCAACTGCTCCATGAAGTCTTTCTTGTTCTGAAGTTCTTTCTGGATCTGCGCCAGCTCCTCCATCCATCGCGTGTTTTTTACGGGCTTATGAGAGCCTTCTTTGTATCGCCAGTGAGCGGCCACACCGTACTCAGCAAGTTCGTGCATTTCTGTGGTTCGGATCTGGAACTCGACAATCTCTCCATTTTCCGTGAAGACGGTGGTGTGGAGGGATTGATAGCCGTTTGGTTTTGGCTGAGCGATGTAGTCCTTAATACGTCCTGGCACAGGTCGCCATTGCTGGTGAAGGAGGCCCAGGGCCATGTAGCACTCCTCTACATCGCTCACGATAATGCGAATAGCAATGAGGTCGTAGATTTTGCTCAGGTCACCTTGGTACTTGTTGAGCTTTTTGTGGAGTGAGTACAGACGTTTTACACGACCGTGCACTTGGAAATCGTTGACGTTTGTTTGTGCCAAAAACTTTTCGATCTGATCGATGATGCGACTGACATACGCTCCCTTCTCACGGACCTTGATGTCCATGATATTTTTCATCCGTTCGTATTCTTTGGGGTGAAGGTAGGCAAAGGAACCATCTTCTAGTTCTCCTTTAAACTCACTCATGCCCAAGCGCCCTGCAATAGGGGCGTAGATCTCCAGACTCTCACGTGCAATACGTTCCTGCTTCTTCTTTGGCATGCCGTAGAGTGTTGAAAGGTTGTGGAGTCGGTCAGCGAATTTCATGAACACCACGCGGACATCGCTGGCCATAGCTAGGAACATCTTACGCATGTTCTCGGCGTAGCGGTCTACGCCGCGGTACTTGATGGTGTGTTTGAGCTTGGTGACACTCTCTACCAGTGAGGCGATATCGCTTCCAAAATGTTCCTCAACGGTTTCCACGCTAATCTCTGTGTCTTCTACAACGTCGTGGAGAAGTCCAGCGACAACCACGTTCATGTGTAGACCCATGTCTGCCAAACGATAGGCAACAGCGAGTGGGTGGGTGATGAAGTCGTGTCCCGTTAGTCGTTTCTCTCCTGCGTGCGCCTTGGACGCCATATCATAAGCACGCCGGAGTGTATCGACGTCCGGTACGCTATAGGTTTCTTGCACGAGTCGTTCAAGCTCGTCGTAGGTTCGAACAATTTCTGTCATCTTCATTAACGATACTGTGGAAGAGGGGGTCTGTAAAGGGAGCTTACCATTGACTTTTATCGATTTTTGTGCTATTTTTAGACCAATTAAGCCTCTACATATGAGTGAGACAGAACCAAAACCAGAAGCAACAGTGTTTAAAGTACGCACACGAAAAAGCCGAGAAAGAACACCTGTTGTCAGTGATACGGATGCAGAGCCAAAGAAAAAACCCATAAGTAAAATACCAAAAAGAAGGAGACGGCCAGATAGTGCACCGTCTGTGGACGCTGCACGTGCACGCGCAGCTGCCGCCGCTGATGCCGGTCCGAAGCAGCCAGACACAGAGCCAAAGCCACCGGTCGATCCTGATACCAAATCGAAAGGACCTGACACACCTCCGCCATCTCCAGATACGGCGCCCGCTGCTCCAGATACAGACCCTGACGGGCCAGATGCTGGCGACCCCAAAGATCCACTTGAACCAATAGAAAAACTTGATCCTGAAAAATCAGGTTTTGAAAAGATGGGAGAGCTAGGAAAAGTTGGTTGGGATAAGACCAAGGGGACACGTGAGGCAGGATGGTTTCTCGCGGGTATCACGGCGCTAGGGATTTGGAAGCCGGCGAAGTTTGTGGGACGTACATCCATGCGTGCACTTGACCGTACGGGTTCCATGTTGGATTCGTTGGGAGAAGGGCTTATGCGTCTGAGTAAATGGATTAATGGAGGCAAGCCTGTGCCCGGGACGAAGCGGGTGGAGAGCATGATTGATTGGTTGAAAGAAAAGACAGGATTCAAGAAGCGTCTTTACGAGAGGTTGAAGGAAGATAAGGAGGCGCGGAAGGAACTAGCCAAGAAGTTGCACGATCAAATGATTAAAGATGAAAAGAAATGGGAAAAGGCACAGAAGGCCAAAGCCAAGAAGTCTGCCCGCGAGAAGAAGTTGAAGAAAAGGTTTGGTGATGGTGCAGGTGCGTTGTTGTTTGATGAAATCACTGCGATTGAAAAAGATGCTGCAGATTCTGCAAAAGCTGCAGCATAGAAAAAACCGGGCTGAGCCCGGTTTTTTCATGGCTTGATCCTGTTTGATATTATGAGTTACACACAACCTTACCCAAAAATCTTCACAGAATGATATAATAAGATCGTTATTTTACTCATAAAATTTTTAACCAAGCTCATTACGCCTATGTCTTCAAAAGATACCAGTTCCTTGCACTGGATTCTCGGAGCCGCTTTGCTCCTCATTGGGCTGTTCGTTGTCGTCGCACTCGTGAGTGTAAACTCACAGGCTGACACCGTGAACACCCAGACTGACGTTACAAACCATTCACCAACTGTGGAGGATGTGTTCATTAACGATGCTGCATTCACCTTCTCAGATTCGTATGGTGGAGGGACCATTAACACGCTTGTTGCTGGTGGTCAGAAGACGGTCTACCTCAATGGAAACGTCAAAGATCAGAATGGACGTGGGGATATCAATAAAGTTTCAGGTGAGTTCTACAAGACTACGGCGGGCTCTGGTTGCCCTTTGGATTCAAATGATTGTTACAGGGTTGATTCATGTACCACTCAAAACGACACTGAGGGTGATCTCGAGGTCCTTGAGTACTCGTGTCAGATTGACATTGATTACTGGGTAGATTCTACAACCACAGGTGGAACCTCACCATCTGACAACTGGACTGTGGATATTAATGTGTTGGACAATGGAGGTTCTGCTGGAAACGATTCTTCCGTCACAAAGGAAATGCAGACTCTCTTGGCTCTGAACATTCCTAGCTCCATCAACTTCGGAACTCTTTCAAAGGGTCAGCAGACAACTTCTTTGAACAACCAGGCTCAGCTCATGACTCAGCAGGGGAACGACGAGGCTGACGTAGAGGTTTCATCCGCTGCGGACATGACTTGTACCAACACTGGTACCATCCCTGTGGCTAACCAGGAGTGGGGTCTTATCGATGAAGATCATTCTGTAGGTGCC
>JAERTI010000021.1 GCA_016844925.1 Candidatus Uhrbacteria bacterium
CGGCCTGGTCGTCCAAGGCTCGACACAGACTGGCTCGAACTCGCCTTCCTGGCCCGAGACCCGAACCAGGCGCGGATACCGACGAGAGCGCGAATTGGCGACCTTTCGTATCAGGCTTCGTAGGCGGTGTATCGCGCTAACGTCTTGCCGTTGTGCCGCCTGGCGCGGAGCGCCAGGTCGGTCACGAACGGCGGGTTAGGCGATTGGCGAATCGTTGCACCTGCCGGTGGCTAGGTCTTGCGAACTAGCATGTCGCTGATGAAATACGGAAAGCCACCGCGGATAGCCACACGGTTGAAATCGTTGAAGGAGGTGTCGGCGGCGTTCGCTGTTCCAAGCACCTTCCCTTCTTCGGTGAGAACGTGCGCCTCCATCTCGCCGGTGTTTTCGACTTTGAGCATGAACCGATACCAGTGTCCCGTCGGTAGATTGGGAACCTGAACTGGTTGCCCTAGTGAGATCCCCGTACCACCGCGTCGCATCTCGATGTGGACGGTGCTTGAGGCTTGGCTGATGTGAATGCCATAGCCGTCGCCCTGGTTGCTCTCGATAGAAACTCGATTGCTGCCGCCCGTGCGAGAGTCGACCGGTGGGGAGTAGAGTCTTCCGGAGAGCACTAGTCCTCTTCGCAGTGAGGAAGGAAGAGGGGATGTCGCGCCTCCGGGATCAGCTCTCATCGTTCGCTTTGCACAAGTTCGCCCACTTCCCTCTGGGGATGGTGCGCGTTCAATCTCTCCTCCATCGACGCCGCTCCACCTTGAGGTGTCCTCGAGCGGGTCAAAGAACTCAGCATCCTTGGCTGGTCCATCGGGGGGTGACTCTTGGCCTGGAGATTCCGAGGATTCATGTACGGCGAAGATCGCATCTGCCAGCCGCGTTCCAGTGCTGACGAGCTTTGATAGTACTCGAAGTTGCTCTCTCACCGCGATGTTCTTCGTGGGATGGGGGTAGTTGACGTAGTGGTCTATCTCACCCCAGATCTCCTCAAAGAGAGTGCGAACTTGAATCTCGCAACACAGCGGCAAACCAGCCTGCTGGCGCACAAGGTAGTGGACGCTCGTGTAGTAGGTGGGCCGTACCTCGGTGTTCAGTCCGAGAGAGTCAAAGTACTTTTTTGCCTCTGGATCCCAGCTATATGCTCTGGGGTCCTCGTGCAGTTTCCAGTATCCTTGCTCAACCCTTTCGAGGATCGTCTCGTGAATCTGTTGAAACTGCCTCTGATGCAGGTGAAGCACACGTACGCCGGCTAGGTCGGTGATCTCCTCAAACACGTTCTCGGGAGTTACTTCGCCGCCCTTGTTTCGCTTTCGTTCCAGCTTGTCAGCAATGCTATTCGGTGACTTGAGCCGCGACTTGACGGAGTGGATGATGGGGAGGGGGCCTGCGGTGAGAACGGGGTGAATCTCAAAGAACTCGCGTACGCTTCCCACGAAGACCGTCAAGTTGTGCCGCTCTTTCTCAATGCGGTCGAACACTTGCTTGTGGAGATCAGGTTCCTCGGGCATGGTCGAGCTTTCAGATAGAGACGTGTGCTCTGTAACCTAAGAGACCGCACCCGTTCGAGGCGGTCCTTCAACTCGCCTACGTAGTGGCGAACTGCGGCCGGTTTGAAAGTACGTCCTGTCTGGACTGCCATGTTCAACGATGACCACCGGCTCATGAGCGCTACGTGCAGCCGGCAGGGAACGGCGGGATCAGATTTGGTGTAGCTCCAAGCGCATGCGCTGGAGAAGGGCGTCCTTTCTTTCCTGCATCTCAACGCCTTTCCTTTTCGCCTGCTCCACGTGCTTGGCGATCGACTCCTGATCACCAGAGAGGACGAGCTTCGTAAGGCTTCGAAGAAAGGTGTTTGTGTCGTTTGTGGCCTCCCCCATCATCGACTCTACTTCATCGAGAGCGGCGCATACTTCATCGCTGGCGACAAGGCGGAGTTGACTAGTCTCCGACTTGATTGTGGCGTAGTCCCTATTGCTATCGGCCACGATCTCCATGACGTGTGCGCTGAAACGATCCATGGAGTCTTTGGTGAGTTCCCCCGCTTCACGGATGGACTTGAAAAACTCGGCGAGAATGGCATTCATCCGGTGGATGATATCTACCTGGTAGGTTTTCCCGAAGTCGTCAATCAACTTCCAATATGCTTGGTACTGTCCAGTCTTCATCGCGTACTGCTGCTTCCGGCGCTCCATCTCAAGACCCAGTTCGTGCCGCACCCCTTCGATCTTTCGATCACTGCGCTTGCTCGCGAGAAAAAGCAGCACCCCCATCGCCACATTCGCGACGAGGGAGAGCGCTGTAAGAACATCCGGTACGGTGAAGTTAAGCATCACGAATCTCCCTGAACGACAGCTTCATTGTACTCAACGCCTGACCCCGTCTTCCGCAGTCAGCAGGCACACGAGAGCCTGAACCGGGGGGCGTAGAACAGTCGAAGGCGGCGAATCGCGCGATCTGCGCCGAGTCCGCGTAGGCACACGAATGGGCGAGAATAGCACTTTACGAGCAGGTGGTATGCGGTTAGCCACTGGGCATGTACATCCGCCAGATCACCCGCAAGAACAAGCACGGCCCGCCGGTCACCTACGTCCAGCTCGCCCACAACTACCGCGATGCCGACAGCG
>JAERTI010000022.1 GCA_016844925.1 Candidatus Uhrbacteria bacterium
GGCCGCACTGGTGAGCCGCTTGTTCACCGCGGCCGTACTCTTGACCGCCTGCTTCTTCGACTTGCCAGCCTTCGCGGCTCGCTTCGGCTTCTTCTTGCACATCAACGATCTCCATTTGCTCGGTCCATGCCCCCATCCGACCATCAAAAAAGTGGGACGGTAGCTGCCCGTTGATAAACACCGTAGCTGAACTCGCAAGAGTTCAGAGCCCCGCCGTTTCGGGCTGAATTCTCGCGAATCCAGCTACGGTCTGTGCCGATGCCCCCTCTATCACCCGGCCGCTAGAATCCCTGTTCGCGAAGGTATTTCACGCTCTTCGTGAGAATCTCCTCCGAGCCGATGATCTCCAGCGTCGAACTGGATATCTCCCGGTCCTTGAGCACATCGCAGACGCCCTTGATGTCGATCACGCCGTCGCCCAGGGCGATCGTCGAGAATCCGCAACCGTACATGGTACCGCGTTTCGGCTCCCAATCGGCCGCAAGGTCTTTCCAGTGAATATGGTGAATCTTTTCCGGCTCTTCTGAAGAATTAGTGGGCAGAGCGAGGAGTTTTTTCGCAAGCGGTGTGAGTTGAAGGAGCCCCTCGGGAATCTGAACAACAAAGCCTGATGAAGAGTGTGGAGATTGCGGGGGTGGTCCGGCTTCGACGTCCTTTCATCCGTCGGGGCCTGGGGAGGGGCGAGCCCCGACGGATGAAAGGACGACGAAGCCTGATCGAACCAGAAGGCAAATAGGGATAGCATCCTGTGGCGATTCCGTTATAGACGGGTTTTGCACAAGCCATCAAAACGGAACCGGGATCCACAGGATGCAACTGAAGACTATCCTCAATCGCGTCACGAATTACAAGTCGTTTGTCGTCGAAAAAGTGAAATGGGTGGAGAATTCGGAAGAACCAGCCTTGGAGGTCGAGATGCGACCGCGAGCCAACGGGCGTCCGATCTGCTCGGGTTGCGGCGAAACACGGCCGGGTTACGACCGGGCGGAGACTCCTCGCCGGTTCGAGTTTGTTCCGTTGTGGATGATTCCGGTGGCCTTGGTCTATCGCATGCGGCGAGTAGCCTGCCCGACGTGCGGCGTGAAAGTGGAACGCGTTCCCTGGGCGGAGGGCAAGAGCCCGCTGACGACCGAGTACAAATGGTTCCTTGCCCGTTGGGCCCGGCGGATGTGCTGGAAGGATGTGTCGGAGACGTTTCGTGTCAGTTGGGATCGCGTCTACGACGCGGTAAAAGAGGCCGTTTCGTGGGGTTTGGAGCATCGCGACCTGGAGGGCATCGAGGCAGTTGGGGTCGACGAGGTTCAGTGGCACAAAGGCCACAAGTACCAAACGGTAGTCTACCAGTTGGACGAAGGCCGGAAGCGTTTGCTCTGGATCGGACGGGACCGCAAGGCGAAAACGCTGCTTCGCTTCTTCCGTTTCCTCGGCAAGGATCGCACGTCCCGGCTTCAGTTTATCTGTAGCGACATGTGGCAGGCATACCTGAAAGTGATCGCCAAGAAAGCCCCTCAGGCGGTTCATGTTCTGGATCGTTTTCACATCATGCAGCGGATGGGCAAGGCCTTGGACAAGGTGCGTGCCGCCGAGGTCAAGCAACTGCAGGCCGACGGCTACGAACCGGTGCTCAAGGGTGCTCGCTGGCTTCTCTTAAAACGGCCCGAGAACCAGACCGCCAAGCAGGCGTTAAAACTCAAGGAGATTCTTCAGTACAACTTGAAGTCGGTGCGGAGCCATTTGATGAAAGAGGATTTCCAACAGTTTTGGGAGTACACCCGCCCTGCCTGGGCAGGCAAGTTTCTCGACCAATGGTGCACGCGAGCCATGCGAAGTCGCATCGATCCGATGAAGAAGGTTGCCCGGATGCTTCGCAACAAGCGCGAGTTGGTTCTCAACTGGTTCGTAGCCGAAGGCCGGCTCTCCAGCGGCATCGTCGAGGGCTTCAACAACAAGCTCAAACTGATCACCAGAAAATCGTACGGTTTCCGAACGCAAACCGCCTATGAAACCGCCCTATACCACAACCTCGGCGCCCTCCCCGAGCCCGAAACCACCCACAGATTCTGCTAGGGAAGCCTTCTTATTCAACGAGTCGGTAGCCAGGGGCCCCCGCGGAGGCGGAGGCGGAGGCGGTGGACGGTCGAGCGGGGCGCGGTCCGCACCCAGCAGCCGCTCGCCCTCCATGAGCCGCCCTTCGTCGGGTAGCGCGGCGCGGCCGAGTACCGGGACCAGACCGAGCACCGGCAGCCGGCCCAGCGGTGGAACCGCCACTCGCCCGAGTACAGGCAACGTCACTCGGACCAGCACCGGAACAGGCAACCGCCCGAGCACGGGCACACGTCCGAGCACGGGTGCGCGTCCCAGCCAGGGAGCGCGCCCGAGCACCGGCGCCGGACCTTCTCAAGGCCAATGGAGCAACTTCCTCGATCTGCCAAAATCCTCAACCGGCCCGAGCACTCTGCCGTCGTCGGGAGGAGGAGCGGCCGCCGACTTCCTCCAAAAC
>JAERTI010000023.1 GCA_016844925.1 Candidatus Uhrbacteria bacterium
AAATGTCGGACATGTGTGAAAGGGCATATAATGGGAGTCAGGAACAAGGCAAAACAAACACTTGATCGCCTTGGTTGTAAGACGTTAGACAGCCAATTTCTTCATGAGATTCAACATGGTTTGAATTGTTCACCGTTTGAGGCGGAGGCTGTTTTGGATGTGGTGAAGGAAGTGTATCTTCCCTTTATTGATCCGGCCAGTGGCCAGGCACCCCCAGGTAAAGTCACCTTAATCGCGGTGGATGCGGATGAACCCGCGGGTAAGTCTATCAGTGAATGCCAAAAAAGATCGGTCTGTTTGTCTGTTCATCGCGGGGCATTGGACGATCAGCTTCTCGATGAACATGGACCGGTTGGATTTCGTCAAAATCGGATTCCCGAGATCTGCCAGGAAGCCCTGAGTCAGGGCGCTCTATTGACGCGTGAAGACCTGGCGTATCGCGTTTTCTTTGTGTCAACACGGACGATCACCAGAGACTTGAACGAACTGCGTAAACGAGAGCCTGGTGTGATGATTCCTTTGCGAAGTACAGTCCACGATATGGGGCCAGTGTTGACACATCGCACGGAAATTGTGCGGCTGGCGTTGGAAGGAAAGACCACCACTGAGATATGCCAGATCCTGCGTCACAGTCCTCGAGCCGTGACGAATTATGTCTCGACCTTTATTCGCTGTGCTCAGTTGTCACAGCAAGAGATGCAGATCGGCCAGATTGCTTTTCTTCTGCGTCGTGGCAAGGCGTTGGTTCAGACATATCTGGACTTGGTGACATTCTGTAAGACTGATAAGAACATGGGCTACCATCTGGAGGAAATGCTTCGTATAGGCGTCGCCCAAGTTGGGGAAAAAAAAGCCTCTCCAAGGAGGGGTTCCCATGGTTAAACGACAGGGAAGTACGTATAGAGAAATAAGCCCACAAAAGAAGAAGACCCTTGAAAACGTGCTTGTTTACCGTATTCAGAAGGAATTCCCACGCATTGGTGGACCTCGCATCCAGCAACTCTGTGCCCAAATGATCCTGGAGGTCGTTCATGAACACATGCGACCCCGTGAGCACGTCAAGCATGGTCAAGTGCTTTGGATGGCCGTGAGCGTCAAGAATCCACCCAAGCGGAATCAACCTCTCACTGAGACACACTTGGTGCCTGTGATATTGGATGTGAGTGTGCCTGCAGACATTGACCGCGTCTTAGATAAGGTGCATTACCTGGAAAGGCTACTGGCCAAGGCATTGCGTCTCTGCAATCAGGCGTATGAACAAGGCGGTCTTTTGGCAAACAGTGATCTCTCTGAAATCCTGCAAAGACGCTGGAGTGTCATAGGTCACCTCCTGGCAGAGTATGAGCACAAGACGGGTAAAGTCGTCCCGCGACGTGCCACCCTCCACGACATGGGATCAGGAATAACCCACAAACGAATTATCTGTTGGAAGCGTTACGTGGAAGGCAAATCCCCTGAAGATGTGGCTTGTGAAACCTATCACAGTCTAGATGCAGTGGATCGCTATTTAGGTCAGTACGACCGAGTTCATCACTGCCGACAACGGGACATGTCTGCCGAACAAACCGCCTACATGCTCAACTGTAGTCTATCACTCGTTCAAGAATATCTATCTATTGAAAAAGAAATAGAAGGCCAGACAACTTGACAACACAAGGCCCAAATATGACAATCGTTTTAACTGGTGAAACGGACGTGGGCTCTGCTGAGGAGCACCTCACCAGGGATAGCCAGCCAAGGACGACGAATCGTCTCACAGGGATGGATAGCCTGCTGATGTTATCCATCCCATATCGTAATCTTCAGGATGATTCAGAGTTTTTACCATGCCTCAAAAAAACCTATAAAAACAGCCTCGCAGAGCGAATCCTCTGTCATGTTGATCCTGAAAATAGGGCCCAGCATAAGAGGCAATATCAGTGAGCGGTGAGACATATGTCAGTATCTAAAGGCCGCCCATGATCCGCCCCGTTCGATGCCAAGGAGTTCCACAGATGCAATGCATAAATCATAGCAGCGTGCAAGCAATGGGCGTTTGCCAAACCTGTGGCAAATCAATATGTGTTGAATGTGCATCTCAATTGGCCAATGGAATAGCCTGCAAAGGAAGTTGCGAAAGCCAATTCAGTAATGTGTATCCTGGAATTGACTCGCCGTTAAGTGAAGGCAAACCCACAAATCTGCAGATCAAGCTTTCCCGTATTGTGGTTGCTATGTTCTGCGTTGCGATTATAGCAGTTGTCTTTCTGCCGCTCATTGGAGAGAAACCGATAGTAGGTTTTGGCCTCCTTGGTGCAATAGTCATCTTCTATGCTGCGATGCGGCATTTCAGGAGACAACGTCACTGAAGATATTAACGACATCGAACAAAGGAATGCAGAGAGACGGCCTAAAGGCCGCTCCTGATTCCTAGCGTGTGTGCCAGGCATGGCATATGACTTCCAGGGTGCAAGTCCCTGGGCCAGGTATTTAATTGTGGAGCCGAAGGCAAGGAGAAGGCCAAGGGCGTCGTCGTGAGGCGGGGTCTGGAGGAAGGCCAATCCGAAAGTGCG
>JAERTI010000024.1 GCA_016844925.1 Candidatus Uhrbacteria bacterium
CAGAAGAAGCACTACAAACAAGCAGAGATGAATACAGAGGGATCGTAGAGGATTTGCCTGCCTTAGTTTGCCGATTCGACACGCAACACATCATCCACTTCGTGAATGAAGCCTACAGCAAATACTTCGGGAGAGAAAGAGGCTGCGGGACGAGGGGATGGATAAGCGGTTCCCGCGGTGTCGCTTTTTGCTCTATTGATCGTCGGTAAAAAGCGACACGTGTCGTGTCGCCGGGTATGGGCGGGATCTGGATGGGGCAGTCGCCGAAGCATTCCATTATTCCTTAACCCGATTATAAACAGGACCATCTGTCCTTTTCTCGCTATCCGCCAGGTGTTTCGCTGAGTGGTGGGCGCGATTTTTGCGCAAGTTGCGCCAGTATGCAAGTGATGCCACCCAGAACGCTGGTCCGCGCTATGAGACGAATACTGCAAACAGCGAATCCTTCGCGCTGCCTCCTTCGAGATCGTAAAAATGGGGCGGACGCCCCGGAGGAAGCGCTGTGACGACAAGAGAGGAATACTGCCGGAGAAAGACGCTGCTCGATGTGGTGCGCAGGGTTCCGTTATTCGAGGGGCTGTCATTTTCGCAGACCAGAAGATTCCTCGGGTCTTGCGAGTACAGGTCGTACGAGCCGGGCTCCCGGATTTGCCGCAGGAATGGGCCCAGCGACGAGTTGTATATTTTACTCTCGGGTGTGCTCTACGTGGTTGTGGAAAAAGAGGTCCGCGTGGCGACGGTTCTGCCGGTAACCACGGTGGGTGAGATGGGGATGATCACCGGTGCGCCGCGTTCGGCGACGGTCGAGGTGGGGCAGCGATGCGGGATGCTCGTGGTCAAGAAGGGGGCGTTCGATAAGCTGCTGGCCGCCGACGTGGACATGCGGGCGACGGTCTTCAAGAATATCATCGGCATGCTGTCAGCGAAACTGAGCAACGAAAATCTCCGCATGCGGGACTACCAGCTGGAAGAGAGCCGTTCGGTAGATGAAGAAACCGCACCGATGCGGGGAAGACGACAGACAACGGAGAAGGAGTATAGGCCATGAATAAGAATGTGGGAAGCTACGACAGGGGGATTCGCCTGGCCGCGGGGCTGGTGCTCATCGGGACCGGACTCTACTTCGGTAACTGGTGGGGCGCCATCGGCGTGCTGCCGCTGGTAACCGGCGTTCTGCAGGGGTGTCCGGCCTATCTGCCCTTCGACATATCCACCAGGTCTGTATGTCTTGACGCGGATGATGACGCTCAGAAAGGATGATATGATGTCCGAGTATCCCACTCCACAGAGCAAAAACTCTGTTCTGATCGTCGATGACGATCCCATCGTTGCGGAACTTCTCATCTGTAGCCTTCAGGAGTGGGATTACGAGGTCTCTATCACGGATGACGGTAACGATGCTCTGGAGTGGATAAACAGCACTTCGTTCGATATCGTGCTGCTGGACCTGATGCTGCCCGGGAAGAACGGAATGGAAATTCTCGAGGAGACGGCTTCTCAACCCGGTAGCCCTGAATTCATCGTCATGACCGTGGATCAATCGGTGGATACCGTAGTGCAGGCGATGAGGAAAGGTGCACTGGACTTTTTGCCCAAACCGCTCAACTTCGACTTTCTGGAGATTTTGCTGCAGAGGACGCTGAGCCACCGGCTACAGCAGCGCGACATCCATTTTTTGCGCAGCCAGTTGCTGGATAAGGACGCCTTTGAGGGACTGGTGGGCGTGTGTCCGGCCATGCAGGTTGTGTACGAGCGTATCCGCCGCGGGGCAGCCACCCGCAGTCCGGTGCTGATCTACGGCGAAACAGGCACGGGCAAGGAACTGGTTGCCCGCGCTATCCACAATCTGGATTCGTGCTCCCGGGGAGATTTTCTGGCCATCAACTGTGGGGCGATGCCCGATGAATTGCTGGAAAGCGAACTATTCGGTCATGAGAAAGGGGCATTCACCGGGGCGACGACGACTCACACGGGATTGCTGGAAAGGGCATCGGGAGGGATCCTGTTTCTCGATGATATTCAGCAGATGTCAGCGGCCATGCAGGGGGCGCTCCTGCGGGCAGTCGATCAGCGGGAGATTCGCAGGGTGGGAGGTACGAAGGCGATCAAGGTCGATTTTCACCTGGTTTCGTCCACGAATATCCCCCTGGAGGAATTGATCGAGCAGAGACGTTTCAGACAGGATTTTTTCTTCCGTATCAGTACCCTGCCCATAGAACTCCCTCCTCTGCGCAGGCGCGGGGAGGATATTCTCCTGCTGGCGGACCATTTTTTAAACCTGCACGCGGAAGAATCGGTTCGCATGGTGCGCGGTTTCACATCCGCTGCGGAAGCCTGGATGAAAACCTACAAGTGGCCTGGTAATGTGCGCGAACTGAGTCATATGATCGAGAGGACGTTGGTCTTCGGCAATAGTGAGAGAATAACGGTTGAGGAATTGGCTGCCGGTACCGGCCCTGCTGTAAGCAGCGAATCCCTGAGAGGCGAACCAAGCATCCTTCCCCTGAAACAGGCGCGGGAAGAATTCGAGCGCAGCTACCTCATTGACTTGCTGGAGGTGACGCAGAGAAACATTACCGAAGCGGCCCGACTTGGCGGGCTCAACCGCCAGTATTTCTACCGCAAGGCTGAGCAACTGGGTATCTCACTGAGACGAGATGGAGGCGGTTTCCATAGCTGAGATCGTCGACGCTTCAATCATCCATATCGAGAGAACATTTCATGAGACGTAACCTGAATAATGTCAAACATGTGGGGGTACCGATCGAAGGGGATCATCGCGTGAGCAGCGTGCCACCGGCAGCGAATTTTCCCGGCTGTATAACGGCTTGTCCTTTCGCGCACCGGACTCTGTACGGAGTGGTAGTAGTCGATTGGCTAAGTCGGGTGACGTGGTGCGATCCGCGATTTCTGCAAATGATAGGATCCCACGAAAGGGATGTGATTGGCCTGAATCTGGTGGATCTATTTGCCAAAAAAATCACCCAATCCTGTGAGGACTTTGAGCGAATAGAAGATCTGGAACCAGGCGAACAGATCGAGTCTGAATTGTGCATGGTGTCCTCCGAGAAGAACGTCCACTGGTTCAGATTTGAACTCGAAAAGTTCAAATCTGCTTGTCGAGAGAGGGGGGTTTCCGTCGGTTTCCTCAAGGATATCACGGCGTTCAAAAAGATCGGCCTGGAACTCCGGTCCGCCCGGGAGAGGGCCGAGAGGGCCAGTCAGGCGAAGAGCGAATTTCTGGCGAATATGAGCCACGAACTGCGCACCCCGCTCAACGCCATCCTGGGCTACACCAACCTGCTCATCGAAGAAGCGGGGGAAAGCCGGCCCGAGCAGGTTGTCGCCGATCTAGAAAGAATCGACCGTGCGGGACAGCATCTTTTGGGATTGATCGATGATATCCTCAATCTGACCAGGATTGAAGCCGGGCATCTGAAACTGGAAGTGGGGAAGTTCGATCTGCGTGAACTGATAGAGGAAGTGGCTGGCATGTTATTGCCCAAGATCGAGAATAAAGGGAATCTCCTGCATCTCGATCTGGAAAGTGCCGTGGGCACGATGTGGGGCGACCGGATCAGAATCAAGCAGTGCCTGGTGAACCTGCTGGGGAACGCCGCCAAGTTCACCTCGGAGGGGGAACTCAGGTTGCGGGTCCGCGAGCAGTTGCAGGGGGAGGAAGATTTTATCGAGATCCAGGTGATAGACACCGGGATAGGGATGACGCTGGAACAGCAACGCCGGGTCTTCCAGCGCTTCGAGCAAGGGAGCGGGGAGATCGCCGTAGAATACGGAGGGAGTGGACTCGGATTGAGCATCACCCAGAAACTGGTTCACCTGATGGGAGGGGATATCGCCCTGGAAAGCGAGTCGGATGTGGGAACGACCTTCACGTTGATCCTGCCGCGCATCTCCCCGGTGGGTACTGAGGAACAACTTGAAGGGATGGGATAGGGCTCCTGCCAGGCTCACTCCGGCCCGACGGAGACGAGAACGCATTTTCCGGTCCCCCTCACTATCGTTCCAAGATTCTCTCTTGGCCGGGCTATTTGCACTCCAACACCGGTCTTTTTGAGGTAGGTGTTTCCCCCAGGAGTGGGTCTCTCGCGAAGAAACAAGCTTTGCTTCTCGTATTTTTCTCAGTGCCCCTGTGGTCTTCCCCCCGCAAACCGGCCCACTTGGAATGCGATTGTCGCCTATAAATCCACTAACCCATTTAAAAAACGACAAATCCGCTCCACCGGGTGGAGTTCCCATCTCAATCGGATATTTTTTAAGCTTTTTTATTTTTACATAAATCAATTATAAACAAATATTTTTGGCCGTTTTTTAGAAAAGCAGAGGGGCCCCGTGCAGTGGCCGCGTATGCTTTTTGCATTGGGTGGGGCTAACCGTTGGATGCGGGGGCCTGAGAACGGGAGGGAGGGTATCCGATCCCGAACAGAAGTGAGGGGAAACGGTAGATCCGCGGGAGACGGGAGATATGAGGAAAAGGGAGAGAAATATGAAGGTGCTGATTGTCGAAGACGATGAGATCACTCAGTTGATGCTTCTGGATGCGCTGAGCGAATGGGGATACCAGGTGGAGGTAGCCGCGGATGGGGAGGCCGCCTGGGAACGTCTGCAGTCCCTCGACGCTCCCAGGCTGGCAATAGTGGATTGGGAAATGCCGAATTTGAACGGGGTGAGTCTGTGTCAGCGCATTCGTTGCAAAACCGAGGACAGGCTGATCTATTTGCTGATGCTGACGTCGAGAGAGGGGATGCACAACCTGGTCGAAGCCCTGGATGCAGGAGCCGATGCCTTTCTCACAAAGCCCTTCGTGCCGGAGGAACTGTACGCACAGGTGAGAGTTGGAGAGCGGCTCCTCGGTCTGCATGAAATGCTGGAGTATCGCACCAAGTTCGAAGGGATACAGGAACTGGCCGGTGCGGTCTGCCACACCCTGAACCAGCCGCTCCAGGGGGTGTGCGGCGGAGTCGAACTGATGCGGATGCAGATGACCGAGGACGATCCTCTACACGAGTTCGTCGACCTGGTGACAGAAGGGGCGGGCAAAATGAGGCAACTCACCCGCAAGCTCACGCACCTCAACCGCTATCGCAGTACGGATTATTTAAAAGGAGGCCCTCGTATCGTCGATATCGATGCTTCTATAGGGATGGATGGTATGGTTGGGTAATAAGGTGAAGCGCAGATAGCCGTCTTTTTCTCTTCTCCCTTTTCCCTCTCCAGAGCGAGGATGAAAGGGTTCTCCCTGACGGCTATCTGCTCAATTCGCGCCGGGATTCCGCCGGCAGGATGGTGTCGTGCACAGAATGCAGTGCCCCACCCCGAGCACCGCAGGTGGCAATCCGTCCGGAGCGCCACCTGCGGTGTGGCAGGGCCCGATTCGGGAAATCGAGTCCTGCCCGGAAGATTGGGAAAAGGAGGTCGTATGGATACCTTGTCCACTTTGGATCGGGGAGAATTGATTCGCAGATTCGCCGGCAGGGAGTTGCTTCTCAGGCGAGTAGTGGAGATCTCTTCTCGTACGTTTCCCGAGTTGATGGAGAAGATTCGCCGGGAAGTGTCGGAGGAGGTGTGGGCGTCAGCAAAGCGGGATTGTCATTCCCTTAAGGGGCAGTTGAAATCCTTCTACGCCATAGCGGCTTTCCAGAGACTGAAACAACTCGAACACACGCTGGATGTCGGCGACAGGGAGGCAGCGACGGAACTACTCGAGTTCCTGGAAGAGGATATTACCCGGCTGCAGAGGAGTCTCGAGGACCTGACGTAGCAATCAGGGGGCAGCCCATTCTGCGAAATCGCCCCCGGGGAGCGAACCTCTCCTCGGGGGCGATCCTCCCCGTAGGAAACCTATCGCGCAACTGTTGACTCTGGCGGGCAACTGTTGGCGGCACTAGTTGCTCAATCTCTGAAAATGTCCCTATCTTAGTTGAAACACTACAGGCTCCCCCTATCTTATTGAGTTCTGCAAATTAAAAGGAATATATCAAAGTTCAAGTTTCGCCAATTTGAAGAAACTTCGAATCAGCGGATTGTCATGATGCTGCGCAGTAATCGATACGGTCACCGCATCCGCCAGGTGTCCGATATCGTCCGGGATAAAATTGGCCAGATCCCCATACTTGGTATGGTTCCAGACCTGTTCGGTCGGATTCAGTTCAGGTGCATAGGCAGGTAGCCATTCAACCCCGAAGGTGTCAGGAAATCGCTTCTCCAAGATTTTGACCGCAGATCGATGCACACTCCATCGGTCACATATGAGAATGAGTTTGCGATGGACTAAGCGGATCAGATGGACGACAAAGGCCACCACATCCTCAGTTTGGATATTGTGCGCATAAACCTGGAAATACACTCCCAAACGCTGACGTTTCGGCGGTAAGGTAAGAGCGGATTGCACCGACAAACGATCGTGTCGAT
>JAERTI010000025.1 GCA_016844925.1 Candidatus Uhrbacteria bacterium
CCTCGCGAAGGCTGCGAACCTCGTGCGGATCGAATTCAATATCGTATGTTTCTACCCAGCTGTCGAAATGCTATTCGAGGAAGTCCACCAGCATTTCCGCGTCATTTCTCGGACGATAGGTCGCTCCGAGATAGGCTACAAGCGTGTTGCTTCGTTCGAAGTAGATAAACTGGTCGACAATAAAATCGTTGGTCACCGAAGAAACGGCCCGTGCGTCCCGCCTATAAATCGAACTTTGGTCATCAGCCTGTATACTCCGATTGCTTTTCGCCAATGTCAAGAATGAATGAGGCATTTGCGATGTCCTTGGAGCGGAGAGTGAAGATCCTGATGTTAAATCCTTCTGCTTAAGGGATTTAACATCATCGCAAATGTTCTGGAGCTAGTGGAAGGACATTCGCGCTGTGCAGCCGTGGGGTAAGGTGCTATGAACCCAAAATCCGGTTGGATTACAGATAAGTCTCGGTACCGAAGTATTTTACCTACATCAAAACATTGATACTTGATCAGACCATATCTTCTTATATGGCCGAATTTGCGGCGAAATCGAGTGATTTTCGGGTGACAGAACATGTTTTGACTGATAATGTTTCAATATACAACGGCATTATTGCTGTTTGGTTGAAACGTTATCAGGAGGCGCGTTCATGGCCAATTTACCGGTTCGCTCCATGGAGGAAGTGTTCGAGGTCTTTCTGAAGCGAAAGATCCTGACGATCGATGAACTGTCGGCACTCATGCAGTGTTCTTTCATCACTTCTCGTCGACGGTTGAAGCAATGGAAAGCTCTTACCAGCTACAACCAGAACAATCGGTTCTATACGCTTCCGGCCATTGCTCAATTCGATGTAACGGGCCTGTGGCATTACCGAGAGGTATCGTTCTCCAGATACGGGACCTGTAAACAGACCGTGGTTCACTTTGTCCGTAGATCAGAGCAGGGACTTACGAACGCTGAGCTCGCCGAAATGCTCGGAGAAAACCCCGATTCGCTGCTGGCACATTTTCAAGAGATTCCCGGCATCATCCGGGAACGACACGGCAGAAGCGTGGTGTACTTTTCCTCGGACGAGGAAGTATACGAACGGCAACATCGAAACCGATTCCCGCCGGCACCGTCGGCGTCGCAGGTACCATCGGACGCCGAAGCGGTACTCATTCTAGTCGAGTTGATCCATCATCCGGGAATGGACGCCGAGGAACTTGCCGCAGAACTGCAACGCAAGGGACATAAGATCGGGCCGGAGCGTATTACCGCGCTGTTTCGCGCACATCAGATCAAAAAAAAACCGAATATGAAATCGTAGCGACATTGCGCACGATCATCGACCGACTGGTATCTGCCACCACGGCGGACCGTCTGTTCCCGTCGACGGTGATCATTCACTTTGCTCCGGAACGCCGCAGCTGCCGCGTGTGCGGCGCACGCCTGTACGTACAGAAGACACGACCGAATATGAAGGTGTCTACGCTTGCGATTGGAGATTTCATTGCTCACGAGACGGTGTGCTGCTGTCGGAGTTGCGGCGAAGTACATCACTCGAAAGAGATGCGCGCGTTGAAGCCGGAGTACGGTAGCTTCGGCTATGAGGTTATCGTGTTCGTCGGGGAAGCGCTGTTCCTCCGGTGCCGCAATTATCAACAGATTCGTCGCGAACTATCAGAGAGAAACGTCAGGATTTCGGAAAGCGAAATAGCTTTTCTCGCCAAAAAGTTTGTCCTCTATCTGGCAGCGCTGCATCGTTCGGCACAACGGAAGGTGAAGCGGCATATGCGTCTGAACGGTGGGTACGTACTTCATCTGGACGGCACCTGTGACGGGGGAAGTCCTCACCTCGTCAGTGCTCTGGACGGAATCACCGAGATCGTGCTGGAAAATGTGAAGCTGAAAAGCGAAAATGCCGCGGATCTTGTCCCTTTTCTCGCCGACATCAAAGCCTCCTACGGTGTACCGCTTGCCGTAGTGAGTGACATGGGAAAAGGATTTGCTAACGCCGCGAGTCAGGTGTTCTCGAATACTCCGACGTTTATCTGCCACTATCATTTCCTGAAAGCCGTCGGGAAGACGCTCCTCGGCAACGAACGCGCGGCTATTCGGGAGAAGCTTCGCAGGCACAACGTCCGCGTTGTTTTGAACCGGGCAAAAGCGAGGCTCGAGCAGGTCATTGACCGGACACCGGAGGCGGTATCTGCGATGGTCAAGGGTGTCGAGGCACATCGGCTTCCGCCGACTGATGTGTTGGGTGCAGTTCCTGCGGTGGTGGCATACACGCTCGTCTGCTGGGCATTGGACTCAGGATCAGAGGGAAACGGATTTGGATTTCCTTTCGATTACACGTATCTGGCGCTGTATCAACGGCTCCGGGAAGTCGGCCTTCGTCTGCATGAGCTGTTCACGATCCAGCTCCAGGGGAACTGGAAGGAGAACAAGGTCTACAGCAAGATATCTCACGATTTGCACGACGTTCTCGGTGACACCGAACTTATGGAACTCGCGCAGAGCATGGAGGAAAAGGTTACCGTATTCGACCGACTCAGGAAGGCCATGCGAATCACTTTGCCCGAACACAAACGCGGTCTCAACGATCCCGGGGACCGGTCGGTGAGTATGAACACGATTGAACGGGAAGTCGGGAAATTCATCTCCTCATTGAAAAAGAGCAAATCGTATTCGCATCAGCCGGCCTACCACAAGCTGGTCGAGCAGATAGAGGCGTATCGAGAGAAGCTGTTCGCTGATCCGATCGCCGTGAAGACTCCGGCTGGTACCGTGCTTGTGCAGCCACAGAGAACCAACAATGTCCTGGAAAGATTTTTCAGAATGCTCACGCGCGGGTATCGGAAGAAGAATGGATTCGATTCCGTCGAACGAGTCTTGACGACGATGCTCTCAGATACGCCGTTGACCATGAACCTGAAAAACCGCGAATATGTTCACCTTCTTCTCGGCGACAAGACGCTTGCCGAGAAGTTTGCTGAAGTAGATGCAGCTCAGATCCGCAGCAGCATGGCACAGTCAAGAAACGCGCCTACGAGATATCCTCAACTGCGGAAGATCATCCGGCTCCCCGACCTTCCTGAATCCATTGTATCTGCGCTTCATCGTGCAGCATCATGAATCCACTATGACTCGGTGTTGAGAACCTCAGATTGTGGAGGCTGTCTCTTCATTTCTTTACATGAAACGGCATATCTCATAGTGTTTTATGCTGAAATCCAACCGGATTTTGTGTTCATAGTTCCTAACCCCACGGCTACACAGCGCGAATGTCCTTCCACTAGTTCCGGAACATTTGCGATGACGTTAAGTCCATTTAGTAGAAGGAATTAGCGCTAAGATCTTCACTCTCCGCTCTATGAACCCAAAATCCGGTTGGATTACAGATAAGTCTCGGTACCGAAGTATTTTACCTACATCAAAACATTGATACTTGATCAGACCATATCTTCTTATATGGCCGAATTTGCGGCGAAATCGAGTGATTTTCGGGTGA
>JAERTI010000026.1 GCA_016844925.1 Candidatus Uhrbacteria bacterium
AGACATTCAAAAAAAAACACGCATTGACGCTGTCGGACGTGCGAAAGATGCGAAACCTGAAGTAGGTAGGTTAACGATCTCAGATCTTTGTAAGCGTGTACATATGACGCCGCAGAATTATTATAAGAAGCGTAAGCAGCGTAAGTTGCATTCTCTTGACGCAGAGGCTATCGTTAAGGCTGTGCATGAGGTTCGCTCAGAGCATCCTCGTATGGGCGGCCGCAAGTTGTTGATTGTGTTGGATGAAGAACTCAAGCGTTTAAAAATAGCCATAGGACGTGATCGTTTTTTTGATGTTCTCCGGGGACACGGTCTTCTGGTTGAACGAAAACGGCGTTCCACTCGGACGACCAACAGCTACCATACTTTACCGACCTTCAGCAATCTCCTCAAAGACGCGACTTTGAATGGCCCCAATCAAGCTTACGTCAGTGACATTACTTACATTCGAGTGAAAGATGGTTTTATCTACTTATCGCTGATCACGGACGCCTGGTCTCGGAAAATCGTCGGCTGGCACGCCGATGATACCCTGGAGTCGGTGGGTTGCCTTACCGCCCTTGAAAAGGCTCTGGGGCGTCTAGAGCCTGGCGAAAGACCGATCCATCATTCCGACCGTGGTAGTCAGTACTGCTGCCATATGTACGTTAACAGGCTGAGAGAAGCCAATCTACCAGTGAGTATGACCGAAGAGAACCATTGCTATGAAAATGCAATAGCTGAACGTGTTAATGGCATCTTGAAAGATGAGTACAATCTCTATTCGGTATTTCGGAGCAAACGCCAGGCTACTCGGGCCATATCTCAAGCGATTGACTTGTACAATACGAAACGGCCTCATGTCTCTTTGGGGTACAGAATCCCGACGGAGGTGCATCGTGCAGCGGCTTAACGCCCGTCGCTTCGCTCCGGCCTCAGCCCTACGGGCTGCCCCCTTCGGGGGACGGCCTCCACTACGCAACGGGCGTTTAACTACAAAGACGTGTCAACTTTTCATCAGGACTTGACAGAAAACGGCATTGCCCAATTCCCTTCATCATTGGATATTCGTGGTAATCTAAATGACGCTGCTATCGCAGCTACAGGTTGAACCACGGAAGCCGCAGTTTTCCTTGTTGGATATTCCTGAGTTGTTTTGAGCCGCTGTCGCGGCCAGGCTGATCCAGGGAAGCCACAGTTTTGGATATTCTGTCTTTTCTGGGAGTGGCTTCAAAACGCAGAAAGGGGGTCGGGGTGCTTCAACACCGATATCCGAGTACCGCCCCCTTCACCCGAGTGTCTCCTATTTCCATCGCGTTGAAAAAGGGATTGGATAATCACGCGGTGATGGGGTATAAGCTATCTGTGAGTCGGGAATATAATGATCTACATCTATAAGGAGCGAACCTATGAAAATGAAGAAAGCGCTATTGTTGACCATGCTGCTGGGCTTGTTGCTCGGCGGGTGCTCAAAGAATACTTCCCAAACCCCAGAGACGCCCAGTGACGCCATCCAGGTGATCTCGCAGGGTTTGAACGAAGGTAAGCCCGCTGTTGTTTGGGAGGCCATGCCCAGCAGTTACCAAACGGATGTCACGGGTTTGGCTCACACATTCGGCGCCAATATGGATGCGGAGATCTATGACAAGGCCTTTGGCATGCTGGGCAAGGTGAGCAATGTTCTCAAGACGAAAAGGGACTTCTTCCTCAACAGTGCCCTTATGAAAAGCACGCCGATTGATAAGGAGAAGCTGACCACCAACTGGAATGCAGTGGTGGAACTATTCACAGCCATCACGGGCAGTGAATTGAACAAGCTGGAAAACCTGAAGACAATCGATATTGGCAAGTTCCTCCAGAAAGATGGCACCAAGATCCTCTCGCAGTTTCGGACTGTTGCTTCCATGTTGCCCCAGGAAGGGAATCCGATGGATATCTTCGCCGGTATGGAAGTCGAGCCGGTCCAATCAGAGGGCGACAGTGCCACGGTGAAGATTTCCGCACCCGGCGAGGAGCCGCAGGAGATCGAAATGATGAAGGTGGAAGACAAGTGGATCCCCAAAGATATGGCCGAAGACTGGTCCAGCTTGATTGCCAACGGAAAGGCCTCCCTGGAGGACATGGCCCAGGACGCACTGGCTGAGAACAAACCTATGGTCATTGCCATGATGGCCGGCGCTGAAGCGGCGATCGATCAACTCGCCCAATCTGAAACACAGGAAGAGTTCGACAAGGTCATCGGCGGCCTGATGGGCTCTCTGATGGGAGGCATGATGGGCCCGGGCTCGATGCCCACCCGTTGATTTGCGTGACCTGGGAACCAAAGGGTCGGACATCAAAACAGTGATGAGAGCAGGGGTACTGCGAGCTACTTGCTGAATTGATGTCTGACCCTCTTCTTTTCCAGGATCTGCCGGGGGGAGTCATTTGGCGAACTTCACGTCATCGCGAATCTTGCGCAACTGCTTCCAGACCCTCGCATCGAAGGTCTGCGGCGAAGCGCACAGAAACACGGAGATCCGGCCGTCATGCTTGCGAACATCCAGTTCCAGACGCAACGTCTGTTTCGTGGCGGTTACGAAGGGCTCGGTCCAAATTAATTCGCCCGCATAACGCGCGTCTGGCCGCTTGTCAGACGGCGTTTTGTCGAGCGACTCGCTGGCCTTGAGTCTTACGACGGCCTGCAGTGGCTTGAGGCCGGCCTTGCGTCCCGCCAACACGGCCTTGGAGAGTCCTTGATAGTACATCGTAATCTCCTGCTGCAGTTCCTTCTGTGTCGGCACGCGCTCGCCTTCTGTCCAAAACAGCACGTCGTAGCTGAGGAAGGAGTCAGACTTCGGATTGAACATACCCGGTGCGAAACGGAGATCTTCATGCCCCTTCCAGTTCATCTTGGGCGCGAAGGCAGGCGGCAACTTAATCCGCTCCTTGCGCCATCCCTTGGGCGAAGGCATTTGATACGGTGCCTTGGATTCTGCTTCCGACTGCGCGGCGCTCGCTGCGGAGGAGACTCCGCAGCAAACGAGCAGCAACATGAACAGGGGGAGGGTGCAGTGACGACTCATTCTTTGTACTCCTTGTCGGCATACTGGTAAGCGAATAGAAACTTTGGCTTTGCAGCCATGTAATGATAGTAAGCCCTGTATCAGGGCAAATCAAGGGGACACCTTTAATCCTCCTTCGGTTTTCGCCCAAGAATGGGCGGATTCAACTTCAATCACAACGCGAAAGCCGGCGCTGTTGCTCCGCGTGCCCGGCTTGAGCCTGAAGCGAGTGGCAGACCGGCAGACGGACGCCCAGTTGCGCCAGTTGCCGCCGCGAAGGAGATGGAAGCCGGTGTTGCGTGTGTTTTCCGGGTCCACCGCCCCGCTTTGACTGTAATAGCTCTCATCGAACCAGTCTCTGCACCATTCCCAAACATTGCCGTGCATATCGTATAAGCCAAGACCATTGGGCCTGAACGAGCCGACTGCAGCCGTCTTATCATACCCATCATCGTGCTGCTTGTCTTGCCACGTATACCCGGTTGTATTCGACTTGTCGCAATAGTTTCCAAATTTGTATAACTCAGATTCATTGCCGCCAAAGCTGTATTCAGTCGTTGTCCCTGCACGACAGGCGTATTCCCACTGCGCCTCGCTTGGTAGTCTATAGATTCTACCATCACTCTGGCTCAATTTCCTGC
>JAERTI010000027.1 GCA_016844925.1 Candidatus Uhrbacteria bacterium
TCATCAGATGGGGCACATAGTCCTTGTCCACCCAAGACTTGATCGCGGGAATGCGGTTGGCATGCGTCCCGTAGACCATGACAAAGTCATTCCGCAAATCGTACGCCGCGGTGTAGGGACGCGGGTCCTGGAAACCGGTCAGTTCCTGGTTCCGGTCGGTAACCAGTCGCACCTTGTCCTGTGCGTAAATCGGAAGGATTAGAATCGCCGTTAACCCAACTTTCACGGTTGGCGTGCAATAATGCATTTTTTGGAAGATCTTTCCGCTGTATTGAGCTCTTAGGAATGATCTGGGTGCCAGATCGTGTGTAGTGCAGACCCTGGGGGTTGAACCGGTGTGACTATCTGAGACAATGTGGCCATGTTTCTCAGATGTCACAAACGAAAGAAGAACGGCAAACTGCATCAATACTACAGTGTGGTTGAGAACAGACGTATTGCCAACGGCCGAGTGGCTCAGAAGACCGTGCTCTATCTGGGAGAGATTACCAACGATCAGGAGAAGGCTTGGCGGAAGACGCTGCAAGTCTTTGATGTGGATCAGAATAAGCCAGTCTATAAGTATCTGTTTGCCACTGAAGATGAATCCGTTTGCAGGGATATCGATGCCATCCCTGTTCGTTTGTCACAGATGAAGCTATCGCATCCAAGAGCCTTTGGAGATTGCTGGCTGGGGTGTCGGATCTGGGATGAACTTCAGTTGGATTCGTTCTGGCAAGCGCGTATCGACGCGTACAAAACCACGATTGCGTTCTCGAAGGTTTTGAAGTTACTGGTGATCAACCGACTGATCAAACCCGGGTCGGAGTTTTATGTGCATCAGCACTGGTTTGACCAGACGGCCATGGATGTCCTGCTGGATTGTGATTTTACCGTGGCTCAGAAGAATCGTTTGTACGAGTGTCTCGATAAGATTCTTCCGTACAAAGATGAGCTCTGTCAGTATCTCAAAGCACGCTGGGAGACTTTGTTTGACATCAGCTATGATGTCTTGCTGTACGATCTGACCAGTACGTATTTTGAAGGATTATGTGAGCAAAATCCCAAAGCTCAATTTGGTCACAGCAAAGATCGGCGCAGTGATTGCAGGCAGGTGCTCATTGCCTTGGTTGTCACGCCTGATGGGTTCCCACTCAACTATGAAGTTCTTGCCGGCAATACATCTGAGAAGACCACACTGGCGGATCTGCTGGCCAAGATTGAGGCGAAGTATGGCAAATCACGTCGAGTCTGGCTCATGGATCGTGGGATCCCCAAAGAAGACACGTTGAGCCTCATGCGGAAAACAGGGGTGAATTACCTCGTTGGCACACCGCGAAGACTCCTGGATTCATTCGAGCAGTCACTGCTTGGGACTCATTGGCAACAGGCCAGAGATGAAGTGTACGTCAAATCCATCGAGGACCAGGGCGAAACCTATGTGTTGGCCAAAAGCAAAGCCCGTATGCAAAAAGAGCGTGCCATGCGTCACCGTAAACTACGGAAATACTTGCTTGGCCTTGACAAGCTCCAGAAAAACTATCGAGATCGTGACCGGTTCCTCAAACGGTTAGGCGTCTTGTTGCACGAAGCAGGCAGTAGCTCAAAATGCGTAGAGTTGCAATTACCTCCTGAAGGCAAAAAGGTCAGCCGTGAGAATTTTACGTATAGTTTTAACAGACAGATCTATCGTCAGATGATTCACCGTGACGGCAAATACTTCTTACGTACGAATCAAACAGGCAAAACTCCCATTGAGCTCTGGGAGCAGTACATGCTTCAAACTCGGGTCGAACAATCATTCAAAGAATTGAAGAGCGATTTAAGCATACGGCCGATCCATCACCAGTTGGAGCATCGTGTTGATGCCCACATATTCATTGCATTCATGAGCTACTGCTTACAAACCACGCTTCGTCAAAAGTTGACAACCAGTGCCCCCGGCTTGACGTCTCAATCCGTTCTGGAAATCTTCTCAAAGATCCAATTGTTGGATGTCTACATCCCGACACAAGACCATCGCACACTCCATCTTCAACGCTATACCGAACCCGAACAGGACCACAAGATATTACTGGAAAAGCTAGATCTAAAGCTGCCACCCCAGGCTCCTCCCAAGATTTACAGAAGCCAAGTCAACGGCAAACAGACACCCTTGTAGTGGAAACCAACCCCGATGACGGCATCAAAAAGTGGGTTTTACCCTACTAACCGTGAAGGTTGGGTTAGCCTGCAGAACAACCCGGAAATTGGGGATAGACACAGGGGGTGGCATTGTAGCAGGAAGCTCTCGGGTGAGGGCGACAGTTGGGGAGTTGTCCGAGCGGGAGGCAAAAAAAAAGGGCTTGAGGACGCGAACGCCCTCAAGCCCAGTAATTCTAGGGTATGATCCTCTGCTATTTGGCGGCTCCGAATGAGAAGTCGTCGTAGTAGAGGACATCGACATTGTCATCCGGCCAGATGTCAAAGCCCATGGCGCTGGGGCACGGCATTGTGCCGAGCAGTACGTCGCCATAGTAGAAATCGCAGGTGTCGGCGTCGAAGTTCATGACGATCCTGCACTCGACCCAGGCATCACGCACCAGGGGTGCCTCAACGCGGGTGCCTGCATCCAGTTCATTGACATAGACGGTGTCTGCATCACAGTTGGTCAGCAATGTGCCGAGCCAGGCTGTGTCGTCCCAGCTTGAGCCATAGGAACTCAGGGGACCATAGTACATGTTTCCGCCTGTGCCTGTGGGCACATACTGCATCACAGATGCGATATACAGACCGGAACTGACCATTGGCCAGTTGGGCACGACGTCATCGCGTGTTCCCTTGATCTCCAGGGACTGTGTGCCGCTGTATGCGACAGTGTCCACAACCATGGCACCATACTGAGCATCACCAAACCAACCTTCCCAACCGGGAACGTCGTGCATGCCTGAACCCAACTCGAGTGAGTCAAAGTCTTCGACCAGCACAGGTGCGACCTCACCGATCAGTTCGATTTCTGCGATCTGCATGCTGTTGGCAGCACCGGCATCTCGCACTGTTGGGAACAGGACCTGGTACGAGGTGTACGCGGTCGAATTCTCGAACGTAATGGCGGTGACGTTCTTCGTGAAGCGAGGATACGCGTCAGCCGCAGTGAAGTCCACGACATCGCCGCTGGCGATCAGCTCATACGGTCCGTCAATGCCCTCGTTGGAACCATAGACCTCATACGTGGCAGGATCGCGTTCGGCGGCGTCGTTGGCCGTCGTCAAGGTCAAGCCTGTGACGATGGTGGCGCCTGCAGCCGGAGTGACCTTAATACCGGTTGCCTCGACCTCACCCTTGAAGTGCAGGAACTTCGTTGTGGCATCGTCATCGACGGCCAGGCCAGGATACTCGCCATCAGGCCAGCCGGCAACACTGCCGTCTCTGGCTTCATCAGGCACACCGACGACCACATCATTGGGGCCGGTGACGTCACCGAGGCCGCTAGCGACCCAGGTAACCTCTGTGGCAGAGATCGCTCTGTCATAGATACGGAAATCATCAATCAGGCCGTTCCAGTAGCGATGAACAGAAGGTGCGCTGTACTGCTTGCCGATGAAGGCGTATTCAAGGCTATCGGTCAGGGCTATGTCCGCGCCCTGTTTGACCTGCATCACACCGTCGACATACAGGGTCGAAACATTCGCATCGACCACACCGGCGATATGGTGCCACTCGGTGTCTGTGTAGGTCACATCACTGCTCGCATCGAAACCACCTATCACACCATTGCCATCGTCGGCCCACAGGCGGAATACGCCGGAACTGTGACGCACTAGAGAGAAGCCTCTATAGTAGGATTCTTGGGTGCTCAACTTGCCGCCAATACCCATGTAGGCGCCGTCGTTACCCTCGTTCATCTTGACCCAGGCTGTGACGGTTACGTCAGAACCAGTCGTCAGGCTGTCGGGCTGTCCGAAATCCACGTATGCAGGTGCTTCTGCGGTGCCGGCGAATTGACCAACTTTGTCGCCTGCCAGATCAGCGATCTGCACATCGCCGATGACGGTGCCGAAGTTTTCGTATCCGGACTTGTCATTGATCAGGCCGCCTTGGATTTCATCGAAGGTGGCACGGAGTACCAGACTCGGGTCCTTGATGGGCTCAGGGTCAAATGAGAAGACCGTGAAGCTCCAGGTGGGGCCTGCAACGGTGTCCACGCCGGTGGACTCGTCCACGGCCCAGTAGTAGGTCGTGCTGAGTTCGAGGTCTGTCGGGACAAAGACGCTCATGAGATGGAACATAGTGGCCACACTGGCATCTCTTGCATCCACCAGGGCCTGGTCTGTGCTGAAGTACACGTTGTGGAACAGTGCGCCCACGCCGGGTGTCCAGCTCAGTTCTGTGTCTATGCCCAGTCGCCAGAGATCGCCGTCTGCAGGCATGGGGAAGTGGGCTGCATCCGACATGGTCGTGGCTGTCCAGACAGGGCCTTCAGCGACGCTGGCGTCTGCAGCAACGCAGTCGACTCGCCAATAGTAGGTGATACCAGGCACGGCAGCTTCGGGGACTGCGAAATTTGGATCTGTCACATTGGCGACAAAATCATCAGCTTCAATGGCTCCATCGACACTGATGTAAACGTCGAAGCTCACTGCGTCAGCACCGGGCTCCCAACTCAGCACATTCAGGTCATCCTGAACCAGCTCGATTGCGCCGTCCGCGGGAACGGGATTCTTGGCCTTGAGAAGGCTGGGTTGACGAGGGGCAGGTGACAGGTAGGCCCCGTCAATCACCTCTACGAGGTTCATGTCGGGCACGGTGGTCCAGCCGACTGCCAGGTTGTCGCCGCCGCCGCCTTCTTTGTACAGTGCCTCGATGTAGTAGGCTTGTCCGGCTTCCAAGGCGATGGGAGCAGACATCTCATTGCCGTCTGCCCAGCTCCTTGCGGGGGCCCAACCGTCTTCGTAGGCGATCAGTACGGCATCGTCTGCGCTGTCGGTGGTGCTCAGCCAAAGTTCGGCGTTGTCGTCAGCAGCGATCCAGAACGTGTAGTCGCCTGACGTGTCGGGATGGAGCCAGCCGTACAGGCGGCCACCGAAGTTGTCCATGATGTCCGTGGGCGTCTCAAAGAGAGTGACTTCGTCGTCCCAGGACGGATTTTCGGGGAAATCTGGACTATTGGTCAGGTCGGGTATGGACGTTCCACCGATCCCTTCCCAGACCTCGTACCGGATGGTACCGGTTCCCTGGCCCTGCCCTGTCAAGGCGAGGCACAGTACAAAAAGACACACTGCACACATCAATTTCTTACTCATGATTTGCATCCTTTAATAAAGTAGTAATGTCATTTTCTGGACTTCACGGTTCTGACCCAGTGTCAGGACTGGCCCAAAGATAAGTCTCTCAAAAAGTCAATCTGCTCTTTCGTCTTTCGGCAATCTATCGGCAATCAATTCTCCTATTTTTCATTGCTGATATACCCTCTTCAGCGGGGGAAAAGGCTGTTATCGTCGATTTTTCAAGGTGGGGGTGTGTCGCGAGTTTGTGAAGGACATAGCTATGGCAGGGGTCCGAAATGGCAAGAGTACGTGTATTAACCCTGGTAACGCCCGTTGAGTATATCGAGAGTCCGGGTGAGGAACTGTTGGGGGTAGGATGAGATTGCTTCACAGTACACATCCTTTTAAGCTCTTCTCCTCAGAATACGCCGTAAAAAATGCCAAGAAATTTTGCCTGGTTCCGGCGCCGTGCCGCCATGACTGCATCTTTGTCAATGGCAGGGCTCAGCTGTCGTAGGCTGTATCATTCTTTTATGTACCAATCAAGTAAACTACCAAAAGGGTGTAGGTTATGCAAATAAAAACACGTAGATTGTGGGAAATAACCCAAGATACCACCTGGTGAATCTTAGAGTTTCACGGGAACATGGAGGTTTACTAAATTCATGGCAGTGTGGGGTCAATGCTCCTGGCTGGATGCTCCTCGGGAGTCTCTTAAGCTCTAGAAGGGTTGCACATTGCGGCGCTTTGAGGAAAGGTTTGCCTGTGTCCGCCCTATCAGGCCAGAAAAAGGGCCTGAGAGCACAGTCTTGGCTCTCAGGCCCGGAAAACCCACGTTGTCAGGTCGAAATTCGACCAGTGACGAACTTGTCTACTTGACTAGCATGTACTCCACAGCGTTCAGGAACATGGTGGCACCGTCATCGTACAGGTCGTACAGACCCGCCGTTTCTGAGGTGATACCACTGGCTTCACGAGCGCCTGTCAGGAATACCAGCCTTCTTCCACCCAGGGCATCGGTTCCGCCGTTGTGGGTCAGTGTGGCACCGGCTTGCCATTCGGCGATGACCATGCCGCCGGCCGTGGGATCCTCGACATTGGATACCGTGGCCAGCAAGACACCCTCGGCGTTGAGGTCGTTGTTGTTGACCGAAACACCGCGTGCCAGGGTTCCGTCCGTGGGGTATTCAACTATACCGGCAAACGGGTTGGCCATGACGCCGTCGATCAGCTCGATGCCGGTAAAGATCGGATGGCTCGAGTCTTCGACTGCCAGGTTGATGTCACCTGTGGTATCGACCATGTCCGTGCCGGTGGTGAAGCCCATTCGGCTGGTGCGTGTGGTGTAACCACCAGTGATGATCATGGGGGCGGTTACGCTGTTCCACAGGACGGCACCGCTACCGGAGTAATGGCCGCTGGAAACCGAACGGCTCGTGATCACCAGGTCAGCGCTGTTGAGATAATCTACGTCAGGCTCTTTTGACGTCATGTATCGCACGACAGTATAGCCGTTGGCCGTCAACAAATCTGTGTACGCCTTGTCCGGTGCCTCAGTGAAGCCTGCGTCAGCAGCACTGCCAGAGGGGCCATCGGCGGCGTCATCATGGAAGGAAACCCAGACGACTGTCGGAACGACCTTGCCGATCAGTTCGATTTCGGCGATCTGCATACTGTTGGCAGCACCGGCGTCACGCACGGTGGGGAACATCACCTGATAGTAGGCGTATGCAGCCGCGTTTTCGATTGCGATGGATGTCTTGGTGAAGCGAGGATACTCTGTTTCCTGGATCAAGTCCGCGACATCGCCGCTGGCGATCAGCTCGTACGGTCCGTCAATGCTCTCGTTGGAGCCATACAGCTCGTATGAGGCAGGGTCACGCTCGGGGGCATCGTTGGCTGTGGTCAAGGTCAGACCTGTGACCACTGAGGGGCCGGCTGCCGGTGCGATTTTTACGCCAGTGGCCTCGACTTCACCCTTGAAGTGGAGGAACTTTGTGGTGGCATCATCATCGACTGCCAGACCAGGATACTCACCATCAGGCCAGCCAGCCACACTGCCGTCTCTGGCTTCATCGGGTACACCGATAACCACGTCGTCGGGACCGGTGATGTCGGCCAGTCCGTTCATGGCCCAGCCGATCTCCACTTCAGACAGA
>JAERTI010000028.1 GCA_016844925.1 Candidatus Uhrbacteria bacterium
GATGAGGACGTGTTGATTAGCTGGCGTTACTTCAAAGTAAATCTTAGCTTCTGGTAAGGCAATTGTACCAGCGGCGGATTTATCACCACCAGTATAAGACAAGTTACCGTCTGCAAGAACAGCACCCGCATGTTTCATAAGTGGATTAAGAGTGCAGAAGTTCCCCACCCCATTGGCAGCATCATCAGTCGGGCTATCCAGCATTTGGTCGGCTGTGGTAAGGCCGGAAGTGGTGTAATCGTTGCCATTGCCGCTTTCATCGTCGCCAAGGTCGGCGCTGTCACGTCCGTCGATGTGGAAGCCGTTGGTGCCGTAGCCTGTGGATGCTTCAAACAATTCCCATTCAGCGACATTAACGTTTAAGTCCGTCCCAGAAGCCTTAGTGATTGAAAGGCGGTAGTAGGCGTAGGAGCCGGGGGTGTCGATTGTGTAATTCTTGACTTCACTCGCACTAAAACCAGCCGCAGTTACTGTATCAAGGACAACTTCTTCGCCACTCCAAGAGCCAGTAGCAGATGCCTCTAGCGTCCAATCTTCGGGGAACCGATTAGTGTCAGTCCACGCTTGCACAGAATAAGCCGCTATGGTTTTTGCGGAGGTGAACTGATACCCAATCCATTCCTCTGTGAAGCCGGGAGAGCCAGCCAAAGCTTGCCAATATGATGAAGTGCCATCATCTGTCATAGCTTTCCATGCTGGATCGTTTTCGTTTGAAGCTGTTACCGTCCCGCTTGGAGCAGAGGAAGAAGTCATGTCAGGGATTTGGTCCCCGGTTAATCCGCTTACAGCCGAAGCATCGAACTCAATCGGCTTGCAATTCGGGCCGGGGTTTTCGACAAAATAAGAAGCGTCTAAGGCTGCGCCATCAACGAAGTGGATGTCTGCTAGGTAACCATCCCAATAATTCCCCGGCGTCCAAGGGTTCGCGCCAACAGCATGAAGAATTGTATTGTTGATGTTTAGATCATCATTTTGCGAAATAGTATTACTATCTGTATCCCATAAAGTAATTTGATCCCCGTTCAACCGTACTTTTACCCTATCTGCCGCCGTTGCTTCTGTTGTGTCGATAGCAACGCAAACGTGAAACCATGCTGCCGTATCTTTAAGCACAGCAGATGAAAGGCGGCTGAGTGTGTTAGAGCCGCCAGTGTTATTGTAAACGCCAATACGTTCAGCAAAGTCGATATATACCAGCGTTCTGTTAGCACCATCAGAGCCGCCTTCAAACAGAACAGTCGTTGCCCCGGTCAGGTTCCCACGCTTAACCCAACCACTCCAAGTCCAAGTCTTTCTGTTACCCGCGACAGAAGGGGTGCGGTACATATACGCGCTGTCGTCGTCGTTGAAGCGGATGGATTGGGAAATTATATACCCGCCGCCCTGACCCGCCGCAGACCACAACATGCGATTGGAGATAAACCCTGCGCTTAAAGCTAAGACAGAGGCGCTATTGAGAAGGTCGTCCATCATCAGGCATACCCCGTACCCGCAAGGGAGCCGTACCAATTCGTGCCGTCAGAAATGAAGACGTAAATCTCTTTTGCTGCCGCAGCCGTGGGAGCCGCACCGTCAGCCCAAAGAATGGTTCCAGCCCAGGTAATCTCAGTTCCATCGTCATGGATAATCGTAAAGCCTTTGCCAGCTTCCGCAGTCGGCATAGTGATGGTGATAGCTGCGTTGCAGTTGTAGACCGTCCCCTCTGCCGTCAACGATGGCGTGAAAGACGTTGCCTTGGTCGTCTGGGTTTCCGTGATGGGGCCAAAGGTCTGGTCGCCGGTCCAGGAGTTGTCGTTCGTCAGGTCGAGGGTCATTTCGGAGCCAGTCTTTGTCAAACCAGCGCCCGCTGTTACCCGAGAGGCAAATGTCACAAGCCAGTTGTCAGGCGAGTTGTCGTCGCTGGTGCAGTAGACAACATCTCCAACCGAAAGAAGTCCCGCATAGTTGCCATTTACGCCGTTGATGTAGTCTGTCCCATCTCTGACAAGGGTGATAGCGTTATCGACATTGACGACTTCAAAGCCGTACATGACGCCCTCGTCGGAGCCGATCGAAGGTAGGTTTATGTCGATGGTGTTGCTTGTCGCGTCCAACAGGTAATACTTGCGGGCGTCCGTTGTTTCCAGATTGGTTGTCGCTGCCGTGATGTCCGTGACAGAGGTCCAGCCATACGCCGCAGCGGAGGCTTGAGCAGCGGATGCGGCGGCGTTCGTCTCAGCCGTCTCCGCATTCGTCTCCGCAGTTTCGGCATTCGTCTCAGCCGTTTCAGCAGCAGTTTGGGCCGCTTCCGCCGCAGTTTGGGCCGCTTCCGCCGCCGCCTGTGCAGCTTCAGCTGCGGTAGTCGCCACGCCAGGGTCGTCAGCTTCTTCAAGCGCCGTGCCCGCCGCATTCCACCTAATAGTCTTCAGAGCCGCTGGCGTGGGCAGTGTCAGATCGACACCAGATGTGTCACCATCAGATAATTTAATAGAGCGTTGTTGTTCCGTGTTCATTTGCTGCGCCAGCATCGTCAAGCTGTCGAGCTGTTGTTCTACAAGATCGGAAGGAAACGGATCGTTCTCGACCAGGTCAAGCCCTTGAGTGAATTGTTCCTCACGAATGATGACCAACGTCTCGCCTGATGCGGGCGGCGTGACCATCGTCACCGTACCGCCAGCGGCTTCGCCCTCACCGCTCACCGTGTAATGGGTGGTGAGCGTCTGGACCGTCTCAACGCCCGTGCTGTCTACAACAAGGATGACCTTCAGATCGTCATCGGCGAAGAAGAGATACGGGAAGCTAAACGCAGTGACGACACCATCACCAGCGGCGCTAGTCCTATTTACTGTTGAACTGATCGTCATATTTCTGTTCCTTACGTTTTGCCGACTTTATCAAGGTTTACCCTCAAAGGCTATTGTGTAATCTCCGAAGCGATATCCCCCGCACCTAACGCCAAAGGTGTCACAGGGATGATGCCCAAACCCACCATCATCGAATGAAGTTGTAACCAATGCTCCAATCCTTTTACGCCACTGACCGGCTTCTCCATCAGTAACACCATCAATTCGGGATCGTGGGTGGCCTCGATGAGTAAATCCTTCACCTTTCCAGAGGGGATAGCGTTCACGAGCCTGTCGCCGAGTTTAGCGCCCACACCTGCTACAATGATGCTGTGTCCGCCACCAGGGCCCGCTGCCGTTGTCGCAGCTTTTGAACCGAGCATTTTCGCTATCGCTTGAGTGAGGAAGTCGGTCGTCGTTGTCGTCTCCACAAAAGCGCCCGTTGTGGTTTGAGCTTTATGCAACGTATCTGCTCGATCCAGGATAGTGGTCAGCGCTTTTTTCGTAACCTCATCCATCGTACCAGTGCGCTCCATGATCTCGACAACACTGCCTTTTCCAGGCCGCAATGGATCAAAAAGAAGGTTGCGCATACGCTGAAAATCGACTGTACCAGAGGCATCCGTCGCCTCTCTCAGAGCGTGATCGAACACGGTGGCCTTAAAGCCCATCGCAGCCTCACTGTCTACACCTTGCTTTGTGGCTAAACGAGCCATAGCCGTAAAACTCCTGACAGGAGTGCGACCACTTAATCCAGCCGCTACCGCGTCAATCGGGCTCTCAAAAACATCTTTGCCCTTACCTGACAGCGTACCCCATGCGGAGCGTTGCTCAACGATCCGTCCGGCTTTTTTGTGAAGTGACGCTACCGCATCGGCACCCGCCTGTGTGGTCGCAGCTTTTTCGAGCATGTTCACGACATCAGGAAAACGCTCTTTAAGCTCAGGGTTCTTAGCGATGAACTGTTCTATCATTTTAATGCGAGCTGGTCCGTGTTTCACACCTGCTAAGTCGGCGGCTGCGATAGCAAAGTACTCTTGCTGGGCCTCCAACATCAACTCTGCCGCTTGCTCGGCCTCGGGGCCCCCCATCCCTTTACTAGGCAGAAAGCGCGTGGCCTCAGCCAACTCACTCAACCGGGCATCCGAGACTTCTGCGCCTCCCGCAAAGGCCCGTTTCATTAAGCCTTCTGGAGCCAAGCGTAGGCCCTGGGCGCCCTTAGCTAAATTCTTACCCGTAAAGGAGTTGGTGAACGCTGCGTGAAGTGCAGCTGAGAAGGACCGCGCTGTATCGTATGCTTCCGTGTCAAAACCCAAAGTACGCAACGTACCCGCCGTGTTAGGGTCTTTGAACACCATATCGATATCATCTAACGCGGCCTCGGCCATACGCCCGTACATAGCAGCTTCACTCGCCCGCTCTGGGTTACTGCCCGCCATCCGTGCTTCTTTTAACATCTGAGAGCGGAATATTTTGAGGTATCCAACCGTTGTTTTGCTACCCGCCTCAGTAAAACCGGCGAGTTCTTTAACGATCAAATCTGGCATAGGCTGGTTGTTAAGCCGCAACCCTTTCATCGCCTTAAACGCCACCTCTAGGCTGCGGGTACTAGCGTCTAACTCACCAGGAACTTTCCCCCAGAGTGTTTTTTCTGCGGTACGTGATTGCGCTAACGCTTCTGCCGCCGCATCATACGCTTTCAACGCAATTTCAGAACGGGTGCCGCTTCCCGCCTTCATCAACTCACTCGCAGCGTCAATAGACTTCTGGTTCGCTGCGTTTATGCGATTTGTCATCAACATCGTAAAATGCCGACGTTGGAGGTCTGCGGCCATTTTTAAGGCCTCGGGCTGTCCGGTCCCGTGTAGCAACCTTATCGTGTCCCGAAACATGTCAACTGTGGCCTGAGCTCTCCGCCCTGCCTCGATAGACACTTCTTTGCTTTCACTAATTAGCGCTTTCTCCAACCCAATCATAGGGTCGTCCCCGACCTGTTGCGCCACCGTAGCGACCAGGTCTGGATGGTTTTTAATGTTATCTCTGAGTATCCTCGCCGCTGCCACAATGTCATCGCCCGACGTGACGTAGGCGCTCTGGATAATGCGAGCAGCTTCGGTTTCCACCGCAGCAGGGGAGAACGTCTTGGCGAACCCTCCGACACGCTCCATTAAATACTTACCGGCGCTGAAGACTATTTTTCCAGGTTGTGCGACTATACCGCCTGTTGTTTCCATTGCTACACGCGGTGCTAACTCACCAGGGAAAGCTTCCTCCGCAACCATCCCACCAACACCCGCGCCCGCTGACTGAACCATCTGGCCAAAGGCAAAACGTTTTGTGCGGTTTTTCGCCTCATCCATGATCCCGTTGAACACTTTGCCAACGAAAGAAGGCTGGAGTACTTGGGCACCGGTCTTAGCCAAGCCGATCTGCAACCCGGTGAAAGACGCGCCGTACCCGATGTTTTCACCAAAGATGTAACTAGAACGCAGTCTAGGCGGAACATCGTCTATATGTTTGTACGCTAAGGGGTCGCCAGAGGGTAGTTCGTACTCTGATAACCCCGCCTTTGCTTGATGCCCCGCCCACATTCCATATAAACCACCGCCTATCGTGGTTAATCCTGTGACCACACCCTTAAGGAGCGGGTGTGGAATAGGTAGCCGCATACCGAGCTTGAAGCCAGTAGTAGCGCCCGCGCTCAGCCCCGTACCTTCTGCGAGCCCACCAACGGCGCCTGCCACTCCTGTCATCCCTGTCTCAGACGCAGGCGCGCGAACACCCGGCATATCATCCACAGAGCCCATAGGCCCGTCCGAAGCGGGCTCAACCGTTGCATCAGAAGGCGTAACTCCAGGAAAATCACTGGGGTCACCCATACTACCGAAAGGGGTGGCAGGTTGTGTTTCGGTTACTGCGGTAGGAGTTTCCTCACCAGGCATTATCATTCCCCTCGCGGTGCTTGATAGAACTTGTCGTCCGATCCAAGGAACTCTTCACCCGGTTTTAAGCGACCTTCTTGTACGGCTTTTTGAGCCTCTTTGAAAGTTTTATACCGTTGGGGGAGCCCTAGATTTTTACGGAAAGTTTCAGCTTTATTTCTGAAAGTACGGAGCCGATCCCAATCTTTCTTGGATATGTTACCCGCATCAAGAATACGTTGAGTATCCTTGATGCGTTTGTCTAAGTTACGGTCAATACCTACGACGACAGCTTTCGCACCCGTTTGTGTCTCTAAGGCCGCTGGTGCTACAGAAAGTTCGTCCTTCAGCTCTTTTATTTCTGTTATGCCACGATCTGAAAGCCGGTATAAATCAACGAGCTCCTGGCTCATACGTTCCAGTTGCGTACGGGCTGCGATCACATCTGATGCAGGGAGCACCTCACCGATAAACGGTGTGTGAGCGATACCCGCACGGACCCAAGAGGCAAAACCCGTACCTTTAGATAACAACCCAAAAACCGTATTCTCAGGCGGTAGCGCCTCCACCCCGATAGCCGTTTCATCATCTCCAACCGGAGACGTCGCAACTTCACCTTCCGCACTTAATGGCGCGCCGCGAGGATCAACGCCAAGTTTCTCCAGAGCATCTTTGGAAGTTTGCGTTATTTCACCTCTTCGACGTTGGATCATACCGTCTTTATCGATAAAGGTGGTTTCAGTGGTCAATTCCGTTGTAGCCGCGACAAAATCAACCTGATCTTGCTCGGTGGCCTCACCAGACAAAATCAGCGGTCCAAGGTTCGCCGCTAGCTCCCTGCTACCGGCTTTCGTAAACGTGCGTGTCCTTTCGTCCACTAACACACCCATGAATTTATCGATCTGAGCTTCACTCATGTCGTGGCCTGTGGCCTTTTTATATACACGCTGCGCGGTGGCTAATTTCTCTTCTTGGGTCACTTCTTTTTTGCTCAGATTAGCAACGTCACGCCTGTCGGCATCAGTGAGGTCTTCGACCTTGACGCCCAAAGACGCCGCAGCGAACTCTAAGGCTTTCTGAGCTTCGATCTGGCCACTCTCCAGGTCGGTTTCAGCTTTAATAACGGCACTGCGCATCCGGGTCATTCCTTTTGTACCCAGTACGTCAATCAAACCCTCAGTTTCCATAACATCCCGCGCGCTGGCTATATCACCGCGTTCAATAAACCCGTCAAAAACTTGGTTATAGACTAAAGATTTACCCGCTATAGCATCGGCGCGCTGTTGAGGACCGGACCTAACACCAGCGACGTTATCTTGGACCTCCTGTACTTGCTCAAGCGCCGTCATTATGTCACCAGTGGCTCTTGCTTGTTGAGCAACAGTAGAAAACTGCGACGTTATGATACCGTCAGTGCGCTCATTTGCCGCTGTTAGATGGAGAGCATTGAACTCTCGTGATAGTATACCGTTCTCGTTCGTTATGTTCTCGATCAGTTTCGCCCTCTGATCCGCTCCGCCCTGATAGGCCTCAAAGGCCTTATTCGCCAAGTCTTTGGCACCCGTTGTGAACTTGGTTATGGTATCAGGGCGCGACATATCTTCGTTCTCAAGACTGGTCCGGAGGTCGGCCATGCCTGTTTTATAATCTTGTTCGGCCTGAATGCGCTCAAGGGTGTCGGTGCGTAAATCTATGCGAGCCTTCGCAGCGATAAGCCTGTCAGCTTGAGCCAAACCGGCCTTACCTACCGCCTTAAAACCTTCGCCTTGAGGTAAGTCGGAAGCCACCATGCGACGTCCAGCGCTTGTGCTGTCCACCTGTACGTTTGCGCTAAATAACTTGCCCATGTCTATCTTCCTTCCGCGATTTTCACGCCGCCTTCAAGTAAAGTTCCCGCTGCACCAATTTGACCCGCCGTTTTGGTGGTATCCGCCCTCAGCATATCCAACTCCGCCGTTTGACCGAAACCAGCGGCTTTCAGCTCGCCACTATGGAGAATGTCCAACACCGCCAACTCTTCCTCCATCGCCTGGTCCTCGAGCACATCACCGCTAACCCCGAGCAATCTAAGCTCACCCTGCCGCTTCCGTCCTAAACGCGCTTGCCGTTTTGCACTCTCACGGGCGCTCTGGATGGTCGATTGTTGATTGGCGCGAGCCTGGGCCGCGTTGTAACTCGCAGCGGCGCTTGCAGCTTGCCCCTGTTTGATAGAACCAAGGGCGCTAGTTAATACGCTTCCAACGATTAACGCTTCAGTACCCGTCATAACACCCTCGCGTACAGAGCACAGTCGCCGCCATCTGGGGCGTAGCCAACCATGCGCTCTGCTTCCATACTGAAACCCAGCATCTTCGCCCAGCGATGGGCTTCGGGGAAGTCACAGTTTACTGTCATCTCGATCCGCTTAATAAAACAACCGTCAAGGAAACTCTTAACCGCCCGGTGAACACCAACAAACTGTCGAGGACCAATCTCGGATAAGAATGCCCAAGCAATGGCCCTACCTTGCCACTGGGGGACAACACCCGCTGCGGCTATCGGGATACCATCGACCACCGCCGTATAAGACGGTTGGTTCTCAAGCGCACGGCCCTGTTCCAACGTCACCCAGCCGCTCAAATAAAGCTGCGCATTTTGCAATTTGAGACGCTGTAGATGCTCTGCTTTAAAGTCCAAGACTTCCATCATCGATCCTGCGTAGTCATCTGAGGCATCAGGGCCTCAATAGTTGTCGGCAACGGCTGGTTCTGCCGATAAAAAATGTGGTTGTCGCTACTGTACTCACCATCCCACTCTATCTCAACATCGCCGTCAAATAAAGGGACTGCCGTATCCATGGCATCGCCACCCTCACGGAAGGAAATCGTGTCCAGGTTATCCTCATCAGGCCCAATGAGCCCGCCCAAAGTGTTCAACACCCGCATAATGACGCGATGAATGCGGTTCAGTTTACCCTGAGCCGTCCCGTCTGCGGCGCCAGCGTCCGGTCTGAGGGTTTGTATGTCAGAGGTGTACGCGAGCCCTACATGGACCTTAGAAGCGCTCCTGTTCAGCGTGATGGCTCCCGAGGCGACTGTTTTGTCGGGGTGGGTGGACCCTTCGGCCAGGACAGAGACAGTTTCCCCTTCGAGGTGGGAGAGCCCTGAGATGGACGTGGTTCTTTCACGGGCTTCTCCACCCGAGACGTAGGCCGTAAAGGACGTGGAATTGATCGCATGGCGGATGTCACCCCCGGATGTGAATGTAGTATAAGCTGAACTGTCAACACCAATTGTGAAATTATCATCGTCAACCTTCGTCGCCGTGTACCCGTTAGCCTCAAGCTCAACCATACCGCCGACATTGAAGAACCCGATTTCATCCCCTGTCGATAACCCGTGATCTGCCGCAGTGACGTTACAGGGGTTCGCTTTGGTGATGGCTGAAATGGTTGTGTTCTGCTTGGTGTTGCTAAATAGCTCAAAATCGTTCGTTTGCGCTTCGCCTATGAAATACGCAATCTTATTGAGCTCGGTCATACCTTCGACATCGGTGATCCTTACTTCCGCACCGTCCGAGAAACCGTGCCCCGTCGCCGTGATAACACAAGGGTCTGCCTGAGTAGCGCCTGAGATGGTGAGCGGCGTATCGAGGGTGAGGCCGCTGTCAACGAAGAATGCGTCTTCTTGGTCATTCGTAGTCTCCCAGAAAGGTTTAACATACTCGATATAACGCACGGAAGACCCGTCGATATAGCGCTGCACGACGACATAGACCTCATCCGCCGTACCATCGGAGTTCGGGATCACCGCCACGCTCTCCGCCTTAGCCTGGGTCGTGCCCGCATCACTGGTCCCGCCCAGGACATGTCGCGCCCACCCAATAACCTTCTGGTCGCGATCATAGGTCATAGAGAGCAGTGTCCCATCAGTCAGCACCATCCACACAACACTCTGTGGCTCTGCCTGGTACGCCATCTCAACGATGCCGGTACGGGTGACATGCTCCGCTACCAAAGTCGTATCAGGCGCCCGGAAACCATCATCTTCGAACAGGTAGGCCAATTCACGGACTTTGCGCTTGGCTCGCTGGGTGAATAACAATGCGCGCCCCGCTCGGATCGGCATAATGTTAGCGCTACCGTAAGCCGTTGAGCGCTTACTCTGTACGTTTGAGGGTGTCACCAACGCGCCCGCATCCGTAGCCCGAAGCAACCACTCACCCCCGACAGTCCCGATAAGTAGACCTTTTTCATCATCGGCCATCCACCGGATAGCATTGACGGTGTCTGCTGAGAGCGTGTTGGTTACTGCATGGTCATCCGCCACCGTGGCGTCGGCGTCCGTAGGCGCAAAGTTCTCGAAATCGCCCGTTCGGCTCAAATCAACGCGCTGCGGGTTATCAGTAGGTCCAGCGAAGCCAAGTCTGTTCTGGTGAAACGTGACGGTCGCAGGATACCCTGTCGTCGCAGACCACACACCCAGGCGCCAGTTAGCCGTAGCGGTGGATGCTGAGGCGTCAGGACCATCAATCGTGGCCGTAACGACGGTGGTGGAGGTGTAGGCTGTGACCGTCAGGTAGGTCCAATTATTCGCCGGGTCCTGCCAACGAATAAGACGTCCAACATCCGTCGATTGAAAGCCAGTGTCGTCGTTAATACCAGTCACCGCAGAGGCGGTGACGGTGACCGACCCGGTGGTACCCGAGAGCCCAAGGGTGGTCGTCTCAACATTGGTGTTCAGATACGGCCCGTCGATAAAGGTGATATCCGTTATCGACCAGGCCGTATCTGAAGTGCGGGTAATCTTACGCGGGGGGTATGTCGGGTGGGTGACGTAAAGAATATCCGCACTTTGGGTGAATTTCAGATCAAACAGGTCCGCTGTGGCGTACGTTGTAACAAGCTCCACAGGGGTCCCCGACACGATCTGCGCGTTATCTTTGATAAAACGACAATATAAATTGCCAAATTCGATGATGTACGCCTGGGTCGTAGAGAACTCAAATCGGACAACCCGAGTAGCGGTGGAACTTGTCTTGACCTCCACGATGTGCACAGTGCCGGGACGACGTTCAACCGGACCCTGCACCAAAGGGATAAAATTAAGACATGTTTGCAGTCCGGTCTTATATCGGTCGATATCAGGCCGTCCATACAAAAGCGGCGAGATTTCCCCGCCGTTGAAATTATTCTGAATAGGAGAGACTTTCGCCACTACAACCTCGCTGTAATCCAGGCGTCAGTGGGCGGCTCAACAGGTGGGCGCTCAAACGCATTTACCTTGCGAGCTTCAGCCTGAACAGCCTTGTAGTGCTCCTTCGCTTCCTTCTTCTTAGTGTTCGACTGCGTGACCTTCTCAGCGACGTCCATAGCAATCCGGGCCGCTAAAAGCTCACGAAACAATGCGTCGAACTCGTTAGGGTCCGTGACTTTCTTGATGTAAATCAGGTTAATTGGACTGGTGGCATCCGTCAGAATTTTACGGTCTTCGATCTGCCAATCGTCCTGGACCGCTGTCCCATTGGTGCCGTTGGTAGGCAGAATACGCAGGCAATCAGCGGGGAGCTGGTATTGCTTAGCAGGACCAAAGATGGGGTCCGTGCTGCTCGCTGCGATCTGGACCCGTGTACGAGCAAAACTCCACGGGTGAGCGCGGAGTTCGCTGTCGCGAGCCTGTTCGTAAACACGGTTACAAGCGCGCCCTGCGGTGGTGTCCTCGGTCAGAGCGGTTATCGACTTCGCCCCTAAGCGCTGTAGCGCAAGGTTACAGATACTTACGGCATCCGCCATACTACCGCTCCTCTCTTAGTTGATGGCTTGTTGACCGCCACCAATGAGCGCTGCCAATGCGTTTAGCGCGTAGACGACCTTATCCCGGTCTGCACTCTCCGCAACATCAACGATCACTTCCCCTGCCGAGGCCGAACCCGCGTCGGAACCAGCAACAGACGAGCTGCTGTTCATATCAAAATCCGCCAACGTCATCGTAAAAGTACGATTAGCCATTTTAATCTCCTATGAAGTGGGGGTGGTGCGAACACCACCCCCAGATCAATTAGTCCAGAACCCAGTACATGGTGAGTTCAACAGTACCGGTGCCGTTAGCGCCAGCAAGAGAGACGGTAATCGGCATACCCGTATCATCAGCGTCTACGACGCTGTTTTTACCGAGAGCCGAGGTAGCTGCGATATCCACCGTGCCGATGGAAGTCGAAGCCGCCGCCGCTTTAAACTCATCAACGTCGAGAGCCTGGGCAGTGCCGTCCGCTTTGGTGTGAGCTGCATAGCCCACCGACAAAGTGGTGGATGCACCAAGAGCGTCATGAACCAACTCACCCGAGAGAATACGAGCGCCGTTGGGTAGGTTGAACATCTCAATGTCCGACTGCTCCGCAGAGGCTTCATACAACGCGTAGGATACCCGAACACGACCAGCATGTTCATTGGGCTTAATGAATTCCTTGGGCGAGTTCTGATCCCACTTGGTTTTTTGGACTGAATAGACAGTAGCCATTTTTCAAGTCCTCCTTATGCTTCAGAACAAGTGATAGCGACGACTTTTTCTTCTTCAACACGGGTCGCGCCAAAAGTAGCTTTGACATAGACCTGAGTGGAGTAGTTTTTGTCGGGTCGCTCGGTGATGTTGACATTCAGGTCATTCCAAATGCCAAGGTGAATACCGGATTTGGCCCAGCAAATTGCCGTGCGATCCGTACCACTGAGAGCCAAACGCTGGCTGTCAATGAAGTTGAAGCCCATGAAGGACTTGATGCGACCATCGACCAGAACCGGACGATTGGTGTAATCAAGACTGATAGCCTGGGTTTCACCAAGCAGATCATCATGCTGTTGCGCGCCGATGGCACAGAACAACGGCTCGTTGTCCACATCGACTTCAGCGGCGATCAACAACTGCATGGCTTCACGCAGCTTGGCGACCGTCATGCCACCAGCGGTGGTCGCGGCGGTTTGGCCAGCCGGAAACGCCGTGGAGGTGTCACCATCTTCACCGGTCAACGCCGTACCCGTGGCGGCAGAGATGATTTCATCATCAATAGCCCGGCCAATCGACATGGCACCGTTAATGGCGTATGGCGAAGTGGGATCGGCGATAACCTTCAGCTTGTCGGTGTCGTCGATAAGATCGGCCCAACGATACGTTTTGGGGAAAACCCAGCGTTTGTCGTGAGGCGTTTCAATGAGGGGGGTGTCAGCGTGGCGGGTGGTCTGCAATTCCGCAGTAACCGCACCAATCTGATTAACAGCGGCACCTGACTTACCGTGATAACTATCTTCCATGACGGCGCCACGGAATTTAGAACCACGCTGTTGAAGCAGATGCTCGACTGTCGCTTTATAGTCAATTACTGACCAGTCGAGGATTTCATTTGACATAGGATAGCCTTCCTTTATGTCGGTTAAAACAATAAGCGGGAAGGCTTGTCCAAGGAACTTGGGGCCACTACTGAGGCTAAATGGTCGGCCCGAAGGTTATCGACACAGCCCGTTCGACACCATCATTGGTGCGCTTGGGTATTATTATTGTCACAGGTGTTGGGTAAATGCAACAATCTTATTTGATCTCAGTCCAGTGGATGTTGCAAAAGGCACTCGCCGTTCCGCCAAGACCTTGTCCTGTGACATAGAAATTACTGTGATCCGGTTGCGTGCCGTCAATGTCGAGGTTTAGGAATATACGATTTGATGCCTGACCTCTGCCCGCTGTTGAAAATGCTTTACCGCCGCCAGCGGCAGCCCCGAAATCAGAATTAGTTAAATGTCCGGCGGTGGAGATGGTCGCCCCTACATTGTACTCCAGGCCGCTTTCATCATCCGAGCTAGCCCATGCCCCGCCGGTTAAAGTGCCGCCATGCCACAATCGGTAAATACAAGCATTATTTGTGGTGTAGAACGATATGCCTTCAGGGACATACTCGCCCCGGTTAGTGATGCTGTTGACCAGTAGCTTAGGACGGATAGCCAACAGGAACGTGTCCGAACCCGTGCCACAAGACACACCCGTTGTGCCATTTGGCGTAACATGTTCATGCCCAAGGTCAGCAACAAAGCCACCCTCTGAACTTACTGAGCAGCAAATAGCCATAAAGGTCGTATTATTACCATTGCCAATCAATTCGTATCTGATGGGAAGGTTAGCGGTCGTCATGTAGACGCCGTTATTCTCGTTTGCCCAATTAAAGTTGTGCCCATATAAAACTTTGCCGTCAATATCGACGCCGACACGTACACGACCAACGGCTAACCATTGTAAATCAATAATAAAGATTTGAGACTTTATATTGCTAAGAGTAATCCCGGATGGGTTCTTGTCGTTGTTAGCGTGGCCAAACCCATCCACATTCCAATCTGCTTGAGAAACACTATCTGTAACAACGCTGCCTGTAGCCTTTGACCGCCTGTTGAAGCTAATGCCTCCGGTGGCGTCCATCTCAATAAAGATGCCGTTCTCACCGTCAAAATATCCTGCCCGCTTAGTTCCACCGTCTACGGCCTCATTGTCAAACGTGACGAAGACTAGCTGAGACTTACCCGGTTGATATCTCACATAACGCTGCGTCTGCCGAATGACAGACGCGCCGGGGGTCGTATCGGTAGACAACCTGACACTGGACTGGTCCGGCAGATGTACCGTAGCGCCCCCAGTAGTCGTCGCGTGGTTCCACATATCCGTAGTGCCGTCATCATACTGAGATTGAGAGTTCAGTAGAGACACAGGGTTGGATACACGAAAACGAGAGAACGCATCAAAGTTAGCACCGTCACCAAAACCGATGTGTTGGCGAAAAGCCTCTGTGCCGTCAGGATACGGTGTCATCGACCCCTCAAGGTGATGACCTCTATTGGCAGATCGTTTGCGCGACGATGCTGTAGCCATTAGGCCGTCGTGTTCTTACACAGTGCCGCTACGGCCTGATTAAAGTTGACGACCTTCTGTTGGAACAGTTTGTGTTCAACATCGAACGCCGCCTTCTCGTCCGCTAGTGCGGCCTTATCCTGCTCCAGCTTGGCCTTCGCCTTACCGATACGCGCCTCATGGGCGTTAGCTTTCTGGGTTTCTTCCTGTGCGGCGAGAACCTTGGCGTTGTTCTCCTCAACAGCGGCATCCGCTTGAGCCATCTTCTCTTTGGCCCGTGCCAGCATTTCCTTGGACTTTTGCTCCGTAGCCCGCGCTTGCGCTACAATCTCGTCCGCTTTCTTGTTCGCACGATCAATCGCAGAAGCAGCACTTTTCTCAGCTTTGGCTAGTTTTGCGAGTTGAGCTTCGAACTTTTTGACATCTTTAACCAATGTCAACGCATCGTTGCCTAAACTCATTATCTTCGTCCTTTTCTCCGTCGTCGTTGGTTCTGGGGTGTATCGGGCTCATCCTGCACTATTTCAAGTTTTGGAGCAAGGCTTTCCCCCCGAATGAAGTCCTCAAAGGCTTTGGCGATGGCAAGAACTTCTCCGACTTCCTTGCTCATCCCCACTGCCAATTTGAGGGCCTCCAATCTGCGCTGGTCGCTCATGGCGTCATGCCCGCTGCTTGTTTAGCAAGCATCTGTTTCTTATTCACCGCAGCCGCGTGGCCAGGGTGTTGTTTATCGAGCCACGCGTCGGTGAACTCCTTATTCATCGACAACTCGCTCAACTCTTGGCGCGCTTGTTCAGGTGTTTTAAGGTTTGTCTTCTGGACTTCACCGTAATCGAAATTATGATCTCCGATCTTGGTGTTCAGACTATCCACGAACTTCATCGCCTCAACAGGGCCCATCGCAGCGCGCAGACCCTCAAGCTGAGGTTGGGTAAAGCCCAGTTTCTCCGCAGCCGTGTCGATACCGGCGAGTTTTTGCTCATACGCAGCGCCCCACTCCCGTTTGAGTGTGGCTTCGGCATCGGTCGCAGAGATTTGCTCCTGCTCCGTGATCTGTTGTTCGGTGGTCGTACGATGTAACTCCCACGCTTCCGCGATCTGGGTAGCCTGTGCGGCGCTCAGACCAGCCGCGTGGAACGTGTTTGCGGCCCAGTCGGCGAACGCACCATCCTGACCCTCGGGCGGCGCCAGTCCATAGCCTTTGGCATCGTCAGGACGCCCCAGTCTGCCGTAAAACTCGTTGCGCTGCTCATCTGTCGCGTCATCACCAAGCAAGGTGACGGTGCGCCCAGCTTTATCAGCGCCCATGAGTTTTTCTAAATTTCTGTAGCTGTTTAGTGCCTGTTCGACACCTGGGAATTGTTTGTTCTCGGCCCACGCTTTCAGGTCATTGTCTTGAACGCCGTCAAGGAAAGTACCTCCCGCTGCTGCGGCTTCCGGGGCTGATGCTGCTTCTGGTGCTGCTGCGGCTTCCGGGTTGCCCGCGTCTGCGGACCCTGCTGCTTCAGTCATAGTTTATTCTCCTGGATTAAAATGGGACCACAGTTCTTCTTCCGTCATATTGAGATGCGCTGCGATCCGTAACCACACCTCACGACGGCCTTGAAGAATACCCTCAATACGAGGGTCTTTATCGAATGTACTGCCATTTGCGCGACAGAACCTCGCCAAATCCGCCAGGACCCTGTCGGCATGGACCCCTTTGAATGTCAAGCGATAAGCTTGCTTACGGGTTCGTAGAAACTCCTTAGCGCGCTCCAACATCAGTTCAATGCCTTCATCACTCCCGCCGCTGCGGGCGCCGCCTCGATCATTTGCTGGGTCTGTTGGGCCTGAGCACGTTCTTGTCTAATTTGCTGCACCCCGTCGGGGGCTCGCATCCATGACGGCGGTACGGCGTTAATCTCGGCTAACTGTTGATAGATCACGTCCGTATCAAACTGATCGAGCACACTCAGGTCCTGGGTGGTGTTCGCATAAGCTATCGCCGCTTCCAAGGTCCTCAACCAACCCGCCGCCTCTTCGGAGCGCTGGGAACGGCTGAGTGGGCTGTCGTACTCGATGTCGAACTCCCCCTCTGCCTCGGCCAACAACGGTGGCAACGGAAGCAACAACCCCTGTTTACCCAACAAGTCGAGCTCACGCTCGATCATCGGGCCCAACATCTCGGACTGTTGTCGGCCCATGGTGGGTGAAAGTAGGGCGCCCTTCTCACGGGCGCGCTCTAGGACTTCAGTGGCGGTCATCGCCGGGGTTTCAATCAATATCTGAAATAGTGAAACAAGGAACGCGTCGTTCACGACCTGGCGCTCCATGTCCATCAACTCTTGACCAGCGGCGATATTGCCTGTCGGCAACACGTCCACCAGCCTACGACCTTCAGCACTGATCCCGCCGGGGTTCATGGCTCCCGGCTTGAGACTGAAGTTGTCAAGGATGCCGTCATCATGCGTAAGGAGCACTGGATCGACCACCCGATGCCCCTGCTTGAGCATCGTTTTCTTCTGTTCATTGAGCACTTTAATGGCGGGTAACGCCAGCATGGCGGGGCTGCGTCCGTAGATTTCCCCAGGTCCGGTGACGTATCTGGAGACTTGGTAGGGGAACGTGTCATAGCCACCTTCGCTCAATACCTCACGTCCCTGCACAGAGACATAATACGACGCAAACTGTTTGCTCCGTGCGTCAACCCGTCCGCGCTCGATCTCAATGCGTGGGCGAACACAATGGATGATCTCAAACTTCTTATCGGGCTGATCCTTCAGCGATGTCTTGACTACATCCGGGATGCTATCCCAGCGTCCCACATCGACACGCTGTTGCATCTGACGCGCAGTGAGGCTGTACTTCCGATAACTGGTGTCCACCAAACCTTGGTGGCTCATGTCAAACAACACTTCGCGCAGCTCCATCGCCGCGTAATGCAGACCACCCAGGTCATGGCTGTCCACGAACATGATGCCGGTGCCGAACGCACCGAGCCCCATGTAGACCTCATGCTGTTGAGAGGAGTAATTCGCCCTGGGTGAATACCGGTATTTGAACAACCGATTGGTGCTGTCCTCGAACCACAACTTCACATCATGGTCCTTCATCAACTCCGGGTTCGACGCCCGTAGCCTGTGCCACTTCTGGTTCCTCGGCGTGAGCATGCTCTCCATCGCCGCTGCAAAACGTTCGAGCCCCAACGCCGCCGTACTATCGAGCATCTTAGACGTGCGCTTCTCGCCCTTCGTCAAACCTCCCAAAGGTGTCTGTATCGTGTTGGCATAGCGAGGAAGAACACGCTCTGCGATTTCGGACCAGTGGCTCTCCCACGTCCCACGCTCACTCTCAAGCTGGTCATACCGCTTGATGATGTCTTCAGCTATGCCGCTCATATCATAATCCTAACAATTCTTTATACGCCAGTGAGCCACTGCCACCCTGTGTACGGGACACAGGCGCACGAGCCTGCGCCGCCCGTCTGCGCTGAAGCGCAGCATCTGTTGGGTCTGTCACCGTCGTCGCTGCGGGTGTGTCGGGAGTTGCTGGCGGGGTGGGTGTGCCTGGCGCACCTAACGTCCCGTTGCCCCCATCTCCGCCACCGGCTGCGCTTCCTCCAGGAGCGGCAGAGCGGCCGGTGTCCCCGCCGAACGCTTCATGGGCTACACTCAACGCATTAACAGCTAACCCACCAGGGACCGCTGCCAGCGCCGGATTTTCTTTCAACCCAAGCGCAAAAGCGCGCCCATAGTTGCCATCACCTGCGGCTACGGCCGAGGGTGCCCTACCGGAGGCAGCGGCTGTATTACCAAAACCGCCTGCGGGGCCTCCGCGACGACCTCCGCGTCCTGCTTCTGTACCACCACCCGCTCCTGCGCCTTCTCCGCCCATGACCTATTCTCCCATCAAAGTTTTAGGTGCCGTCTGGACCTCGTCGGTCACTCCTTGCCCACTGGTCTTAATCGTGGAGCTGCGGCCCTGCGCCATGGCCCTACGCTTGCGCGTCTCCAGCGCAGCGGCTTGGACGTCGGCATCAGATCGAGACGGAGGTGTGGGGAGTGGTTGAATTTGAGGCGTATCGGGGGAGCTAAATATAGCGGCCATAAACGTGTCTCCAGAAGCACATAAAGTTGCACACTGGCACACTACCGAAAAAACCCCCTCAGCGTCAAGCGCTGAGGGGAGTTTCAACAGGGAGGCGAGCACTCAAAGGATAAAGGGAATTAAACCTGAGCGCTCAACTCATGCAAACATATCATAGTCCACCCCTTGCGCAACCCTTTTCCTATTCAGCCGTCGATTGTTGGGTGTGTCCTTCCGGCTGATCGTCCGTGAGAACGTCATCGCCAGTGCATCCGCCCAATCGGGTGAGCTGTACCCGCGCTTCTTCAACTTCTCTTTCTGCTCCAGTTTGAGCTGCCCCTTCAAACTAAACTCATACATCGGCGCACAGAGGTCATCCGCCAGCTCCTTGTTATCCGGCAACGACGCCGAGGGGAGCCAATCCCTAACCCGGCCCCACATCTCCGTGCGATGATTGGCGTACATCTCCTTGTCCTGCGCACCGCCGCCCGTCTTCACCTCCGTCACCCGAAAGCCCGACGTCTTCAAAATATCCACCACACCGCCGCCGACGCCATCCCCCTCGACAAACACCGCATCGGGCTTATAACGCTCAATCCCCCGCGCGACATGCTCGGCGAGCTCGACAAGCGAACAACTCTTGTACTGCTCAAACGGAATGCTCCGAGCGTCTCGCCCATGCCGGTACGCAATAACGGCACTATCATCCCCGTACCGTGCCGGATCAACGCCCATCAAAAGGGGCGCGCCGCCGTCCACCCACACCTCTCGCTCAATCGCGTCGTCAACCAAACCCCGACCAATGAACTGATAATCACCCTGTCGCGGAAACTGTCCATAAACCTCAACACGCGCCTGGTCACTGTCCTCCCCGTACTGCCGAATAATGCTCTCATACAAATCATGGTCGTTCTCTTCGACACTCCGTCCATCAATGGTCGCGTTGTTCCACTGATCGCGGTTAGAATGAAAACATTCAAAGAACTCACCTGACGGATTACGCGGGTTTGAGATCGCAACCCAGAACCTATGCGTCGTCTTATCCGTAAAATACCCCTGCGCAACAGGCCAGATCACTGAGGGAATACCGCTGGCCTCATCAAACAACACGCACATCCCCATCTGGGAGTGAATACCCGCATACGCATCGGGTGCCTCCTCCGACCATAGCCGTGCCTGGATGTACCAATACGCATCATCCAGCTTCGTCGTCTCCTTCATACTATCAATCAACCACTCCGCTGGCCGAAGGCTCATCGCGTTATGCTCAAACCATCGGGAGTTGATGCTCATCGTCGCCCATTTACGAATTTCAGGAAACGTCGTGCTCTTGAGCTGTTGCTCCGTGTTGGCACTGACAACCACCGTACTGGACGGAAGGCAAGAAAACATCCAAAGACTGATCCACGCCAAAAAAGCCGACTTACCAATGCCACGTCCGCTGGCTCTAGCAAGCTTCATCATGGTCGGATCGAGCCCTTGTCGTACCGCATTATGATTATTCTGAATATGCTCACGCATCTGCATTAAAGCTTCAAGCTGCCACGTTCTGGGGCCTTTGTGATTTTCCAGGGGTGTGTTGGGTTGACCCCAGGGGAATGCGTAAAGGACGAAAGAAAGGGGATCATCTCTGAATGTTAAGAGTTTCATGATGAGCTGTTGCTCGTCGGGATGGGGTGCCTGTTTAACCATTTGCGGTTTTTCCTAAAAATTTTTCAAAAATAATAATACGCAGGGGGTGTGTC
>JAERTI010000029.1 GCA_016844925.1 Candidatus Uhrbacteria bacterium
TGGGGGAGGTGGCGGTGGTGCAGCGCCTTGTGGTTGTGGAGCGGCTAGTGGAGCGAATCCTGCTCCGCCGTCGGCAGCTGGGGGTGGTAATGAGGCACCTGGGCCAATGTCGAGGTTTTTAAACGAAGCACGTTTCTTCTCAAAGAAGAGTCGCACCATGCCTGTTGGACCGTTACGGTGCTTGGCGATGTGAATCTCGGCAATGTTGGCTTCTTCAGGTGGGATCTCTTCTGGGCGGTAGTTGCGGTCGGCGGCCTTACGGTAGATAAACAGCACAACGTCCGCGTCTTGCTCAATAGAACCAGAGTCACGCAAGTGAGAGAGGCGAGGGATAGATGGCTTGATGGATTCCACCGCACGAGAGAGCTGCGCCAGGGCCAGGACGGGAACATCAAGTTCCTTCGCGATCTGCTTGAGTCCACGAGAGATTTCTGAAACTTCTTGTACACGGTTGTCAGAACTACCTCGGCCACGACCCTCCATGAGCTGGAGATAGTCCACCATGAGCAGACCGAGTCCGTGCTCTGTTTTCATACGTCGCGCCTTGGTGCGCAACTGCATGATGTTGAGTGAAGCCGAGTCGTCGATGAAGATTGGTGCCTCGGAGAGATCACCAAGAGCTTTTCCAATGCGCGGGAAGTCGTCATCTCGATCGGAGAGACGTCCTGTGCGGAGCTTCCAGAGATCGACGTTTGCCTGCGCACAAATCATACGGTCCACCAGCTGCTCCTTACTCATCTCCAGCGAGAAGAAGGCGACAGGTTGCTTTGTTTGAGTTCCCACTTGTCGGGCAATGTCCAAGGCAAACGATGTTTTACCAACAGACGGACGCGCGGCGAGAATGATAAGGTCTGATTTTTGGAAACCCGCCAGGATGCCATCGAGATCTTTGAAGCCTGTGGAGACACCACGGAGCTTGCCGCGGTCGCGGTGCAGCTCGTCGATGCGATCAAAAGCGTCATGCAAAACGTTGCGGATCGAGACGAAGGTGTTCTTGTTGAACTTTTCAGAAACGTTGAAGAGTGCACGTTCTGCAGAGTCGAGTGCAAGGTCTACATCCTCATCTTCGTTGTAGCCGATCTTTGTGATTTCGCTTGCAGCTTCAAGCAAGCGTCGAAGTGTTGCTTTTTTCTGAACGATCTCTGCGTAGTGGACTACGTGAGCACTGGTTGGGACCATGTTTGAAAGTTCAACGAGATACGCACGTCCTCCCACACGTTGGAGCACGCCTTGTTCCTCAAGACGGTTTCCCAGAGAAAGAATGTCGATGGGGTCATGTCGCTCAAAGAGTTGAAGCATGGCCTCAAAAATCTTCTGGTGCGATTCGCGATAGAAGTCTTCGGCGCGAACTCGGTCGGCAACTTTCACCACGGAGTTCTTGTCGATGACCAAACTTCCAAGCAGGGATTGCTCTGCTTCTAGGTTTTGAGGGGGGATGCGTTCTTTTGCCATAACGCGCGCATCTTAGCACGATCCCCAGGGGCAGCAAGCGTGTTTCATGCTATAATTTGCGCGTAAACTGTGGACACACAATGGTTCATCCCAATATTAAATTTCTCCGTGCCGTAGGCATGATGATCGGGGCCATCATAGGGGTGGGTGTTTTTGGTCTTCCATACGCCTTTGCCCAAAGTGGTGTCGCTCTAGGGCTGCTCGAGCTTTTGGTGCTCGGCGGTTTTTTGTTGGTGCTGCAAATGATGTTGGGAGAGGTTTCCGTGCAGACACCCGGGAAGCATCGCCTCGTCTCTCTCATGGAAATACATGTGGGGCGGCCGTGGAAATGGGTCGCGCTCGCTGCCATGGGGCTCGGGATCTGGGGAGCGATGCTCGCCTACATGGTGGTTGGGGGGGAATTTTTGTTTCTTTTGCTCTCACCAATCTTTGGTGGCGGACAGGTGTTGTACTCGTTCGCTGTGGGTCTGATTGCCTCTGCGATGATCTATGGAGGGCTGCGCTTTGCCTCACGCATTGAAGTTATCGTCGTCGTTGCGCTGCTGTTCTTGTTCCTCTTCTTGATTCTCGCAAGCGTTCCGCACATTGATGTCTCTCATTACCTCACACTCGACGTTTCACAAGCCTTCGTGCCTTACGGTGTCATTATTTTCTCGATGGCGGGCGTGGGGATTGTTCCTGAGCTCAAAGACGTTCTTGGAAGAAAGCATAAACAAGAGCTCGGCCGTGTACTCATGACTGGCATGAGCATCATCATGACGTTGTATATCTTGTTTGCTCTTGCTGTGGTTGGTGTCACGGGACCAGAGACGTCTCAGACAGCCTTTGAGGGACTCATTGCGATTTTGGGATCTACGTTTGGAACTGTGGCAACGCTCTTGGGAGCGCTGACGATCCTGTCGATTTATATGGTGCTCGGTGTTGAGCTTCTCAATACGTTTAAGTTCGACTTTTCCATGGGGCACAAGGCATCCTGGGCGCTGGTTTGCTTTGTTCCGCTTTTCTTGTTTGCAATCGGTTTGCGAGAGTTCATTGGTATCATTGGATTCGTTGGAGGAGTCTTTGGTGGCATGTTGAGTATTCTCATCGCACTCAGCTACTGGAACATGCGCCGTGGTCCCATCTGTAAAAAACATCATTGCATCAATTTTCCAGCACCGCTCACTTGGGCCATTATTGTGTTGTTCGCTTCAGGAATGGTTTTGCAGGTCGTGCGGGTAATGTAAACTAGAGATCTATGGAGGGTATTTTTACAAAACGTTGGTTCGGGTACTTCTTCCTCTTTTTTGTACCGTGGTATCCAGCAGCTCTTGTTGTTTCAACGTCGTACGAAGTCTTTGGGAGCGCCTGGCTTTTTGTGGCGGCCAATGTCATGACGCCGCTGTGGCTACTCCTTATCAGCTATCTCTACTTCCGTCGGGCGCGGAGTGATTGGCCGGCGCGGTTTGCGACGGCGTTTGGCTGGATGCTACTTCTGTTTATTCTTGCAGCGATCTTGATCCAGCCGGTGTACGGCTTTCCTTGGACAAACGTCTTTACGCTCGATTCGATCAATGCCAACTGGATTAATCTTGTGGCGATTCTGGTTGGAGGCACAGCAGCGCATACAAGCGATAACGTTTAGACCTACACATAAACAACCCGGAATACCGGGTTGTTTTGTTTTGCTCTGTAGGCTATGATCGCGGCGCACACAAACCCAACAGCGAGGAGAAGTTGTGTTGATTCTTGACTTCGATGGAACGGCAACGGACGCAGAGGCGGAAGGGGTACCATTCACCAAGGGGTATCTCCAGGACATTGCCGAGAAGGTCGGATGGCCGCTCGAGCGCGTCCGGCACTACTACGACCGGTACATGGCCGAGATCCTGGCCGAGCCTCACGAGTACGCTTGGATGATGGACGGCCTGGCCGTCGCTCCGGCCACGGTGGATCCGTACCTGCGCATCAAGCCGATCGCGCGGAAGATCATCCGCGAGGCCGGCATCGACATCAGCGAGGAGGAGCTGCAGGAGTTGCTTACGAAGGACTGGTACATCAAGAACTACCAGCTCTCGGGTACGAGCTTCCGTCCTGGAACGATGGAGCTGCTGCACGCGCTCTTCATCTCGCGCGAGCCCGCGGCGATCGTCACCAACTCGCACACCGATGCGGTGCTCGCCAAGATCCGGCAGCTCGCCATGGATCTGGGTGACGAGTCCTGCTCTGAGACGGGCAACAACTTCTACAACTGGTGGAAGGATCGTGTCTACGGACGCGCCAAGAAGTACGTCGCGCGAGACGAGGACTCGTCCATGCGCCTGGCGCTCCCTGTTCTCGACCGTCCCGTCCTCTGCGACCGCCCGCACTACCTGAAGGTGCTCGAGCAGCTCGCGCCCAAGGATGGTGATGGGAGGCCGCTCTGGTCTCAGGTGACCGTGGTCGGTGACATCTTCGAGCTCGATGGCGCGCTTCCGCTGTCGCTCGGCAGTCGATTCGGGCTGCTGTGCAACGACATGACGCCTCCCTACGAGGTGGACTTCCTCTGCGGACACGAGAGGGGGTGCGTGCTCGAGAACGTGCACGAGATCCTGCCCCTCCACCGCGAGGGACGTTCGGCTGCCTGAGCAGCCTGCCGCTTACGATGAGCGGCTTTTTTGTTTGGCAAAGTAAAAACCCGCATGGCGTATGCGGGGGGTGAGCCTGTGGCTCAGGCGTGGGCCGGCGCGCGGCGGGCGCTGCGGCTGCCGGGCCAGTCCATGGTGAGCATGGGATCGACCTGCTGCTGGCTCTCCATCAGCTTGATCTCCATCTGAATCGGGGCCTTGAGGGCCTCGACGCTCGCGTCCGTCAGGTTGTGGTGGGTGCCCCAGGCGGTCAGGTCCGAGGTGGCCCGGCCCGGGTTGGTGATGCGGAGCGTGTCCACATCCGAAGTCCCGAAGGTCAGCTTGACCAACACGGCCTTCTCACCGTTCTCCAGCACCACACTCGCGTTCAGTGCGTTTCCTCCGTTGTCGCTCACGGCGATCATCAGCTTCTCCCTGTAGCAGTGTCGGTCCACGAAACGTTCACGGACCGGCTAAGCTACAGCGAAAAGGACTAGTTGTCAATAGATGTCTGGAATCCGTACGCCTTCAGGATGTTTACCAGAAGCATCGCAACGGTCATTGGACCAACGCCTCCAGGCACGGGTGTGAGGGCTCCTGCGATAGGTGCGACAGAGGCTTGATCAACGTCTCCGTGGAGTTTTTCTTCAACGCGTGTGGTTCCAACATCGATGACGACGGCGCCGGGCTTAACCATGTCGCCAGTGATGAGTCCTGGCATGCCTTCTGCCACGATAAGAATATCTGCCTCCCGTGTGGTCTCTTTAAGATTCTCACTTTCCGCTTGCACAACCGTCATCGGGATACTTCGTTCCTTCATGAGGGTTTCGATTGGCTCGGCAAAGAGGGGAGACGAAACCATGACAGCTTTTCGTTCTTCTTTAGGGGATTGATCGATGGCGTGAGCGATAAGCTTCATGACGCCCAAGGCGACGGCTGAGGCAATGGCGGGTTCTCCGCGCTTGAGACGTTCGATATTCTCGCGGTGGAAGCCATCAACGTCCTTAAGAGGGTTGATCTTTGGAATGATGTTGTTTGCGTCTTGATTTGGCAGTGGAAGCTGAACCAGGATGCCATGGATGTCTTCTCGAGCGTTGAGCTCATTGATTTTCTCGATGATCTCACTCTCGCTCACACCGGCACTGTAGAGAAACTTCTCGAAGCGAATCCCGGTTTCCTCACAAGCCTTTTGTTTGAGGTTGACGTAGGTGTGAGACGCAGGATCATTTCCAACTAAAACCACAGCCAACCCTGGCTGTGAGGGGAGCGCGGCAACGCGGGTTTTGATTTTTTCGTGGATCCGCGCTGAGAGCGCCTTTCCATCAAGAATCATGGCCATAACGAGCGGAATACTATCAGTGTTCAAGCATTTTTTCAATAAAAAAGCTCCGACGCGTGGGGTCGGAGTCGTGGGGTCAGGCCTCCAGGCTGAAGCTGAAGTCGTGGCAGAAGTTCCGCACGGAGGGAAGCTGGTCCTTGTGGATCACCAGGAACGAGTAGGGCTGTGGGCCTTCCACGCGCGGCGGCGTGGGCTCCATCTGCCGGAGGCGGCACATCGTGCCCGCGTTCTCCTCCAGCTCGATCTGGAGGAAGATGAAGCCCAGGCGCAGGGTCATGCCGATCACCGGTGTGTCGTCCCAGGGCGTCTTCTTGCGTCCCTTGAGGATGCACGCGCCGACCTCGCCCTTCCACAGGCGAGCCATGGACAGGCCGATGGAACCGTCGGCGATGAGGATCTTGGCCCAGTGGGGGCTTTTGATCACCACCTGGGTCTGAAGCCCGTGATCCTTCGGGAGATCGCGCAGCAGGACGGCCTGCTCGAACAGCGGACGGTGCTGCAGCTGCGGGAGCGAGACTTCCTTCACGTGGTCGCCGCGCCGGAGCAGACGATGCGTCTTCTCCGAGCCCGGGCGGAAGTAGTACATCTCGCCGGAGTTGGCGTCGCCGATGCACACCGCGATGACCTCATCGGCGCGTACCAGGGAGATCATGCAGCCCCAGCCGTGGGACTGCTTGCGGGTGTAGGCGCTGGTGCCGTCGATGGGATCCACGGTGAAGTAGATGTCCTCGCCGACGATGGCACAGGGGACCGTGAGGTCGCTCTCTTCGCTGATGATGCCGTAGTGAGGGAACTGCTCGCGCAGCATGCCCACGACGATGGTCTCACACTCGCGGTCTGCGGCAGTGACCCAGTCGCTGCGTCCGTTGGCCTTCAGGCCCTTCACTTCCGCTTCGACTTCGAAGCAGCGGTCAACGGCATGGCGCATGGCGCGTTTGCAGGCCTCTCTCATCACCAGGCCAACATGGTGGCCGTTGATCTCATGCGGTTGCATGGTGTTTCTCCTGTTCTTTGGAGGGTGTCTTTCAAGGAGCGTTGGAGCAGGAGCATAGCTCGTGCTACCCTTGGTGTCAATATGAAAACACTCATTTTTGCCACACACAATTCAGGAAAAATTATTGAAATGCGCCAGCTTATGGCTGGGCTTGATATCGAGGTGCTTGGAGCCGAGGAGGCCGGAGTTACGGAAGATGTCGTTGAGGATCTTGAGACGTTTGAAGGCAATGCGCTCAAGAAGGCTCACTTCGTTGCTCAGCAGACAGGACAGTGGGCTGTGGCGGATGACTCGGGTGTGTGCATCGATGCACTCGACGGTCGACCAGGTGTGCATACAGCGCGTTGGGCTGGACCCGATGCGGGAGATGAGGGACTGGTGCGGCATACGCTCCAGCAGCTTTCAGGAGTGCCAGCGGGGGAGCGTGGTGCACAATTTCGAACGGCGGCAGCGCTTGTTTCTCCTGAGGGAAAGGAATGGGTATTTGAGGGAGTGGTCGAGGGGGAGATCGTGGAGGTGCCTCGAGGGGTGAATCGGCCCAAGCTTCCGTACGATGTTATTTTTCAACCAAAAGAAGATTCTAGGACGTTTGCTGAGATGTCTGACGAGGAAAAGAACGCGCTGTCACACCGGGGACGAGCGTTCGCGGCGCTTCGTGTATTCCTTGACAGCGAGGCATTTCTCGGCTAAGTTCGTTCGTCTGGCAACGCCCTTAGGGGCAGAAAGGAGGGTGCATGTTGTGCTCAGACTGCCAGCACGGACTGGAGCCGCACTCGATCATCGAGGATGCGCTCGTCTGTAAGGACTGTGGTTTGCGCCACACGTGTCAGGGAGAGCCCCTGGCGCACGAGATTCGTGATCCCACCGGCCTGAGTGGGCAGGAGCATGCGCTCCTGATCGAACCGCTCAGAGGTGGTCGTCCCATGGACGACTGTTCCACGATCCGCGTGGTGGCCATCACCGGTCTGCGACCATCGGAAGGTCTCGCGACCCTTCTCGAGGAAGGTCAGATCGAGATCTCCGTCCCGCCTCCCGGCGGATACTTCACGGCAGAGCCCTAGGGCTAGGCCGTTTTTTTGTTGAGCGTCGGCAGATGACTAAAGTCCCTTGACAATAGGGGCTAAATACCGTAATCTCCTCAACTCTCAACCAGAGAGACTGGAGGACCACATGCGACCTGATCGCGAAGAAGAAGAAGAGGAGCGTGTCCGTCCTCGTTGTGAGGACGGTGACCCCGTGCCCGTGGACGTGCTGCTGCAGCGCCCCGTGGGAGAGCGACTGCTCGATCCGCTGGTGGAGCGGGACCCCCCGGGTTCCCGCGCCGAGCGTCACGAGCGGGAGGGACGGCCCCGATGAACTGTGTCAACTGCCGAGCAGGACTCGGACCGCATGAGCATGTGAAGGATGTGCTCGTGTGTCCGGCCTGTAGGTTGCGACACACGAGCATCGGTGAAGCTGTCGGCTGGGAGATCTCAGCTGGCCGCGTTCCTGGAGGGTTCGTCCCGTACGAACTGATCGAACCATTCCTTCCGGCAGACGGTCGGCCGCTCACGCTCACGCGTTTGAGCGCCATCGTCCGTGCGGCAACGGTTGTGGGTCTTCGAGACCTCAGTGCCGTGCTGCTGGAGTTGGACAGGGAAGCTGTGGAGATCGCTGTGGATTCTGCAAACGACCGCGGTGGACCTCTGCGCGGAGTTGTTGCCGAGGCCTGACGGGTCATTGGCAGCGCTCCGCTTTTTGTTTACAATTTGCTCAAGATTATTTTTTATCAAAACAGTTTATGTTGGGACCAGGAGCAAGACCTGCACCACGTGAAGGGGCGGGTCCAGGGCCAGATCAGGCCATTGATTGGGAGGCGAAGCTTGCCGCAGAAGGATTGGGAGAGGTTGGTGAAGATCCCGCCAAGAAGGCTCTTATGGGGCTTGAAGGGAAAGAGCGTTCACCTGAGAGGCAGAAGGAAATTACCGAAGCGTTGATGATTTACTGGGTACACAGAGACCCACAGGCGCATTATGATCACAAGCGCATGGCAAAAACAGGCTCACAGGAACTTGGACTTGGTGCTGATGAAGTTGATGTGACCGAGGTTGAGGCCGTGGGTGAATTGGTTGAAGCCGCTGAGCTCGCGTTTTCACAAGAGGTGCTGAAGTTAAAGCGAGAGAACCCAAGATTGGCCATGCGCGCACGTTCGTTGGCAAGCGCTGCCATGGAGAATCTCATGGACGATTATTCTCATATTCCAGACAGAATTCTCGGCGACATTGCCGATATTGCCGCCGCTCGGCAGATGGGTTACTAGGAGATTCAAAAACACCCCGTACGGGGTGTTTTATGTTTAGTACTTCAGCTCTGGATACAGCGGGAATCGTGCTGTGAGACCCTTCACTTCTTGCCGTATCGCCTCGAGCTTCTCGTCATCCTCCCAGGCTTGAATCGCTTCATCGATCCAGGCGCCGATCTGCTTCATCTCTTCTTCCTTCATGCCGCGCGTGGTGATGGCCGGCGTCCCTAGTCGAATCCCTGATGGATCCATGGGGGAGCGTGGTTCATCTGGAATGGAGTTTTTGTTTACGGTGATACCCGCCTTGTCGAGTGCGGCCTCAGCCTGTGCGCCAGTGACACCCTTGGGGGTGACGTCGATGAGGAGTAGGTGGTTATCCGTTCCGCCGAACATGAGTTTGTAGCCGCGTTCGTTGAAGACGCTCTCCAGTGCCTTAGCGTTGGCTTTGATCTGCCGTGCGTATTCTTTGAACTCTGGCTCAGCGGCTTCTTTGAACGCAACTGCCTTGGCAGCGATGACGTTCTCGTGCGGGCCTCCCTGCAAGCCAGGGAAGACAGCCTTGTTGATTGCTTTGCGATGTTTCTTTTTACAGAGGATCATTCCACCACGTGGGCCACGGAGGGTCTTGTGGGTGGTGGTTGTCACAACGTCGAAGATGGGAACAGGGTTGTTCATCTCACCTGCGGCGATCAGGCCGGCGATGTGGGCGATGTCTGCCATGGTAAGCGCGCCGACTTCATCGGCGATGGACTTGATGCGCTCGTAGTCGATCTCTCGGGAGTAGGCGCTGTAGCCGACGAGGATCAGTTTTGGTTTGTGCTCGCGAGCCTTGGCCTCGATGTCATCGTAATCAATCAGGCCCTCAGGGGTCGTCTTGTAGCGCACAAAGTTCCAGACCTTGGCGATGTGGGTGACGGGGTGGCCGTGGGTGAGGTGACCTCCGTGGGAGAGGTCCATGCCCAGGATGGTCTCGCCCGGCTCCACGAGAGCGACGTACGCTGCGAGGTTGGCCGGAGCGCCGGAGAGCGGCTGGACGTTGGCGTGCTCGGCGCCGAAGAGTTCTTTGGCGCGGTCGATGGCGAGCTGCTCAAGGACATCGATTTCATGGCAGCCGCCGTAGTAGCGTTTGCTTGGATAGCCCTCGGCGTACTTGTTTGTGGCGATGGAACCTAGGGCCGTAAGGACGGCTTCGCTTACAAAGTTTTCTGAAGGGATCATTTCTAGGCCTTCCTGCTGACGGACGAGCTCGCGGTTAAGAGCCTCGGTCGTGGCCTTGTCATATTCACTTAACAACATAGGGAGTTTGGAACAAAAAAAGATGAGTTAACGGTCTTTTTCTTGTTCGCTTCATCACAACATAGATGGCTGATTGGCACTGTGAGTTATCCCCACTGATGGCATTCATTTTAGAAGACCCTGGCCGTGTTGACAATCGTGCCAAAAATGGCTAGTTTTAGATGACCGCGCGAATTCTCGTTGCGGTAAGTCGGAGGCTTCGATGCTTGCCATCAGACCTCCCCGGTCTCGCCATGTGGTCCGTCTCGATCAGCCCTGGTTCCAGGGTGAGATGCACCACCTGTGCCAACTCGACACGACCCCAACCCCGCAGTTGCTGAGAAAGCTGACAACCGGGGATCAGCTCGCTGTTTCGTCACATGGGTCGGACGTCGCTGTGGTACAGATCATCGACAACGCAAAGGAGCGTGTCAGGCACACAGCATTCAAGAGCTCACTCGAGTTTCATCGCGGTCGCTCCGGAGTGGAGCACGGAACGCGGATCCTCGAGGTGGGCACCAGTCACGTCCTCGTCTGGGGACGCACGTCACAACAGTCTCCAGGAGTCTGGTGGTTGTCTCCAGGACAAGAGCAGTACCTCTACCCGGTCGAGAAGATCATCGGACGGGTGGGGCAGGGCAACGCCGTCATGAACATCGGGCTCAGCTCGATGTATCCAGGGCAGCACTGCCTCCTGACACCCGATGGGCTCTGGCCCGTCGACCGTCAGGCACTGGTGAGCCCCTACGCAAGTGGTGGGCTGGCCGTGCTCGAGTCCTTCGGCGGAACGCCACATGCCTACCAGCTTCACGGCGGTTTGATCACCTCGCTTCAGTGCCTGGTCGACCTCCGCTACGAGCACTTGGGCATTGTCCGCTGGCGCGGACAGCTCGTCCTGGTGAAGGCGTCTGATCTTGGGTCACGACTCACACAGATCTCGCCAATCACCAAGGGTGACAAGCCTATCGATCTTCCCGTCAGGGGTCGGATCGAACAGGTGTGGTCATCGCCACAAGGCAACTCGATCGCTTTGTTGGTCGCCCCAAGGGGTCCCAGCTCGAGCTATCGTCGGCTCTATCTCGACTCCGGTCGCCTGATCTACCAAGGTGCCTTCACCCTGGAGCAAGAGGACCTCACCTGGTCTGCAGGTGGTCGCTCGTTTGCCGCGCTCATTCGTGAGAGTGGGTCCGGTGGACGTGTCTTCGAGAAGATCGTCACCCCAACAGACAACCAGGACCTCCCTCTGGGAGTTCATCTCAAGGAGGTGCTCGTAGACGAAGACGGCACCATCGCAGGTGCCATTCTCACCGACGGGCAGCACGATTTCCCCGAGGTGTGGAGAAGCCAGCGGACAACCGTGCCGCTCGCTTGGAACCTGCACTTCGATGGTGACGGTGCCATCGTCTGGAACACCGTTCACGGCGATCGGATCCTCAAGTGGGTCGATCGCACCGGTCCAGCAGTACGCGCTGCTTGACCACCAAGCGCTGGGAACTCCCGGCGCCTTTTTATTTTGCAAAGTTCTGCTACCCTATAGGCACTATGTTTACAGGAATCAAACACGCCCATTTTGTGGGAATCGGTGGTATTGGCATGAGTGCCTTGGCGAAGTGGATGCTCCATGAGGGGGTTCAGGTCAGTGGCTCAGATATGCATTTGAGCGACATCACAGCCGATGTAGAGCGCCGTGGAGCTAAGGTGTATTCCGGACACGCTGTCTCGAATATGGTCGAGGGGGTCGATTTAGTGATCCATACACCTGCCGTGCCAGAAGATAATCTAGAACTCGTTGAGGCGCGCCGTCGTGGTGTGCGGACGGTGACGAACTTTGAGTTCCTCGGAGAGATTTCTGCGGGGTACTCCACAATCGTTGTGACAGGAACGAACGGAAAGAGTACGACCACGGCCATGCTGGGAAGGATTTTAGAAGAGGCTGGGTACGACCCAACCGTTCTTGTTGGATCACTTGTTCCAGGGTTTGCGGATGGGAACCTCCGTGTGGGGAAAGGAAGGTTCTTTGTCGTAGAGGGCTGTGAGTACCGGGCGAACATGCTGAACTTGAAACCTGAGATGATTGTCCTGACGAACATCGAAGAAGATCATCTCGACTTCTATCGCGACCTCGCACACATCCAAGAGACCTTCCAGGCGTTTGTCGATGGTATGAAGGGTCAGGGAATGGTGGTGTACAACGTTGGCGATGTGGGGATCCGTCCATTGCAACTTGGGCGCGCTGTTGGATACGGTCGAGACATCATCACGGACTATTTTTCTAGAGACAGAGCGACGGAAGCGGGATCGCAGAAGGTGCGTGTCTACCGCAAAGAAGATAAAGAGGTACACCTGGGGGATATCGAATTGAAGATCCCTGGGGCGTTTAACATTGAAAATGCTCTTGCAGCAACGGCTGCAGCTATGGAGCTTGGAGTGCCGTTTGCCACATGCCGACGTGCTCTAGGCGCATTTCTGGGCACCTGGCGGCGGTTTGAGCGCGTGGGAGTCTGGCGCGGCGCGGATGTAATCTCTGATTACGGACATCATCCAACCGGCGTGGCTGGAACGATTGAGGCAGCCCGAGAGTTTTTCCCTGGGCGTAGAATTATTCTGTGTTACCAACCGCACCAGCACGACCGTACCGCGAAGCTCTTCGATGGGTTCGTGGAGGTCTTGAGGCTTGCCGATCACATCGTGCTTCCGGAGATTTATGATGTTGCTGGTCGTAATGAGAATAGTGAGATGAGCTCAAAGAAACTTGTCGAAGCAATCAAGGAACAGGATTCAGCAAAGGATGCTCGTTATGCCGCTGATTTGTCGGTGGCAGAGACAGAGCTGCGTGATTTGGTGAAGGCAGGGGATGTGGTGCTTATTATGGGCGCGGGGGATATTGATGATCTCGCACGTAAGTTTATATGACGCTAAAAGAACAACTGGAACAAATCGTTGGGACGCGACTCAAGGAAAACGAGCCAATGAGCCGTCATACGAATTTTCGGATTGGCGGACCGGCGAAATGGTTTGTTGAGGTTCGGACCATCGAGGAGCTCCAACACGTGCTCAAGGTGGCTCAGGACGAGGGGAAGGCGACGTTTATCTTTGGGGGCGGATCCAACATGCTGGTGAATGACGCGGGGTTCGATGGGATTGTTATCAAGATTGCGATGCGTTCGTACGGTATTGAGGGGACGCGGGTTCGGGCTGAGGCTGGTGTGCTCTCGGCCGCTCTGGCTCGAGCAACGGCGAACATCGGACTCAAGGGGCTTACCTGGGCGATCTCGCTACCGGGAACCATTGGCGGAGGCGTGCGGGGGAATGCGGGGTGCTTTGGAGGTGAGATAAAGGACCATCTGGTGATGGCAGAGGTGCTGCGCGACGGGAAGATTGTTGAGCTCTCAAATGAGGAACTGGCGTTTGGGTACCGAGAGAGCGCGATCAAATATTCAGACGACATTGTGCTGGCGGCGACGTTCGAGCTAGAGGAGGGTGATGCGGAGGAGCTCAAGATGGAGCTTGCTGACAAACTGATGCGGCGTAAGGAGTCGCAGCCTCAGGATGCTGGGTCCGCTGGGTGCCTGTTTAAAAACTATGAAGTTCAGAGCGATGAGGAGTTGCAACGTTTGGAGAAGAAGCTCGATATACCTGCAGAGATGAGCGCTGGCCGGCGGCTTTCTGCCGGCTGGCTCATCGACCAGCTTAATTTGAAAGGGATGCAGATTGGTGCAGCAAAGATCAGTGAAAAGCACGGGAATTTTCTGGTAAATACAGGAGAGGCTACGGCCGATGAGGTGGCTCAACTCATCGCTCTTGTGAAGACGCGAGCCCGGGATCAGTATGGTATCCTGTTAAAGGAGGAAGTTCAGTACGTTGGATTTTAAGTCATAAGTACGAGTCTTAAATCTATGCGAATTACCGTCATTAAGGGAACAAATATGCCGCTCACAGACGCCATCAAGTCTCGAGTGGAATCAAAGGCCGTTGCCTTAGGTAAGTTAACGAAAGATTTTGACCCTGCTGCCGAGCTGAAGGTGGAAGTAGGGAAGTCAACAAAGCATCATTCAAAAGGGCCGTTCTATCGCGCAGAGTTTCAGCTCAGTGTGCCAGGGAACGACTTGCGTGCTGTGACCGAGGAAGAGAACTTGTATCACGCCATTGGTACAGCTCGTGATCAGTTGCGACGACAGCTCAAAGATTACAAAAATAAGCTGAAGGATCGTTCACAGCGTGGTGGGCGGCCCGATAAGGGATAAGAATAGGGACAGGGCTTCGGCCCTGTCTTTTGTTTGTTGAAAGTAAAAAGCACCCGGCGTGTGGGTGCGTGGCGTCTAGGGGTTCTGGATGATCTCGATGCCCGTGAGCTTGTTGAGGGCGTCGGTGATGATCCCCTTGTTGATGTTGTGCAGGAACTTGACCGAGACGTAGAAGGCGACCAGGGCGATGGCGGTGATGAAGTGCGCCTGCGTGGCCATGACCAGCGGGAGTGCCATGAGCGCCGGGAACATGAGGTACCAGGTCAGCCCCTTCTTTCTCTTGGTGAGCCAGAAGATGTCACCTCGCTTCATGAGCTTCTTGCGCTCGTTGGCGTCTTCGTTGCTCGCGATGATGCCGTTGTTGATCGTCAGCACGCTCATGAGCAGGATCACGACCATCATCATGATCCAGGTCGCGAAGATGCTCAGGTTCACTGCCCAGGAGGCTCCGTTGAGGAACAGGGGGCTCAGGGTTCCGGTGATCAGGAGCAGGGGGGCGGCGACGGTGATGAGGTACCAACGTCGTGAGCTCCGCTTGAACTTCTCGCTCTTCTTCTCCGGCGGGTTGTCCAGCCAGTACTGGCGGACCATGTCCTTGACGTGTGTGTCGAGCTCGAGTCGCGAGAGCAGGTCCTGGTCCGCTTCGGACAGGACTCGTCGCGAGGTTGTCTCGACGATCAGCGGCCTTGGGCCAGGTTCCGGGTGGTCGAATCGGTGCATCGACGTCCTCCTCCTGTGGGTTGTCTCTGGACGCCACAAACTAACTTTTTTAGCCAGTTATGTCAATCCACCAAAGTAAAAAGCACCCGGCGTGTGGGTGCGTTGCGTGGGCTAGAGCGTGCCTCGGTAGACGATCTTCGGCTGCTCCGTGATCTTGAGGGGCTCCTGGTACCACTGACCGTTCTGGAGGCACCAGCGCTCCATGGTGAGGTCTTCGTCGACGGCCATCTCGACGCAGTTGACCGGCTGGCGCTTGGGGGGCGTGGGGGGCCTCGCTTCACTCGCCTTGAGTTCCACCAGGGGGAGTCCCTCCATGGGGG
>JAERTI010000030.1:0-2500 GCA_016844925.1 Candidatus Uhrbacteria bacterium
CGTCTCAGTTCGGATTGTTCTCTGCAACTCGAGAGCATGAAGTCGGAATCGCTAGTAATCGTGGATCAGCATGCCACGGTGAATACGTTCCCGGGCCTTGTACACACCGCCCGTCACACCATGGGAGTTGGTTTGACCCGAAGATGGTGAGCTAACCTTTTAGGAGGCAGCCAGCCACGGTCAGGTCAGCGACTGGGGTGAAGTCGTAACAAGGTAGCCGTAGGGGAACCTGCGGCTGGATCACCTCCTTTCAAGGACGTTTGGGAAGGTCTGATTTATCAGAAACTCCCGGACATTCTTCAGAGGCTTATTGAAGCCTCAAATCAAACTTAAAGGCCTCAAGATTTGTTGACGCCGTCCACGTATCCCTTCCTTCAGGAAAACAAAACTCGTTTAGAGATTGGGCCTGTAGCTCAGTTGGTTAGAGCGCACGCCTGATAAGCGTGAGGTCGGTAGTTCAAATCTACCCAGGCCCACCATTATCGCGTAGCGATAATGGTGATTGTCATTGAGCTTCAGCTCAATGGTAAGAGCGCCGAACGATCGGCGGCGATCTTTGATCGCTGGTGAGTTTGATCGGACGAGCGCAGTGAGGACTAGCGACCAAGTGGGAGCGCAGCCAACGCGGCGCTTGAGCGTCATTTTAGTAAGGGGCCGTAGCTCAGTTGGGAGAGCGGTAGCTTTGCAAGCTTCAGGTCGTCGGTTCGATCCCGTCCGGCTCCACCACTAACGGCGTTAGAGTTTTTGCTTAAGGCTCGGACGAGCGTAGCGAGGACTAGCGACCAAGTGGGAGCGCAGCCAGCGCGGCGCTTGAGCGCAATTTAGCCAGGGTTTTCCTGTATGGAAGATTTAGAATTCCAGATGGCTTTTGGTTGTCTGGTTTATGTTCTTTGAGATTGTGAATAGGAAGAAGAACTCGGATTGATCGTGTATTGCATGTTTGGCGATACGATCTTCAGGGTTTTTGACAGAGCTGCTGGTGGGTTTTACCTGCCTGTCGGGATGATTGCTTCAGTCTAGGGCAGTTGTTCTCGGGGTTTTGTCGGAAGTTCTGGCCTGCGTTAAGTGGGCACGTTGTCATAAAACCTGAGCAGGTTCTGCCTGCGACAGTGATTTTATGCTTCGGAGGATGATTGATACTGAGTACACCCTTATAATATATATTTTTTCCGGACGCTGAGTTGATGAGGCTCGGTGTTTGGAGAGAACCGCGAATATGAGTTTTTGGTTCACAAGGGCTGATCGGACTTCGGTTTGATTGGTTTTTTTGTGGATCATTATCGCAAAACCTGACCGGACTTAGGTTCGGGCGGTGTTTTTGTGTTTCTGTAAGTATGTGGGTTTACTCCTGCGTATGGAAGAATTTCTCAAGTGTGGTAAGGGCATTTGGTGGATGCCTTGGCGTTAAGAGGCGATGAAAGACGTGGCACTCTGCGATAAGCTACGGTTAGGTGAGAGCAACCTTTGATCCGTGGATTTCTGAATGGGGCAACCCGGCACTTTTGTGTCATCTGTATCTGAATACATAGGATGCAGAAGCAAACCCAGCGAACTGAAACATCTAAGTAGCTGGAGGAAAGGACATCAACCGAGACTCCGTTAGTAGTGGCGAGCGAACGCGGACCAGGCCAGTGGCTTGGGATTAAGAACGAGAATCCTCTGGAAAGTGGAGCCATAGCGGGTGACAGCCCCGTATCGGTAGAAAGATCTCAAGTCCTCGAGTAGGGCGGGACACGTGAAATCCTGTCTGAACGTGGGGGGACCACCCTCCAAGCCTAAGTACTCCTTAACGACCGATAGTGAACTAGTACCGTGAGGGAAAGGTGAAAAGCACCCCGACGAGGGGAGTGAAAGAGACCTGAAACCGAATGCCTACAAGCAGTAGGAGCACTCTTGAAGTGTGACTGCGTACCTTTTGTATAATGGGTCAGCGAGTTAATCTTGCGAGCGAGCTTAAGCCGATAGGTGTAGGCGTAGCGAAAGCGAGTGTGAATAGCGCGAATGAGTTCGTAGGATTAGACCCGAAACCAGGTGATCTAGGCATGAGCAGGTTGAAGGTGCAGTAACATGCACTGGAGGACCGAACCCACCTATGTTGAAAAATGGGGGGATGACTTGTGCCTAGGGGTGAAAGGCCAATCAAACCTGGAAATAGCTGGTTCTCCGCGAAATCTATTTAGGTAGAGCGTCATGTATAGCCATCGGGGGTAGAGCACTGGATGGGCTAGGGGTCCCCACAGGATTACCAAACCTAACCAAACTCCGAATACCGATGAGTTGAGCATGGCAGACAGACGGCGGGTGCTAAGGTCCGTCGTCGAAAGGGAAACAGCCCAGACCGCCAGCTAAGGTCCCTAAGTCATAGTTAAGTGGGAAAGGATGTGGGAAGACCAAGACAGCCAGGAGGTTGGCTTAGAAGCAGCCATCCTTTAAAGAAAGCGTAACAGCTCACTGGTCTAAATTTAAGTCGTCCTGCGCCGAAGATGTACCGGGGCTAAAA
>JAERTI010000031.1 GCA_016844925.1 Candidatus Uhrbacteria bacterium
CCTGAAGTCCGGGCGCTGGGAGGAGTTCATGCTCGCCAGTGCCCAGGGGCGGTACTGGCTGGCGACGGGCGCCATCCCCGAGTCCGCGACCATGCCGGAGGCGGCGTGATGCAGATCCATCCTTTCCTCGAACGCTCCCCCACTGCGAGGTGGCCGTTGTTCTCGTCCGGGAAGTAGAGCAGGGTGGTCTTGATGGCCTTGAGGCCTTCGGTGTGGGCCTTGGCCAGAAGGCCAGAGTAGAGAGCCACTTCCTTGTGGCCAACCACTCGACCGTTGCGGTCCTTGATGGGGATCTTGGTTGTGAGTTTGTTGTCGGGTGAAGACATCACGAGGCTCCTTGCTGGGGGATTGAAGGTGCAGGTGTCCACTCGGGCCGGGGTGGTCCGAGGGAGATGGTGATGTCCTCAGTGTGCTATTGATGAACAGATGGGAAAGGAGGGCTGGTATGTCAAATGGCGCAACCAGCGCGTTGCCACGACGGCTCTCGGTGTGTATAGTTCCGTCTATGTTATTGTCTTGTCCTCAACAGGGATAGCCACGTGAGACTTGTCGTTGTCTATTTGCTTGCGTTCTTGTCTGTGCTGGGCGTCATGTGGTCGTTTGAACTCCGGGGTATCTTACCAACCTGGATAGCTTCCCTTGGTGTCGCGTACGACTGCATCCTCATTGGTGGACTTGGAGGGTGCGTTTACTGCCTTCGTGCCGTCTACCTAAATCGAAGTGTCAACGACAGATGGCAGGACAGATGGATTGCTTGGTATCTGATTCGTCCGCTCGTTAGTTGTTTGGTCGGCGGGGTGGCATTCCTCTTTCTAAAGGCAGGTCTATTGGTTCTGGATGCGTCGCAAGATACCAATTCGAACTCGCTTGGCTTTCTGGCTCTGTCGTTTATTGCAGGTCTAAACGTGGACAGATTCCTGGTTCGTATCGAGGGAATTGCCGAGTCAACGTGGGGACTGCGACCTTCGCGAATTTCCGAATCAAGTGAAGAATAGTTGAGGGTAGCATGTCGTCGTTTCATTTCTTGAATGTCAAAGCAGGTGACTGCACAATCATCAGGCATGGGTCTGGACACTGGTCGATGATTGACATCTGCTACGGGAATTCCACGCAGGCCGTAGTGAAGGAGGCTCGGGACGCGGGTTTTCCAACGAAGCCACGGGGCAATTTCCGCATGTGCAGTCACCCCACCAGCCCATTGGACTACCTGTCCCTCCTGGGTGTCGATAGTATTTTCAGGTTCATCCTGACTCATCCAGACATGGACCACATGGATGGTATTGATGCGCTGTTTTCAAAGATTAGTGTAAATAACTACTGGGACTCAGGCGTGCGCAAGGCCAAGCCGGACTTCAAGGGAAGCCCGTACAAAGAGGCTGATTGGGATCGCTATGTCAAAGTGCGCGACGGCAAGGAAGAGGGCGTGACAGTGGTTTCGCCGAGGGCTGGTTCCAGGTTCCAGTATGCCAACCAGAACGCCGATGGAGAAAGCGGCGGCGATGGCCTCTATATTCTGTCCCCATCGAAGGGACTTGTGGACGAGGCGAACAAGTCAGGAGACGTGAACGACGCCTCCTATGTTCTTCTTTACCGGAGTATGGGAGGGAAGATCCTGATTCCTGGAGATGCCCATGACAAAACATGGGAGTATGTCCTCGAAAACCATGAGGACGACGTGAAGGACTGTACTTTGATGGTCGCCCCGCATCACGGACGAAAAACTGGGCGTTCATACGAATTTCTCGACGTGGTCAAGCCCAAGCTGACACTGTTCGGATGCGCTGGTTCAGAGCATTTGGCATATGATGCCTGGAATAACCGAGAACTGGTCTATTTCACCAACAATCAGGTTGGCTGTGTCTCAGCTGAAATGGGCGGAGGGAATATGGACGTCTATATTGAAAACAAGACCTTCGCGGAAAAGCTTCGCCCTGGTCGCGTGCTGACGACCAATTCCCAGGGCTTCTACCTTGTGTTGGCGCTGTAGCTGAACTGGTTTCTGTGTGAATATACATTAGAAAGAAGGCGTCCGCATCTGCACACGAACGCCATGGAGCATCAGCCCATAAGGCCTTGCTCCTTGAAGGAACAGTACCCCTCCTGCGCCACGATGACATGGTCGAGGACGGGAACTCCCATGACCTGGCCGATCTGATGTAGTCTCTCGGTCAGCTCCAGATCGAGTCTCGAAGGTGCGGGATCTCCTGACGGGTGGTTGTGGACCAGGATGATGGAAGCGGCACACTCGCACAGGGAGCGTTCGAGGAAAGGATGGATCTGCATCACGCCGCCTCCGGCATGGTCGCGGACTCGGGGATGGCGCCCGTCGCCAGCCAGTACCGGCCCTGGGCACTGGCGGGCATGAACTCCGCCCAGCGCCCGGACTTCAGGGCGCAGCGTAGGTAGAGCAAGGGGGCGAGGTGGTCCTCGCTCCAGCACATGGAGGCGGCCTTGAACCGCAGGTTGATGACCCGCCTGATCGCGCTCTCGACGATGCCCGAGCCGATGGGGACCTTGGCGTCCCGCCACTCTGCGTAGCGCATGTGGTCGAGGTGCTTGCGGAGGTACCTGATCTCGCG
>JAERTI010000032.1 GCA_016844925.1 Candidatus Uhrbacteria bacterium
GTACAATTCCAGCGTTCAACATGATTGGTCTGTCCACTTTCTTTACCAACACTGCGATGCGTTTCTTCTGGAAAGACTTTTTCGTAGGCGTCCCAGAAATCGCTGAAAGTGTGACAAGAACGATAAGATGGTGGTATGCGCTTCCAAAGCTTTTCACAAGTTCTTGCACTGCGGTCACCGATCACAAAGGCGATGACTTGACGTGTTCGACGACAAAGAACTATCCAAACCCAGCGTTTGTTCTTGCGAAAACGGACAAATGCGTAAAACGGTGAAAACGCACAGCTTAAACGGTCGATGTCGCACAGTCAGGATCGTGGAGAAGACTGGCGAATGGATTGTAACCTAAGTGTTCGACATACTCCGTTTTGCTCTGAGTTTTCGCTGGGATTCACCCTCGAGCTGGATGCGGTGGGCGGTGTGAACAATGCGGTCCAGAATGGCATCCGCCAGAGTCGGGTCGGGGATACGCAGATGCCAATCGGCAACAGGGACCTGGCTGGAAATCAACGTAGCCGCATGTCCAAAACGGTCATCGAGCACTTCGAGCAAATCCTGCGCATTTTGGATGGTGATCGTGTCTCGCATCCAATCGTCAATAATGAGCAGTTTTGTTTTCGCCAGGGAGCGCAATAAATTCAAAAGTGTCCCCTCCTGCCTGGCAAGAGTGAGCGCATGAAAAAGGCGTGCAACACGATGGTAGCGCACCGTGTATTGGTTGCGAGCAGCCGCCACGCCCAGAGCAGAAGCGATGTAAGTTTTGCCCGAACCGGTCGGTCCGAGAATGAGCAGGTTCTGGCGTCTGGCAATCCACTCAGATTGCCCCAACTCAAGAATATGGCGGCGCTCCAAGCCACGTCCGGGGGCGAAGTCCACATCTTCAAGGGCCGCCTGCATGGGGAATTTAGCGACACGAATATTGCGTTTGATGCGGTTTTCGCGGCGTTGGATATATTCGGCTTCCACGAGCATTGAGAGACGATCTTCAAAAGGCAGGTCGTTATATTTGGGGTTTTCCCTTTGCTCACGCAGGGCATTGCGAAAGGTGGACAAACGCAATGCGACTAACTGTTCTTCAAGGGCTTGGTGTGTCATAGGATCTCCTTATTGGTAATAGGCACTGCCACGCAGGTTTTCATGTTCAGGCAGCGGCTTGGATGGGGTTTTCTCAGCATTCAATCGTTTCAGTTCAGCTTTCAGATCACGATATGAGAGCAAGTCTGCTTCCAGCAGAGTCTGGCAAGCCTTTTCCATCTGCGGATGCGGTGTTTTGCCTGCGAGGTTGAGAATGCCCAGACAAGAGCGGTAGGCATGTTGAGGATAACGTCTGGATCGCAGCAGGGCTTGGACATAAGCGAGCGTGCTGGAACCGACCTTCTTCGCTTTACGCTGGAACCAGTCCGCATCAGCGTTGAGAACGAAACGGTGGTTAGCAGGCATGTGTTCAGCGCGTGTAGAGAAACGTCCCTGAGCCGAAGAGCGCGGGTGTAGGGCAACCTGCTCGCCGTGCAGGAAGATCGCCAGCATTGTTTCACTGGCGCGAATGCGGACTTCCTGGCGCAGTAGATGATGGGGAACACTGTAGTAATGCCCTTCAAAAGCAACGTGATAATCTATATTAACTTTGGCGTTTTTCCAGGTCGCAAACTCATAAGGTCTTTCAGGCAAAGGCAAAAGCACGGGTTGATCGAGTTCTTCAAAGAGTTCTTGACGTGATTTCCCCAAATGCTTCATTTTGCGCTGGTTCAGTTCTTTGAGAAGTGGAGCAAGAGCACGGTTCGCTTCGCCGATGCTGAAGAAAGTGCGATTACGCAACGGTGCCAGGCCCCAGCGCTCGACGTTTTGGACTGCGTTTTCAGCGTGGGCTTTATCACGCGGTTTACGTACTCTGGCAGGCAGCACGGCAACCTGATAATGCTCTGCGAACTCCTGATAGCTGGGATTGAGTTCCGGTTCATAGCGGTGGGCGCTCTTCACGCCGGATTTGAGATTGTCCGGGCAGATTGTTTTGGGTGTCCCGCCAAAGAAACTCAGTGCCCTTACATGTCCCCCGATCCAGGGTGCCAATTTCTGGGATGCCTGTACCTCGGCGTATGTGTAGTTGCTGGCAGGTAATGTAGCGACAAAGACCTGCGCTTGGCTAATCTCGCCTGTTTCGGGGTTGGTTATTGGCACGGTGATACCGGCATAATCCACTTCCATTTCTTCACCGCCCTTGCGAGGAATTCTCATGGTGCCGGTTTTGCTTTTGTTCCAGCGTTGATAATACAGTCTGAATTGAGTGTACCCATATCCATCCGGATATTCTTCCCGATACTCCTGCCAAAGCAGGGTCAGGGTGACACCGCGCTTGGATAGTTCCCGATGCACATCTTTCCAATTAGGGACGGGGCGTTTAGGTTGGCTCTCTTCGGATTTCTCAGGGAAGAGACGTTGGTATAGGCTGGCTTCGTCCAGATCATCGGGCAGCGGCCAGCCCAACCCGGCTTGCTCTGCACGAGCCAGATATTCTCCAACCGTGCTGTTGGAAATTCGGCAGGCACGCGCAATTGCCCGGTTTGATAGATTTGTTTCGTGATCTAAGCGGATGACTTCTCTGATCTTTCTCAATGGTAATCGCTCCTGTGGCATCCTGACCTCCTCAATAATTTTGGGTCTAGGATACCTTGCTTTGGGATTACCAGTCTTCTCCATCCCCCTGATAAAAAGTGTGCGACATCAGCCGTTTAAGCTGTGCGGCATACTCCGTTTAACCTGTGCGACTTGAACCGTTTAAGGTGTGCGACATGGTGCGTTTTATGCAATAAAAAAGATAAGTTGTCGACTCCTGGGCAAGCTTATAGGCAAGGTGTGTTGATTGATGTGCTTAACCCTAAAGTGGCTATTTTCTTCATGGCATTTTTGCCGCAATTTATCCGCCCTGAGCTGGGAAATACCTCGCTTCAACTTATAGGGTTGGGCTTTCTTGTCAATTTGGTTGCAGTTGTAATTGAGTTCGCTATTGTTTTGACGGCCTCACAAACAACGAGCTTTTTCCGCAAAAATCGGGAATTTTCAACCTGGCTTGACCGCGTTTTAGGTACGGTGTTAATCGCTTTGGCAGTGCGATTGGCGTTGACGGAGAATCCAAGTAGTTAGAATTATGAAATTGCGCTGATGAAGAT
>JAERTI010000033.1 GCA_016844925.1 Candidatus Uhrbacteria bacterium
TGATAAATCCGCCGCTGGTACAATTGCCTTACCAGAAGCTAAGATTTACTTTGAAGTAACGCCAGCTAATCAACACGTCCTCATCGGTATATGTGATGCTGACACAGTAGATGTGTTTTCAACATTTGCTAACCCTGATGATGTTTATGTTTATTATGGAAATACAGGTAATAAAGGCAGTGGTGGTTCTTACGCTGCTTACGGAGCGACGTTTACAACAGAAGTCATCGGGGTTGCTTTCGATGGTGCTACCGGGACACTTACATTCTATAAATCGAACGTATCACAGGGGACAGCGTTCACCGGCTTAACAGGTAACTATCTACCGTTCATTGCTTTTTTTAGTACCGGTGCGAGTGTGCTTAATTTTGGTGCAACGGCTTTCACTTACACACCGCCAACAGGCTTTAAAGCCCTCTGCACCGCCAACCTCCCGGCGCCCGGCGCTGGTTCAACGCCTCTTACATCACCATCGTTCACCGGCAATGCAAATGCAGACGGCCCCTTCGTCTGGCTCGGTTGGACACCCGATACGTCAGGCACATCGACGATCAACGGCAACACGATAACGTGGGGAACTCATGCCCGTGCAACTGCGGGCGGCTTCAAGGTTATCACGTCTTCTTCGTCGTACAACTCGACAGGAACAAACACGATCAGTATCGACGTTCTGACGAAATCAGAAGGCGGTGCCTTCGGAGGTGCGGGTGTAGATCAGGCAAGGGCGAGATAACACGGCTGCGGTCGTTAATGAGGGGCGGTGAAAGGAACCGCACTATGGATAACGTAACGGTATTGATTTCGAAAGGTCAAAACGATGAGCGATAAGTATGATGGCGACGAAAGGCGAGAGCAGCCAACGGCAAAGCCTTGGGAGCGTCACTTGCAGTCGATCCTAACGGCCCTTGTGCTGGCGGGGATTTTATGGTTGGCGAACACGGCAAATGAGAACAGCCGTAACATCGCCATCCTGACTGTTCAGGTCGCCAACATGACAGAGCAGATTAAGGAATTTAAGACCTCCATGCATAAGGCGTCCGATGACCGTTTTACTGGAGCAGATGGTGCGCGGCTAGAAAGGCGTGTCGAGAGGCTAGAAGAAGAATTGAACAATCATTTCCGCGAAGGTAACGGTAATGGACGCGCTAGCAGACCTTAAATCAATCTGGTGGCTTGTCAGTGCGGTCATTGCGTTGGTCGTTTGGTTGGTGCGTCTTGAAGCGTTGACGAAGCACAATGCGGGATTGACGCTGGAGAACAAGAAAGCCATTGCGGCAGCGTTTGAAAAGCTGGATGTGATTAACGAGGCGTTACCCGTTATTGAAAGCAAGCTGACTATTCATGCCGGTATGTTGCGCCCCGATAAGATGGCAGATGAGGCGGAAAAGAAAGGTTATCAGAAAGCGCAGATTGAGGCGCTAATGGCGGCAGCAAAGAAGGAGGGCTGTTTATGACAATATTCTTAATCATCTTGGCGGCGTCAACCGTGGCGTCAACGCTATGACTAACGCAATGGTTTTCACGAATGGCGAGATCGTCATCATCACACTGACGCTTATTAATCTGGTACTCAGCATATTTGTATTTGCGAGGACGAAGTGATGCCTAAGTTTTCCAAAGCGTCACAGGGCAAGTTGAACACCTGTCACGAGGATTTGGTGACGATCTTCGAAGAAGTAATCTGGATACGTGACTGCACCATTATCGAAGGCTTCAGGACAGAGGAAGTGCAGAATGAATACCTCCGCACAGGAAAATCACAGCTTCGTTTCCCACAGAGCAAACATAATCAATTCCCATCAATGGCAGTCGATGTCATGGAATACCACCCAAAGAAGCCGCACCTCCATTGGTCAAAGATTGATGAGATTGAGGACTTCGCTCGTTTTGTTATCGGCGTGGCGGACAGTCTTCTGGATGCGGGTGCGATCTCGCACAAAATCCGTTGGGGTGGAGACTGGGATATGGATGGGGAGCGTGTTGATAAAGACCCGGATGAAAGTTTCTTCGATGGTCCACACTTTGAACTTGTGGAGGTAGACTAATGGCTTTTCCTGCAATCCTTGGGGCTATTGCTGGCCCTGTTATTGAAGGCATCTTTGGCACTATTGATGAAGCCATTGAAGATAAAGACCTTGCAGCCAAGTTAAAGAATAGCTTGCAGCATAAGGTGATGGATACCATGCGTACGGAGATTGAAAGCGCAGCGTCGATCATCAAGGCGGAAGTTAATTCAGGCAATTGGCTGGCGTCTAACTGGCGTCCGATTACAATGCTGGTGTTCGTCTTTATCATTGCCAACAACTACATCCTGTATCCATATTTGCAGATGTTCTTTAACAGCGGTGCCATGCTGGACATTCCGCCCGATATGTGGGCTTTGCTTAAGATTGGCCTTGGTGGCTATGTCGTTGGTCGCTCTGTTGAGAAGGGCGTAAAGGTCTGGAAGGATAAGGAATGACTATAGGCAAAGTCGAACAGTGGTATCTGGACAATAAGTGGGAAGTGCTGGCTGCACTTCGGAAGGCGTTAGGTTTATGATAGATGCAGCAATCATTCTGGCGGCTGCGGCTGGTCGATACCTCCAAGGCAACGGTTACGGTTGGCAAGGACGGGCGTTACTCATCGTTGCTATGGCCTTGGCTGCTTGGTACGGTCCTCTGGATGGTGTGCATCTTTCTTGGATTGAAACTTGGTCGGTATTTAGTCTTGCTGCTGCTGGAGCAATAACGATTTTAGCTGGATATACAGATTGGGGGAACTGGAAGTACAGCTTTGTCCGGTACACTACGTTGGTGTGGATTGTGGCTGTATCCACTTGGCAGTTTACAGGACGTGAAGAGTTTCTTTATTACGTCCTTATAGGCCCCGCCTTAACCCTGATCTATTATTTCGTGGCAGAGCATAAGCCAGCCGTATTAACCAAACTATTCGGAAACAGGGACGTTGCGGCTGCACTGGCGGGTGCTACTGTTGGGGCGCTGGTGTTGCTTTAGAGGCTCGTTTACGTACACGGCTCTGCTGGCAGGTCAATTGTCGGTCTGTCAGCAAGCCACTCACCCGGGGCTTCTAGAAATTCTGGTTCTACGTCGTCTATCAAAGCCAAGGCATAGATCATGCCGTTAGCCATGCCGTGCATGTACGGGTCGTAATTCCAATTGCCGTCTGAACATTGAACGGCGACCATTTCGGCTAGACTGTCTCGTTTATCTGTCATGTCAAAAACCCTCCTATGTGACAAACCGGCAGACTGGATAGTCTTTGCACGGTAAATCCGGCTGATGTTCTTCGTAGGTTTTTCCATCGCGATACCAGTACAAGACGGCACCCCATGAGTGATGGCTTTCGTCGTCTTGCTCGGTTCCCTTGGGGATGACCATGCGAAATTCTTCTAGTGTCAGTTCCATGCTTAAAACCCTCGTTATTGACCATCAGGCCACGTTACGGCGTCGGCTCTGCCTGTCAGAACCATCCACGCCAGTTTTATCCGCCACACGACTGAATACATCCCCTCTGGTCGAGCGGGGAACCATCGCGTTCCATCCTTTGATGCGGTGGGCCAATCACCCCCGACAATCTTCTTGGCGATGCTGTCCATCTGGTAAAGTAATGGTGCTTTCATCTGTTTCCCTTTCGCTCGTTATTGGTTGCGTATTTCTTGGGCGATCTGACTAGGCGTGGCAGGGTCATGTTCGCGCCAACGCAGGTCGTACTCACCAACAGCGGTTTCCGCAATCTTGGCGCACCGTTCGCGCTCTGCCTTGGCGACGACCTCTGTATATTCCTTGAGTTCGTTCGCTGTGAATGTTCTGGTTTCTTCTGTCATTTAATCACCCTCGTCTGTGGTCACTCGTCTTCTTCGTTGAGCGCCATAAGTTTCAACTCCAAGGCACCTCTGATTTCCGCCATGTCTTCGCCGCCTTCGACATATTCATCAATCAAGTCTTCAAGTGCTTCGCTAAAAAATTTAAGCATTTGTCCATTTCTCCTACTGTTCCGAAATCCCGTCATTTGCTGTTTTCGTGGAACACCCGGTTTCGACACACGGCACCCCCTGATTGTGTTCCGTTGGGTCTGATTTGACGTTTGTGGAACACTTCGGAAAGTTACACGCCTTGCAAACTGTCCGGCGCTTGTACCCCGTGAAAAACTCCCCACACCTGATGCACTTGCACTGGTAGTGGCCGTTTTCCCACTTGAGGTCTTCGGGATAATCTCGCTCACTCATTGTGTTCACCTTTCTGGGACCGATGTTCATGGGCGTATTTATTGACGTCTTCACCTACAATCGCTTTAGCTGTTAAGCCGCAACGCCCGCATTCAACATGTACCCAGCCTGTCCCCGGCAAGCCGTATTGATTGAGCGTGTCTTTAAATTCATGCTGTTTGAACCAGCAGATAATCCGCTTAATCATTTGTGTTCCCTTTCTCGGACGGCTGCGGCTCGAAGTTGATCTTCTCCCCTGTAACAGGGTCAAAGCCCCGCAATCGAATTAGGTCGCGCAGATATTCGACGTGTTCGGCTTGGTTTTTAACTTCCTGCTCAAGCTGATGTATCTTGGCACGTTGAGCGTCTAAAGCGTCTGCGGCCTCACTGATACCACTAAGGCGACCAAGCATTACGGTGCTGTCGCTGAACTCGATGGCGCGGGTTCGAGCCCTTGGGGACGTGAAGGTCGCCACATATCCGTCTTGGCTTGCGGCTATACAATGCCCTTCCTCCGCTCCCGCAGGGCCGACGCTTAATACTTTTCCGGGCTTAGGCCATTCAATCATTTGAAATGTGTTCCTCTTTCTCGGACGGTTCGAAACAACCCAACTTTTCTAGTGTGTCTGACCAGTCAGACGGGTAAGGCGTTTCGTGGTAGAACCACTTGACTATCTCACGCAGCAGCTCGATCTCTTCCCGCAGCCTGTCCTCATCTGACGTTGTTATTTCGTCGTACCTAGCCCATGCGTCTTTTTCTTTTTTATCCATCCCATCTTGCTCCCCTTTCTCGGACGATTTCACGCACCAACAATTGGCTGTTACCAACTCGCCGCAGTCCGAACACTTCTGCCCGATGATGGGTGTGTCAGAATCGGACGATTGCTCTGTGATGGCTTCGTGGATCATCTTCGCAGTACGACGGAAGGCACGTTCAACCGGGATGCCAAACTCTTTCGGCGTGTAGCCTGACGCCATCCTGTCTGCCATAAGGTCGGCTTGCTTCTCGTTGATACGGGCAATCTGTTCGAGCGTGTACGCCATCACTCTTCTCCTGTATCGGAATCGGACGGGATCGAATAACCCGCAGCGTGTTGATGACCGCCGCCGCCGAACTGTGTGGCAATCTGCGACACATCCATGCCGTCATCTGAGGACCGGAGGCTAAATACCCGGCCGTCTGGGGTGTCCCAATAGCAGGCGGCGAAAGGCTCACCTTCCGCCATGATGTGAGCGGCGTCCGAGGACCAGAAGTAGGGCGCATTGAGGACAGGGACGTCGTGACCGGCTATCTCCATCCGGTATCCAGCCGCTTCGATAAACTCCCGAATGTCCTTAAAGTGTTTACGTTCGATAGCAGCGCCGTCGCCTCGCAATTCATGCACATTCATGTCCATGAGCCGGTCCCAAACCTCAAAGTCATACGGGTAAGAGAAGACAGCCGCTTGGATTTCGCGGGTTCCGTCCAGTTTGAATTGCCATAGGTCGCGGTCCTGAATGTGGCTTATCAGGGTGGGGGCAGGTTCGCCGGGGTGGAAGTATTCCCAAGTTATCATCGCACCGGAACGGTCCATGTCGAAGATTGCCGCAACGCTTCCAAGCGCCCTACGGCTCCACCACTGTTCTCCGTCCCAACAAATCGGCGCTTCGTACCCGGCAAGGTCTTCGGCGGCGCTTTTGTGGTGGTCAAGGATAAGGATTGACCGAGCCTTCTTTGCCATTTCCTCAAGGACTGGGCGTTTATAAGAGAAGTCCACAAGGATTACATGACGGCCAGATACATCTGGCGGGTCCATCTGATATACGCCACCGTGAAACTCTACCCCGTCGCCCAAGGCTTTCCGAACGGCCCACGCAGCCCCAAACCCATCGGCACAATTGCCGTGATAAATGCAAAGAGGTTTCATTCCTGATTTTCCTTTTCAATGTGTTCCTTTATCTCGGAAGTTTCCGCCGCAGCGTCATATTCACACCCACGGCAATACTCATTCACCATGTCCCAATCACCGCCTTCGTCCTCGTCAAATGACCCGCAACTCGGACAGGTTTCCTGAAATTTGTATTTATCCATCGGAAGTGTTCCCTTTGACGGACGGGCGCGGATTGTAGGCTTCGGTATAGCCGCGCAACTCGTTGCGTAGCCCCTCGCAGTCAGACCCCGGAAAGGTCAACCAGCCCCATATAGATTGAAGGGCTTTCTGGTCAGGCATATGACCGCGCTCGACCTTTGAAAGCGTAGTCGGACTGATACCAATTTCCTTGGCCGCTGCACGAATACCCATGCTCGGCACCCTTGTTGCGCGGTAGCTTTTGATTGCTTCGCCAAGTCTCATCCTGACTGTTCCTTATTCTCGGACGGTTCTTTCAGGGCGCGGATTTGCAGTCCTATACTCATGGAGGGCATGTTTGGCTTGTAGTAATCAGCCACCTTCGCCGCCTCTTCCAGCGCTTGTTCTCTAGTAATCTCTATCAACACGCCATCAGCTTTTATCTGTGTCCGCAACCGTTCGATCTCGGCGTCCTGTTGCTCAATCAGGTCGGCGGCTTCTGTGAACACTTGGCCAAGATCACCACACCAGCCAACGTTAGCTTCCTTACGCAACCGCGCCACAAGTTCCTTTGTGTCAGTCATTGGCCTTACTCCCATTTGCCTCATAATCCTTTTTATGTCTTCGAGTGATAGGCCTTCGGGATTGGTGATAATCATCACTCACTCTCCTTCTGTGCCACGGCGCGGCAAGTGGCGGCTAATAGTGCTGCGGCGGGGGTGGGGGCTGTTCCACAGAAAGCCTTTCCGCCACGGTAAACATCGGCATAGTGCTGGCAGATGGTCCATCCCCACCCCGGCAGTACCTCGTTAAAGACTGCCAGTGCTGCGTCGAGGGAGCCCTCATTAACCGCCGCCCTGACGTTGTTCTCAAGCGACGGGTTGAACCGGCCAGCATTCAATGCCTGAGATATTCGGTGAGCTATCTTTAACCGTTCACCTTGCTCCAAGCGGTCGGCTAGGTCATTCAGGTTGGTCATCTTCCACCTCCGGTACGTCAAACCACATTTCATATTGCACATCCCAATACTGAAGGATGCGGATAGTGACCTGTGGAGGGTTCGGTCCGAATGAACCGGGTGAAGGTTCTTTTCGCAACACAACTCGTAGTTCTGGGTAAGGTCTGTCAGTCATCACTCAGCAATCCTTTCAGCACGGTCCACACCTCAGAACCCGGCGCCGTGTTATCCAGCTTCAACTTGATCTCTTTGCGAAGGCCGTTTAGCTCGTCGCTCAATGCAGTGTTTAGCCGCAGGAAATGCTCGTTGATCTTGGCGCATTGCTCGCAGCGTTCTTTCGGCGTCATGTTTCTGGATACTTCGATCATGCTGCCCTCCGGTCCGTATTGTTGGCGTTGAACACAGCCTGGGCGAAGCCCTTTGGCGTTGCGCTCCTGATGTTCGCTCTCTCCGGCGACGGAGGGGCTTTGTGGATGCGGTCATCCGGGTTCACTTTGTCGGGGTGTATCGGCTCCGGCATGACAAATCCGTTGCCCGTCCAGAGACAGGTTTTTTTGGTGTATTCGTCATCGGGACAAAGCCCGCAATACTGCCACGGATGAAAGATATGGTCGGGTTTTCGCCAGTAGCTTGAAATAGTGCTAACCGGGTTCTCAATCAGGTATGGAGCGCCGAACCATTCAGCCCAGAAGGTGGCACGTTCAAACAACTTCACGCTGGAAGCAAGCGCCCCAAGCCCCTTGCCCTTGAACCAACGTGCGCCGGACACGGCTAGGTGGTCACACGGAGGAAACGCTGCAACGAACGCCACGCCGTCCTCAATGATCTGTCGGCCCGGTATCCATTCCAACATGTCACCTTGCTCGTAGACGATACCGTCACGGGTAATTGTCCCGTTGTGTTGCAGGTCAACGCACACAGCGTCATAGCCGGCATCAACCCACGGCTGCGCCATCGTTCCGGTCTTGTCGAACAGGCTAATCATCCAAGTCATGCTGCGTCGACCTCCACTGTGAATTTCAGTTCGCCAAGCGAATGATCGATCATGTCCTGGATGCGTTCGTCGGACGGCGAGTTCTCTGTGACGATGGCCGCGACATAGTTTTCGAAGGCATTGATAAGGGCCATTTGGGTGCGGAATTTGGCATCAATTTCGATGGTCTGAAATTTAGTTGTCACCGTGTCACCGTGGTCTGTGGTGACGACAGCTACTTCTTTCAGGTCTGGTTGGGCAGCGAGCAGTTCTGATAGAGTTGTCATCATTCTCTCCTAAAATTCAATCCCCGCCACGGAACCTGCGGGCCTGAGGTAAAAGCAGGCGACGCGGCGGGGTAGGCTGCGGTTCTGGCGAGAGAACCGGGGACCCAGCCTAAGTCACCATTGTTCACCTTCGAACTGGGTCCAGCAAGCGCCTTCCAGCTCACACTCCACGAACGTCCAGTCTTTGACCTCGACCTTGATGATCTCAATGGTCGCGTCTTCCGCTGGATCACCAGGACCGTTCAAGTCTGGCTGAGTGGCGGGCATACCCGGTGTGATGTCGGCTGTGACGAGCAAGATAAGACCCTCAGTCGTCTCATATTCTGTTTCTATCTGCGGCATTAGCCGTTCTCCTCCCCTAAATAGACATGACCGCGACCGTTGAGACAACGCTCAGTGGCCGTGACCTTATCCAGATTATAGTACTCTGCAATCCAGAGACAGTGGTGCATGTCCGTCTGGACCTTACTAGGGTCCTTAGACTGTTGGATGTCCACAACGGGACGGCTATCGGAACAAGCCGCCAGCGCAAGGGCGCCAATTAAAATAAGTGTTTTCATTACTGCCATCCTTTCACGACATGAGGCGCCGAGCGTGACGACCCTCGGGTGATGCAAGCTTTATAATAGGTGATGTTCTGCTCATGGGCCTCATTATAGGCCACACCTGCGCCTACTAAGAGCCCCAGGAGCGCCATACCGGCGATAGTCTCAGTGTCACCGCTCTGGCCCACTGCTTCGCTAATAGCGACGCCATAGAGCGCGCCTGCGCCCCCTCCAATACCCGCGCCCCATAGCGTCGGGCTGCGCTCACCATGGCTGAACTCCTCTGCCATAGTCTTACAGAAGCGAACATCCGCCTGGTAAGACGCATAGTTCGGGTCCTCATGGGCCCAGATGATGGGCTCAGGGTACGCACAAGATGCCAATAAGAGAAGGGGTGCAAGGTGTTTCATTTCTCTTCTTTCAACCTCTTGAGCAGTAGCTCGGCCTTTACGCCGTGCCGGTCGTCTTCGCCGACACCGAGCATCTGGAATGAGTAGAGGAACATGGCGCTGATGGCGATGTGCGCCATATGGTGCAGGTCACTTTCTTCATCCACGTCCTCGCCTGAATTGAACGCCCGGAGGTGACGTTTGATGGCGTCCTGGTATTTAGAGAAGGCCAAGCCGCGAAGCCAATCCCACTTCTCGTACTTCTCCGAACCCATCTCGCGCACCTTAATCATCTCATCAATAAACTCATCAATGAGAAGATGATGTTGGGGCTTACCTTCATCGAATTTTAGTGCTTTTGGCATTGAATATCCCTTTTTCAAATCACGTTGACAATCTGTATGTAATATCATATTGTATGATCTGTCAAACATTTTCTGGAGATTTTTATTATGGGCTCAAAAGAACAGGCACTCAATGAGCTTGATGCGATCATCAAAGAGTGCGGATTGGCTGAAAGTTCGGTAGGTCGAGAAATCACGGGTGACCCGACCTTTATGGATCGAATGCGTGACCCTAAAAAGGCGATCACAACGAAAACGCTTGACGCGGTGAACCGTTATGTATTAAAGCTAAGACATCAATTGGATTTGGAAATGGATTAGGATTTGGAAAATGCCGACAATACACCTCCCTATCGGCGGTTCGTCTTTCGACCGCACTATCAACTGCCCCGCATGGATTAAGAAATCAGAGAACATTCCGCGTCGTCCCGCTGGTCAAGCCGCCATTGACGGATCGATGCACCACGAGGTGCAGGAGCTCTGTCAAAAGGACGCCATCACCCCGGAAGACGTGTTGATAAGAGGGCTCTCTTACACGGAGGACGGGGCTCGTCGGGACTATTGCACCGACGACCTCGACCTTGCCAACATCGCCTATGACGCCACCAACGCGCTGTTGGATGAGCTGGACATCGACGAATTAGAGATCGAGCCGTTCGTTCAGTTGATCGTGGGTGAAGCGGGAGGGTCAATTGACCTACTTGGCCTATCAGCAGACGAGCGAACGGTCCTTGTTTTGGATTACAAGTTCGGACGGCATCCGGTCAATGCGAAAGAGAACAACCAGTTAAAATTTTACGGTCTGTGCGCTAGGGAAGATGAGCGGACCCGTGACCTGTTCGCCAAAGCTAAGAATATTGTGTACGCCATCATCCAACCCCAGGTGAAAGGTGTCGTGTCGCAGTATTCTTACACCATCTCTGATCTCGACGAGTTTCATGAGAAAGCGCTCCTGGCAATTGGGGCTACTAAAAAGGACACGCCTACAGTCGTCCCCGGTAAGCATTGCAAATACTGTCCCGCCGAGCCGTATTGTGAGGCCAAGCGCACCCGCGTCATGGCGACGAACCTCTTGGGCGCCAGACTTCAAGAGGACCTCCAGGCCGCTGCGGATATCGTCGAAGAAGTCGAGGATTGGGTGAAATCCATCCACGAAGAGATGTACCTCCAGATGAACCGAGGGGTACCGCTGACGGGCTGGAAGATCGTCGAGAAGCGCCCGAGCGTCAAGTGGATCGACGCCGACGCTGCGCGCGCTTTCTTCAAAGAGAAGCGCGTCACCGCCAGGGATATCACAAACCCAGCGGCACTGCGCACACCGAAACAGGTGCAAGACTATTTAAAGAAAAAAGGTCGGGACCTCGACCTATCGGAATTCATCGTGTCTAAGAGTAGTGGAACAACCTTAGCGCCCGAGGGTGACAGCCGTGAGGCGGTCGTCGTGTCGGACGTCCAGGGCCACCTCAAAGAGATAATGAAGTAAGCGGGCTGCGGCCCTTTTGGAAACTAGGATAGGAACTAGAAAACTATGACTACAAACTTCCCTACTGTTATGAATGCCTCTGACCTGTCAACCGCGCTGGCTGGTAGCCAAGTGCAAGAGACGCAAGGTCTAGCGGGGTTCAGCTTCCTCAAGATGGACTTCGAGAGCGGTGAGTGGCTCTTAGGTCAGGACAGTGACATTGTTACTGACGAGGAAGTGCTCGTAAACACCACGACCATCCAGCATGGGTGGATTTTGTGGAGCGGCGGGCGTCCCAACAAATCGTTCGTCGGCTTTACCCAACCACTCCCCATACCAATGGAAAGTATCGGTGACGACCACCCGTCTGAAGGGCGCTCGTTTCAGGGCGCGCTCGTAGATGACGGTGAGATGTTGGCCTTCGACACCAACTCCTACGGTGGTCGCAAAGGTGTGGACGTTCTGTTGGGTAAGATCAAAGCCCATGCTGCTGAAGGTTCGCAACATCTCTATCCGAGAGTGAAACTCACCTCGGAGAGCTATGCCAACAAGAAACGGGGTGGTAAGATGACCTTCAACCCTGTCTTCGAGATCGTCGCCTGGTGTGACCAGGAAGGTAACGAAGAGGAAGATGCGTTGCCTCAGATCGAGGGTGCAAAAGCCGCCCCGGCTGAAGAAACTACGGAAGAAGCGCCGAAGCGCCAACGTCGCAAGCGCAAAAGCGCAGCTTAGTCTCCCTCGACAGCTTCGGCTGTCTTGGCCAGCGGCCCTCTGCCGGGGTGGGGTGGACAAAACCCCGGCAACTTATTTAAAAAGGGAAACTCATGCTGTTTTTAGATTTAGAAACCCGAAGTGCCTGTGACCTCATCTTCCATGGGCTCAGACGCTACGCGGAGGACCCGACGACTGAGGTCATCTGCATGGCCTATGCGTTTGAAGATGAAGATATTCAGCTCTGGTGGGCGCACGAGCCTTTCCCCCAGCCGGTACTCGATCATTTCACCTCAGGTGGTGCTATCACGGCGCACAACGGCGAATTTGAGCGTCATATATTTGAATGGGTAATCGCCCCGGAATACGACTTCACACCACCGAAGCTGGAGCAGTGGCGCTGCTCGATGGCGATCAGTCTGACCAACGGTTTTGCTGGGGGGCTGGACGCACTGGCCATAGGGGTGGGTTTACCGTTCAGGAAACACACAGAAGGTGCCCGTCTGATCCGAGAGTATTGCAAAACAGGCCATAATGACATCTTTAAACCCGAATATGCCGACGACCGTGTGTTAATGGGGGACTACTGCATTTCGGATGTCGAGGTTATGCGGGCGGCGGTTAAGTGTCTCAGGCCGCTGACGGATGAAGAGTGGGAGGAGTACCACCTCAACTGTCGTATTAATGAACGCGGCCTGCCCATCGACGTGGACTTCTGTATGGCCGCGCTCGGTTACACACAAGAGGTGGCCGAGGACGCCAACCGCCAGATAGCCGAGCTGACTGGTGGTAAGATGACCAAGGCCACCCAGCGCAAGGCCCGAGATGAATGGTTGTTCCCGAAGTTGACCGAATACCAGATGAAGCTGTTGGAGGTCTATAAGAAGGGTGAAAAGAAGATCAGCCTGGACGCCGACCATCGGAAATATCTGCTGGAATGTGAGGATTTGGATGATGACGCCCGAAGATTACTTGAATATATCGACAATGCCGGTTCGTCGGCGCTTAAAAAATTCGCTGTTGCAGCACATCAGCACGTTAAAGGACGGGTCCACAACACCTTCCTTTGGAACGGTGCAGGACGTACCGGGAGGTTTTCTGGTAAAGGTCTACAACCGCACAACATTCGCCGTGATGTCTTCGACCACGATCAGGCTGAAACATTAATCAAGGACATCCTCGCCGGATACGAGATAGACACACCCGCCGATACTATGGCAAGGTTACTCCGCGCCATGATACGCTCGGATGAAGGCTTATATTATGTCGATTGGAGCAGCATCGAAGGTCGGGTTGCCCCTTGGTTGTCAAAGAGTGATCCAGGAGATAAAAAGCTCGACCTTTTCAGAGCGGGCCGGGACATCTACGTCGTTACAGCAGCGTCAATGTTCAACGTGTCCGAAGCGAGTGTGGATAAGACCTTCAGGCAATCCGGTAAAATTGCAGAGCTGTCTCTACAATTTGGTGGAAGTCACAACGCCCTAATCGGGATGGCGAAGAACTACGGTGTTACTTTCGAGGAAGATGAAGCCCGCGACATCGTCATTAAATGGCGTCGCGCTAACCCGTGGGCCGAGGAGATATGGGCGGATTATGATCGGGCAATCTCGGGCGCTGTCCGTAACCCTGGCATAGACTATCCCGTTGGTCGTGTTATCTACCACTCCGATGGCGCAAACTTCCTCTGGTGCCGGTTACCGTCCGAACGGCTGTTGAGCTACCCAAAGCCCCGTTTTGAGCCCTACATGACACCCTGGGGTGAAGAAAAGATTGGTGCGACCTTCCAGACCCATTTTAAGCCCGCTGCGGGCGAGCCTCCGCTGCGTAACCACGCCAGAGGTGCGCTGTTGTTCCAGAATACGGTACAGGCCGTCGCGGCTGACTGTCTGCGTGAGGCGCTGCTCAGAGCGGACGACGAGGGGTTAGAGATCGTTGGACATGTCCACGATGAGATCATCGGGCTAGGGTCCCGTGAAGACGGGGAACGACTGAATAACATCATGCTAGAGCGCCCCTGGTGGTCGGACGGATTACCCATTGCGACGGGTGGGGTTGAACATGGAAAGAGGTACGGAAAATGAGCGAACGTAGTCTACAGAACTATCTAATCAAACAGGCCAAGGCCTACGGGGTTTACGCCCGTAAGTTGGTCGCTGTTGGGAACACCGGTTTTCCCGATGTGATGATCTCGTTTAACGGTCATGCGGTATTTGTTGAGTTAAAGAACCCCAACGGAAAAGGTGAATTATCAAAGAAGCAGATCAGTGAGATCAACAAGATGAAGGCCGTTGGGCTTAATGTTCTCGTGCTCGCAAGCCACGCGGAGGTTGACGATGTTATCGCTCGCATCACTGACGCCTGACCAACAGAGCGCCATCACACGGCTGTATGACACAGACGCCACGGTCCTGGTAGCGGCGACAGGTGTGGGTAAGACTGCGATCTGTTTGACGGCTGTTGAGGAGCTGATCGCGGAGGGGTTCCTTCGCCGTGTCATCGTTGCGTGTCCAGCCAAAGTGGTCCCGGTGTGGCGCAAAGAGGCCGACAAGTGGGCCCACACTCAGAACCTGAAGATATGGGCCCTGACGGGTGACGCCAAGGCTCGGAGCCTGACGTTGCGCGCTGAGGCCGACATCTATGTTGTCTCCCTCAACAACCTCGACTGGCTCCTCCAACAGGACCATGGCTGTGACGGCATCATCATTGACGAGTTGTCGAAGGCCGCTGGTAAACAAGCCAAGAAGCTGAAGTCCAAGAAGTTCGGCGGGATGCTCAAGTGGCGTGTTGGTATGACCGCTACGCCGGTCAGCCAGGACTTCCAGAAGCTGTTCCCAATGTGCCGTATCATCGACCATGGTCAAGCCCTGGGGACGAACAAACAGAAGTTTATGGAGCGATATTTTTATTCAGATTACATGGGTTACAACTGGACTTTGAGAGATGGCGCCGATGCACAGATCATGGCGCGCGTTGCGCCGCTCGTTCATCTTGTCCATGATGATAAGGTCGCTGAGCTGCCGCCGTTGTTTGAGAAGGTCATCCGGTTTGATATGCCGCCCGAGACGCGGGAAATCTATAACGAGATGAAGAAACACATGGTCGCGGGCGACGTTGAGGCGGCGAACGAGGCGGTGAAGAGTGGGAAGCTCAGGCAGATAGCTTCGGGTTTTCTTTATAATGATGCGCCTATAGCGGAAGGCTACACACGGATTTTTACTTACGACACCGCGCGGAGGGCCACGTTTAAACATTGGGCCGTGATGCTGGATGGTAAGCCCGGTTTGGTGTTCTACGAATTCGTTTATCAGGAAATTTGGAACGATCTCAACTATCCAAACATCACCTTCGCTCAGATCAATTCAATGAGCCACGGGGTGGATGGACTGCAACATGAGTTCGCTGACGTGCTGTTCATTCAGCCGGTGTGGTCCCGTGACGCCCATGAGCAGGCCATCGGGCGCGTCTGGCGCAAAGGTCAGACCAAGCCCGTGACCGTCACCACCCTGGTCTGTAACGACACGCTGGACGACCTGGTCATGGCGCGTGTTGAGGACCGGGGTGAGTGGATGAAAATATTTAAACAACATTTAGAAAAGGAATAGAAAAATGACGAAATACCTAAATCGAAAAGAGTTAGTCGAATTGTACCCCGTACCTACCAGCAGACCGGGTTTGCGGCTCTGGGTGGTTAAAGAGGGTTTCCCGGAGCCTGTTTACGCCAACCCAAATACTCCTATATGGAAAGTTGAAGAGGTGGACGCATGGTTCGAAAACTTAAGATCAGACCATAAAAGCTATGGTGGGAAAGGAAACTAACGTGATGGACGCGGAAAATTTTCTCGATTTAATCTTCCAAGACCTCGAACCAGAAGAACATGTCTGTGTCAGCCGTGCAACGCCGAAGAAAGATGGCAAGGGCAACTGGTTCAAGAACTACCTCATCACTTCGCGACAGTGGCGCAAATGGGCCCCTGACGCGCAGGCTCAGGCGTGGTACTTTTGTGTTTCAACAATCAATGGAGAGCTCAATGATAAGGCTACTATGGTGGGACGAGGAAGGGGCAATCTTCGGCGCTTCCATTGTCTGGTGCTCGATGACATTGGAACAAAGGCTTCAGAGCCTCCGGTTCGCCCGTCATGGATTTTGGAAAGTAGCCCTGGCAACTACCAGTGGGGATATCTCCTTGACCCCGGTGATAATTGGGGACGATACGAGGCCCTGGTCGAGTATTGTCATCAACAGGGCTGGGGTGACGCTGGTGCAGGGGGAAGTTACCGTCTTATGCGAGTACCAGGAAGCGCCAACATCAAACCTGGACGACAGAACTTCCGATCCGTGGTCCGAGAGTTGGATGACGCCGTATGGTCATTGGATGAACTAGCCGAGGACCTCGGCTGCGATTTCGACAAAATAGAGGTGAAGCTTGATGCTGGTGTACTTGATCGACCGAGTGGTGTTACTGCTATGGATGGTATTGATCCCATGCTTGATTGGCTCACTGATGCTGGTCACGTTGTGCGCGATGATGGTGGCCAGTGGGTGGACATCGTTTGCCCGTGGCATGAGCAACATACGAGCGGTGAGAACACGGCGGGATACTCCCCGCTAGGACGTGGTACGGGTAAGTTTGTTCAGACCCGTGCGTTCAAGTGCCTTCATGAGCACTGCGTCGACCGTAAGCTCACCAAGTTCCGCGAGTGGGCCAGTAAGCAAGGTAGCCCGAGTGTCTCCGGGTTCGACCCTCTCCCTTGGCTCCAAGATAAATACACGTACGTCGAGACGGGTCAGATGGTCTATGACCTGGCCCAGCGCCCCGTCGGCGGTGTGTGGTCCTGGACGCTGGCCGACTGGAAGCTCAAACATCCAGGCCGCATGACGGTCCCTGGTCGTGAGGCCCCTATCCTGATCGCCAACGCCTTCATTGAGCATGACGACACAAAGAAGGCCGTCGCCACCACATACCTCCCCGTCAGCCGTGGCCACGACATCGGCTTGATCGAGAAACACGGCCAGAGCTTCGTCAATACATACGTCCCGCCAAACTGGGCCGAGACAGACGAGCCGCCGCTGGTGTTCCTTGAACATATGGATTACCTGATCCCCGATAAATTCGAACGTGAGACATTCCTCAGTTGGCTCGCCTACAAAATCCAACACCCCGCGTCGCGCTCTTATGCGTGTGTCATGGTCGCCGAGGACGCCTACGGCACGGGTCGGTCGTGGATCGGGCGGATCATCGGGCGGATGCTCCAGGGACACGTCAACAAAGCCTCACTGCCCCAGCTCATCGGCAAAGGTACGTCAGCCGAGCAGAACTACAATAACTGGATGGTGGATTGTCAGTTCATCATCGTCGAAGAGGCCAAAGACAGCGGGCTGACCCGTGATGATTTCTATCATGGCTATGAGACGTTCAAGCAGAATGTCGAGCCCGGTGAAGCCGGTGAGGCCATCCGGGTCAACGATAAATATGGCCGCACCCGTGAGGCCGTCGTCTATTTCAATCCTTTGATCTTCACCAACCACGCCGACGCTATGGTGCTCGAAGAGGGCGACCGTCGCCTGTTTGCCGTGGAGAACCCCACCGAACGGAAAGACTACACGTACTACGACCGCCTCGCGGCCGCGCTCAACACGCAGGAGCCCCGGCGTTTGTTCTGGTGGTTGATGCGCCGTGACCTCACCGGTTTCGATCACATATACCCGCCCATGACCCCGACGAAGGCACGTATGATCGAGGACACCCGGCCGCCGTCCGATACCATCTCGGACTGGGTGCGTGGCAATCATGCCCCCGACCTGGTGACCCGTGAGACGCTGCGCGGCGCCATCATCCTGGCGGCCCGTGAGCACGACTACGAAAAAATAATGCGTGAGCCGGGTGGTGTGCTCAAAATGCTGTGGCGCAAACTGAAAACTTTACGGCCCGAAGATACAAAAAATGGCGCCAGATATGTAATCAATAACAAACAGACCGAAGTCAGGGCGATCCGAAATCAGATTAAATGGATGAAGTATGATGCAAGACGCGACGCCGAAACCATCGAAAACGAGTTTATGCGGACGGAACTGTCCGAAAACGTCGTTTTATTTAGAGGAAAAGAGGAAACGTGATTTTTCCTCTAGATTTTCCTCTATTTCGTAAGTGTCTGATTTATAAGGATTATTTATACTCAATAGAGGAATAGAGGAAAAGAGCAGATATTTATAAAGTTCTGTAATAGTTGGGCGACCTATGTATTTTATACTCCATAGGGAAAACCCTCTAGAAGGGCCTTTTCCTCTAGGCGGCAAAAGCGGCGACGAAATAGCCCGCCAACAGGTTTTTGTTGGCGGGCTATGTTTTAGCCGAATATGACTAGCATGAATATTGGGATACCGAATATTGCGGCGACGGCGAAGCTTTCTCCGATGATGGTCAAAATGTTTCTCATGCGAATTTCCCTTTCGTTACTTTTGGACGTTCTGGCCATATGCCGGTGACGTATCCTATGAGCAGGATCGCGACGGGTTTGGGGATGGGTGCCTGGCCGAGCTCATAGCGCATAACTTGACGGTGCGCGAGCCCTAGCATTTTTCCCAGGTTTGGCTGTGAGACTTTTAGTTTTAGACGATAGGCTTTGAATTTATCTGGTTTCATGTTCTTTTCCTTTTCGATTGTGAGCGGGTTTTTAGGCCGCTGTGAGCTCATAGGCTCAATATTGCCGCCCAGGGTAGGGCGGCAAGGTTTGAGGCTATCAGGCGGCATCTAAATCTTCGTTTAAGTGTTTGGCGATTTCGTACCAATTCACGTCCGCAAGAAACGCGTTTGCATAACTGCGCAACAATCCGTCCGTCTCACCTTCACAATCCAGTAGTTCGTTTACTGTTTCTTCCAGGCTTTCTGGTGACACTTCGTAACCGTCCGCATCCCATCCGTCGAAGATTTCCAGGTTTACGCGCCACGTGGCGTAATTGGTCCAGCCATTATATTTTTGATCGTTCATTGTCTTTTCCCTTTTTGGTGTTACGGGTTAATTCCCTGGTAACACGCCGACGTGAGGCGCCAACGTGTTACGGGTGAATTAATAACCGGCTTGTATTGTTTTCAGATCGTCCAGGATCGTTTTGATTTCATCCGCCAATAGTTCGGCGAGTTCTTCCGGTTTTTTCGTATAGTCTAGGTCGTCATAGTCACCGCGCGGAAAGCGGTTTGTTATGGCCTCAATTTCATCTTTGATGCCATCTAATTGGTCACTGTAATGGCCCATGTCGCGTTCTAGTTCTTCGATTTGTTCTTCATAATCGAAAGTTAAATTTTCTTCTTGTTCGTTTAGGGCTTCACTTAACAGGGTGTGAACCAGTTTCCCGTTGGGTAACTGGTCTATCTCATGCGGGTATAGTGTAGGCATTTTATTCTTCCCTTTTTGCAAATGTTACGCCTTCGAGGCCGTAAACTGTGATCCAGTGGCCCGCAATAACATAACCGATATGATAATATCCGTCGTCGCGATCCACATACATTTTGCTCGCATGTTTGCAGTAAAGTTGATCCATCAATTCCTTGCGAGGGTGTTTCTTGATTGAATAGTGATTTCCATATTGATCGTGGCCCATGTACATTTTCATTCTCCCTTTTCAAAATCATAATGAAACGCGTCTTCCCATGTTCCGAAAGGTTCGGAGCATTCGAGGCGCATCATTTTAGTTGCTTCGCGCATTGGAAACATTTGCGACAATGCGCCTATTGTCTTTTTCTTGTATATCTCAACGTTCAAGACAAGCCCGGCGGTCGATCCCTTGTCGGACGTGAAACGGAATTTAACATATTCTGACATGGTAGTTTTCCCTTTTTGGTGTGTTTAACTAATTCCTATATAGTGTCTTATTGTCACCCTGTCAATAGGGCATCATATTGATAAAAGCAATTAACTTGAATAAGGTTAATTAACTCGATTTGAGTTAAATAGTTAAATCAACAACTTGCAAATCAAATAGGTTGAAAATGCCGAAAGTGAAAACGCGCGGGCCCGGTAGATTAAATAAGAGCGTAAAAGAGGCCGTTGAGTATGCTTTTAACAAAGTTAATAACGGAGGCGATTATTTGCTTAAAGTCGCAAACGACGATCCCAAAACGTTTCTTGCGCTTGTTGCAAAGTGTATCCCGACTGCCGTCGCAGTTGACGTAAAACACACTATAGACCTAGCGGGCGCCATGCTCGCCAGCCAACAGCAATTAAAAGAACTGGCGAATAACCAGGAAATCAAAACAATCGAACATGAACACGTAACACCTGACAGCCAGACAGGTGACAACGAGACACGTAACACCAAAATACCTGCTAAACCCTTGGAAACAAAGGAAAAGTGATTTGCCATAATAAAGGT
>JAERTI010000034.1 GCA_016844925.1 Candidatus Uhrbacteria bacterium
TTCTTACGCTGTGAACGGAAGGGAGATCGTCCGGATGAATCGAAGAGAGTTCTATCCGGCGAACAATGAACAACGAAAGATCTCACCCGAGTTACGTAATCTTCGCGGGATCTTGCCCTGGGCGCGTGACAAGACCGATCAGGTGAAAGCACGAATCGCCAAGTTACAAACGCGGATGGAAGAACTTGCCGATGTCGGCATTGTGTGGCGACAGCCCTGCACATCCAAAGCAGCGTTGGTGGTATCAAATGATCTCGCTTTTGCCGGAGGCAAGGATCGTGTCACCGCATTCGACATCGAGACGGGGCAACAGACTCTCACTCTTGACGTTGATGGCTTGGCTCGGGGCTTGGCGATTGTCGATGGCAATTTGCTTGTGAGCACGACGGCAGGCAAGATCTATTGCTTTTCCGACGCAGCATCGGCTCGAGCACGGGAAACCCAAGCGTCGACTACGGCGAGACCCTACGCAATCGACTCGTGGACTAATGTGTACGCGCGTGCTGCGGACGAGATCCTGCAAGGCACGGGGATAACTCGAGGATTCTGTCTGATTGTGGGTGGCGAACGAGGGCGTCTGGCCTATGAGTTGGCCCGGCGGAGCGATTTGAAAATCTACGCTGTTGAGCCGGATGTTGAAAAAGTCGAGCAGTCGCGTATAGCCCTGGCGGCGGCAGGGCTATACGGACATCGAATCACAGTCCGTCAGGCAGATCTCTCGTCAATTCCCTATTCCAATTACTTCGCGAACCTGATCGTATCGGATAGTCTACTGCTGACGGGGAGTATTCCGGGGGTTCCCACGACGCTGGCGCGACATCTCAAGCCAGCCGGTGGCACGATCGCTCTTGGACGTCCTGCGAATGCGCCAGGTATCTCCCCGCCCGCAGATGCTCTGAAGAATTGGCTTGGCAACATTCAGTTGGCCGATCACGCCGCAATCGCGACGTTCGGGAAATGGGTGACACTGACTCGCGGCACACTGCCTGGAGCGAGGAACTGGTCGCATCAGTATGCCGAACCTGGCAATACGGCGAATAGCGGCGACCAATTGGTAAAAGGTGGACTAGGAGTGCTTTGGTATGGCGATCCCGGGCCGGACAAGATGGTCAACCGACACCAGGGAGCCGTCGGCCCCTTGGTTATCGATGGTCGCATGATTGTGCAGGGGCAAGACAGTCTGATGGCCTACGATGCCTACAACGGTCAGTTTCTTTGGGAAGTGAAGAATCCACAGGCTATTCGTACGGGTGTTTTTCAGAATCGGAATCCTGGCAACCTAGCGGCAGGTGTAAATAGTCTGTTTCACATGGCTGTAGACGCCGGTTGAAAAACGTAGCGCTGGCCGGTCGAAAAACGTAGCGCTTTGTTGGTGGGAATGGCTCGTCCGAGCGTGGTGTTTTTTCCGAACGAGGGCGTGTCTTGTTCTTATTTCGTCGTGGCTGGGTCGTCGCTTGAGCGTTTTCTGCGACGACGTTTGGCGTCCTGCAGTCGGTAGCTTTCCCCTGACGCTTCGAGGATGTGGCAGCGGTGGGTCAGGCGATCCAGGGTGGCTCCGGTCAGCCGTTCGCTACAGAGGACCTCGGTCCAATTCTCGAATGGCAGATTCGTTGTCACGATCAGGCTCAGACGCTCATAAGCCGTGCTGATCACATCGAAGAACAGTTCGGAGCCAATCTTGCTGGTCGGGACGTAGCCCAGTTCATCGAGGATCAATAGGTCCAACTTCGAGATCTGCTTTTTCAGACGCAACAGCTCGCGTTCTTCGCGAGCCTCCATCAACTGAGTGATGAGTTCGGTCACCCGGAAGAAGCGAACTCGTTTGCCCTGACCACAAGCGGCAATCCCGAGTGCAGTGGCAACGTGAGTTTTGCCGGTCCCCGAGTTTCCGACAAGCAGAATGTTCTCACGGTTGTCAATGTATTCGCCACGCATCAATTCCGTGACCAGCAACTTGTTGAGGGACGGCTGGCATTTGAAGTCAAAGGCATCCAGCGTTTTGTAGGTCGGGAACTTCGCGGCACTCAGGCGGCGATCGGCAGCGCGTCGCTCCCGCTCGATCAGTTCCAGTTCGCACAGCTGCAGCAGGAAGCCCAGGTGATCCACGTTGTCGGCGGCGCAACGTGCGGCCACTTGTTCGCATTCCGCCAGAATGGTGGGCAATCTCAAGGCCTTCAGATGATGCTGCAACAGAACGGTGCTCTTCGTTTCGGTCTTCTTCAAAGGATTAACCTCCGATCAACAGGGATTGGTAAGCAGAAACATCGGTCTGAGCGACGCGCACCAGCTTCAGCTGGGGGCGGCCGTCCAAACAGAACAAACCAACGGGCTCTTCCTGCTGGTATTCCAGGATCACCCGAATGGCGTCAGCACTTGTGGTTCCAATTTCCAGGCCATGCTGGACGGCCTCTCGCACGGCCGTGAGGGAATGCCGCTCCAGCAGTCGGAGGACCTTGATGAATTCCCGTGTCCCCTTGCCATCGAACTCCGTTTCCAGACGGCGACGGAGAATGCCGAAGCAGACAGGTAGGTCCCAGTTCTCCAGAGGACGCGCGTGGTCGAAGCCGCCCGGTTTCCGTTCCAGAACTGCCAGATAATGCACGGGATCGAAGAAGAACTGTTCGCGTCCCCAGTGGCGCCGATGGCGTGCAATCAGGCGGTCTTCGAAGACAAGACGGACTTCATCAACGGTGGCCACAATCGTGATTTGGCGATACGCATATTGCGACGGGACGGAGTAACTGTTGTTATCGAAGCGGACCAAGGACAGCGAATTGGCTTTTGCCTGTGTGAGCCGGCGTCCCTCGAAGGATTGCTTCGGCAGAGGACGCAGAGCCTGTTGTTGCTCTTGGCTCAACAGTTCCTTCTTCGGAGCTGATTTGCCTCGCAGCTGACGTTCCAAATCCTCTCGACAGTGCTCTTCCAACTGACGATTCAGTGTCTCCAGGGAATCGATGTGGGGAATGGGGACCAAAAAGTTCCGGCGAGCAAAATCCAAGAGCCGCTCCACATGCCCTTTCTCGTTGGCACGGCGGACCAGGCAGAAATGGTCCTCGAAGAGGAAGTGACTCTTGAGCCGTAAGAACTCTCTGGTCACTTTGCGTTCGCGACTGCCAACAATCTTGGCAACGGCGATCTTGGAATTGTCGTAACTGATCCGCGTGGGAACACCATCCAGGAACGCGAAGGCTCGAGCATGCCCCTCCAGAAATGACTCAGTGCACTCCCGCGGAAAGGCCTGAATGTAGATGGTATCGGAATACGGAAGCGTCATCACGAACAACGCCACTTGCGTCTGTTCGCCATTGAGGTATACGTGGGCAAAGCCAAAATCAACCTGAGCTTCTCCGGGACGGTGACTCAACGGCAGAAACACTTCAGACTTCTGCTGCTTCCAGGCAGTCACCGCCTCTTGGACGATCGTCCGGCCGCCTTCGTATCCATGCTCGTCACGGAGCCGTTCGAAAATGCGTTTGCCGGTGTGACGCTGCTTGCGATGGACCTTCCGGTCACCCTCAAGAATCTCCTGAATGATCGGCAGAAAAGGATCCAATTTGGACGAGCGTGGCTGACTCCGCCGATAGCCCGGAGGTTCCGTATAGGTGAGGACCTTCTTGAGCGTGTCCCAATGAATCCCATACTCGGCACATGCAGCCCGCTTGCTGATCTCGCCGCTCAATACCCGACGACGGATCTCAGCCCATTTCTCCATATCCGTGAACACCCTCGCCTCCTGCAGTGGTCAATCTCAGAACTCTCAAAATTCTGAAGAGTCTGAGATACCCAAAGCAGGTGGTCATCTGGGCGCTCCGTTTTTCAACCGATCGAAAAAACAGCATCAAAATACAAGTTCAATCAATCGATCACCACTCCCCGGCCAGCGCTACGTTTTTCGACCGGCGTCTACA
>JAERTI010000035.1 GCA_016844925.1 Candidatus Uhrbacteria bacterium
CCCCCTGCGTCACACGAAACGCGGCCCCCTGTCTTGCTGGCTGCTGCTGAAAGTAAAACTTCCCAAATGGATCTTCCTTAAAGCGTCCTGTGCCGCGGTCATAGATCTGCTCCAAGTCTTTTGTAGCAATGATGGAAACCACTGACGGCGAGACAATGCTCACAGCATCGATAACCATCTCTTCTTCTGTGAGATCGTCTGCTGTTAGGTCGAGATCCACCTCAGGTAAACCTGCTGCAGGCACAAAGAGGAATGCCATGACTATGAGCACTGTGACGAGTGCGTTAATCACCATCGTGAGTATGAGTGTTGATGTTTTCATATAATCGCGAAATTAATAATCGAGCCCTTCCCGAGCTTTTACCCCTGAATAGAAATAATGTTTCCGCAGACGCATCTCGCTGACCAGGTGCGCCAGGTCAATAAACTCCTGCGGAGCGTTTCGCCCTGTCAGAACAAGCTCTGTGCTCTCAGGTTTGCTTTCAAGAGCCTTGAGCACATCTTTTATCTCCAGCATTTTAAGGTCTGTTGTCGAGTTTACCTCGTCCAAAATAACAAGATCGTAACCCTCCGTGAACATCCTGTGGACTTCTTCCAATCCACGCTTTGCCTCGCTCAAATCGACCTCCGAAATAGAAAAGTCAAACCGTCCTGTGGATGGATCAATTCTGTCCCTACCCGTAGCCACAAAATCGATACCGTCGAGCTTCTCCAGCACCAATCGTTCAAAATAATGGTCACTTCCCCCCTTATCAAAGTAGACGATTCCAACCTTTTTCCCGGCCCCAAGAGCCCGAATTGCCTCCCCAAGAGCTGCTGTTGTTTTTCCTTTCCCGTTTCCAGTGAGAACTTGAATGAGCCCATATCCCTGACGCCCCTTAATGGACTCATCGGCAACCATCACTATCCCCTCATGCGCCCTGTAAGCATCCAGGAGATCCTTTAGTGAGTGATCTGTCTGCTCCTCAGGCAAAGGTCGCTTTGGATCAATCCAGACGATCTCATCGTGCTCGTCTGAGAGCGTGATTTCCAGCTCACCCCGAGGACGACAAATGTAATGAATCCCTATGATGGGTTTATTACGAACATCGCCTCCTACTCCCCAGCGCGCCACATGAATCGGAGGGCCAATATCTAAAACCTCTTCTCCGACGCCGATCTCCTCTTTAAGTTCTCTAAGCAGACCCTCACGAGGCGTTTCCCCATGATCCATACGCCCACCAGGAAACCCAAGCTTCCCTTTGGCATTCACATGATCCCCACGCCCCGTGTCACGAAGCATGAGCACCATCCCCTCTTGATTCACAATAAACGCTTTATTTGCAACGAATTTCTTTTCCATACCAAAAGAGTATAGCAAATATTGACGCAAAATGGCCCCAAGAGTACAGTCTCATCACATCAACGAACGGAGTGCTTGATGTCAAAAAAACCTCCTCTCGGGAGAACACACGTGCCGCACATGGCACCTCGAGAGCTCTGCCTGATTCGCGTGCTGCCCAACGGGGCCAAGGACGTGATCGAAGGGCTCTCGCCACAGGACTTCGACGGTTGGCGTCGAGGGATCGTGGACATCGTGGACCCCTACGGCGATCCGCCATTCCACATCCGCGCCCGCTTCCGGGATGCCCGCATCGTCGGATCTAGCGACCCGAAGGTCCGCGCCTGTAACGGCAAGGAACCGCCGTTCCCCTACGAGGTCCGCCCCCGCTGGCGCTTCCAGGGACTCACTCAAGCCGAAGGATTCGATGTAGGCGACACCTGCCTGATCCAGATCGGCGACTTCGCCGACGAGGACCAGCTCTGCGACAACCGCGAGATGACGGTTCGGGAAGTTCGCAAGATCTTCCCCACGGCCCTCAGGGGACTCTGGCGGGGACGGGTGATCCAGGTGAGCAGCCAGGAAGTCGAGATCGGAGACGAGATCGCCTACCCGATCGCTGTCGTCCTCGAGGACCCCAGGATCGCCGAGCACGAAGATCCCGTCGTACGGGCCTGGGCAGGATTCGAACCCCCCGTCCGCTACAACGCTCACCCCAAGAGCGTCAGCTTCCAGCTCGAACGCCATCTCCAGGAGGTGAGTCGCTGGTGGTCCGCCGCTCGCACCGGTGTCCTGGAGGGCTGGGACAAGTTCCGAAACGATCACGGGCTCTGAGCCCACCCCCGTCTAGTCACGAAACTACGACGGGTTTTTTAAATAAAAATCGGACTCGCTCAGGAGTCCGCGTTGTTTCCCTCTTCGTCCTCGGCGCCGAGAACGACGTTGAGCCAGGAGCTCAGCCGCTCGACCGTCTCCTTCTTGCGCCCTGCGGCCATCTTGGAAAGCCGCGTTGACAGGTAGAGCGCCAGAACCTTGAGGCCGAGCACCCGTGAGAGTGCCTCGACTTCCAGCTGACGGTCCGTTGCCACTCCTTCGATGAAGAGATCGGGAAGCAACATGGTCAACGGAAGGAGCAGGAACAATCCTAGGTAGATCTCTCCACTGGTGATCAGGCGCAGGAAGTACTTCCCACTCTGATGATCCCCCACCCACCGGCCGGCCTCACGAGCACCGACGAAGATGGTCAGTACCCACATCCAGTAGCTACTGAGCCTTGTGGGAACATCCGTGACGACCTCTGGAAACCAGTACGCTCCCAGGAGCGCGACGATCAAGGTGATCGTCAACACGTCCAGCAGGAACTTCCACTGCATCACCCGGCGCATCACACCCCGGATCCGCACGCGCATCTTGGGCATGAGAGCCTCCTTTCAAGTGGCAGTGCACCTTAACGAAACCAAAAGACAGGGTCAAGAGACCCTGTCTTTGTTTACGATTTGTTCAGTTTAGCTACAACCTGAGGTTGCGCCACAGTTCAAACACTTATAACAAGCGGCGTTACGGACCATGATGGATCCACAGGTGTCGCAAGCTGGCGCGTCTGACTGATTATCAAAGGTCTGTGTGTGAGCGCGCAAGGTGAGCGTCTCCGTCTTCTCAATCTTCGCCTCGAACAAGTTTGGCTGATCTACCGTCTTTTCCTCAACCAATCCTTTCACACCCCCCGCACTCGCAACCTCTTCTACCTCCTCAGCTTTCTCAACTACATTGATTCCCAAGGAAAGCTGACTCTCGCGTGGAAGGAACTTGATAGCCAACCAGCGGAAGATGTAGTCGGTAATGGACTTGGCAATGCGGATCTGTGGGTTGTTTGTGTACCCAGATGGCTCAAAGCGCATGTGCACGAACTTGTTCACCAACACCTCCAGTGGCACCCCGTACTGGAGACCGATCGAAATCGATGTAGCGAATGAGTCCATGAGTCCAGAGATTACAGATCCCTCTTTGGACATGGTGATAAAGAGCTCTCCAGGTGTTCCATCGTCGTAAAGACCCGCAGTGATGTACCCCTCATGGTTTCCAACAGCGAACTTATGCGTGATAGAACGACGCTCATCTGAAAGTCGGCGGCGACGCAACTTACGGTCACTTACAACCTTCACGGTTTCAATACCTGTACTTGCGCTCTCAGTCTCGGAAACAATCTCTTGGTCGAGCTTTTTATTCTGCTTCTTAGCATCCGACTCTTTGGAGGTTGTGAGCGCCTGCTGACGCTTAGAACCGTCACGATAGATCGCAATGGCCTTAAGACCCATCTTCCACCCTTGCATATACACGTCAGCAATCTCTTCCTTGGTGGCCTCATGAGGCATGTTTACTGTCTTGGAGATAGCTCCTGAAATGAATGGCTGCACAGCGGCCATCATACGGATGTGTCCCATGTAATGGATCGTGCGTGTACCGTTGGCCGCCTTGAAGGCGCAATCAAATACCGGCAGATGCTCATCCTTCACGTGTGGCGCTCCTTCGATGGTGTCCTTTTCTTCAATGTACGCAAGGATCTCTTTGCGCTCTGCTTCTGTATATCCAAGGCGTGTGAGGGCCTCAGGAACGGTTCCGTTCACAATCTTGAGCATTCCTCCACCAACAAGCCACTTGTACTTCACCAGGGCGATATCTGGCTCCACACCGGTGGTGTCGCAGTCCATGAGGAAGCTGATCGTTCCCGTTGGGGCAAGGACGGAGATCTGTGCGTTACGCAGACCGTGCTGGCTTCCGTGCTCGACAACGTTATCCCAAGCCTTACGTGCTTCTGTCATCAGTTCAGCAGGAACACCTTCTGCGTCGATGCCGTAAGAAGCGTCTCGATGCATGCGCATGACCTCCATTGCTGGCTCAGCGTTCTTTGCATAGCCATTAAAGGCTCCGATTCTCTCAGCAATCTTTGAGCTCTGGAAGTAACAATGTCCGCTCTGCAAAGACGTAATAGCTCCAGCCAAGTTTCGTCCCTCGTTTGAGTCGTAAGCAAGACCACGGCTCATCAAGAGCGCACCAAGGTTGGCATAACCGATTCCAAGTGGGCGATAGTCATGGGAGTTCTGCTCAATCGCTGGTGTTGGATACGCAGAGTTACTGATAAGAATCTCCATGGCGGTGATGATAATCTCATTCACCTTTTTGAATGACTCGACATCAAACACGAGCTCACCATTCACTTCTTTACGGAATTTCAGCAGGTTCAATGAAGCAAGGTTGCAAGCACTGTTGTTCAAGAACATGTACTCACTACATGGGTTGGAAGCGTAAATACGATCCGTGTTCTTACATGTGTGCCACTTGTTAATCGTGGTGTCGTACTGGATACCAGGGTCACCACACTTCCAGGCAGCTTCGGACATCATGTCCATAAGCTCACGTGCCTTCCATGTCTGCACGGACTCACCTGTTGTTACAGCCTTTGTTTCCCATGCTCCATCAATTTCAACAGCCTTCATGAACTCATCGTTCACGCGAACCGAGTTGTTGGCATTTTGGAAATAAATCGAAGCGTAAGCAGGACCATCAATGGAACCGTCATAGCCAGCATCCATGAGTGCCCAAGCTTTTTCCTCCTCCTCAACCTTACAAGTAATAAACTGATCAATGTCCGGATGCTCAACATCCAAAATAACCATTTTTGCGGCACGACGTGTTTTTCCTCCAGACTTAATCACTCCAGCAAAAGCGTCCAAGCCCTTCATGAACGACACAGGACCTGAGGCTTTTCCGTTTGATCCACCAAGATACTCGTGACTTGAGCGAAGCTTTGACATGTTCGCACCAGCCCCGGAACCTCCCTTAAAGAGCATTCCCTCTGTCACACACAGGTTCAAGATAGAGTGCATGTCATCCTCAACAGAGTTGATGAAACAGGCAGAACACTGCTGTGGTCGGGTTGTTCCCACATTAAACCAGACAGGTGAGTTGAATGCTGCCATCTGGTTTACCAAAATGTGATGCAACTCATCATCAAAGGCCTGAGCGTCTTTTTCTGTCTGGAAGTAGCCGTCTTTACGACCCCAGTTTGAAATCGTCTTAGCCACACGTCCAACAAGCTGACGAACGGAGCTCTCACGATCCTCTTTTCCAACCGTTCCGAAAAAGTATTTTGAAACAACAATGTTGGTAGCCGTCTGTGACCAGGTCTTCGGCATCTCAACACCCTTCTGTTCGAACACCACGTTTCCCTTAGAGTCATTGATGGTGGCATCACGCAGCTCCCATTCAATCGTGTCGAATGGATGCGCTCCTTCCTCTGTGAAGTATCGTGAAACGGAAATACCATTGCCGTATTTCTCCTGCTGGTCATCACCAGCAGTCGTACTGCGGAACGCGCTATAAGACTTAGCGACGTGAATCAAGTTGTTATCGATCAGTGTGAGGTAAATAAACTCACGAACATCTGTAACAGACGGAACGGTGTGACCATCAAACTGACGTGTCAATCGTGTAAGCACCTGCTCTGCAATCCTCTCTGCCAATCGTTGATCCTTGTCCATGCCTGAAGCTTCAAGCGCACGACGTATAGACACCAATAACTTTTTCTTATCAAACTCCTGCTCTTCACCACTGCGCTTACGCAGAGCTTTAACAGATGTCATAAAATCCCAGACTGCCTCTGAGATGGCCTTGGTATCAACGGCCTTATCCTGAGCCTTAACGTTCGTGTGTTCAGACATAACGAAGGTAAAGAAATATGTGTTTATTAGGCGAGTTTTTTGAAAGAATTTTGGCGGATAAAAATAAGATCCAACGTTGGGATCATATTTTCTCCTGGAAGAATCACGTACGATAGCAAGATCCTCTTCCCCACGGCCACTACTACATGTTGTGGTCACTCAGTATTCTAGGCCACTATATATTGTGTGTCAAAGGACGGGTTATCCACACGTTTTTAAGACACTAAACACAGCTACATCTAAAAACCCATGCTCAGATTAATCGAAGGAGCCTCTTGTTTTAGGACAAAATCGACTGGAATGGCGCGACGCCCACCGAGACGATCCTCATAGGCGAGCGCGTTGTACTTCAAGCCGTACTCGTAGACCCCTTTGGTTACCTTCACATCCTGAATACAGTAATCCTTGATCTCCTGAATCTTCCCTTCCTTCCACCACTCTACCGCCTGCAGACCATGTCCGCTTTTGCGGTGTCCGATTGTTGCCGCAGCCACATCATCCAGCTTCAGACGGAACCCAAGAGCGGCCTTGATTTCCTCCAGCATGTCGAGCTGAGGAAACTTGTTCAGGTCACCAGGATAGTAGTTGTCCATGATCGGCACATCGAAGTACCGAGAGTTGTAGCCAATAATACGGTCGGCATGTTCCAGGCGTGGCCAAAGTTCTCCGAACTCACTTTCTTCAAAACAGCGATATTCATCCGTCTCATAAAAATAGACCCCAATGACAGAAATTTTCATCTGCTTAAAATCAGGGCCTGCTGCTGTTTGAGTTTCAATGTCGAGAACAACTTCCTTATTTGCCATAGTGGAACCGATTATAGCACACCTTAGTTTTCCACAATGGTCTTCAGAACAAGTCCAATAGAACCGTCTGAAAGGAGCGCAGGCGAGGGGTCGCAAAAAAACTGTTCTGACTTAAATAATGCCGGTGTATCTAGGATATATTTTCCTCCCGGACCCATCTCATCGGTCACTGTCGTGGCCGGAAGCTCCTCAAAATGAATACCGTCATTGGACGTTGTCATGACAATTCCCCCATCACATCCATACAACTGAACCTGTCCACCAACAACCATCGCCCCAGGGATTCCCATGATCTCAGGGATCTTCACAGGATTCTCAAAAACGATGCCGTCACCACTTGTTGCAACCCACATACCCATATCTTCCCCTTCGTGCATAGCAAAGTACATGAACCACTTGCCATTAAAAGCAATGACCTCTGGATCCGTCATGAGAGCCTCAGATGACAGTGACGCTCCCTCTATCTCAAAGTGGATCCCATCCTCAGAGATCGCCGAGTAAAAAACGTGAGTTTTTCCAGCACCCCCACCTCGTGTCGAGGAAAAGTCAAAGAAGTGCATTCGTAGCCTCCCGTCATCAAGCTGAATAACTGAGGGATCAACAGGAAGGTAGGATTCATCGATCACAGTCACCACTCTCTCAGACCACGTCTCACCATCGTCAAGTGACACAATAAACGAAACTTGCTCGTCGAGACCATCAATCACAGGACTGCTATCGACAAAATAACTGAGCAACGCACCCGCAGGTACATCTCCCACCGCTTGGTCTAAGCGTGTTAGATCTGGAACCGACCCATGCTCTGCAATGGCCACGTCACCCACCTCCCAATCTCCTCCAGCTTCTCCGGTGGCAAAAAATACCTGATGGTAATACAAGTTAGGAATCTCATCATTCTGCACCTGTCCATGAACAAACGATTCGACTGGGGCAGTTGAAGCACCCGCGGAGTCATCGGAAGCTGGTGAGCAACCAAACCCTACAAGGACAATCAATGACAACAGCAAAAGGTTACGGAGTCTCATAAAGATGGATGGTTTCAGATTGAATCGTCTTAGACGTAATATGCTTGAGCCCTGGAAAACTAAATGTCCGCGCTACAACACGTGTACCAGATGGATAGTGCTCTAGCAAGATAGGCTCAAGGCGTTCATTCACCTCTTTAAATAAATAGCTCATTACTACGTCTGCCTGAGGGGGCTGCTCCTTGAACATGTCGCCATGGACAAACTCTGTACGATCTTCGACGCCGTATCGACGAGCAAGGTACCTGGAGAGCCAAACAAGCAGTCGCAGTCGTTCAATGCCGTACCCATACGCCCCATGATCCCTGGCCGCTTGAATCACCATAGCCCCGTCTCCGGAGCCAAAGTCAACTACTCTCTCACCAGACTGTAACTCGGCAAGACGCAGCATTTCATCGGTGAGCGACGCCCGTGTTCGGACCCAGGGCACACCAAACACGCCGTTGAAAAGAAAATACCCTATCGTTATCAATATAACGATAAGGCACATCTGAGCAATAAGAATCAATAAGATCAGCAAAGCTTCCATACCTACTCGATCTTGGCCGATGCTGCCGCAGCCTTAAGGCCTTCGGAATACGTTGGGAACGCGTGAATCATCTCAGCAAGCTTATCGATCTTTGCGCCGAGATACATGGCCAGTGCCGCCTCATGAATCACCTCACCTGCGCGCTGTCCAATCATGTGCGCCCCAAGAATTTTTCGTGTTGTCGGGTGGGCGATCAACTTAATCATCCCCACACGACTGTTATCTGTCACGCTACGCCCAAGTGACCCAACAAGATACCGTCCAATGAGAAGCTTCTTGTGCTTCGCCCGAGCCTCAGCTTCCGTCACGCCCACAGAAGCCACCTCAGGGTCGATAAACGTCGCTCGTGGCACCACACGCATATCTCGTTTGCGAGGCGCTGTACGCTTACGTTTTGCCAGCAGGGCAGCATTATAGCCAGCGATCCACCCCTCATGGTGAGCCGTGTGCGTAAACTGCATCCCTCCATCAACATCACCTGCCGCAAAAATATGCTTCACGTTGGTTCGCTGATCTTTCGTTGTGGTTAGGGCCCCACGCTTATCGAGCAACACACCAGATTCATCCAAATGAAGTCCATCTATATTTGGTCGTTTCCCCGTGGCAACAACAACCGTCTCGACAGCATGCATCTGCGCCACACCTCCACTCTCAACATTTAGCCCTGTCACACCCCCTCGAGCATTCACGATCTCCGTGATCTTTGCATCCGTAATCACCTCAACACCCAAGTGCTGTAGGACACTTTCTGCAATCTGCGAAATTTCTGCATCCTCTCGATGTAGGACCACTGGATTTGCTTGAAGAAGCAAAACACGTGTTCCAAAGCTCGCGTAGAATGTCGCGATCTCACACCCAACAGGCCCTCCGCCAATAATCGCCATGCTCTTTGGCTGACGCTTTGCTGTAATAGCCTCTTTCCATCCCCAAAAGGTAATTTCATCGAGCCCCGGAATCGGTGGAATGAAATCAACTGTTCCTGTAGCGATAATAATCGTCTTGCCATAGACATCCTCTCCGTTCACCTCAACAGTATGCGCATCGACGAATGTTGCTTCACCGATTACTCTCTCAACTCCTTTCATTTCGTCGAGAATCTTGATGTAGCGATCCCCATGCTCACCACCGCCAGTAATCGCTTCAACCACTCCCTGCCGATAGTTCATGACACGTTTAAAGTCGTACGAACGGCTCCCAAGATCAATGCCGTACTCTCGAGCGTGGCCCATGAGCCTGTACGCCTTAGCTGCCTTCAAAATGGCCTTAGAAGGCACGCAAGCAAAGTTTGGGCACTCTCCCCCAAACCGCTCTTTTTCGATAACGCACACAGAAGCCCCAAGACTTAAGGCGCCCTCAATAGCTGAGAACCCCGCAGAACCGGTCCCGATGACCACAACGTCGAACGATTTTTTTGCCATACTATTAGAAAAGATTTTCTGCCGTGTTCCAAAGTCTGTCATCACCGGCCTGTTTAAGTGCATACCACCACTCAGCTCCCCAGAGATAGACTTCTGAAAGACCTGCAGCGCGGGCGAACGTTATATTTTGTTCAAACATTTCTTGCGTGAAGGCATCATACCACTGAGTCAGTGGACGAGATTCAATCGGTTCATGAAACCAAGGCTCTGCTTGGAGCTCAGAGACAATTACTCGCTCCACATGTCCGTCAATTAACTTCGCACGGAAGTAGTAAAAATCTGGGCTAATCGGATACACAAAATGACCAAAGAAGTCATTGTACGTCTGACGATACATGGAGAGACCCAGAACATCCGCGGCCTGAGCAGCATCCATCCACGCCCCCAACTCTCCACTCACCGTTAGCTGCACGGGCCGGTCGTCCAAGTCACGCACAAGGTCGACACGCTCCTGCACTTGAGCAACAGTAAACGTTGGACACTCACCGAACGGGAAGAACGGCTCATTATCCACCTGCCAACGCACAACGGCCTCCAAATCTTTGTACCGATTCACCGCCGCCTCGATAATCCCCAACGTTGCGTGCTGCTGATACGTCTCGTTCAGCTTCTCAGCCCAGTCAGGAATGAAACACTCAGGCCAGCGTGGCACCTTTGCCCCAACCACAACCGTGAGATCCACGTCACGCTCTGCTGCTGTTTCGATCAACCAGTCAGGCTTCTCCCAATCAAACTCTCCTTCTGTGTGCTCAATATCTGACCAATACAATGGCAGACGAACTGACGAGACCTCCAGCTCATCAACAAGTGCTAAAAACGTTTCTTGATAATCAAGACCAAGTTGCTCTGCATAAAGCCACGAGTACGTCACTCCGAACTCTGGCTCCACCTCTGGTCTTGCATTCACCCAAAACGAGGCAAAGCTAAACACCCCCACCGCAGCGATGAGGGCGAGCACAAGCCATAAATGTAAGTGTTTCTTGTGCCTCATGTCCTCCGTGTTTACCTCCTACCCCCTTAGATCTCCTCGCGTTTCTCACGCAAGAATGCTAACCAACTCTCAACAATGCCAATGGCTGCCTTAAATGGTGCCTCGATAATAAAGTCAAAGAAGAACAAAAAGATATTGACCTTTGGTGCTCGCAAGGCCACCCAACGTCCAGCACGAACAATCGGCAAAAACAGGACGTCAGAGAAGCTCCCAAAGAACCCTCGTGACATATCAATCACCACCAACTCCCGTCGTGTGTTGCGGATGCGTAGTCCAAAGTAGGCTACAAGGGACAGGAAGAAAATGAAGAAGAAGATAGACAAGACGTTGAAGTGCAGGCCTGTACGGAGCACCCAAGCAATAGCGGAGATGGTCAGAAGCCACACAGTAAGATAGAGACCGTTGAAAATCCACCAAAGTGCTCCTTTGTTCCATGGTCGACGACGCTTGAAAATAAGCGAGAAGTCATCCCCAGAACCAATCAACCCATGAATCTCTTCGAGGACTTTTTCCGTGTTCTTTGTTCTTGGAATGCGTACGGTAAGCCCCACAACAGCAAGCAACAGCGGCGGGAACAAAATGTTTACCATCAGCGGGAAGTAATCTGTTGCCTGCAAGATAAACACCTCAAATGGATACTCCACCAAGAATGCCAAGATGGACTTTGTCAGAAGCAAGAAGATGGCCGCACGGACAACCGTTCGCTTCAATCGCTTGCGGAATGTGCCGTAACGTTCCTGTGCTGCCTTAGAGATGGCTGTATCGATGCTGGCGACATCCCCACTGGTGAGTGCCCCGGCAAAAGCTTCGGGATTATCCTTTGCAATATCAGAAAGTAGGTGGAAGACAATGCCGTGACGGCGCACAAATCGGAAAACAGCATCTTGTGCTGGGTGTGTAATCTGACCTTCCACAGAATCGATCACCTTCACAAGATTCATGGCGATCTCTTTGACCACTGGAGCCTCGGGTGAAGCCTTGCGCCAATCAGGGTAATAAAGCGTCAATATACGGTACCGCAGGGTGGCAAGGTTTGATTTCAAAACAGCTCGATGGGTCGCAATATACAGCTGCAGGTCTCGATCCCCTTCTGAAATGACGGATGTCTGCCACTCGATACGCTTGTTCAATTCCTGGTACGCATAGCTTGCCAGCGCCTCATCGATGCAGGGTGGGCCAAGAACGTACTCAATCTCAACGGACAGAACATCTGAAAGCCATGCATACACCCGTTGTCCTTCCGCGCTCTCAGGTTCGAGAATGCCAAAGAGAAGTTTGTACTTCTCAAGAATCCCAGAGACCTTAGCGATCATCGCCGTTGGAACTTGCTCGTTAGGAAGATACTTTGCCCAGATAAGTTCGCGCAGTAGTTTCGCAGCCATCTCTCCAGAGGGACCCTCTACCATGCGTCGCTTCAAAATCCGACGAATAGCATTGCGACGCAAGAGGTGCTCTTCGTCATACTCAAGCGAGTTACGCACGGTCTCATACACTGAAGCAGCCGCGGACACCGTGTCCGAGACCTTAATCACATCTTCAACGTTTTTTGCTTCTTCTTCCTCTCGGCTCATCTGCGCGATGGTGGCCAAGAGATGTTCTAGTGCTTTATCCATACAAGATTACACAATCAACGGCAGTGGATGAATTTCGCTTTTTCGGCCCAAAACTAGGTCCTCAATGCGGTACGTGCCGTGTGTTGGAGCCTCAATGTAGCCATTGTAGGCCATGCGCGCAACCCCTCCGGACTCAATCCAATCTTCGAGCCACTCATCGGTATAACGCGGATCATTCATCGGCACACCTCCCCCAACGTAGTCTAACCAGATACGATTGAATTCCTCCTGACTCCCAATGGGCGGTGCCATGATCACCGCAATGCCAAGCCCACAATAAAACGACATTTCAGAGGGTTTGGTCCAAAGAATATCCGTCGTCTTAAGCACCTCGTTAAAGTCACTGAAATAATCTTGACGACTCTCATGCTCAGGAACGTTCACCCATGTCCCAAGCTCCTTCTTCAGCCCAAGGTCTTTCACAGCACTGCGGTAATAGCGAATGGCATCTTTTCGATAACCTGCCATCAGGTTCAAACGAACCTCGTGTCGCGCAATCTTCGATTTGAGACTCTTTAAGATCTTTACTCCCAAAGCTCGCTGCGCACCAGCACCACCAACAGAGTACGTAATGGTGAGTGGATGCGTTGCCTCACCTTTTTTACAACGCGCTGGACCCAACTTGGCTCTAAGCACCTGTGCATAGCGATCATGAAAGATCCCATTTGGATCGAGATTGCAAAGACGACCTGAAAGCAGATTTTTCAGAGTGGTCGATGTAGCACCCCCAATCAACTCCTTAGGCAGAGGGAACCCTGTCGCATAGATATTTTCTGCTGGGACACCATAGAGCTTTAATCGCTCCACCACACGCCCATTGCTCGCCAGGTACTTAATGCGAGACCGCTTCGGATCGAGCGGCGCCCAGGCTCGAGAAATATCTGCATCTGTTGTGACACACCAAATGTCTCCAGGGTAATCGTAATATTCGGCAAAAAAGGCTGGGATAAAAAACGTGGTGACCATCGGGAGCGGGTTCTCTGAAAGCTTCTCGATGAAATGCTTCCCAAGCCCCTTACGAATCATCCGAAAGATCTGCTTCACCTGCATGTTTGGCTTGGAGAGATCGCGCTTGGGGTAAAACTTCTCGATCTGCTGCCAATGATCCAAGGCTTCAAACAAAAAATTCCCAACCACGGGAATGGGTTTCATTCTAGAAATCGCCTCATACACCTCACGACTCTCACGCCAAAGCTTCCGGTCTTCGGCAGGAATCCCTTTATAATCATTCGCAGAAAGCACTAGCCCACCAGAGAGATCCCGAAGGGTATGGGCCGCACGAGAGTGGCCATACCCCATATTCACATCAACAACCCAGGCTTGTTGCTTGGTGCGCTTGTGCGTGTGCTTGGGCATACTAGAAGAATGAACGATCCTTCGACTTTGAAACAATCTTATGAGCCTCTTCTGCTGTATCGACAATCTGAATCAAATCAAGGTCCTTCGCTGAGATAGTCTGATGCGCTTCAAGTTGTACAGCACGCACCCATTCAAACAATCCGTCCCAAAATTCTTTTCCAACGCAAACGACTGGCGTTCCTGACATCTTTCCTGTTTGGATAAGGGTCACAATCTCAAACAACTCATCGAGTGTTCCGAATCCTCCTGGGAAATAGACGTAAGCCTGCGCTGAGGCAGCCAACATCACCTTTCGAGTAAAGAAATAGTGGAAACCACGTGAGTGTGTCACATAGGGGTTCACGCGCTGCTCTGTCGGCAGTTGAATATTGATTCCAATAGACGGACCTCCAGCTTCAGATGCCCCCTTGTTAGCCGCCTCCATGATTCCAGGGCCACCACCGGTAATGACCGTATAACCACACTCCGTAAGGAGCTTTCCAAGCTTCTCCGCCTCCTTGTACCACTTCGTCTCTGGAGCTAATCGAGCTGAACCAAGAATGGTCACCTCGTTTCGTGACTGAGCGAGAAACTGAAATCCTTCTACGAATTCCGACATGATGCGGAAAATGCGCCAGGAAATTTCATAGAGACGTGCTGGCTCATCGGCTTTTTCATTGGCCGCAAGTGGAAGCCGACAAACGTTCTCTTCAATGTTCTTAACGAGTTTTGGAAGTTGTTTCTTTGAGTTTTTCTTTGACATAGTGGGAATAGTTTATCACATCAGAGCGCATAGCGCCGTAGTTCTTTTCGACAGGCCTTGGCTCCTGGCCAAAGCTGCTCCACAAGCGCCCAAAACGCCTTTGAGTGATTGAAGTGTGTTGTGTGTGCAAGCTCATGCGCCACAATGTACTGCGCTAGGTGCATCGGAAGAAGAGAAAGTTTGTAGTGAAACCCAAGCGTCATGCCACTACTACAGCTCCCCCACTGACGCTTCCAGTTTCCGAGTCGAATACGATCAATAGTCACCGGATGTAATCGTCGCATTTCCAGCACGGTTGCCTCGATTAACTTTAACGTCTCACGTTCTACACGCTCGCGTGGAACACCGCGGTGCGAGAGTGACTGACCGGGTTCAACAGATGCCATGCGTTCCACCTGTTTCTCGATCCACGCACGATGAGTATTTACATGTCTCTCAATCATGCGCGGCGTTATCCCCCTCCTCTCAGGCACTACCACCTCCCATCGCCCACCAGGATGAACGACGATCGACATATTCTTGGCACGTTTACTTTTTCTCACAGGAATATCCATAGCCCCATCATTCTATCAAAAAACCCGGCACGAACATGTCGTAACCGGGGAGCGTTGCGCTCAGTGCACTACGCCGCGAAGGCCAGGGCGGCCATCTGTCGCCCCTGCGTCACCAAGCACTTGGCCAGGAGGTCGCGCAGGGAAGAGCAGGAGACCACCTCGCCCGAGAGCGGGTTGGTGAGCTGCTGACTCGTCTCCGGGACGCGCTGGGCGGCGTGCACGGAGATGAACGTGATGTACTGATCGAAGGCGGCCGAGGGCCTCTTGCCCTGACCATCCCAGTCCTCGTTGAGCTTGCGCATCGGGAAGGACCGACCGATCAGGAAGGCGTAGATCTCCAGGAACAGGTCCCGGGGCGGCTTGTAGCTCTTGTCACGCACCACGAAGGAGGTGCGCTTGGCGAGCGTCAGCACGGCCTGGAGGGACTCGAGCTGCATGAGCAGCGGATCCGTCTCCTGGGCCATCGCCTCGGTGGCCGTCTTGAAGTGACCCCTCAACTCCTCGATCAGGACCTGCCGGGGGTTGGGCGCCTTCGACTTCTTGCGTCTGGACACTGGCTCTCCTATCTGTCGCCGAGTGGAATAATCGTGCGACTACAGGAAATTACGCTCTGCTGGCAGGACTGTCAAGGCATCACTGCCCCTGTCTCAACCTCGGCAGATGTCGTCGCTAAAAACGTCATGAGAACCACGGAATCAACTAAATCAAGGGCATGCGTGTCCTGGTTAGCTTGAAACACTCCATCACCGTTGTCGTGGTAAAGAATGGCGTAGTAGACCGCCCCATCCTGCAGAGGATCATCGAGAAAGACTGTCAGGTGCTCCCCGCCAGTTTCAAGCAATTCCGAGACACCGATCACCACCCCAGGCACGCCTCCATCATCATTAAGTATCGCCACATAGCCGGGCTGATTCAGCACGACATACCCCACCTGAACCCCCTTAGCGCCTGCGGCCTGGTTCTCGACATACACAGCATTATCCCCCCTTTCCAGCATGCCCTGGAATGTCTGTGCCCGAACCTCCTCCATCTCCTGACTCTGCCCAACCTCTTCCTCCACCTGTGCAGCGGGTTCGCTAAGGGCTAGCCCAATAAGAAGGGCTACCACGATAAAAAAGAAGAAAATCCAGAGTTTTGGGACTTGATTTGTCATATGCCTCCAGTCTAGCACAAGACCTGGACACAAAACCCCCCATCCGCTATACTCCCGGACGACAACTAACCACTCGATTATGTCCACTTCTTGTATTGTTACGGGCAAAAAGACGGTGACTGGAAACAATGTCTCTCACTCAAACGTGAAGACCAAGCGCAAACTCAAGGCAAACTTGATGAAGAAGCGCCTTAAGAATCCAGCAACCGGACGAGACGTGACGGTCACAATCTCAGCTCGCGGCCTGCGCACCTTGCGCAAATGGGATCGCGAAGGAAAGACCTACGACCTTGCAGCTCTGAAAAAGAACGCCCAGAAATAAAACACCCCCCACTTATTGAGCTTAGCTCGACGTGGGGGTGTTTTTGTTTGCGTCCTTAAATCTCAAGGGACGTCTCAACGAGCTCAAGCAACTCACTAAATCCAGAATGCTCCTGAGCAGAAACAAAGGCCACAGGAAGCTCGTCATACTGCTCACGTAAGGCACATCTATCAAGCCGCTCAACTTGGTCGATCTTATTAAATACGAGAATCCGTGTCCGCTCAGAAAGCCCGAGACGCTCCAAAATATCCTCCACAACCCTGATGTGCTTATCACGATCCTTATCGCTCGCGTCGACAACATGAATGAGCACATCCGCCTCTACGGCCTCAGATAACGTCGAGGAAAAAGCTGCTAGAAGCTCTGGTGGCAAATCTTTGATAAATCCAATCGTATCGCTCACCAGCGCCGTCGAATTACTTCCAGGCAAGAACAGTTGCCCCACGCGGGTATCGAGCGTGGCAAACAATTCATCTGCCGCGTATTCTTTTCGGCCAGTAAGCGCGTTCAGCAATGTCGTCTTCCCCGCATTTGTGTACCCAACAATCGACACCGTCTTAAGCCCACGCCTGCGCCGCCCCTGCCGCACCAGACTTCTCCCCTTTTGAAACTTCTCGAGCTTCTTCTTGATCCGGCGCTCCTTCTCTTTCAAGTGCCGCTTCATGCGCTCAATGTTGGTCTCACCCAGCCCACGCGTTCCCGTTCCCCCTCCCTGACGAGAGAGCTCCATACCCATCCCGAAGATTCGCGGCCCCATGTGGCGCACACTAGCAAGTTCGATCTCGAGCTTCGCCTCGGCCGTCTTGGCGTGCTTGGCGAAGATTTTCAAAATAAGGTCAATTCGATCCCAAACCTTCATCCCATAAGGCCTGAGCGCCTCACCAATATCAAACAGCTGCCGAGGTTTTAATCGATCATTGATAATAAGCAGGCTCACGCCATTTTCCTTTCCCTCTAGACCAAGCTCCTCCACCTTCCCCGTCCCTAGATACGTCTTGGGATGCGGCCCCTGGCGCTTCTGCCACTGCTTAATAATAACGATGCCCCCATAGGTATTCACCAGTTCCTCAAGCTCAACCATGCGCTCAAGAGCGTGGTGCTTATTCATTCTTGGATGAATCAAATCAACAAGTATCGCTTTTTGTTTTTTCATGCGGGCCTATCATAACAAAAACTCCGACGTTATGCCGGAGCGGGAGGGTCTTGCGTAGACCCTAGGCGTTCTCGATGAGGAACTGGAGGTCGAGCTTGAGTGCGCAGACCACCTGCTTCATCCCCTCGATCTCCACGGGGAGATGTTCGGAGCTCTGAAGCTTTCGATACTCCACCAGCACCCCGTCGAAGCAGTCCACGATCCGCACTGCTGCCTGGTAGTCCTTCTGACGCATCGCGAATCGGATGGCCATGTACGTCGAGAGGATCTGGAACCGGAGTGCCTTGACCAATTCACCACTCAGACGCACGGCCCCATCCTTGTCCTTCCAGGCCTGCGCGTGCTGCTCGAGCGTCTCCCGAGGCGTACGAGAGATCACCTCAGTGATCTGCGTGATCGCATCTCTGACATTGGGATCCATTTCTTCTGCCATTTCAGCTCCTTGTCAGACCCCCACCCTGCCACCGAAGAGCCCAACCGTCAATCCACCAATCAAAAAACCGCCCCAAAAGGGACGATTTTTTGTACTAAACCTTTTATGCTTCCAGCAATGCGTCCTTTGCGGACTTTGCTACGCGGAACTTTACGACAGTCTTTGCAGGAATCTGGATGGACTCTCCTGTCATTGGGTTGCGTCCCATGCGGGCTGCACGCTCCTTCTTTACGAGCTTACCGAGCCCTGGAAGTGGGAACTCTCCGTTTGTGACAACTTCGCGCAATGCGAGTTCTACAAACGCCTCCCATTTCTCTGTAGCTTCTTTCTTAGACAAACCGAGGAGCTCGCCGTAGGCAGCCATGAACTGGCTCTTAGTGAGTTTTGCCATAATATGTGGAAAACTTAAGTTTTACGCGGATTAGCTTAACATGGTGTCCATTTTTTGGGAATATCTGAACCTTTTGTCCATCCACAGGTACTTTCTCCTAAAACGCGATCAAAAAAACGCGGCTATACCGCGCTTCCAAGGCTCTCTCGTCCATGCATCCAATCCATCGCCTTGGCAATATCCTGCTGAACAATATCTGTCATTTCCTTTTCTCCTGGATAAGGAACCAAATCCCTCATCTTCTGTACCAACTTCACCTTCATCCGCTTTCCATTCAATTCCATCTTTTGTCCAAGCAAATGCACCTCCATTTTTAAGTTATATCCTGTACGCCCATCATTTATGCAAATCAATGACCCATAACGCTTCCCATCTACTTCTGCTTCACCAACGTATACTCCAAGTGCAGGAATAATCACCCCTTGCTCAACAGCAATATTCGCGGTCGGACAACCAAGCCGACGCGCCATTCCTTCCCCTGGGACTACGCGCCCTTGGAATGATAATTGCATACAAATTTAGTTAAGCAGAGGACGCCCTGAGGGTCAACGCTTCAACCCTCGAACGTGTCCAAGGGCCTTTTTCACGATAGGTACCATGTCGCGATAACTCGACATTTTCTCCACCCGGCTCATGGGCACCCACTTCGCATCGTAAGCGTGCTGATCTGGATCTGGATAGAGCTTGCTCCCAGGAGGCGCCTCAAACAGATAGTAGTGAATATCCTTATTGATCAACTGCCCCTTTTTCTCAAAACGGTCACGGAACCAAATATCAATTGCTCCCAAGTACTCCAAAAGTCGCACTTGTTCCAGCCCAAGCTCCTCAAGGGTCTCGCGCGCGGCAGCTTCCTCGATGTCCTCTCCCTTTTCAACATGTCCCTTCGGGAAGGTCCACTTTCCATAAGAGTCCTTCATCATCGCAAAAGAAACACCGTTACCGGATTGACGATACACAACGCCACCAGCAGACAGCTCTCGCTGCACCTTCTCCTTTCTACTCGGCGGCCTCTTCGCCTTCGTCTGCTTCTTCGGCCTGCTCGACGCCTTCGACGTCTTCTTCGGTTGTGTCTTCTTCTGGTTCATACGTTCCTAATAATAGAGCTATGGCCGCGTCCAACTGAGGATCAATCTCGGCCTGATATTGTTCTAGCGTGTACTCGACAATGAAGTCGGGCTCGATTCCTGTCTCGTTGATGGTTCGACCGTTCGGTGTGTACCACTCAGCCGTGGTGATCTTCACAGCCGATCCGTCAAAGATCTCCTGATAGTCCTGAACGGATCCCTTTCCAAACGTCTGTGTTCCAACCAACTGTCCGTATCCATAATCTTGCAGAGCTCCTGCAACAATCTCTGAGGCCGATGCACTTCCTCCATTGACCAGCACGATCGTCGGCACATCTTCCAATCGAGGTGCCATAGCTCCATCAAAGGAAGTTGCTCCTTCTCGTGTTCGCTCAATAACCACGGTGTCATACCCCACCCAGAAGCTTGCAATATCAATCGCGGTTGTGAGAAGTCCTCCCGGGTTCGATCGTAGGTCAAGGATAATCCCTTCCACGTCCGCCGCAAGTGCCTCTTGAACAGCCTGATTCATGAGCGCGCTCGTATCGTGATTAAACGTGGTGATCGAGATTTCCATGATGTTGTTCTCGTCTGTTTCCCACTGAACTGAATCGATCACAATCTTGTCACGCACAAGTGTGACATCTGTCAGTGTATCAAGTCCGTTTCGAGAAATAGTGAGCACCACCTCTGTACCTCCTTCACCACGAATTAGACTCACAGCCTCTTCCACCGTCATGTCCATGGTTTCAATACCATCAATCATCACAATCCAATCCCCTGGCAAAAGCCCCGCCTCATCTGCAGGCATCCCTGGCAACGGAGCCACGATCTGCAGACGATCTTCTTTAATCCCAATCTCTGCACCGATCCCCTCAAAACTCCCCTCCAAATCAGCCGTAAATTGTGCTGCATCCTCAGGATCAAAATAGACAGAGTACGGATCATCAAGACCGGCAACCATCCCCTTCAAGGCCCCATAGTACAAATCTAAATCGCTCACGGGCTGGCGGTAAAAATCCTCTTTGACAAAATTCCAAATCTCCCAAAAGTTCTCAAAATCTACATCCTCAGACAAATAAGCGGGGACATCTCCTTGTCCTGTGACATGCCCCTCTCCCTCTGGAACGATCTCTAGAGATCTACTCGTCTCCCCAACAAAAAAACCGATGCTAAATGCGATCGTCGTGGCAAGAATGAATAGGAGAATGGTAAAGGACCGTGGAAATTTCTGTTGCGTCATGGTAGTCATAGGTGGCTATAGGATACCCCATCTGAGAATGGTGTAAACTACCCCCATATGTCGAATCGATTGCGTCTCCTTCTTTTTCTGGCATTTCTGCTCATGTTTTTGATTGCAGCACCTCTTTTGGTTCTTTATACGGCTGGCTATAGGTTCGATATGGGATCTGGACACATTGTCCATACGGCCGTCCTGAACATCTCGTCCATTCCGAGAAATGCCAACGTGTATATCGACGGCCAACCAGAGACAGACCGAACTCCCGCTGTTATAGAAACCGTTCTTCCTGGAGAGCATGAAATTCAATTGCAGAAAAAAGGATACATCACCTGGACACAAAACCTCTTCTTTAAAAGCCGGGAGGCCACCTTTGCCACCGACACGGTTCTCTTTCTTGATGAGAGCCCTGAACCCATCCAAGAACTTACCTCCATCCAATCCGCCATTAGTCCGACAGGCGACCTCTTGGTGTATCTCACTCAGGAAAGTTCTTGGTTAGAACTCTGGAGCACAACAGGTTTTGAGGACTCGACTCGACTCCTCATGCGCCTGCCTCATGATGCCTCTAGTGAGTATTCAATCTCGTTTTCTTTAAGCGGTGACTACATCCTCCTTGCTCGAGAGGAAGGTTCCTTCTCTGAACTCACCATCGCCGACACGCAAAATGGCGACCTCGTGAGTCTCCCCATTCCCCTTTCAGATACTCTTGCATATTGGTGGGACACACAACGTGATGACTTGCTCTACGTAGCCTTTACTGACACGTCCTACCAAATTGACCTGACAGCGAGTACGGAGACGCTTCTCATGGACGACATGGAGCGCATGACTACGTTTGATGATCGAGACGTTCTTCTCACAGAACACAATAGCCGTGCTGTGCTCTCGTTCCTGGAGGATGACACTGCTTCCATCATCACCTACCTCCCCCTGGGAACCTACTTCTTTGTCCCCGCACCAGCACCTCTCATCGGACTGTTTGATGCTCAGCACGAGAGACTCGTTCTCATCGATTCTGAAAACCGCGATCAACCTATCCTGCTTAATGAAGCTGCCGCGCAATGGGAATGGAATGAGAACGATCAGCAACTTCTCTACTCCAGTGGCTTTGACCTGCGTCTCTACGATCGTTATCAACACGAATCTGACACGCTTACTCGTCTAAGCGACCCCATCGAGCACCTGACATGGTACCCACAGGGCTCCGTTGTGCTCTACCAAGCCGCCGGAACAACGTATGCTTTAGCCGTTCAAGACCCACAACCTGAGCACTTGGCGCTCATCGAAGAAGCTCCGGGGCTCTTCTGGTTCGTAGACGACGCCCAGAACCTCCTTCTCCTCAGTGACGAAGGTGCTATGTGGAAACGACCTCTGCAAAAATAAACAGACCCTCATGGGCCTGTTTACCTTCTCTTGATTACAGCTCGATAAAACTATTATCTCCCACAACCAGCCGATGGCTGGTTTTTGGATGGGAGCGTTTATGATCTACCAACGTCGCATTGACACCAATCAGACTATTTACAATCCGTCTCGTTGTGTCGATCGTCGCTCCGTCAAACACGATGGAGTGCTCAACCTCACTATCTTTGATTGTCACATCGTCACCAATGGCCGTGTACGGTCCAATGAAACTCGATTCGATCGTGCAGTTTTTTCCGATCGCTACCGGCCCTCGAATCAAACAGTCACTCGCGATAGTCGACCCTTCACCGATCGACACAAGCCCCTGGATTTGCGCATCAACGTGTGGCTTGCAATCGACACAGAATTCTCCACGCTCCATATCATCCATGATCAGAGCATTCCCCTCGATCAGCGCATCCGGAGTTCCTGTATCCTTCCACCAACCCGTAATCTCCTCGTGCCCAACCTTTCCATTGCGGATGTACCACGTAATGATGTCGGTGATCTCGTACTCTCCACGTGCGGAAGGCTCCGCTGTCTTGAACGCTTCAAAAAACTTTTCATCAAATAGATAGATCCCTGTCACAGCAAACGGTGATGGCGGATCTTTTGGTTTCTCCACCGTGCGCTTAAGTGTGCCATCAGCATGGAACTCTGCCACACCAAAGCGGTGCGGGTCCTTTACCTCTGAGAGGGCGATCATGCAGTCAAGATCTTCATTCTGAAACCGGTCGACAAACTTGTTGATCGATCCAAGGATAATGTTGTCCCCTAAGAAGAACAGGAAGCGCTCACCCTTGAGGTGCTCCTCAGCATTGGCCACAACGTGCGCGAGCCCCTTGGCTCCACCGCGCTGCTCCAAGTACGTAATCTTGGCACCGAACTCTGACCCATCTCCCAGGGCGTCAGACATATACTTCACCTCGCCTGGATTGACGTTGATGATGATGTCTTTAATCCCTGCATCCGTCACCTTTTTTAGCACATACCAAAGCATGGGCTTATTGGCCATGGGGATCAAATGTTTGTTTCGTGTCCACGTAATGGGACGAAGGCGCGTCGCGCGGCCTCCAGCAGCAATAAGGGCTTTCATACGGCGATACTCTAGCTCGAGTACGAAATGGCGTCAAACACTTTAGATAAGAAAAAGCAGCCGTATTTCAGGCTGCACGTAGCTCAATCTGTGTTCCGGAACAGGCGCCCGTAAGCGCCTCTACTGGATCCTAGATCAAACCGTCAGAGCGAGAGGCCACACAGGGCCAGGCCCGCCAGGGTGAGCGCGTCGTCGAAGGCCCCCTGAGCGTTGGCCTGCTTGAGCTGCTCCATGGTCATCAGCTGCGATCCGCCGATGATCTCCAGGTTCTCCGGGTTGGCCTCGCCGACCGACTCGATCTCAGCTTCCACCACCCACTGCGGATGCAGGAAGAAGGTGGGATTGGCGTTCACGGTGCCGCGAAGCTTGGCGTCGACGATCTTGAAGCCACCCTCTTCGCCCGCCTCGATCTTGGCGGTCTTGAGAACGAACTCCTCGAGGTCCATGTCACCAGGGTCACCCTGGATCAGCCCACGCGGAGCCTCCCACTTCCACTCACCGGCCATGCTCAGGAGCTTGTCCCAGAGCTGTCCAGCGTCCAACAGCTTCATGTAGTCGTTGCCCGGGGGAATGAGTGCTCCCGCGAGCTCTGACTTCATCTCGAGCCCCTGCTCGGGAGTCAGAAGCGTCCAGCTGTGCTCGCCGACCTCGGTCATCTCGAGGATGTCCAGTTCTCCTTCTCCGGCATCCCGACGAACGACCGTGGGTCGACGCATGGTCATGCGGCGCTGCTGCACCACACCGATGCGATCCCCCATCCGGGCGATCACGATGGCACCGGGCTTCTCCACGATCAGCGGCTGGTCGTACAGCGGAATGACTTCTCCGCTCTCACGCTTCCAGAGCACGCCACGCAGCATCGCCCACCCCATCGGGTTGACGAGGCCACCCACCCCCACGCTCGTGGGCTTCCAGCCGACCACGGGCTTGTCCCACGGATTCGTCTGGGTGAAGTGTTCCTGGTGCAGGAGGGTGATTCCTCCGGTCAAATCATCTTGTGGCATTAACCAATCTCCTTTCGGGTCTGCCCCAATGGCAGATGCGGAAATTAGTCTAAAAAGCCGATGTTGTCAATGGTTTCAATAAAAAAGCAGCCGTATTTCAGGCTGCGCGTAAGACAATCTGCGTTCCGAAATAGACCCGATTTCCCCTGTCTATTTTGGATCAAAGATCATCTTCTAGTAGACGTACTCGTGGTAGCCGGTGCGACCAAGCTCCTTGCGAGCCTTCAGAATCTTCTCGAACTTCTGCGCGAGTTCGCGCACGTCACTCTCTCCGACGTGGTAGTTGCACGCATGCAGCGGTCCGCTCCGACGATGATCGTCCGTGGACCAGTCGTACGTATGGCCGTACATGAGCCGAAACTCAAAGGTCCATCCCCCCCGCTTGCGACGGCTCTTTCGCTTGAGCCGATTGACGATGGGACGCAGGTCCGTCATCAGGACCCCCCTGACCATCGGCGGCATGGAGCACCAGTCCTCCACCGTGTCCGAGACGACGATGTTGCCATCGGACATGAGTTGAAGAGAAAGGCTGTGAATGTCCCAGTTGTGCGAGACACTTTCGACAACCGTCTGGGCCGCCAAAGGAATCTCACGGGGCGGTTGGATGTAGCCGTACACCTGGGCGCGAAGGATCGCTTCTGCATCGGGGTAGCCGCCCAGTTCTCCGTTGAGAACTAGCTTGTAGAAGACATCCACGGTCAGCCATGCACCAGCTTGGGTGTCAGGGCGCCGCTCCACATCCGTAAGGATGAAGAAGTGATGCTTCACGTGACCCTGGGTCAAGTAGCAAACCGAAATGGCCCGACTGGTCTCCATCAGAATCACACCACACTGTTCCTTGGCCACCCTGAGAGCCGTGTTGCCTAGGAGCTCATCGGCCTCAGGCGCTCCAGCCGCCACCCGTGGATGCGGATTCAGCTTTGTGGAGGCAAGCACGATCTTGCCGTCACGGGTGAGTGGGAGCACGATCGCCATCGGCTCGATGGGGGTTTTCTTGTTGGTATCTGTCATCACATCCCTTTCTGGCACGATGTGCGTTTGTTTTTATCGATGCCAGGAGAATAACTTAGTTTTTTTCGGTTTGTTCGTCAATCCAAAAACCAGGCGTTCGCCTGGTTTTATTGCTTATTCTGCGTTCTTTGCTTCAGCGTACTTCTCGAGGGTATCTCTCAGTGCCTCTCCGATAGGCCGCATGGTAATCCCCACCTTAGCGAGGTTCTCGTTCGCCAAGAAGTTATTTGATCGCCCCTTGGTTGCAAGCCCCTGTGCGACCAACTCTTCATTGCTAATCCACTCATTTGTGTGAGACGGATCAACCAGCTCCTCATAGAGCCCGATCAACTCTCGGTGTCGCATGGTTCCCGGGTTGCTCACGTGGAAGATTCCTGCCGCGCGTTTCTCCAGAAGCTGATGGAACACGTCAATCATGTCCTCAACAATCGTCACGGAGTTCTCCACGTCGATCACCTTTGGATAGCTCGCGAGCTTGTTGATCAAGTTTCCAGGCGCCGGCTTCCAGTCGATCGGCATGCGGATGCGGGCGATCCCCACATTCGGAAGTGTCGAGAGAACGAGATCCGCAGCCCACTTTGTGCGTGAGTACACCGGTTGTGGGTTCCCCATGTCATCTTCACGCCACGCCTTGTCTTCATGCGCAGAGTCGCCGTAGAAGATACAACCCGACCCCATGTGCAAGAGGTAGACCCCACGCTGCTGACATGCGTCAGCAAGCACGATCGGTTCGAGCGTGTTGCCACGAATCGTCTCGAGCTGATGATCCTCACACCAGTCTACGTTCGGCACACCCTTAATGCCCGCAGCATTGAATACGACGTCAGGACTATGTGCATCTATCTCAGCAAGCGCCTCATCTACGGTAGAAATAATCTTTTCAGAGAGAACAGCCTCATCCCCCCAAGCCTCCTTACAACGCCGACCCATATAGCCAGCTCCGATGATCAAAATCTTCATGCTATCGATCTTTATATTGCTTATCGTAATACTCCTTGTACGCACCTGTCCGGCACCCGTCGACCCAGTCCGTGTTGGTCTTGTACCAATCAACAGTCTTGGCGAGCCCTTCCTCAAAACTGGTCAGCGGCTCCCAACCACATTCCGTGCGAAGCTTGGTTGAATTGATAGCGTAGCGGCGGTCATGTCCAGGACGATCCTTTACGTACTCAATCGCATCCTCCCCACGGCCCGTGAGCTCAAGCAACTTTCGCGTCACATCCATGTTTGGCACGCGGTACCCGGTTCCGATGTTGTACGTCTCCCCCAAGCGCCCTTTCTCTGCAATGGCCTCAATGGCGCGACAGTGGTCCTCGGTGAAGATCCATTCGCGAATCTGCTGGCCATCGCCGTAGACTGGCACGGTCTTTCCCTCAAGGAGGTTCATGGTGAACAGCGGGATCAACTTCTCTGGGAACTGATACGGACCGTAGAAGTTGCATGAGTGCGTAATAATCACCGGCGTGCCGTAGGTCACTGCATAGGAGTGACAAAGGTGATCACCTGCCGCCTTCGATGCGCTGTAGGGTGACCGTGGCTCAAATTTATCTTCCTCAGAACTCTCCCCTTCCATGACGGCTCCGTACACCTCGTCAGTAGAGATATGCACCATGCGAGGAATCTCGTGCTTGCGCACCGCCTCAAGAAGGTTATAGACACCCTGAATGTTCGTGTCGATAAACGCCTTCGGCTCAAGAATCGAACGGTCTACGTGCGTCTCCGCCGCATAGTTGATTATGAGGTCCATACCCTGTACCACCTTATCGACAGCATCGGCATCAGCAATCGATCCTTTCACAAACGTGTATCGAGGATCATCCTGAATATCAGACAAACTCGTCAGGTTTCCTGCGTAGGTCAGATTGTCAAAGTTCACAATCTCCACATCCTCACGTGTGCGAAGCAGATAGTGGATCATATTCGACCCCATGAATCCCGCACCTCCGGTAATCAATATTTTCATACTTGCTTTTCGATATACTCAACGACTTTTTTTCTTACAAGGCACCAAGCTGAGATACTAAATCCATCCCATATCTCCCCCGATCCAATCGCTTCATCCACCTCTTCGACCGTCATAAGCACCGACTCAAACGATTCAAACTCATCTGGATTCGTCTCTCCGGCCACAAGTCCGTGTGCAAGATACACCCTCATATACTCCTCAAACAATCCGTTCGCTGGAGCAACCTCTCGAATTTTCTCGATATGCCCTGCGGTATACCCCGTCTCCTCTTGAAGCTCTGCAACCGCAGCCTCCTCATCTGTTTGTTCGAGCTTTATTCCTCCCGACGGAAACTCGAGACTCACTCTATCGAACAAGTATCGATACTCTCGATGAAGCACCAGGCGACCATCATCAAGAACCGGCACAATAATAACAGACCCAACAGGAGTCTTCATGTAGTAGTAGTCCCCCTGCTTCCCATCAGGCGTCTCGAATCGCTTGTGAAGAAATTCTGTCCATGGATTCTTGTGGAGAGATTCTGTCTTCAATGTCTTCCATGACTTCATAGACTGCACTTGTTCTCTCCGCGCTTACAGCAAGTATTCGATGTTCTCTTGATCTTTCCGCAAAGCTTCTCTGCAAGAGCGGTTCGCTCTTCGTCTGTCGCTCCGTCATGAGGCCACGCAGCAAGCCCATCACCCTCATAGCGAGGGATGATGTGGAGGTGTGTGTGGAACACAGACTGACCGGCGGCTGTTCCGATGTTTGATGTCACATTGAACCCATCGGCCTTCACAACAGACTTAATCGTTGGAGCAATCTGCTTCACGACCGTCATCACACGACGCAGATCTTTTTCTGATGATTCTGTCAGGTCCGCCCCATGAGCCTTTGGAATAACCAATGTGTGCCCAGCCTTCACGGGATTGATATCCAGGAATGCAAGGACATGCTCGTCCTCATAGACCTTTGAAGACGGAATTTCCCCCTCGATGATCTTACAAAAGAGACAGTCTGACATATTAGTCTTTGATTAATACGTAGATAATAGACGGAATGAAGAGCCCCATAAGGGCCAAAAGCAGTCTGTAACCATCGAGTCCATCAGATGTGCTCCAGGTTATCACAGCAAGGATAATCCCTAAAGATAGGGCCACAAGGGACTCAAGCCATGGCCGCTGCGTGTACTGATCCACGACGGCTGCCCACCAAACACCAAAGACAATCGCTGAGAGCAGGAAGATGTGCACGGAGAAGTACCGAGAAACAAACCCTGGCTGGAGAGCATCCAGGAGCCAGAACAAGATGTACGACGTCACGGCAACGAGGAACCCTGTGCGTGTGATGGTCTCTATGGCAGAAAAAGATTTTGTCTTCCAGATCATAGATCTATCGCCTCTTTAAAAAACCAAGCATTGATCTTATGAACGAGCCAGGACGTTTCTAGCGCATCAATCCCAGGTGTGGAGAAACTAAACTTCCATGTGTGGTCATCGTCGATTATTTCTTCGACAAGGAACCCCACATCGGCCACCAGCCATTCACCCTCTTGTCGCGGCGACTGATAGTTTGCCAACACGTAATCTACGTCGAGCTGCTCAACTGTCGCGTAGGCACTTAGTGGCGTTGGATCTGGGTCAAAATATTGCGATGCAGAGAACGCCATCTTTCCCTCAGTCACTAGTTCCAAATCTCCGGCCGGAATCTCAACAGATTCCACACCCGCCCCCGAGAGCTCAAGCACATACCACTGATAAGGCTCTTCTACTTCCACCTCACCACTATCCCCCGTAAGCGTTTGGACACCTTCTGCATGCTTGGTCTGCCCGCGTAGACGCTTTGAACCTGTCCAGAGTGTTGTGCCTCGTGGCGGCTCGCTGTAGCCCACCTCGTCACCAATAAAGACCGTGTTCAAGAAGACGACCTTTTGCTGTGGCGTCTGAATCGATCGGAAGAAGACGTCACGTGTCGTCGACATCACCACCTTGTACACTCCCTCGCTAAGCCCTCCTGCGGTCAGCTCCAGATGCATGACCCCGCTTGGCTGTGCCTCATCGGTACTATCTCCATCGTCCTCAGCCCGCGCCTCAGCAACCGGCTGACCCTGCTCATTGAACACGGTGATACGCACAACATCCTCGCCTTCATCGCGATTCATGTCCATGTAGTCGAAGGTAAAACGAAGCGTCTCGTCTTTGATGTACGTCTTAAACTCGTGATGCCCACGGAGCGAGACATCGATTCGCTGCTCAGCATCGGTTGGCTCATAGCCATCCAGGCGATACGGGACGTCGTAGGTGGTTCGATAGGTGGCCACACGGTCACGTGCGGGTGGACTAGCGAAGAAGTCATCGATGGATGCGTACTGCTGTTCACGCTGAAGCAGCACAAGCTCTTCACCATTAATACGTGTCCAATCACTCTCATCAATCAGCCGGTTGTGCAGCGGTAGAAGCGTGTAAACATCTGGATCTTCTCCCGAGAAGGCTCCTAGCTCCACGATCGGCAACGTCTCATTCTGAAACCAAACTTCAAGCTGCACCGCACTAAAGTCACGATGTGGGTGCACAAAGAAAAATGCTGGATCCGACACAATCGCTTGCATCCCATCGACGGGCACCTCCACGCGCTGACTCGGTCCAATTTCATCGATGAACGGAGACTCTTCCCCGACAACATGTTCAACAAAAAACACTCCCGACGGCACAAACCACTGCGTCGCAAGCCACCCGAGAATCAGGATCGGGATCAAAATAAAGACGAACTGTGTAAAGCGTGTAAGGATGATCATGGGAATATGCGATACAAACTTTCCTCATCGTATGTCTCAACGAGCTCAATACCAAGCCCCATGCCCCCCAAGCGAGACTCGTTTAGGTAATCGATGTCTTCTTGTGGGAAGGTAATGCCATAGTAGTAGAGCGGTGCGGACTCGAGCACGATCGGCATGGCTGCATACGTCGCGTCGTCGCGTAGCGGATACATCACCCGCCTGTGTGGAAAAAACAACTTGTCGGCACGATCTACGATCACGACAGCGTCTGCCTCAGTATGCCCCAAGACCGACGACTGAATCTCTGAGGAACGCTCAAGCTGAGCACGCATGATGAGCAGGCCATCTTGCCCTTGAATGAACACGGCGCTGACATTCATGCCGATCACCGCGACACACAACGCCGCCGTCAGAAACCCTCTGGCAACAGCTGTACGACCGAAACGAACCACCCAGACAATTCCCGCCGCAATCATCGGCACGGACATCAAGTACATTGGAAGCCAGTAGCGTACATAGGAGTTCGCCATGGTGATCTGCGTGGGGTCAGGATTGTCATGGATCTCCCAGGAGCCGTACATGAATACAAGCCAGGCACTCACGAACGTGCCGAGAATAATCATTGCGCGTACATCTCGACGGTGGCGCTTTTGTGAAAAGAGTACGAATAGCCCCATGCCCGCCAAGACACTCAGCCACCAAAACATCTCCACTCCATAGGCACTAAAGTGACGCCAAGCGTTCATTGGATGAAAACCAAACGGCAGAAGCTCGACCGCATCAAGAGAGTCACCGGCAGCAAGGTCGACAGTCTGTTCTACGGCCCCGACGGTGTACCCCGTTGTCAGTGGATGGCCATAGGTCAGATAGTTCATCCCGAGAAGCAAGCCGGCTCCAACGAGTAACCCCAGGAATCCAGCCTGCAGGCGACGAATCGAGAGAGACTTGTGCCAAACGATCGCTGCAGCCAGAAGCCCGCCTACAACCCACGTAATTTCTGAAGTCCGAACAAAGAGCGCGAGCCCCAAAGCGAGACCAGCGAGAACCTCGGCCCAGATCCCAAGACGCTTTGGACGGCACACCCAAAGCCATGCACTCAGGATAAGTGCGTCTACGAAAAGCATGTTGTGCATAAGGCCACGTGCGCTGTAATACCAGACGGCAGGATGCAAGAGAAACAATCCGAAACTCAACGTGGCAATGGATGGTGTCGTGAATCGCTGAACGATTTGCTTAAACCCCAGCGCAGCACCAATAGTCACGAGGGGGGTAAGAATCCAAAGCACCCACAAACCCAGAACAATTGCCGCTGTACCGTAGAGAACTGGGAGACCAAGGAAACTCCCTGGAAGAAGCTGTCCGTCGACTGTCACCGTACTACGAGGGTGAATGCGGTCCTGGATGGCAGGATCAAGATCATACGCACCGAGATACCCCCCCGCGTCAAACAGCGTCGATGCAACATACGCGTTAGCCGTCTCGTCTGGTGACACGTAGAGATTTGCTGGATTCACGAGCGCGAGAGAGCCAATAAAAAAGATAATGGCAACCAAAATCATAAACCCCCTCGAGACCCTCGGGGGGCATTTCACATCCTTTCCCTTTATCGATGTGCGCTTCAAACTAGAGGCCATAGGTAAACAGACTGATTATGGCAAACACCACAGCGAGCGAGAGCGTGCCGACACTGATTGGAATAAACAGGTCGAATCCTGCCCACAGAGCGATGAGCAAAAGTAATACTCCTGTGACCTGGAGAAACATCTTCGTTTTTCCAAATACATTCGCTGAAACAATTTTCCCGTTGTGCTTACGAATGACTCCTCCTGCGATAAGGAGGGCTTCAACAAGCACAATCAGCAGTCCAAAGAACAAGTTCACATGCTGCACGACAACCAACAGAACTACAGACCCAATGAGGATCTTATCGGCCAGAGGGTCATAGAAGGTTCCCCACTCGGTAATCTGCTTGCGAATCCTTGCGGTCGATCCATCCAAGGCATCCGTAAACGCGACAAATAAAAATAACGGTATGCCTACCGAAAATTGCTGTACATAGAGTAACCAAAGCACCACTGGTGTCATCACGATCCTGAACATGGTAATCATGTTCGGTGTAACAAATGGGGGCACCAGCGGGACAAATGTGTAGCGCATGATGTGATCGTGTGGAAACAGCTTTGCCGGATCGCGCTGAGACATAGTAAACTTACTGAAGATTATGCTCCGTCGACTCCATGCTACCATCTTTGCAGTGCTGTTCCTAGCGCTTTTTGTGGCCAACACCTTCCTCATTGGGAGCGTGTTTTTTGGTGGTGTTTTGCTCGCTTTGTACCTAGGAGCGTTTGGCTGGGAGCTTGGCGGCATCATCACAAAGAGCGAAAAGGCTGTTCTGCGGTGGTGGCTTGGAATCTGGGTGCTCTTGAGTATTCTCCTAACGGTTTTGACTGCCAGCTACTACCTTTGGGCGATTACCGCCACAATGGTGCATATTGTCATCCTGCTCACACCCCCTATTCTGCTCGTTGCCGCACGTAAAACAGCTCACCGATCGCTCTTTGCCCATGCTCACAATCTCTGGAAAGAAAAGCGTCACCGTGTTCCTAATACGGTCTGGATCGTGGCCGCGGGGTCACTCCTACTCCTGAGCCTCCTGTTCTCCGTCTTGGGCGCCCACCCTGTCACAGATGCGGTCCGCTCCGTCTGGGAACGACTCCCTGAGAGTGTCTTCCTTCTCCTGTTGTTATCGACAGCACTCGTCTTCGCCTTGCTCTGGCGCGGACGAGAACGCGCACTCTCGCTCGTCTTGCTCTCAGTACTGCTGTTTGCTGCCATCAGCGTCGCGGCGATTGTCTTCCCGCTGGGTTTTGGATTCGACTCGTTCATCCACAAAGCAACCGAGGCCCACTTGGCGGAGTTCGGTACCATCACCCCTAAGCCTTTCTACTACATTGGTCAGTACGCTCTGGTCCTGCTCGCCCATCACGGCTTTTTGATTCCCATCGATCTTGCCGATACATTTCTTGTCCCCGTCCTGACAGCCCTGCTACTCCCCATGGCTTGGTACTTTGCTGCGGCACACATCGTCCGCAAAAAGTCCGTCGCCATGCTCACGCTCTCAGGCATGTTCCTACTCCCGCTCTCAAGCTTTATCGTGACTACCCCTCAAGGCCTGGCAAACCTCTGGACGCTCCTGCTCATCCTCGCGTCGATTCCCTACCTGCTTGAACACGAGCACCCACGCCTGCGCGTGCTCGCCCTCGGCGCCATTGCCACGCTCTTGATCCACCCCATCGCCGGCATTCCAACCCTCCTCTATTTCATGTTCCTGGCGACAGATCCTTCGCGCACAAATCCCCGCACCCCCACAACCAATCGCATTGTCCGCATTCTGCTCATTAGCTTCGCTTCCATCGTGCTCCCACTGAGCTTTGCCGTGAACGCCTTCATCAGCGGACAGTCGCTCGGTATTGATCTGGCTGCCCTCAACCCCCTCACCTGGTTTTCTAACCTGAACCTGACCGTCTTTTTCGAGAGTCGATTCGATCCACTCCTAGACATCGTCTACCTCTACGGCCTCAACGCCATGCTCGTCCTTGTTATCTTGGCGACCTTTGCTTGGTTTGAGTACCGCAAAGAACTCTCACGACGCTTCCGCGCCATCCTCCTGATGGTCATGGCACTTGCCATCAACTACTTCATCATGTCAGGTGCGCTCGAGTTCACCTTTCTCATCGATTACGAGCGCGCCAACTACGCAGCACGCCTTCTCCCTCTCATAGGGCTCTTCCTGACCCCATACGTCATCCTCGGCCTGGGTCACCTGTTCATGAACATCAAAACCCAACCCGTCATCCTCCGCGGCGGAGCACTCGTCCTCCTCGTCGCGATCGCCACATCCAGCGTCTACATGGCCTATCCCCGACGTGATGCCTATGAGACCAGTCGAGGATTTAACGTGAGCCAAGCAGACATCGATGCCGTGCACCTCGTTGAGAGCCTCGCAGGTCCGCAGCCGTACCTCGCTCTGGCGAACCAGTCCGTGAGCGCGGCGGCGATTTCCGAGATTGGCTTCCAGTATTTCGAGGATCTCTTCTTCTACCCCATCCCTACCGGCGGCGCTCTCTACGAGGTCTTCCTACAAATGAACGAACAACCCTCTCGTGAAACCGCCAAGCAAGCCCTTAATCTCGTGCCACAGCACGGCGATGTAAACCGACTCTACTTCCTGGTCAACAACTACTGGTGGCAAGCCCCTCGCATCATCGAGACCGCGAAGACCACAGCCGACGACTGGCGCTCCGTGGGCGAAGAGGGGCAGGTGTACGTGTTTGAGTATCTATTCGACTATTAACAAACGACCTTAAGAGCAAGGTCGTTTTTTGTATCCAAGAAAAAAGACGCTCGATGAGCGTCAGGGTGTTCACCCTCGTGTTGTTCGTTTGAACTTCAGCCAGCCACCAGCGTCGGCTCGATGCCGCGCCGGGAAAACCACTGCGTCCGCTCGGCGTAGAGCGTGAGCAGGAGGTTCATGGGGCTGATGCCGCCGGTCTCCCAGGCCTGGGTGAAGGCATCAGACACCGGGGCGGTCTCTCCGGTCAAGATGGCGTGCGGACGCCCGGCTCCGACGATGGAACCTGTGGTCAAACGCTCACCACCTCGAATCAGATCGATCAGACGCTTCTGCCCAACCGGACCACCCTCGTCCCAGTGCCGCAGCAGCGACGTCACCCAGAAGTTGGGGTCCAGAAGGGTCCTGTCGAGCTCCGTCTCATCGAACTCACAGAGGAAGAACGACGCGCGCACGAGACAGGCTCCGCCCATCCGCGCTCGCGTGAAGTTGCTGCGCTTGATGCGCGCCTTCCACAGCACGGCGGAGCTGAGATCCGCACCCACGAAGGACACATCTCGATTCACCACCACGCCGGACAGGTTGGCTTCGGATAGATCCGCGCCATCGAAGCGTGCGTCCATCATCTGGGCACCTGACAAATCGATCCCCGCGAGATTGGATCCATGCAGGTTCGTTCCCATCAACGACACACCTCGCATCTGCGCCCCGTCGAAGTCGAACCCGTGCAGGTCCATCTCGTCGAGGTTCACGCCGTCTAGGTTTCCTCGAACCCGAAGCTCCTCAGGCTTCCTTCCCTTTCCGTTGTTCGTACGCCACTCCACCAAGACCTCAGGCCCAGCCGAAATGGCACTCATAGCACTCAAATGCATGCGAATGTCTCCTTTACAGACCTTCGCCAAACCAAGTGCGTCCCCACGGCAAGACTAGAGAACGGGGGTTAAAAAGTCAAAAGAAAAGAGAGACTCGTGGAGTCTCTCGACCGAGGCAGGCTCGGTCAGTCGCGAATGGTGAGCTCGCTTTGCAGACGCTCGAGCTCGGTGAAGAGCGGACTGCCTACACGTAGTTCGTCACGTGTTCCTTGTGCCACCACACGCCCCTCGTCCATCACCACGATGTGGTCGGCGCGCTGGATGGTGGAAAACCGGTGAGCAATGACGATCGTCGTGCGCCCCTGACGAAGCTCCTCAAGCGCGGCTTGAATCCGCGCCTCGGAAATGACGTCTAGGTTGCTGGTTGCCTCATCGAAGATGAGCAGGCGTGGATCCCGCAGGATCGCACGAGCGATGCCGATGCGCTGACGCTCCCCTCCAGAGAGGTCAAGGCCCTTCTCACCGACAATGGTGTCGTACCCATCAGGCTTGCGCTCGATGAACTCGTGCGCGCCAGCCAGATCGGCGGCAGCGCGGATCTCTGCCTCGCTCGCATCCGGACGCCCGTAGGCGATGTTGTCTCGGATGGAGATGGAGAAGAGCTCCACATTCTGCGGCACGATGCCGATCTGACGCCGCCAGTCCTCGAGGTTGAGAACCCTCAGATCGTCTCCGTCGACCTCAATGGCGCCGCTGTGAACATCGTAACCACGCAGCAAAAGCGTCACGAGGGTGGACTTCCCCGATCCGGAGGGTCCAACAAGTGCCACCATCTCTCCAGAGTGAGCCGTGAAGCTCACATCCTTCACACCCGTTCCGTTGCCGTCGTAGGAGAACGATACTTGATCGAAGACGACATCACCCTCCAACCTATCCATCCTGATCGCTGTGGGGAGCGATACCACCTCGGGCTGCTTGTCCAGCAGGTCCATGAGGTGCATGAGTGCTTCCTGGTTGCGCCCCAGCTCCATCCACTCTCGTGTCACAGTGCGACACGAACGAATGAGCCGGTCGTTCAGCTGCAGGAGCATCACCATGGTTCCCAGGGTGAGGGTGTTTGCCTCAAGGCCCCAGAGCCCGATCAAGATCACCAACGCTCCTGAGATGTTGGCCATCCCGTCACGGAGATATCCCCCAAGCATGACGCGTGCCCACTGCACCCACTCCACCGATCGAATCTTCGCAAGAATCTCCGAAATGCGGCCACGCTCGTGTTGCTCGCGACCGAACGCTTGGACCGTTGCGATGTTGCCGAGCGCCTCGTACCCAATGGTGCTTGACCGTTGGTAGAGCTTTTCCATTCTCTGCCGGTAGGCTTTCAGCGACCTGAAGTCGTAGGCAACCCACACGCCGGTGATCACCCCTAGGACCAAACTCAGCACCCCGACACGCCACTCAAGGATCAGAAGAGCAACTGAGAAGACAGGGATGGTGAGCACCTCAGGAAGAAGCCTACCAAACACGCGGTCGGTTAGCTGACTCGCGGCGTTCACACCACGGTCGATCTTGGTGATCTGCTTGCTGGTGTTCTCCTGGACGTGGTGCCCGATGGAGAGCTTGAGCAAGTGACTCATGGTGAGCACTGGCATGCGCTCGCTCATGAGCAAGTACAGCCGGAGCCAGGTTCGCTGGTTGAGTACTCCCACCGTGCTGGAGGCGACCTCCACCAACACTTTGGCCAGCAAGATGACACCAGCGAGCCACCACATGGTGTTCGTCTCCGGCATCCATCCGCGAAGAGCCTCGACGGTCTTGACCTCAGCTCCCATCTGCGGCATGCCCCAGACGTTGATGAGGTCGAAGACCAGCTTGTTGATGTACGGGGCGGCGAGCCCCATCACGGTCACCATAGCCATCAGGCCCATGGACCAGATGATGTCACGTTTGAAAGGACGAATGAGCGCCCAGTACCTTCTCCAGAAGTTCATGTCGACCTCCAATTTGTTCTAGGCGAACGCAGGAAAGTACCTAATTTTGGGGATTTTGTCAATCCAAAAACCGAGCGTTCGCTCGGTTTTTCTTTAGATGATCGTTTTAATCTGCTCTTCCAACTGATCGACGTAACGCTTGATCGAATATTGCTCAGCCTGAGCACGGATCTTCTGAGTCATTGACCACCAGGCATCGCGTCTATTGTGACAGCGGAGCATGCCATCAGCCAATTGCTTTACGTCTCCCGGCTCAACGAGCCATCCTGTCTTTCTGTCTTCGATGAGCTCTGGGATGCCACCAATCTTCGAAGCAATAACAGGCACACCTATGAGGAAAGACTCGTAGATGACCGTTGGCGAATTCTCGTAACACGTCGATGGCACAACCACGGCATCACTTGCCCGCAGAAGGTTTACCAAGTGATTCAATGAAACGAAACCGTGATGCTTGATGCGACGATCTCGCTCGGCGCGCTGGATAACGTAGTCGCTGAGCGCACCCTCCCCGGCCACATGAAGTTCCACGTTCTCTGGAAGCTGCTCGAGAGCATCGAACAGCTCCATAATACCCTTGTGCTTTTCAAGCTGACCGATGTAGAGGAAACGCGTCGGACCATCAACACGCTCCCCACGTGGGTTGATCTTCCCTGCCGGAAGCGGGTTGGGTAGAACTTTTACCGGTCCCCCAGTCATCATCCCTCGCTTTTGATAAAACGTCGCAAGAAACTTCGAGGGAGAAATCACTAAATCTGGACGGCCTATTTGTGATGTGACCGCTCGCTCATACCACGTGCGAAGAAACGATGTGTTGAGCCATGATCCCTCATGACCGGCAATCAGCAGGCCGCTGGGCACACTTAGCTGAACATCGTGGAGCGTATGCACATGGGGAACTCCTTGTTTTTGGATTTCACTCCCAATTGATACACCAATGCCTTTCAAGTTATGTGTGAGAATCACATCCGGCTCCTCATCTTGAATCACGTGACGAATGGCTCGGCGTGCAAAGGGATTGAATAGGTCAACGAGGTGCCAGAGTGCACGAATAGGAAACGCAATGGCATGATCACTTCGAAGATAATAAAAATTCAATGGAAAAAATCTGTAGACGGCTCCAAGGGTTCGTTCGCGAATAGCTGGAAACAGTGTGCGTAATCCATCGTAAGGCTGTGTGCTGAGAACAAAAACATCATGTCCACGAATATACAATTCATCCGCGATTCTCTGAGCCACCAACTCGGCACCTCCACGAGCGTCTGGTGGGTACAAATTTGAAACAATGCCGATCTTCATATTAATAGGCGCGTTTGGACTGCTGTCCAAGCACCGACTCGTACGTTTTCTCTAAACGATCCATAAGCGGACCCCAATCATAGTGTTGCTCTGCATGCGTGCGGGCGGACAACCCAAAGCGACGACGAACCTCCGGCTGCTCAAGAAGGGTCAAAATAGCCTTACGTAGCTCGATCACATCACCAGGGGGGACGAGGAGTCCCGTATCTCCATCACGAACCACCGTGCGCACACCAGGAAGCTCTGAGGCAATCGAAGGCGTCCCACTAGCTGCGGCCTCAGCAGCTACAAGCCCAAACGCCTCTCCTCTGCCCGTAGAGGGAAACAAGTGCATATCGGCCAGTCGATAATAACGTGGCAAATCCTCATCCGAGACATTACCAGCAAACACGACACGTGCCGAGAGCCCAAGGCGCTCCGCATTGGCCATGTAGGTCTGCTTAAGCGAACCTTCTCCAACAACAATAAGGTGCCAAGACTTGTCCTGAATCTCTGAGAGCGCCTCAAGAAGCTCAACGAGGCCCTTGAAGTGATGTGCAGGGTCGAGACCACCGACGAAAAGCAAGACAGGCGTCTGAGCGCTCAACCCAAGCTCTTTTCGGAGCTCCACCTCTTTACCGGGCTTGAATCGGTCGATCTCAATCCCAAACGGATGCTCTTCAATCCGATCGTCTAACCCATGCTCTGCGAGCGCGGAGTGTTTTGCGTAATCCAGTGAGCTCACCAAAATACGATCGACACGGTTAACAAGCCACGGGAACAGGAGTCGTCGGTGCGCAGAAAAAATCGCCCCCTTGAGGCCCGGTGCTACGTTGTCCATGTGATAGGTCATCACCAGCCCTTGATCATGACGCAATGCCTTGCGCACAATCACTGGCTCAGCACCACCATAGAACGGGTAGTGCAAATGCACGAGATCGAACCCCTTAAGACGATGAAACAACGATGGGAGTACCCCAGCGTTACCAATGTGCATGATCGATGGAATGCGATGCACGTACTTGGGATCATCTGTCACTTCTCCATCACGAATCGTAAATACATGCACGTTATAGCCGCGCTCGCGCAGACGCTCAACGTATTCAAATGCCACGCGACCCATCCCTCCCCTGTAGGGCGGATAGCTACACACGACGTGTGCGATTTTGAGTTGCTTATCCATGGAAAAATTTTGATAACCAAACTAAAAGTATAATGCCGACGACAACCAATAACTGAAACAGGACCGCCACCCTTGCTTGACGCATGGCCTTTTTGGAATGCTCCGGATGAAGGATACGACGAATCAAATCGATCAAAGGAAAGTGTCGTCCAAAGATATGTTTGTTTACGTGTAGCCAAATAAACACCGCACCGACCAAAACGATAATCACGCCAACGAGCTCTTCTAATTGTTGTCCAAACTCAGACATAGATTATAAAAAACGTCGAAGTAGTGACCACAGAAGCCCCATGACAGGGTTTGCCACCTTATCGACTAACGGGCTGCTCGTTGCCTGATGCTCAATCTTGGCCGTCCAGAGCGAGACGATATCTTTATCAGTAACCGAGCGAATCGCACGACTCTCCCGTCGCTTCTTTGCCACATACTTCCAGGACCGAGGCGAGAGAAGCGAAATGTATACGAGAAACTTCTCTTTGAACCAACCACCCTTGAGAGCAAACAACAGCAGGCCGAGTTCGGCAAGGGTCATGAGGGGCGCGAGAATAAGGAGCGAACGCCAGCTGAGGTGAGAAAAATGGACGAGCACGCGGTTGCGCTCCATCCAGTAAAACTTTTGGATGGATCGGGAGAATTCGTAGTCGTGATACGCAATCGATTCAGTCGCGAGGACATTTTTAAACCCGCTAAGACGTATGCGCCAGCCAAGCTCTAGATCTTCGTGGTAAAGAAAAAGGAACGGATCGAGCAGGCCCACTTTTCGTAACACGGAGGCGCGGTAAAGAACGGCGGCCCCTGAGGAGTAGGCAATTTCTTGAGCTGATCCATCGCCGCTCACATGTTCACCATCCACCCAGCGTTGACCGTTGTCTTTTACAAAGCCAAACCCGAGGAAATGCACCATGCCGCCGGTGGCGTTGATGATCTCTGGCTGGTGCCAGAGCATGATGCGAGATTGAACAGATCCGACTGAGGCATCACTTTCAGCAACCTTCACCGCTTCCATGATGGCATCGGGGTGGAGCTTGGCATCGCCGTTGAGGAGGTAGACGTAATCAAACCCACCCAGCAGCGCATGGTTCATACCAAGATTATTCCCCTCAGCGAATCCTAGATTTGTCTCACTTGGAAAAAACGTGATCCCCTCTTGGGTGCGTAACCACTCTGCACTTCCATCTTTTGAATCATTGTCTACGGCAATAATCTCCAACTTCGCTTCTGGATAATTCAACTGACGCAAAGACGAAAATACCTCGTCGAGGTATTTTTTTCCGTTATAAGAAAGATAAACAATGGCGACGCGAGGGAGCATGTTAGTTGTCATCAAGTTCATCAAGAGAAAGTTTGCGCACGAGCTTCGTGATCTCATGCTCAGTCTTCTCGATTTTTACATACGTGCGGAATACCAGGTAGAACAACGCGAGCAGCGAGAGATAGATGACCGCATCGGCCCCACGCCCCACGCCCACAAGTCGTGCAACCGTATCTGTCGTCTGTGGAAGCAAGGCAACCGTACCGGCAGCGAGCCAAAATAGGATCCAAAAAAGGAGCCACGCAATGGTGAGCGCCCCCTTCTTAAACTGCCAGATCGTGCGTGAGATGGCGAAAAGCGCAAAGACGACAATCAGTATCTGTATGACGGTCATAACTATTGAGTAATGCGACGCAGTACGAGTTTCACAAGTGTCTTAATGCCAACAAGGAAGCTCTGTCCTTTTGAAAGTGAGTAATCGGTGTAAATCGCCCTGATTGGCACCTCTACGAGATTCAGCTTATTTCGGCGGGACTCAGCAATGAGCTCAGAGGAGACTTCCATGCGGTTTGTCTTAATCTCAATCTGCCTCAGGGCGTAATCGGTAAACGCACGGAATCCTGATTGGCTGTCTGTTACCCAAGCGCCAAACAACACAAACGTTACGAGGTTTCCAAGAGCGTTGGCCACCTGCCTGTACCACGGCATGCCTGAACGAGTGAGCATCCTGGAACCAATCACTACGTCTGCCCCCTGCTCAACAGCCTCGACAAACTTCGGAATCTCTTCCGCATCATGCTGTCCGTCAGCATCGAGGGTAATAACCATGTCGGCACCTAACTTCTGTGCGGCAGCAAAACCTGTTCCAATCGCCGCACCTAAACCACGATTAATAACATGTGTCACCACCGTAGCCCCATGAGCGTTTGCAATCTCAGCGGTTCGATCCGAAGAGCCGTCATTGACAACCAGAACATGATCAACAAAAGGTGCTGTCTTTTTCAATACAGCCGCGAGTGTTGTTTCTTCATTGTAGGCGGGTATGAGCGCAATCACCTTCATACATTCGTGAGGAGCAATCTATTGGCTTTCATATATTCAACCGTTCGACGTAATCCATCTTCCAGTCGCACGAGCGGGAACCAGCCGAGTTCTTTGGCTCGATCGATGCGTGGCAGAGCGAGTTCTGAAAGAAAGGCGAAGCTTTCTCCTTCAACAATCTTCGAGGAGGACTCAGTCATATCGATAATCATCTGCGCAACGTCGACAAGTTTCAGATTCACGTCACTTCCAAGGTTTACCGGCCCTGGATACTCCGGCGCTCCCATAATACGCGTAATTCCATCGATAACGTCTGTCACAAACGCCAGAGAAGTACTGAAGTCTAGACCACCATTCATCACCAGATCGCTTCCGTCAAGCGCATTAAGAACAAAATCTGGAATCAGCTGACCATCAAAGAGAGGCATGCGTGGTCCGTACGTTCGAAAGATTCTTGCGATACGAATGTCCAACCCGTGCACCTGACGATACGTCTCAAACATCGTTTCAGAAAAACGCTTTCCCTCATCGTAACAAGCGCGCGGCGTGAGGTGGTTCACCACCCCCATATCCGTCTCCTGAACAAGCGCGGTCTTGTCAGCCCGCTCCCCATACACCACAGAACTAGAAGCTAATAAAACTCGCGCACGATACTTCTTGGCAAGCTCCAAAACGTGATGGTTCCCAAGCGAGTTGGAAAGAAGTGTCTGGATCTTGAACTGATCAAAGTTTTTAATCGATGTAGGGCAGGCCAAATGATAAATCTGCTGAATGCCCTGGAATGGAAGTTTGAATGCTGCCAGTTCCCCATGACTCTCTAAATCAAAAGGCTGGTTGATGTCCAGCCGAATAAAACGAAAATTTGTGTTTTGCAAAAGAGCGTTAATGTTACTAGCATCGCCCGTCGAAAGATTATCTACACAGATCACCCTGTGCCCATCTCGAAGCAGCTGCTCACATAAATGTGAGCCGATAAACCCAGCCCCTCCAGTAACAAGAATGTTTTTGTTTTGGAATTTCAGTTCTTGCGCCATATAGGTCTATTTTAACACGAAGCCATCAAGGAACCAGAGCATCTTAGAGCCCCCAAGCGGCAGAGTTAATTCCACCTCGATCATTCTCATCATCTGAGAAAAATGTCCCGATAAGCTCTGAATAGCCGTTATACACACGAATGTGTGGACCGCCGCCTGGACCTGCTGCAGTGATAATCGATGCCCCTGGCCACTCAGAGAGATTCCCTACAGAAAGCCGCACGCCTCCACGGAAGGTTGTGTCGTAGGCGAAAAAGGTCCCAAGCCAGCTCCCCTCCCCGTCAAAAATCTGCACCTGCGGGCCACCACCATTATCTGTACCCGTCACAATCTCATCATCTCCATCTCCATCTAAATCTCCCGATGCAACAAAGACTCCTTTGTCGTAGGTTTCGGCATAGGCCAAAAACTCGCTGTGGAACTCCCCATCGGCCTCATGGACACGAATGATAGGCTCGTGCCCTTCTCCGAGTGTGGTGATGATTTCATTCAATCCGTCGCCATCGACATCCCCCATGGCAATGCGCACGCTGCGGGCGCCTGAAATATCGTCATAGGGTTCGATGGTGTCCCCCACTTGTTCTCCATCTTTATCAAAAATCTTCACACGCGCACCACCACCTTCATCAGTGCTTACGGCAATCTCTTCAATGCCATCACCGTCAACGTCCCCAGTGGCGACAAACAATCCAGAATTCACAAAGGTGTTAAACGCGTAAAACTCACTCTCGACGTTCCCATCGAGATCGAAGATGCGCACGTGCGGACCACCAGATCCTGGCACTACCACAATTTCCTCTACGCCATCGCCATCAACGTCCCCCATGGTTAATCGAACACCACCCGTGAACGATTCATCATAGGCGTTAAAACTTGTCACAACCTCACTTCCAGAATTGGTAAACACTCGCACGGTTGGTGGCCCACCACTTTCTGGAGCTACTGCAATACGGTAGCTTGACCCCACTTCACTGGCAGAGCAAACGCTGCAGCTACTCACCGCATCTGCCTCCTCATCTGCATAGGAAGAAGCGAGTGTGAGGGCCTTTGAAACATTCAGACGACCTGCTCCCATCTTTCCAGTTGCATCACCAGTTGCCGTCACCGGATCAACAGAGAGTCGCAGCGCGCTCTTAATGTCACTTGGGTTTAACGACGAATACTTTGCCTTTAGAAGCGCTGCCGCTCCTGCGACCATCGGTGCGGCCATAGAGGTGCCAGACCATCCCTCTTGGTAGTACCCCTCGGAAACTTCCTCCCAATCATCATCTTGATACACCGTACTTAAAATATCTTCTCCTGGTGCCGAAATGTCTGTACACCTAGCACCGTAGTTTGAAAAATCTGACTTCACATCATTTATGTCCGTAGAGGCCACACCCAGGATCCAATCCTCGTCTGCACGCTCACCATAGCAGGCTGGAAAGATGGGCTTATCGTCGATATCAATCCCTCCGTTATTCGCGTTCCCCACCGCAGCAACAACAACGACCCCTGCTTCAAAGGCGCGACGAAGTGCCTGGCGGAGAGCCTCGTCGTGATCCCACCCTGTAAAACTCAGGTTGATTACGTCCGCTCCATTTTCCACCGCATAATCCACTCCTTGTGTCGCTAGATTTGAATCACCAACACCATTGTTATCCAGAATCCTCACGGACATCAGTTCAATATCCCAGTTCACCCCAGCCATCCCCTCTTCATTGTCACCAACAGCACCGATGATGCCGGCAATAATGGTCCCATGAGAAACCGCGTCAACATCAAAGCCCCCCTCAGTATCTGGAATGGGTGTGCCATCGTCTCCCACAAAATCATACCCGTTCACATCATCCACAAACCCATTCCCGTCATTATCAACGCCATCGTCTGCCACCTCTGCGCTATTCACCCAAATATTCTCCTCAAGGTCTGGATGATCTAAATCAACGCCTGTATCAAGCACAGCTACGACCACAGACCCATCCCCCGTCTCTTCATCCCAAGCATCTGGTGCCTGCATAGTCTCCAAGTACCACTGAAGATCATAATGTTCATCATCTGGTGTGAACGCATGAACGGGCAGGGCCAACAGAATAAGCAAACAAAAAATACCCCCCTGTTTGACTCGTTGGACAAATGTATTACATCGCGATGAATGTTCCATAACGATCCTCTTGGTCAAAGGTGAAAAAGCCTCCTATTAAATCGAATGACTGATCAAAAATACGAACATGGGGGCCACCAGAAGCGAGTGGAGATGTGTAGATCTCGCTAAGACCATTATTGTCGATATCCCCCACAGCTACGGAGACCCCCCCTGTAAATCGCGTGTGGTAAGCAAAAAATGACTGAGTCAGTGTACCTAATTGATTATACACGGAAACCTTCGGACTGTGACCTGACCCTGAAGCGACCACGATCTCAGCCACCCCATCGCCATCAAGGTCCCCAACGGTAGTCGTTATCGCATCAACGTCACCATCAAACGCCACAAAAGAACGGACATAGGTTCCCGTTCCGTCAAAGATTCGAACAGCACCGTCGGAGCCGTACCGTTTTGTCACAATGAGCTCATCCTCCGCATCGGCATCCAAATTACCCGCGCTTATTGCCAGGGGTGTTTCTGTACGACCGAGCGGAAAGAACGATCCTTTCAGGTGTCCTAGCTTATTAAAAATACGAACCTGCCCTGTGCTATTTTGATCTGCCGTCACGATAATCTCATCGATCCCATCAGCATTTATATCTCCAGTAGCAACATAGATACCCCCTCGCCCCCCTTCGTCAAAGGCAAAGAACTGATTTTCTGGACGACCATCAAGATCGAAAACGCGTACCTGCGGCCCACCTCCTGGCCCAGCCCCCGTGACAATCTCTAGTTCACCATCACCATCGACATCCCCTGTAGCCACACGCACACCACCAGTAAAGGCCTCGCTGTAGGCGTGAAAATCTCCCAGAACGTTTCCGCGTCCATCATAGCGACGCACGAGCGGTACGGAGCCGTGACCCTGAGCGATCACAAAGCTCTCTGTTTCAATCACGGAACCAGATGAAACCGACGTTGCCCCCGTCCCCTGAACCGTCACCTGCGCCACCTCAAGGGCCTTTGCCAAGTTCAAACGACCAGCACCTAAACGCGTACGCGCCTCAAGCGAACTCTCCCCCACGGGGTCAACCGAAAGCTTGAGCGCGTTTCGCACCTGGTCAGGTGTCATAGACGGATAGGTACTGCGAAGTCGTGCTGCTGCCGCAGCAACAATCGGCGCAGCCAGCGAAGTCCCTTCCCACGGAGATGCATAGGCCGTACTAAGAAGCAGCTCACTCGCGTCATGAAAAACGGTGGCAAAAATATCAACACCAGGAGCAACGAGGTCCACACAGCGCGTGCCGAAGTTTGAAAAGCTTGCTTTGTTATCTGATCGATCACTGGCCGCAACACCAATCACCACATTGTGCCCGATCTCCTGGTCATAACAAGCTGGATAGATGGGAGTGCTGTCGGTATCAACATTTCCGTTACCGACGGCCCCAACGATCACGACACCCTGCTCATAGGCCCATACGAGGGTTTCCCTTAGACGCTCATCTGAAGTAGAAAACGTGATGCTCAGATTAATAATGTCTGCCCCGTTCTCAACGGCATAACGAACCGCGCGCCGAACATCGACGGTTGATCCAGCGCCATCACGATTCAACACACGCAGGGGCATAATTTTGGCCTCGGGCGCGATCCCCCTGATACCCAATCCATTATCTTGCTTAGCCGCGATGATGCCGGCAATCACGGTTCCGTGTGAGACCACAATATCCCTAAGGGGGGCCGTTGTGTCAGGTGAAGGGTCGGGATCGTTATCAACAAAGTCCCATCCCATGACGTCGTCCTCATAACCATTGGCGTCATTATCTACCTGATCTGCAACTGTCTCATCCACATTCACCCAGTACTGTCCTTCTAAATCTTCGTGATCCAAATCAAAACCCGCATCGAGCACGGCCACGATGGTCTCAGATCCTGAGCTCACGAACTCCGTCTCAGTGGCCGAGATTTGACTGAGATACCAAAGCTCGTCAGCAAAACGATCTGTAGACTGTGCAACGGCCATCGTGCCATTAAAAATAAGCGAGACAATAACGAGACTCGCTATAAGGGCTTGTTTTTTTAATAACCGGACTTCCGGAAACAACGAAAAATGCCGCATATACAGTAGCGGCATTGTATCGATCTTCTTAGAAATTGTCATCCAAAGTTGTCACAGCCTCGGCAGCAAGGTCTGGCACGTAATCTTCTGCTGATTCGATTGGCTCGCCAAAGGTGTAGTTTCCGTAGAATGCATCCGATATATCGTCGATCTGCTGATTCCAGTCATCGCCATAGAGCTCAGTAGCAATCTCTTCACTCGCGATTGAACGCAGCTCTCCCCCCTTGACCACAGCATACACCGTTGGCACAGAAAGGAACTTCACCATACGCGTACCAGGATGATAGGTCACATTGGACCCAAGAGCGATATCAGAAAGAAAATCTGAGCTCACATCCACCACAGAATCGAAGTCATCAAACCAGGTGAAAAATACTTTTTCGTTTGGAAACGCATGACGCTTACCGTCGGTAGCATAGTAGTAGACAGAACGGCATGGATCGTTGAGATCCGTTTCACCAAGACACACGGACTTGATAAGCGTCCCGGGCTCCGCCTCAACAGGCGTAAGCACTTCCTCTTCCTCAACCTCTTCTTCTGTTGCCTCTTCCTCAGTAATCTCTTCTTCCTCCTCAGCCTCTTCCTCGATCACCTCCTCCTCATAACGCACCATCACCGAGGCAATATCATCTTTTGTTCCAACGGCCCAGATGCCCCCATCGGACACATACGCATTTCGGAATGTGTAATTTTCATCTGTGTAATCAGTAACCGTCCATGTAGCGCCACCGTCCTCAGATCTTATGAGAATCTTGTCTCCTACCACGACCAACTCATCCCCCGACCCACGAATATCATACAGATGTTGATTCGTTACTCCGCTCACAGAGACATCTGCCCACGACACACCAGCATCTGTCGTCTTTCTAAAAATGCCACTTCGTCCAACAACGTACCCCTCTGTCGCCGACGTAAACCACACGCCGTAGAGATCGTTACTCGCAACCATGCCGAGGTTTGTCCAATTTTGACCCCCATCAGTCGTAGACAACAACACTCCTTCTGTACCCACGATCCATGCCGTGCCATCACCTATATCCTGCACTCGATACAAAGCGCTGGTAACCGGCGAGGTGACACTCAACCAAAGTTTCGCGGCCGTTTGATACGCCATGATCCTTCCGCCGGACCCGACAAGATAGGCATAGTCGTCTGATGCATCGAGGTCATAAAGATTTTCTGTCACACTAAGAGTGACATTTCCCCACGTTGCTCCACCATCATCGGACTGGCGCATCGTTGCCCCCTCACCTATCGCCCAAACCGTATCGCCAAACGCTCCCATATCCTGCCAGTAGGCGGTGGCGTTTTGATCAAAGACTTCCCAAGTTTCCCCGTCATCTTGCGATTGAATAATGTTTCCGCTATTTCCACCTGCAAAAACCGTGTCTCCGACCTGAACCATTCCCTGTAGGCCCTGGATGGTTCCATATTCTTTTTCTTCCCAAGACCCCTCAGCTAAAACAGGGCTCACCAGAACAGAAAAAATAAGCGCGCTAACAAAAGAGATGCGATGAAATTTCATATGCACTCAGTATAACAGAAGACCGTGCCCGAAGGCACGGTCTTGTCTGTTCCCCAGGATCCCGATCTCGGTGAGCCAAGACGTCTAGCCGAAGCTGTCGGTCGGATGCTCGTGAGATGTATGGATAGATGGAGAGTTGCTCTTGTTAGAGCGTTTGCTTACTTGGTCCACGTCTCAGATCCGAGGTCAAGGTTCTTGACCAAGTATCCGTTGTGCCAGTCACCTGTTGAAGATGTACCAGCAGTTGAGCTGTGGGAAGCAGCACTGTTATCTGACCAGAGGAGCTCGTGGTTAGTAGCTGAAGAGTTACCAGCAGCTGCTGAGGTAAAGAGCTCGATAACGGTGGTGGTTGTATCACCAACGTTCAAGAAGAGATCAGTACCGTTTGAAGAGCTGTCCTGAGCCAGGTAGAAGCTTACAGAGTCACCAACAGTGTCAGAACCAGTCAAGCGGAAGCCTTGTACGGTACCGCGGATGGTGTAAGTCACTGTTTCTCCAGCAGAGATGCTGTCCTCTGTTGACCAGGTTACAACCAAGTCAGAGTCAGACTCGAGCATTCCGCTTGTGCTCTCGACGGAGTTTCCGTCCTGGTCCTGAATCACAACAGATGAAGTGATGTCAGATCCGTTCTTGTAGAGCTTAACGGACTCAACCTCGAGAGTGTCAGCTGTACCACCATCGCTCCAAGCTGTTGTCAGCTTGAACTGCTTCATGGCGATTGAACCATTAGCATCAGCGGTAACAGTGAACTTGTAGAGATCAGTTGCCTGACCGTTCACGAGTGTTGAGTTGGAGAGATCGGTGTGAGTAATGGTTGGAATGGATGCGAACACGAAGAGGTTGTTACCAATGATCGAGTCGGAAGTCCACTCTGTTCCGTTAGTCTCAGTTGTCTCTGTTCCGTTTGTGTCGCGAATCTTCACAGACTCGAGTGTGTTCTGCACATCGGTCTGAGAGGTTCCAGCACCTACACCGACAGAAGTCAGCTGGTACTTCACAGTCAAGGTCTTGGAAGCGTTTGCAGCAACCTCGACACTCATTCCTGTAAGTGTACCGGAAGTGTTGGTGTCCTCATCAAAGATTGTTGAACCAACGAGGTCTGTTCCGTCGTAGACGTTTACTGCGCTGACCAATCCAGCAGCAGTTGCGCTAGCAACAGAAGTCTTGAGCTCGGTGATGGTGTAAGTCTCGTTAGCAGCGCTAAAGCGGTACTTAGCAGCCGTAATCTCCTGGTCAGCAGCTACGATAGCGTCGACTGGGTGATCATCGTTGAACTCAGAGAATGAACCAGCAGCAATCGTGATGGTCTGTCCAGCAACCTCAGTGGTTGAAGGAGAAGTACCTGAGAGCATGCTTGTTCCGTTAACGTCAGTAACAGCGATTACAGTCTCACCAGTGCTGATGGCTGAGTCGATGTCAGTGTAAACGTTTACGTAGATTGTCTCACCAGCCTCAAGAGCGTAGTTAATGGACCATGAGTTGGCGGTCTCAGAAACCGTACCCTTAGTGCTTGCAGTAGTCATGTCACCCTCTGGACCATACTCGAGGTAGAGGTTGAACAAGTCTGTAGAAGCGGTAGCAGTGTCAGTGTCAAGATCAACGTTGATGTCGGTCAAGTTAACACCTTCGCTTGTTCCAGCTGTTACGGAGAAAGAACCGATCTTGTAAGCGGTCTTTGGATCTGTAACGGACTGGTTAGCGTATGCACCGTTCTTTGCAACAGTGAGAGATGCAGCAGTCACAGTCAATGTGTTGGCTGTAACAGTAGATCCGTCTGGAGCATCAACGTAGCTACCAGAAGTCATGCGCTGTACGTTGCTTACACCGTTCATGTCTGAGATCTCAGCAATGATAGTGTCAGCAGCCTCAATGTTGTCTGTTCCGTCTGAGTCATAAATGTCAGCTCGGAGCTCAACAGTTGCTGGGGAACCAGGAACAACGATGAAAGAAGAACCGAAGGTGTAAGACGTGTAGTCTGTACCAGCTCCAGCGTTGGCCTCAAGACCAGCAGTAGAACCAACCTGTGTACCGTCAAGGTAAACAGCACCGTTTCGGAGAGTTACATCGTCTCCGTCACTTTCTGTGAAAGCGAAGCGGAGGCTTTCAACCTTCATGCTCTCGCCGAAGGCCTTAGCTGTCCATGAACCGAGAACAACGCCAGAAGCGGTCTCAGTTACGTCTCCAGAGTTGGAGTCAGTTGCTTTGGTGAAGGTGAGAGAACCGCTGTTAACAGTCTGTGCACCTGCATCCATTGCAGCAAATGTGGAAGAACCAACGGTAGCACGTACTGGCTGTCCGTAGTCCTGATCCATAGCGACGAAGTCGGCGCTATTGCGGAGTCCAACAGTAACTGTGCGGCCTGAGCCACCAATTACGTCAGCAAGAACCTTCACCTGGTGGTTACCAGTTGAGAGTTCGAGTGGCTCGTCAGAAAGGTCGAATGTGATGTATCCATCAGCATCCTCGCTAGCAACAGTCTCACCACGCATTACTCCACCAACGTACAGGCTCCAGTTCTCAACATCATCAGCATCGATAGATCCGATGTTGCGGAAGCGTGCAGCGTAAAGGTCGAGCTCGTTTGTGTTCACTGCCAAGGTGCGCTCGAAGACGCGGTAGCCCTCCTGTGGGTCGATAGAAGAAGCGCTTGGAGTTGTGCTTCCTGTGAAGTCAGCAGCACCGAAGGTGGCTGGGGAAGAAGCAATTGTGTGAACGTCACCTTCCATTGGGAAGGATCCTGAAGCGTCACCACCGTTGGTGAAACTCAAGTCATCTGCTGAGTCGATGGAAAGACCAACGGTCTGACCATTGGTGCTAGCAGCGATGTCTGAACGAACAGACAATGTTGCCTCTTCACCGGCGCCAAGAGTCCAAATACCAGAAGCGTCGTTGAAAGTTACAGCACCATCAGAGATGGTTGCAGCGTCAGTCAAACGTACGTACCCGTCAAAGAGGTAGAGGTTTGCCAAGGTTGTGTCAGAAGACACACCGCTGCGGTTAAGAGTGATCTGAGTCAGATCCACTGAAGAATCTGAGTTGTTTTCCAAGGTAACGTGCAAGAGGTCTGCAATTCCCTGTCCTGCAATCAGTGTTGAAGCTGATGGAGAACCAGAGATGCTTACAGAAACGTCTGCAGACTCGACAACCTCGTCTGTCTCAACCATCTGAGCTGCGTCTGTAAGAGAAGCGAGCTCTGAAGTGATCTCGTCACCTTCAGTCAAGTCAGCTGGGTCGAAGCCCTCACCAGTAAGCCAGAAGCCATCCTGGTAACCGTTTGCACCGTCGTCTGAAACCATGCGAGCTTCGCCGTCCCAGACAAGGTAGTTGTCAGTTCCGTCTGTCCAGAGCATTCCTTCGTATCCTTCGGAAGCGTCTGTAAGAGAGTCACCAACAGTGTAGTCGACGAAGAATACGTCTGGAACATCATCGATGTTTGTGTTCCAAGCGTCTCCAGCAAGACCTACAGCAGTGTCCTCGTCCTCAATCCAGTGGATTGAACCATCACGAGCAACTGCGTATACCTTTTCGTCGGATTCGATCTTGATCCATCGTGAACCTGGGCGGTACACAATGTTTCCTGCGAGAGTGATGTCAGCGAGCTCCTCATCGGAGATCTCAACAACACCGTCAAAGTCTGCGTTCCAAGAGAAGTAAGTCTTCTCGTTTGGGAATGAATAGCGCTGACCGTCAGAACCGTAGTAGTAAACGGTTGAGAGGGTCTCACCCTTAATGAGGTCGCCGTACTCAGCGGCAGAAGCCTGCATAGGGACGAAAGCTGACAAACCTGCTGTTGCGAGAATCGTAGCAGCGGCGACAACCATCGTGAACGCTTTCTTCAATTGAAGAGAGTTAGTCATAAGTTGAATATGGGTGCTTTACCCGCCCTCCTGAATAATAGTGTGGGGGCAGGTGAACCTTTTTAGCTCCGGTTCGGAGCTTTGCTTAATTGACGAGTAGCGACCTCATGGGCCTCGACCTTTTACAGCGACTCGCGAACTAATGAATGAAGCTCATCCAGGTGATCACAAATGGATGAGCGAGCGAGAGGCCACTCCCTACGTATAAGGAGAGGCACCTGGCCCGTGAACTTCAGGTTCAGTTTATTCTTGATTTGTTAATTCAATCTCTTTTAGTACTTGGAAGGCTCGGCGATAGGCCCCTTCATCTGCAAGAGCCTGAGCCATATCGAGCGACTCCTGATCTGCACCAGCCTCTGTTGCCAGAATCAGCTCCTTTTCAAATGCCAGTGCAAGTTCTCGAGCTATCTCTTCATCCTGTTCAGTCTCGTGTGCTGTGATGATCACCTCTACTGCCTGCTCCTTTGCTTCCTCAATGATCTCCTCCACCTCTTCAACCACTTCCTCTGAAAGCTCTGCTGCTGTTGAGGTCACGGTTGTTGTGTAGGCTTCGGCGTTGCGACCAACGGCCTTTGCCAACTCTTTCGTTCCGGCGTCTGTGCTTGCATCATCGTTTGAAAGCTCCTGCTGAATGGTGGCGACCTCATTCTTGAAACGTTCCACCGCCAGTTGAACTGTCTGCGGCTCTAGTTCATGCAACTGAGCGGACACTTCAACCATCTCCTCAAGTCGCCGGCTCGTGAACTCCATCTGAAGACTGGCTCGTTGATCGGCTCCGAATGCCAGAGCGAGCTGTGTCTTTTCAACGGAGAGTTTTACCGGATACAACTTGTCACCTGGCAAAGCGCTCTGTGAGGCATTCGCCATGGAGATCCAACCAGTGATGGCAAAAAGAAAAACGGCAACTGCGGCGGCCATTGGCTTGAGCATGGCCTGTGAAAAATTCCACATGTAATACTCAAGGTAGTCGCGCATGCCGTATCTCTGTGACTCCTTTTCAAGATCTACTCCCGTACTCTCCAAAACCAAATCTCGAACACGTGACTCGTCTACAGCTGGAAACAACTCCGAGCTGTCGGACAAGCGGTCGAATAGATTTTGGATGTCTCGGTCGTTCATAGATCTCCAAATTTTTTTCTAATATTTGATCTGAGTTTATGAATGGCTCGATGAAGCTTTACCGCTGTCGCGTTCTCTGTAATTCCCAACTCCTTCGCAATATCTTTTACCCTCATTTGATGGACATGCCTCATGAGGATCAACTGTGCCTCCTCTTCCTTTAACTGCGTGATCAGCTCCTTCAGAATATTTGCATCCACTTGATCCACGATAGCCTCGTGCAGAGGCTCACTCAGCTCCGGAGCCTCATCACTTTCTGGTAGAGCCTGCTCTTGGCGTTTCTCTTTCGTCCGATAGAAGTCTGACACCACACCTCTTGCCATGGTGAAAATAATCCCTGAGAGCGAATCGATCTTTGTGCTCTGAGCATATCGCCAAAGCCTGATCCAAGTCTCAGCAAGAGCATCCTCGGCATCATGGCCGGATGGAAGCTTGAACGAAAGGAACTTCTTTACTTTTGCACCGTAGAGATCGACAACCTTGTTAAAGGCATCTTCGTCGCTAAACGCTCGGATGCGGAACAAAAGAAATTTTTCTTTTTCGTTGCTCACAGAAGAAGCATCGTGAATTAAGAAAGTATTACAACAATAGGAGGAAACTAGCTGAAATAGGCCAAAAAATCAAGAGTTCCATTGACAAATCCTTATTTTTTGGCTACACTGGCATTGACAAACAACGTTATCAACAAGCACTTATGAAGTCGATAATCCGCCTGTCTGTTTCTGAGGCTGCAAAGATGTTCGGTGTTAGCCAACGAACCATTAGACGGGCCATCAAATCCGATGAAGTCACCTACGTGGTGGTACAAGGTCGATACAAGATCAACTTTGAATCTCTTTTACGTTGGTCACAGAGAACAACCACTGTGAAAAACAAACGTGACAAGAAGGGCCTTGGTCAGTACGTCGACCAATGGCGCATTAGCGGAAAGCTCTACTCTCCTAACCCCAAGAGTCTTTCAGACTCAGAAGGGTAATCTTCAGTGATGCTATGTACGAGAAAAAAATCATCACTCCTCACACAGGACATCGTCTACCGCTGCACTTAGGTGGCATGGGAGTCCTGGCGATCAATAAGATTCGTTACGCCGTCCGTGGTTACCGCGAACCTCGGCCATTCTCACCCACTGAGGCAAACAAGGCCATCGACTACGACCGACGTGTCGTAGATAACTGGTTAGACGCCTATCAGGAATACACAGGAAAGACCGTCGAGGGAGCATCTGTTCTGGAGCTGGGACCCGGCGCTGATCTAGGTCCTGCCTGTTTTTTATTGGATCGTGGTGCTCGTCAGTATACAACGGTTGACGCCAATCGTCTCATCGATCAAACACCTCGAAAATTCTACGAACAACTTCTTAAAGAGTTACGTAACTCCGACGAGGTAAGACGTGAATTAGAGAAGACTCTTCTTCGCCAGGACGACCGCATCAAGTACATTGTTGACCCGACATTCACACTCTCAAAACTCAAACAAGAAACATTTGATCTCATAGTAAGCCAAGCTGCTTTTGAACACTTCTCCGATATTGAACAGACGTTCCGTGAGCTAACCCCGCTCATGAAGTCTGGTGGTGTTCTAATCGCGGAGGTTGACCTCATGACCCACACAGGCGCCCTGCGCGGAAGAGACCCACTCAACATTTATCGCTACTCGAATCTCTTCTACCGACTCATGAACTTCTCTGGGATCCCAAATAGACTCCGTCCAAACGAGTACAAAGCAAGTCTCGAAAGAAACGGTTGGAAGGATGTCGAAATCACTCCACTCCAAACCTTGCCAGAGACCTACACCAACAACATTTCATCCCAACTTGCAAAACCATTTCGATCAGATCTTGCTGACATGCATGTGCTCACGTTTTTGCTACGTGCCACAAAGGCCTAATATGCACCGATTGTTTTTTCGGTTAACTTTCATTTTCGTTCTAACCCTACTTACCACAGGACCTTCTTTTAGTGCGCACGCACAAGCCGCCAGCGGCGACTATATCCGTACGGCAAGTATCTATCTTGAAGGTGGCCCTGTGCTTGATGCACAACTCACGACACTGGCAAGCTTTGATTTGATTGTTATCCCAGTTGAAGCCCAGCTGTGGAACAAGTCGTTTTTTCCTGACATCCGCGCGTTGAATCCTGACATCATCATCCTTCCCTACATCGCTACCGTAAGCTGGAATGACCTCTACTGGGTCGATGAACTACACCAAGAAATGTATACGCACATTCAGTCAGATTGGTGGCTCACGGACGCTGACGGAAATCAATTATCTGTTTGGCCAAATACTCGAGCGCTCAATCTAAACACCGAGTGGGTTGATTACCTGGCTCTGCATGTCAAAAATGATGTTCTGTCCTCAGGACTTTGGGACGGCGTCTTTTACGATGAAGTTCAGGACTCTATCAGCTGGCTTGGTTCAACAGACGTTGATAAGAACGGTCTAATGGATACTTCGTCAGAAGCTGACCGGCTCTGGGAGGAGAACTATGAACGTCTTTTTGAACTTACAAGAAATCTTGTTGGTGACGACCACATCATCATTACAAACGGAAGCTCCAACGCTGACTTCTTTCCTTTTGTAAACGGACGCATGTTCGAGACATTCCCTTCCTCACACAACACGCTCGCGCATTGGGAAAACATGACCAATGAATACCTGACCGTTGAGCAAGGTGTAGATTACACCCCCATCAACATGATCAACGTTAATACGGATAACACTGGTGGTGCTGGAACGAAGGACGATTACCAATCCGTTAGGTTTGGCCTAACAACAACCCTGCTTGGCGATGGGTACTTCTCGTATGATGAAAGTACTTATAATCATGCTTCACTTTGGACCTACGATGAGTTTGACGCGTACCTTGGCCCCCCTAAGAGCACCTTGCAGAGCGCTCTCAACCCTCAAAATTCCGGCATTTCTCAAGACGTGCTTTTCCGAGAATTTGAACAAGGCCAAGTAATCGTCAACGCGACAAATGAGGAGCAAACCATCAAACTTGATGGAGAATTTGAAAAACTACATGGGACCCAAGACCCTGAAGTAAATGATGGTCGCATTGTTTACGACGTTACGTTAGCTGCACAGGATGGAATCATTCTCTTGCGACCGATCGAGGAAATTATCGGTGCCACATATACAAACGGAGCATTCGCACGGATCTTCTCACCTGATGGCGAAACAAAGCGAACAGGATTCTTTGCCTACGAAAGTACTCATAAGGGTGGTAATCAAATCATTGCATTCGATATCGATGGAGATGGCGACAACGAAACTGTTGTGGCCGATAATACGCACGTCTACATCTTTGATGCCGATGGCGAGCTCCATGCTCAATTTGCCCCCTACACCGAAACCTACGATCAAGGTATCAACATCTCTGTTGGAGATATTGAAGATGATGGTTCCATTGAAATTGTCACAGGAACCGAAAATGGTGGCGGACCACATGTCCGAGTTTTCAACACGGACGGCAAACTCATTAATCCCGGATTCTTTGCCTATGCTGACAGTTTCCGTGGTGGAGTAAACGTCTCTATTGGTGATCTAAATGGAGACGGTATTAAGGAAATCATTTGTGGCGCAGGATACAATGGCGGACCCCACGTACGTGTTTTCCGAAAGGACGGCACCCTTATCAATCCAGGATTCTTTGCTTACGATGAATCCTTCCGTGGAGGTGTGAACGTGTCGGTTGGAGACATCGACGGTGACCAGATCGACGATATTGTGACCGGCCCAGGTTATGGAGGCTCCCCTCTTGCACGAGTCTATGACCGCGATGGAAATCTTAAATCTGAATTCTACGTCTTCGACACATCTCAAACAGATGGACTCGAAGTAGTCGCCGCTGATCTTGATGGCGATGGTGTTGATGAAATTATTGGCTTAACCACAGACGTCTTTACCCTCAGTCTCTTTTAGCGCTACGATGAACCTATGTCTCTCAAAGAAGAAATAAAACAAGGTGTCGCCTGCGACAGTGTTGGAACACCAGACTCCATCCTTGGACGAACAGTTTGCCTGTCTGTTCACCCAGGCAAGATGCTTCTCTTTCCCTTTATTAAGTGGTTCGATAAGCGCTACAAGGGTCGTTACAAATTTGCGCGAGTCATGTTTTCTTTTGACCTTCTTCTTTTGGGAATCCTGATGGGCCTCCTTGTAGCACTCACATTCTCCTGGATAAACGCCCCAACCCCATTTGAAGACGATATCGTATTCGATGCAACGGTTGCCCCTCGTGAGATCATCGCTGGTGCCCCCTCAACACTTGTCATTCGCTATACCAACAATACGGAAGAGGAGCTGCGTAATGCCCGTCTTCTCATTGGTTTTCCAGATCACTTTCTCTTGCAAGAACTTTCCCTTGAGGGCGAAGAAGCGTCGGATGATGCTATCGAGCTTGGTTCGATTCCTATTGGAGGCACTGGCTCCGTACGCGTTCGTGGTGTGATGTTTGGTGACGTAGGTGGCGAGCAAACGTTCACGAGCTCCCTCCAATTCGTTTACGGAACAGATGAAGATGTCCCCGGACAAAAAACAGACCTCCATACATTCTCTCCAGTTGCCTCCACTTTGGCGCTAAGTCTCAGTTTGCCAGACCGCCTCGTAGCGTTTCAGGATGTTGAGGGCGTGATCACCTATCACAACACAGGTGAAATTGACGTTCCGATTGTATCGATTGAACCAGAGTGGCCCGAAGGGTTCTCCTTCTCTTCTAGTGATGTTGCCCTAACAGCAGAAGCGTTTGAAGTCCCAGCCATTGAAGCTGGTGAGCAAGGGCAGATGACGTTCCGTGGGTACCTTGGTGACGTAGGTGATGAAGTAACCTTTATTTTCCACCCATCATTTACGTTTGAAACAACTCGCTACAAACAAGAGACTCTTGTACACACCGCACCCGTTGTTCCACCACAAGTAAATGTGGAGCACAGTGTTACAAAGAGTTCTGTACGCCCTGGTGCAACAGCAACGTTTACCTTGCAATATCAAAATACAGGAGAATTTACTGTTTCAGACATCGTGCTCGGTATCGAATCTGAAAGCCCGTTCTTCTCAAGTCCCGTATGGGAAAGTGAGTCCATCCCTTCTCTTGAACCTGGTGAGAGCGGTGAGTTGGAACTACACATTCCTCTTCAATCATCCATTGCACAAAGTGAAACAAGTATCTACGAGGCCCTCGATCTTGAGACTCGAGCCATAGCAAGCTACATCCTCGGCGACGGAACAGGACAGCGAGTAAGCGCAAAGGGCGGCTCTCTGAGCACTCCTATCACCTCCCCTGTCGTTCTTGAGTCATTTGGACGCTATGCTACAGCCAGCGGAGACCAACTGGGCCGAGGCCCTCTCCCACCGCGCACCGGAATTGAAACAAAGTACTGGGTATTCTGGCATGTGGATGGAACAATTAATGAGCTCACGAATCTCTCTATTGAAGGTACCCTTGGTGAAGGGGTTGAATTTACAGGGCGACAAACATCGTCACAAAACAGCGGTGTTGACTACGACCCAAGCTCCAAATCCATCTCTTGGAGCACGAACAGCCTTTCCCCAACCCTCTCACCAAGCAGTAAAATTGTCGGTATTGCCTTTGAGCTCGGCCTAACCCCGACAGATGCCATGCTTGGTTCCTCACCTACACTTCTTTCAAATATCACCCTCACGGGCGTAGATGTGCGCACAGGTGCCATCGTCTCCACGAGCGGATCTCGAGTTACAACATATCTGCCAAACGACCTCATGGCAGCTGGGAAATCTATCGTGGAATAGCCTGAAAAATGGGTGGTTTTGGGGCCTTAGGGTTGACAAAACGCCTATTTTTTGGTAGTATTCAGCGTCAATATGAAAATTGCAATGATTGGGCAAAAAGGAATTCCCGCCCGGTCTGGGGGCATTGAACGACATGTGGAGGAGCTCTCAGCCGAGTTGGCTGCACGCGGACATGAAGTCCTCGTGTTTTGCCGTTCCTGGTATGTCTGGCCTGTACGTGATCACCGCGGCGTTCGCTGCATAAAGTCACGTTCAATCCCAACAAAACACCTAGACGCCATTACAGCTACCTTTACATCCGTTTTGGCTGCTGTACGTGAAAAGGTAGATATCTTCCATTTTCATGGAGTAGGACCTGCTCTCTTGAGTTGGCTACCAAAGCTCCTGCGTCCAAATGCAAAGGTTGTCGTAACATTCCATTGCATCGACCGTCACCACAAAAAGTGGAACTGGATCGCTCGTACCATGCTCTATATTGGAGAGCGATTCGCTGTTACCACGCCTGATGCAACCATCGCTGTATCCAAAACACTTGAAACCTACATCCGTCTCTCCTACGGAGCAGACGCCAAGTACATCCCAAACGGTACCCAGGTACCAATGACGGATTCAGAACCATCACTCCTCAAGCCATTTGATCTTGAGCCAGGTAAGTACCTCATGATGTGTGCGCGTCTCGTGCGCCATAAGGGTGCTCACGTACTGATCAAGGCGTTTCAGCAGCTCAAGCAAAAGAATCCAACGCTTGCACGTGACATGAAGCTTGCCATCGTTGGTGGCAGTGCGTTTACGGACGATTACGTACATGAGCTCAGAGAGCTCGCTAAGGACGATCCGTCCATTGTACTGACAGGTAATCAGACAGGTAAGACACTTCACTCCTTGTTCGCAAACTCCTATGCAGCTGTGCACCCTTCAGAATCTGAAGGATTGCCAATCGCTGTCCTGGAAGCTATGAGCTACGGAAAGTGTGTGCTCTCCTCGGACATTCCTGAAAATATGGAGCTTACCGAAGATTACGGTCTGACGTTTGAAACAAACAACGTCGAGGACCTGGTCAAAAAGCTTACGCATCTCCTTGAGGAACCGGATCATGTTGAGAAGATTGGAAAGGAAGCACGTGTCCACATTGCTAAGAACTACGACTGGAAGGACATTGCCGAGACCACGGAATACTTGTACGAGCTCGTACAGCTCGAACCCGTACTCATGAGTCATCAAGTGAATTAAACAAACACCCCGCCAACGCGGGGTGTTTTGTTTTTGATAACTGCCAAATCTTTAATCTATCTTTTCTCGTCACGCTCGAAGATATTCTTAGGTTCGAAATACTCAAGCGTCCCACTCTTTTCCTTAAAATCGACTTTTGTATATCCAGGAGTTCCGTAACCAGGCACCACACCGAACGAGGGTTTAAAAACAACTCCCGCAGCGTTTCCGGCAAGAATGTAAGCAAGCAAACCAGAAGCGGCCACGATACCTACAAACAACATGATGTCGACAGCTGTTTCCGTTGAAACAGCTGTTTGAATTGAAGTCTTCATAAGCTATTGATATTCATAGATTACCACCCTGGTTCCTTGAACGCCATAGGAAGCTTGCGCAAAACTTGCGGCCTGTGCACGTATCCTCCCCGCCTCTGGCCAATTATCATAGGTAAAGAAATACAACGTCTCAACCTGCGTTACGCGCAACACCTCGTCAACTAATTCTTGGTCTGGCCCGCTCGTCGACATATATTGAAACTGTTCATAGAGCCACCCTCCGGTGGGCAGTGGGTACCAGAGCATTTCTCCCTGATCCCCTGATACCGTTCGCAAGAATCCAAATTCTTGAAGCGCTGCAGCACTCGTCATTTGATGTGCCAAAGCCACATAGGAGACATCCTCACTCTTCCCCTCAATGAACCGCACTGCCTCCACGTCCACCTCACCTACACTTGCCCCCACACCAGTCGTTTTCTCATTTACCTGAGGATAGGACATGTAAAAGCTCATCGTAATTATCATCAACAAAGGGATAGCAAGATACTGTGCCCACCGAAGAGACAAGGTCTTGTTAAAGCGCTTTAACACAAGGACCAAAAACGCCAGTAGGAACACAAAGAAAAATAACTGCCTCAACCGAATGGCGTATTCAAGTTGTTCATACGCAATAACTCCGTCGAACCGAAAAAACTGCGCAAGGAGCAACATGGAACAACCAAGACCGACACCGACACACAGCAGCAATCGCTCTGACGCCTGCTTGACTCCCCCCTTATAAAACGAAAGGGTCAGCAAGACCACCATGATCGGCATCCAACGAATCCATGCATACGCATACTCAAGCACCTGAGGTGCTGTGCCTCGTGTCTGAGCGTATGGATCACCAAACAGCTCCAAAAGCGTGACCCAGAATGACTGACCAAGAACAAGTTTCGTTCCACCTCCTAGTAGCCCATGCAGAAAAAACATGGAGGGTATCAGCAGAGTGACAACACTTACCGCCATGAATGTAGATACTAGAGATGAGTCTCGTCGCCCTTGCAGAAAAAACTTTGCTGTAAGTAGGGCCACGGCCGCAGCGCCACCAATGGGATGAAAAAGGAATGCTGTGAGAGAGAGAAGCCAAAGAAAGAGATTATGACTTTTTCCACCCCTCACACCAACTAACAATGTCACAACAATAAATAAAAGCGTCGAAACATTAAACGGAACGGTAAAAATAAAGACACTAAATGGAATCCCCAGCAGGGCAAATAAGGCCAACACAGCTGAACGGTGGTTCAATGCGAATCCATGTCGCAAACCAAGATACCCCACAGAAGGGATGGCGAACGTTGCCACAAAAGGAACAAACCATCGATCAATAAATAAAACAGGAATGCCCGTTAGCAAATTTAACCCAGCGATAAGAGCATACTGCCCTAGGTACAAAATTTGTCGTGGCTCAATGAATCCATTGTGAACCAGGGCTGTTTCAGCTGCACGATGGATAAAGGGGTCAAAGCCAAATCCGAACCCATAGACGATGGCAGCTACAGAAAACGATACGCCGAAAAATGCAAAAACACTCAACCAAGACCAGAAGGAAGACTCCTTTAATACAAACCAAAGGCTCACCAAACCCGCCAATCCGTAAACAGCAAAAAATGACGCTGGTAGCATCTGCCAAGGGCTCGACAATGCCTCAAAGGTCTGAGCATGTCGTAGCGTCGTAAACATCCATGTAAAACAAAACGTTAGGAACGCTATAGACGCGTAGCTCGTCGGCAGTACCACTGAGACTCTGGAAAACGACCATTGAAATTGCTTTCTCTCTCCATGCAACTCTATCGCCAGCACTAGCAACAATACTGGCAGCAAACTTGTCCACTGTGTCAAAAAATAAAACCGTGCGAGTAGCACCCATGAGATGATGAGGGCGCTACTAACCCCAAACACACCGTAAAGCCATCTAAACGGACGATCCTTCTGAAACCAAAAGCCCACTTCCCAGCCCACAAGTGAGATCCATCCTAAAAACATCAATGGTCTTATGGATCCAGTAGGATCAAGGAAACTAAAAACAACAAACAACGCTGTTAGCAATAAAACAAGAGCCGTCCTATTCCCCCTTCGCAACATCTCCATAGCTCACCCACTGCTCAACAACCTCTTTGACATCCTTTGCACGAACTTGTTTTTTCTTATGAGCTGACACCATGGCGCAAGTCTCATCAAGTAAATCAATCGCGCTATCTGGCAACTTCCTCTCTTTAAGATGCTTCTTTGAAAGACTTACCATGGACTTCAACGCCTCCTCTTTAACAGTGACACCATGAAATGATTCATACACCGACTTAAGTCTATGCAAGATGTCCATCGTCTCAGCCTTATCCGCTTCAGATATCACAACTGGCTGTAATCTGCGACTAAAGGCAGCATCTTGATGAAGAACGTGTGTGAAATCGTCGTACGTTGTAGCACCTATGACTTGAATGTGACCACGAGCAAGTGTTGGCTTTAATACGTCAGCAATATTCAATGACCCTTGTGCAGCCCCGATTTGAGACACCAAATGAATCTCATCAATAAATAAGATGATGTGATCTTTTTGGTCCATCAGCTCCTTAATCATCCGCTTCAGCCGTTGCTCCAACTCCCCACGAAACTTCGTCTCTGCCACCAAAGCATTTACGTCCAAAGACAAAATCTCTTTCTCTTGCAACATGTCTGGCACAGAACCATCAACAATCTTCTGCGCAAGGCCTTCAACGATAGCCGTCTTCCCTACCCCCGATTCTCCAATCAAGAGCGGATTGTTTTTCGTACGTCTCAACAAGATATGCATCATGCGCTCGAGTTCCTCTGCTCTCCCCACAAGAGGATCTAGCTCATTTTGCCGTGCTAATTCGGTTAAATTTATTGTCACTTCATCGAGGTGCCCTGTATAGAGACCTCGTTTTGAGCGCTGATACCTTCTGGCAATCAGTAAGTAACTTAAGAGTGCAATGATACCTATCAGGTACATCACAAGCGGATCCGAAGTAATCGTTGAAAACATAGGATTACGTTTCTAGCTACGTAAGATTTGAATAAAGAGCCATGATTTGTTGAATATGTCGCTCGTAGGGGTAAGTATCCTCAATGCGTTTCCGTGCCTGTTCTCCGAACTTTCTTGCTTCACCATGGAAGACACGCAAAATAGACTCCACCCAGCCATCGAGATTAACCGGGTCCACCAAAAAACCTGTCTGACGATCTTGCACAATTTCTCCAACTCCACCCACATCCGATGCTATGACCGGCTTGCCGTAGCTCATCGCCTCAAGAGCAGCCAGGGGGAAGTTCTCGTGAACGCGTGACGGGAGCAGTACAGCAACCGCTCCTCGATACAATTCTTCTAATTCTTTCCCGGACTTAAATCCTAAAAATTCAATATTCGCATGCCCATGGGCCAACTTGTGTAACCAGGCACTTTGCGGGCCGCGGCCAACGATCTTAAACGGAATATCCTCTAACAGCTTTGCGGCACGGATAATCGTCTCCACTCCCTTCTCTTCGCTGAGCCTGCCAACAAAAAGCACATATCCATCATGGTCATAGCGCGGCTCAATATGTCGCACATTCATTCCATAAGGAATGACTTCAATCTTTTGCTCTGGGAACCCCCCTATGACCAGCTGACGCTTCATGTAGCGCGACGGGCAAATAAACACGTCGACCGACTTTTTATAAAGTCCGAGAAGTTTGTGTAACTTAAACGCTGCGGTCTGCACCGTACTGGCAAGCCGAGAATCTTTGTGAAACTTGGTGACACACGCTTTTACCACTCCCACGTTCCGATAATCTTCACCGCAGCCGGTTGCCCAAATATTGTACTGCGGTGAAATAAGGTGATGGTCATGAACGGTCATCACAATGGGTACCCCCTGCGACTTCAAGACAGGTAAAAAAGAAGGTGAAAGCTGTGTGTAAATATTGTGCAGATGACAGAGGTCCGGTTTCCTCTGACGGATCAATTGCTTCATCTTTCTTCTTGATTCAAACGAGTACATCATTCGCCCTACGGTTCGAACCCCCTGCCAACCCATGTGTGCTTCACCGGTATGAACTTGTGAAGGAAAAAATCTGCGATCGGGAGTTTCAAGATTATCTGGATGGTCCATGGCAAAGGGAATGACCTCATGACCCCGTTCTTTCAATCGAGCAGAAAGGTCGAGCATGTAACGCTCTGCTCCACCCTTGAGATAAAAATATTTGTTTGCCTGAATCACCTTCATACAATGGCTCTTTTCCCTCTACTTGCAAGAACGTAAAGCAACCCCGCATAGAGCCAGAGATAGTAGGCCGAGGTTCGAATCTCAAAAACGGTCGAAGTAAATGCGTTAAATGCCACGCCGAGCATCATGGCGCAAACACCAAGAGCAAAGGCCTGAGTCATTGGATCTTTATGCTCTCTCGCCACGCGTAGTGCGTACAAAAATATCCCTCCATAGAGCCAGATAAACAATCCAAGGCCTAACGTGCCAGCCTCCCCCCAAAGAGAAAACCAATTGTTATCAATAAACCCTTCTGTTCCAAACACACCGTACGGCAACCCAAGATCCTCGTAGACACTTGTGTTGTGCAAGGCCGCAACAGCCCCTCCGCCAAACTGACCTGGACCAAACCCCAAAATCGGCGAAGCTGTGACAACATCTTTAGGGGTGTGGACATACCAAAAAACACGCCCTAAACCGTAATACTCCCCTCTCCATCGAGCATAGCTAAAACTTTCGTAGAAACGTTCAGAGAGCGACTGACCAGGCGCCTCGGTGATGAGCGAAACATTAAGCCCGCTCGCCCCAAGCGCCACAACAAGAAAGACGACGAACGCGGAAATACCTGCCAGGACACGTCGATCTTTCTTTACATACAATCCAATGAACAAAAAACCAATAAGGAATGCAAACCATGATGAGCGTGAAAACGTCAAAACAAGCGTTGGAAGAGCTGCAACAAACACAAAAATAAGCCACGAGTACTTCTTTTGAACACGTTTTGTAAAGAGCATGCCTGCTGTCAGGAGAAGGAACAAATAAAGGAAGTTCCCAAGGCGATCATAGCGCCCAAGGGTGGAAAATACGCGTGATCCTGGGTCCCAAAACTGCTCTACACCGCCAGTGAGTGTTATCGCTCCTAATGTTTTTGATTCAGATGGCAAGAGAAGGTTATCTAGCGGCTCACCGATAATAGACTGAGCAATTCCCAGCGTGGCCTGAAAAACAACAACGGCCAGCATGATCCAAGTAAGTTGCAAGATGAACTTCTTTGACGGCGCTAGCTGTACAACGAGAAAGAAGACGAGAACAAAACGAAGGATCTGACGTAGTCCAAGTATGGCCACCGTAGGCTCAACTAAATTCACGAGTGCACTAGCGAGCAGCGAAAGAACAAACAATGCTGCGGGAAGATCAAAACGCGTTGATCGCCACGGACGCTTACCCGAGAGCACCCCCCAGAGAACAACAGCAGCCACAAGGTAAATCAATGTCTCAGGAAAATAGCGCGCAAAAACGTAGACTTCATCTGGGGTGAATTTTAAAATGATTGATTCAAATGGTAGATAGACTGCCAAAACCCCAAGGGTCCACTCTGGATGCACAATCGTTAGAGCAAGAATCACTAACACAATGACTCCAGCAATCACAAGAGCTGGAGAAAAAATCGACTGCAAAACAATTAATAACGTCAGCAATCCAAAAAGCGCCACCGCCACGGCTGCCGTGTGCTCCTCAGCGCGCCTATACACCCTCCGTAAGTTGATCATACGTACAGTTTATCACGGTGAAGCAGCAAGCTCGAACAAAAATGTGGGCAAAATAAAAAGCGACTACCACAGGGGGTAGTCGCATCCAGCGTCATGCTGGATCGTTGCCGCTAGGGGCAGTCGACGATGTCGTCGTTGTCGACGTCACCGTCGCAGTCGTTGTCGATGCCGTCGCTGCAGGCGAGGGACTCGTCACCGGCCGGGCTGGCCAGGGACTCGTCGTCGTCGCAGTCGCCATCAAGCGGCGTGTAGGTGTCGCCGTCGTCGTCCGCGACGCAGTCGCTGTCGCCCGCGTCGACATCGTCGATGTCGTTGTCGCAGTCGTTGTCGATCCCGTCGGTGCAGAGCTCGTAGGAGATCTCGTACATCTCGGGGTTGACGTACTCGTCGGAGTCGTCGCAGTCCCCGCCCGAGGCCGAGTAGCCCGTGGGCTCCTCGCACTGGATCAGGGTCGCGGCGCTGTCGTCGCCGTAGCCGTCGCCGTCCACGTCGTCGTACCACTCGGTGGCCGTCGAGGTGTCCAGGTCGCCGTCGTCGTCGTCGATCAGACCGTCGCAGTCGTTGTCGACGCTGTCGCACTCCTCGGTGGCCGAGGTGTTGATGGCGCTGTCGCCGTCATCGCAGTCGTCGCTGTTGCTGGCGTAGCCGCTGGGCACGCTGCAGTCTTCGGTGCTGGAGGCGGGGTCGCCCTCGCCGTCACCGTCGACGTCCTCGTAGAAGGTCGTGGTGACCCCCTCGTCGGTGCTGCCGTCGCAGTCGTTGTCGACGCTGTCGCACACCTCGGTGGCCGAGGTGTTGATCGTGCTGTCGGAGTCGTCGCAGTCCAGGAAGTTGACCACGTAGCCGCTGGGCTGGCTGCACTCGTCGGTGGAGTTCGAGCTGTCGCCCTCGCCGTCACCGTCGGTGTCCGCGTAGTAGGTGGTCTCGACCCCCTCGTCCACGGTGCCGTCGCAGTCGTTGTCCTGCGTGTCGCAGTACTCGGTGGCGCCCGGGTAGGTGCCGGCGTCGTTGTCGTCGCAGTCGGTGCTGTCGCTGACGTACCCGCTGGGGGCGCTGCAGGCGTCGTCCGTGCTGCTGGCGTCGCCGTAGCTGTCGCCGTCACCGTCGGCGTAGAAGGTCGTCTCGACCCCCTCGTCCACGGTGCCGTCGCAGTCGTTGTCGATCTCGTCGCAGGTCTCCGTGGCGCTGGTGTTCACGGCGCTGTCGCCGTCGTCGCAGTCGCTGGAGTCCGAGACGTAGCCGCTGGGCTGGCTGCAGGACATGGTCGAACTCGAGCTGTCGCCCTCGCCGTCGCCGTCCTGGTCGATGTAGAACGTCGAACCCGTGGAGGTGTCCACGGAGGTGTCGTCGTCGTCGATGTCGCCATCGCAGTCGTTGTCGACGCTGTCGCACACCTCGGTGGCCGAGGTGTTGATGGCGCTGTCGCCATCGTCGCAGTCGTCGGCGTTGCTGACGTAGCCGCTGGGCTGGCTGCAGGCGTCGTCGGTGGAGCTGCTGTCGCCCTCGCCGTCGCCGTCGGTGTCCGCGTAGTAGGTGATCTCGACCCCCTCGTCCACGGTGCCGTCGCAGTTGTTGTCGATCAGGTCGCACACCTCGGTCTCACCGGGGTTGGCGGCCGCCTCGGCGTCGTCGCAGTCGCTGGAGTTCGCCACGTACCCGCTGGGGGCGCTGCAGGCGTCGTCCGTGTTGCTCAGGTCGCCGTAGCCGTCGCCGTCGCCGTCCGCGTAGTAGGTGGTCTCGACCCCCTCGTCCACGGTGCCGTCGCAGTTGTCGTCGGTCTCGTTGCAGACCTCCGCGGCGCTCGGGTTGACCGAGGAGTCGGTGTCGTCGCAGTCACCGTCGATGGCCACGTACCCGCTGGGGGCGCTGCAGCTCACGTAGGTGTCCGAGGTCTCACCGTAGCTGTCGCCGTCGGTGTCGCCGTACCAGGTGGACGCGTCCGAGGACGTGTCCGGGTCGACGGTGCCGTCGCAGTCGTTGTCCGCGCCGTCGCAGACCTCCGTACCACCGGGGTAGCTGGAGGCGTCCGCGTCGTCGCAGTCGCTGTTGTCGTCCACGTAGCCGCTGGGGGCGTCGCAGGCGGGCACGGCCGTGCCGGAGCTGTCGCCGAAGGTGTCGCCGTCGCTGTCGACGTACCAGTCGGTGGCGTCCGCGGAGGTCGACGGATCGATGTTGCCATCGCAGTCGTTGTCCACGTCGTCACAGACCTCGGAGGCCGCCGGGTTGACGGTCGCCTCGGTGTCGTCGCAGTCCGAGCTGTCGCTCACGAAGCCCGAGGAGGCCTCACAGGCCGTCTCGGTGGTGTCCACGTCTCCGTAGCCGTCACCGTCGGTGTCGGCGTAGAAGGTGGACGCGTCGCTGGCGTCGGAGCCGTCGGCGTCGCCGCTGCAGTCGTTGTCGATGCCGTCGCCGCAGACCTCGGTCTCGCCGGGGTTCGCGGTGGCCTCGCCATCGTCGCAGTCGGTGGCGTCCTCGACGTAGCCGCTGGGAACCTCGCACGCGAGGGTGGTGTCGTCCACGTTGCCGTAGCCGTCACCGTCGCCATCGGCGTAGAAGGTGTCCTGCACCTCCTCGTCGGTGTCGCCGTCGCAGTCGTTGTCCAGCTCGTCGCAGAGCTCCTCGGCGCCCGGGAAGATCAGCGGGTTGCTGTCCTCGCAGTCGCCATCGGTGCTCACGTAGCCGCTGGGCTGCTCGCAGGCGTCCTGGCTGACGTCGGTCGAACCGATGCCATCGCCGTCGGCGTCCTCGTACCAGGTCGGGGCGTCGGAGGCTTCCACGTCGGTGGTGCCGTCGCAATCGTTGTCCGCGCTGTCGCAGACCTCGGTCGCGTTGGGGTTCACCGCAGCGTTGTCGTCGTCGCAGTCACCACCCGTGTTGACCCACAGGTACTCCTGGTTCTCGTTCTCGTCCTCGTCTTCGCCCTCGTATGCGAGATCGCATCCGTTGACCAGCGAGATGTCGCCGCCGAAGGTGTCGCCGTCGCGGTCGAGGTACCACATGTTGTCCGTGGCGTTGTCGACCACGCCGTCGCAGTCCTGGTCCACCTCGTCGCAGATCTCGTTGGCGCCGGGGTTGATGGACGCGTAGGCGTCGTTGCAGTCGCCCGCGTTCAGGACCCAGCTGCTGCCGGGCTGCTCGCAGACCATCTCCCAGACCTCGGGGTTGCCGTAGGTGTCGCCGTCGGCGTCCTCGTACCAGGTGATGGTGGTGACGGTCGCGTCGGTGTCGTCGCAGTCGCCCTCGTTCTCGGTGAGGCCGTCTCCGTCGTCGTCGACGTCGTTGGGATCGGGCGCGGCGCTGTCGTCGTCGTCCGAGTCCGTGGTCGCATCATCGTCATCGAGGTACTGCGAAGGCACCTCGTCCGGCGAACACGCCGTCATCAGTCCGCCCATCAGGGCCAGACACAGCAGGTAGCGATTCATTGTTCTCTCCTCTTCGTTCTCTTGGTTTCTCTCCCTCCCCACCAAAGGGGATTGCACACCAGGCCGATGGCAGGGAGAAAGAATGGAAGGTCCAGTTGTGGCCTGGTTTCGCCCCACAAAATGGGGCTAAATCAAGACACAAAAATAGCTAAACTGACGCAGATTTATACCAATTTACCCCGTTTTTGTCAATAGGTTTCGGCCCGTATCCCCAGGCGCATGAAAAACCACCAAAATTGAGTGAAATACGCAGCTCTGGAGGTAAAAAATCCAGGAGCCGTAGGTAAATCCTACGGTGAGTGGATTTTTTACCGAAGAGCAAGTAGTTCGCCAATTTTGGTGGTTTTTCAAACAAAATACCCCGCTAAGCGACAAATCCCTCAATGAGGTACTTTGCCGCTAACGGGGTGCGTTAGCGTGTGTAGCGCGAGGCTACTCGGTGTCGTCGACCGGGTCGCAGCTGCTGTCGCTGTCGACCTGGAGGATGAGCGCGCACTCGTTCACCACGTCGCCGGCGTCGTTCACCGCATCGGCGATCCAGACCGTGAGGTCCGTCTCGTCGTAGCTGACGCCGTCGAACCAGATCTCGAAGGTGACGTCACCGTCCTGGGCCCCGCCGTAGCAGAGGTAGTCCAGGGCGGAGCTGTCGCCGTTGATGATCAGGCCGCAGGTGCCGCTCACGTCGTAGTCGTCGCTGAGGTACTCGACCTCGGCCTCGGTGCCACTGACGCTCACGGACTCGTGGGACCACGAGTTGGCGTTGGGGACGCTGCCGTCGCTGTACAGCGCGGTGTTCAGCGTGCCGCTGACGCTCGAGCCGTAGCTGGCGGACACGGTGGCCTGCCAGTCCTCGTCGGTCTCGCCGTCGCAGTCGTTGTCGACCGCGTCGATGCCGGCGCTGTACTCGTCCGCGTCGGGGTTGATGGCCGCGTCGCTGTCGTCGCAGTCACCGTCCTCTTCCACGGAGTCGCTGGTGGGCGCCTCGCAGGAGAAGCCCTCGCTCACGTCGCCGAAGGTGTCGGCGTCGGCGTCGGTGAACCACTCGGTCGCGTCGGTGGCGTCGGAGCCATCGGCGTCGCCGGAGCAGTCGTTGTCGATGCCGTCGCCGCAGATCTCGTCGGCGAGCTCGCTGATGGCCGCGTCGGTGTCGTCGCAGTCACCCTCGTTCTCGGTCTGGCCGTCGCCGTCGTCGTCGACGTCGTTGGGATCGGTCTCGGCCTCGCACTCGAGGTCCTCGCCGTCACAGTCCTGGTCGATGCCGTCGTCGCAGACCTCGGTGGCGCCGGGGTTCACCGAGTCGTCGCTGTCGTCGCAGTCGCTCTCGTCGGTGTAGCCGTCGGCGTCGGCGTCCGTGGGAGTCTCCTCCTCGGTCTCGTCGTCGCCGGCGTCGCCGGTGTCCTCGTCGCCCGACTCGTCCTCACCCTCGTCGTCGTCCTGGCTCTCGCCGGTGGACTCGTCCGCGGGCACGGTCTCGTCGTCGCAGTCGCTGTCGATGCCGTCGCCGCCCACGTCCTCGGCACCCGGGTGGATGCTGTCGTCCGTGTCGTTGCAGTCACCGTCGACGCTGGCGTAGCCGGGGGCACCCTCGCAGGTGCTCTCGGACTCGCCGGCGCCGTAGCCGTCACCGTCCTGGTCCAGCCAGGAGTCGACCTGCTCGAGGTCCTCGTCGATCTGCCCGTCGCAGTTGTCGTCGACGCCGTTGCAGGTCTCGTCCATGCCGGGGTTGATGAAGTAGCCGTCGATCATGCCGTCGGCGTTCTCGTCGAACGGGCTGTCGTTGCAGTCCACGTCACCGGTGTAGCCGTCCTGGTCCAGGTCCTCGTAGACGGTGTCGTCGCCGGAGTCCCAGGTGCCGGTGTCGTCCTCGAAGGAGCCGGTGTCCCAGGTGCTGCCGGTGTCGCCGTTCTCATCGGTGTCGCTGTCGTCCGTGCCGTCCTGGAGGTCGCGATCGCCGGCGGGTCCGACGCTGTCGACGATCACGGGCTCGAAGGCACAGGCGCTCAGGCTCACGAGGCCCATCAGGGCCAGAGTCAGGGTCATGGTACGCATCGTGTTCTCCTAGTTCCCCGCAGTGGGGCTGGGTGGTGCCAATCGTTCAGTGCTCATAAGGAAGGATTTCCAGTAAGCGCCTTGAATCAGCTAGTAGACCAACCCGGATGCGGGGGGATGGTCAAGGTCAGAGGAAGTAATGTTCAGCATGACTAAACACTTTTTCCCATGACCTTAACCGTAAACTTTTGTAATGTTCAGGCCGAAAACAGGGAGTTATCTGCCCATCTTCGAACGGTATAAGATACCACTTTTTACCCTTTTTGTCAACCCATTCTGACAACCAAAAGTTGACAATATAGATACAAAATTAAACGTATTTCGTTTCAAGCTCTTAAAGCTCAGACACTAAAAAACGTCCAAAATTGGATGAGATGCGCCGCTCTGGAGGTGAAAAGACCGGGAGTCGTGGTCAAACCCACGGCGACTGGGCTTTTCACCAAAGAGCAAGCAGATCGCCAATTTTGGACGTTTTTGTATATGAAAAGCACCTCCTGAATGAGGGCGCCGTAAAGCGGGAGCCCACCACCCAGGAGGTGAAGACGTTGCGGCCGAAGCCAGCGTTGTTGAACCCAGTAGTTCCCCCTTTACGACGCCACCCAATCAGATGACACTTTCCACCGGCCGTAGGGCCGAGTTGTCTACTCGAGACCGGCCAGCAGGCTCTCGACGGTCACACCGAGGCTCGAGCCGGAGCCGTAGTAGTCGCACCAGGCGCCGGCGTCACCGACGGACTCGCCGTCGACGAGGAAGCTGACCGTGCAGGTCATGACCGGACCGGTGCTCCCGTTCTCGCACAGCCAGGCGTCGGCGTTCTGCCAGGAGCCGGAGTCCTCGTCGTAGTCCGAATCGCTGTAGAAGCGGCTGGAGTTGGCGCGGATGCTGCCGGTGCTGACGTTCTGGACGCTGTAGCTGATCGACGCGGAGTCCTCGACGGTCACGACGGACTGGTTCCAGGCGTCGCACTCGAAGGGATCGTCCCGGTCCGAGCAGTAGCCGAAGCTCAGGTCCATGGCCGGCGAGGTGCTGCCGCAGGAGACCTGGATGGTCACCTCGCGGTTGCCATCGTCCGGGCACTCCTCGTCCTCGCCGTCGCAGTCCTGGTCGATGCCGTCGCCGCAGATCTCCGGGGCGCCCGGGTAGATCGTGGGGTCGGTGTCGTCGCAGTCCACGGCGTCGGGGTCGGGCGAGTAGCCGTCGCCGTCCTCGTCGACCGGGCCGTCCTCGGGCTCGCCGGAATCGTCGTCGTCGCCGGTGTCGGCGCTGTCGTCGTCGTCTCCGGTGTCGGCGCTGTCGTCGTCGTCCATGCTGCCGGTGTCCTCGCCCGGGCCGTACGAAGCGATGATCTCGTCGGGGCCACAGGCCGTCAGGCTCACGAGGCCCATCAGGGCCAGGGTCAGGGTGAGTCGGGTCATGTCGGTTCTCCAGATGAAGGGGGGCTTCCCCCTTGTCGGGGTCCAGAGGAATCGTACGTGCATCATTGCCCGCATTGACTCCACCACCGAACCCCGACATGGGGACGATGGCGCCAGGTTGGAATGCCTGGCATCTCATGATGTGGGATCAAGAGGTGTTTGAGAGGAAAGAGTCTCCACCCAAGCATCTCTCGATCCCAGGAAAACTATAGGTTCTGTCAAAGAACGAACGATAAAAGATACCATAGAACAGGTCTTTTGTCAAGACATCTTGACAAGGACAAGGAGAACTTTAAAACCTTCAAAATTGGTGATATGCGCCGCTCTGGAGGCTCAAAATCCAGGAAATGTAGATAAATCCTACATTGAGTGGTTTTTTGGCCGAAGAGCAAGCAGATCGCCAATTTTGGAGGTTTTAAACAAAATACCCCGCCTGACGACAAAGGGTACTTTGCCGACAACGGGGCCCGTTATCGTGCGTAGCGCAAGGCTACAGTAGGTCGTCGCTCCCCCCTTGCCGATCAGATCGGTTCGGGGGGAGCTTCAGCCTAGGTGTGGTTCAGGACCACTCTCGGTCAGCGGACGGTGACGCTCGAGGCGCTGAAGGACAAGCCGACCACAGCGGTGGCGCCGATGCCGGACCCGGGGGTCACGACCTGGTCCATGCCGCCTTCGGCGTTGTCCTGCCAGCCCTTGGAGCCGTAGACGCCGCCGCAGACGCCCACCCGCGCGAACGGGGAGACGGTCACGTGACCGGCGCTGGGGTTCTGGTACCGGTAGGAGGCGCCGGTGCAGGCACCATCCTCGGGAACGTTGACGTCCAGCAGGTTGCTGTGCGACTCGACGCGGCGGTAGGCCACGAAGCCACCGAGGTGGTGGCCGCTGTCCTGGATCTCACCGAGACCCTCGAAGCCGACGAGGTAGACCTCGTCCGCGCCGCTGCCGACGCCGTCGCTGCCCCACTGGGCGGTGCCGAAGGCGCCGATGAGCCCGTCGTCCAGGTCCATGTGGGCGCTCACGTCGAATCCGACCGCACCGATGGCGGGACCCCGGAGGGACTCACCGTCGGCCGTCAGCTCGCGCTGGAAGTTCCCACCGCCGGCGATGCCGGCGTTGATCGCGAAGCCGCTGGAGGAGTTCTTGTCGACGTCCTCGCGGAGGGTCCCCTGCTCGGCGGCCAGGCGCTCCTGCTCCAGGCGGAGCTCGGCGTCGGCGGCCTCGCGGGCCTCCCGCTCGGCGTCGTCGGCGGCCTCGCGGAGCTCGGCCTCCTCCAGGATGGCGTCGGTCAGGACGTCGTCCTTGGCCAGGAGGTCGTTGATCACGCCGTCCTGGGTCTCGTCGTAGGCCTCGCGCTCGGCGTTCCAGTCTTCCTGGCGCGCCTGCCACTCGAGCCGCTCTTCCTTCTCGGCCTCGACGACCTCGACGGCCTGCTCGCGCGCCTCCGCCTGCCGGGTGGCCTTGGAGGGGCCGCGGTAGACGGGCCGGCTGGCGGCCTCGAGGACGTGCTTGGCGTTCTCGTACTGGGTCACGGTGACCAGCTCCCGGATGCCGTCCTTGCGGATGATCTGGGAGTCGCCCTTGTAGATGTCCACGAAGACGACGTCGTCGGGAAGCAGCACCTCGAAGCGGCCGTTGACCCCGTCGACCTTGCAGGTCTTGGGGGTGGCGGCGGCGCCGGCGGTGCAGCGGGCGTGCTCCTTCTGGAAGACCGCGGGGTTCCAGTTGCCGCCGTACTCGGCGGACGCGAACCGGGCGCGCTCGGGCTCGGTCATCGGCAGCGTGTCCAGGGTGCTGGCGTCGCAGTCGTTGTCCAGGCCGTCCTCGAAGATCTCGTCGATCAGGGGGGAGCGGTTGGCCGTGGTGTCATCGCAGTCGGCGTCGCTCGCGCGGCGCAGGCCGATGTCCTTGTAGTCCACGGTGCCGTTGCCGTCCACGTCGATCGTCGGGGCCCAGGCACCGTCACTGTCCGCGTCGACCGCGGAGAAGTGGGGGCTGGGTCCGGCGAAGGCGCTCGCGCTCATCAGGGCCACGAGGCCCACGCTCAGGGTCAGGATGCGCTTCATGTCTTTCTCCAGGGAAGGGGGAAGTTCTCTCTCCCCCTGTCGGGGTCCAAAGGAATCGTACGGACATCATCGCCCGCCTTGACTCCACCGTCGAACCCCGACATGGGGACGGCGGCGCTGGTTGGAAGTCCAGCATTCTTTTTAACCTAGGCTGATTGTAAGGTTCGTTATCAGCCCATGGTCAGGTCGCAACGATCAAAGATGATCGCTCCGATCCGACCATGTGACTTAAGTGGTTCGACATCACGTGACAGCAAGGAGGAGGTGCTACCAGTGACATCAAACCGCTTGAATCCACAGTCGAATCTGATTTGTCCTAGACAGATTCTGAGTTCAGTGAACGGTGCAAGATAGCACGTAAGCGCATTTTTGTCAAGACATACGGACAGACGTTTGTTGGCATGGATTGACGCATAATCACCTCTTTGATACCCTAGCGGCGCTGGCAAGTAACCAGCATTCCAAGCAAACAAAAAAGGCCTTAAATAAGGCCATTTCCTTTAAAAAGTCTATTTTGAGGGCCTAAGCGCAGCGCTCAACACGCCTCCTCCTCGTGTTGAATCGCCAGTGCCTAGGTTCTCAAAATGGGCTTTTTTGCTTGCTAAAATGCTTCGTGAACCAATTGATGCCTCCTTCGAATGCGTTCTGTTTGAAGAATTGTATAGCCAATTCCGACAAATGACCCTAGAACAAAGCCTGAAAGGATATTCACTAAGATATTCGGTTTTACCGGCCATCGAGAGTTTAGCGGATCATCCACCAAAGAAACCGATACTGTTCCTCCAGACGTATACTCCCCCACCCGCTCTGTCAGCACCGATGCGACAGCTCGAACAATCTGTTGAGCTTGTTCTACATCTCTATGGTAGACCGTAATGGAAAGCAGTCCCGATCCACGTGACACCGTCGCCTTCACCATCTTTCCCCATGTTTTTCGTTTCTTGGAATCATCTTCTGGAAAGACACTCTGATCAATACTAAACCCAGAGGCCATGACCTGATCAAAAAAGGTACTGGTGTAGATGAGCGTGGAAAGATTATCCGCGATACGCTCCTCCGCACGTGAAGCGGTATAGGCATCCACCCCCGAACCAACATCCTGCAAAATGAGCAGGCGAACCGTGGATGAATATTGCAGTGGTTGAATAAACGAAACGATCAGTGCAAGGACAAGACCGAGCAATCCAAACATCACAACAGTTTGCCATCCACGTGCAACGTCTCGAATGTAATTTGGCTGAGACATAGATGCATCAAGTATACCTTATTGCTCAAGGCTTCCCAACGTCACCTCAAGCTCTTGCTTCTCGCCTGCGCGAGAAAATTCAATACGAATAACATCGCCCGATGCTCTCATAGCGATGAGGTCATCCAGTGTGTACAAAACTCCGATAGACTCACCATCAACAGACACGATCACATCATCCGCTAAGAGCCCAGCTGAAGCCGCTGCCCCGAACGTCTGGCTACCTGCAAGAAGCGCTCCTGAACTTACGTCGTGATCAAGACCGACGGTTCGCGACAAATCAATCGTACTTGCCCCAAAAGATGGATACGTAAATGCTTCCTCTCCACGCAACACCTGCTCGAGACTTCCAGAAATATGCTCAAGGGGGATCAACACCGAATCCATCATGACTCCCACAAATTCTCCGAAGATGTTAAACACCGCCGAACCATCTTCAAACGTATCCGTCTCAAGAATCACACGACGCGCTGGTGTATCTGAAGAGCGGAGCGATTCTTCTCCATAAGTCACAGCCTTCACGCGAGAAAACACCAGGGCGTTTCCCGTCACCACGAATACCTGATCGCCTGGTGCCAAGGCATATCCCTCACCAAAATCCACAACAGACAAATTCTGCACATCGCAGCGTACGAATGTCATACCCACACGATCATCAGAAACCATTTCCTCGATCAAACACGTCTCCCCTCCAACCTTTACCGTCTCTCCAAGTACGGAAGCCCCTTCCGCAAGCAACCACCCATCAGACGTCAAAGCAATCACGGGACCCACAAACTGATCGACAGGTACCTGCGCATCAACTCCATACCTTGCCCCCACTGCCGGAAGTGCCATCTTCTCAACAAGCTCCAAAGCTGTCTCATAACTAGCCGGCAACGCCCGAGGTCTCTCCTGCGTCACACGAAGCGGCTCCGTCAGCTCACTCAGCTGATAGGAATATTCTGATAAGTAATTGTTCGTGATCGCCGAGGTGAGCACACCACTAGCTCCTCCAAGGAGGGCTGAAAATACGACGACGCGAATTGTTAGTTTCCAAGAAGGTGTCATACCCACTGTGAAGTTGCTGCAATAATTAGAGTTAGAGCAAGAAAAAGTAAGATGTAGCGCTTAAGTACTTCTTTAGAGAGTTTATGAAGCGCCTGAGCTCGTGACAAGCCCAGAAAGACATACACCCCCAAGGCCAAGAAAGCCGCGTTTGAGTAAAAGCCTGTCGGAAGAAAGGTCAGTGCGGCGAATAATTCCGTGGTGAGAGCGGCACCTGCGAAAGCATAGGGTCGAGCCCTACTCGACTCAATCTTTCCTGCCCAAAGCGTTCCATACACAATAAAGAACAAGATGACGAAAAAGATAAGTGAGAGTAACCAGAGAGGAGTCTGGAGAAACAAACTCATTCCAAACCCAAGCGTCGAGATGAAGAAGACCGAAAGAATATGTAGAAGCTGAGAGAGGTACTCGAGCGTGAAGGGCTGGTAATTCACCGGAAGGTGAATGTAGCTAAAGATAAGTTCAATGAACAAAAACGCCAAGAGTGTAACCATCGCCGCAAGAGTCAACTTAATCGCCGCTGACTCCAGCAAGAGCATGGCCCCAAACCCCGAGAGAACAAATAAGAGCGGTGTCCCTAAGAGGTGCCAAAACTGAAACGACGTCACAGACCATCCAATCAAACGCGCAAGAACGAGACTAAACAATACCGCGGTTAGAACAATGGCAACCACCGGATGCACCCAGCCCAAATAAATCGACGCAAAACCCAAAGCGACGATCATGGCCGCCACAATAGATGAGATTCGATGCAACAAAATCATAGGGATCCTTATGATGCCTCCTGCAACTCAACAGCAATCTCCCCAGAAATCATGAGCGCTCCTTCAGTTATTCCAATCGCGTCAATCTGAGCATACCCAGAAAGCTCTTCGTTAATACCTCTAAGCTGCTGCTCGATAAGCGGCTGGAAAAAACCCGTCAGCACGAACGCTGGAATACCCAAGCTTCCGATCTCAACAGACGTTGGTGTAATGGCAACATTGCCTTCAGTTGCTTCTAGAGAAAAATTCACTGTCACAGCGGTGCCCAAGCTAGATTCACGCACAGGTGCATAAAGCTCAATGCCCACAGAAGGATCAATCACCACCTGCACTTGCGCTGGGTCAATCGTGGGGACATCCGTCTGGGCGAGAAGCGTCCTGGCAGAAGCTGTCAGCGACGCCTCGGGAATGGATAACTCAATGGCACGATTCTCCAACGTCCCCTCCCCTTCATACAGTCGTTGGGTCAACAGCGTCGTAAATCGCTCTTGTAGCAACACTTCCACAGGCGCCCCTGCCTCAACACTGCGTACCGGCTCTGGCGACTGATAGGCCAACTGTGTGAAAAGAGGAATTTGTACAAGCCCCGTTGCTGCAACAAGCCAGACGATCCAGACAAAAAAACTCGCCAGCAAGAAAAGGGCGATGAGTGAGCAGGTGAGCCATGGGTGCCGCCGACGGTTACGAAGTTTCACTTCTCGCAACACATCTCCCTTCACCTCCTGGAGCTTTTTTTCAACAGACGCATTCTTTTCAATTCGGGCCATAGATGAACATTAGAGCCATGGGTACGTTACTTTCAGTGCTTCGAGATCAGCAAGAGAACTCTCAAGAGATCGATCTGCGCTACGCAAGGCAGATTGAATATCATTAAAAACAATCACCAGATCCAGATGCAGCTCCTTATACTCGACTGGGACGCGCAGAGCAAGCAGGCTGGCTTGGGCCGTTTCTGTAGCCACAAGCTTTGCAAGATCATCAGAGGCTTCCTCCAAGCGCGTTTCAAACACTGAAAGTACCTGCGCCAAATCTTCACGGTAGACATCTGGATCAACCGTAATCTCTTCTGCTGTCTCGGTATCAACACTCGAAACGGAACCATCATCTACAGGCTCTTGAATGACGAAAATCATCAACCCCGCCAGCGCAAGCGTGAGAAAAATGATCGCAAGTGGAAACAGTGATTGTTTGTGATACATAAGGTTATTCTGTCACGTCTCGAAATAAATCTTCGACAATAACAACGATAATCATGGCGAGTGGAATAGAAAGGATAGCCCCCATGAGCCCTGCAACTTTAATACCAATCAAGAGAGCGAGAATGCTGATGATAGGATTCAGTCCTGTGACCTTCTGCATAATCTTTGGGACCAGCACATTGTTCTCCAATTGCTGCACCACCAGATAGACCACCATGACAGCAACCCCCATCACGGGAGAAACAGAGAACCCAATAATGGCAGCTGGCACAAGCGAGATAATTGGACCAACGTATGGCACCACCTCCAAGAGCCCAGCAATCAGCGCCAACAGAAGCGCGTAAGGGACACCCAGGATAAGAAGCGACAGATACGTAATGCCACCCACGACCAATGCAAGAATAATCTGTGCACGCATCCACTGCCCGAGCTTAAGCTGCATCTTCTTCATCAGGTGCACGACGTATGGCCGATACTCAACCGGAGCAAGATTCTTGAAGTACTTACTCATCTTCTCCTCCTCTACCACCATGTAAAATGCCAAGACGAGCACAATCAGCAATGCCGCCACTCCGCCGACAACTCCTTTAACCGTGCTGAAGAGCGAGCCAAACGAGTCAGCAAGTCCCTGCGAAAAAGAATCCACTGAACTCGCAAAATTATCTGCCAATCCGACGTCATGAGAAAACTGTCTCACTTGCCCGATGGATTCCGATGCATCGAGGTAGTAAACCGCCAACGACTCTGTAAGCTGCCCTCCCTGCTCCAAGACGGCTGGAATAATCGAGACAACAACAAAGGTCATGATCGCAAGCAAGATTGTGTACACGATTAGTACAGACAACCCTCGTGGAATTCGTCGCTCGGAAAGCCAATGCGCAAACGGATCAATAAGTGAGGAAAGTAAAATGGCTGCAACAAAAATCGCGACGATGTCGCGAACAAACCAAAGGAACCACACCCCCAAGACAATCAAGACGGCTTTGATGAACGTGGCAGTGGAAATACTAATCGACTGCGGAGGTTGCATAGGAAAATTATAACACAAACCGATTGACAAAACCGCCTTTTTTGACTATCATGCGGGACGTTCAATTAAAGAAAACTCCCTCGTCCCACTTTGGGCTCAATGGCGAAGAGCAAGCAGATCGCCATTGAGCACGAAGTGGGGCTGATCGGTATCGATGGGAGTCCCTTGCACCGCAATCAAGTCGAGTGGGCACGACTGCTCGTAAATAAACTCGTGTACGACGACAACTGCAAACAACGTCATGGCGAAGATCAAGAACGCTTTCAGCGCTCCTGCTCTCGCTCCTGTCCTCGCTTAATTGCTGTAGGACCATCCGTCTAAGCAATGCTCGCTAGCTTAGAAACGGGTGTCATATATTGCGAGCTGGACTGTGTGGTAACCGATCTCACAGAGTCGAGAGCTTGCGATCGGTACCTGAATACGTATTCCTTCACGCCTTGAGCGTATTCAGTACGAGGTGTGAATGAACTTGGAAACGTTGTGATGTAAAGCCTTACCAGACGGGAGTTCAATTCTCCCCAGCTCCACCAAAAAACACCCAGGGTATCCTGGGTGTTTTTTATTCCTTCATCCTTGCACGCAACTGACGATCCACATCCCTCTTCTTAATCGTCTCTCGCTTCTCATACTTCTTCTTTCCTCGCGCCACCGCAAACTGCAACTTAATCAAATTCCCTTTTGTGTAAATCGAGAGTGGCACGATCGTCAGCCCCTCAGCCTGTTTCTTTCCAATCAACCTCTTGAGCTCTCGTTTGTGAACCAACACCTTCCGATCACGCTGTGCGTCATAATCCTCCTGATAAGACGCTGCGGGCTTATACTTGGCAATAAAGGCATTCTTGAGCCATAGCTCCCCATTTTTAATGTGAAGAAACGCCCCCTTCAGCTGGACCTGTCCCGCTTTCACCGACTTCACCTCAGGTCCTGTCAAAACCAAGCCGGCCTCATGGGTATCGAGGATCTCATAATCAAACTTCGCTTTTTTATTCACAGCCAGCGTCGACATATCCCCTTGAGGATACCTGATTCCTTGATTTTTTCCAGCATCTTGGCTAGAGTAAGCCCCGTCATATGCGTATTCATCGCCACAGAAGTAGAAAACCGAAGTTTGATATCCCCGTTTATAAGATCAATAACCGGATCAAAGCAGAGGAGGTCCGTGTTATCGATCCAGAAAAGGGTGATCTTGGTGTTATCCCAACCGCTGAGGCGATTGAAATGGCAAAAAAGAAAGAGATGGACCTTGTTGAGGTCTCTCCCAAGGGCAACCCTCCTGTTTGTAAAATCCTAGACTACGGTCAGTTTAAGTACCAAAAGGAGAAGGAGGCCAAGAAACGAAAGACCTTGTCTGCCGAAGTCGAGCTCAAAGGTGTGCGCATTTCCGTACGCATCGGGGCTCATGACCGCATGGTCCGCCTAAACCAGACGAAGAAGTTTTTAGAAAAAGGAAACAAAGTAAAGGTAGAAATGCCCCTTCGTGGCCGAGAGAAGGCTCACAAAGACGTTGCTCAGCAAGTTATGGAAGCGTTTGTTGATGAGCTGAGAAAAGAGTACGAAATCCGCGTAGAACAGCCCGTCAAATTCCAGGCAGGCCGAATGACGACGATTATCGGAAGAGCCTAATTATACACTTGACAGTAAGCGGTGGTGCGACTACACTCCTGTCGACATTCAACCAATTTGTATGAAGCAAAAGACCCATAAAGCCCTTGCATCCCGTGTGAAAATCACCGGATCCGGAAAAGTGACCAAGCGCACAGCCGGACAGGACCACTTCAACGGTGGCGAACGTGGCAAGACCACACGCAACAAACGCCGAGACAAGACCGTGTCCTCCACCCACCGCAAGGCGATTAACACCCTAATGCCAAACAAGTAGTATGCCTCGAGTAAAACGAGGAACGCAGCATACCAAGCGCCGAAAGAACTTGCTGTCCAAGACCAAAGGCATGAAGTGGGGCCGAAAGAGCAAGATCAAGCTCGCTCGCCCAGCTATGCTCAAGGCTGGTGTCTACGCCTACCGCGACCGTCGCAACAAAAAGCGTAGCTTCCGCCGTCTCTGGCAGATTCGCTTGAACGCCGCTGTCCGTCCACTTGGACTCAGCTACAGCGCATTCATCGATAAGCTCAAAAAGGCTGGTGTGACCCTGGACCGTAAAGTCCTCTCACAGATCGCCAAGGATCAGCCTGCTGTGTTCAACAACATTGTAGAAAAGATCAAATAGTCAAAGACGCCTCCGGGCGTCTTTCTGTTTGGGTTGACAAAGTCACATTTCTTGGGCATTGTTCATCGGCTCAGCTAGTTGTAGAGGTGAATATGAGCACAGAACCACCGGCAGACGGCTCTCCCCCTGAGATCCAGATGTCTGGCGCTGCTCCGTTCAGCGATACCAAGACGGACCCTGGAACACACAAGAGGCGTCCCTACGCCTTCACCAATCCGATGTACCTGCCTCCTCAGAAGGCCGGTAAGCCCTTCAAGATGACCATCATCGTCCCTGAAAGCGATCGGAACGAGCACCGCATCTATGTGGGGTTCGAAGACCTTCGGGCCACCATCAAGGGCGTGGGTGTCTACTTCAACGGAGAGACCGCCACTGCCAAGTGTGAGGTCGTGTGCAAGCGACCGCGAATCTGGCCTTGGCAGGACGAACGTCCCCCACAGGCTACCATCACCATCACGCCAGCAGAAGACGGAGCGGGGTGCTTGATCCTCAAGTCCCCCTACGACGACTTCCTGGCGGCAACTGTGGAGACCAAGATGAGCGAAGGACCCGCAAGCCACCAGTCCCTGGAGACCGCAGGGTCGGGCGCCTACCCCAACCGCAAGCGCTTGTACAAGCGCCCCTGGGTCTGGCTGGTGGCAGTACTGATCCTGTTCGGAGGAAGCACCCTGCTCTGGCAGTGGCACGCCAGCAACAGCAACGCAGAGCCGAGCGAAGAGATCGCTCAGGTCGCAGAGCCCGAGGTCATCGCCGAGGTGACCCCTCCGCCTGCCGCAGAGGCAGAGCCCGAGGTGACCCCTCCGCCGAGCGAGCCCACCGAGGAGGCAGACGCCGAAGCCTCCACCGAGGCCGAGCCCACCGACACGGCTGAGCCCGTGGTCGAGGACGAGCCCGAAGACGAGCCGCCCACGGCTCCCCCGGCGCTCAGCAGCAGTGACTGCAAGCCCCACGACCCCACAGGCATGAGCTGGTACACCTACTCAGGGCAGACGGCCACCAAGGGCCAGCTGATCGTCAGCTGCCCGAACGGTCTCTACACCACCACGGGCTACACCCGTGACCCGAAGAACGTGAAGGTCTACGAGGGCCTCAAGCCCTACACCCCCTGATCGCCCAGCGCGCGATCCCCGACGCCCAACAGCGTCGGTTTTTTCTTTTCAAAAAAAATGAGGGGCTCGATGCCCTTCATTTTTTACTCCCCACCACCCCACCTTCCAGCCGGTCCACCACGGCGAACGAGCTCTGGGACAATTTTGAGTCGGACAGTGTCCCTATAGATCTCAAAATTCGTCCCAGTGATCGGCTCGCCCACCCATAGCAAGACCACACAACCACCATCTCGACACCTGCCGGCAGGCAGAAGCTTAATGAGTATTAATACAAGTATTCGATCCGAACCTAGTTCGACTTCTTAAAACTCACCTTAAACACCGGATACCAAGTCTGATCATACTCATCGACAATCTCAACGTTCTCATTCTTCGCATACATGTTCAGCGCCACATCCGCCAAAATCTCCTGGTCCGTCGCAATCTCAATCTTCAAATCATCCAACTCCCGACTCTCCGGCACACCAGCCCTCACATTCTGTTCAATAGACTTCTTCTGCTCCCGAAGAGCCGCCATCTCATCCACCACATCCTGATACTCGGGATGATGCGTCAGCTCGTCTTTTAACATTTTATTGATCTCTTTGCGCTTTTTCTTGTTCGCCTCAAGGCGAGTGTAAATCTCTTCAAGGTTTTTCATAGGCCCATATTCTATCACGGTCCATGGGAGCACCTGTTGACAAATAGGCCTTTTCCGGGTACGGTCAGGCGTCCGTGATTCACATACGGCCCCTTGTTTCACGCAAGGTTTACTGGAGGAACCCATGGCACGAACCATCAGCATCGGCGGACAGGCCGCCGGACTGGCAACCATCGCGCCCGGACAGCAGACCGTCGTGAAGCTCGCCTTCGCGGGCGGGCCCGGCACCAACGGTGCGGCCGACGGCGACAAGTATCGCCTGATCAGCTCGGACCCGAGCGTGATCTTCGACTCCATCGAGTACACGGTCAGCGGCGACGCCGACCAGAGCCACGAGTTCAAGGCCCCGGCCGGAACGAGTCGCTTCACCCTCGACGTGGTCAAGGTGGGAACCCCTCCCGCCGGCAACACCCCGGTCGCGACCTTCACGGTCGTCCGGCAGGCCACGCCCGTGGTCGCCCAGCCC
>JAERTI010000036.1 GCA_016844925.1 Candidatus Uhrbacteria bacterium
GGTTTCAACCCCTCCTCCCCCCAAGGCGCCCCCGCTGTTCGTCAAACGGACGTTCGGCGGGGTTTTTATTTGCCCAGAAAAAACCTTTACGGTATCCTGGCTTTCGCTAGGGGCCCATAGCTCAGTTGGCTAGAGCGCTTGCATGGCATGCAAGAGGTCGAGGGTTCGAGTCCCTCTGGGTCCACCAGAAGAAGATCGCTACGGCGGTCTTTTTCTGTTGTATGAAAAAACAGCCCTTGGGGGCTGTGTGCGTCACTCCTGCTCTGAGCGTTCGCTCATGACGGCGTCACGAACTTCGTTGATCGCCTCGTTGAGGGTGACCGTCTCGCGCAGGGCGACACGATCGAAGTCCTGCCCCTCGCTGGCGTGGATGATGCCGCGGGAGCTGTTGACGATGATGCCGGCGCACCGGTCGTCCAGGCCCGCGCGGACCGTGGCTTCCAGGTTGCCGCCCTGTGCACCGATGCCGGGCACCAGAATGGGCATGCGGCCCACGATGCCGCGCACCGTCTCGAGCTCGGTGGGGTAGGTCGCTCCTACCACCAGCGCGCAGTTGCCGCGCTCGTTCCAGCGCGTGGCGATGGAGTAGGCGATGTACTCGTACAGCGGAACCGTGGGCTGGATGGAATCTTCCGGATGGAAGCTCATGGGCAGACCCAGCTCCAACATGTAGGCGACCTCCGTCCCCACCGGCTGGACGCCGATGTTCTGGAACTCACCGGACCCTGTGTTGGAGGTCTTGCACAGGAAGATGCAGCCCAGGCCGCTGTCCAGGAACGGACGGTTGGCTTCCTCGCCCAGGTAGGGGTTGAGGGTGACGGCGTCGACCCCGAGCCACTTGAGCATGGCCACGTAGCCCTCGTTGGTGCTGCCGATGTCGCCGCGCTTGGCGTCGGCGATGATCAGCACCTCCGGGAAGTACGCCTTGATGAGGTGGCAGATGGTGTGCAGCGTCTGGAGCCCCTCGCCATCGAGCGCTTCGTAGAACGCCAGGTTGGGCTTGAACGCCAGGGCGCCCTGACCACAGGCTCGCAAGATGCTCTTGCAGAACTTCTCAACACGCTCGTACCGAAGACCCTTGATGTGAGCAGGGATTCTCCCCAGACGTGGGTCGAGCCCCACACAGACGAACTTGGACTGCTTCCAGCCAAGCTCCAGCTTCTCAATGAACGTCATGACGAACTCCTTTGTCGGTTTCCGCAGCTTAACAGAGGAATGCGTATTAGAAAACAGGGCCCTATGACCCTGTTTTCTTTACTCTTCAAGTGCTTCTGGAATCACCTCTTCTGTATCTCCTGTCACAAGCCGCTCGAGTCGTGTCTGTACAAGCCTGTTCTCTGGCTCAAGGGCGAGCACGGCCTCTACTGCCTGAACTGCACGGCTCAAATCTCCCTTTGTTTCATAAACCGTTGCCAGGAACCAATACGCGTTGGCGTAGCTTGGGGCGAGTTGAATACAGCGCTCCAGTGATGCACCTGCCCGCTCAAGATCCCCCTCTTCTCCACGCTGGAGATAAAGAAGACCCAGCTGGAACAGTACCCCGACATCTAACTGATTGTAGGCAGCCACGCTCTCAATCTTTCCAATCGCGTCATCAATACGTCCTTGTCGTTGATACGTGATCCCAAGCTGAAAGTGTGCGGGGGCATAATTCGACTTGAGCTCAATGGAACGCATGAACGCCTGCTCCGCTGAAGCTAAGAACGTGGCATGGGCAGCAGCTGCTTGTTCTGCTGTCTGTACATCTTCCGCCGCCTTGAGAGGCTCGACATGTTCTGCCACCGCCAGGTACACAATCCCGAGCTCCGTCCAATGTGAGGGATTCCGCGGCTCTAGTTCTGTGACACGCGTGAAACTTTGAATCGCAAACTCAGAAGCATTACTCATCAGGGGGATCAACTCTTGATATACACTTCCCCGCACAAGCCAGTTAAGCGCATTCTGCTCGGAAAGATCTGTCGCGCGTGCTGCCGCATTCACGGAAGCAGCGACAAGAGACTGGATGTACTGCGTACTTTGTTCTGTAAGCGTATCGACACCACTGACTCCTTCAAGTTCTTCGTCGACCCTCAACAGAAGCACCTCAGCCAAGTTCCTATAATACGTATCATCAAAACGGTTCAACGATGTGGCGCGATCAAGGGCTGTGACCATCTCCTGCAACTCTCCTCCTGACCGATCCACCTCAACGGCCTGTGCAAACGCGGACTGAGCGGCATACCGCTGCGTTGTCACAAAGATGCCGACAAGGAACCCGAGCGAAAGAAGAACCAAGAGCGCTGAAGCCAAGAGGGCGAGCCCTGGTGATCCTGCGAAAGAGCGTTTTGTTGATCGTGGAAGGATTTGAGAAAGAAGAAGTCCGGAGAACACCCCAAAGAAGGTCATGAGGGTCATGTTCCATGGATAGAGAAAGGCGCTAAATACGAGAACCGCCCATGGAGTTAGGTGCACGAAACTTTCCAACCAGTCGTCTCGGTCCTTTTTTGCGAGCGTCTGGTGCAAAGCCCTGACAAGAAGCACCACGAGGAAGAACAATAACGTTGTTGTCCCAAGAGTTCCGAGCGTTGGAAGAATCGTGAGCGCATGAGAGGAAGCTCGATCGAATCGCGTGTTCCAGAAGTCCGTTTCATTGATGCGTCCATCGTGGAACCGTGCGTAATCAAGCGCATACGTTCCCGGTCCAGATCCATAACTACTGGAGTGCTCCTGCAGGGTCTTTTGAGAGATAACCAGAGAGCTTTCTGTATCCGGCGTCACCTCGATAGGAAGCGTCTTGTTTATTGGCGACCCGAGCATCAACCAAAACGGCAGAGCAAGCGCTGCCAGGATCAGTGGGAAAAGTAATCGACGCTGGTCTGGAAAATCCTTCGCTCGGAAAAAGACAAACGCGACTGGAAACAACATTGCTGAAAGCCAGATAATCCAGAGCAGCCCCGTATCCACCATCAAAAGGAGAAAGAACGTATCTAAGGCAAGAACTGTGATGAGGATTTTTTCAACACCTCCCCAAGTTCCGTCAGATAAAAGCGAGTCCCCCTCTTTATGCGCCAACCAAGAGGCGAGAAGGAAGCTCGTCAAGACGATGAGGAAAATCATCACACTTGAAAACGTCCCCACACTATTAAAGGCGAGGCTTTCACTTACACCACCAAAAACAGAAACACCTAGAAGCAAGAATGTGCTCGTTAAAGCCACCGCAACTCCAGAAAGTGTCAGGGCGCTATGCATGCGCCTGTGATGTGTGCGTGTCGTCGAGGTATTTGCAAGCAGGTACATCAATACTGCTACGGCCCCAGCTGTCAGTGCGCTGGTGTATTGCTGACCATGTGTGCCCACCCAGGATGTATACGGAGCAATCGAGTAGATCGATGGAAGTATGAACGCTGCCAGCCAGATAAGCGGCAGGGCGTTCATCCACCCACGCTTAAACCGCAGACGCCTTTCAATAACCATGGATGCCAACCAACACAATGCTGCCACACACGTCAGAAGCAAGAGCAGTGTTTGCTTGTTGAACTCAAGCGGCTCGAGCGTGATCGGCAGTACGAACACTGGCAATAAAAAAACGAGGGTATACAAACAACCTCGTGTCGCTGATCTTAGATGTTCTCCCCATGGATGCATATGCATCTATTATAACAGGACTGCCCGTGAAAGGTGTGAACAGAACAAAAACACGAAAGCCGCGAGTGTGGGGTTCTCGCGGCAATCGTTCTTAAATTGTAGTGGCCCGATAGGACCCATCCGAGGTCATGTGGGAGCGATCCGCATAGCCTCGAACGTCTTCCCGTGCGATGTCGCCAGGAGGTTCAATTGTGCTTGAATCTCACATGGTTGCGTACCATCACAGGGCAAGCATGGCACCCTGTACGGGCCGGCTCCAATCTCCACTAAGTCAAGAAGAACGGAATGGCCCGGTGAAATTCTGAAGGAACAATTCGATATGTTCACCTAGACTGGCTCCACATCGATGGTGTTGATACTACGAGCTTGGCGGTGTCTCGGCTGTTTCGCCGCCATCAGCCTCGCTCGTGGGATCACTAAGGATTTCATCCGGACTCTCCGGAGATGCTGGTTCTTCCTCTACTTCTGGTTCTTCAGTGTTTTCTACAACCTCTTCAATGGCCTCTTCCTCCTGCGTGAGCTCGAGGAATGCCTCTGTAAGATCTACAGGCTCATCGAGATTAGTTTCAGAGACAGGCTCTTCAACTGTTTCCTCGACGATCTCTTCCTGGTTCTCACTCTCAGCAATCTCTTCAGTCGATTCAGTAGCCTCCTCAACCTCCGTTTCAATCACCTCTTCCTCTTCTGTTACTTCAACATCTTCTTCCATATCTTCTTCTGCTACTGGCTCAGGTTCATAGCCACGTCGGTATGCTGTGACCATCCAGTCGAAGGTAACGTCACCCTCGCCCGCAAAGCGCTTCACGATGAAGTGGTTCTGATCCTTCTCAGAGACATAGAGAGAAACAGGACCATTCGGTGTCACGACAACACGGATTGGCGCGTCGGCACTGATCACATCGTTGTACTCAGGAGCCACCTGTTCGAACCGGACTTCAGCCTGGCCATCCTTCAATTCAGCCGTTCCAGAGAGCGTGATGACCACCTCAGGAGAGGTGACGGCCACGGTCTCAACTGGCTCACCTTGGTAATTCTCCATGACGTTCTTGATCAGGCCACGTGTAGCAATCGTTCCATCCTGTTCGATAGACCACGTGTCCGTGAGCCCTTCAAGACGTCCGATGCCTGTAATAGCGTACGTACCCATATGGATATTGCCGCTCATGTTCAGGCTCGTGAAGTTGGTCGTGCCAGAGCTCGCAAATCCAGAGGCACGGTTGTCTGTACCTGGTGTGATGCTCGTCGCCTCACCGGCCCAGTAGCTCAAGTTGACGTACGTGAGAATCAAGTTGTCAGAGCCACCGTCATAGGCTTCCAGAGCGTAACCAACAATGACGCCGGACTCTGTCGCCTTCATGGCAATACCTTGTGAGGAAGAAATCGTCAGTGGATCCCCTACAGAGATGGCACCGCCTTCGGTGCTCACACGTGCAGGCACACGACCGGCCAGAGCGACTGGGAAAGCTCCCTCAACGTTTTCACCTGCAAGGAATCCAGGGCGTGTTGAGATGATACCTGCGAGCTGCTCCCCTTCTGTTCCTGTTGCGCGCTGGATCTGCTCACCGTCGCCAGAGAAGGCAACAAGTTCACCTGCGGTGAGGTTCTGCACTGATGGGAACATCTCAGCAAAGTCGTAACTTCCCGTAGACCAACCCTTGGCGTTGGTGCGCATAAAGTCGCCACCAGCCCCCTCGGATCCGTCGTAGTAAATATACTTGTCTGTCTGTGGTGTGCCGCGGTCTGTTGGGTAGAGGTTGCCGCCAATCACCATGTCACCTGCAATACGCATGGTTCCTTCGTTGGTGATGTAAGCCACCTCTGTCTCAGCGGTGTTGCGGACGCTTAACCGGTACGTATCGCTATCGTCAACAACATTCTGCAGCATCATTTCAACCGCCTCAGCCTCGCTACCGTTCCAGGCAGACCCTCGTAGAGCCAAACCATAGCTTGAGAATGAAGCGTCTTCTGCTGTTGCTTCACCCAGCGGAGAAACAACGACGTTATCCGTCACTAGTGTTGAAATACCATCTGTGCCAAGAACATCACCCATGGACCAGGAGTTGTTTACCTGCACCATGAGGGTATCGCTCTCACCATCCCAATCGTTCAGAGCCATACCGATCACACGCCCAACCTTGGTTGCCTTCATGGCCGCACCTGGCGTAGAAGACGTGGTTAGGTAGTCACCAGAGGAAATAGATCCTCCTTCTGCCGTCACCTTCACAGGCACACGTCCTACGAGCGCAACCGGCATTGGGTTGTCTTCTTCGTCAACGTTGTATCCGGCGGAAGTGAAGTCTCCGTAGTTGTTCGAAACAATACCGATTACTGGACCCTGATAGGCCTCCGATGAGAGAACCACTTCTCGAATCTGCTGCACGCCGTGGTCTGGATCATCTGTGGTTACCACCTTCTCACCCGGCACAACAATGTGACCATAGTCGACACCTTCAGCAGCAGGGTACATCTCAGCATAGTCAGCCGTTGGAGCACCCGAACAGTCACCAAGTGGCTCGTCGTTTGTGTCAGCATTTGTGTGACACACAGCGTACTGTGTCGCACCGACAGCTACAAGGTCCACGATCAACTGCTCATCAATCTGAATACTCGATGCCGTTGGGGTAGAGATAATTGGATTTGTTGCCTGATCGAGAACGAAGTCAATATCCTGATCGTTCGAACCAGCATTTCCTGAAAATCGAATGATGTCATCTGATGGCTGACTAATATCCTCAGTCTGAGAGAGGACAATCTCCTGATCCCAACCACCTCCAAACTTCATAGCTGCCGATGAAATAGTCGCTCCTGGATCGGTCATGTTACCAATCGAGATTCCAACAAATTTATCGGTTCCAGCCCCGTTCGTTGGTGCGGAATCACCTAGAGAGATCATACTGAACTCCATGTTATTCCTCACGCCACCAGTATAGGTTGCATCAATTTCCATGGCAGAAGAAGTAACATTCGATGCATCATACTGTACTGAAATACCACTCACACCATCTGTAACATTTGGTTGTCCATCATTGTCAGCAGTCAAAATGTCGATGGCAGGAGGATTATCGACACCGATAAAGACGAAGTCTCGGAACTCAGCTGAGTTCTCAGAATAGATACCTCGATCCCAATTTGCCCCCTGAATATAGAGTCCGTATTCTATTGATCCTGTTGCTGCGGCAGGGTCATTCAAATGAATACCTGCCAAAATATTTGTCCCGTCTGCTGTGTAATTCGTAAAGTCCAAATCAATACCCAATGTATTTCCAGTAGCTGTTGTAGGATTCGCCCAATCTAGGTTAATCATGTCACCCGATGTCCATGCTGTCGTTGGTGTGAAATCAAGGAATGTGCCAGGGCCTGTTGGACCAATAGTCACGATCGCATCGAAGAACGATGAACCGTTTACCTCAAGCTGGTCACCCACGAGAAGATCTCCATCGGAAGCAACGAGATTGTCTACATTCGATGCATTACCAATACTTACATAATCAACTGATCCACCATCGATAATGAATTCAAGTGCGTCAGACCCGGTGTCGATACCAAGTGTGGCGGCTTGATCTGTTCCAATCTGAATAGCGGTATTGTTATCTCCAACGAATAACTGATTCCACTCGTTCGTATCACTTCCAAGATCATTTACCCCGACAGCAGCAGGAGAAACGGATGTAGCATCGATAATGAATTCATTGGTTCCTCCCACCTCGATAACAATCTGATCGTCATTAGAGGCAAGGATGGACGTATCGTTGTTGGCATCGAGATCAATCTTTGTTCCACCGACATCAATTCCCACCTCATCTTCAATTCCGGCACCGTTGGTAATGCTTCCTCCCGTAATACGAATACCGTACGAGGTTGTTGTGTCATTAAGATCACCTGTATCCAGGTCCGGCAGGGTGATGTTAAGACCTCCCCAACCAATGGTCTGAGCTGAAGCATCGTTGGCAGAATCCAGATGACCACCACTGAGCGAGAAGCCCGTGATGTTTGTCGTACTACCAGCACCATTTGCTGTGAGTTCATCCAGGTTCATGGCAACTCCCACAAGATCATTACCATCATCAACAACTAGGTTGGTGTTGAAGTCTAGGTCAAGACCTGTAATGTTTCCTGTCTGTGTTGTTGCGCCGTCCCAACCCAGATCAATAACACCTCCTGAGGTGTTGGCAACCTTAAGCTCCATCAAATTCACATTCGTTGCTTCTGAGTCGATACTCAATGCAGCACCGTTGCCGTTTTGATCAATAAAGATTCCGCTTCCTGTACCAGCGTTGGTGATGTCGAGCACCTCACCAGAGGCACTGCCGTAATTCTGTACAAGGGCAAGAATATTTGAAGTGTCCGTGAGTGTTCCTGCCGTCTGAGTTCCTGTATTGCCCAAAGTCGCAACGGCTGCTGTGACATTAAGTGTTTGGCCACCTGTATCTGTTGTGAGTACACGATTAATGCCAAGTGTTGAGCCAGATAATGTGGCGTCCGAGGAGTATGTGGCTGTGTGATCAAGGTCCAACAATGAACCAGAGCTCAATGCACCTGAATTTGATGAGACACGGATTCCATCACCAGACGTGATGTTGTTTACCGTCAGATCAATAGCCGTACCTGTCGTGAGGGCATTGGCTGTGAAATCAATCGCGTCTGTTGTTGTTTGGTTCGTCGCGTAATTAATTGAACGATCATCGGCAAGCGTGAAGTAATCACCTCCATTATCGCGAATGATGAAATCTCCAGTGGATGTAAGATCAACAACCACACCCCCCGTTGAGCCATTCGAGATCAAGAATTCTTCATCTCCATCCATGGCAATACTCGTGGAAGCATCAAGCGCGAGCGTATCGCTGAGTTCAGTAAAGTCGAGACAGTCTGTACAGATAAAGTCATCTGCTGTGATGTCACCTGTTGCGACCAAGTCTCCCTCGTTTGCATTGTCCGTAAGGGTCATGAGGTCGTTTCCAGACGTGTCCTCAAACGTGATAACTGATGAAGAGCTAGAGAAGAATCGTGTGCCATCAAGTAGAACAAAGTTATCTCCAGCATTGAATGCATTCACAATGTTGGACTGCGAAGCATCGACACCATCAACTGTTCCCCCTGCTGTGGAGGACGTAATTGAGATAGCGTCTGTCATGGAAGCTGCCGTGTTGTCAGCGTTGCTGATAAGAATTCCCGCCTCATAAGAACCAGCGATACCCGCTGTAAGATCCGTGCCAATGGTGAGACCAAAGAGGTCAGCGTCTGTATCTGTGGCCGTAAGGAGAACATCAATCGCTGTAATGTCTGTTCCGGCGGTAATCGTGCCAGCTGCCTCGATATCAATATTCAGTCCATCAACAGCTGCATTACCTGCATCCACGTCTAGATCAATAATTCCGGTCGTTACAATACTATCTGTTGTGGTCGCATCAATACCGTAATTCGCAGCATTACCAAACAAGGATGTCATTGATCCATCATTTAATACATTAAAGATGGAGGTGTCATTGCTAACAGCATCTGATGAAAGTCCGAAGATCGCGTTTCCTGGGGTATCGTCCTCAGAATCAACAGCAAGCGCTGTGGAATCAGTTGAGCCAGAACCACTGGACTGAATAGTGAATGTGGAAGCGCCGTCGTTGTTGAAGTCAAAGACAAGTGATCCAGCACCCGAGTTTGTAATCGTGGCGCTATCCTGCAATCGAATGTCGTTTGTTGGATCTGCATTGCTTATGTCCAATCCATAGGCAAACCCATTCGCGTTCGCTCCATCATTGAGAGAAATACCTGACTCGAGGTAATCATCCGTATCTGAATTGAGCACAAGCAGACCGGCCCCAAGACCATCTGTTGAGGCAGCGTTCTCGATAACAAGACCATTTTGGCTTGTATGAGGATTTCCATTGTTGTTACTTGCCGTTACGGAAATCACCACACCGTTCTCTGCCGCCTGATCTGTGAGCGTGCGATTAATCGTTAGCACTTGATCCGCCGCACCTGTAATAGTGGTGGACGCATCAAGAGACATGCTATCTGAAAGCTCTGTGAAGTCGAGACAATCAGTACAGATGAAATCATCTGCTGTGATATCGCCTGTTACGACCAAATCTCCCTCATCGGCATTATCCGTGAGAGTCATGAGCGTATTAGCGCCTCCGCCTTCAGCCCACGTAATCACCCCCGTATCCAAGACTCGAATAACTGGTGAACTATCTCGGAACGAAAGATCGATATCCCAACCGGAACCAATAACCAAAGCTCGTTCATCCACCGTGGCATCTGCACCAGAAAGCTCGATACTAATTCCTTGAAGCTCATCGGCATCCCCTGTAGATGCGGAAGTTAGGTTGAGATCAAGAGCTGCAACCGTATCGATATTCGCATCATTTCCTAGCGTGAAGTTAATTGCCTGCCCAGCGTTCTCAGCTGAAGTAGCGGTGATATCAAAAAGTGTTGCGGTCGCAGACGTATTTGTAATAGCAAGATTTTCTGCTGCCGCAAGTGCGTATGTGGCATCTGTGTTAAACGTCACCGCACCGTCAAAGGTGAACGTGCCGTCATCTGCCGCTGTGAATCGATCACTGCCGTCGTCCTGAATAATGAAGTCTCCGCTGTTTGCCAGATTGAAGAGCACATTTCCTGACCCCGTACTTGAGACAAGCAACTGATCCGTACCATCCATGGTGATGGATGTAGAGGCGTCTAGAGCAAGTGTGTCCGAAAACTCAGAGAAGTCGAAACAGTCGGCACAGACAATGCTTCCTATCGTTGCTGAACCCGTGACATTTAGATCTCCAGTCAAAGCCAGGTCACCAACGTTAGAGTTGTCTGTGAGGGTCATGAGGGTATTTGCCCCTCCCTGCTCACGGAAGGTGAAGACACCTGTGTCGGCAATATCAATATTGGATGTTGTGTCATCAAACAGAAGGTTCACATCCCAACCAGAACCGATAGCCAAAGCATGCTCAGTAACCGTCGCGTCTGGGTTTGTGAGATTCTGAATGTTAATCGCGCGCAACGTGTCGGAATCACCAGTAGCCTCTGAAGTCACGCCGATATCAATTGCGTTTACGGTGTCAGCATCACCATCGTTTCCAAGCGTGAGAAGAATCTGCGATGCATCATGCCCCGCAGCCGTCACCGTCATGTCAAAAACATTTGCTGTGGCTGATGTATTGGTGAGCTCAATATTCTCTGTTCCTGACAGAGCAAACAGCGTGTCTCCATTAATGGCCAACCCGCCAGTGTCATAAACCCTAAATGCATCCTGTCCCCCATCTTGAATAATAAAGTCACCAGTTCCCTGAAGGTTGTAATAAGCATCCCCCGTTCCATTGCTGGTAAAGGCAAACGTCGTGTCGCCGCTCATGGCAATGGAGGTAGAGGCATCCAAGGTGAGCGTATCGGACAATTTATCGAAATCGAGACAGTCGGCACAATTCAAATCGATCGCATCAATGGTAACCGTTGCGTTTTCTGCACCGGACCCACTGACACTAATTGTATTGTTCCCTGCGTCAGCAATTGTAGCCACATAATCACCAGTAGTATCAGTACCCAACGTGACCGCGTCTGCAGAAATCGACGCGACTCCAGCGCTGGAAACATCCACGTCACCACTAAGATCAACGGGGTTGTAGCTCGTTCCATCAGCCACGAGGATGAAACCAGATGTGTTGGTATTCATCATCAGATCATCACCAGCAATCTTCAGATCCCCAGAAGTCTCAAGGTTTCCAGTGGTGCCCATGTCCGTAAGTGTAAGAAGGACATTTGTTCCATCACTGAAGGTCAGGACCTCTGTGTTGTTGATGGCAATATTTGGAGTCGTGGCATCGAACGTAATGTCAGCGCCGATCGATGGAACACCGTTGATGTCGACCGTGGAGTCGAAACGTGTTGCGCCATCAACCTCTAGGGCACCCTCGACGAAAAGAGTGTCATCTGCGAGTGCTGTCAGACTATCTGGTGTTGAGCCAGAGCCAATTCGTGCGCCTGAGACAACGGTCAGATCTGATTCTACGTTTGCGTTTGCCGTAAATGTCGTGAGTCCGTCGAACGTAAAGGATCCATCGTCCGATGCCGTGAATCGATCCGCTCCATTGTCCTGAATCACGAAATCTCCCGTTGAAGCAAGGTTGAAAATGATTTTTCCTGTTCCATTGTTTGTGAAAAGAAGCTGGTCATCAGAATCCATGGTAATGGATGTAGACGCATCGAGTCCGAGTGTGTCACTTAAGACAGCAAAGTCGAGACAGTCGTTACAGTTCACATCTACCACATCAAGTGTTACTGGAGCACCCTCAGAACCAGATCCAACCACAGTCACTGTACCGTTCCCCGCGTCAGCGACCGTGGCAACGTAATTACCCGTTGTGTCTGTACCTAGCGCAACGGCATTAGATGCAATCGTAGCCACTCCAGCGCTAGAGACATCGACGTCACCACTAAGATCTACCGGGTTGTAATTCGTTCCATCGGCCACAAGGATGAAGCCTGAGGTGTTGGTACCCATGGTGAGGTCGTCACCTGAAATCGTCAGGTCACCTGAAAGCGTGAGGTTCCCGGTTGTACCCGCATCAGCCAACGTGAACAAGGTGTTCGTGCCGTCGGTAATGGTGAGAGACTCACCATTATTAATCGCAACATTTGGTGTTGTGGCATCGAATGTGATGTCAGCACCAATCGATGGGACACCGTTGATGTCGACCGTGGAATCGAAACGTGTCGCACCATCAATCTCTAAGGCACCCTCGACGAAGAATGAATCATCCGCTAGGGCTGTAAGACTATCTGGTGTTGAACCTGTTCCAATACGCGCGCCTGATGTGACAATCAGATCCGCTCCAATAGTTGCATCGTTGTCTGTTGAAATCGTTCCGATTCCAGACAAGTCACCTGTGGCGGAGATGTCCCAGTCGCTCGTGTTGATCGCAATGGAGTCGCCCCCATCACCAATGGTTGTGTTTTGTGCAAACGTCAAATCGCCACCGGCAATAGACAGAGCCAAATCTGTCGAACCGGTCGTGGTTATAACGCCTGAATCAAACGTGGTATCGGTTCCCACTCCAAATCCACCATCACTAAACACTTTCCCCTCTACACCAATGGATCCTGCGACAAATAGATCGTCACCCCCGAGAGAGAAAGATGTGTGCGAAAGTGTTTCCGTGGAACTTGTTGAAGCTCCTATGACAAGGTCATTATCAATAAACCCATCACCCATAACCTCGAGCTCGTCGACAATCTGCAAATCCCCAACTCCTCCAGAGGCGTAAGTGAATGAAGTATTTGCTCCAATAACAACAGCGCTATCATCCTCATAGATATGAGGTGGCACCGAAGTAGTCTCCCACACAGAGGTAACGTCTGAAGTGAACGCAATGGTTCCTGAACTATCCTTAAAGGTATAGACGTTGTCACCTGTTGGATCAGTGAACGCGAATGTTGACTCAAAATCATCTGCTGTTGCCCCCTCGAAGACAAATGGAGATGCGCCTGAGAGCGTCGCGCCAGTGAAGTCGAAGACTCCCGTACCAGTATCACCAGTCGCCGCTAAGAATCCCGTTGAATCGATTCCATCGAGACGCTGAGCATTGATGGCGTATGGTGCTGCCGTAAGCTGCTTACGTGGTGAAAGTGTCTCGCCGGCAATATCGACCTCAAGATAGATATTTGTATTGTCACCAAAGACCGAGTCGGCAATGGCAGCGTACGAGTTGCTCGTGTCGCCAAGGTTCTCTGTGAAAAGTCCCGATGTAAGCGTTACGGAGCGACCTGTTGTGGAAGCTGGTGTGTTGCTATCACAGTCCGCACTTGAGTTTGACCACAGACACGTTCCCGATGTCGATGCGTCGTACAAGAAGAACTTCATTGTCAGACTCGAATCGCTGGCAGGAACGCCATTATTATCAAGAACCCGCCCTTGATAGGTAACGATGTTTGGCGGCGCAGCAGATTGCACAATGCCAAATACTGCCATCAGTGAGAGGATGACGAGTATTCCTGTGACAAATTGTGAACTGTGTTTGAGTAACATAGCCTCCTATGAAGTTGGTGCTGGTGGAATATTTGTCAGATCAATATCTGGCTCAAGCCCAACCTCCTGAGAGAAGTCGATGGGCTCGGTGAGTTGTGAGTAGTCGATGGGACGAATTTCCATCGGCTTGAATCCTTCTTTTTGGAACGTAGCGAAGTATTTGTTTGGTCCGAGCATGAACGCATAGCGCCCCTTGCTATCAGTAATTTGTGTCTCGAGTACCTTGTTGTATTTCGGCTCGAAGATACGCGCGACCACACGCGAGAGCGGACGACCTGTGTAGGAGTCGTACACCACACCCCAGCTAATAGGTTTTCGAGGTCGAGCCAGACGCTTGGCCAAGAAGAATACTCCTAGCTGAATGCCGATCATGCCGAGCGAGAATGGTGTCGGTCGAATGGCACCAAACGCTCCGGCTGCAAGAACACCTCCGAAGGCCAACACATGCTGAGCCGTGCGCAGCCACTTGCGTCGTATAGCTGTTGTAGACGCTTGCGCCACATCCTGCTGCACAGGATCAAGTGGAATGTTGGCTGAGATGACCGCACTAGCGTCCGTCACCTCAATAGGCTCTGAGTGGTAGACATCTAAGTACTGTCCATCCACTTTCTCCCCTGCTAGATACTGTGATGGGAATTGATATCCCGATTTTGTGACTTGAATGCGATACCTTCCTGTATCAACCAAGAAGAAGTATCGCCCCCCCTTGTCGGTAACCCGACTCTTGACGAGACGACCAGGTAACCCGGCCGCCTCGTCTTGTTGTGTGACTTGAAAGAGACGTACCACCGCAAGATCCACTGGGGTCTTGGAGATAGCGTTATAGACGACTCCGTAACTCTTCCTGCGTCTGCGCCAGAAAAAGAGAATTGGCGCTGTGAAAATGTATTGCAGGAATGGAAGGAAATCGAACGCGACAGAAAGTACGACCACACTCGCCCCCGCCGTAACAGCAAGTGTGGGAACAGATACTTCTGCGGCCTCTTCTACACCGGGGAGCTCTCGAATGGTTTCGAGGCCCTCTTGTACTGCCTGGATTGGTTCAAGATCGAGCACGGTCTCGATCACACTAAGAGCAGCTGCCGTGTCATCCACTTCCTCAGCTTCAGGTTCTTCGTCTTCAGCTTCGGCTTCAATGATTGGCTCCTCGTCCTCTTCCTGCTCGTACGCTGCAAGAACAATGCGAGGATTCACAATCGCATTTGCGACCACAAGCTGACCCGTGCTTGTAGTCTCAAAGCCTTCTGCTTCGACTTCGACAAGATAGGTGCCGTTTGGCACATACCAAGCGAATGACCCGTCTGAGGAAACGGTTGTTGGGTTGAACTGGTTATATGGGGACCCATCCCACACCACCTGCTCACCATCAACGATTTCAAAGAGCGTAACGGTTGCGTTTGATACCGTTGTTTCTTCACCATCGATGACCTGGAGTGCGTAGCCCTGAGAGACAACGCGCAGGTATGAAGAAACAAATTCAGATGAACCATCGTCGTATTCGACTTCTATGATCACCTGTTGAATGCCTTTAGCACTCGGTACGGCAACATCCGCGTTGTAAAGAACGCCTGTCTCGTCTAGAGACAGAAGGAATAGATCGCTGCCTATGGACAGCTGAACGCTGCTAACATCGTCAGCAACTTCTGACACGGGAATCTGCACACTCAACGTGCTTGTGGGAAGCACCTCAACCACACCGGAGCTGGTGGTCTCGAGCGTAAGAGATCTCTCCGCGACAAGATAACTGATGTCACTATCGGTTAGTTCACCTTCCTCCGCACCCAAGGAGGTAGGTTCACTCACGCTAGGACAATCGATTGGACATGAGGCTGATGATTCAGACTCAGAACACACACCGTCTCCACAGGAAACCGCCAGACCTGAAGAGTCGTCTGTCTCTGAGATGTCATCATCTCCTGTCACATCACCGGATCCACCTGATTCAGAATCTTCTTCGGACCCCTCCGTAGAATCTTCTTCACCTTCTTCGGTGGCCGGCTCTTCCTCTGAAGGAACTTCCTCCTCAGAGGGCACCTCTTCTACTGGAGCACTTGGTAACCCAGATCCAAGCGCACCAGAAGCAAACTGCCCTGCTTCATCGTAGGAAAAAACTCCAAGGTAATAAGTAAGATCAGCTGTTAAACCAGACAACGTCCCTTCTTCAGTAAGATCGTCGAGGCCTGTCGTGCAATCTTCATCTGTTGGACCGTCTGGATAGTCATCTTCACAAACCAACACGAGAACTCCATCCAAATCTTCATCCGTTGGATTTGTCCAAGACAATGAAAGGGACTCAACGCCGGACTCTACCAGCAAGTCTGAAACATTTGCCGGTGGCAAATCTTCCTCTGTCGTGAAGGTGTTATCTGCAGAAAACGCTTGATTCGAGAATTTGTCTGTCGAAACAGCTTGAAAATGATATTCCGTCTCATCATCAAGTCCCGTCAACAAAACAGAGTGTGATGTGACATATTCGCCGTCATATCCAGTAGACTCATAGGTTTCCGTAAGCCCATAAGAGACCACACTGTTGGCATCTTCATTGGTCGTCCAAGTGATTCGCGCCGAATCATACGTGATATCAATCACTTCAATATCTGAAATAACAGGCGCTGTTTGATCCAACGTTGTGAACACGAGCGTGTCTGAAATTCCGACATTAGATGCACTGTCAGTTGAATTGGCGTTGAAGTAATAGGTTTCCCCCTCACTCAACCCAGTCAACGTTAGACTGTGGGATGTCACGAACTCACTGCTGTAGAAGTTATCTAGATCGACATACTCATCTAAACCAATATTCACCCTTGAATCTGACGATTCATCGGTTGTCCAACTCACCACAGCCGAAGTTGTGCTCACGGACGAAACCTTGAGTCCAGAGAGTACTGGCGCTGTGGAATCAGGACTTCCGCCACCACCCCCAGTCTCTGGAGGTTCAGGGACTGTTGCCGAAACAGGAATGCTTCCATCCCCATTAATTGGTAAGGCAATGGAACCACGGTCACCAAACGTTCCAGCAATGGAGATAAAATGCGTGCCACTTGTTACCGGATTAGTAACTTGATTTGCACCCGTTCCGCTTTCTGTGGCATTCGTCCCCACCTCAACGGTAACTTGACTTGCCGCCGCAACGGCCCCACCGTCGCCGGCACAGATAGTAATTGTCACTACATCTGAAGCGATTTCAACGGAAGCTTGCTCTGTTCCAGAGCAGTCTGCAGCCGTAGTCAGATCGACTCCGTCATCAGCCACATCTACATCATCTTCAATGATCGATGATGTATCGAAGGCTGAAGCAAATGTAATCGTTACGTTTTCACCTTCTGCTATACCTGAAGGAGTTGTAAAGATCAGCTTATGATCCGCAGGAAGGAACGCCTGGAGCGTGGAAGGATAATCATTCCCCGCTGTAAGCGTCGCTGCTGACACCTGCGAAGCACCCACAATAATCGCCGTTGCAAATACCGCGACTAATAGGATGTTTCGAGTTGTATTGATGAGCGTTCGCACACATGTTTAGGTTTTGTGTGTCCTCCTCGATGCACGCGCACCGAATTTGTAAACGATGAGTAATAGAGCTGCTGCTGCAAAAACCGTGAGGATCAACTGCCATGGAATCAGCCAGAATGTGAACTCTGCGTTCATCATGTCATCACCATCGCCATAGCTGACGTTTAGCAGAGCCGTAACAGGACCAATGCTGAAATGCTGTGCCTGATAATTCACCAACTCATACCAACTCGCATGCTCGCCGGATGAAATACTTCCTCGGTACGTTCGTGTGGATCCAGGAAGGACACGTCCACCCGACTGATTTGCATCAACGCGTGAAATTTCTCTTCCTAAGAAATCCGTTACAACAACCTCGCCAGTTGGGAGAATATGTACATTCCCCTGATTCTGCACACGATATTGAAAATCAATATCTAACGTCGAGAGCAATGCAGCAGGGGTCTCACTTGTGAAATCAAGCAAACTGGCCTTCTCAGTCGTCTCACCAGCAACTGTTAATAGCACTAAGACGGCTGTTTTTGCCTCGATAATGGCACCATTGCTCGCAACCACATCCTCTGGAGCTGGCGACACTGTAATCGCGGCATAGTAACCACCGGAGGCAACATCCTGGGGGACACGGACTTCAAACGGAATATCTGCAGCACTTTCTGCTGGCACAACAACGACCTCTGAATCGAATGTAAACCATTCAAGATAGTCGGCAGTTGATTCACCTGTTGGAATGAACTGTGGCTCTCCTCCTTCATCACGAGCCGTAAACTCGATTACGTCCAAATAGTACGTTTGATCGATTCCACTCGTGTTGATGACGGAAATCGCATCCTCAGTAAGGCTTCCTCGCTCTAGAACCATCTCTACTAGCGAAGGGGAGACACTTGCTGCGGATACCATTACTGGCATCAGAAGCAGGATAAACAACGTGATGACAAGCTGTTTCATACATTAGAAGTTTCCTGACGCAATAAACGAAAGTGTTTGAGAATAGGAGCCTGCAGTTGCCCCATCTGCAACAGCCGCCTTTAGAGTAAGGAAGTTTCTGCTCGAGAAACTCGCTGATGACTCTGTGGCTATATCTTGATAGGTCGTCGTAATCGCTGCGTCTGCTGAATCGAAATCACTTGAGGCGAGAGTTGTGTCTGATGATCGAGCACCATATTCTGTGGCCCCCGAACTTACCGCACCATCTGAAACATCTGTAATGGCATTGCCTCCACTCCTAAGGTCACCATCCTCGAACAACTGCACAACATAACCGTTATCATTCTCAACATTCACCTCGATTCCAATGATGGCGGTAGAAACAGAACTTGATGAAAGCTCACCAAAAGCAATCGAGGAAGCATCCAATTGATAGACATAGTCATTAGATCCATCAATAGAAGGGGCTGTTCCACCGTTTGTCAGGCTATCTACCGTAATAGTTGATGCACCGACACTCGTCACCTTTCCAATAGCTCCAACCTGATTAACTCCCCTGTCTTGGATCAAAGCAACGTAGTTACCAACACTGATACCACTTACAGAAGTTGTAATCGTTGTCCCAGAAAGCCCTGATGCGGAACGAGCGTCAGATAAATCTTGTACCTGTACATCAAATGTAATGATCTGATCGTAGACACCTTCTCTATAACCCTGCCCAAGGATATAGCTGGAGCTCGATGAACGACCCGCAGGGCCATTTTCAACAGAGTCCCTTAAGAGGTAGTTAGATGAACTGGATGTATCAGAACCACCGGTGCTGAACGTATCCCACCTAATCTCGTAGTTTGTGGATGTCATTTCGGCCTGGGTAAAACCAGCGCATACAAAAAACCCCACAAGCGCAAAGGTGAAAAGATGTAATCTCATAGGCTTACCTCTACAAATAGAGTATATCATGAATACTAAATGTAGTCAAAGTATTTCTTTGCTAAGCTTAGCAAAGAAATGGACCTTTTTTGATGCAAAAGTAGGAAAAAAATAGAAAAAACTTCTAAAACTCTTTGAAATTGCCGCTTATCCACATTTTTCCCTGTTTGTCTACCCCAGTGTTGCCAAATAACTAAAATCCACCAAAAGTTGGTGGATTTTAGTTCGATCTATTTAACCTTATCGCTTGCATCTCATAACTACTGTGATCTGATCTACTTAACCATGACTTCAGATTTCACAGTATCGTTTCTCGTGAAACACCATCAGAATTTTATGGTGTCCCCGGAGGGACTCGAACCCCCATGTCATCCTTAGGAGGGATGCGCTCTATCCTGTTGAGCTACGAGGACAATTGACATATTTTACTCTGTGAAATAAGAGCTATTGCGCATGATATAATCCCAGAGCGTCGTTATAATACGCCACTCAATTGGCACAGTCAAAACTTTTTATGTCAACAGAAGCATTTTTAACTTCAGTCATTGTTGCACTAGTTCTAGGGATCTTGTTCTTAGCTACTAGAAAACCTCGCTCAAAAAGTCCAGATACTGATTCAAACCTGCTCGCACTCATTAATGATTTAAGAAAAGAGATACAATCTACAACCAACTCTCAAAGAAAAGAGGTTGAAGGAAAGCTTGATCAAATGCATGATCGGCTCCTCCAGAATATGCAAGAGTCTTCTTCAACTCTTCAGAAGCATTTTAGGCACACATCAGTCATCATAAAGGATGTGACTGAACGTCTCACGCAACTTGATGACACGAATAAACAAGTCCTTGGTTTTTCTGAACAACTTCAAAGCTTGGAAAACATCTTAAAAAATCCAAAACAACGAGGAATCCTAGGTGAATATTGGCTTGAATCCCTTTTAAATCAAGTTCTTCCTCCTGGGCAATATAAAATGCAACACGATCTAGGTATCAACGAAAAGACCGGGCAAAAACTAATTCCAGATGCAGTTATTTTTGTTAAAGATTTTATCATTCCAATTGATTCAAAGTTTTCTCTTGAAAACTACAACCGTATTTCACAAGAAACAGATCAAGCAAGACGCTCACTACTTGAAAAAGAGTTTAAAGCTGACGTTAAACTCAGGATCGATGAAACGTCTAAATATATCCAGCCAGAGAAAGGAACAACGAACTTTGCATTCATGTTCGTGCCCGCAGAAGGTGTCTACCACAACCTGATCACTCAAAACGTTGGGGCTGTAAAAGTAAACACCCGAAATCTTATTGAGTATGCTTTTGAAAAAGGTGTGATGATCGTTTCTCCAACATCATTTTTTGCCTACCTACAAACGGTGATCTTGGGATTAAAAGCTCTTCAAATCGAAGAATCTGTTAAAGACATTCAGATGCAGTCAGAAAAACTCATGCGTCACATGAAGGCCTATGAAGATCATCACAACAGAGTGGGCAAGCACCTTGAGACAACGGTCCGGGCGTACACAGCATCATCTAAAGAATTGAAAAAGGTCGATAAGGACATCTATAAAATCACTGACGGCATCGCCGGTAAAGAGCTTGAGCCAATAGAGCTTGAAGTGCCCCAAAGGGACTAATCTAAGGACCTGATTGTCTATCCAAAGTATTTTACGACACAAATATCAATGAGCTGTGTATATAGATTGACACATCACCATTATCAGCTATACTACCGACGTCTCAGTTAGCGCCATTGCTAACAAAAATACGCTCAACATATAGAACTATGCCAAACTTAAAGAATGCAAAGAAAGCTATTCGCCAAAGCGACAAACGCGCACAGCGCAATAAAATCGCCAAAGCGGAGATCAAGTCCCTTCGCGTAAAACTGCGTAAGGCACTTACAGCAAGTAACCTTGACGAAGCGGCAACTGTTGCGCAGCTCGTCGGGAAAAAACTCGACAAAGCCGTCAAGAAGAACATCTTCAAGAAGAACACTGTGGCTCGATACAAGTCACGCATGATGAAGAAGATCAACGCGCTGAAAAATGCGTAGAAAAAATAGACCCATGAGGGTCTATTTTTTAATTAGATTCATCTTACTAAGATTGGATTTCTACCAACCAGATAAACTCAGCTCATCAGCTTCATCGCGACAAGATCTACTGCCATATCAGCTTGAACTTGCCCAGTCTTTAATTGACGATCAAATACAAACAGCTGTTCATGGACATGCCTCAAATGCTCGAGTGAAAAGCCGCGCGCTTGAGTAAGGGCCTTACTTGCAACAAACGGATGTAGCCCCATGATACTCGCGAGTTCCTGTTTATCAGCACTGGGGTTCTCATCAAGAATCGCACGAGCGCCAAGAAGTATCCGAACCTGACGCCCCAACATGGTAAGTAGGTAATGGTCATTTGCTCCGCTCCATCTCTCTTCCTGCAATAGCCGAATTGCTTGTTTTGAGTTTCGGCGCGAAATAGCATCTATCAGGTCGAAAATCTTCCCCTCGAAACTAGCATGAACCAATTTATCAACCATCCCAACTTCAATCTCTTGAGTGTCGGCAAATGCTACAAGTTTTCCAATCTCATGATCCATTTGCCACAGATCAGGGCCAACTCTCTCAATTAACGCCCTCAGTGCCCCCGAGTTTATGCTCCCTGAACGTGCACGAACCCTCTCTGAAACCCATGCTGTGAGCTGTGCGCCTTTCAATTGAGGAAACGCGTAATGATGAACCTCCGCAGAGTCCTGAAGAGCCTTGAACAGAGGCTTCTTCTCAAGCTTTGCAGGCTCCTCCGTTTCCCAAAAAATAACAATTGAACTCTCTGGAGCATCTTTCAGGCCCTCAACCCACACATTCATATCGGCCTTTTTTGTTGAGCCGATCAAGTCCCGAACCACAACCATTCGTTTCTGTCCCATAAATGGCATCGAGCGCGCAGATTGGATCACCTGACCAGGGTCTAGCTTGCCACTGTACTCTGCCGTGTTCAGCCCGGTAGGATCAAACTTCTCGCCAAACGCCGCCTTCATAACTTGGACTTTCTCCTGCACGCGAAAGCTATCGTCTCCGTAAATAAATATCAGCATAACGCGATCATCTTACCCCAGCTTAAGTTCCCCAACAAAAAAAGGGGCCTCGTCTAGGTCCCTAGTGACTCGCAGACGTCCGTGGACGCTGCATGACATCACGAATCTTGCCACGCATCAGGCGCCTCATCGTTGCATCGATCTCTTCCCATCGCGAAAGCGGATGTGTTTCCCGCAGACCAGGAAGGGTCACAACGATTTTGTTGTCCTTGACCTCCACCGTCGCGTTGGGAGCCCCCTCAATACGAAAGCTGTGCGTTCCAGGATCCTGTTGCGCTGACGCAAGCACAATGATCCCCTTGGATGATTCGTGACAGATGATGATCTCGTCTTCGTCCGGAATTCCCCAGATCAGCTCCGGACGCTCGTGCGTCATTGCGATCACCCGATGAGCAATGATCTCGTAGGGAATCCTCGCGGGGTGCCCCAGAGCTACGACCACGTCACTGGCACCACGCGCTGCCAACTGGCAAATCCGTGACATCGTCCCGACGGACAGTGCCGCCTGGCCAACCTGACGTGCAGGACGATTGAGCCGTCGGACTTCCCACCGAACCTCTTTCTTGGTCCTGAGCTGCATCGGCACCTGCTCGAACATGCCCCTCATGACCTCAAGGACCATCGGGTGCACGGGCTCTGTGAATGGTTCGTGCAAGGAAAGTGGGCTCTCACTCGGCCTCCATCCCAGCGTGAAAATCTTGGACGACATAGATACCTCCTCGCCGTGGCCTTAGATTAGAGGAATACCTAGATCAATGTCAAAAACAAAACAGAGGGATGCCACACCCCTCTGTTGCTCAATAACTTATTCCAACCCTTTCATTTCTCCCCAATTTTTCCCAACTTCCACATCTACCTTTAGCGGCACATCGAACTCTGCCACACTTTCCATCATCTCCCTTAGCCCCTTAGCCACAGCATCCACCGCATCCTTGTCGCACTCCAGCACCAGTTCGTCATGCACCTGCAAGAGCACCTTTGCGGGCCACTCACTTGTCTTGAGCCAGCCTCCCACTGCGAGCATAGCTTTCTTCATGAGATCTGAGGCCGTTCCTTGTAGCGGATGATTAACCGCCATACGCTCTGCAGCTGAAACGAGCATGGGGACACCACTTTCAATCTCAGGCACGTAGCGTCGGCGTCCAAACAATGTTTCAACATACCCCTGCGCATGTGCCAACGCTTTCGTTTCTTCAATGAAATCGCGTACCGCTGTGTGGATCTCAAAGTATTTCGCAATGAATTCCTTTGCCTCGGAAAAACTCAGCCCAGTAGAACGTGCCAGTGCCCGAGGTCCCATGCCATACATGATCCCAAAATTGATCGCCTTGGCTGCACGACGCTGATCCTTCGTCACATCCTCCTCAGCAACCTCCCACACCTCTGCGGCCGTACGTGTGTGAATATCTGCCCCCTCCCGAAATGCCTGGATGAACGGCTTGTCTTTTGCTAGCACGGCAATGAGACGCAATTCGATCTGACTGTAATCAGCAGCGATGAGACGCTTGCCACGTGGCGCCACGAACGCCTTGCGAATTTCTCGTCCGAGCTCTGTCTTGATGGGAATGTTTTGCAAATTCGGTTCAGAAGAAGACAGGCGCCCCGTTGCCGCCACTGCCTGGTTGTACGTCGTGTGTACGCGCCCATCGCTCGCCACCAACTTTGGCAGCGCCTCCACATACGTCGATTGCAACTTAGCCAACTCACGATACTTTGCGATCAACGGCACGATCTCATGCTCATCCCACAACTTCTCGAGCTCACTAGCCGCCGTAGAATATCCTGTCTTTGTTTTCTTAATTCCTTTTGTCGGCAACTCCAACTTCTCGAAAAAAATGACTGCTAACTGTGAAGGTGAATTCAAATTGAACTCTTCTCCCGCAAGCTTTGTCACCTTCTTAATGAGGGAACTAATTTGCTTCGCCAAACTTTTCTGAAATATCGCAAGAGATTCTGTGTCGAGCATGATCCCCTCAACCTCCATCTGGTAAAGCACCGGCACCAGAGGCATCTCGATCTTGTCGAATACATCTTCCTGCCCAGCCTCTTTCAGGGCCTCACGCATCTTCTTGGCCAAACGTGGGAGCGTAGCTGCCACCTGACCCAGTCGCTGATAATCCTTTTCCTTTGCAAACGCCTGGGGGATCTCCGGCACTTTCTCTTCTAATTGTCGATGCACAACGGAAGAGAGCTCATGTGTCCGCGAACCGGCGTGAAGCAAGTAGCTGGCAATCATGACATCAAACGTCGGTGTGCTGATCCGTTTTTCGATTTGATGCATGAGGTGTTTTGCGTCGTGTGTCACCAGGAGCCCAGCCCCCAAGAGGGTCTCAAACACCTGCTCCACGGTCTCCTTAGACGGATTCACCAGCACACTCGTTCGGCTCCCATCTGAGATAGCTAAAGCGGCCATGGTCGCGCCAAATAAATCTGCAGGTTGTTCTGCGATCAGAACCCCCACGGGGCTATCAAATTTCTTCGCTGAATAGTCTTGCCCAGATCGAACAATCTCAACATGACCAACGGGCTCGCCCTCACCATTCTCCAGTGGTGGAGGTGGAAGCTCGCGTGCACCATGAACGTCCCCGTGCTTACGCAGAAGCGTTCGAAACTCTAAATTCCGATACAAGGGCAACAGCGCCTCATAGTCAGGAGGACTCATCTTAGCCTGAGGAAAACGGAACCCCGTCTTCACATCCCGAACAATTGTCACAAGCGTTTTAGATGTTTCGACCTCCTCCTCAAACCCGCGGAACTTCTTCGCAAACTTCTCCGGCACCTCTCCACGCTCGATAGCATCATAAATACCCTCTACGGTCTCATGAGCCTGAAGCAATGTCGTAGCCGTCTTGTCTCCTACTCCCTTGAGCCCAGGAATATTATCGCTCGAGTCTCCACGGAGCGCCTTATAATCGATTACCTGCTCCGGTGTAAGACCATACCGCTCGTGCACGGCCTCCCGGTCGTAAATCTTTGTCTGACTAATACCTTTTACAAAAAACACGACGTGCACGTCGTCGTCTACAAGCTGCAAGGCATCGAGATCTCCGGTCACAATCAATGTCTTGTACCCTTTCTTGCTAGCTCTGGTGCTAAGCGTCCCGATGATGTCATCAGCCTCATATCCCTCAGCCTCAAGACAAGGAATCCCAAAGGCTTCAAGAATCTCTTTAATAATATCAATCTGATCGTACAGCTCCTGCTCCTTCTCTTCACGCCCGGCTTTATACTCCTCGTAAATCTCATTACGGAACGTCCCCCCAGGAAGATCCCACGCCACAGCCATGTAATCAGGCCGGTACGTCTCGATCATCTTTTCTGTGATCATGGCAAAGCCATAGGCGGCATTCACCACCAAACCATCCTTGGTAGTAAGGGGAGGTAAAGCGTGCCACGCACGGTGCAACAGTGCGTTGCCGTCTAGTACTAAAAATGTAGGTTTTTTATCAGTCATGTGAGCACAGTGTACCGCACCGAGGGATTGACAAAAAGGGATAATTCCAACAACATCGAAACGTTCCAACACGGGAACGGAAAGGTGCTCTCATGCGCTATCTGCGATGGTACTTGCGTAGCCTCTTCACCATCTTCCTCGGGCTGTACATGGTCAGCATGCCCACCATCCTGAGCCTCAAGCTCATAGACGGTTGGCCCTGGTGGACGCTGACGATCCTCACGGCCGCAGTCGGCCTGATCAGCGGCATTCTCGCACTCTTCGGTCTGTTCAGTGGAGAATGCATCCCCACCTCCGAGGACGATGACTGGTTCCTCGGCACCATCGTTCACACGGGTGTACACACCTACATCGGCGCCATCATCTTGATCGGACGCTACGCCTGGATCGGACTTCAGGCCAGCTAGCTCTCAACCGCGTACGCGGTTTTTTCTTTTATGTTACCTGAGATAAACGCATTGACACTCCCTTTATAAGCCGCTAACGTGCCTGCGCCCTCAAAGGAGAATGTCGTGGAATTCTTGATTACCCACCTCACAGGCGTCGAGCCCCACTCGGAGCCTCTCACCCCCGAAGCCGTAGACCAACGTCTGCAGCAAGATCGGGTGATGTGGTTCATCACCAAGAGAATCGGTGATGGGTGCCGGACGCACGTCCTGTTCCCCAGCACCGTGCCCTCCGCACTGCACGCCGAGCCGGAACAGATGCATCCGCCCGATTACAAGAACCTGACCAAGTTGGTCCAGGCGCTCTACCCGGGAAGCCGTCACCGTCGAAGCGTTCAGGGAGGACTCCTGAAGATCGGCGCGGACGGAAGCGACTGCTGGCGTCTCTCCGCAATCACCAAGCCCGACGAGCCCTGCGCCTCGCGCTACAACGACGTCTGGGCCCTGCACCTGATGCACCAGTGCGGCCGCATGGTCTGCGTCCGCTCGCCAAACGATCCGGTGGTGGTCTGCAGCCCGGAGGGACTGCACCTGAGCCCCGGCTTCGACGAGGCCGGCATGACGCGCTGGACCAGTGAGCAGTTCCTGCACCTGGCCTTCCAGGAGGCCGCGCGCAAGCTCGGACAACGCTTCCAGCCCGTGCCGCTGGATATCAACGACAAGGGGAAGGTGACCAAGTACCTCCTCGTCACTCAGGGCTAAACGCCTCCGTGTCTGTGACACGGTTTTTTATTTTTCTGGCTGATCAGCTTTAGACCACACCAAATCAAAAAGGGTCTTGTACGTCCGCGCTACATCACCCGAGGCAAGGATGATCATGGCGTTCTCTCTTCGAGTTGTAATAAATGCAACCTGATCAGCAAAGATAATAACCGTCGCTGGAAGATCAACATCCTTTGGCAGGAAACGCGACTCTCGCAACTCATTGATATCTTTCTCAACAATCTTCCGCGTGGCTCGACTCTCAGGAATGAGTTGTTTTGAATGAATCCCTCGTTTTTTTCTTTCAGAAATAATCCGATCAACAAGGTAGGGCTCTTTTACATAATCAAGGAGCCCAACCCCAGATGTAATCAAGCGATACTCTTTCACTTCCGACTCCAACAACTGTTTCCACAAGCGCTTAAACCCGTCCGTCCCTTCATAAAACGTCACACCCGGACCACCACGAGCCGTCTCCTGAAGGAGCTCTAGTGCTGGAACCGTTTTCTCAACCAAGCTCTCTCGCTCACGCATTTGCTCTTCTAAACGTCGCGGGGACTCAGCGATGTACACGGTCGTCTTCTTCTCTTTACCGACACGAAACACTCCACGACGACGGAGTCGCTCCAAAATAGGGTAGAGCGTTGTGCGGGGTAGGCGTGTACGGCGTGAAAACTCCAGGACGCTCGCGCTCCCTAACTCAAGCCCTGCCAAATAAATCTTCGCCTCTTTTTTGTCGAGCCCGTAGGCCTGAAGGCCTTTCATGAGCTCGGAAGGATAGTGCATACGCATAGTAACCATAGGGTCTCACAGCCAGATGGGGGAGTCAAAAAGTTGTCGAAAATATCGTCAGATCTCCTGGGCAAATTTTTTTGGTCACGTAGTGTGATTATAGGTCATTCACAAAGGAGGCTCGCATGAACTGCTATGTTCACGATCGTGGCCACCGCAGACAGGTTGCCGGACTCACCCCACATCTTGCCCGCACACATCGTGAAGGCACCCCTATGGATCCAGCTCTCATGTCTCCACTGGATGCGGCCACCTGCCACTGGGCCGGATGGCGCTTCGGTAAGGGAGTCAGCAGGGGAGAGACGCACGTCTTTGCCATGGCTACGGAGCTCACCTCCGGTCAGCATGCCGATATGGTCCAGGGCTTCGATCACGTCGATCCTCCACAGGGGTGCTACCACCACAGGTACCGTGTGCACGGCTTCGGTGGATTCCTGCGTTGGGTGTACTTCGCTCATCAGGGCGATGCTGTCCTGGGCGTAGACTGGAGCCTGGCTGAGCGTGAGAACGCCGGCGTGGCCCTGTCCATGCTCGATGTGCACCGCCTTGCCGGATCGCTCATCGATGCCGGAGCTAACCCCTCCACCACCCTTGCCCTGCTGAACCCGCAGATGTGCGAACCAGCAGAACTCGCTGCTTGGCGTCGTCACCACGGATTGAACACCTTGCGCGATTGGAGATGTGCCAGAGCCATCCTTGCCCCACACGGCATCCTTTGCGGACGTTGCGGATTGAAAACATTTGTTAGCCCCTGCGCGCGCTTCTGCGAGCAGTGCGGCGCCCCCAAACACTTGGTTGAGGAGCCCACCCATGGCTTGGAAAACGACCTCCCCTGACTACTGCTTTCATGCGCAGCCCTCGGGACCACCTCCCAAGCCTGCGGACACCTACTGCTGCAAGTGCGGTAAGAAGTACGGACACTCAGCCCGCTTCTGCGCCGCTTGTGCCAGGCCGCGCGGCGAGATCTCGCTGGTCAAGAACCTCATCCCCACACAGTGTGGGGAGTGCAACAAGTCCGTGGAGTCTGACGACAACTACTGCGGCCACTGCAGGACCCCCGTCGACAAGAGTTGGAAGGAAGTTCCTGCCTGCTCCTGCGGCACTCTGCTTGAGCCCAACGCCCAGTACTGCGGTGCCTGCGGCAAGTCCGTTCCCGGCGCAAGAAAGGAAGCGTCATGATCCTCGACCTGCCTGCACGTCTTCTGGTCTACGCGGCCCTGCACTTCATCGGGGACTTCCCGTTCCAGAGCACCTGGATGGTCATGGAAAAGGGTAAGAGCTGGGAGATCATGCTCTACCACTGCCTGACCTACACGGCCCCCTTTGCCCTGATGGTCCTCGTACCCTCCATGGCGGACGCAGTCACGATGCAAGGCCTCGCCTTCGTCTGTCTGAGCCACATGGTGGTCGACACCCTCAAGGCACGCTACAAGGTGATCAAGGAAATCTGGGTCGACCAGCTCCTGCACGTCGCCACCTTCGTCTTCTGTGTCGCTGTCGGCTGGCTGTGACACGCACACCCCACCCCCGATACGCATCGGGGATTTTTTTTGTGCAAAATAAATACCCGCACTTGCTTCCGAAGAAGTGTAGTGCGGGGGAGTGGAGCCACGCGCTGGCTACACACTCAGTGCCCGACGTGCATCAGGCGGGTGTCCTGTCGGACTAGGCCGCGAAGCGGTTCTCGCTCGCCGCCTCGACCATCTTGGCCACCTGCAGGCCGTAGGGCTTGTCGGTGTCCAGGTTGGTCGGGAAGAAGGACACGGCGTTCTCGCCGCCGTTGGTGTCGATCTCCTCGATCAGGCCGGCCGTGTGGCTGGCGCGGGTGATGCGGGGCAGCTCGACGTCCTCGCCCAGGTCGGCCACCTTCACGCCGAAGGCGCTGTGGGGGATGAGCTGGATGGTGTCGTCGTCGATGCCGACGCTCACGGGGATCGCGGCGTACTCGCCGTCGTCCAGGGACAGGATGAAGTTGTCGGTGTTGTCGACGCCCAGGGAGATCTCGGTCACGTTGCCCGGGGTCTGGAACTCGGCCCAGGCCAGCTCGTCCATCTCGCCGGAGAGGTACTTGCTGATCTGCTCGGCGCTGACCACGTTCACCACGTTGGTGCCGTAGACGGACTCGAGCAGGAAGCGCGGGGAGTTGGCGTTGACCAGGGTGTTGTCGACGGTGTCGACGAAGTCGGAGCCGATGACCTTGTAGGACTCCGTGTCCTTGGAGATCATGCCGACCTTGGTGCGGACGCTGTCGCGGCCGATCAGGAGCAGCGTGGTCGCCTCGTTCTCGGAGCCGACGATGGTGCGGGTCTCGGAGTCGACGTACTGGTCGAAGCGCGCCTGCATGGCCCGCTCGGTCCAGCTGCCCTCGTAGTCCTGGCCCCAGACGCCGAAGTCGACGTTCTGGTCCATGGCGGTCACGGCGAAGCCGTAGCGCCAGTTCTTGCCCTTGTAGCGGCTCAGCAGCTCGGTCTTGTCGAGCGTGGCCTGGGCCTCGGTCAGGGACATGCCCTCGGGGGTGTCGACGATCGCGACGATCTGCCGCTTGTGGTCGCTGGCCTTGCTGTCCTCGCTCAGCTTGAGCGAGTTGTCGCCGTCGGCCACGATGGCCACGGGGTTCAGGCCCTGGTCCTGGATGAAGTCGGTCACGTGGTCGAACTGGCCCTCGACGGCCAGGAGCTTGACGCCGCTCTTGTCCTCGTAGGTGTCGAGCTTGAGCGAGCCGATCTTCGGCTTCGTGGCGGCGAGGAGGGCGAGCGAGATGACGATCCGGTTCATTGGGAGTTCTCCAGTGTCCGCAGGCGGTTTGGTTGATGCCTTTGGACGTCTCTGCACACCAGTGAACTGCACTGGCACAGTGTTGCCCGTATTCGGGACGAACGGCGGGAATACTATAGGAACCCTCTTAGGGTGTCAAGAGATCTGCCCGGGGATAAGTATTTAGCCCTTGTTTTAGGAAAAAAATCGGTTTTTCTCAGTAAAGTGATTAAGTGCAACGTTTTTACCTCAACGATGAAAAGCGATGCTACAATAAACTTCTATGAAAGACCTTCTTATCCTCCTTGGCATCGCCGGACTGCTAGTCGCTTTATTTACCGGCGCCATTTGGGCCGGCTCACGCATGAGCCAGACTCCAGATCTAGAAACAACCCAAACTATAGAACCCGAAGGAGCACCTGAGCTCCCATACCTGGGAACCATGCCTCCTATAGAAGGTATAGACGGTTGGATTAACAGCAACCCCTTAGTCCAAGACGACTTAGCTGGAAAAGTCATCCTCATCGACTTCTGGACATACAGCTGCATCAATTGCATCCGCACCCTCCCATATATCCAGTCCTGGCAAGAGAAGTACGCAGACGACGGCCTGGTCATCCTTGGTGTCCACGCACCAGAGTTTAATTTTGAAAAAGTGTATGAAAACGTTTTGGCAGCTGCTGTGCAGTACGGCCTCACGTACCCCATTGCTCAAGACAACAACCACACCACCTGGCGGAACTTCAACAACCGGTACTGGCCCGCCAAGTATCTCTTCGACCAAGACGGCAACCTGCGCTACTACCACTTTGGCGAGGGGAGTTATGAGGAGACCGAAGCCGCCATTCAACAACTCCTCTCTGTCAAAGAAGAAATGACCGAGGAGCTGGCCGTCGATCGTTCTGGCATCAACTCTCCCGAGACCTACTTTGGCTACTGGCGCACAGAGAACTTTGCGAGCCCTGAAGGAGTCGTCGAGGACACCCCCACCACCTATACCAACCCGCAGACCCTCCCACTCAACCATTGGTCGCTCTCAGGCGACTGGTCTATTGAATACCAACACAGCGAGGCGCAAACCTCTGGCGCACGCTTTGCCTTTCACTACAGTGCCGGCGTTGCGAACCTCGTCATGGCCACGGCAGACGGCACGCTCCAAGACATTGTCGTCTACCTAGACGGCCAAGCGGTCCCAGCAGAACTCCTGGGCGCCCACACCGTCCGTGACGAGCTCACCGGCGGCACATTCATCCAAGTAGAGTTCTCAGATCTCTACGAACTCATCGCCGGAGAGCCTGGTGAGCACCTTCTAGAGATCGAGGTCCTTGAACCAGGCCTGCAGATCTACGCGATCACTTTCGGTTGACGTAGCTGCTTTTTCCCCCTAAAGTCGCCATTCGCACCTTCCAGCTGAACCCGAGGAGACTACGTGACGCAGAAGCTGTTCTATCCAGACAAGGCGCTGAACTTCAGGCCGCTTCCGGAAGTGATGACCCTCATCACCAAGATGGGGCAGGAATTTAGGCGCCAGACTGAGGTGATTCACCTCCACGAGGACGACGCCTTCTACTTCGCCTACCTCCACACCTACCAGAGCCCTGACGCTCTAGGTTCGATGGAGTTCAATCAGCGCATGTCCAGATTCGTCGGCCTCGCCGTCGATATCGTGGAGCTCATGATCCGAGAGCACTTCCGCCCCATGGGCGACCTTCTCTCACTTCACAGCGACATCGCCAACTGCCTCGAACCCATCGAGCTGCTCATCATCGCCACCACCGACCCGGGTGCTGGCGCTTCCCCCCTGGACTTCAGAAGGCACTTCGAGGCGAGACGGAACCTCGCCATCGCCCTGCAGATCTACGAGATCGAGAAGTGTGACCCAGAGTACTGGGTCGCCAAGGACCTCAGGCACATCGAACAGCTCTGCTGGGGGCGCCTCTTCCTTCGCGGTGTTTCACAGACCATCTGGTTTACCACGCAAATCCCGGAGGATGGGAAGAGTCCCTGCAACAACATCAAGCTCGCGTTTGCCAAAAGGCGCGCCAACCGCTTCAGAAGAGAATTCGATCCGACAAAGGGGCCCGTCATGGTCTCGTCCATGATGTGCCGCGTCGTAAGAATCTCGCGGAATCGTCGACTCATCATCTACGTCGTCAACCGCCGCAAGCGCATCTTCTCCACCCTGCTCAAGATGGAGCGTGGACGAGAACTGCGTGACCGTCGCGGGTGGAAGTACGTGGTTGTAGGGGTACAGACTGGCAACAAGATCCGCCCTGCCAAGCGAAGCGACGCGGAAGCGTTTGTTGCCTTCACGCAAGAGCAACTCTGGAATCCACCTCTGTTCCACGAACCCGACGAATCCGCAGAGAACCCTGACAGCGACAAGGACTACTGGGACCGCAAGATCGTCGGTCGTTACCATCGAAAAGACAACGGTCGAGTCGTGGGCGCTGCCACCGAACAGCTGGTCACCACCATCCGTGACCATCTCAGCGACAAGTACTCACGAAGCAATCGCAACCACGAGATGTATCGACACCTTCAGGTGCTCAACCACCTCGGCCCTCTCTGGTTCCCCTCCACACGAGAGCACCTCCAACACCTCAAGTCCGTCCGCCTCCCAGGCTACGGCGTGAACTGGTACGGCCCCGCCACCAGGGAGACGCTCTGGAACTGGTGGCTCAGCCAGCTCTGAGCCCCACACCCCCGCTTACGCAAGGCGGGTTTTTTGATTGACAACCATGTAAGAAACAACTACGTTGACCACCCTGAACAGGAGAAAGGATGGATCGGTTACAAGAGCTGGATGACCAGCTCTACGCACTTCACCATGACCATGTGCTTCACGGTGCCACGCTCGTCGAACACCACGAAGACGGCACGCAGTCGCGTGGACGTATCAGCAGCACAGGACACGGATACGGTGAACTCGGACTATGGTGGCACAACGAAGATGATCGTCATCGACAGGCCTGCCTGAGTCACAGCAGCTGGAACTTCTCCAGAACGGGGAACGAGATTCGTTTCAGTAGGACTGGCCCTGACCGGAGAAGCTTCGACATCCCCCCCGGGGACGTCAACCTCTACGTCATCACCATCGCGGACTAGCACCACGCCCAATACGGGGCGTTTTTTCTTTTATTCGCTTCCTGCTGGCGCTCTTTGCTTTCACCCGGTACAGTGATTTTAAGGAGGTAACACACATGCGTCACGTGTACCTGGCTGCTCTTGGCACGCTCTGCCTGCTCCTCACCAGCTTCCACATCCCGAAGGACTCCACCCTGGAGCTCGGCGTGGAACACGCGAGCACCAGCGACAACGCGACGAGCCGCACCACGCGGCAGCAAGACGAGATGCTGCAGACCCTCGTCTCCCTGGCTACATACAAGCAGCGCTTGGAAGAAGCCTGCGAGGCGTTCCTGATCTCAGACGCCACGTCCGAAGATCTCTCCGCGCTCCTCACGGTCGCCGGCTCTCACCGCGACCCCGCCGCCGTCTTCGTACGTTGCGGCCTGGAAGAAGATGATGTCGAGGATCTCTTGATGAGCATGCTCAGTGACCGCATCGAGGAAGGGGACCGAGAGGCCTCCCGCATCGCCTTCGCCCTGGCTGGCACACAGTGTTCCCAGACGCCGCTACAGATCGACCGCGAGTGCGAAGACGCCGCCGATGAACTGGAGTGGCCCGTGACTCGCTGGCGCTCTTGCATCAAGGACGGCTACAGCAGCTACAAGCAGTGCAGCCTCGACGTCCTGACCGAGCACGGCGTGAGTGCCACCAAGGTGGAGGACGCTTACTTTGGCAAGTACGCCAAACAGACCAGCGACCTGGTGCACGCAGCCAAGGACGGAAGCGCCGACCCTCACGAGGTCGTCGACGAACTCATGCGCCGCGCCGAAGATCGCGTCCTGATCGAGACCATGGGCACGGGTGCCATGGGCGCCTCCAGCTACATGATCTTCGCCCTCTCCCAGAACCTGAAGTTCCAGGGCGAGACGGAACTCCAGGAAGAGATGCAGCCCCTGCTCGACTTCTGGATCCACCGCTGCGACCTGGACCAAACCGGAGCCCTAGACGACCACGAAGTAGACGACATCCAACTCGCCTACAACGACTGACCCCCCTGAGGGTCTTTTTCTTTTTTGTTTAATCCCTGCCAACCAAACAAAAAGCCCTCGCTTTCGCGAAGGCTTTCTGTGGGGCGGCTAACGGGAGTCTCACGTCGCTTCGCTCCTCCAGGGGCTTGTGCCCCTAGGACGGCCTCCGGCCTGTACCCCCAGCATGTAAGGGGGTATCCCCCTTACCATCCCCCGTTCGATTCCCATTAGCCAACAGAAAACCCCCGATAAATTCGGGGGTTTTCTATGGGGCGGCTAACGGGAATCGAACCCGTAATACCAGTACCACAAACTGGTGTGATAACCGTTTCACCATAGCCGCCATGGCTTGTTGAGGTTCAACGGAGCCAAGAATAGCAGAACTATTCGATGGAATCAAGCATTGAATCAAGCTCGAATGTATCAGTGATCGCCTTTGCCTCAAGGAGCGCCGCCTCTGCCTCTTCTGAGTAACCGACGGTAGCCATGAGGATCCATGCATGTTCGCCATCATCTATATACTGAGACCTCACAGCTGGAGCTTCTCCGTCTCCGGAACATGGCTTTTTACACCCCCACTCGAGAACATAGCCATCCCGTCCCTTAAACTCACCCGGGGTCAAACTCTGATAAATGTCACTTGCTGTGATCCCAGCATTTGGAGAATCTGGATTCGCCTGAATATTCTCCACTGCTTCTTCAAGTGTCTCCTTGGACGTAGAAAACTCTGTCACCACTTCATCGAAACTTCGCTCACCTTTTTCAATATCGAATATCCTCAAGAACACAGGGCTCTCGGTAAGGGGCACTTCTGGATCTGCGTTCACGACGGTACTGCGGATAAGCATGCCATTTGCTCCACGTGGGTACACAATCGATTCTAGAATGTGCCAATCAACAGGCACGACCATGGAATACCCATCCCCGCGCACGAGCGTCTCATCTTCTGCGTCGCGCTCGAGCTCTGATTCATAAACAAGACCCTGTGACTCTTGTTGATCTGTTGAGTCTTCCGTGTCTCCCCCCGTCCAAATGACAACTCCCACAACAAGCAGAACAAGAATGGCGGCACTTAGCAGGTATGATCGATTATCAAATTTCATAGAACGTTAATTGAGTTCAAAGCTATCCATAACCTCTTGCGCTTGCGCGAGGAGCTCATCTGCTTGATCGGAATACGCCGTGCGACCAGTAATCACCCACACTCTGTCACCTGCATCAATGTAATACGCAATCATCGCTGGTGGGGACCCTTCGATGTAACACGCCTGCTCACACACAAAGGTATTCATGTAAGCCTCTCGTCCGTCAATCTGAACTGACTCGAGCTCCACCGTAATGTGGGCATCCATGTACGCATCAATCTCTGACTGATCAGCCTCACTCAATTCGCCCCCTCCACCGAATAAGTAAACCTGCACACCAAACCGAGCTCCATCTTCATCCATGGCCCATCTATCTACAACAGAATCCAGTGTCCACTCATCTCCTTTCTCATAATCCTCCACATGCACAGAAACTTCTGTTGGGTGCCCATAGGCCTCCTGTGCATCGAGGTTCTTGATCCACCCATGTGAGTAGCGACCACGACTTGAACGAGTGCTGCGCTCGCTTGCGCTCAGAACAAGCCAATCCTCTGGAACCAGGAGTGAAAATCCTTCACCAAGAACCACCGTCGGATCTGCGGCATCACGTTCAAGAGACAGCTGAGCTGGCTCTTCTTCTGTTTCCACCTCTTCTTCAGCTTCTTCTTCTGAAAGTACCTCCTCAATAAGATCCTCAATCTCTTGCTCAAGAAGCTCAATCTCCTCAAGAGCTAACTCTGGTGTTTCCAGAGGCGTTGGCTCAGCTTCCGGGGCCTTCACAACAGAAAGTGCCCAGACACCAATAGCCAGCAAGACGAAAAATAAACTGATATTTCGAAACATAAACTCTGATCAAGCAATAACGCTGGCGGCCCGAGTAGGATTCGAACCTACGACCTTGGGCTTAGAAGTCCCCTGCTCTATCCAGCTGAGCTATCGGGCCAACAGCGACATTGCTTATCACGCGCGCATGGTAACCATTCTGCACAAAAAAGAAAACAGGCTCCGTGTGAGCCTGGTGTGGAGCGCTAGTGGCTCCGGACGATGTTGCCGACGAGCACGCGCTGCTCGCCGATCGGCTGGATCTCCTTCAGCTTCCGCTTGGCGAACCAGTCGATGTCCTTGTTGGTGCGTCCCGACAGGCTGATCAGGGGAATCCCGACCTCCGTGGAAGACTGGGCCGTCTTGATTGCCCTGTCGAGCAGGGCCGTACCAACACCATGCTCACGCCACTGGGGCCGCACGATCAGGTGCTGGATGTAGAAGTAGGCACCGCAGCGCCCCAGCTCCCGCACCACCGATGCCATCACCTGGGCTCCGACCTGTTCGTTGAGCTGATCCATGGCCAGCGGGCGTAGCTCGATCACCCCTACGGGCATCGGATGACCAGAGCTCACCACGAAGGCTACGAGGGTCTGAGCGCAGCGCATGCGGAGAGCCTCGATGGTCTCGCGCTCGGCGCGCCGCTCGGTCCAGAGCTGCTGGACCACCCCCCCGCTGCACCAGGAACAGATCTCGTTCGCCGGCTTGCTGAGGAAGTCACGCTTGCATCCGCTGCAGCGCCACTGCTCGCCCCACGGCGCACCGCGGCGCCCCTCGACGATCATCTCCGCCAGACCCGGCACCAGACGCTCGACACCCTGGCCCAGCCTGGCGACGTGCACTCGCTGCTCCACTCCTTCCCTCGCTACCGTGGCTACTTGCATCCATACCTCCGCTACAGCTCGTCCCAGTTTCTTTACCAGAACGAAGCGATGCTAGCGCAGACCCCCCCTCCTGTCAACCAAAAAACGCCCTTTTCAGGACGTTTTATTTTCTTCCTTAGGTTTTTTCCGAGCCCGATCATGAAACTTCTTATGCACCTCTTTCATCTTTTTGTTCGTGATGTGGGTATACACCTGGGTCGTCGTAATCGATGCGTGCCCAAGCAGGGACTGCACAGAACGAATATCCGCCCCTCCCATGAGCAGGTCCGTGGCAAACGTGTGCCGGAGCGTGTGTGGTGTAATGCGTTTGGTAATGCCCGCCTGCTTTGCATAGCGCTCCACGAGCCGCTGTACTGATCGCGACGTAAGCCCGCCTGTCTTTCCACGACCAGCTCGCGCCTTGTCGTGACAGATGAATAGGTACTCAGACGTATCTCTTCGCTTCGCTAGATACTCTTTCAGTGCTTCTTTGGCTGTACTGGAGAGATACACGGCTCGCAACTTACCCCCCTTACCCCTCACCGTGAACTCATCTCGCTTCAAATTAATCTGTTCGATCTTCAGGTTCGAGAGCTCACTCACGCGCAAGCCCGTAGAGAAGAGCAGCTCGAGAATGGCTCGATCACGCAACGCCACAAGATCTTTCCCAGCCGGCGCCGCTAACAATCGATCCAACTCCTCGACCTCCAAGAACGACACCTCTCGCTGCTCCTGCTTTGCGAGCTCGATCTTCTCCGGAGCCAGGGAAGTGATGTCTTCGCGCGCCAGGTATTTTAGAAATGATCGTAGAGCGATCAGGTGATAATTCTGCGTCGACTTCTTGAGCGTCTTTCCATCGCGACCAGCTACTTTCCGGTTCAGCCAAAGACGATACTTATGAATCATCTCGCTGGTAATCTCCTTGGGTTCTGGCCCCTTAGCCCACTGAGAAAACCGTCGCAAATAAAAATGATAGTTGCGAATCGTCTTCTCCGTCCTCCCTCGCTCAACCTCTAGATATTCGAGGAACTTCGTGATCAATTTGTCGATCGTCGTGGGCATATCTGCTCCTAGTATAACATCGGGGCCGTGTGATACCATGCACTCCACTATGGGAGCCGTCCTGACCCGCAGACTCCTGGCCGCCGCAACGATCTTCACCATGATCGCTTGCGGTTTTGTTTTCAGCACATCACAGAGCTGTCTGGCAGATTCCGGTGACTCAGGCTTTATCTGCACGGCCGAGGCGCTCTCAGCCCCAACAACCTGGATGGCCTCAGCAAATCACATGGCAATCCAGGCAAAGGAACTGTTCACGGTGGCAATCGTCGTGTTTACCGCCGCCATCCTCATCACCCAAGGGCGCCGGTGGCAGCCGCCGCATACCTCACTCTGGATTGAGCGGAGAGCCCCCATACCAAACCACACATTCATCCCGCATTTATCAGCCTCTCACGGTGGGTAGCTATCTCCCCTGAAACGCAGAACCTCTTGATTCACATGAACAGACTTTATGGATAAACACCCACATACGACCCATCACACAAAATCACTTTTTGACATCATCCCTGCCAAGCAGGCCTTCTGGCTCGGGTTTGGTACTGCCATTCTCTCCATCGGAACCCTCGGCTTCATCCTTCTTGGAAGCTGTGTCCTCCAGGGAGACTGCGCGGCTAGCGTTGTCTTCGAAGACGATGCTGAGGATGCAGATGACGACGATTACGCACCATCTGCCGCGGACCTTGCTGCAGCAGGTGCCCCAACCGTTCCAACAGCCCAAGGTGTTCCCGCTGTAGACGACGGTGATTACATCCGCGGAGACGTAGACGCTCCTATCACCATCATTGAGTACTCCGACTTTGAGTGTCCCTACTGTGAGCGATTCCACCCAACCATGGAACAGGTCATGGAGGAGTACGATGGCCAGGTCCGTTGGGTCCTCCGCAACTTCCCACTTTCCTTCCACCCAAATGCTGAGGACGCTGGTGTCGCAGCTGAGTGTGCCGGACAGCAGGGCAAGTTCTGGGAGTACGGTGACGAGCTCTTTGCCAACCGCGCAAGCCTCGGTGAAGACTACTACGTTGAACTCGCTGGTGACTTCGATCTCAATATCAGTGAATTCACCACCTGCTACGAGGGAGACGAGGCTCGTTCCAAAGTACGTGCACAGGCCACAGGTGGTGCTGCTGCAGGTGTCACAGGAACCCCAGGAAGCTTCATCATCGATGAGGACGGTAACGCCACCCCAATCAAGGGAGCGCTGCCATACTCCTCCGTTGCTGCTGCGATCGACGCCATGCTCTAAGTTGATTCAAAACAGGCCCCATGGGCCTGTTTTTGTTTTCCCGCACCCATCCCTTATACTTGGAACATATGAAAAAACTATCCTATCTACTTCTTTTTTTGTTCTCTATTTTCTCGCTCTCCGCCTCACCGACGGCCGCCATCAGCTCAAGTGAGCAGTGGTTCCAGCTTGAAAAAGGTTCATCCTCGGTCATCTACTACGACGTTGATGAGGGCCGAGATATGCTTGTTGCCGTGGGTCTAAGTGGAGAACTTATTTACTCCATGGACGATGGCGACACATGGACAGACGTCAACGAAACATCAAACACGCTCTACGCTGTTACTGAAAGTGACTTCGGTATTGTCGCCGCAGGTGAAAACGGCACAGTCGTCACCGCAGAAGATAACGAGTCCTGGAATGTTCAAACTATTGGTAGCGGGACTCTGGACATCATGGATGTTGATTGTTCTGGAGACTACTGTGTTCTCGTCACAGACAGCGGCTATTACTACTACTCACGAGATGCTGGAGAGAGCTGGTCCACCGTCATCAGCCCTCCTTCATCAAGTAACTATCAAGGTGTGCACGTTGGCGCCTCAGGAACATTCTGGGTCTCAGGAGCCAATGGAGAACTCAAGCAAAGCTCCGCTGCCACCATCACATCTTTCACAGAACAAACGAGTGGTTCTTCCCAGGTGCTTCTGGACGTCCACTTCCTCTCAGACGAACAGACCGGTTGGGCTGTTGGAGGGAGCGGAACGATTGTTACTACCACAGATGGTGGAGACAACTGGACGGACGCATCTGTCGGATCAACCAACTGGTATCACATTGCAAGCAACCCCTCTGACGAAGATCATCTCTTCATTCTTGGTGAAAGCGACATCATGGAGTCCACTGACGGCGGAAGTAGCTGGGACTCTGTCACACTTAGCTCATCCATGGCATCAGGCCTATTCTCCGGATCGATTGTTAATGGATCTCTCATTGCCGCAGGTGTCAGCAGCTCAGGTGGTGTGATCATCACCGATGACACAACGGCTCCATCAGCACCAACGAATCTTTCCACAAGCCCAAGCTCTCCATCTGCAAACCAAACGCCAACCTTGAGCTGGACCGATAGCACAGACGACAAATCCGGCATCGAGGGGTACTACGTCTATCTAGACGGCACCATGATCGACGGTGTCGAAAACGGATCTGGCGACGAGTCCTACACGTTCTCATCCCTGAGCGAAGGTGAGCACACGCTCGGCGTGATCGCCGCAGACTACGGAGAGAACGAATCTTCCATGGCGACCGTCACCTACCGCGTCGACAAGACGGGGCCAACGATTGGATCGCTCTCATCAACAACCGTTGCACCTGGCGAATCGACTATCACCAGCACCGTCACAGATGATTACGGAACCGTTGATGAATGTAACGCACATGTTGATGGGGCCACTTCTCAGGAATACCTACTTGAACGAGATACGCTACACATCACATTCACTCTTGAGGAAGTCGGGGAGTTCAACGTAAACATTGATTGCACCGATAGCTTTGGCAACACCAGCAACGCCAGTGAGATGATCACTGTGAGCGAGGAAACCAGCTCAGAGTCAGAAAGTTCAGAGTCGAGTGAATCGAGCTCTAGCTCATCCTCGGAAAGCAGCGAGTCGAGCTCATCTGAGTCTTCCAACGGCGGAAGCTCGAGCCCAACAGAGACCAGCGCTCCGGCCGTCGATGACTCTTCCAGCGCGGTGAGTAGTCTCTCTGAACTTTCCACGGGATCACTCATCAAGTTCGCCTGTGAAGAAGGGGCGCTCGTGAACGATCCTTGCACTGCGGTCTACTACTACGGCGCGGATGAAAAACGTCACGCCTTCCCAAACAGCAAAGTCTACTTCACCTGGTATGAAGATTTCGACGACGTGATCGTTGTCACTCAGGACGTCATCTCTGACATTACCCTGGGCTCTAACGTGACCTACCGTCCAGGTGTCCGCATGGTGAAGTTCCTTTCTTGGAACACAGTCTACACTGTCAGCGCCGGGGGAGAGCTCCGCGCGGTTCCATCTGAAGAAGTCGCCATCGCCATGTACGGAGACGACTGGAACCAGCAGATCGATGACATCTCTGACGCGTTCTTCTCGAACTATTCGTTTGGCGACGACCTAGAAGATGAGAACGATTACGATGCCGATGATGCCTACGGGGAGGTAGACGACATTGATGACGATATCGAGGCAAAATCTTAGTAAGCAAAAACGGGCCGAAAGGCCTGTTTTTTGTTGACGCACGTATGGGCGCATGCAAAGATGCCGGCGCACATTGAAAGTGGAGTACTCATGTCAGCTACTGGCACCCAGGTCGAGCTCGGCCGCCAGATCATCGGTCGCATCTCTCAGGACCGACAAGGCCATATTTCCGAGCAGCAGCTCGAGGTGGCCAGGGCCTACCTGGTGGGCAACTACCTCCCGCTGGGCGAGAACGACTTCCTCGCTGTCCCCACGCCGACGGGCAAGATCATCAGCCTGGTCGTGAACGAGAAGATGGAGCTCATGATCTGCATCGAGACCACCCCCGGCAACGAGTCGACCCGGCAGATGTGGCACGGCCCCCTCGGGAACCTGAAGCAACTGGAGACCACCCCCACCAGTGCGACCGAGTCGGATAGCGACGATCCTGACAACGAACAGCTCCCTCTGCCACAGATGCCCCAGCGCTTCGAGACCGGTGGAGAGATCTTCGAAGTCCGCTGGACCGACCCACAGACCCCGGGACTCAACACGGTCTACTCGCACACACGCGGGGACGAGACGCTGATCGATGGCATGTACGTCATGATCACCGACCTGGCCGTGACGGACAAGCACCTCATCTTCACCTTCCACCTCGACGTCCTGGGCACGTCCACACAATGGCAGGTCAAGAAGACGCAGATCACCGTCGTGAATCGTGGAACGGGTGACCACCGTATCGAGGAAGAGGGGGAGTTGATCCAGGCCCGATGGGCCTTGCAACCTCCGTTCAGGGAGCTGCACTCCACCGGCACACGCATTGTTGTGGTGAAGCGCCACCCCTACGGTGGCAAGCATGCCACGCTCGGCGGCGTCTCGATCTACACCAACCGTGGACACATCTTCCACCGACTCCGCGGTGACTTCTCCACGCTCCACTACGCCTGCGGCGCCCTCTGGACCTGGCGCCCCGCACCCGGCGGCGCGGTCCTGACGCGCTACGACCTCCCCAACAGCGACTGAATGCTGGCGGGGCTTTTTCTTTTTCAAATAAAAATCCGCACCAAGCGTGGTGCGGGATCAGCTGCTCGCCGTCGTGATCTCCCAGCGTACATGGGGATCTTCTGGCGGCGTCAGGTCGAACGTGTCGGACAGGTAGAAGATGTGATCGATGATGAGGGCAGCCTGGTGAGGTGGCGCGCCCACTGTGGCGAGGGTTAAGACCCTCAGCTCATCCTGCACGATCTTCCGTTCGCGCCTGCGAAGCTCCGGCTGGAACCGCTTCATAAGCACGTCACGGATGTGCGTGAAGAAGGGGTGTGCCTTGGACAGAAGCGACACAGCTGCGACGGACTTCTGACCACTCAGCGCCAACGTCGCCGTCACCACCTCACAGTCCTCCCTAGGAAGGAGAAGGAGCGGGACAGCTCCGGGGTATAGATCCACGAATGAACCTTGGTCACGACAACGCTCAACGAGGCGCCTCAGTGCCTCATCGAACTTCTGGTAGAACTCCTCACCGAGCGCCGCATCGCCCAGAATCTCCTGGAGGCAGTCCGAAGCCGCCATGAGTACCGAGGCGACATCGCGACCAATCTCGCTCGCATGTTTGAATGCCTCATCCGTGGGTGCGTCCAGGAGCAAGTACGCCCCCTCATCAGCATCCTCGTAGCCAGCGTCGTATCCGAACGTGTACGTTCCAGCCGGTGCATCACGCACCCACCGGTCAGAGAACGCCTCTACCAGGGCAGGGGGAATGCCTGACTCACAGGTCGGCGTCATGTTTAGTGTCAGGCGTGCCTGACTCTCTGTGCGCGTCACCTCAGCAACCAGCACGACTCCCGTCTCCGACATCTCAACGGTAGGAAGGTCAGCCATTATCACCTCCTCGGATCCACACGCTACCGACCACAACCCACTTCGTCAACCAAAAAACCGCGTCTGAACGCGGTTTCCATCCTCAGCTCTGCGCATGATACTGCGAGAGCGCATTGATACCAAGGCTTGTAAACGCCGCAATAAAGAACGACGCGGATATGGAAAAGTAACTTGTTACCACCATCAGGAAGACCATCATCAGCACGCGCCCAATAGAGAGCGAAATCTCTCGAAGCACTGTATATTCATCCACGTAGTGCCCACTATCAGCTGCTTGCTCGTACATGAGTGTATCCATGGGTGTGCGCAGCATAATGGAACCAAGGTTGTGAAATGTGGAAGCGGCAAACACACCTACAACCGTTTCAACCAACCCTTTCCAGAGCCAACCAAGCGCGTAAACTCCCGTTCCCATCTTTAGCATGCGTACAGGAGATTTTTTATCTGCCTGCTTTCCAATAAACACTTCGAGTACCAGCGAGATGGTCACAATAACCGCTGTGAACGCTCCCACATTCAAGTAATCACCTTCAAACACCGAAAAGAGGAAGATGGGCCAGACGGCAAACCCAACGATGTTCTCTGCCCCGTAGGCCATCATAGAATAGGCCATGCCTCGATACCTCTTGGAGAACAGCTTTTTAAAACTCTCAATGAACGTAAACTCGTACGCAACATTATATGGAGGCAGGAAGAACAGGGGCACAATCGATGCAGCAGCGATGAGCAACCCCAGAGCAAAGTTCATGCCATAGCCAAACCGCGTGATAATAAACCCAGCGCCAATCGGTGCAAGCACACTTATAAGACGCTGTGCCGCATAAAAAACACCAATCTGTTTTCCCCGATGCTTCTTTGAAGAAAACTCTGCAAAGTCGATGTGAAAGGGAGACCAATAAAAGACACTTACGATTGTCAGCCCCACCATACCAAGCCCCATCAGAGCATAGGGATCAATCGCACTCCCTGTATCAAGAAGATAGAACGTGAGATAAAAAAACATGAGCCCCATCACACCAAAAACCATCGAAGGGACTAAGCCTGTTTTTGAAAAAATCTTTGCCCCCCAAATAAAGAACGGGATCTTTATGACAAAGTTAATGGCATACCAAGCAAGCACCAGTGTGATGGACATCCCAAAAAACTCGTAGAGAAAGATGGGGAGAAACATTCCCGTTACTGATGAAGCCGCGAATCCCAGTAAACGATTCGTCATCAGTGCAGGAAGTCCTCCCACATGTGAGAGAGAGTGACGATGTGTACGAAACGGATGAGATGTTGCGTGATGTGTACGTGGCATAACGCTTAGTAGTATAGCAGTGATCGTGCACAGCCCCGTCCACAGTCCTGTGTGTTCCAAAAGTGAACTCAATAGCCACCGCCCCTTGACCAAAACCCATCTTTTCGCTACGATTCGGCCGTAAATACTAACCAGGACGACGTCTTGGATGAGGAATGAGCCCCTCTTCTCGGATATCGCCATGTAATCAAGAACTATGCTCACAGCCAAGAAGAAGCAGAACATCATTAAGAAGTACCGCACGCACGACTCAGACACTGGGTCACCGCAGGTCCAGATCGCTATTTTGACCGCTGAGATCGCCGACCTCACCATCCACTTGCGCGAGCACAAGAAGGACAACTCCTCTCGCCGTGGTTTGATCAGCAAAGTCAACGAGCGCCGTAAGCTTATGAAGTATTTGGAGCGCGAAGATCTCGCTGCTCTTACAAAGCTAAAGGAAGCTCTCAAAATAAGGTAAAATGAATACCCTGCCAGACCGGCAGGGATTTCGCTTTTTTTAACCAGGCACACCCACGCATTGTTCGGTCGAGACAAGCACCGTATTGTGCCTGACATTTTTTCAAAAACACGTATGTTTAAGCACAAAGACCAGCGTGTCGGCGTTTTTATCGACACGCAAAACATGTACTACAGCGCGAGAAATCTTTTTAAGCGCAAAGTGAACTTTAAAAATATCGTCGAGGACGCCGTTGCCGGACGGAAGCTCATCCGAGCCATGGCCTACGTCGTCGCTACAGAGGACGGCCAAGAGAAGCCTTTCTTTGACGCCCTTGAGAAGGCAGGAATCGAAACCATCGCAAAAGACCTTCAGGAATATGCCTCCGGAGCAAAGAAGGCGGACTGGGATGTGGGACTCGCCATCGATGTCGTGCAAATGCTCGACACTTTGGACGTCGTTGTCCTTGCTTCCGGAGATGGGGACTTCCTCCCTCTTGTAAACTATGTTCACTCTCGAGGCAGAATGATAGAGGTCATGGCCTTTGGTCAGACCACCTCAGGAAAACTTCGTACACTTGCCAATGACTACACGGACCTTTCAGGAAACAAGCGCCGATACCTCATCGGACCAAAACTTGACGGGCCAAAAGCTAGCGCAAAAAAGAGCCGAACCATCGCCCAAGAGGAACGCGAGGTGCCAGAAAAGGAAACTGGTGACACAGGGGGATTCTTCATGGAGATCGAGGATGTAGACGACCAGGAAGAAAGCCGCACACGTCGACTGGAATTCTAGTAGTCAGCCCATATCCGCCACCGATACGTCGGTGGCCTCGATGGTCTAATTACTAATCTACTCCTGTAGAAACAACGAGATCTCGACATGGTCGAAATCTTTCGCTTCTACAGGAGACACATTATGCCAAACGCAAAACGCTACGAAACCCAGTGGGGAGGTCGAACCCTCTCCATTGAAGTGGGCAAGTTTGCCCAGCAAGCAGGTGGATCCTGCATCGTGCAGTATGGTGAGACCGTTGTTCTCGCCACTGCCACCATGAGTTCCCACGCACGACCAGGACTCAACTGGTTCCCGCTTATGGTCGACTTTGAAGAAAAGCTGTACGCAGCCGGCCGCATCAAAGGCAGCCGATTCATGAAGAAAGAAGGACGTCCTACAGACGAGGCTGTTCTCACCTCACGTATGATCGACCGCGCTCTGCGTCCGTTGTTTGATAGCAGCATCCGCAACGACGTTCAGGTGATCGTTACTGCCCTGGCCTACGATCAGGAGAACGACCCAGATGTTGTTGGGCTCATTGCCGCCAGTTGCGCGCTGCACATGAGTGACATCCCATGGGCCGGCCCACTTGCTGGTGTTCGTGTGGGACACGTTGGAGGAGAGTACGTGCTCAATCCAACGAAGTCACAAATGGAAGACTCACAGCTCGACCTCATCTTTGCCGGACTTAACGACAAGGTCATCATGGTTGAAGCAGGAGCCAACGAGGCAAAGGAAGACATTGTCCTTGGAGGATTCTGGCATGGGCTCGATGAGATGAAGGCACCTATCGCCCTGATCGAAGAAGTCCGCGCCGCCCACGGAAAAGAGAAGCGTTATCCTGGGGCCGCTGTTACAGATGAAGAAAAATCTGCAGAAGCAAGGCGAAAAGAGGTCGAAGATCTCGCTCGCCCGTATATCGTAGAGCAAGTACAAGAACTCTTCTTTAAGGCCCCACAAGCTACAAAGGGCGAACGTGGAGCTGCCAAGAGTGAGCTTAAAGATCGTGTGAAAGCTTTTCTTGAAGAGAAGGGTGTAGAGGAAGAAGAGATTGGATACGGCACAGGCATCGCTGTTGACGTTCTCGAGTCTGAGATCCAACGCCTCGTTGTTGAAGAAGATCGACGTGTAGACGGACGTAGCACCACAGAGATCCGTGAGCTCATTTCAGAGACCGCCATTCTCCCCCGCGTGCACGGCTCTGCTCACTTCAGTCGTGGAGAGACGCAGGTCATGACGGTTGTCACCCTCGGTGCCCCTGGCGACGAACAGACACTCGACGGTATGCGTTACACGGGAACCAAGCGCTACTTCCACCACTACAACTTCCCTCCGTACTCCGTTGGTGAAGTAAAGCCAATGCGTGGACCATCCCGTCGTGACATCGGTCACGGGGGTCTCGCAGAAAAAGCACTGGCACCAATGATGCCAGACAAGGAAAGCTTCCCGTACACCATCCGTGCTGTCTCAGAAGTGCTTGGGTCAAACGGATCAAGCTCCATGGGATCCACCTGTGGTTCAACACTTTCCCTCATGGACGCCGGTGTTCCAATCAAAGCTCCTGTCGCAGGTATTGCCATGGGCCTCGCCATGAACGAATCTGGCGACTGGAAAGTACTGACCGACCTTCAGGATCTGGAAGACGGAAAGGGAGGTATGGACTTCAAAATCGCTGGTTCCCGAGACGGGCTCACAGCCATCCAGATGGACACAAAGACCCACGGACTCTCCCGCGACATTGTGCAGAAGACCTTTGAGCAGGCACTGGATGCCCGCATGGAAATCCTGGACGTGATTGAAAAAGAAATTCCAGCCCCACGTGCAGACCTTTCACCACATGCGCCACGCATTATCTCTCTCAAGATCAACCCAGAATTGATTGGAAACGTCATTGGACCTGGAGGAAAGACCATCAACGAGCTCATCGCCACAACCGGCGTAGGTGCCATCGATATTGATGACGATGGTCTGGTCATGATCACCTCCACAGACGCAGAAGGGGCTCAGAAGGCTCTCGAGAGCATTAAGAACCTTACGCGAGAAGTGGTTGTAGGCGAGATCTATAAAGGAAAGGTTGTCCGCATCATGGACTTTGGAGCGATCGTCGAATTCCTGCCAAAACGTGACGGGATGGTACACGTAAGCATGATGGCCCCTTGGCGAGTTGAAAAAGTTACCGATATCGTTAAGCTAGGGGATGAAGTGAACGTAAAGGTTATGGAGGTATCTCCAGACGGAGGCAAAATCAGCCTCTCTATGAAGGATGCTCCAGGAAACAAGCTTCCAGAGCGCCCAGCGTACAAACCACGTGAAGACCGTGGTGGACACGGACGCGGGCCACGCCGAGGTGGAAATGGAGGTGGTCGCCCACAGGGAAACCGCCGTCCACCAGCTCCAAGAGCACCAAAACCAGCAGGGGGGTCTAGCGACCAATAATGCAACGACTCAACATTCCATTATCCAGACATAGCAGAACAACCCGTCATAACAGGCGGGTTGTTTGGATTCTGGTAATTTTTGGGCTTATCGCACTCGCTGTAGTCTGGAGAGGATCTGCAACCCTACTGAGCCGGGCAACCATCTTCTCCACTGCACCAGATGGCACCGTGGCCGCCGTCTATCTGCAGATAAACGACGAAACAGGCCCCTATATCGATACATTGCTCCAGAGCGTACCCCTTATATCCAATAGAAGCATTGAATTAAAGGACATCGTGGAGGAAACTCGAGGGGATGTGGCTATATTTCTTACCGAGAATGGACAACGTTCTTTGGCCATCCGCTCAAATACAGAAGCTCTAGAAAGTCTCTCGTTAGAAGGAATAGGTGTGACCATACAGCAACATGGGCCCTTTTTGCTCCTTTCTGAGACACTTGTTTCCATTAGCGGGATAGACATCTCCCTCTCAAAGCCATTTTTCCCTTCGTTTTCGAAGACTTGGGTTGGTGGAGTTTGGGTTCAGGGCTATGGCCAGGGGGATATCCGGGTAAATAACCAAGGGGTTGAAGTTGCTTTTGAGACAGAAAAGCAACAAACATCTGAAACAGTTCTCATGAACGATATGATCGCTCATGCTCTACTAAACAACCAAAATATAAATACCCCTCCACTCTCTTATGAGGAAATTTTTCCTTATTTTGGTCAAATTGAGGAGGTCATTATTCGTGAGAACGGAATTCTTATCTCCTTAGAACAGGGGACACTCGACGAAAACGATCTCACAAGCCAACTTCAGGAAATTACCGCCCTAAATAATCCGTCCACGCTCACAAAAATAATGATTGACGGTAGTAGTTACGATGAACTTCAAATCGACCCAACTTTGATCACCGTAGAAGAAATAAGCATTGGCGGTGTGCGTGTTTTTCGCAGCGGAACACTCCTAGGGCTCCTGCAAGATGGTCGTGCCATTATCTCAACAAGTCAGCAGCTCGTTGAGGCCTTTGTAAAACCAGAAGAGAGTGAAGCCAACCTCTGTACAAACGCTTCAATCGTTGTGAGACCACAATCTTTGCTAGAAAGTATTTCATCGGTTCATTACGACCCACGACTTACCCCACTCGCATTTATTGATCGTTTTTCAGTCATTTACCTTGAGAAGAATAAGTATTCAAACGTAATTCACCTTTCATCACATGACTGTGGATAAGTTATTTATATCTCACCTTTTTTGTGGATAACTTTTCCTTTAGTCAAAATACCTCGAACACATAATGTATCCACCACCACAACTTCTTTCCTAAACTTAGCCAGATATCATAAATTGACCAGAGGTCAATTTTTTGGTATTATGTATTTGTAAGTCGTTCTTTCACACCAAACTCTTGGGAGGTTTCCCGAAATCACGTTGACAGCTTGTCGGCGGGTGCCCCACGCCCGTGTGCTTTAGGGAAACGTCTTACCGACTTTACTGTTCAGTGAACTGTAAAAACGAAAACAAAAACGAACATTCCTAGGTTAGCCAGCACTATGACGACCTCGGTCGTTCGCAGGTAAAACCAATGAATGGTAAAGCGGAGAGTTTCTTACCGGTCCGTGTTCGTGCCCAAAGGGCGTTGAGTTGTGTGACAGCAAAACTGTCATAGAACCCAGCGCCTAGACAGGCCAACATCTAAACCGGTCCTACGTGAGGGCCACATCTGAAGTAATCTTCATTAAAGCAGATGACATGGCCCTCTTCTTCTTTTTAAAAAATGGTGATACGCTTTCATCACTGTTTTTAATGACAAGACGTATGGGAACCGATTTTGAAACAAAAATGAACGACTACTTGCAAGGAGAGAAGACTCGTCTAGAAAAAGAACTAGCGAGTTTTGCGCACCGCAACCTCAAGGCAAGTGAGACAGATTACGACACTGACTTTCCAAACATCGGAGATAAGGATGATGAAAACGCTTCAGAAGTCGCACAATTTTCAAACAACCTCTCTCTAGAAGACGAACTAGAGAAGGCTCTACGCGACGTTGAATCTGCTCTCAAGCGCATCGAGGATGGCGCTTACGGGACTTGTAAGTACTGTTCACAACCAATCAACGAAAAGCGGCTGGTTGCACGCCCAACTTCTAGCTCTTGTATCCAGTGTAAGAAGACCCTCACACAAGAAGTGTGAAGTACACGCAGAAAACATTTTGGCTCCTGCTCCCGATCGCCCTCGTTGTTCTTGCAGATGAATGGATGAAGTACATTGCCCTAGGGCGACTCCCTCAAGAAGGGAGTCTTCTTAGTAACGGTATCTTTGACCTGGCAATCCACAAAAACTACGGCATCGCTTTTGATATCCCTTTTAAGCTGGAGTTTGTCATTGCTTTTTCTCTCATTATCGGAGCAATTCTACTCAAGATCGCTTGTGAGAATAGGAAGAAGAAACCTGAAATCAGTTTTGCTGCTCTTGTCATCGTCATTGGAGCAATTGGAAACCTCTATGACCGCATCGTCTATGGCTTCACGGTCGACTACATGATCTGGTTTGAGCGTTCAGCAATCAACCTGTCGGATATCGTTATTGTTATGGGTGTTGTACTGCTCTTACTGAATTCAAGACGAGGAAAGAGACGCTCACCAAGATTGACATCAAGGAAAAAATAGCGTAGTCTAGCCATATAAATAAACCCCCTGCGTAATCGCTGGGGGTTTTATGTTTCATATTATTTCAAGTGCCAACGTTGGAATCGAACCGGTTCCAATCACTGTAGAGACCGACGTTACCATGGGCCTTAGAGTATTTTCTGTTGTTGGATTGCCAGATGCATCCGTGCGTGAAGCGCGCGACAGAATTCGAGCAGCCATGCGTTGCTCAGGGTACAAGTTTCCGCGCGGACGCGTGACGGTAAATCTTGCACCAGCCAACGTGCGTAAACAAGGACCTGTGTACGATCTACCTATCGCACTCTCTATCCTTGTAGCGATGGGCATTATTCCACGAACAGCTATCGAGCACGCCGTATTCATCGGAGAACTTGCCCTAGATGGAAGCGTGCGCCCTGTTCACGGAGCACTCACCACGGCCCTTATGGCACACCGAACTGGACGCACCGCGGTCTTTGTCCCAAAACAAAACGCTGCCGAAACCTGTGCACTACGCGGACTCACAGTGTACCCCGTTGAATCGTTGAGCACACTTGTCGATCACCTTCTTGGCATCAAACGTATCAGTCCTGCCAAACGCGTTCGTCAAAACACAACAGCCACACATCGATACGACTTCTCGAATGTGAAGGGTCAGGAGGGAGCAAAGCGTGGATTGGAAATCGCTGCAGCTGGAGCTCATAACATTCTCTTGAAAGGCCCACCTGGGGCAGGGAAGACGCTCCTGGCTCGATCACTTCCATCCATTCTTCCAACTCTTACCTACGAAGAATCGCTTGAGGTGACATCCATCACATCGATTGCCGGCCTCCCACTTCCCGCCACGGGACTCATTCACAACAGACCATTTCGCGCACCACACCACAGCGCCTCTGCCGTAGCTCTCGTTGGTGGGGGAGCATGGCCAAAACCAGGGGAAGTCTCTCTGGCACATCGAGGCGTTCTCTTTCTAGATGAGCTCCCTGAATTTTCGCGATACGCTCTTGAGCATCTTAGGCAACCGATTGAGGATGGTTGTGTGACCATCTCTCGTGCCACAGGATCTGTTCAATTTCCAGCACGGTTTCTCCTTATCGCCGCCATGAACCCATGCCCCTGCGGGCATTTCACCAACCCTCATCGCCAGTGCACTTGTCGATTGAACCAAATAACGAAGTATCAAAAGAAGATCTCCGGGCCGCTCCTTGACCGGTTCGATATTGTCATTGAAGTCCCCGCGGTGGAGCATGACAAACTCCTCTCAGACGAGACACTCGAAACATCACAGAACGTCCGAACCCGAATCAAGCAAGCGCGCGTGGTTCAAGAGAAGAGAATGAAACCTCTTGGACTCCTCACGAACAATGAAATCACCACTGGACAACTCGACACGATTTGCCATCTCTCCAGTGACGCCAAACAACTTCTTGAGCAAGCACTCAGGGCAAACAAACTTTCTGCACGCGGCTACACAAGGGTACGGAAGGTGGCACGAACCATTGCCGACCTGGCAGGCGAGGAATCCATTGCTGTCGAACATATCGCTGAAGCGCTTCAATATCGTGGGCAAGACGCTCTAGAGGTCTCATAGAGGCCCTTGACACCCTCTACAGCCATGCTAATGTCTTCAGCCAGCACAACCCGAACGAGAAGGAGACTTTCCATGCGACTCGTGCTGCTGATGGCGCTGTGCGCCACGACCCTGACCGCCTGCGGCCCCGACATGGTGGGCGGCAACGGTGGTGACGACACCGACGCCCCCGAGACCGAGACCTACCAGATCTGGGCCGAGCGCCTGGACGAGCACGCGCAGGTGAACGCCGAGCTGCTCGCCACCTGGGACGATCCCAACGCGCACGGCTGGCACTTCCAGCAGCCGGACACCGAGGGCGACGTCGAGCTCGAGTTCAACGACGCGCAGATCGAAGGTGCGCTCGCGAGCAACCCGGACTTCGACCTCGAGAACCTGGAGTGCATCCGCTTCAACGTCACCTGGGGCGAGGGCTGCGAGCAGGACGGCTCCCAGAGCCACTGCAACTGGCTGAGCTACGGACAGGGCGACAGTGCCTACACCACCGGCGACTACAGCTTCGACGCCCCCGGCGACTGGGACACCCCCTGGATCATCGACGTCGACTCCGGCAGCTCCCTCATCAGCTGCCGCAACTGAGCCACACCGGCTCCGCCCCTACCTCGGTAGCGGGCTTTTCTTTTTGAAGACAATTAGATCTTGTAACAAAAAACCGAGAGCTCGATGCCCTCGGTTTTTTACCCCCACCACCTCACCTTCCACTCGGTCCACCCTGGTGAACGAGCGCTGGGACAATTTTGAGTCGGACAGTGTCCCTACAGATCTCAACATTCGTCCCAGTGATCGGCTCGCCCACTCATAGCGAGACCAACCCCCAGTCTTCGACGAGCTCCGAGCTTTGTCTCGTCACCTACTTACCAAACCGCCGCTGCCTATTCTCAAAATCCTCCAAGCACGCTTCCAAATCTTCCTCACCAAAATCCGGCCAATTCTTTTCAATAAACTTCAACTCACTATAGACACCACCCCACGTCAGGAACCCCGACAACCGTCGCTCACCTGATGTACGCACAATCATGTCTGCGTCAGGAATCGACTGTGACCAAAGCACCTGACTAATATTCTCCTCTGTCACCTCAACTCCAGAGTCAATCAACGCCTTCACTCCATCCACAATCTCGGCGCGCCCTCCATAGTTCACACATAAATTAATCTGCCCACGCTTGCCGCTCGCCGTTGTCTGCTCCGCCTTCTCAATCGCGGTAATAATCTTGTCACTCAACCCCTCACGCCGACCAACAACCTTCAAACGCACATCATGCTCCAAGAAAAAATCGAGGTCCTTTGTCAGGGCCTTAAGGAGCAGGTCCATCAGGTACCCAACCTCTTCCTCACTCCGCTTCCAGTTCTCCGTCGAGAATGCGTAGACAGTAAAAAATTCAACACCGCGCTCAAGCGCGGCCAGTCCGATCGTTTTTACATTGTCGTATCCTCGACGATGTCCCTCCAGTGTTGGCAGACCCTTCTCACGAGCCCACCGCCTGTTTCCATCGATAATAATAGCTAGATGTTTCATATCAGCCGGAAGTATAGATAGATTCCTAGCAGAAGCGCAACCCAAGCTAATCCAATGGCGTCCATGAGCTTCATGCGCCACTGAAACTCCTCCCAACTACTCCAACCACCATACTTCCAGCTCCAGCGCCTCCCAAACAATAAGCAGGCAAACAAAGCCACGATCCCGAAGACAGGCACAAGCGAAAGCAGAAACCAAAGATATAAATGTGCGCCAAAGGCCCAACCTTGTGTAAATAGTAGCGCTCCAAGCGCTGGCCCACGAAGGTACCGCGCTCGAATCTTCTCATCCGGCTCAAGTACAAGCGTAAATCCGCATCCACCACAGCGCTCATTCCAGGTCTCGATCTCTTTTTTACATGATGTGCACGTGCGTTCCATACCTGAGCAGTATAACAAAACAGAGCCCTATGGGACTCTGTTTATCGAACGTAATCAAGTGGGTTCTGGAATCGGCCGTTGCGGATAATCTCAAAGTGCAAGTGCGTTCCTGTTGAGCGTCCGGTGGTACCTGTCTGTGCGATCGCTTGCCCTGTCGAAACAGTATCACCTACACCCACGTAATTCTTCGCATGGTGCGCGTATCGAGTGACATATCCATCACCATGATCCACTTCCACCGTAAGTCCATATCCACTGCGCCACCCTGAGAAAATGACCACACCACCACGGGCAGCGTAACTATTGGTCGAATAATCTCCATCGATATCCAATCCCGTGTGTCGCCAACCCCAGTACTGCGTAATCACGCGCCAGTCGGTAGGCCAGACCCACCCTGTGGCAGACGACGTCGCCCCAGAGGCCGTAGATGGTGCCGTAAAGAGTGTTGTAAGTGAGGCACTCTTACGCGCGGTACTTGCTGGAGATGGTGGCTCGCCTCCTGGCAGAAGCAACTCGTCACCAATCGAAAGCGTATGAGCACTCTCCATGTTGTTTTGGTTCATGATGTCCTCGACGTCCACATCATACCGACTCGCAATACGTGAAAGTGTGTCTCCACTTGTGACGGTATAAAGCACACCGTCGGACGGAAGAATTTTCAAATCATCACCTGGCTGAATCGTACTGTTGTATGTCAGGCCATTGGCCCAAAGTACTGTTGAGAGCGAGAGACCAAACTTCTCCGCAATCACCCCAAGCGTATCCCCCTGCTCAATCACATACGTCTCAACGCTCCCGCGAACAGGAATATCTCGAGCTGGCTCCTCTACAAGATCTGTACCCACCTGCGGTGTTACGTAAGACTCCTCCAAATAATGAAAGTCAATGTGTCGACGCGCGTCCACAATCGTATCAGACATATAGGACGAACTTGACCCAAGTGACACAACAGGGCTCCCAGCCTCAACCACCTCCAGGACATAACTATCATCCTGCGCCACCAGCTCATACAGCAAGCTCTGCTGACCAAAATCCTCAGCGCGCACTTCACGCGCGGAAAGATTCACAAACACGACACTCCCCACAATGATCGCCATCATCACGTGCACGGTATAACGATTCGAGATAAAGAACGCGACGCGATGCTTGGCTGGCCCCATAACCCTGGCCACGTTCCGCCTGAAGAGAAGCACTAAGCGATACACGGGCACACCAATCACGCGGGTCAAAAAAAGACCAATACCCCTCATGGGCACGGCCATCTTCTGGAGGATTGGTCCCCCTTTCTGCTTTACAAAAACCAAGGCGCGCAGCACGCCTAGAGCGGATTGAACGATGAGTTGTTTAATCCTGAGATTGATAAAAATCGCTTAATTTGCAGCCGGAATCATAGCGGAAATGACCGTTTCTGTCCAGGCTAGTGGGGTCGCGTTGTTCCCTCGCGTCCGTAGTCATCTGAGAACCGTTCAATGTCATCTTCCCCAAAGTAGTCACCACGCTGCACCTCAATAAACACCAACGGCTCATCTCCAAGACAAGCAATACGATGCTTGGATTGCAAAGGAACGATCAACACCTCTCCAGGACCGTGCTCTGTATCAACATCGTCGAGTGTAAACGTTCCCCGACCAGAAATGATGACCCAAAACTCTTCCCGGCGCTGATGCCTTTGATAGGAGAGCCTGCCACCTGGCTGCACTTGAATGCGCTTCACTTGATGATCGGCTTGCACATCCAAAATGTCATAGCGTCCCCAAGGTCGAATATTTTCTGGCTGCTCGGTCATACCAATGTTGGATGGAATGTTTTATACGTCATGCGATGAATGGCACACGGGCCATGCTCCTTAATCGCCTGTCTGTGCGCGGCCGTACCATACCCTTTATGTCCATCGAATCCATATTGAGGAAATGCCTGTGCATGCTCACGCATCTGCCGATCTCGTGTCACTTTAGCCAAGATCGACGCGGCGGCAATGGAACGAATCTTTCGATCACCCTTGATAAATCCCTGCTGCGGAACCGTGAGTCCTGGAACAGTCCATGCATCAACGAGTGCGTAGTCGACTTGTGCAATCGACTCAACGGCACGCCTCATGGCTAAGTACGTTGCCGGACGAATACCAATCTTTTCAATCTCCTCAACACTTGCCTGTCCCACGCCCCAGCTCACTGATTGTTCTTTTACCTGATCAAACAGCTCCTCACGCACCTTTTCACTTAAAAGCTTGCTATCACGAAGCTTTTCTAGTCCCGAATCGATGGTCAGAATCGCTGCCCCAGCCACCACGGGCCCCGCAAGTGCGCCACAACCAGCCTCATCTACACCCACAATCCACTGATATCCCTGTGCCTGTAATGCTTGTTCAACTTTAAACGTAGGAGCCTGACGGATTGACATAAGGGGGCTATTTTCTTAGACTTACGACCGTATTTCCGTAAATAAATTAAATCTCGCATTTCGTATCGAGTCTCTATGACTATTATACAGTACGCTATTGGCGCGGGGATCCTGGCACTCCTTTATGGAGGGCTTTTGATTCAGTGGATCCTCAAGCGCCCAGCAGGAGAGGGGAAGATGAAAGGAATCGCTTTGGCGATCCAAGAGGGAGCATCTGCCTACATGGCACGCCAGTACAAAATGATCGCCGGTATCGGTGTCGTGATGTTCTGGATCCTGGGCATGGTCCTGGGCTGGAACCTGGCCTTCGGGTTCGCTGTCGGTGCCGTTCTTTCAGGACTCGCCGGCTACATCGGCATGAGCGTGTCCGTACGTGCGAACGTTCGCACCACTGAGGCAGCAAAGAAGGGTCTCTCAGAGGCCATGGACGTTGCTGTCCGCGGAGGAGCCGTTACTGGACTCTTCGTTGTTGGTCTCGCCCTCTTGGGTGTTGCTGGATTCTACGCAGCAACAGGAGACACTCACGCCCTCATCGGACTGGGCTTCGGAGGATCTTTGATCTCCGTCTTCGCACGTCTTGGAGGAGGTATCTTCACCAAGGCTGCTGACGTAGGAGCTGACCTCGTTGGAAAAACTGAGGCTGGCATCCCTGAGGATGACCCTCGTAACCCAGCTGTGATTGCTGACAACGTTGGTGACAACGTTGGTGACTGTGCTGGAATGGCAGCCGACCTCTTTGAGACGTACGCTGTGACATCTGTCGCCGCCATGCTCTTGGCAGCACTCACCTTTACTGGAAACGAGACCGTTGTTCTCTATCCACTTGCCTTGGGGGCTGTTGCGATCGTTGCCTCCATCGTTGGAACACTCTTTATCAAGATTGGAAAAGATAAGAACATCATGAAGGCTCTCTATAAGGGCCTCATCGTCGCAGGTATTCTCGCAGCTGCCGGTTTCTACCCTGTGACTACTTCCATGCTCGCGGGCATTGAAGGACTCAACGCCATGAACGTGTATTACTCCGCCCTTCTGGGACTCGGTGTAACCGCGCTCATGATCATGATCACCGAGTACTACACTGCTACCGAGTACAAGCCTGTACAGCGCTTGGCTGAGGCTTCAGAGTCTGGACACGGAACCAACATCATCGCTGGTCTTGCTCTGTCCATGAAGTCCACCGCGCTTCCTGTGATCACCATCGTGGTTGGTATCTTAGTTGCCTTTGAACTCGCTGGACTCTTTGGTATCGCCATCGCTGCCATGTCCATGCTTTCACTCACCGGTATCATTGTTGCCATGGACGCCTTTGGTCCTATCACCGACAACGCTGGTGGAATTGCTGAAATGGCCGAGCTCCCAGAGAAGGTCCGTGAAATCACCGACGCACTGGACGCTGTTGGAAATACCACAAAAGCTGTAACCAAGGCGTACGCCATCGGTTCTGCCGGACTCGCTGCTCTCGTACTCTTCGGAGACTATGTGCACGCTATCGAGGCAGAGGGTGTAAGCGTCGTCTTTGAACTCGACGATCCAAACGTCATCGCCGGACTCTTCCTCGGAGGTCTCGTAACCTACCTCTTCGGCGCTATGGCCATGGAAGCTGTTGGAAAAGCGGCTGGTGCGGTTGTCGAAGAAGTACGCCGCCAGTTCCGTGAAATTCCTGGCATCATGAAAGGAACGGCTAAGCCAGAGTACGGTAAGGCTGTAGACCTCGTAACTGGTGCCGCAATCCGTTACATGTTTGTTCCATCTCTGCTCGCTGTGCTTGCTCCAGTTGTTGTGGGATTCACCCTCGGTGTAGAGGCTCTCGGTGGACTCCTTATCGGATCCATCATCACCGGACTCTTCGTGGCTATTTCCATGACCACCGGTGGAGGAGCTTGGGACAATGCAAAGAAATACATTGAAGTTGGAAACTATGGCGGTAAGGGCTCCGACGCCCACAAGGCTGCCGTTACAGGTGACACCGTAGGCGATCCCTACAAAGACACCGCTGGCCCAGCTATCAACCCAATGATCAAGATCTTGAACATTGTGGCCCTGCTGATTGTCGCACTAATCGTCTAAATAGACAGAACAAAAACACCCCGGCCTCGGCTGGGGTGTTTTGATTTTGGCAAAGAAAAAACCGCCGCGTTGCGTACGGGCGGAGATGTGCTTGTCAGGAGGTCGAGTTGTTTCAGTCCTCCATTACACTGAGGACGTAGCGAGTCTTCTCCTTTCCACCGAGAGCCTTCAGAAGCGTCTCGATGGCTTTCTTGTGGACCCACTTCTTGCCAATGAACTTCCCGCGGTCACGTGGGGGGATGTCCACCTCAATGACGACGGATCTGGTGCCGACGACTTCTCGGACGTCGATTTCGTCGGGATTGTCCACGAGGGACTTGGCGATCTTCCTGACCAGCCAAGTGCCGTGACGTTCTCCGCAACTGGGATCGTAGCTGGCCATGACGACCTCCTTTGTGACAAGTGTGGCCAGCATGGTGCAAACGCGGGGGGAAGTCAAGAAAGAAAAAAGCCGCCGGAGTGATTCCAGGCGGCAGCGGAGTTGTGTCCGCACGTTGTCTAGGGCCGATCGATCTGGGAGGCGAGCTCCTTGACCGCGGCCACGATAGGCTCCGTTCGGGGGTTGCCCGAGAGCTCTCGGTTGAAGCGCACGCGCTTGCGCGGCTTGTTGCGCTCGAGTACACGCCCCATGGTCAGGAACTGCCAGGCGCGATCGCGATCCCTCTCGCTGATCCGCAGTCGCCTGAAGTGCGGCTGACACAGACGCTTGAAGTCCGCATCGCTGACCCACGAACCTGTGAACGTGTTCGAGACGCTCTGCTCGGGCTGCAGCACACCGAACACCAGCCATACCTGCACCGCCGCCAAGTTGACCCTACCGGTCACGTAGGCGCCGATCTTCAGCTGACGGTGATCGAACGGTGGCAACACCGGCGGCGTAGCCTTGGCCTTGCGGGCCGGCGGCGGCTTGGGTGCTGGCGGCGGATCCGGTTCCGGCTCCTCCTCGTCCATCTGGCTCATCTGCTGCTCGAGGCGTGCGAACTCGATGAACTCACGATCCTCTCGATGACGATGATTGGCATCGATCAGGTCACTGCTAAACGAGACCACACAGTCCTTCAGATCTTGCCCCTTCTCCCGCATGGAGTAGATCGCCAGCAGGTCGCCGAGCGCCTTGAGCGAGAGCGAGGGAAGCAGTCGGTGGTGCTGAATGAGCCCCTGAGCACTGTCGCTATCGAGCTCACCATCGAGCATGACGAGCACGTCGTCCAGCCGGTGGGCGAAGTGATCCATCAACTTCACGGTGGTCTCAACCGTGAGCGTGCGGCGCACCGACAGGGCACTGATGGCCAGCAGCTTGCACATGGGCAACGGCTGTGTCAGCCGGCTCATGAGTGCCACAAGGCGCTCGACGACTCCACGCGTCAGCCCCTCAGTGAGCACCGCTCCCATGGGCGCGTCTTCGCGATCGATCACCAGCGGCTCACAGCGCATGTGCGTGCCGATGAGCCAGAACAGCTCGGCGGGACGCTCCCAGTAGGCACGCTGCTGCGGCACCTTCTCCTTGGACCGACTCGAGACACCCGGCGTGAGTGCATCGTAGATGGCCTTAAGGCTGGGCACCACATCCTCAGCACTGGCGAAACGAACACCGTAGTGCCAGGCCATGCCCAGCAGGTGAATGTGTCGCGGTGCGCGCTTGCGCGTACGCCCCTGGTTGATGGCGTCCACGCACTGCGCGAACGCTGCTTCCCTGGAGAGCGTACTGTCCTGAGACATCTTCACGGACGTCAGCGCGTGCAGCGCCGCGTTCGTGGCCACCACGAGCTCCGGGATGATCCCGAAGTCGACATAGACGGCCGGCACCTGAGAAGATCGCAGATCCGCGAGCTCTCTGGTGGCCTGGGGAGCCTTCAAGCTCCCGAGCTCCATGAGCCCTGAATGGATCATCTCCATGAGATTTCCTCCTGTCTGGGTCGATAGGATATCTAAACCAGACGGTAGACTAGCCATTCATTGACATTCTGTCAATCCATTGTTAACGTGCGTCCTCGCGGATTTTCCCGGGAGAAAGGGAGGAAAAACGTGGTAAACCGCTCCTACGCTTACCCAGCGCATGATGCACTGCGGCTCGCGTGGATGGCCTATCAACCGCGCGGACCCGTCCATGAGGACGACCGAATCCTGTACCTCGCCGGCGAAGAGAACCTGGAGCTTCCAGGTTACCGCCAGCTCGGCTACAGACCTGACCAGCTCCTTACCTGCGAACATGACCCTCGCCGCTTCCCTCACGTCCTGGCCAACGGCCAGGGAGTGAATGTGGCTCAGGGCAACATCGCCGATGCCATCGCTGCTCTCCAACAGTGGGAGTGGCCACGCTTGCGTGGCGCCTGGCTGGACTTCGACGGCAACTCCCATACCTACACCGACGAGCTCCTCAAGCTCGCGGCCGTGCTCCCATCACCCCGGGGTTCTACCCTGGGTGTGACGAGCTTCGCCGCGCGTGACAACGAGGCTCTAGTGCAGGGAACGGTGAACACCTGCAAGTTCCTTTCCGGACTCGAGAACCTCAGTCAATTCTTGCGCGAGTACGGAACACAGCTCAGGCAGTACGAACATCTACTGCGCTTCATTCGCCACGGCGAGTCGACCCCTACTTCGCACTTCCAACGCGAGATGGGGCTCCTCTGGTGGCTGGTGCTCATGTTCGGCTCGGTAGACCTCCCCAAGGGCGAGCGCTACTACCGCACCGACGGCGCTTTCTTGGATCGCTCTGCCAGCATCCTTGACGGACTCACCCGTAAGGTGGAAGGTGCTCTGAGCACCGGCTCACAGAGTCGCATGGTCTGGGAATTCGATCCCGCCCTGCGCGACCTGCTCGCTGGACGAAAGGTCAGCGTGTGGATCACGCACCTGGAGCGCTATGCGTTCTGGTCGCAGAACCGCCAGCCCATGCGAACCTGGTTCGTAAAGGTTCAGCCGGTCATCGAGGGCACCTTCGCGCCCACGATGCAGGAACTGTTGGTGCAAGTTTGGAAACTCGCGTGCCGAAGCCCGCTCATCTACATCGATGAGCAGGGTGGACGCGTGCAAATCGACCCCTAGTGTAAGGAGGAAGCGATGAAGGTCGCAGAGATCCTGGAGAAGGGAGCGGAGTTCCTGATGGGACTCGCTCAGCTGGCACGGATGGTGCCGGAGCTGGATGCGCGCGTGAAGGCGCTGGAAGAGCAGAGCTCGCCGCCCGAGCAGGACGGTGACAAGGAGCCCGAGCAGGGCGACGGTGGCAGCGCGGATCCCGAGCCCGAGCAGGGCGGAGACGGTGGTGGCGACGGTGCCACGGACCCGAAGGCCATCACGGCCGACCCGGACACCTGGCCGCTGCGCGAGCCGGATCTGTCCAGCCGGAAGATCCTCAAGCGCAAGAAGTACGACGTCGACGACGTCGACCGTGCCATCGTCGCGGCCGTGCTCGCCACGGACCCCGACGACGCCACCTGGAACGAGGACCGCAAGAAGATCGCCAAGGTCCGCCGACTGATCCTCAAGCAGATCGACGGTCTGCACGCCGCGCACTCGCGTGCCAACGGCAACGGTGGTGGCGGTGGGGCCGACCCGGTCTACACCCACGTGCCGGCCACCTGGCCCACCCGGCCGCCCAAGCAGGTGCATCCCGACGGCTACCCGCCACGCGGAGCCCAGAACTACGACAGCGATCAGACGGACCTGGCCATCGCCCTGGCCGTGCGCAAGCACGCCCCGAACGACTGGTCCACGCTCCGCTTCGAGATCGCCAAGGCCCGCCAGCTCACCACCCAGCAGGTGGCCGAGCTCGGAGCCCGCATCACCCGCCTGGGACTGCTAGACGCGGCCTAGACGGCCAACTTCCGACCGCTACGACAGCGGTCGTTTTCTTTTACTTCACAGGGGAAACCTCTTGACAAAGCGCTTTTTTCCGCCTAGGCTCCTCCTCTGGTAACCTTTCGTTACCGTTCATTCCCTTTCAGGAGGAGAACCCATGTCAGGACGTAGATCCCGCCGCATCAGAGACGGCGGGGTCAGCGATGATCTGCGCCGCTCCCGAAACTTCCTTGCGCTACTGGGTCAGCTGGTAGACGCCGAGCAAGACGGAGATTTCGAAGACCATCTGTTCGACCCTGGTGCGTTCCAGCCGACCAAGGGAAGCCTCAGGACGGCCCTGGACCTCAAGCCACCGAGCGCAAGCCCGGCGAGCAACGAACCCAAGCCTGTTCAGGAAACCGAGCCTGCCGCCGAGCCGGAGCCGACTCCGGAACCCGAAGTCAAGCCCGAGCCCATCGAGGTTTCGCCGCCCGACCTTCCCGAGGAGCCTGCTCCTGAGGAACCTGCTGCCGAGCCGGAGCTGGAGATCGCTGCTGAACAGGAGCCCGAGCCGACTCCGGAACCCGAAGTCAAGCCCGAGCCGACCGATGCCAGCGAAGATCGCGCCGCGATCATCCAGCTGCATCCGCCGGCGCCTGCTCCTGAGCCGGAAGCGGCACACGAGCCGGACATCGAGCCCGAGGTGGAAGCCGAGGGACAGGACGCCGCAGACGAGATCACGCTCCTGGAGCTGATCGCCTACGCGAACGCCTTGCACACGAGCCATCCGCTCGCCGAGGGGCTGGAGAGCATCTCGCTCCGACGCATCCTCCGTGGTTTGGACTCCGCCGGTGTCCTGGTGGAAGCCGTGGGCACTGGATCCCTCACGCAGGCCAAGAGTCTGTTGTCCGCGCGTCACCGCACGCTCAAGACACTGCTCGATACGGCACAACAGGAAGCAACGGCCGCTGGTGCACCCGGAGACCTTCCGGATGAAGACCAGGGTCTGATCCGTCGACTCAACTCGCTCGTTGCGGGCCAGGCGGAGCAGCTTGAAGATGTGCACTCGCAGATCTACATCTCCGTGACAGAAGCACAGGTCATCACCGATGCTGTCGTCGATCTGGGAAACCAGGTCACCCAGCACGAGGATGCCTTGCTGGCACAGGTGGCGGTGGTCAAGGGCCTGGAAGCCCACATCACTCGTTACCACCTCTTGCGCGCGCACTCGATCGAGCAGCGTGCTGCCAACGACAAGAAGCGAGATGGCTTCGTCACGCAGATGCGCACCATCACGGCACGCATCGACACCTTGCACGCGCAGATGCGCAGTGCCATCACGGCGGCCGAGAGCAAACTCTCGGAACGCCAGACACTGAACCTCACCACGCGCAAGCCGCGTGATCGCGCCAAGCGTGGCATCACGCAGCTGCGCGCGCAGGTCAGCGCTGTGGAACTGCTCGGCGCCCGCGTGCCGGACGACCTCCTCGAACAGATCGAGGGTCTGATCCAGCCGTTGGACCTCTCCTTGCGTCTGTGGAAGCGGAGCACGCCTCCGCTGGAGACCCCGGAACTCTCGATGGAAGTCGAGGAGGCACTGAAGGAACTCGAGGACATCAAGGGTCGAGTCATCGCCCTGTTGAGTGCCCCAGAGGGACCGTTCCTGGGTCGTGAGACCCGTGAGCTGGAGCTGCGCAAGCTGCTGCTGATCACCATGGAGCTGGTCATCCCTGAGGGGAACGAGACCACAGGGAGCAAGAAGTCTGTCCCTCACCGAGGCTACAAGACGGCCCACTACCTCAACGCCCTCCTGCACCTGGGCTACATCACCCAGGCTGAAGTGGACCTTGAGGAAGAAGAAAAGAACTTGATGAACTGGGCAAAGTTGGAGCGCAAGCGAAAGACAAACCCCAAGCTCAAGTACGCCAAGGGCCATGGTCGTAGGACCAGAGGCATGAACTGGCACTCGTTCAACCTGACCCAGCACGGACACGATCTGGCACAGGAGCACTTGAACGAGTTGCGGGACCGCGCTGCCTTCACGGTAGCCATCAAGCGCGCCTTCAAGCACGTGCTTCCCAAGCACTGGCAGTAGAAGGTACCCCCACCATCACGCGGTGGGGATTTTTTGTTGTAAGAAAAAACCGACCGCGTAACGGTCGGGGACGTACTAGTCGGTGACAACCAGTCGTGCGTAGAGGCGGAGCAGGGTCCGCAGCTCTTCGATCTGCTCTTCGATCTGGGTGATCTCGGGGAGACCCTCGGTGCTGAACGAACCGACGAGCTCGGTACGCTGCCCATCCAGATCCTTCAGGTCCTTTGCGACGCCGTCACGCGCAGCGGTCAGCTCCGCGATCTCACGGTCCAGCTCCTCTCGACGAGTCGTGAGGCTGGCGATCTGCTCGTCCAGCCCCTGCGTCGCCTCAGCGAGCTTCTCGCTGGCCACGCGCTCACGCTGAGCGAGCAGCTCGTCGATCTCGCCCTGGAGCTCCTCCGGCGTCTTCACGCGCGGAGACGCGGGCGGAGCGGGAACCGGGGGCTCCGGCTCCTCCTCGGGCTCGGACTCCTTCTGCACCAGCTCCTGCCAGCGCTGACACTCCTCCGGCGTGACGAGATCGCCCGCCAGGTTGAAGTACGGCCGGAGGACCACCACGTACATGGACGGGTCGGTCCGTGAGCGCAGCTTGCCACGCGTCACGTAGAGCAATCCGAGCCCCTTGAGGTCACGAATCATGCTCTGGGGCGACGTGATGTCCGCATCCTTGAGAACCTCCATGAGCTCCCCGAAGGTGAACTCGCGGTGACCCTCTCGAGCAGAAAACTCGCAAAGGGCCTCGACGGCTCTCTGTCGACGATCGGATCGAATCACGACCTGATCGGCGTCCGGAGGCATGATCCACGGCCCGTCGGGCAGAGGGCTCGGCCAGATCACTTCCGAAGGACCGAGATCACCACGGAGCTTGCCGTCATGACCAGGCTTCTGACCCTTGAGATCCTCGGGCTCCCACCGCTCGTTGTCGTTGGCCTTGCAGATGAAGACCACGCCGGAGGTGTAGGGCACCACCGGAACACTCACGCTGCCGACCTCTTCGACGGTCCCGATGGCGTCGCGCTGCTTCTTGAGCACGCCGAGCATGGTTGAGCCAGGAGTCTTGGCGTGCCAACCGACGATCTCATCGCGAACATCCTGGGGCACCGGACGCTTCCGGTTGTCCCAGAACCACCGCGTCAGATCCTTGACGATGGCGTTCTCCACCTTGCCCAAGCGCACCTCGCGCAGGGGCTCCTCGCTCGCTCCAGCTCCGACTGCGCCTTGCATGGCGCTGGCATCGGAACGCGTTACCGTTCGTCCTCCGCGCCCTGGACCTTGTCCAGTCGCCTGAGGGGCTGCCTCATTCGGCATTGGTACCTCCTCTCAGTGAAAAAACTGAGGGTTGACCCTACGTCTGCAGCGCCTGGATGTCAAGGTTTTAGCCTTGACAGAGCCCAAACGCACTGTTAACTTGTGCCTCTTCTGGGCGTTTTACAAAAAACCCCAGATTTAGGCTCTTTCCCCCCTACCGGAGGTAGCTCCATGACAACGACACCCACCTGGAGTGTTCCCGAGTATGAATACCGGCGTGAGCTGCTGGGTAAGCAGTTCCACAGGCTCTTCAAGCAGTTCCTCGACGCCAACCGAGGTGACCCGTCACCCAAGACGGCGTTCAAGAGACTGAGCACTTCGGCGGTCGAGGCATTCGCCCGCGAGCCCACCGATCCGCTCCCTTTCGCCAAGTACTTCCCCAACATCGAGGAAGTCACGGGGATCGACATCGATCGGCTCATGGTCATCGATGCCAAGCTCAAGCTCATCAAGTTGTGGGAGGATCGATTCCTCCTGCGACGACGTGACGAGCCCCTGGCCTTCCTACTGGACCAGTGCGACGACTTGCCCGAGAGGTTCGAGTTCGATCGGTACCCAACTCGCGATGAGATTGTGCTGGAAATCCAGGCACTCAGCGACGAGATCGGCTCGCCGATGGTCGCCCAGCAGATGTTCGTGAACCAAGGAACGGTCACCAAGTGGTGGGCCGCCAACAAGCCGGGTCGACCGGCAGGCGAAACCCTGATCAAGTGCATCGCCCTGCTGACGGTGGGACCCGTGCGCTTCCACGGTGGGATCAACTCCCGCGATGACGTCCGATTCCGACTGGTCGTTCGCAACCTTCTGGGCTGCGACCCCCACGAGGTCCTGGGCGTCCGCAACCTCCCCGAGGCCATCGCGGCACTGGAGCTCGGTGACATCGGCGACATGATCTCTGTGGTGGAGAACCGCACCGGACTTGGTGCTACCACCATCAAGAACCTGCGCAAGTGGAGCGCCGAGACCTCCAGCGGCAAGATGCCCGCTCAGAGCATGATGAAGATCATCCGCTTGCTCCTGGCGCGCACCCACCCTGACAAGCTGACGGACTTCGACGCGGCCGGGAAGCTCTTCCTGGACGCGAAGAACCTCGGCTGGGGCGGCACACCGCTGTTCTGGCCCAAGGTAGTCCAGCAGCCGAAGCAGCCCGCACCGGAGCCTGAGCCCGTTGTGGCACAGGAGCCGGAGGAACCTGCACCGGAGCCGGCCATGGGACGCAACACCCCCAGTTCGCTCGAGCTCCTGGAGTTCAAGCGCGCAGTGGTGACGCTGGAACATCTGACCGAGCTCTTTCCTGGACTCCTCGACCAGCTCCCTGAGGCCCTCAAGCCCAAGGTGGCAGTCGATCCGGAACCGGAGCCCGAACCAGAGCCGGCCGTCGCCGCTCCAGAACCGCCCACCAATGGCGTCACGTCTGAGGTGGACCTGGAGAAGTTGGGGCCCAAGTGGTTCATCGCGCTGGTGGAGAGCGACAGGCGCCCCACGGCCGGAGAGCTCTCGCAGATCTCCGCGATCCTGCGTGCGTACCCCAAGCTGATCGGCCGCCTTCTGGGGCTGCCGGTCGAACAACGACGACGTTTCTTCCGAGGCGTTGATGGCTCCATGCTCGCAACCGCCGAGCGACTGCAGGCCGTCGACGCAACGGAACCCGAACGCTTCCTGAATTTCCTCGACCACGAACTCGAGGACCGGTTCAAGGCCGCAGGAGGCTGACACGCGGGTGAGGCACCCCTCGCCCCTTTTCTCAAGCAACTCATTCATCCTGAATGTGTTGCTGGAGCTAAAGACACGCTCCTTTCATTGTCATCTACCACTTCCCACACTGGAGAGAAGCCCATGGGCGCTCGAAAGCTGAAGATCGCAGGGGGCGGCATCGACCGTTCCGCACTGCGCAAGAACACGGACGCGTACCTACGCTGGGTGGACATGTTCATCGAGCTGGCCAGCAACATCGAAGACGCTGGCGGCAACGAGGTCACCATCAAGTTCATGCGCATCAAGCGCAAGCTCTGTGTGCTGGTCTGGGGCAACGGCCCCGGCGTCATCAACTGGACTCCCTTCGTGAGCCTGCTGAACAGCCCCAGCGAGTCGGACCTGACCAAGCGTGGCAAGATGGGCTCGGGTTCCAAGTCCCCCCTGCGCCACGGCCAGGAGGTGACCTACCAGAGCCTGCGCCGCGGCGCCTCGCGCCTGCAGCAGCTCAGCTACACCGCCGAGCTGCTGGAGACCATTCTCCACGACGGCGTGGAGCCCGAGCTGCTGGAGCTGGAGATCCCGGCCGGCTGCCCCCTGACCGGGAGCGGTCTGCTGGTGACCATCACGGGCATCGGCAAGGGGCCGTCGCAGTACGTCGACCCCAAGGAGGACCGCTCGTTCAAGCGGGCCATGGAGGACTACTCCACCCTGGCCTCGCGTTCGCTCGCGCACATGACCACGTTCATCGACGAGCGTGGGCACAAGCACCAGGTCAAGCCCCGTGAGCTCGACGGCGAGCTCATCGAGCTGACCGGGGAGATCCCCGGTCTGGGCCCCATCGGCGCGCACGTGTCGGTGGCCAGCAAGCCCAACCGCCAGGAGCGCCTCTCGGTGTGGTCGCACGACCGCGCCTGCACCATGGGAGAGTTCCTGCGCCAGGCGGCGCGCATCCCGTCCAACCGTGATCTGGCCCTGCGCCTGCTCAAGGTCCTGGACGTCCCGCTCGTGCTCGGCGAGGTGAGCTGCAAGGGCTTCGGTCCGCACCACGTCCGTGGGGCCAACACCGGCTTCATGCAGAGCCTGTACAACGACGAGGAGACCGTCTTCCTGTTCCTGCAGTGGCTGCAGGACAACCTGGTGCCCAAGGTGCTCGCCATCATGGGAGCTCCCGAGCCGGAGCAGGAGACCACCGACTCGGACCTGTGCCGAGAGCTGGTGCAGCGCTTCCAGCAGATCGGCGGCGCTCCCGAGGACGACACGGACACGCACGACCTGAACACCACGCAGCTGTCCACCGACCCCACGGTCATCACCCTGGAGTGCGGAGACGACTGCTGGATCACGCTCGGAGGAGCGCCTGAGGGTGCCTCTGTGCGGTGGGATGCCAAGAGCAGCGGAGGCTCGCTCAACCGCACCAGCGGCAAGCGCGTGCACTTCACCGCTGGCACGGACCGTGGCAAGTACAGGCTGTACATCCACGTGAACAAGGTCGTCCACGCGGTGCAGGTGGAGCTGTTCACCCGCCTGACCCCCAAGCTGCGTCAGCGCACCCGCACGGGCGCGCCCGACCAGATCATCACCTGGACCCTGGACCACACCGGTCACATCAAGGGCAAGGTGCAGTGGCGTCTGAACCCGCAAGACGCGGGAACGCTGGAGATCGCCGAGGACACCTTCTCGTGCAGGCACCGCCTGCCGGGCGTGACCACCAAGCCCATCGAGATCTTCCCCACGGGGAAGCTCGACGACGGCACGAACATGAACCTCAAGGGCATGGTCATGGTGGCCCCCCGTTCGACCAAGCCGAGGGAATCCACGCCGCGCAAGCGGTCGGCTGTGGAGTGGACGCTCGACGGCCACACCTACGCCCTGAAGATGTTCCGCGGCGGAGCGTCCAAGGACCTCGAGTCCTGCATGGTCGACCCGCACGACGAGGAGCCCTACACCACGATCTTCATCAACCTGGCGCATCCCAAGTTCCAGGGCTCGGCCACCACGCGTCAGCGGGTGGCCGAGGTGGAGATCGCGGACGCCATCTCGGGTGACGAGATGCGTCGCAAGCAGACGAACCTGCGCACCCGCAGGACGCTCAGCGCCGAGGACATGCTCCAGACCGTGCGCGAGCGTGCCAACGAGCTCTTCGTCCAGCTGATCCAGCTGGGCTAGAGCCGGTCGAGCCACAAAGCACGACCAACCCCCGACAACGCAACGTCGGGGTTTTTTCATTGACAAAAACACCCAGGACAGCTACCCTCCGGGCGTTATTTACTCCCATTTATTATGCCAAACGTAGAAATCGAGAACTTGGAAAAAAACCAAGTAAAGCTCACATTTACCGTGAGTGCTGAAGAAGCTAAGCCCTACATGGAAGAAGCGGCGAAGGCCATCTCTCAGCAGACCAAGATCCCGGGCTTCCGCCCAGGAAAGGCTGATTATGAAGTGGTTAAGCAGCGCGTTGGAGAAATGAAGCTTTTAGAAGAGGCTCTTCAGAGCATCATCCGCAAGTCTTTCGTTTCAGCCGTGCTCGAGCATGACATCGACACTGTGGGCTCCCCACAAATTGACGTCGGTAAGCTCGCCCCAGGAAACGACATCGAGTTCACCGCTGTGGTAACAAAGATGCCACAAACCACTGAGCTCGCTGACTTTGCAAAACTCACCGTGAAGAAGCAGACACCTGAGGTGAAGGACGAAGAGATCGACACTGCCCTGCGTGACGTACAGCGCATGCAGACCAAAGAAGTGCGTGGTACAGCCGAGGAGGCCGTTACCATCGAGGACAAGGTGGTCGTATCCATGAACATGAAGCTCGAGGGCGTGCCTGTGGAAGGTGGTCAGTCACCAAACCACGCCATCTACTTGAACGAGGACTACTACATCCCAGGTCTGAAGGACCAGGTGGTCGGGCTCAAGGAAGGTGAGGAGAAGACCTTTACCCTCCCGTTCCCAGAGAACCACGTGCAGGACATGCTTGCAGGAAAGGACGTTGAGTTTGAGGTAAAAGTGAAGGAACTCTTCCACCTGCAGCCACCAGAACTCGATGACGAGTTCGCTAAGGGCCTTGGCATGAAGGACATGGCCATGCTCCGCGAGACCGTTCAGAAAAACTTGCTCACAGAAAAAGAAGGAGAGGCTCGTGCAAGTGAAGAACGTGAGATGCTTGAGGCTGTGGCAAAGAAATCAAAGTTTGAAGACATTCCAGATCTGCTCATCAACGAGGAGATCCACAAGATGATCGAGGAGCTCAAGCGCGCTGTGGAGTCACAGGGGCTCGAGTTCGACACGTACCTGCAGAACATGAACAAGACCCTGCCGCAGATGAAGATCGACTTCTCTCCGCAGGCCCTCATGCGCATCAAGGTCGCCTTGGCTATGCGCGCTGTGGCGAAACAGGAAAAGATCGCTGTGGAGGAAGCAGAGCTCGATGCAGAGCTCGACCGCATTGCTGAGCAGTACAAAGAAAATAAAGAAGCACAGCAGCAAATCTTCTCCCCACAGCACCGCGACTACATGGAGCAGATCCTGCGCAACCGCAAGGTCATCGAGTTCCTCCGTGGCGCTATGGTCAAATAGACCATCTAGGCAAAAAAGAATGAACAGTGATAGAGTGGTTAAACCACTCTATTTGTTTTATGAGCCCAGCAGACATCGCACAAAAAGCCGCACGAAAGGCCGGTTCGCTCATTCTTGAAGCGTTCCCTTGTCATAAAAATGTGCAGTTAAAAGAGGATTGTTCTCCTGTCACAGAAACAGACCACGCCAGCCATGAACTGATTTCGCGCCTCATCTTAGACCAATTCCCAGGACACACCATCTTAAGCGAAGAGCAGCCTGGCGCGCTTGAAACCCCTATTACCAATGAACCAACATGGGTCCTTGACCCCATCGACGGAACAAGCAACTTTATTGCGGGTATTCCTTTGTTTGCTGTGGCTATTGCCTATTTAGAAAACCGTGAGACCAAGATGGGTCTCATTTTTGATCCTTTGCACGATGAGATGTTCGTAGCCGTCGCGGGAGAAGGCGCAACACTCAACGGAGAGGCTATTCACGTGAGCGACAAACCGTCCGCGCGAGGAGCTATGTTGTTTGCAGGAAGGGGATACAAGGACCGCGACCAGGATCGTCATGGCCAAATCATCTACGCCCTTGAGCAGCAAACAACGTACTTCCGCCGGCTCGGAACCGCCGCACTCATGCTCTCTTCTGTGGCTGCTGGCCGAGCAGACAGCGTCATCCTCACAGGATCAAAATCCTGGGACGTCGTCGCCGGTGCCCTCCTCATCCAGGAAGCTGGTGGGAAGATCACGGACTACTGCGGCAAGGCATGGACCTTGGACAGCGAAGACATGGTCGCCACCAACGGCCGTCTCCATGACCAACTAGTAGACATCACAAAAATCCAAGACGGGGCAAAATGCCTATGATGCTCACCTGCCACGTCCGCCCAGGAGCACGCGAGAATCGCGTCGAGTGGCTGAGTGATACTGAGGCGAAGGTGTGGCTAACTGCCGCACCAGAGAAGGGGAAGGCGAATAAGGCACTGATCGATCTGCTGGCAAAGGATCTAGGGATCGCCAAGAGTCGAATCGAGATCAAGTACGGAAAGACGGCAAAGGTGAAGACCCTTGAAATTGATACATAAAAACCACCGTTTAGACGGTGGTTTTTATTTTGCTCTTTTCTGGCGGCTCATCAACTCCTCCTTGATTAAACGGATTGCATCTCAGGATGCGCCACGCTGTCAGGACACCTCCCTTCATCACCCCATGATCCTCGATGCACTTATACCCATATTGTGAACAGGTGGGATAAAAGCGGCAGTAGCCTTGGGGATAGAGCTTACTGGGAAGTCCGTGATCAAATGAAAGGGTCTTTTGGTACAGACGAATCACGCCCAGCAACGCGAGACGGGGGAGAGCGAAGACCCATCTCATACAAGCAACTTCGCCTTGTCCAAGGTCTTCATGAGCTGCTCTTCGATTTCACTCGACTTCTTTCCAACAGCTTCTTTGCGAACAATGAGGAGGACGTCATACCCAGGAACAATCTCATCTAAATGACTATGCACAATTGTGCGCACTTGCCGCTTCACACGGTTTCGGTCAACAGCCTTTTTGGAGACTTTTACCCCCGCCGCTACAGCAAAACGAGAAACGTTCAGATCGTTCTTTTGTGCCTTCACTCCCACGTACATACCAAAGACGCTCTTGCCTTTGGCAGAGAGCGTTTTGATATCCTTATCTGATTTTAGCCTATGCGCCTGAGGCAACATATTACGCACTAAGCTGCTTGCGACCCTTTGCACGGCGACGCTTGAGAACGTTCTTGCCGCCTGGGGTAGCCATGCGTGCGCGGAAGCCGTGCACCTTGGCACGCTGCTTCGTCTTTGGCTGGTGAGTTCGTTTAGGCATATATTTTTACGAGGAAACTGTAACACATTTAAAGCATCGAGATGCTAACACACTATCCACAGATGATCAACCCATATACACAGTTGCACCCCACTTGCCCACATGTGGATAGATGATCTAAACTACACGGCACGTGTAACTTTTTAGGAGGATTTTTGCCCTTCATTCATACTCGCACCCTATGAATACCAATGAACTTTGGCAAGCTGTACTCGGTGAGCTTGAACTTACCCTCAGTAAAGCCAACTTTACCACCTGGTTTAAACACACATTCATTTCACATGTGGATGAAAACTCTGTGGTCATTGGTGTTCCAAACATGTTTACCAAAGCATGGCTTGAAAAGAAATATTCGAAGGAGATCCTTCGTTCACTGCAGGAACTTTCAAACAACTCTATTAAGCAGCTAACTTATCGCGTCGAGGCGCGACCAGCTGCCCCACAGGCTGTCCCCGTTTTTGAAAAAGAAAAGGCACCAGAGCCTGCACCATCATACGCCCAGCCAACACACTACGGGCAAACACACACCCATACACACGCGGCTCCAGTAAAAGAAATCCGTACGGGTGAATTCTCACTTAATGGGAAGTACTGCTTCGGTACCTTTATTGTTGGTAAACAAAATGAACTTGCCCACGCCGCCTCTCAAGCTGTGAGCACACAGCCGGGCGGTGTTTATAATCCACTATTTATCTACGGCGGTGTAGGACTGGGGAAAACACACCTCCTCCAAGCGATCGGAAACGAGTTGATGCGCAAAAACCCTAATACAAAGATCCTTTACGTTACTTGTGAGCGTTTCACCAACGACTTCATTGGTGCACTGCGATCAAACCGCATTAACGAATTCAAGAACCGTTACCGCACTGTGGATGTTTTGTTAGTAGATGACATTCAGTTCATTACGGGTAAAGAGGGGACGCAGGAGGAGTTCTTCCACACGTTCAACCAGCTCTATCAAAACAATAAACAGATTGTCATCTCGTCAGACCGACCTCCTAAGGCGATCCCTGCACTGGAGGACCGGCTCGTCTCCCGCTTTGAGTGCGGCATGCTCGCAGACGTTGGTTCACCAGATTTTGAGACGCGCTGCGCTATTTTGGACACAAAATGTAGGGAAAAACAGTATCAAATGGAGCGAGAGATCATGCATCACGTTGCCACTGTTGTGCAGACAAACGTACGTGAGCTCGAAGGGGCGCTCAATAAAATCATCGCGTTCCACCAATTCAAGAACGCTCGCCCAACACTCGACACCGTAAAACCGATCCTCACAAGCTTCCAGCCAGCGTCCATTCGAAAGAGTGTCACGCCAAAACAACTGATCCAGACTGTGGCTGTCTACTTCGACATTCAAATAGAAGACCTTCTTGGAAAGAGCCGACAAAAACGCCTCGCATTCCCTCGCCAAATTGTGATGTACCTCATGCGAGAGGAAATGAAGTCCTCCTATCCATCTATTGGTACTGAACTTGGAGGCCGCGACCACACCACCGCCATGCACGCGTACGACAAAATCTCGAACTGTCTGTTGGAAGATGAAAAATTGCAGCACGACCTAGAGCTCATCAAACAAAAGATGTACGCCATGTAAAAACGCACTCCACAAGTTTCCCACGGGGATGAGATGGGGAAGAGGGTGTCCATAGCTATGTGTATGACACCGTTGATATGTGGGTACAACTCACCCTCCCCTTAGGACCCCTAAAGATATCCTCCCATCACCCACAGCACTGTCCCATGGTCCATACACAAATCCACAGGCTGATTCATGACTTAACCCAGTAAAAAAAGTCATCTATCCCCGCCATCCACACCCCTTACTATTACTACTTATTATTCTTACTACTAATTAAGAATAAAGACAGAAAAGGATGCTATGAAACTCTCTTGCACACGAGACAACCTCCACCAAGGATTGAGTATCACTTCTCACTTAATGACGAAGAATGTGAATCTCCCGATCCTGCAGAATGTTTTGGTGAAGGCGGAAGGAGGAACAATCCGATTCACATCGACAAATCTCGAGATGGCAGTGAACTGCACAGTTCGAGGAAAAGTGGAGGAGCCTGGGGAGTACACGATTCCCTCAAAGCTCTTTTTTGATTATGTCTCACTGCTTCCAAACGAGACGATTCAAATTGAGTCTGATGACCAGAAAGCTCAAGTGCAATGTGGAACGTACAAAACCAAGATCAATGGCCTTGGTGCATCGGAGTTTCCATTGGTGCCTTCTGTGGAGGGAGAGCACTCCTTCCAGATTCCCGTCAGCGAGCTCAAAACGGCTCTCTCGCAAGTTTTGTTTGCTGTAGCGACGAACGAGTCACGACCCGAGCTCACAGGCGTCTCATTCGCATTTCACATGCATGAGGGGGAAGGGCGGCTTACGCTCGCGACAACAGACTCCTACAGGCTTGCTGAGAAGACGATTCCTGTTGTCTCGGGGGTGACGAATGATTTTGGTGTGGTGATCCCTTCAAAGACCCTCTCGGAAGTTAGTCGAATACTTTCTGTGTTCAAGGACGATGTGGAACTTCCATCCACAATCACCATGAGCCTCTCGAACTCACAAGTTGTCTTTATTTACGGGCCTGTTGAGCTTATTTCACGAACAATCGATGAGCAGTATCCAGATTATAAACAAATTATCCCCAGCGATTTTCAGACCCAATCAGTCATCGATAAGGGGGATTTTATTAAGGCTGTGAAGACGGCAAGTCTCTTCTCAAAAACAGGATTGTTCGATGTGAATCTCTCCTTCGATCCTGAGACCAAGCAGCTTTCTGTGAGTGCAACCGATGCAACACGTGGAGCGAACACGACACATTGCAGCGCGGATATTTCCGGGAAGACAAATAATGTCACCGTGAACTTTCGTTATCTCTTGGATGGCCTGCAGGCTATCCCATCGGACCAGGTGGTGTTCGAAATGATCGATGCGTCCAACCCATGTCTCCTCTCTCCAAAAGGAAACACAGATGCGTACCGTTACGTCGTGATGCCGATTAAACAATAATAATCCGTAGTAGGTTATGGCAGAGAAAAGTAAGAATGGCCTTTTGTGGGCCATAGGAATCGCGTTGATTGCTCTCGGGGCTGTGTATTTCTCCGTTGCACCCACAACAAACACACCAGTGAAGATCGGTGTTCTCACGCCAGTTACTGGTGGGGCATCCGTGTACGGCACGGCGATGCGACAGGCATACGACCTTGCAGTGGGCGAGATTAACGAAGCAGGTGGTATAGAAGGTCGGCAGATTGAGCTTGTGTATGAAGATGGGGCTTGCGATGGTGATGCGGCTACAGCAGCAACGCAGAAGCTTATTGAGACAGATCAGGTTGAGTTTATTCTCGGAGGAACTTGTTCTGCCGAAACAGAGGCTGCGGCTTTGGCGATTGCAGACGTAGAGGTGCTTCTTCTCTCTCCAGGGGCAACGACTCCAGGAGCCTTTGATGACGACGATCTTGTGTATCACATGCTCCCATCGAGCGACTTCGAGGGGCGAGAGATTGCCAAGCATGCGTTCGAAAATGATCTTGCTACGGCAGCGGTTATTTCTGAGGACACAGACTTCGCCCAGGGGGCACGAGACCGATTTGAGGCCTCTTATGAGGGTGAGATGGTGTTTAGTGAAGTGTTCGGGCTTGAGGAAACAAGCTTCTGGACGATGCTGACAAATGCGCGCACAGCAGATCCCGATGTGGTCTACGTGATCGCACAGAACCCAGAGACCCGAGCGCTTATTCTCGAGCAAATGAGTCAACTTTATCTAGATGCGGTGGTTTACGCTTCACATACCTTGCCTAATTATTCTGCTGTCATGGAAAACCTGCCTCTTTATGAGGGGGTCTACCTCACAAGTCTCCAGCTTCCAGAGAGCGAGAAGACCACTGCCATGATGACGCAGTATCAGGAGACCTACGGAGTTGCTCCTGAGCTTGGATCGCTAAGCCTGGCTGCCTATGACAGTGTGTATCTCATCGCCGAGGCACTTGGCTCTGGTGCAGAGGGGGCTACGAGTGTGAGTGAATATCTTGATACACAGGTTGTGGATTGGGAAGGAGCTACGGGTGTCATAAATTTTGATGAGCACCGAAACACGGAGATCGGTTTCACATTCTTTCAGATCGTAAACGGTGAAGTCGTTGCCTCTTCAACTGGAGACGACGGGGCGGTCGAGGAAGAGATCGTAGAAGAGTCAGACGATTCACACGAATAAAAAGAACAAAGACGAGAGCTTGGCTCTCGTCTTTTGATTTTGCTAAGCTGGTTGTATCTATGTTGCACATTCCAGCACATCCAAGTGCCCTCACACTTCGAATAGATCATCTTTGGAACGGGGAGACCTGTTCTGATGACCGGCTTTGGGCAGAGTTATCCGTCTCGCGAGTAAAGGAGGGTCTGCGCGTTGAAGTTGTTGCTCCAATGCTTCATGAGCAGCGAGTTCCAGATGCGCCCATGGGCTCTCGGGTAGAGGGGCTTTGGGAATATGACGTCGTCGAATTATTTCTCGTTGGACCCGGTCATGAGTATCTTGAACTTGAGCTCGGTGCCGGCGGTCATTTTTTGGCATTAGGATTTTCATCAATCCGACGTCGATCAAATGATTACGTGCGGTTTGAGCCCATTGTGCGCTATGAGCGGACGTCGGAAAAAATCTGGACCAGTTCACTGACGCTTCCATGGAGCATGATCCCAGAGAACCTGCGCGCGATAAACGCGTTCGCAATTATGGCCGGGCAGTTCATGGCCTATGCCCCGGTGCCAGGTGAGAAGCCGGATTTTCATCAGCCGGATTTTTATCCGACGGTGAGCTACTAATTTTTTCCCAAACAAAACACCTCGCCTAACGACAGGGTCACCAAGCGTGGTGTCTTGTCGCCGAAGGCGAGGTTCGTGGCCCAGGGTTGGGCTAGAAGTTGAGGACCTCTCCGTCGGGTCCCCGCATCATGATCATGAACATGGTCATCTTCATCCGGCCGCTTTCGGTCGACGTGGAGGTCACGGCGAGAGAACCGGTGTAGCCGGTGGCGGAGCGGATGCGTCGCTTGAGCTCGTCGTCGTTGTGACAACCAAGCTTGGCCTTTCGGACGGCTTCCTTGACCTGATCAGTGGTCATCTGACGGTAGTCGATCTCGTCGAGCTCTGCAGGGCTCATGGTTCCTCCTGGATACATTGAATCGTTTCGACAACAGAAGATAACAAAAAACCACCCGTTTGTCAATGTATACAGGTGGTTTTTTCTTTGTTTTTAGATTGTTTTCTTCCCAATCTTCTCCCAAATAAACACGGTCACAACAGAGAAGAAAAGTCCTTTCAGCAAGTCTTCCCAGAGTCCCACGGTCATAACGACGGCTCCGGCGACCACATCGGATGGTTGGTTAAGGAGTGTGTTGACTCCAGCCAGAAGAGCAGTGAGGATCACGGCGAACAGGAGGGTGAGGAGCGAGGTGACGAACTGGAGGCCGATGTGCTTTTCTTTGCTCCCACGTTTACGTGCGTGGTGTGAAGCCATCAAGTTGGCGACGTAGGGGATCAGCCAAGGGCCGCGCCAAACGAAGTGTGCGGCAAGAACGCTTTGTGTTGGCAGATCGGTGGCGGCGACTAAGTTGGTACCCATAAGGGCTAGTGCCGCCACAAACGCCCAGAGCGCCAATAGATGCGTTTTCATATTACTCAAAGAGGTTGAGATCTGACTCTGGAGTAAAGATGTCAGCGGCCTCCTCGGCGGGTTCTTCGTCTGTTTGTTCCTCAGTCGTTTCTTCGACAATCTCTTCAACGACTCCACCCACGATTTCTACGAGAGAGCCTGCTGTCGAGAGTGTGGTGTCTCCATCGTCTGAGATGGCGCGCGCGGACAATGCCCAGGTGCCTGATGCTGGAAGTTCCCAATCGAAGGTGAGGAATGGGGAAGATGGGTCTAGAATCTGCCCAGCAATCTGCTCTCCAGATCCGTCGAGTGCCTCGGCATAGAGGGTGACAGAGCGGTAGTCCTCTGGGTCTTCAAGTTGTACGACGACGGTGTAGATGTCTGAGGTACGCTCAATCGTCTGGCCGTTGTTTGGGTCGATCAGTTCAAAGCTCGATGCACCGCCGTCCTGTGTGAGGGTAATCGTGACGGTGTCGGAGCCTGCGTTATCAATATCATCGTAAGCGATGGCCTTGAGGGTGTGCACGCCGCGACCAATGGAGCTTGGGATCGTGGTCGTGAGACGCCATGGAGAGGAATTGTCTGACCCGAGGAATTGTCCGTCGATGTAGAACTCTGCGCGGGCAATGCCGCGTGGAGCGCTGGCAGCCAGTTCGATGGTGACCGTGCGCTCGTCGAGCTCGTCGTTTTGGTCTGGCTCTGTAATGCGGACGGTTGGGAAGTTTTCTGGGACGTGGAGATCGTCATCCTCGGTTGGTGGCGCTTGGTTCAAGATTTCGATTCCGGTTTCCTCTTCTTTGTTGGCGAGCCAAGTGGCAATAGCCGCCTCCCACGGTTCATACATTTCGTCATTCTCAGGATTTTCTGGCACAGCGCCTGTTGGGTCTGCACGGTCTACATAATGCAAGAGACTGTGATACTGCGCGTACAAACGTTCCTCTCGATAACTTTCAGGGGTGAACTCTGTGGCGAGTTTTTCTGAGGCGCGATCGACGATGACTGATGTCGATGTAATCTCTCCGTCGAGCACGGCTTTTCCGGTTGCCTCAATTGTTGGGCTCGCGAATGATTCGATGGCTGTATCCTCAAGTGCGCGTCTCATAAACGCGTTCCAAATCGGTCCGGCGACGTTTGATCCACCCGCCTTGGCACTCATGGTTTCGTTATCGTTGTTCCCCGCCCAGACTCCAGCAGCGAGCGATGGGGTGTAGCCCATAAGCCAGGCGTCGCGAGAGTCATTGGTGGTACCTGTTTTAGCTGCAACAGGTCGGTCGCCAAGCTGAAGGTAACTATTTGCACCGAAGAATGGTGTGCGAGCGTCGTTGTCAGAGAGGACATGAGTAATGGTTCGTGCGACGTTTTCATCAATAACTTCTTTTCCATCACGCTCTTTCCACTCCTCAAGCACGACGCCGTCTGAGTCTTCCACGCGCAGGATTGTGGCAATGTCGTTGCGTACACCTTCGTTGGCAAAGACCGCGTAAGCGTTCGTGTGTTCCAGGAGCTGTACTTCTCCACCTCCTAGCACTAGAGAGAGTCCAAAGGCACTGTGATCGCCAAAGGAGCTGTAGCCGAGGCTGGTAGCAAAGTCCAGAGCGTTTTCTACACCGGTCATGTAGACCATCTTTACCGATGGGATATTCAGAGAGCCCTGCAAGGCATTGCGGAGGCGAATAGGTCCGCGCTCTTCCAGGTCGTAGTTGTTTGGTATGTAGTCACCCGTAATGGTTGGGAAGGTTGTCAGCACATCCCAGGTGACGGTGTTGGGGGTGTAGCCCATTTCAAACGCCTTGGTAAAGACAATTGGTTTGAAGCTGGATCCTGGCTGACGTAGTCGAGTGGCGACGTTTACCTGCCCGTCGATTTCATCATCGAAGTAATCTTTTGATCCCACCATCGCGAGCACTTGCCCCGTCTTTGGGTCAATAGCAACGAGGGCGGCGTTTGAGAAGTTGTACGTCTCGCTTAGTTGTTCTACGCCAAGGGCCACCTCTTCTTCAGCAATTGTTTGTTTATCAAAGTCGAGTGTCGTGATGACCCTCATGCCCCCTTCTTCTACCGCACGACGGCCATAGGTCTCTTCTAGCTGTTCTTTCACATGCAAGACAAAGTGTGGTGCATCGATGTTGGTGATAGACACCTCGATAGACGTATCCTCTAAGAGAGCCGCGTCGTGGTCTTCTTGTGTGATGAACTCAAGTTCTAGCATCTCGCCCAAGATGTAGTCGCGGCGGGCTTGCAAGCGATCAGGGTTGTTTAGGTAGGTGGTTGGCGCCTTTGGAAGAGCGGCAAGTGTGACAGCCTCTGAGAGAGAGAGTTCCCCGGCACTTTTGCGGAAGTAGTTTTGTGCAGAGGCTTCAATACCGTAGTAGGTGGAGCCGTAAGGAATTTCGTTGAAGTAAATCTGAAGGATTTCATCTTTGGTATAACGCCGTTCCAGCTCCAGGGACAAGATAAGTTCCTTGGCTTTTCGGATGATGGTTTTCTCGTTTGAGAGAATGGCGTTCTTCACCAACTGCTGCGTGAGTGTTGATCCTCCAACGCGGTTTCCCATGAGGTTCTGGATGACCGCACGAGCAAAACCTTTGAAGTCAAACCCAGAGTGACTGCAGAAGTTGCGGTCCTCAGCGGCAATAGTGGCCTGCAGGGCGTAGAGAGGAATGCCCTCCGGGTCGAGGTCGAGTTCAGATCCGTCACCACAGAAACCGCTCTGTACCTGTTTGAGTGTGCGGTTCTCTTCGCCAAAAATTTCGTACAGAAGGTGTTCTCCTGTGCGATCATAGATCTTTGTTGTTTGCGAAATGGTTCTCTCGGTGAGGGAGTTTGGGTTCGGGAGATCTCGAGAGATGTACGCCATGAATCCCAGGAGAACTAAGGCGCCCAATAGACCACCGGCGATTCCCAGGAGGATGAGATTTTTTAGGATGGATCCACGATCAAATCTTCGTTTGGACCCTGAGCGTCTTCGGCGACGCTTTCGTCCTCCACGTGATCCTTTCCAAGTTGACTGGTTATAGGTGTGTTTTGACATAAGACCTCCCCAGAATACCCAGTTTTTGGCCGTTTTGAAAGGTCGTGGACAAAATGGGGAAAACTGTCGGTCGGATTCGGACAGAGGTGGGTGCAGATAATGATGTATTGATGGGGCCTTGCGCACTTTTCCACAAAATACAGGGGAAGAACTGGGTGCATGAGGGGGCGAGGTCGTAGCATGAGGGCAGTAAGTCTTGTCGATAATCTATGTGTGGAATTGTTGGGTACGTAGGAACAAAACAGGCGGCACCTGTTCTCATGGAGGGGCTGCGAAAGCTCGAATATCGGGGATATGACTCCGCGGGAGTCTGTATTCAGAACGGTCGTCTGACGACCGTACGGTCAGAAGGAAAGATTGATGCGCTTGATGAAAAAGTGGGACGACACCATCTTCAGGGGACAGCAGGTATTGCCCACACACGTTGGGCAACACATGGGGTTCCTGAGGAGAGGAATGCGCACCCACATCGAGACTGCCAAGGAACGGTGGCCGTGGTGCATAACGGCATTATCGAGAACTTTGCCGAGCTTCGGGCTCAGCTCATCGGTGAGGGGCATGCGTTTCATTCCGATACGGATAGTGAGGTGTTGGCGCATCTGATTGAGCGTGAGCGGTCTGCTGGGCATGTGGGCGTGCAGTGTGTGAGAGAGGCTCTTAAGTATGTTCGAGGGACGTATGGTCTTGTAGTGATGTTTAAAGATGTCCCTCAGACCCTCCTTGCTGCGCGCATGGGAAGTCCCTTGGTCATTGGTATTGGAGAGGGAGAACATTTTATTGCCTCAGACCCTTCGGCGCTTATTGAACACACACGCGACGTGATGTTTCTTGATGATGGAGAAATTGCCGCGATTAATTCTGAGGGGATCAATTTGTGTACGCTCGAGCAGCAGCAGGTTCCTCATAGAGTCGAGCATTTGGATTGGGATGTGGAGGCCGCGACTCGAGAGGGACATGCGCATTACATGCTGAAAGAGATTCTGGAGCAGCCGAAGGTCATAGAGAATAGTACTCGTGGAAGGATCGATTTGATTGCCGGACGAGCGGTCCTTGGGGGCCTTGATGAAGTATCTGACCGACTGAAGGAAATCGATCGGATCGTGATTGTCGGATGTGGGAGCGCGTACTACGCAGGGCTTGTTGGCGAGTATTTGTTCGAGGAGCTCGCGGGCGTGCCGGTGGAGGTTGAACTTGCCTCAGAGTTTCGGTATCGCAAGCCAATTATCACTGAGCGGACAGCTGTACTGGCCGTGAGTCAAAGTGGTGAGACGGCAGACACCCTTGAGGCTATTCGTGAGGCGAAACGAAAACACGCGCTCACGCTCGGGTTAGTGAACGTCGTGGGTTCATCGATTGCACGCGCAACAGATGCTGGCGTGTACAACCATGCTGGTCCAGAGATTGGCGTCGCGTCGACAAAAGCTTTCGTGAGCCAGATGACAGTCCTTACCTTGATGGCTGTTCACTTGGGGCAGTTGCGAGGAACGCTCGATGGCGCGCGCGGTCATGAAGTGCTTGCTGGGTTGTATGAAATGCCGGAGTTGGTGCAGCAAGTTTTGTCATCGCGTGAGCAGATTGCGAGCGTCATGGAGCGATTCAGGGGGATGGAGAATTGTCTCTTTCTTGGACGAAAGTTCCAGGCGCCGATTGCGTATGAAGGTGCCCTCAAACTTAAAGAGGTGAGTTATGTGCATGCCGAGGGATACAGCTCGGGGGAGATGAAGCATGGACCGATTGCCCTCATTGATCAGAGCTTCCCATCGATTGTGCTGTGCCCGCAGGACAGCGTGTATGAGAAAACGTGTTCAAATATTTCTGAGCTCCGTGCGCGCAAGGGACCGATCATTGCCGTGACGACGTGTGGTCCCATGGGGGCTGTTCCTGCAGATGAAGTCATTACAGTGCCGCACACAATTGAAGCACTTCAGCCAATTCTTACCGTCATTCCGTTGCAGTTAATCGCTTACGAGGCAGCTGTGGCACGGGGCTTAGACCCGGATAAACCAAGGAACCTAGCCAAGAGTGTAACGGTTGAATAAACGATGTATTCGTCTTGGTTTTCGGAAGTGGTGAAGTGAAGTTTTTTCTAGCAAAATTAGGTCTCAAACGTTTTATTCTGTCGCTCACACTGAGGATAAGGTGATTGACAGAGAGGGTTCAATATGCTATCCTACAAGCGCTCCCAAGAAAGGGGAGCTTTTTGTTTGCGGATATTTTTACGTCTAAACTTATTTTGCCTACCCAGTGCCATCTGTAGGAGGAAGGTGCCGGGTATGTTGAATAAGACATTCACACAATTTAAAAATCTTTGGGAAGAGGATGTTTTGTATTCTCGGACAGTGACGTTTTTTACGTACACTCTTTGGGAGCGCGTGAACCGCGCGACAGCACCTCTTCGTCGTCATACAGCAAATCTTTCGGTGATCGCGTTTGTGGCTGTGGCATCGGTGTACGTATTGTTCCCAACCATTGCGAACGCGGACATGGAGCATGAGCGCGTCGGCCTCGATGGCCAGACGGTGCAGATGATTGTTGCGGCGATGCAGAACGAGACCGTGCAGTACGGAACGTTTCCTGTGGCTGAAGATGCTGCTCCGCGTCATGAGTACACGATCCCTTTGACGGCTTACACGTCAGAGGTTTGGCAGACTGACGACACACCATGTATTACGGCGTCCGGTTTGGATGTTTGTGAGCGTAACGTTGAGAACGTTGTGGCAGCAAACTTTTTGCCGATTGGGACACGTGTACGCATTCCAGAACTCTTTGGTGACCGTGTCTTTTACGTAGAAGACCGTATGAACCGACGCTACCACTACAAGATGGATGTCTGGATGAGAGACCTCCAGGATGCGAGGAACTTCGGACTTCAGTATGCGACCGTAGAAGTGTTTTAAACACGGTTGTAAAAACCGCCCATAAGGGGCGGTTTTTTGGTTGAATGGATTGACAACAGAAAAGAACAGGGTTTTGCCCTGTTCTTTTTCATGGAGGCCACGGTCGGATTCGAACCGACGCATAGAGGTTTTGCAGACCCCCGCGTTAACCAACTTCGCCACGTGGCCACGTGCCAGGGGAGGATATCAGATCAAGAAGATCCCTTCAATCCCTGGTATACTGGGCTCACTATGGAAAATCACAACGGAGAAATTAACGATCATTCAAGCAAGCCACCGTTTGAATATAACTTCATTACGGAGCAAATCCTCTTAGGTACCAATGCTTGTTGCATGGTGCACTTTGATAAGGGACTTATTGAAATGGGGGTTCGAGGTGACATCTCACTGGAGGAAGAGCGGTTGGATGCTGCTCAGGGGGCAGAGTTCTTTCTCTGGTTGCCGGTGAAGGATCATACGCCTCCGTCCATGGCGCAGCTCCGTGTTGGGACACATACTCTGCGAGAGCTCGTGGACTCTGGTGAGAAGGTGTACGTTCACTGTCGTAACGGCCACGGCCGTGGACCATCGCTTGTGGTGGCGTACTTCATTCTCTTGGGGGATGATTTTGAAACGGCTCACGCTAAAGTGAAGGAGAAGCGTTCCGTGATTCATTTGGATGACGGACAGATCGAGAGACTTAAAGAATTTGCTACATGGTGCCGAGAGGAGCACTCACAAGATGCTGAGTAATATGATCATGACTGTTGCGATTTTAACGGGGGGAGAAAGTGCTGAGCGCGAGGTGGCGCTTAAGTCAGCTGCGTATGTTCAGGAGAAGTTGTCCGAGCAAGTTACGACAGAGCTATACGTGTTTCCTAGGGACATCGAGCGTTTTATAAAAGACCGACCGACACTTGTTGCCGCTGTGCCCGTTTTTCATGGGAGAGGAGGTGAAGATGGTGTCGTACAAGGATTTTTGGAATTGGCTGGGATGGACTATGTGTTCTCTGGTGTGAGAGCTCATTCTATTGCCATGGATAAAGCCCAGGCAAAATGTCTTGTAAAAGAGGTAGGGTTCAATGTTCCAGAAGGAGTGGTTCTTCAGCGTCATGGTCATTACGCGTATCAAGAACCTGTTGTGGTAAAGCCAATGGATGCAGGCAGTTCGATTGGTGTTTCGGTTGTGCGTAGTGCTGGTGAGCTTGATCAGGCATTGAACAAAGCCTTTGAGCAAAGTGATCGCGTTCTCGTAGAGCAGTTCATTGAAGGGAGAGAGTTTACCGTAGGTGTCCTTAATGACGGTGAGGCGCTTCCGGTTATTGAGGTTATCAGCAGGCATGACTTTTTCGATTTTGAATGCAAGTACGATCCAGAGATTTGTGAGGAGATTGTTGCTCCAGACATTCATGAGGAACTTGCCGAACGTCTTCGCTCTGTCGCTATTGCTGCACACAAGCGTATAGGTGCTCGTCACTTGAGCCGAACAGATATGATTGTTCGTGATGATGGAGAGATCTTTTTTCTTGAGATTAATACGATTCCAGGACTCACGCCCGTCTCTCTTGTTCCCAAGGCGCTTGATGCGGCAGGATATGATTTGGGTGAGTTGTTGATGGGGTGGATCCGTGACATGGGCTAGTACTATGAAGAAACGAACACTCAGACATGAAATCGTTGATTCTCTCCGGGAGATTATTTTTGGACTAGAAGATTCACTCGTCTCCACACTCGGTGCGATCACGGGAATTGCTGTGGGAGCGGGGAGTAAGTACATCGTGATCCTCTCAGGGCTGGTGTTGATTGCAGCAGAGGGGATGTCCATGGCGGCTGGGAGTTATCTCTCGAGTAAAAGTGCGGCTCAAGCGGAGGAGGCGTTTCACCAGAATGGTCCTGTGCAAGAGGCGACGAAGCCGGTTCGTGCAGCAGCGGTCATGGGGGTGTTTTATTTTCTTGGAGGGTTCGTTCCGCTCTTCCCTTACTTTATTCTCGATGTGCGTACGGCCATTCTTCCATCAGTAGTTGCCACAGCCCTTGTGTTGTTCTTGGTCGGCGTCTGGGCGGCAACCTACACAAAACGCTCCAAGATTCGTTCTGGGCTTGAGATGATGTTCGTCTCGCTAGCAGCAGCGGGTGTGGGGTATCTCATCGGGCGAGCAGTTGCGACCTTTTTTGGAGTCGAGGTATCATAAAGACCTATGACAAGTGAGCCATCACAATTAGGAGAACAGATCGATCAGTGTGACGTGTGCGAGGTTCCCATGGAGGAGATCACCGAGCCCATGACAACGGAGCTAGGAAAAAAGCTTTTAAGCTTTTGCACCGAGAAGTGTTATAAGCAGTATCTTGAGGATCCAGCGGCGTACGCGGAATTTGAAGATGATACCGTTGTTGAGTAAGAAGGGGAGACACCCTTGATTCGGGGGTGTTTTTTTGTTAGCCTCTGTTCGATGCGTATGAAAGATGTCTACCTAGACCATGCCGCCACAAGCCCTCTTGACCCTCGTGTACGCGAGGTGATGTTGCCGTACCTAGATGATCAATTTGGCAATCCTTCGAGTTTTCACACGGCTGGAAAGCGGGTGAAAGACGATGTTGAGGCCGCGCGAGCACAGATCGCTGAGCAGCTGAGCGTGCGACCCGATGAAATCCTCTTTACCTCAGGCGGAACCGAGAGTGACAATCTGGGTATTCTTGGATACGCACGCAAGAATCAGTCAGCCGGAAAACATCTCATTACGACAAAAATTGAGCACCATGCCGTGCTCGAGGCCATACTGCACTTGGAAAAGAAAGAAGGCTTTGAGGTGACGTATCTTGAACCAAATCGAGAAGGTCTGATTACCGTCGCACAAGTTGAAGCTGCTTTGCGTGAGGATACAATTCTTGTTTCTGTCATGTATGCCAATAATGAGATCGGAACGGTCTTACCGATTGCGGAGATCGGCAACATGATTCAGAAGTGGCGACAGGAGCATAATCGACCAGCGCTGAGGTTTCATACCGACGCCTGTCAGGCGGGTGAGTATCTTGATCTCAATATCGAGCGCCTGCATGTCGACATGCTGACACTCAACGGGTCGAAGCTTTATGGCCCTAAGGGGATCGGCTTGCTCTACCTCAAGCGTGGCATCAAGCTGCAGCCCTTGCAGTTCGGTGGCGCGCAGGAGCGTGCGCTGCGACCTGGGACACAGAACGTGCCGGGAATCATTGGACTCGCTAAGGCTCTAGAGATTGCGCAAAAGAATCGTAAGGCAGAGGTTGAGCGGCTTATCCCATTGCGCGAGGCTCTTATCGAAGGATTGCAAAAAGCTATTACGAAGACTCGACTTAACGGTCATGCGACAGAGCGCCTCCCAAACAATGTGAACATGTCGTTCATGGATGTTGAGGGAGAGGCCCTGCTACTATATCTGGATTCACAAGGTGTCTACGCTTCCACGGGGAGCGCCTGCACAAGCGCGTCGCTTGATCCAAGTCACGTCATCCTGGCGCTCGGGCTGCCATATGAAGTTGCACACGGATCCCTTCGATTCTCTTTGGGACGATCAACAACGCAGGAAGATATCGAATATGTTATTGAGGTGCTGCCAGCACTTGTGCAAAAACTTCGGGCGCTGAGCCCTGTTAATGTCGATGAGAAATATTTTGTATGAACCACAAGCAAGAACCTGTTAAAGGATCCAAGGGGGACGTGACGTCTCACGACAAGGCAAAGTCTTGGTTTTATACAGATGTCGTAAAGGACCACTTTTTTAATCCTCGAAACTTCATGCACGAGGATGCAAACGAAGAAGATTATAATGCGATTGGAAAGGTGGGGAGTCCCGCCTGTGGGGACGAGCTTCGGGTCTGGATGAAGGTAGATCCTGAGACCGAGAAGATCTTAGATTTTCGCTGGAAGACATTTGGGTGTGGGAGCGCGATCGCCTCAACCTCCATGGCGTCTGTGATGGTGACGGAGAACGAAGGGATGACGCTTGAGCAGGCTCGTCAGATTAAGCCTCAGGACATCATGTCTCGCCTAGGAGGGTTGCCACAGCGAAAGTTTCACTGCTCTGTACTCTGTGACAAGGCTCTGCGTGATGCGATTAACGACTTCTATCGCCGCACCGAGCAGTTTGATAAGATTGTGACGGAGTCATCTCGGATTATCGATCCTGTGTCAAAGGTGACGGATAAAGATATTGAAGAAGCCGTTCTTGAGGGGGCTCTGGATATTGAGAAAGTCCAGCAGAAAACAAAGGTAGGCATCGGGAATCCAAGTTGCCTTCCTGCTGTGGAGGAGCTGATTCGTTTCTATAAGGAAAAGTATTTCGGCTAAATATGAGTCAGAAAGAACAACTCGAGGCGCGCCTGATACACCTCAAACCCATTCTTGATGCCGCTGGTCGTTCGATCGAAGTCGTTTCGATTGATTCACCTGCCGTTACTTTCCGTGTCGCCGGGTTTTGTAATGGTTGCGCTTGCTCGTCATCCTATAAAGAAGCTCTTGAGGATCTCGTGGCAGACACCTGTCCTGAGCTCACGGAAATTTCATTCATCGAAGAATAGTTATGCCTAAGATTCGCGTTGTCGTCGACGAAGACCTCTGCATTGGTGCTGCTTCCTGCGTCACTATTGCTCCAGAGACGTTTCAAATGAACGAGGAAAATAAAGCGTGGGTACTTGATCATGGTACAGAGCCTGATGGTCACACGTATGAACGTTGGATGGAGGTGACCGATGATGAAAAGGAAAACATTATTTTAGCGGCACAGTCTTGCCCCACACTCGCCGTGTTTATTTTCGACGAGGGTGGCACACAGATTTTTCCAGAGATGTAAGTATGCGTTACGTCATTATCGGAGGAGGTGTTGCTGGCACAACAGCCGCTGGAGAGCTACGGAAGCTCGACTCCTCTGCAGAGATCACACTTATTTCAGAGGAACAACACCCGCTGTATTCGCGGGTGTTGTTGCCGCATTATCTTCTGGGGAAGGTTGAGCGCGACCGCGTGTTTTTAAAAAAGGAAACCTGGTACGCAGAGCAGGAGATCGAGTGGCTGAGGGGGGAGATGGTGACGGTGGTGAATCCTCGCAACAAATTTGTCGGGCTGCTGAGTGGGCGCGAGATTGAGTACGACAAGCTGCTCATCACCACTGGGGGTCATCCCCGTGTGATCGATGAGGACCTGCGTGGGGTGAGTTACTTCCGTACGCTCGATGACGCCGACCACATGAATCAATTGTTCCTCGGACGCGGCAGTAATGCTCGTGGAGGAATCTATGGAGGAGGGTTCATTGCCTGTGAGTACCTTAATCTTTTTGCCCATTTCAAGATCCCAACAACGCTGGCTCATCGCGGCGCGCACTTTTGGACACGCGTGCTCGAGCCAGTGTCTGGTGAGCTGATCGCTAAGCATCTTACAGATCAAGGTGTTGAGATTCATGCCAATGCACCTCTTCAAGGGCTGGAAGGCGATAAGGAGCTGACCGGGTTTGTCACGAGTAAGGGCCGACATGAAGCAAGCATTTTTGGTGTGGGAATTGGAGTGGCACCAGATCTTTCATGGCTTGCCGAGGCTGGAATCGAGACGGGCTTTGGAATCAAGGTCAACGAATACCTCGAGACAAACATCCCTGACATCTACGCGGCTGGGGATGTGGCGGAGTACTTCGATACGATTCTTGGTCGCCAGCTCAACATTGGAAACTGGACCAATGCGATGAGTCAGGGGCGTGTGGTTGCTAAAACCATGGTGGGAGAGCGGACGGCATATGAGATGGTGACGTCCTATGCCATGAATGTCCTTGGGCTCGATATGATTTTTATTGGCGATACACTTAAGGCTGTTGCCGACCAGGTTTGCCTGATTGGATCCATTGAAACAGGGGGAATCACACAGGTTCATGAGCGCGATGGACGAATCGTTGGAGGCGTGTGCCTTGGTCGAAATACAGACAGGGGAGCCATAACCAAAGGAATTAAAGAGAAAACACCTGCGTCAGAGATCATCAACACTTTGTCAGGATAGATTGACAAAGTACCGTTTTCTTGGTAAGAAAAGGCCTTCTTTACGTGCGGCGCAAGCCAAACATGAGAAGGTCTTTCTGTTTCCGAGTAGTGAACACTGGGCCTTGGTCTGGTGTTTTCGACGCGGAACTTCCTAGTACCTGACAACTCAGATGCGGCAAGCCGCACGGAGGAGATCGCAATGGCCGTGGACATCAGCATGTTCAAGTCCCTGGTTCGAGAGACATTCGAATCCAAGGGCCGCGAGGGCGCCGAGAGGATGCTTCGCGAAGGAATCGCCGCCGGCGAGGACACCAGTGGGCTGATCAAGAAGCTCTCGGTGTGGATGCTCGACGAGAATGGCGAGTTCATGACCATGGTGCGAGCCATCCCCGGCTCGTCCGAGGTTCCGCACCTGGCCACCATCGCGGTGGCGCACATCCTCGAGGATTCGAATCTGATCGATTCGCTCATCCCCGACAACAAGACGCCCGCGGTGCGCGGCCTCAAGTTCGCGCTCAAGACCGGCCTGGCCGGCATGATCGCCGGCATTGGCGAGGGAACCTCTGGGTTCCTGCGCGGCAAGGTCGCCGGCGTGGTCGACGACCATGTCTCGGCTGAGCGCGTCGCTGTGGCGGACCGCAAGGGACGCCTCGACGAGCTGCTCATCATCTCCGACGAGCGCTTCGGCCTGCGCCGACCGCTCATCATGGCGCGCGACGCCAGTGGTGATGTGCTCGCCACCGACCGTGGTTACCCGCGGGTGGAAGACGGTGAGGGCATGGCCTTCATCTCCGCCTGGGAGCGTGCCAACCCCGAGGTCACCACGACCAAGAAGTCCGGTGGCAAGGGTGGGCAGACCACCAGCGAGACCAAGAAGCTGACGCCGCCCTGGCGTCGCGTCTGGCTCAGCGAATACCTCGCGTTGCTCAAGTCCTCTCCGGGGACGACCGTGGATCAGGCGCTCATCGAGCGTCTGGAGAAGCTGGTCACCCCCTCCAAGTCTTCGGACTGGGAGGAGGGGTACTCCATGGAGACCCTGAGGGTGCAGCGTGCCACCGCCGCGTCCGCTCCGGACATGCCGTCCATCATGCGGGCGGAGATCGAGGAGATGTGGCGGTCCGTGCGCAAGCGCAAGCCGCCCATGAAGCTCCTCAACTTCCATGTCGGTGAGACCTTCCACGAGAAGATCACCGCCGAGGGCAAGCTCTCGGTGGACGACATCCAGTCGATGATCGACACCATGGACATGCACCTGCGTGGAGATCAGGGGCTGTTCACTCAGGGCCGCAAGGCACTGGGTGTGGCCTCGGACTACCTGCGGACACTCGGGACGTCCGAAGACGAGCGCAAGATGATCCGGGCAGGACTGCTCGGCATCCTCTCGCCCGGACTCCTCTGGGCCATGGGAGCGGTGCTGACGGTGATGCTCCTGGTCACCGCCATCGCGATGAGCGGATCCCCGTTCATGTCGACCAGCTGGGCCATCGGCATGATCTGTTCGATGGTGGGTGGAGTTATCGGCTTCAACATCACCTGGCCCGTCCCCTTCGTGGAGATGGTGCTCACCCCCTTGTTCGGGGGCAAGACCGAAGATGACTGGCTCAAGGACATCGGTCGTCAGGTGGCGGCGTTCGCGCTGGCCCTCGGCTGCGGCATCCTGCCGCTGCTCATCTACTTCGAGGCTCCGGCCTTCGTGGCAGCCCTGTTCGTCTCTGGTCTGGTGCTGGCGCCCATCGGGTACCTGTTCACCTACGCACGCCTGGGCGAGCACGAGCAGGCCAAGCAGCTGGTGCTGCGCAACCTGAAGAAGGCGACCTGGGTCCTCATGGGAGCCACGTTGGTGGTGACCGTCGCCGTGATCCTGATCAACGGCCTGCTGTCTCACTGGGTCAGCGGTCCCGAGCTCATCCAGCTCGCGGTGTTGCTCCTGACGGGAGTTGTCTCGGGCTTTGTCCTGGGGCTCCTCAAGTCCTGGATCTTCCAGCTGATCGTGCTGGCCCTCGTCATCGGCTTCGCCGCCTGGCGCTTCACCAAGGCCGAGCGCGTCTGGGACGGTGGTGGCTACAAGATCCACGAGATCCCCGTGTGGCGGCCGGTCCTGATCGGTCTGGCCATCGTCTCGCTGATCGGCATCGGCTACCAGCCGGTGAAGGCAGAGTGGAAGCAGACGATCGCGAGTCGCTCCATGGAGAGCTTCCTCGCCTTCGTGCAGAGCTGGGACGATCCTGATCCGGCTCCGGCCACAACTCCCGCGTCCACCGCGGGAGGGCAGAGTACCTCCACACCCAGTGGTGTGGGGAAGCCGCCGACACAGGCGGAGTGCAACGCCATGCCGCCGATGTTCCGCAAGGACTTCGGCTGCAAGTAGGTACACCTCTCGGTCGAGTCAACCTCGGCCAACGCAGGTCTGTTTGACCCCTAATTCATGGGGAAAAACGGACCTTTTTTGTTTAAAATCATTGACAAAACCCCTATTTTCTGCTATTGTGCCCCGTTCACGCAACATCTATTTGAGGGGTCAGATAAGGTATTGATGTGTCCAGAGAACGGTTGTTTTCTGGAATCCCCTCGACATCAATGCCTTTTCTGTTCCTTCAAGAAGAATCTCTCGATGAGCGAGATGGTTCGATCACAACCTGAGAAAGGAGGAGCCAGATGCGTTGCTTCTGGATTCCGATCATCCTGGCGCTCGTGGTGTCAGGGTGTGCGACCGTCACCAGAACCGTCGATACCACCCCGGTGGATCTCGACGACGATGGTGAGGCCGAGACGACGCGCGAGAGCGTGACGGTGCAGTACCGAGGCAGCCTGCCGCCCCGACCCGTGGACATCATGGATGCGACGGACGAGACGGACAGCGAGGCCCTGGAGCTGGCCGGACAGGCGATCGATCGCGGGATGGCGACCAGCGTCACCGTGACCGATGGCAGCGTGAGCGTGCAGGCAGGACAGGGCTACTACGGCACCTACTCCAGCGCGCCGGTGATCTCCCCCTCGGGAGAGGTCTACGCCGCGCCCGATGTGGTGAGCACCCCCTACGGCTACCAGGCCACGGGAGGAGGCTCGCTGCCCCAGCTGCAGACCACCACCGTGGTCCACGTGCCTTCCACCGGTGCGACCTCTCGCCCCGGCGGTGAGGTCACCTGCCCCGGTGAAGGTGAGCCCGCGCCCAAGCCCGGTACGCCCGAGCACGACGCCTGCATGGAGCAGGCGCTGCGCGCGATGGGCAAGCGCGTCTACGGACAGTAGGTCAGCGGGGGAATGAGCTCACGTTGACCACACGAAATTTCTGTGTGGCCCAGCAGAGCTCGGCCCCCTGGAGGAAGACATGAAGAAGCAGACCCTGACCGCCCTGGTCCTGATCATGCTGGCGACCCTGCTGGCCGCGCCCCAGGCGCTGGCCGACAACGAGCTGGCGATCCTGCGCTACTGCACGGAGAAGTACCCCGAGAAGGGAGAGCCCTTCAACCAATGCATCATCAGCAAGCGTCTGGTGGTAGCTGAGTACGAGCGCGACCAGCTCGCGCAGCAGCTGGCTCAGGCTCAGGAGGAGCTCGCGACCCTCACGGCACAGCTCCAGAGCGGGCGTGAGATGGACGAGGAAGTGATCGCGGAGCTCAGCAGGCTCTCGGAGCTCGTCGGTGAGCTGCAGAGCCAGGTGGCGAGCTACGAGGAGGAGCGTGAGAGCGCCCCCGAGCAGCCCGTCCAGGCGGCCCCGCAGCCCCAGCAGACCGCTCCGGTTCACGCCGGCGGTGTGGTCACCGTGACCACGGGCGTGTCGTACCGACAGGGACGTCGCCCCGCGCTGGTCTCGGTCTACCCGATCGACGCCGATCCGGAGGTGGTGAACATTTCGGCGCTGACCCACAAGAACACCTACTACAAGTGTGGAGGTGCTCCGGGTCGGCTGGTGATGGTGACCAACCACGGTCTGCCCATGGCGGTCACGGCCCCGGAAGGAATGCCCAGCGGATTCGTCGAGGTCTACGTGGACCTCAACGGTGACGGGGTCTCCGACGGCAGCCGCAAGGTCATCGACCCGAGCGTCCACGGTGACATCAACATCACCTGGCACGAGGGCGACGACATCCGCTTCACCTACCTGAAGAACAGTGGTGAGGTCCTGCTGGTTCCCGGCCTGCCCCCGCAGACTCTCTGGGAGATCCCCAGCTCGGGTGTGAAGGGTTGTGAGCTCGATGACCCGCGACGTGACCGCGAGCTGGTCCGGGCAGCCGACGAACAGAGCCTGAGGCTCTACGACGGCGTCTGGCCCGTCCGCTGAGAGAAAACCGTGCCTTGCGCACATTGACCTGCCTGAGGGTAGGTCCGTCCTCCGGGACACACGACGAAGCGCTCTTGGGCGGCTCGGACGATACGAAATCGTCCTGAGCCCCTAAGAGCGCTGTTGTATTTCACAAACCAAAAACTCCGGCCAGGAGACCGGAGCTTTCCGAATGATTGTTTAAGCGGTTGCTGTGACCAAGGCGTCGATCACGAAGTCGGCGATGGCATAAGCGGCGATGATGATCACCAGACCAATGACAGCCTGTGAAAGAAGCTTCTTGGCTTTCTTGACCTTGTCCTCTTCTCCCTGGGAGGTGAGGTAAAGGAATCCTGCGTAGACAACCAGCACCACGAAGATGATACCGAGCACGGAGAGCAGGACGGCAATCAAGTTACCAATGAGTTCCGGGAGCTCGTTTGCTGTTGCCTCTGAACCGATACCCGTTCCAACGTCCTCGAGGCTGCTCTGCGCTTCAGAAAGCTGAGCGAAAGCGGCCGCAGGGAGAAGGAGGGCTGGCAGGGTTGAGAGCCAGGCGGCGAATTTGATGTAAGCGTTTTTCATAAAGATAGTGAGACTAAGTTTCAATTGAGTTTAGATTAGCCAAGGGCGGTCGTAAGAGCTTGGACGAGGTACGTGGTGACCGCATAGGCTGTGACCACGATTAGGATACCGATGACGGACGTAGTGAGCATGCTCTTCGCCTTCTTCACCTTACCTTCTTCGCCAGCTGCCGTCATGTAGAGCATTCCCGCGTAGACCATGATGACCAGGAAGATGATGCCGGTCAGGGCAAGCATGGCTGCGATCAGATTTCCGATAATGGTCGAGATGGACGAGGTGGAAAATAATCCTCCCCCAGTAGTTTCGATGCCACTTCGGATGGTTTCAGCAGCGTTATCATCAGCTAGGGCTTCTGGCGCGATGAAGATCGCGAGTCCCAGCACTGCCACTACAGCCAAGCCCATAAGGCTCAGGTTGAGCGTTCGTTTCAATGTCATAGAGGTTTGTTCAACCGTCTGTTGTTCACACGAGCTCGCGAATACTCACGCGCTCATGCAAACCCCCATCGTTGGCTGGATGGGGATTGATCTAGATCTTACGATGTTGCGGAGACAATTGAATCAATAACGAAGCTGGCAATGGCGTATGCCGAGAGGATAATCACCAGTCCGATAATACCGGAGAAGATGAGCTGCTTCGCGTTCTTCACTTTGTCCTCAGCACCAGCGGCTGTCATCCACTTGAATCCTCCAAGCAAGATGATTACCACAGCGATCACACCAAGGAATCCTAGAGCGATACGGATAATAGCTGCGATGGTGTCAACCAGATCCGCTGATCCAAGACCAGTGGCTAGTTGAAAGTCTGAGTCTGATCCCGTGCTACCACCAAAGAGTTCATCTGCGGTCAGTTGAGTGTCAGTGGATGCTGCTGTTGCGCCAACATCGCTGATACCTACAAGTGCAATGGCCCCAATTGAGAGGGCGAGGATAGCACCAAGGAAGAATCCGATGCGTTTTTTAGATAATGTGTTTGTCATAGACGTCACCCCCTTTCCTAATGAAAAAGAATTAAGGCGTTTATTGAGTTAAAAATGTATTCGAAGTTATTCTACCGTTTTTAAGCCTCTCCAGGTAACTAAGATATCCACACGGCCTATTTTCAACTGCTCCTAGACGACGGTGCCCTCTGTAAGAATGGAGAGAACGGCACTGACCAGCACATACGCGAGCAGCATGACAGTGAGGCCAAGAACAGCCCATTTAATAGTCTCTTTCCCCTTCTTGATGCGATCTTGTTCACCCGCAGAGAACAGCCACTGGAATCCACCCCAGACAAACATGAGCAGGGCAACGGATCCTGTGATACCGAAGATGCCCTGAATGAGTCTTCGGACAATCTCGTTGACTCCTACATGTCCCAATGGGTCGGTCAGTGTTGTGGCTGCTGCTGAAGCGAGCGATGGGGCACTCAAGAGGGCTAGACTAACGAGCCCATACCAGGAGCGTCGAATTGTTTGTGTGGTCATCATAGAGATGTTCTGAAGTGAGTATAGCAGCATTGAATTCGTGGGGATCCTTCACAAGTTTCCGTACAGGGGCCTGAATAGTAGAAATAGGATTCTGATGAATAGGAACTTGGAACGCTTTCTGTATCGATACAGGTGTAGTAGTCGTAGGTACCAAGGACCTCATCGTATGTTCCTGATCCATCTGGATAGGTTTGTTCACACTCACTCAGGCAGAGGCCGTCTTCTGTACAGGTGCTGTGATCTCCGCAGGCCCATCCAACGGTTGCATCAGTACAAAATGACGTGAACTCTTCGGTCTCATCGCTGGTTCCGTAGATGGTGCCTGATGTAAGTACTTGTTTGAGTGTATAGATACCAGTCCAGGCAAACAGGACGATGAGGAGGCCGACGGTGCTGATTTTGATGTACTTCTTTCCTTTTTTCACACGCTCTGGATCACCGGCAGAAACCAACATCCAGAATCCCCCGATGACATACATAAGGAGAACGATTCCCCCGATGATGCTCAGAATGTAGTTCCCCACGTTGCTGAACACCTGCATGATGTCGGTCAATGTGCAGTCACCCGTATTTCCGCAGGCGTTGGAGATGCCTTGCATGAATGGCCCTACCTCACCCTCGGTACATTTTCCTGTTGGGCCAGGCTTACAGATATTGGATGAGTAGGCCTGGGTGCTAGCCGGGGCGAGTGTGAGCGAGACAAGAATGAGTGCTAAGAGAATCCTCCTCATAAGGTTTGGTTTACCTTGTTTTGAGCCGTTGTGAGAGATGCTTCCTCTTCTGCTCCAGAAAGGAAGGCGTCAATAAGTTCTATGAAGGCCTCTTCAGCAACCTGTGCATCGTCACCTTGGTACCAACTGTCTGCCGTGAGGGTTTGGCCGACAAAGACGGAGAGTGTTTCGTCCTCAATCTGATCATTGATAAGTCCACGGAGTGCCGTCGGTTTTTGCGCAGCGTTCAAGTAGCTCATGACACGTTCTGCGTCAGTGGAAAAGAGGATGAAGTCCCAGGCCCAGTCACTGTTGTCCGTGCTCTTGGCAACGGTCTCGACCCAGTAGTTAGCGTAGTTCACCGTCTTGCCTCCGTCGATTTGTGGGACTGGGGCGATGGAGAAGTCGAGTTTTTCATTGGCCGCGCGGATGAATGGGGCGTGGTAGGCGTAGCCAAAGAAGAATCCCAGGTTTCCGGCCGTGAAGGCGTCAAAGGAGTCTAGCTGATCCTCATTCCAGGTGTAGACCTCTTTGAGTGGATTGGCGAAGTCCGTGTAAAAACGCATGGCTTGACCGGCGAGGAATGTCTTATCGACCTCTCTAGCAAAGAGGGCGCGTCCACGACTGTCTGTCATTTCTGTGCCGTTCTGCATCATCAGGAGGGAGGCGATATCGAAGGCACGTTCAACGTTTTCTCCGGTTCCGATGGCAGCAGCTGCTTGAATGATTTCATCGTCGGATCCGATCCTCACCATGTCAGCAACCTGGTCCTGGAACTCACTCCAAGTACTTGGCGGCTGTGGGAATCCAGCAGCATCGAGGAGGTCTTCGTTGTAATACAGGGCGAGCGTGTCGACGGCGAGCGGAAGGCCAAAGATGCGGCTTTCTGTAGGTGAGTCTGCGTTCGGTTGATAGTCGCGTAGGACATCTTGAGTCACCACATCGATGTAATCGCTCTTAAGAGCTCGTTCTGAGAGCGTTGGTTCTTCTTGGATGGTGTAGACCACCTCCTTTTTTACGGTTCCGCGTGTTTCAGAATATGGAATAGTGACGGAGTCTGGCATCGGCAGAATGAGACTCTCATATTCACCGATCCAAGTGTTGTGAATGGAGAAGATGTCTGGTCCGGTTCCTTCGGCGAAGGCACGGATGAGCTCATCTTCATATTCATCCAGACGCAATTCTCGATAGTTGAACGAGACGTTTGGGTGAATCGCGCGGTAGGCATTCATGAGGTCTCGGAACGTGTCATCGCTGTCGAACACACGCCAAATGGTGAGAGTGACAGGTGTGGTGGCCAGGCGTTCAGCCGTTGCGTTGCCACCGCAGCCTGCTCCTGTAAGCACAAGCGCGACCAACAACAACGGGGCCACGAGGCGGAAGAAAGATGTTGATCGTGTCTGCGTCATAGAGATTTGATGGTCTTTTTAAGGTAGCGTTTGAGATTTGAGCCCGTGTCAGGGTGTTTGAGTCCAAGCTCCACCTGCGCCTTGAGGAAGCCGAGCTTGTTTCCACAGTCGTAGCGTGTGCCTTCAAACTTACATCCGTACAAAGCCTTGTTTTGCTCCAGGAGCGTGTTGAATGCATCAGCGAGTCGGATTTCTCCGTCACCACCAGCAGCTTGAGAGGGAAGGATGTCGAAGACCTCCGGGGTGAGAATGTAGCGGCCGATGACAATAAGGTTGGATGGGGCCTTGCTGACAGGGGGTTTTTCTACGAAACGATCAATCTGGTAAGCACCTGCACCTACGCTCTTTCCCCCAATCACGCCGTACTTACTTACGTCTTTCTTTGGGACTTTCTGTAGAGCGATAACTGGATCGCCGTACTTTTCATACACGTCCATGAGTTGACGTAGAGCTGGTTTCTCATCGCTGTCGATGATGTCGTCTCCAAAGAGGACGGCAACAGGCTCATGTGCATCAACGAACGGGAGAGCCGTTAGGACGGCATGACCATCACCCAGAGGTTTTGCCTGACGTACAAAGGCGAACTTCGCGAGCTTTCCGATTTTTGAGACGGCCTTGAGGGCTGCTTTCTTTCTCTTTTGCTCAAGTCGGTACTCAAGTTCGAAGTTGCGATCAAAGTGATCTTCGATGGCGCGCTTGCCGTTTGAGGTGACAAAGATGATCTCCTCGATACCGCTGGCGACCGCCTCTTCAACAATGTATTGAATGACGGGCTTATCAACGACAGCGAGCATCTCTTTTGGTTGGGCCTTGGAGGCCGGTAGGAAACGAGTTCCCATTCCCGCAACGGGAATAATAGCTTTGCGAATTTTCATAGATTTGCCCTTATTGTAGCGCACTGAAGAGTAAAGAAAAAACACTCCTGTGGAGTGTTTCGGTCGATTAGTCGCGGCTGAGATGGTAGAGCGTAACAAGAAGAAAGACGATCAGAATGACGACAGCGATGATTATGCGTGGATCAGTCAGCATATGAGATAGCGTAACACAAAACACAGCAGGTCTTGCTGTGTTTTGTGGCGGAGAGGGAGGGATTCGAACCCTCGGTACCGGTGAAGGCACACCGCATTTCGAGTGCGGCCCATTCGACCACTCTGGCACCTCTCCCTGTGAGTGCGCGCGGAGAATATCATGGGCATTCTGAGTGTTCAAGGAATATTCTATCAGTCTTGTTGAGGTATTTGGTCGTGATAGGTGCTGTTTTTAAGGATATCCTGTGCGAGTAAGAGGAGTTCTCCGTCCGTGGCATGGTTACCATCTGCGGAGATGATGACGAGGTATTCGTCCTCGTGAAAAAGAAGTTGTTTTGAAATTTCGCACTTATTCGGGATACCGTCTTCGTAGTCGATGCAGCGTGGTCGACTGTCGAGTTCTACGAAGGTGGCGGTGTGACCGTCGATTAAGACCTCTTCCTGGTAGAAAAGTCGGTAAATCGCCTGTTGCTCCTCGATGGACCTACTGGGAAGGTAGTCGATCTCTACAAACCGCCAGCCGTTTCTTACATAGACAAGGGAGGTGGTTCCGATGGGGAATGTGTCGCTTGTTTGTGTGTAGACGCCGATTTCGTAAAGCACACTCTCAAGACTGTCGTTGGGTGGAGTGATTTCAAGTGTATCGACTGATTCGTGAGTCACCAATCCTGGGGCTTGGGTGAGAAGTGTGCGGTCGCTCACAGAGAGCCAGGTCACCAATCGAATGATCAGTGCCACGATTAAAATCGCCAGAACGAATCCACCTATAACACGGAGGCTTGGTTCTCGGTCGGGTCTATTTCTTCGAACGATGCGTCTGAGGAGCATAGAGCAGTGTGGCGATCAGGAGCCATGTAAGGATGGCGAGGTCGTTTTTCAAGTAGGGTACGTCGACAAGGCCGTGGATGGCGATCTCGATGAGAGCGAAGAACGCCGCGTACCCAGCGAGTGACGCTGGCTTGATCGATCGTCCTCGTACGAGTAATTGCCAACCAAGGAGCGCGACGGCAATGAGGCCTAAGAGCCCCAATTCCACCCAAATGTTTAAGACGATGTTGTGTGGGTATTGAAAAATTTCGTAGTGGGTGGCTCGGTGGTAGGGCTCAAGGGCCGTCGGGTAGCCAGAGAGGCCGGTGCCGAGCAGCCAGTGATCCTGGAGGAGATCGACCGTCTCACTCCATTGCGAGAGGCGAACCTGGCCGGAGTAGTCTTGGAGGGTGAGCTTGCCTACAACATCGGCTCTCCAAGGGGAGAGCAGTACCAGCGCTCCTACAACAAGTGTTCCAGCGACTGTGAGACGTCGCGTTTTTTTATTCACGAGTCCTGCGAGCAGGAGTGTTGCAATGATCGCGACAATGGCCGCCTCGGATTGGGCGAGAGTGGTGGCGATGAGTGAGAGGATCGTTACCGTGGGCCAGAACCAGGTGGAGACATCTTTGGTGAGACGTCGCGTGTGCATCGCGCCAATGATGACGATTGGTCCCAAGAAGAGTCCCAGGGCGTTCGGGTAATCAAAAACGGAGGTCACGCGGCGTTCAATGTCCCACGGAATGGGGAGGCCGGCACCAGTAATCCACTGAACGATGGCGACGAGAGAAAGAATGAGGGCTGTGAGACCGAGGGATTTGAAAAGGTCTTCGGCGGTGATGCTTGAGCGGATGAGTTCATACCTCACGATGAAAAAGAGGATGATCGGTTCAATGAAATACGCTTTCCAGATACCTGCAGCCCCCATGAGATCCGGGGCGACGAAGAGGGAGACTGTGGAGGAGAGAAGGAGCAATCCAAGCGGGATCAGAATCGTTCGTGTTGGCAGCAGGCTTGAGAGTGTTGGGCGATGTTTGATGAGCCAAACCACAACGAATGTGAGAAGGAGCAGCTCGAGGAGGGTTGTGGGGACTCCAAAGAGTTCCGTGCGCAGGAGGTAACTTGGGAGTAGGGCAACGAGAAGTAGGAGTCCTCCGCGGGGGTTCAGCCAGGTTGTCAGACCGAATGCGGCCGTGAGGATTATCAGGACGGGGGTCATACCACTGGACGGGTCAGGGCCTTAAGCTCTTTGATGGTAATAGCGCGTAGGGCGAGTAGTGCGGCTCCATAGACTGTGGCGCCGATCAGGATATCGAGAATGACGTGTACATCAATTTGTCGCAATACGAGATACATGGCCGTTGCTGCAAGGAGGGCCTTGAGGGTGGCAAGGAGATTTGGCAGAGCACCACTAACGCGCCAGACAACAATAAAGGTAATGGCGGCGATGAGCGCTTCGCTGGCGAGCGTGACCCAGATGGCGCCCCACATACCGTGCTCTGGAATCAGCCAGAGGTAGCCGACGATGGAGACAATGGCTACGAAGACATAACCGAGAGTCATGATGCGCTGTTTGTTGAGTGCAACGATGAGGTGGCCGTAGAGTGCACCCAAGAACACACCAATAAGGGCAATGATGAGCAGTGCCAACGCAGGGCCAGCATCAGCAAACCCGTCTCCAGCGATTAAGACCGTGAGTTCTGTCGCGACGAGTTGTGCGCCAACAACAAGGGGAATGACGGCCATGGCGAATAGATCAAACGTGCGCGCTACGTATCTGCGGAAGTCTTTGGCTTTGCCAGCACTCCAGGCGGCTACGAGCGATGGGAGCACGAGCCCCATGAACATGACAGGAAGTACGGTGAGAACGTCGATAATGCGATAGGCCATGCCGTAGAGACCCACTTCTGTTTCGGGGCGGAAGTAGGCAAGGAAGAGAATGTCGCCCTTGAGGTAGAGCAGGTTGAAGACAATTGAGACAGCGATGGGCCAAGAGCGGGAGAGGATGTCGCGCCAGACGGACATCTCGAACAGTGGGCGGACGCGGACGAGTGGCTTGGCAAAGTGGATCATCGTCCAGAGCCAGATGGCGTTGGCGATCACGGAGGCAAAGACCATGGCTCCTACGGTTGGAGCGGTCATGGCAAAGATGGCGATGAGTCCCAGGAGCACGGCGCGGTTAATAAGCTCTGCCAGGGCCGCACGCCACATGCGTTCATGCTTTTGAAAGATACCTACGAGCATGCTGGCACCTCCCATAAAGAAGTACGCTGTCGCACCAATGAGTACGGCTTGCTTTACGACAGGGGTGAAGGGAAATGCCAAGATCGAAATCGGCGCAAGGGAAAACAAAAGGGCTCCTGAGACAAGTCGTAGCCCAAAAAAGTTCCCAGCAACACGCTCTTCATCGATCCCTTTTTCCGAGATCATGACGATAAGGGTGAGCGTGAGTCCAAAGTCCACCACCACACCAAACATTTGAAGATAGGTAACAGCCGTGGTGTATTCACCAAAGGCAGCCGTTCCTAAGGTGCGTGTAATAAAGGCAATCGTAATCAGGCCGATGAGTACCGAGAGGCCTTTACCAATGAGCTGGACAGTGAAATTTGAGGCTAAAGATCGCGATGAAATCATATCGGTCATAAGTGTATCACGTTTTTCTTTTGACCCTGCTCCTAAAAAATGCTATTATTCCTTTGAAATATGATAGTTTTTCGCTCGCGCGATTTCCATGCTTTGTCCGCGGCGACCACGAAGATTTCCGTGGTTTTGGTTTCGCTGTTGCTCGTTTTAGCAGCAGTTTTTTTGTCGACGAATGTCGCTGAAGCCGCGCCTCGCAAAGGATACGAAGCGCTGCAGGTAACACTGCCAAAACAAGGGTTCACCATGCAACCCGGTGCCACTCAGCAGGTCATGATTGGTTTTCAGAATATTGGAGAAAAAACCTGGACGAATAATGGAGGGCCATACGTCTCTATTTATACGTATGGACCAAAATACCGTACGAGTGTCTTTGAATCAGGAAATTGGGAAGATTTCACACAGGCAGCTTTGTTGAATGAAGCCGCTGTGGCTCCTGGATCGATTGGATACATTTATCTCACACTGACAGCTCCAGATTCTGAAGGTACGTATAAAGAGACATTCAATCTTGCAGCAGAGGACACAACATGGATTCCGGGAGGGGAGTTTACACTGACGATTAATGTTGAAGGTGATACCGCTGTGGCGACTTCTCGTGAGAGCGCGTCGACAACAACAACACCTGTCGCAGTAGCTCCTTCCGCAGAAGAGGAGGTTGAAGACGTACAAGAGGATGCAATTGAGGATGGTGTTGCCTCGCCTGACACAGACGGACTCTCAGCTATGATCTTGTTGCGTAGTGTCAAGAGTGTGACAGCTAAAGCAGGTGAAGAGATCTCTTATAAGATTGGCGTGAAAAATACAGGCTCCGTTGCTTGGGGCACGCGTGAGATTCGAACAGGAGACATTGCGATTGCAAGTGCGGGCACAGAGCACTCTTCATGGGTCTCTTCCACAAAGTTGGTTTTGAATGATTCTGGCACGGTGAAACCTGGGGGTCTCGATTTCCTGGAATTCACATTCGCTGCACCATCAACAAAGGGAGATCATACGGTGCGTTACACCATGGCGGTGAACGACACGATTATCCCAGATTTCTATATCGATATTCCGGTTGAGGTGACCTCTGGAGCTGCTGCCGTGATTAATGAGCCTGTTACCGTTGATGAGGATGCGATTCAGGCGGCAAATACCATCGAAGAGCCAATCGTCCGAATTGGACTACTCACCATTGATGAAGAGACTGACTGGGTGACTGAGATTAGTTGTAACAGCACGTGGAGACTTGAAGATAGTGAAGGGGGGCTCCTGGGAGTGATGGGTCAAAACGAAATGGTGCGTGCGTTCTACAAGAACCATCGTTACTACTACAACCGTGGTAAGGGCATCGAACAGACGCATAAGTACCTGCGATTCGTGCCAGATAGTGATGACGCGATCTGTACCATTGAGAACTTTGACCGACGTGCAACACGTAATGCGGCCTATGCGGATAACATGTTCCGCGATGCTCTCGAGTTGCAGTACATTCCATACAAGGATGAGGTTTGGGTGATCAATGAGCTTCCAATCGAGGAGTATCTTTACGGACTGGCTGAAACATCAAACCTTTCGGCACATGAGTTTAAGAAGACGCTCATTACGATTGCGCGCACCTACGCCACCTATCACTGGGAGCGAAACACGAAGCATCATGGGTATTTCCACATGAATGCGTACGCAGATGATCAGGTGTACAAGGGGTATGAGTATGAGCTGCGACATTTCAACATCAAAAAGGCAGCAGACGACACAACGGGTATTACGGTGAACTACGAGGGGAAGACCGCTATCACGCCGTACTTCTCTCGCTCCGACGGACGCACTCGCGACTGGTCAGAGGTCTGGGGAGGTTACGTGCCATGGGTGCGTGGTGTGCCAGCGCCGTGTGACTTGAAACATGGCCGCACGCTCTGGGGTCACGGAGTTGGACTCAGTGCTTCTGAGGCTCTGTGTATGGCTCGTGAAGGAGAGCTTTGGGACGACATTTTGAAGTATTTCTACACAGGAGTTGAATTGAACAAACGATGGGACTAAGAGTTCTCACAATCCTACTGATGATCGCCGCAGTTAATCCTGCGGCGGTTTTGGCTCTGGATCCGCTTCAGGAGATTTATGAGAAGCGGGGAGATTTGCAAGTGGCATTTGAGGCAGACACTGGATTAGCTGTGCCGGGGACGGCAGCGGGATTCCTACTCGACCTTGAAGATTGGGCGCGACAGTACGGTTGGGCTGAGCACGATGAGTTGCGCAGCTATGGCCCTGAGGAGGGTGACGGAGTACCGGCTCGTGTTGATACGCAAGAGATCGAGTCAGAGATTGGAGCGCATGCGTACGTGGTGATGGATCGGTCGACGGGGAAGATTCTGACGGTAAAAAATGAAAATCGGCAGTGGCCCGTTGCCTCACTCACCAAGCTGGTTACCGCTGATGTAGTGCTGGACCACGAGGTTTCAATGAGCGCCTACGGTGATGTGCGCAACAGCGACAATGTCGGCGGAGCGCGGCTGTGGGTGTATGACGGTGATGAGTTTACTGTCGAGGATCTTTTTTACGCAGCTTTGGTTGGGAGTGCGAACAACGGAGCGAATGCCTTGTCTCGTACCGCGGGCCTTACACGTTCGACATTCCTGGAAGAGATGAATAATCGAGCTAAGGCGTTGAACTTGATCAAGACGGAGTTTGTCGATCCGACAGGCATCGAGCTTGGAAACGTGTCGACCGCGCGTGAGATGACACGTCTGGCGCGAGATATTTTAGGGCGTGATGAAGTGCGTCGGTTCACAACAACGGCCACAAAGCATATCTACAATCTGACCCAGTCCACTTCTAAGAAAATGACGAACACGAACTGGATGCTTTATAAGTCGGACTATGATGATGTGTACGTCACGGGTGGGAAGACCGGGTACTTAATCGAAAGCGGTTGGAACCTTGTGGTGGCGCTACGTCCTAATGGTTACGATACGGATAGGGAGTTGCTTATCACGATTTTCGGTGCTGATTCTCGAGCGGATTCGTTCATCGATGCAGAGAAGCTGGCGGACTGGGCGTGGGACGTGCATCAGTGGGAAAAACAGTATTAGAGAAAGAATTAGAGAAATAAAAAGAGAGGCCATGTGGCCTCTCTTTTTATTTGATTGTACTTTTTATCTTTCCGTGTCCTGTTGCCCCTAGGGCACTCACGCGCTTTTTATCTTCCTCAACCAGTTTCGTCACGATTTCTTTTACGTGCTCAGGGTCGTCGATATTTTTAAAGTGGAATCGTCCTCGCTCTCCTGCTGTCTGGACAAAGACCTGGCCGTAGGTGAAGACAGTTTGGAGCACGCCTCGGATTTCTGCGGTGGTGTCTTGCACGGCCGCGAGGTCGAGTTCGGACGCTGTGCGGTGAAAGAGGCCCTCTTGTTCGATGTTGATGATGCGTTCGTTGGTCACGATCCAAGTGTCGAGGTAGAAGTCTGTGAACTCAATGAAGGCAAAGAGCCAGACGGAGAGAACATAGAGGCTCCCGAACACGACGATGATCGGGCCTGAGACGGGGCCGTTCACCCAGGGCTCGACGTCGAGCCAGAAATACCAGCCGAGGCCAAGGGGGAGGCCGGTGAGGAGAATAAACGCCGCGACGATGGTGAGGATGGCAAACCAGTGTCGTCGCATGAACAGGACAACATGTTCGTCTGGGCGCTGGTTTGGAAGATGGTCTAGACGCATCATAGGGCTGGGAACAGATCTTCGTTGTAATACTCTGCAGCGCTGTCAACGGAAACGGAGTGTGTCCAGTCGTACTCCATCAGCAGGAAGACCGAACCGGAAATCAGAATAATCGTTCCACCCGTGAAGACCGTCACGATCAGGTACAAGCCAAAACCGTAGATACCGTAGCGGATGAGGTGGTAGATGTTGAACAGGCTATAGAAAACATAAAAGAGCATGTACGCGCCGTAGATCGCTAGGAAGATCGATACGGGGATGCCGAGGTCGGGAAGATCGAACATAGTAAGAAAAGTTTATCATAAAAGACCCCATGAGGGTCTTTACTGCAGGTGCTCAGAGCCACGTTCGGTTACGATACGGCCGCGCGGGGTGCGCTGGAGAAAACCGATTTGGATCAGGAACGGTTCGTGCACGTCTTCAATCGTCTGAATTTCTTCTTGTGTGGCTGCGGCAATGGTTGAGAGTCCTACGGGGCCACCCTTAAATTTTTCGACGATGGTAGAGAGGATGCGTCGGTCTGTCTGATCAAGACCAACGTGATCTACCTTGAGTTTTTCCAGGGCTGTGCCACAGACGTCATGATTGATGTGACCATCGGCCTTTACTTGTGCGTAATCACGGACACGTTTAAGTAGACGGTTAGCGATGCGGGGTGTACGACGTGAGCGTGCAGCCAGGAGTCCGGCAGCATCGTCATCCATAGTGACGTCCAGAAGGTTTGCACTGCGTTTCACAATGTCGCCTATGTGGTTCTCTTCGTAGAAGTTGAGGTGATGAACGGCACCGAATCGATCGCGCAGTGGGGCTGAGAGCAGGGAGAGTCGAGTGGTGGCGCCGATGATGGTGAACTTTTCTAGGTTGAGTCGGAGCGTTCTCGCCGTAGGACCTTTTCCAACGATGATATCCAGAGCATAGTCCTCCATGGCCGGGTACAGCACCTCTTCGATGGTTTTGTTCATGCGGTGAATTTCATCGATAAACAGAACATCTCCAGGGCCAAGGTTTGAGAGGATGGCAGCGAGATCACCTACGCGCTCTAGAGCCGGTCCAGAGGTGACACGAATCTGTGCGCCCATCTCGTTGGCAATAATGTGGGCGAGGGTTGTTTTGCCGAGTCCTGGATTCCCATAGAGCAAAACGTGGTCGATGGCTTCTTCGCGTTTTTTTGCCGCTTCAATAAAAATGGAGAGATTCTCTTTGAGATCATCTTGGCCAACAAAATCATCAAGACTCTGTGGGCGCAGGCCTACCTCAAAGACACGCTCTTCCTCTGGAGCATCTGTGGCAACAACTCGCTCAGGAATGTTCATCTCTTCGCGCTCGATCATACGTCTGCATTATGCCCGGCGGGGCGTCTATGGGCAAACAAAAATCCACCCCGTCAAGGGATGGATTTTTGGTAGGCGAGGTGGGACTCGAACCCACACGGGTTTTACCCCAAAGGTGTTTAAGACCTCAGCGTCTACCAGTTCCGCCACTCGCCCATGGGCCTGAGGGTAGCAGAGAATTGCTTAAGAGCCAAGGGATTGGATTGACAAAAGTCTTATTTTTTGCATTCTTTTCGTCCGCAGAAGCGGTGCTGTCATGGAGACGGCAATCTGGGAGGAATTCGATATGGGCATGTCCAAGAGTGTGTGGGGTCGCGATGGCGGAACTCACGCCATGAGTCAGAGGTTCTTCAACGTCATGCTGTGCTTCTGGACGGCTGTCGGCATCGCTTCGAGCGCCGTCGCCGCGAGTGTCAGTCTGACCTGGACCCTGGGATGGGGTCTGCTGCTGGGCACCTTCGCGATCGCCGTGATCGGCATCTTGATCGCGCTGCGCAGCGACGAGCCGATCATCAGCCTGCTCGGCTACGCCATGGTCACCATCCCCTTCGGGCTGATGCTCGGACCGCTGGTGGGAGCAACGGCAACCGCCGTGGTCATCAAGGCGTTCTTCATCACCACCGCGATGGTGGTGGTGCTCGGCGTGATGGGGGCCCTGATCCCCAAGAGCCTCGAGAGCTGGGCCCCGTACCTGTTCGGTGGGCTCTGCCTGCTCATCCTCGGCCTGCTGTTTGTTCCTCTCGCGGCCGCCTTCGGTCTGCCGGTGGAGGGAGCGCTGACCTGGATGGACTGGGCCGGCATCGTGCTGTTCGGCTTCTACGTCATCTTCGATCTCAACCGCGCCCAGCGCGTACAGCGGACGCACGACAACGCCATCGACTGCGCTCTGGCGGTCTACCTGGACTTCGTGAACATCTTCATCCGAGTCCTGGCACTGAGCGACGACTAGTCCCGCGCAAGACGCGCGCGGCGACGCACAGCCTTGAGCTGTGCTTTTTTCTTTGCGGGGATTTTTTCTGTGGCGTAGGAGAAGGTGATGGCACTGAGGTCTGTGAGGTGTTGTTCAATGAATGCGAGTGTTTCTTCTGGCCAGAGTTTGTACGCTTCGCGCAATTGCCAACCCACACCCTTGCGGATGTAGTCGTCCGTATCCAGGATGAGAGGTTCGATGAGTTTGAGGACGGACTTGAGCGGTGGTGGTGTTCGGTTCTTGCTTGCGTAGTAGATCGTTGAGACAACAGATGCACGGCGCTTCCACGGAGCTTTCGATTTGTTCCATGTAAACAAGGTGGGCTCGACGAGCTTGGGGTACTTTTCGTACATAATCGAGTAGAGCAGACACAGAGCATCTGCATGCTCCCAGTTTTCAATGCGATCAACCCAGCCTTTCATGACCTTCCAGATCTTTGGATCAAGATTTGCTTTGTGTCGACGGTAATAAAAGAGAGGGAGGTACATGGCCTCATGGATATCGGTTGTCCGCCAGATGGTGTCCCAGGCAGCAAGGATGTCTTCCGTCGACTCATTATAAAAAGAGAATCCCTTGCTTTCGATCTCTTTCATGAGGGGGAGGCGGTGTCCGAGCACGATAAGCCCCGTCGTTTTTTCTCGGAAGGCCTTGTAGTCAGGGTCGTCTATCACGGTAGCTTTCAGAGCGCGCTCGACTTCGTTCAAATAATTGGTGTTCATACGCCCTTGAGTATAGCAACAAAATAAAAGAACCCAGCTTGCGCTGAGTTCTTTTACTGGAGCGGTAGACCAGATTCGAACTGGCGACCTCTTCCTTGGCAAGGAAGCGCTCTACCAACTGAGCTACTACCGCATTCCATTGCGGTCAGGAGTGTATCAATTGCGCTTTTCTTTGACAAGAGATGCTACACTGAAGGCATTATTCCTAACAAAGAGTTGTATGGAAATTGAGATTAATTACATTGCCGTGTTGGTGGCTGGTGTTGCCAATATGGTCCTAGGGGCTATTTGGTACGGTCCATTGTTTGGTAAGCAGTGGATGAGTCTTTCAGGGATGACAAAGGAGAAGATTGAGAAGGCAAAACCCAACATGAACAAGTTGTACGCCGCAGGGTTTCTCGTCTCACTAGTGATGGCCTATGTGCTTGCGTGGTTCGTGGGAGTGGCAGAATCTATGGATGCGGCACTCATGACGGGGTTCTGGATCTGGCTTGGGTTCATTGCGACGGTGACGGCAGGGAACGTCTTATGGAAAGGAGAGCCACGTCAGCTTTGGTTGTTGGATAACGGATATCGACTTTTGGCATTACTTGTCATGTCGGCCATCATATTTAGCATGTAGTCGCTTCATGCAAACACCCGGCTTGGCCGGGTGTTTTTGTTTAACAAGATTCAAGAGTGCAGAGTCGGTCTTCGTGATTATCGACGCGTTCCAGGATACGGCGCCGTTGCCTGGTGGCCGCAGCAAACTCTTGGTTCATGGTGATTTCGACGCGAGGAACTCGGTCGGCATTTTCTGTGGCTCGATGATTGAGTTCTGAGATGGCTTGAGCGTTTCGGTCGATGCGTTTATTCGTATCGCCAAAGCCCAGTTTTGTGATCAAGATAAGGTCTTGGATTTGTTGTTCGGTAGATTCGAATTTTTGATCAATTGATTCAAACCGAGAATCCAGAATAGTTGCCATCTCTTCTATGAATTCTTTTTTGAATGTTTCATTCGTCATAACTATGTCAATTATATTAGGGGAGATGGGGCTCGGTAGCCTGTTACCGAGCCCAATGACATCAACCGTGCATATTATAAGTGGCTTACAACACGCTCTGATTGATTCTTGCGTGCTTGAGCAAATGCCCATCCAGCTCCTGCGCGATTCCCCGTTTTGTATTGCTCTCGCGCGATGGTGACCACAAAGTTTCTGAAGGCGTTTCGTTGTGTTTCATCGAGTCCAAACTGCTCGGCAAGCATGTTGATTTTATCTTGAAGAGCTTGGAACCAATTGTTCTTTTTTTCTTCTGACATATTGTTGTGTGATTAATTCTGTGACGTATTCTCCCAAGAGCGTACTGACGGCCTCGGATACCCCATAGGCATAGGCTTGTCGCTCTACGCAGCGTCTCACGTCCGCCACGGTTAGGCGTGCTCGGGACATACTAAGCCGCCGCACGCTCCCGTCGTCTTGGGAGTTTGCGCATGAGTGCTAGCGCAGCGAGCAGGGTGGCAACAACAAGAACAATGGTCATTCCCATGCGGGACTGCTGCTGATTAAGAAGGGCCTTGCCATCTTGTGAAGTGCTAGCAAAGGCGACCGCCGCAGATTCTTCGATATGGATATCGGTCTCTGCTCGAGGGCGCAGACGTAGCTCTCCGTTGTAGCTCGTGAGAATGCCGGTAACCGTGAGTAGGTCTCCTCGTTCGAATTGGTTTGCATCGATAAGCGGATCGGATTTGAGGTAGATGGTCACGCGGTCCGGACCATCTTCAAGAACAAGCTTTGTTGAACTACGAGAGAGAATCTGTCCGCTTGTCTTGATGAGGAGACCTACAAGGGCCTCGTCGAACGCTTTGGCATCGTGCTGTGCTGGCATGGCTTGTGTGAGGTCACCTGTTGGGACGATATCTGTCGCATTGGTCACCTTCACACGCCGCTCTCCATAGGCGGTGCTCATGACACCTTCGATGCGTACTCGTGTATTCGTGTCGAGTTCTGGAAAGGTGGCGGCGTAGAAATATACTTGAACGCCGGCGCTCTCATCCTGGAGGTACATCACCTGGCGCCCGAATGTTCCAGGGCTTGCGGTGACATAGCCTTCGACGCGTACACGTGTGTCATCAGGTTGAACTTTGGCCTGTTCAATGGAGAAGAAACTAACGTAGCTGGCTGCGGAAATGGATTGCGTGTTTGAGCTGGTGTTGGTCGTGGAAGAAGTTGTGCTGGAGCTCGTTGTCGTGCCTTGGGTCGATGCTACTTCTTTTGTTGTAACAGCCTCATTTGTTTCGACGGCACTCTTCTTTGTTGAAGTATCTGTCGTCGACCAGCTCCAGTACGCGCCATCTCTATCGTATGTTCCCCCTCGAGGGGCACTGCCATAGGTCACCATGTCGATCACATCGCCCTCTGGTGTAATCAGCTCCAGTGTGTCGCCGCTGTTGTTTAGAGAAAGATCGCTCTGCGGGCGATCCACGCGGAGGGTGCTTCCTCCAGCAATCTTGAGAGAGCTGGAGAAGGTGTATCGGTCTGTAGAACCATCTTCGATGCTCCAGCCCTTGAGATCGATGCTCTCAAGGCCAGTGTTTGCAATTTCAATATATTCCTCCTGTGCGTCTGCTCCTGATGTGTTTGGGTAAAGCGAAGTGAATTCAAGGGTGACGGCGCCGGAGTAGGTAGTTTCATCTATTTCTGAGCCCTCTTGTTCTGGCGTAGATTCCTCATCTGAGGAATCTGGCGCCGTGTCTGTGTACTCTGTTGAGCTCGTGTAAGTCTCCTCTTCCTCGACAACCTCTTCTTGAGAAGTTTCCGCTTCATTTGCATCGATGGGCTCCTCGGGTTCGTCCTCCACGACTTCCGATTCTGTCTCAGCGCTCGTCTCACTTGCATCTGAGATGACATTTGGTCCGCCGGGCGTAGTGGTGTTGGTGAGAGTGAAGGAACCGCCGCTGTCACGCGCGAGACTGTCACCATCTTTTGGTGCGGGAAGATCTTCGCCCCCGTAGGTGATTGAGTCGATGACGGTTCTGGCTGCGTCGAGAAGTAAAATGGTGTCGGTATCGTTGTTGAGCTTTCCCCTCGGCCCCTCAACGACGATGTAGCTTCCGCTGGCAACAACGACAGGCTCAAGCTCGGTGGCTCGACCTGTGGCATCTTCAACCGTCCAGCCGGTGGTATCGATGCTTTCGGTGGCGCGGTTCACAATCTCGATCCACTCTTCTCCCTCGTTTGGATCAACAACGAACTCGTTGATTTGCATAACACCAGGAGCGTAAGCGATGGTCGTGGTGGGTACATCTTCCTCGGGTTCGGAAGATGTCTCAGATGGTGTGTTCTCCTTTGAAGATTCATCTTGCAGATGCTCGTTTGATCCCTCGAGGGATTCAGTTTCATTTGCTTCTGCCTCCTCGGAAACCTCTTGAGGGTCGTTATTTTTCTCTGATGTTGTTTCTGGGTCAGTAACAGATTCCTCTTCGATAATTTCTTGTGTCTCCTCTATTTCGGCAGGCACAGAAGATGTTTCGCCAGAATTTTCAGTGTCCTCAGGAAGTGATTCTTCTGTATCTTGCGGAGTCTCTTCCGTTGCCTCTTGAGTTTCGTTGCCTGAAATTTCTTCTTCGAGCGCTTCTTCTGTTTCCCCCTCAAGGACCTCTTCCTCGTTTATTTCTTCAGATTCCTTTTCTGTCTCTGGAATAAACCATTCCTCGACGGCACCTGGTGTGCCCATGTCCTCAATATTCTGTTTAAAACCTGAGGCTGTCTGGGCATCGCTCCAAGCGGCTTCATCTGATCCGCTCAGCGTTTCATCGACTCGAGCCATGGATCGGTATCGTCCGTCATCAGTATCCGCAGCGCTGCCAGATCTTCCGGCGAAAGCTGATCCATCTCCTCCTGCCACATCGATGAGGGAACCGTCATGGTCATAGAGAGTTGCACGGAATCCGTCATTTGGCAGTGACAGGGTGGCGGTGATGAAGTTGGGTTCGACGCTGAGGGCCGAGTTGTCGTGGGAAGAATCATAGTTGGCGATAAGAAAGGTTGAGTAAGGTTCGATGACGGTGTCATCAGGCACGACAAGGTCTTTCCCCGAACTGCCGGCTCCCGTGATAGTCCAGTTGGATAGATCGATGGGTGTGTCGGTCAGGTTTGTAAGCTCGATCCATTCATCAGAACTTGATTGACTCGAACCAGCCCAGGCAATCTCAGAAAAGATGACGGTGGGTGTTTGTGCGAAGGTCTTAATCGGTACAGCGACAAGCGATGCAAGAACGATCATGGCAATCCACACTTTGTTGAATAGCAACATACGTTGGGTCATAAATTGTAAGGAGCCGTTGCAACGACGGAAGAAAAAAAGATCCCCCTTAGAGCGATACCTGGAGTGGCATCGTACGTAAGGGGGATCTTAATTCTTGTACATTCATGACATCACGATTTTGGGCCCGTGTCAATGGATTGTATGTGGATTACTCGTCGTTCATTACCTGTTCTACTGGGCTTGTCGTTGCATCTGCATCTATTTCAGACATGTCTTGACCTTGCATGTTCATCGACAATTCTGTGACAGTGATTTTTTGACTTGCTCCAATAGGCTTTCCATTTTGAACGAGCTCAAAATGATTGTTTGTCGAAAGTGTTACCTCAACGTCATGTTCACCAGGTTGGAGTTTTCCTAGGTGATACCAATTGCCATACACCCGGTTGATTTTTTTACCGTCGAGGTAGATGTGGGCGTGGCCTTGTCCTTCAACGTGTTCCGCGCCGGCCTGATCTGGGGCAAGGACAAAGTTTTCGAAGGTCATATGCGCGTTCCACGCTTTATCAGGTCCTTGAATAACTTCAAGGGTGACGGTGGGCAACGGTTGCTCATTGGAAACTTCAATCGTCTCGTGAATATGTGAAGTGGATTTCGTTCCTTTTTCATCGAGCGTTGGTTTAGTTGGTGCCCCAGACGGGATAGCGATTCCGGTCCCAAGACCAATAACCAGCGTTAGAAGGCTTGTGAGCAGGACATGTGAGAGAGTAAGTGGAGCGCGTTTCTTCATACGGCAACTTGTTCAAAAAAGTTTGGTGGGCGAGGAGGGACTCGAACCCTCACGCCTTGCGGCACTAGCTCCTAAGGCTAGCGTGTCTACCAATTCCACCACCCGCCCATCAATCTTTTTCGAAGTAACTAAGCGCCACGATCATACTCGACAAAAGCCGTCTCATCAAGTATCGTCGCGTTAACTTATGAGAGTCATACTCGTACACGGTTTCAACGCCAATCCACAACAGAACTTTCACCCCTGGCTCGCGCAACAGCTTCGCGATAAGGGATTTGAGGTGGTGACACCAGAGCTTCCACTTTCAACCAAGGACGAGCTGGACCTTCCGCAGATTGTTGAGCGAATGAAGGACCAGGTCGGCTTTTTGAAATCGGATGACATCATTCTTGGGCATTCACTCGGGGCGTTTATCATCCTACAGTATCTGGAAGCGGTTGAAATGACCGAGACACCGCGTGCTGTTATTTTGGTCGGAGCACCGTGGAAAGTTTCAAAGCCGGAATTACGTCGTTTGTTTATCGCTGATTTGGACGCTGAAGTTCTCATGTGGAAGGCGCGTGAATACGTTGTCATTCATTCCCGTGATGATAAGCTTGTGCCATTCTCCCATGGAGAACTCATGGCAAAACAGCTGAAGGCTCGCCTTGTGGCATCAGAAAATGATGGTCACTTTATGAATGAGGAGTACCCCGTGCTGCTCGAGACGATTCAGAAGATCGCCGATACACCGTTTGAATATGAGCCAGGCATGAGCCTTGAGGATGATTATAAGGATATTGAAACACTTCTATGAAGAAGCATTACGTCTTTGATTTTGATGGGACACTGTTTGATGTGCAGTCACTTTGGGAGTGTTGGCTTGATGAGCTTGAGGCTTGTCAGATCGATAGGGAGGATGCTCGTGATCGTGGGAGTCAGTTATTTGAAACAGGATTTACTCCACGTGAACATGCGGAGCAGATGGGTATAGAAGGAGCGGAGCTTGATGAGCTTATTGGTCGTTTTGAGGAGTATACCCAAGCCGAGGCCCTTACCATGCTCTATGATGACGTTGTGCCTTTTCTTCAAGAACAAAAAGCAGATTTTACCGTTTTAACGTTTGGGGATCATGAGTATCAGCATTTTAAATTGGAGGCCGCTGGACTTGATGAGCACATTCAAGATATTCGTATCGCTCGACCAGAGCGTCGCAAACATGTTCAGTTAAAGGAGTTGTGTGCCGCAACAGACGCAGAAGTGATATTTATCGATGACAATCCCAGGGAACTTTCTGCCGCTCTGGGTGAAGACCTTCCTATTACACTTGTGCGGATGATGCGTGCTGGCTCCAAGCATGGGGACACACATCCAAATGATGGCGAGCATTGGCAGACCATTACCTCTCTTACTGAGATTGAATAAACGCCCGAAAGGGCGTTTTAGTAATGGTACGTTTTTCCTGCAAGGATGGTGCTTGCTCGGTAGAGTTGTTCCAGAAGCATGACGGAGACATATTCATGGGGGAAGGTCATGGGTGAGAGGGAGAGGGTGTGATCCGCTTCGTTCATGAGGGTGCGATCGATACCTAGGGCGCTTCCGATAACAAAAGTTAGGTGTCGTTGACCGTGCTCGCTCCATTTGGTGAGTGACTCAGAGAATTCGACTGAGGAAGTCGTTTTGCCATGTTCAGATAGAATGATCTTTAGAGAGGCTTTATTCCACGCAGATCTGATTTGCTTAGCCTCTTCTAGAAAAACCCGCTCTCGATCGGCGGTGTTTTTGAATCGAACAGGTTTCAATTCTTTTATTTCAAACTTTGCAAACAGTCCGATGCGCTTCAAAAGTTCCTTTTCTATCGATTGAAGCCCAGGCTCCTTAATGGACCCCATTCGGATGATGGTAATTGATAGCATATTTTTTTAGCCTAACAGAGGCATTTTTTTTTGCCCACAGGATCTGTGGACTCCTTGTGGGAACATCTCTTGACAGGTATTCAGGTCTCGACTACACTTCCCCTGTCATTTGTGGATATTCACTTCCTTTTTTGTCCCGAGGATCGCTGAGATTGATTTCTTGAGGGATGGAGGAAAGGAACCGGATAGAACACAGGTTGAACAGATGACCACAATCGAACCAGAGCGATCCCTGAAGTATTTTGGATCGTTGCTGCTGTAGCGATTTTTAAAATGATCATTACAACTGAATAGGGTAGAAGAGAAACAAACACTTCTGATGGCGTTCATCACTGTACGCCGTTAGATATCATCTAACACAGAAGTGGTTGTAGAGCATCATAAGAGCATATGGAGGATGGCTCGACAGAACGTGCCGATGAAGGACGTAGCAGCCTGCGATAAGCTTCGGGGAGGTGGCAAGCAACCTTTGATCCGAAGATCTCCGAATAGGGAAACCTAGTACGGGTAATGCCGTATTGTCCTGCAGTCAATACATAGCTGTAGGTCGGGAACCTGGGGAAGTGAAACATCTCAGTACCCAGAGGAAAAGAAAAAGAATTTTTCACTTTACGTTTTCACCCAGAAAGCACCTTGGGTGGGAACGAAAAGTGAAACCATTCCCTGAGTAGCGGCGAGCGAAACGGGAACAGCCCAAACCTCTATCGTGAAGTTGTGGCAAGCATGGGAACACTTCGGTGTTTGTGTGTGAGCGGCGACGAAAGCTGGAAGGCGTTGCGATAGCGGGTGTTGTAAGGCGTCTCATGTGTCTGCTTCCAAAGGCACGAGATGATACATGTGTGTTGCATAGTGGAATCTACTGGAACGTAGAACCATAGGAGGTGAAAGTCCTGTACACGAAATGCATTCACACCATCTGAGACGAACCTTGAGTACTACGGGACTCGAGAAATCCTGTAGGAATCAGCCGGGACTATCTGGCAAGGCTAAATACATGTTCTGATCGATAGTGAACCAGTACCGTGAGGGAAAGCTGAAAAGTACCCCGGGAGGGGAATGAAATAGTATCTGAAACCATATGCTTACAAGAAGTCAGAGCCTATCTTCGGATGGGTGATGGCGTTCCTATTGAAGAATGAGCCAACGAGTGTGCTGCACGTCGCTGCTTAAGTCCTCCGGGACGTAGGCGAAGTGAAAGCGAGCGTTAACCCGCGTGATCTATTTATATACTTGGCACGTCGCTGCAGAAGTTTCTGCAGTGTGTCGAGTATATACATAGAGAGTGGCGTGCACACGACCCGAAACCGAGCGACCTATCCATGGCCAGGTTGAAGCAGGCGTAATAACCTGTGGAGGACCGAACCCAAGCGCTGTGCAAAACGCTGGGATGAGCTGTGGATAGCGGAGAAATTCCAATCGAGCTCGGTAATAGCTGGTTCTCCCCGAGATAGCTTTAGGGCTAGCGTCGGTTAATAGTGTGCTGGGGGTAGAGCACTGAATGGGTTTTGCGCCTTCGGGTAGCGAACCTAACCAAACTCCGAATACCAGTACGCGTTCCCGGCAGTCAGACTATGGGGGCTAAGCTCCATTAGTCGAAAGGGAAACAGCCCAGATCTCAAGCTAAGGCCCCAAAATCGTCACTAAGTGTAAAACGTGGTGAGAAGACTTATACAACCAGGAGGTTGGCTTAGAAGCAGCCATCCTTTAAAGATAGCGTAATAGCTCACTGGTCAAGTTTTCTTGCGCGGAAAATGTACCGGGGCTAAGTGACGTGCCGAAGCTGAGGGCTTCAGACCTGTTTTGGTCTGAAGCGGTAGGGGAGCATTCGTATTGCATTGAAGCTGGTGGGGCGACCCCTGGTGGAGCGATGCGAAGGGAGAATGTTGGCATGAGTAGCAAAAAGACAGGTGAGAATCCTGTCCGCCGTAAATCCAAGGTTTCCTGGGCAACGAGAATCGACCCAGGGTTAGTCGGGAGCTAAGGCGAGGCCGAAAGGCGTAGTCGATGCACAGCAGGTTAATATTCCTGCACTCTCTATTACACTGATGCAGGGACGCATTTTGAAATTTCCCGCGTCCTATGGCTATGACGTTGGGGGCAGGTTGGCGTTCGGTAGGCAAATCCGCCGGACTGAGGTTCGACCTCAAGCCCGTCTGTCATCGCGAGTTTGATCATCCGATCAGACAAGGGGAAAGGACAAAGTGCCAAGAAAAGCTGCTAGGGCTAATGTAATAGAGACCCGTACCCCAAACCGACACAGGTGGATAGGCGCGTAATGTGCCAAGGCGTACGAGAGAACCATCGTTTAGGAACTCGGCAAAACAGCGGCCGTAACTTCGGGATAAGGCCTGGTTGCTTCCGGGAGGAAGTGACCCGCAGCGAAAGACTCCAACCGACTGTTTATCAAAAACACAGGTCCCTGCTAAACCGCAAGGTGATGTATAGGGGCTGATGCCTGGCCAGTGTCCGAACGTTAAGGAAGGGGGTTAGTTACTTCGGTAACGAAGCCTCTAACTGAAGCGCGGATGAACGCCGGCGATAACTATAATCGTCCTAAGGTAGCGAAATTCCTTGACGGGTAAGTTCCGTCCTGCACGAATGGCATAACGAGTTGGAGACTCTCTCAACGATGGACTCGGCGAAATTACAGTGTGAGTGAAGATGCTCACTACCCGCGGCAAGACGAAAAGACCCCGTGAAGCTTTACTACAACTTGATCTTGGGTTCATGTTTCACATGTTCAGCATAGGTGGGAGCCTTCGGGCACCAGTGAGATACCACCCTTGTGTTGTGTGAATTCTAACCAGGCACCGTGAATCCGGTGTCAGGGACAGGATCTGGTGGGTAGTTTACCTGGGGCGGGTGCCTCCCAAAATGTAACGGAGGCGTTTACAAAGGTCAGCTTAGCGCGGATGGAAATCGCGCTGGACGTGCAAACGCAAAAGCTGGCTTTACTGCAAGACCTACAAGTCGCGCAGTTGGGAAACCAGAAGTTAGTGATCCGACCGTACGAAATAGGACGGCGGAAGCTCATCGGATAAAAGCTACTCCGGGGATAACAGGCTAGTCACCCCCAAGCGTCCACAGCGACGGGGAGGTTCGGCACCTCGATGTCGGCTCATCGCATCCTGGGGCTGGAGAAGGTCCCAAGGGTTGGGCTGTTCGCCCATTAAAGCGGTACGCGAGCTGGGTTCAGAACGTCGTGAGACAGTTCGGTCTCCTATCTGCCGTGGGCTTCGAATATTGAAGGAACCCATTCCTAGTACGAGAGGACCGGAATGGACAAACCTCTAGTGTACCGGTTGTTCTGCCAAGAGCATCGCCGGGTAGCTACGTTTGGTGCGGATAAGCGCTGAAAGCATCTAAGTGCGAAGTCGCTCCTAAGATTGATATTCATTTGAGACCCCTCAGAGACGATGAGGTTGATAGGCTGTACGTGTAAGCACAGTAATGTGTTCAGCGGAGCAGTACTAATCGGTCGAGCTCTACAACCACTTCTGCGTTTGATTGAGTCTGATCAAACCAGTTTCTCTTCTACAATAAAACAACGAAAGAAAGAATCTTTTGTCTTGGTGCTCCTTCCAGAGAGGTCACACCCGTTCCCATCCCGAACACGGTAGTTAAGCTCTCTAGGGCCGATGGTAGTGCGTTCGCGCGAGAGTAGGTAGGCGCCAGGACAAAGGATTTTTTTGTTACAATTGTTTTTGTATGATCAATAAAAAACAAGATTGTTTTCTTTGTAAGATTTTCCTCTGGGCATTTATTTTTGCCCTCGGAGCTGTTGTGGGGGCTGTTGGAACGGTTTTGATAATAGGTGGATTTTGATCACGGCCAGATCCACATGTCAACGTTGCTTTTTTCAGCACCGTTGATACGATACTTCACGCTATGAAATTTCGATTTATTATCATGGCGGCCGGAAAGGGAACACGCATGGGTGCGGATGTCCCTAAGGCGCTTGTGCCTGTTGCCGGCAAGCCAATCATCCAAAGGATTTACGAGTCAGTGGTGGGTTCTGGGGTAGATGGAAAACCAATCATTGTTATTGGCCATGAAAGAACCCGAATTTGTGAGGGGTTTAAGGGAGAGTGTGATTACGTCATTCAGGAGGAGCAGCTTGGAACAGCTCATGCTGTAATGGTCTGCAAAGATGAGGTGAAAGATGCTGATGCGGTCATTGTTCTTAACGGAGATCATCCGTTGGTTTCACCAGGGACATTGCGTAAGCTTGCTGAGTTGCATGAACGTGTCGGCGGAGTCTTGTCGATGATGACGACGACTGTGCCATCTTTCGATGAATGGCCTATCTACTCACACTGGGGTCGTGTCATCCGCGATGCACATGGTCATATCATCGCCATCCGTGAGTTTAAGGATGCGATGGAATCGGAGCGTGAGGTTCAAGAAGTAAATCCTTCTTTTTTCTGCTTCGATGGAAAGTGGCTTTGGGAGAATATTGGTCAGGTGAAGAATTTTAACGCGAACAAAGAATACTACCTCACTGACCTCATCGAGCTGGCTGTGGCTCAAGGACATGAAATTAATTCTATGAGCATTGCCCCTGAGGAAGCCGTTGGAATTAACACTCGTGCAGAGCTAGAGATTGCTGAGAAGATTTTAGAAAAGCAGAATGCCTAAGTTGATCATCATTGGTGGCTCGCTAGCTACAGGCAAGACTTCCCTTGCTCGTTTTCTCGAAGAACAAACAGGAATAAAACGTCTCTCAATGGATGATTTGAAAGAGACGTTTTTTGATTTGGGTGGATACCGTGATAGGAGCTGGTCAAAACGGATCGGAGGTCTGGCTTGGCCGACATTCAAAGAGCTTGTTGATATGCATTTAGAACGAGGAGATGATGTGATTGCTGAGGCAACGTTTCTTTGGCCAGATGATCATGAGTGGATTCAAGCCTTGAAAGATAGACATGATGCTGACGTAAGGCAAATTTGGATGACGGCGGATCCTAAGGTAACAAGAGATCGATTTATTGCCCGAGCAAATTCTCAGGAACGACATCCTGGACATTGTGATGCGTTAGAGCATGTCCTTGAAGAATTTGAAAAGAGATTTTTTCATCGAAGGTTTGATCCAATGAAGATTGTGGGTAAAACAAAAGTCGTGGACACGACACGTTTCGGTGACGTTGACCACGACGATGTATTGCGGTTTATAGACTAGCGATCATTCCCCGAGCCGTGTAACACACCGCGTTCTTTACGTGAAGCTAGTTTTTCGATGTTTGCCTGAGCAATGTCATTAAGATTTAACTTCATTTCACTCGCTACACAGGCAACATACCAGAGGACATCACCAAGTTCTTTTTGAACTTCCTTCTGGAATGTCTCATCAACAACTCCATCGTTATCTCGCATTATTTTTTTGACCGTATTGGCGACTTCACCAGCTTCTCCAGCCAAGCCCAGAGCAGCGTAATAGGGGTTGTTTCCTACGTTGGGGTACAATGCAGTGGTTGCTGCTTTTTCTTGATAGTCAGATAGATTCATAGGTCCAAAGTTTAGCATATATGCGTTACATCGTTGATTGGCACATTCACTCTAAATATTCACGCGCGTGCAGTAAGCAACTTGAACTTCCTGTTATTGATGAGTGGTGCGCGCGTAAGGGGATCGATATCGTTGCCACAGGTGACTGGACACATCCAGAATGGTTCGCTCACATCAAAGAACATCTTGAAGAAAAGAGGCAGGGGATTTATCAGCTCAAGGGCGGTGGGAAGCGTGAGTTCATGCTCGTGCAGGAGTTCAGTCAGATTTATAAGAAGGGAGATAAGACACGTCGCGTACACAATCTTGTCTTTTCTCCATCGATTGAAACGTGTGAGAAAGTTATCGCTGAACTGACTCGTAGGAATTTCAATCTCAAGGCGGATGGTCGTCCAATTCTTGGAATCGATTCTGAAGATTTGTATAAGCTCCTGAAAGAAATTGATGAAAAGATTATTATCATCCCTGCTCATGCTTGGACACCCTGGTACGCGATCTTCGGAAGCAAATCTGGATTCGATTCGATTGAAGAATGCTTCGGAGAGATGAGCCAGTATATTTACGCTATCGAGACAGGGCTTTCGTCTGATCCTTTGATGAACTGGCAACTATCTGGACTCGATGATGTGGTGTTGATTTCAAATTCCGATGCGCACTCCCCTCGAAACCTTGGGCGTGAGGCAAACGTGTTTGAGTTTGATGAGCCGCCAACATACGATGAGTTTGTGCGTGTACTGCGTGAAAAAGATCGGGAACGTTTTAAGTACACCATCGAGTTTTACCCTCAAGAGGGCAAGTATCATTTTGACGGTTGTTCTGGTTGTAAATTTTCCTGTGATCCCAAAGAGTCGAAACGTCATGGCGAGCGCTGTCCAACGTGTCACAAACCGCTCACCCTTGGAGTACATCATCGGGTAGAGGAGCTCTCTGATCGTGATGCGCATACAGTTGCAAACAGAAAAATTCCATTCAAATCAATTGTGCCATTGGCGGAGATCATTGCAGAGGTTGTAGGTGTGAAGTCGACTCAGTCAAAAAAGGTGCTTGCCGAATATTTCAGGCTAACCGACGAACTTGCTGACGAGTTCACGCTCCTGCTCGATACTCCACTACAAGCTATTCAAGCTGCCTCCGCCTATCCAAACCTTGCCGAAGCTATTTCACGTATGCGAAAAGGTGAGATGAATATCCAGCCGGGTTATGATGGGATCTACGGCACGGTAAAGATTTTCGGCGAGAAAGGTCCACCAGCACCAAAGCAATCTAGCCTACTCTAATCAAAAACACTCTCAGCGCGTCACTGAGAGTGTTTTTATATTTGCACTTAGCGCTTGCGGCGCTTTGGAGCTGCCTTGCGTTTTGCAGGCTTTCGCTTCTTAGCGACGGTTTTCTTGCGCTTTGGAGCTGCCTTTTTCTTGGCAGGCTTCCTCTTAGCTGGCTTACGCTTTGCAGCTTTCTTTTTCGCTGGTTTACGCTTAGCCGGTTTCTTCTTGGCCGGCTTGCGCTTAGCAGCTGCTTTACGCTTTGCAGGCTTCTTTTTCGCTGGCTTACGCTTTGCAGCAGCCTTCTTCTTAGGTGCTGCTTTACGCTTCGCTGGCTTCTTCTTAGCAACCTTTTTCTTGGCTGCTGGTTTGCGCTTTGGAGCTGCCTTCTTTTTTGCTGGCTTACGCTTTGCTGCTGCTTTCTTCTTAGGAGCTGCCTTGCGCTTTGCAGGCTTCTTCTTTGCAGCAGGTTTACGCTTTGCCGGCTTCTTCTTTTTTGCTGGCATAGTTCCGAATCACCTCCTCTGTGCCACCGACATGTCGATGACCAAGTCAGAACCATTGGTTCCTCCGAGGATAGATTAATTAAATAACTTGCTCGATCGAGCTCTGCACGTAAACGTGCAGAAGAGTTTCGTGTGTTACATGACGCGCTGCAACAAACGATGATTACATTGTAAAAAAATATTCTCGTTGCAACAAGAATATTTTCACAAATTTTTTTCTCTTACGATTGTTTTTCGTGCACCTGAACTTCTATTCCTTCCTCTGACCATTCGTAAACCCACATCATGTCTTCAAGAGAAACGTTCACACAGCCATGCGACATCTTGTGTCCGAAGTTGTTGTGCCACGGTGCGTAGTGAATATAGATGTGCGGATAGAAGCGGATGTTGTATGGAATCCAGCCAAGGTCATAATTTCTTGCATCACCTTCTCCGTAATTCCAGGCGTAATGCACAACTGGAACTTTGGCTAAAATTACATGATTTCCAAGGGGTGTTGCATTGTTTAGCCCACTTGAAATAAGGAAGCTGTTGTCGAGGATGCCACCGTCGGATGCATAGAGACGTTGTTCTAACGTGTCTACTTCGATGCGTTTGTTTTCTTCTGGAACAAAGATGAGTCGTCCTGATGTAATAAGAAGTTGTTCTTCGTCCGAGGCAACAGTGACACTCCCATGAACAGAAAAAAAAGTTTCTGACGTTTCGTCATTGGTGTAAACCAAACTGTTCGTTGCTGTGGATAAAATTATTTCTTCCGCGTGTGCAACAAGGGAAGTTATACCAAGTGCATCAACAAAACGTGTTTGTTCGTTTGTTGTCGTGACACTGTTTGAAAAAGAAAATGTTTTTATTGTAGGTTCGTTGGTGTGTTGTTGCGCAACGATAAGCTCTCCGTTGTGCACGTCTCCAACAAGACCAGAGCGGTCGCTCGCGTGAAAGGCAAAAAAGTTTTCTGCGAGTCGTGCTTGGCCATCCCATGACCACACGCGCACATGCGGACCGCCACTGGCAGCGGGAAGAGTGACAAGTTCATCGCGGGTATCATCGATGAGATCGCCACAGGCAAGATTGATTCCTCCACGGAACGATTCGTCGTAAGCAAAGAAACCTCCATCGTCGATTGATTCACCGTAGCGGTCAAAGATACGTACATGGGGACCACCGCCTCTTGCTGGTGCTACAACAATTTCATTATAGCCATCACCAGTTAGGTCACACGCAGCGACGTTCACACCCACGCCCAGTGAAGGGGCGTAAGCGAGAAAGCTCCCAACCTCGCTACCATCTTGTCGCAGAACGCGTACTCGAGGCTCAGAACCTAATCCACTTCCAATGATGATTTCAGAAACACCATCATCTCCGAGGTCAGCAAAAGCGATGGAAGCGCCACCCACTGTATCGCCTACAGAGAGTTCGAAATCAATCGAATGGTCCGTGGATTGCACGCGGATGGATTCCTGGTGAGAGGCTTGTGCCGGAGCCTGTGACAAGAGTAGCCCTAGTGGAACAATCAAGAGAAGCAAGTGTTTCATACGGACTTATGATAACAAAAAACCACCCCTAATGGTGGACCTGGAGGGACTCGAACCCTCGACCCCCTGCTTGCAAAGCAGGTGCTCTAGCCAACTGAGCTACAGGCCCCTCATTGGGGGTGGTTTTGTTTTGCGGCAGAATAATAACAATCCTTGGAAAATGTGTCAATGAATTTATCCCCCATATCAGGGTCCTTTTGGGGCTTAATCATTGACAAAAGCCGTTTTTTAGCGTATCTTCCATTGGTTCTGCGTGCACTGATGCACCAGACAAGGAGACCTTCTCATGCGCGTTTTCTCTCGCTGGATGATGCTGATGCTGTGCGCGCTGCCTCTCCTGGTGGCTGCCTGTGATCAAAACTCGATCGAGGTCGAGGGCGGTGACTCCGATGCCACGGGTGAGTCCCCAGAGCCGGCCCCTCCGCCGCTCGTGCCCCTGGAGCCTCCCGTCGTCACGACGGTCATGATCGGTGATCACGAGGCCTGGGTACCACCAGGGCCTCCGCGACTCTCCGACGTGCCCGAGAACCTGCTCGACTACATCGAGCGGGGCAAGCGGCTCATGGAGGGGGCGCGGTTCAAGAAGATGAGCTGCGTTCCCGAGCGCAAGCCGGACCTCACCTGGAAGCGTTGCCTCGGCGACGACTACCTGCTGGCGGCTGTCAGTCCTGATGGCAAGCTGGAGAAGATCGAGGTCTATGGGGGTGTCGCGAACTCTCCCGACAACTTCCGTGTTCGCTGTGAGCGCGAAGGAGCCTGCGAGGGTGGGGTGAACCCGCCGTTCATCGTGAGCTCCCCGCCGGGCTGGACCGTGGTCGCGGTGCGCAAGGCTGTCCCGGACAAGGAGGGCACTGAGGGCATCTCAGGCAAGGTGTACGTCCCGTACTCCACCCGGCTCAACACGCCGGAGTTGCGTCAGGCGGGGCTCGAGTACCTGCACCTAGTCACCGAGTCGGTCCGCTACGACCTGCTCGCCAAGGATGTGCGCTCCGGCCGCATTCACGGCAAGCACGTGCTCGAGACCGTGACGATGCGCCATGCGGTCGTTCTCAGTCTCACTGAGCAGGTGTACTCCCCGGAGCTTTTCACCACCGGTGAGGAGATCGATCGGCTCGAGATGCTCAACCGCATTCTCGTGCTCTACGCGATCAACCGCGAGGAGGCGTTCCGTTACGTCATGTCCAACATGGACGCGCGCGGAGCGTGGCAGATCATCCCCAAGAGCTGGGATACGCTGCACGAGACCTACCCGGACGCGCAGCTTCCCGAGGACTTCGTCTACGGATCAACCAACCACCCTGTGTCCCTCAAGGCCGCCATCCTTCACACGGATGACCAGTGGTGGGGGCTCAAGCGTAAGGGCTGTGAAGATGGCCACATCGCTGAGTTCTCGGATCTCTCCGGCGATTGGGGTCCGTTGTTCGCAGCGGGCTACAACGGGTCGATGGCACGTGCCGACGCCGTCTACCACGCCTGTGGTGAGAACTGGCGCGATGGCGACTGCTGCAAGCAGATCGAGGATCCCGCCAAGCGGCTCGCTTGTCGGCCGCTGCGTGGCGAGACGCAGATGTACCTTCCCAAGTACGAGTGGATCGACCACCTGCTGTTCGACCAAGAGCAGCGCATTCGGGTCGAGGGGGTCACCTGGCCCCTCCTGCGAGAGCAGGCCCTTGCCTACGAGACGGCGCGCCAGCAGCGCCTTCAGGAAGAACGGTCAGTGGCTACCACGCAGTAGCTATCTGGCACGGAGCGACGGACACACCATCCGCTCGCTCCTTTTCATTTTCAAACAAAAACACTCGCCCAGTGCGAGTGTTTACTTGTTTAGAAGTTCGCTTCGCATTCAGTGACTTCCTCCATTGCCTGCTGCCGAAGTGTCTCAGGGAGCGGGAATGGTGCAAGGCTTCCGTATGGATCGTTTAGGTCCATGACGAGAAGTTCGGTTGGTCCATCTTCCGCCGCAAGCCAGATGTTGCTGCAGGGGCCAGGGGAGTTATCAAGAAAGTCTTTGAGTAGGATGAGTGATTCTCCCGCGCGTCCGACAACGCGTAGCATGCTCACAGGAGAGTCTTCCTCAGCCTCGAATGTTTGCTTGTAGACACGCTGCCAGCGGTTGGTGATGGTGTTGTAGTGGTAGACCCCAGAGAAGAGCTCACCTGTGTCTTGATTGTAATCTGACGTGGCGAAGTACACCATGTTTTCTTCTTCAGCATCCACGACACCAAAGACCAATGTCTCCGCACCTTCACCTGAAACAGGCTTGCCTTGCGTAGAGTTGATGACAGTGGTTGCCTCACTTAGATCGTCGAACTCGCTTAGATCAACGAACGTAACAAAATCTGTCAGGTCAATCTTCTGCTCCTCCCCCGTCTCCTCATCGATCGTCACAATCACGTCCTCGACGGGGTCTGCGACCGTCACGTTACTGTCAGTCTCTGGTGCTGGTGCGGTGTCTCGCACTACGTTGGCAATCAGGACGGCGCCAACAATTAAAACAACCGCAATCACATAGGTGCCCACTGGACGTTTGGGGGCAGGGCTTTGTGATGACGGCTGCGGTGATGATGTCTCAGCGGCTCCTCCTTGCGGCTGTGTATTCTCAGTATCATTCATACGCTTAGGTTACTTTATTCGGCGGTATTTTCCCTCGGATAAACGCGAGGATATTTTGCGCCGCGACACGGCTCATGACCTGTCTGGTCTCTAGCGTGGCAGAGGCTGTATGAGGTGTCAAGACGACATTTGGAAGGGTGCGTAGTTCAAGGTTATCGCTTGGATCACAGTCAATCAGTGGCTCGCACTCATACACATCCAGTCCTGCTCCAGCTATTTCACCCTTCATGAGAGCTCGGGTCAACGCCTTCTCATCAATCACAGGTCCACGCGCAGTATTTACAAGATACGCGGTCTTTTTCATGAGCTTGAGTTCCTTGGTGGAGATAAGATGTCGCGTCGATGGCAGCAAGGGGACGTGGAGTGAGACAAAGTCCGACTGCTTGAGGAGCTGCGTCATAGATCGGTACTTCGCTCCGGTTTCTTTTTCCAGTTGCGGGTTGCGTTTGATGTCGTGGTACAGAACATTCATGTTGAACCCGTCATGGAGGCGATGTACGACGCCCGATCCGATTCGACCTGTTCCCACGATGCCGACCGTCTTTCCCCAAAGATCCGTTCCCAACAAGAGTTGCGGTCCCCATGCCTTGTATTTACCGGCGCGCGTGAACTTGTCTGTTTCGACGATGCGTTTAGCGAGTGTAAACATGAGAGCGATCGTATGCTCTGCGACCGATTCGCTGATCTGCTCGTTAGGCGCGTTGGTGACCGTAATGCCACGAAGCTTCGCGGCTTCGAGATCGACGTTATTAAACCCCACGGCGTAGTTGGCGATCATCTTGAGCTGAGGACCGGCGGCGTCCATGATCTCTGCGTCCATTTGCTCTGTCAGAATCGAAAGGATGATGTCTGCGCCTTTTACGCGACGCTTAAGAACACCCCGAGGGATTTTTTTGTCCTGCTCGTACACTTCAAGCTTCACGTTCGATGCTTTCTTAAGCAGTTTGATCCCCTCATCAGGAATCTCTCTTGTGACGAATACTTTGTACTTCATACCTCCTTAAGACTAATTTCTTTCTTTTTTGCCGCGCTAGGCCAGCGTGTAAGCAATCCGTTCTTTGCTCCGTGTTTTTGAATCACATTCTCAGCGTTCAGTGTCGCAATCTGCAGCGCCTGACCAAGATCACCTGTTTTCATAATCCCCGCTAGGAATCCTGATCCGAACGCATCTCCAGCACCTGTGCGTGAGATGGCTTCGGCTTCTGTGGTGCCAGCAAATACGGTTCTACCGTCTTGATGTGCGTACGAACCCGCGACACCGTCTGTAATGAGTCGAATTGTTCCGTCTGCATGAAGCGCTTTGCACGCCTGGGCCACGTCTTGCTTACCTGTCAGCATCTCAGCCTCTTCTCGGTTCATGTTGAGCACGTCGATCATCGGCAGGAGCGCCTTCATTTTTTTCATACCCTGCTTAAGTTCACGGCTTCCCGGGTTCCACATCACCTTCGCTCCAGCTTTGTGCGCCGCGCGGATAATTCGCGATGACAGCGCCATGTTGCCACCAAGACTGGTGAGATACACCCACTTAGTGCGTCCAAGGGCCTTTAAGTCGATATCTGACGGTGTGAACTTCGCACTCACTCCTCGATACACGAGAACAGTTCGCTCACCATCCTTCATCGTCAGTAGCGTCGAGTACCCCGTCTCACCTCCCTTCACTTTTTTTACCAGCCGTGTGGAGACCCCAAACCGTTTCAGGTCATCGATCACATCTCGGCCAGGGGAATCGTCACCAACCTTTGTAATTGTGGACGTTTTGAATCCAAGCGATCCGAATGTTGCGGCGGCATTGGTTGCCCCTCCGCCGGTGGTGAGAACAACTTGGTCGAGCTCAATCTTTGATCCCAGCGCGACACATTCAGCAACACCCGTTGGAAATTGGTCAGACTTTAGGGCCACGAAGGCGTCTGAGACGAGGAAGACATCTCGTACCCCTGCACCGATAGTAATTACATCGTACATATGAAGGTATTGTACGGGACCGTTGACTTTTTGACCAAAATAGACTAGTTTGTGGTGTCGTTTGTAAGGCGGGAGTTAACCTGTCTTTTGAGCACAACCGTGCACGCGGAATCGTGCATTCTGTCTGAGGTGTATCGAAGCGGTGGTGCAAGCTGCTGTGAGACTACCGAAGGATGGAGGAAAGGATGTCTACTCTGTTTGGTCTGGGTCACGTGGCCCAGCTTCATGAAATTCAGAGGGCTCGCCTCAAGTGTGATCAGCCCGGCATTGGTGTGGAGGTGGAAGAGCTCATCGCCCGTCTTACCTCCGGCGGTGTCGCCGGCAAGAGCAATGACCCTCGCGAGATCCAGGCCAAGCGGTTGTGGGACCTGGGTGTCGGCAGGGAGCTGGGGTTCGAGAATTTCGCCGCCTGGCTCGAGAGCCTTCCGCCAGTTCCCGAGTACCCTGATGATAGGCAGCTCAGCATCTTGGTGCTCGTGCCAGATCAGAGCAAGATCAGGATCGTGAAGTCCTGCCAGCTTCTGGGGATCAACTTCTCGGGCACGGACAACACCTTCGTGGACGCACGGCCTGACAAGGCTCTCTCGGGCACCTACTGGATGTGGTGCCAGGATGGTAGTGAGTACCGTGGTAAGAAGCCCGAGGTCTGTCGCGACGATCTCTTTCCCAAGGAGAACCAGATCGCCATGACTGCGTACGAAGGTCTGTGGCTCTATGCCGTGGACCGCAGTGTCCTCAGTCGTCACTACATCGACCTCCCTGGGTCGGTGCTCGATGTTCCCGGCCGAGATCCACGTCCTGGCCACGTCGCGTACTTGGAGCTCTGGGGCGGTGGGCCGAAGCTGCACTGGGACTGGGCTGGCCGTGCCTATGGTGGCTTCGGCTCCGCCTCTCGTGGGAGTGAATCCACTTAGCCCTCGGTCCTTAGCTCTTTTCTGAAGCTCAACCCTTTACGTGCACCAGGTCTGGAGATCCTGGTGCTTTTTGATTTCAGTCGCTACTATAAATAAAAACACCGCTAACTTGCGGTGTTTACCATGTTCAATACTGAAAGGACTATCCCTTACCCGTGCTGCCAAACATCCGCATCTTTTGTCGCACAACCTTCGTCATCAACTCTTTGGCTGGCCCCAGGATCTTGCGTGGATCAAACACTTCTGGTTGCTCGTGGAGGAACTTGCGGACACCGGCATCAAAGGCGATGCGGAGGTCTGAATCGATGTTTACTTTGTTGATGCCGAGTTTCACAGCACGTCGAATATGCGCATCGGAGACCCCCTTAGCCTTCTCGATCTTACAACCGTACTTAATACACTGGTTTTTAATCGTTGATGGGATGCCTGAGGCGCCGTGCAGCACAAGAGGTACCTTTACGAGATCCTTGATGGTCGTGAGTCGCTTGAAGTCCAGCTGACTGTCGCCACCAAACTTGTACGCTCCATGGCTTGTCCCGATTGCCACAGCCAACGCGTCACAACCAGTACGCTGCACGAATTCAAGAGCCTGCTCTGGGTCGGTGAGGTGTGCGTCTTTTTCTTCAACGGAGACAAAGTCCTCGATGCCCGCGATCGCTCCCAGCTCAGCTTCGACAGAGATGCCTCGGCGGTGCGCCATGGTGACAAGTCTTTTTGTTAACTTGATGTTCTCTTTGTAGGGGAGCGATGAGCCGTCAAACATGACGGATGTGTAAAAGCCGCTCTTAATAGCACGAACAACGAGGTCGTAGTTTTTTCCGTGATCAAGGTGAAAGACAACCGGACGTTTGGATCGCTTTGCGGCCAGATGCACGAGCGTTCCTAGCTCTTCCATGCCGGCGTACTTGAGCGCTCCTTCACTGGTGGAGATAACGACCGGTGCGCGCTCCGCCTCTGCCGCATCCATGACCGCCTGGAGGATTTCTAAGTTATTGATGTTAAACGCTCCGACAGCATAATTTTGTCGGTGGGCCTTTTTTAAAACGTTCGTCAGGGTCGTGAGCATATTAGTCTAAGCATTCGGGACAAAATTTAGGATGCTTCCTCAGCCGAGCTTTGATTTGTGTATGGCGTAGGAGTCCTGGTGTGGGTCCCACATGCTGCACAACCTCCGCAGCGTTTACCGATCCCCATCGGAGCCCTTCCTGCAAAGCGAGGCCGTACATGCGTGCCCCTAGATATCCTGCAGCAAAACTGTCGCCTGCTCCGGTTGCTTCGATCCGTTCACCTGGGAAGATCGGGCAGAAGTAGAGGTTCGTTCCATCATAGCCATACGACCCTTTACGTCCATCCGTAATGACGACTTCCTTTGGTCCAAGCTTGAACAGGCGTTGCGCCAATGTTTTGATACCTACGCGAGATGACCCCACAATTCGTTGCCCCTCCTGCACATTGACGAACAGCACACTTGTTTCTTTGATGAGGCGGAACAGTGCAGGTTTACGCTCCATGATTTGTTGGTTTCCTGGATTGAAGCCGAGAAGCGTTCGTTCTTTACGAATGTGGGTGACGACTTCATCGTAGAGTCGCTCGTAATCATTTCCCATTTCCGAGATATAGAGCCACTTTGTCTTCAGTCCTTTGGGGAGGTGATAGAGCCTATCGATGTAAGAAACAAGAATGGTCTTTTCTCCACGAAGGCTCAGGACGGTGGAGTAAGCGCTACTCATGCCTTTGTGTGTATTGATATAACGCGTAGCCACTTGCTCCTTGTGTAAAAAATCCAGGGCGAGGGTGTGGGTGAGGTCGGCTCCCATGTGTGAGATGACCGCGGTTTTTTTCTTCATGCGAGCAAGGGCCGTCGCCACGTTGGGGGCTGAGCCGGCAACTTGCTGATCCAGAAGCTTCACCGTGATCTTCTCTCCGAAATCAAATTGAATCTCTCCCTTCTCAAGGTCGCACTTTTCCGAGCACGCATCCAGAGAAATGAACACGTCGAGTTTGATATCACCAATGGAGACAAGGTCGTACATATGAACCTAGTATAGCAAAAAACAGCCCCGAAGGGCTGTTTGTATTACTGACTTTCTGCCGTGACGATAGTCCACTTATATCCTGTTTCTGATGTTTCCTCTGCGTTCATGGCAGCCACGTACAGTCGCAGGGTGCCATCATTGAATGCGACAATCTTTGGATCGTTCAGAGAAAAGGTTTCCATGAGATGGACATCTTCGTACGAAAGTAGTTGCCCGTAGTACTCAAACGTTTCGCCGTAGTTGTCGCTTGTGTACCCATGAATAATCCCTTGTTTCCCAAGTGGGGGTTTAGGGGCCTCTGATTGGTTCATGATGATGAGGAAGATTGTTCCGTCGTTCATCACAATGGCATTTGGATCAGCGTAGATGGCGTGCTCAAGTGTGCCGGCCAAGATGTCTTCTTCCATGAGGGTGAACGCAAGGCCTTCTGATTCTGGCTCTGCGTAGGCCCTGTCTACGACAATGTCGCCTGCTTCGTCTGTCTTGTTAAAAAGCATCACGACGCCACCCTGGTCGTCCATAAAGTAAGTATAGACGCCAAATTCTCTTGCATCCGAGGCGTCCTCTGCATGAGCCTCAAAGACGATCACTCCATCATCTACATATGTCTCACCATCTATCGATGATGAACTCATAACACCTCCGCTCCCTGGCTGAAATGTGTAGCGACGCCAGAGATCCTCGCGGATCTGGACCCCGGGCGGTCTTGGGGGTTCTGTACTCTCGTTTTCTATCTCTTCAAACGTCACCCCATCCTCAGAGTAGATAAGTTTCACCTTGTCCTGCGGGGCAAATTTCAATTGCGTCGATCGTGACTCATACGCGAGGGTGAGAGACTCTCCATCGGTGTCAATGACCATAGGGTTTGAACCCCAGTCCACCACAATCTCATCATGAACCTTGAACAGTGATTCTCCATCAACTTCCTGTGCCGTTTCTTCAGAGCTACCCGGCTCTACCTCCGGTGCCGGGGGTATTTTTGTCTCAATGGCAGCAGGTTCGTCTGCCTGTGAGTTTGCATACCAGGTACCAAGGCCAATGCCGATGATTCCTGCAAGGATGAGAGCGGGGATGCCCCAGAGGAGATATTTCATATAATGTGAGTATAACAAAAAAGAGGCGAGCGTGATGCTGCCTCTGTCGAGCTCAGGCCGCGCGGATCTCTCGGATCATTGCGAGGATGTTCTCGACCGTGTGGTTGGTTCTTCCCTTGACGTTGCTTACGCCCCAGCACCTGCCAGCGCCGAAGGTGAACGTGCTGCCGTGGACGTGAGCCATGAGCGCTTCGCTCAGGGTGGGATCCACGTTCTGAACGAAGATCTCCGCACCGTTCATGTCCGAGACGATCAGCGGGTGCTCATCCAGGTCGTGGGCGATGCTGAGGATGCCCACGGCGCCGCGGACCGCCTGCGTCTGTGCACGTGAGCGCACGACGATGAAGCCGTCTTCGACCAGCCGTCCTCCCCAGGCGATCTGTGCCTGGGTCTGTTCGGCATCGAAGTGCTCGTAGTTCTCACGAGCGAGCTGGTTCCGGAAGGCAACCACGGTTGCCCGTTCCTCTGCGCTGTAGCCTTCCTCACGGAGTCCACGCGCATAGCGGTCGTCCATGATGCCGATGCCTCGCACCAGGTGAGGGTCCAGGTCCCAGTCCTCCAGGATCTCGTCGGAGAGTCCGGCCAGGGCCAGGAACTGCTCCAGCGATGAGCGGAGGCGGGTGCCGTCCTCACCCTTGGTGCGGTCCAGGCTCATCTCACCACCGTAGCGGTGGTGGTCGATGACCGTCACGGTCATCCCAGCTTCACTCAGAGCCGTTTCCGTGAACGGCCCCGGCATCTCCACGATCCAGACTTCGCGCTTGCCCGTGGCGAGCACACGCTCGATCACGTCGGGCTCCGCGTCCAGCCGAGCTCCCACCGGTTGCTCGGAGACGAGCATGGCCATGCCCGCCCGCTCGGCGAGCTTGCAGATCAGGGTGCTCTCCGGGTCGTTGCGCACCGTCAGCAGGAGTACGTCTCTCAAATCGTTCATGTCCCTTCCTTGGTTGGACAGCTAAACCTAGCAAAAAACCACCCGTCTGTCAACGGATGGTTTCTTAACTCCACCTCCTTCCTAAGGAGGCTGGGCGGTATTCTAGAGCGTCCCTTCTGGTGATTCAAAGAGGTTCTCTAGAGCCTCTGCTCGATCTGAGTCCACTTCACGTAGGAGCTCGAGTGCCTGCGCAGCAGGTTCTTCCAGGCTTGTGTTGCGGAAGAGAACCGCCGCTGTTTCAAAGACGAAGGCTCGTTGGTTACGGCGCACGAATTCAAAGGCGTAGTTGGCTGGAGCATTCGGGATATCGGGGTGTGTTTCAGAGATGTGAGCTAAGGCTTCTAGTACGACGGTATCACTAAAGATGACGTAGCCGTGATCGAGGGCATAGGAGAGAGCTTCTGTGCCCGCGTCATAATCCCCCAATCCATAGTGGACCGCCGCTGTGTTGAATTGGTGTTGGGCCCTGTCGTAGTCGCTTGTCAGGTAGGGCTCAACGATGGGAAGGAGACTCTCGGCAAGTTTGTAATCACCATGGTGTAGAGCGACGGCTAGGCGAGCGCGATGGCTCGCTGCCAGGTGTGGAGCAAGTTCTAGTGCGTGATCTGAGGCCGCATACGACTCCTCGGGAATAATTTCTTTGAATGCCGCATCCGCCCCCGCGAGGTAGATGCTTGAAACAATGAGCTTGTAATCCAGTGGGCGTTGTACGGCGAAGGTGGCCAGGTCACGCGCGTACTCATCGGTGAATGTTTGGACTTCGGATTCGTCTAGGCGGTAGTTATACAGACTAGTGATGATACCTGTGGAGAGGAATACGAGCTCGTCTTTCGTATAAGGCGAGTCGAGACTCTTTGCCTCGGTGTAGATTTCATGGAGTCCAGCGTAATCAGGTTTGGTGATTTCTTCCATGGCACTGACCAGCATGACGTCTTGTTTCATTGGGAGATACTGGTAGGTGTAGATGCTGAATGCAACAGCAAGAGCTGTTAAGCCTACGATGGAGCCTCTAATCATCGGGTCCTTCACAAAAGGTGTTGCGTGGTCCTTTGGTTTCTTTTCCACGGTGAGAATGGTAATGCCAGCCAAGAGGAACGTCAGCATGACCGACTGGTACATGGAGTGAAACATGAAGAGGTCTTGCAGGACTTGTGCCACCAAAGCCCCTAGCAAGGCTGCGTAAAACAAGGTGGTTTTCTTTTTCTTTGTGATGATGTGTAGCAAGTTCTTCGAGGAGATCGCAAGAACCACGAACCAGGCAAAGAGGGTTATGATCCCAGCGCCAACAGCTAGGTCGAGATAATAGTTGTGAGCATCCTCATACCATCCTTGCAGCAGTCCTGTGTGAATGGATGGGTCATAGAGACTTCGCAATGGAATGGAGAAGTTATTTAGCCCCCAGCCCGTAAGGGGTTTTTGGGAAATGGCTTGTTCGGCAATGTGCCAGAGATCAAAACGATCCTGAGCAGAGAGGCTCGAGAGATGGGAGATAGAAGGCACTGAGCCAAGAATGAATACCGAGGCCACGACAGCTAACACAACACCAGCCATGCCAGCAATGATTTTTTTCCTGACTTTTTTCTGTCGTGTTGCCACAATGGCGAGGCAGACGAGGGTCCCAATCACCGCTGCTCCAAGCGAGCTCCTCGAGCCTGCCGCTAGGAGCGAGAGCGTGTTGAGTGTCAGGCCCAGAATAACCAAGATGCGGATGGGAAGCTTCTTTGCACTGAGGAGAGCCATGGCAAAGAAGACGTGCATGAGGGCGTAAGGGGATAGATGCAGAGAGTTACCAAAGAGCCCATCTGCACGCTGAAAACCTGTGGTCACCCATTCGGTCAGTGTGAATCCCGCGACGATGATCGAGATGCCAATAGAAATAAGGAGTAACTTGATCCAATCGAATCGTGTCTTAAACGTGGAACTTAAGACACAGAACAAGGCCCAGTAATGTAGGTGTTGCCAGAGACCGTTCATGCTATCCATGGTGGACCAGAATGAACGGGGGAGGTCTTGGCTAAAGAGTTGTGAGAGTGTGAGGAGGCCAAAGAAAAAATGGACAGCCATGACCAGCGGTGTTCGTAGGTGGGGGCGATAGGATCGGTCCAGCGTGAACAAAAACACCCAGACCACGAACATGATCTGGATGAGGGTTTGCATGGCAAGGGCTTTGGCAAACAGGAATGGAAAAAACGTCGTCAGGCCTGGGGTACTTGTCACAATCAAAGGGACGGCGAGAACACCTGCTGTTAAAACAGTGATAATCAAGACGAGCCATTCCTTCAAGGTGAGAGATTGCAGCTTTTTCATGTGGTTCTAGTTACGGGAGGCAAGTGAGTTGTTTGGTTTCTTTCCTCCCCATTTTTTCGGTGCACGTGCAAGGGCTTCTTGCATGACATCCTCATGGACGGCAGCCAATCGCTCTTGTGCAACCGTAATGTGTGCCGGCATTTTCGGAACGCGCTTTCCTAGTTTGCGTTGAAGGACGCGGTCTGCTGCCAGGGCAATGAATGACGCTGTCACACCAAGACCTTCTTGTACCTGTCGAGGTTCACCCGATTCACCAAAGCGATCCTGGGCTCCAATGCGTTCTACCGGAACGGGAGTGGTCAGAGCAAGTGTCTCACAGACGGCACCCGCGAGACCTCCGGCCACCTGTGCTTCTTCAATCGTTACGATGGCACCTGTTTCCTTTGCCGCTTTTATAATCGTGCGTTCATCGAGGGGTTTGATGGTGTGGCAGTTAATGACACGACATTCAATACCGTGGTCAGCGCTCAACATCTGTGCAGCCAGCAGCGCCTCGTAGACAAGTGGGCCGGTGGCGATAAGAGTGAGGTCGTTTCCGTGACGGAAGGTTTCAGCACGACCGACTTTAAATGGTGTGTTCTTGGTGGTGAATGCTGGAGATGCTGCGCGTGCAAAGCGGAAGTAGTACGGACCTTTTCGACGAGCCCCCTCAACAGTAGCCTTCTTCGTCTCGAGATAATCGCAGGGGGCAACGACGGTCATATTCGGCACGGCACGCATGATGGCGATATCTTCGAGCATTTGATGGGTGGCACCGTCGGGACCTACGGAGAGCCCCGCATGAGCGCCAGCAATTTTTACATTCGTGTTTTGTAGGGCAATAGTCGTTTTAATCTGTTCCCAGTTGCGACCAGGGGAGAAGGCGGCGTAGCTGGAGATAAACGGCACCTTTCCTGCTAGCGCTAGTCCTGCGCCAATGGACGCGAGAGCTTGTTCGGCAATGCCCATTTGAATAAATCGCTCTGGAAATGCTTCTTTGAATGCGAGAGAGCGTGTGGATTCCGTGAGGTCGCAGCAGAGTACGACGACATTTTTATTCTTTTCACCAGCTTCAACAACACCCTCCCCATAGCCATTACGCGTAGGAATTTGCTTGAGCTTCTCTGGGTTAAAGAGGTGGCGCACGAGCCGTGCCTCTTTGTTAATACCAGGTTTTGGTTGTTTTGTTTTTGCCATATTACTTTCGTGAACGTCGCCACTTCATTCCTCCCCAGACAATCAACGCGACGGGGATACCGACGCCGCCACCAAAGATGACGAGCCAGATAATGGCGTTAACGAGCCACTGACCGAATGCCACGAGGGTTGCGGCCGCAAGCTTAACGGTGGTGCCAGGACGGAATTCTTTTCCAGCGATTTCCACGACAGGCTCTTCTTCAAGAACGACAGTGATGGTCGAGAGGGAGGTCTGTGAGTCTAGGTAATTGATTTGTCCCTGGTAGCGCTCGATGAGTTCACGGGTGTAGGTGAGTTCACGCTCCACGTTCAGAATATCTTCCACGGTCTCTGCTTGTTCTAAGATATCCAGGTAGCGCACTTCCTGTGCTTTGGCGTTGTTGAGCCGCGCAAGGATGTCGACGTAATCTTCCGTCACATCGTCGGCACTTACTTGTTCTCGCTCTACCACAAGGGCGTATCCTTTAATGCCCTCCAAGGCTGAAGAAAAGTTCTCTACAGGAATACGCAGAGTGATGGAGGCATAACGTGTTCCGTCCGTCCGCTCATAGACCTCAGTGCGTTCAACGTACCCCTCGTTGGTGCTTGCGACGTTTTGAACTTGCTCGGCCGCCACATCCACGTCATCGACAACAAGTTCAAGTGTGCCAGTTTTGATAATTTTTGGATCGACAACGGTGCCATCACCCATGGTCACTGAAGAGCTTGTTCGAGAGACAAGCTCGCCACCGTAATCACCAGCTTCTTCAAACGCGATCATGGACTCAGCAACGGCAAAGTCCGAAAGGGCGGTGACAGGCGCTGAGTAGTAGGAGTCTGTGGTGTAGCCAAGATTGTAAACAGCATTGCGGCCAACGATCAGAATAAGTACGACGATGGCAAGGGTGCCTATGCCGGCTAAGGCCCAGAGAGCGTATCGTTTCAAGTTGTCCATATTATTCGTGTTCGCTGGTTATCTTTCCACCAAGTGTGCGTAATCCACTCAGGGCATCTCGCGCTTCGTTTCCTGGTTTTGGCGGCTTTCCATGCCAAGTGAAGTCGTACTCCATGTAATCTACGCCGTAGCCAGGAATGGTGTCAGCGAGGATTACACTGCATTTTTCGCTCACGCCATGAGCTCGCTCTACGGCCGTGACGAAATCTCGAATGGAGTTTCCGGCACAGCGGATTACATTGAGTCCAAACGCTTCGAGTTTTTCTTGAAGGGGCTCAAGGGGCATCACCTGCTCTGTTGGTCCATCGATTTGAATATTGTTTCGATCAACAATGAACGTCAGGTTGTACAGCTTGTTGGTTCCAGCAAATTGGAATGCCTCCCAGACGATTCCTTCATTAAGTTCTCCGTCTCCAGTCATGCAGTACACACGCCAAGGGGAGCGGTCCATGAGTCCGGCATAGGCCATCCCAACAGCCTGAGGGATTCCTTCTCCCAGTGGACCAGAGGTTGTTTCCAGTGATTCCATCCATTCAAGTTCAGGATGTCCCTGCAGTGGCGAGCCAATCTTACGCAGGGTCATGAGGAGCTTCTTTGGGAAGTATCCAGCATGGGCCATGGCCACGTAGCGAGCTGGTGTGACGTGTCCGTTTGAGAGAATGAATCGATCACGATCTTTCCAGAGAGGCTTTTTTGGATCATGCACCATCACGTGAAAGTAGAGGGCGGTGAACACATCCGCGAGACCCAGGGGGCCGGCGCTGTGGCCAGAGCCTGCTTCAACAAGCATGTCGATGAGATCCTCGCGAATCTCAGCTGCTTTTTTCTCGAGTGTTTTGAGTTTTCGGTCATGTAAGTGCAGGGGTTTTCGCACTTTCGGACCTAAGGTGAGGTTTGCCATAGTGGGAACAGTTTATCATGGTGAGGCCAACTTGTTTTGTTTTATCTGTGCTTAACTTGGCGGCGTGGCGGGAAATAAAAACAGACCCGTAAGGGCCTGTTTTTATTTCTATGTACTCGTTATTCAACAGTAATCGTCGCGGTATGAGCATCTTCGTACTTGTCGTGATATTCGTGGTCACCAGCTTCATCGAAGTAGCGGGAGAAGTGGTCGCCCTCATTGAGCGTACCGGTACCCCATGAGCTGTCATCTGCACTTGCTCCATGCTTCTCAGTGCTTTCGTTCACGAAGCGGATGGCCGTACCAGCATCGACAGTAAGTTCTGCTGGATCGAAGCCGTTGTCATCGATGGAAACAACGACGTACTCCATGAGTCCTCTGTCTGTTCCAATGTCGTACGCATCTGCCTCTTCCGCATCTGGATCAAACTGTGAAGCGAATTCGAGCTCGGATCCCATAGTGTAGTTTGGGAAGAACCCGTCTGGAACGTCGTCGATCATGGTGTTCCAGCTTGAGCCGTAGAGGTCGGTGGCAACTTCCTCAGAAGGGATGGCCATGATCTCTCCGCCTGCTCCGACAACGTAGACGGTTGGGTCAGAGTTGATCTTGATCATTTTTACTCCGGGCTTGTACGTCACGTTTCCACCGATCTGAATGGAAGACATGTCGGAGTCGGTAAGCCACTGGACGTCGTCAAAGTTGTCGTACCAAGTGAAGTAGGCTTTGTCGTTTGGAAAGACGTAACGGAATCCGTCTGCTCCATAGTAATAAACAGCTGAGAATCCCTCTCCGCGGATGAGATCACCAGCTTCTAGGTCTTCTGGGGCAACCGTTGCAGTCGCACTGGCCTGCGGGACAGCCTGAGCAAAAAGGAGGGCAATCGCGAGAGCCATTGTTGTGGCGAGCACAGAGAAAAACGTAAGGCGTTTTGTCATAGGGTGCTTTGTTTATATAAAGATAACGAGAAAATTATAGCATAATCAAAAAACGGCCGCGAGGGCCGTTTTTTCTTGCTATTCCACAATGATCGCGCCTTCAAACACGTTCCGGTCGTCGAGTTTTGAGTAGTAGATCCAGGTTCCGGCTTCATCGAAGTAGCGTGTGTAATGATCGCCCGGTTCCATGGTTCCTGATCCCCATAGACCATCAAATTCTGTCACAGCATGGTTTTCACTACCGGTATTTGTGAAGCGTACGGCTGTGTCAGTTGAAATGGTGATGGTCGACTCGTCGTAGCCACTATCTGTCACAGAAACTTGGCGCGCGGGTCGAAGGTTTTTGTCGTCATCGATGCTCATGGCGTCGAGCTGCTCGGTTTCAACGGAGAACTGGCTGGCAAACTCGAGGCGGCTCCCGAGAGAGTAGTTTGGGAAGAAGCCGTCTGGAACGTCGTCGATCATGGTGTTCCAGCTTGAGCCATAGAGCTCGACGGCAACATCTTCTGAATCAATTGCCCGCAGCACACCACCAGCACCCACCGTGTAGACCGTTGGGTCAGAGGTGATCTTGATCATCTTAACTCCTGGTTTGTACGTAACATTCCCGCCGATCTGGACCGTGGCCATGTCGGCATCTGAGAGCCAGCGGACGTCGTCAAAGTCGTCGTACCAAGTGAAGTAAGTTTTATCGTTGGGGAACACGTAACGCAGGCCGTCCTCGCCGTAGTAGTAGACCGCGGAGAAACTCTCGCCGCGAATCAGGTCGCCGGCAGACAGATCCTCTGGTGAAACGGTGGACGCGTTGGCGGGGAGGGCGAAGAGCAGCAGTGCTGCCATGAGGGCGAGACCCAAGATGTTTGTTGGGGCTGAAAGAGTATGTTGCATACGATTAGTTTGCACCGAGGCCCATGAGCCTCTCGTTTAATGCTTGTAGTTTACCAGTGGGGTCTGGATCTTTGAAGATGAGACTCGCGGCACACAGGCGGTTTGCGCCCATGTTAGTAAGCGGCTCGATGAGTTCATCTGTCAGTCCACCGTCCATTTCGATGACGAGGTCTTCTCGGTGTTGGCGCGCCTCGGCGATCTTGTCGAGCACTGATTGTCCCAAGAAGGCTTGTCCTGACTTACCAGGATGCACCCCCATGATTGTTAGTTGATCGATAGTGTGAAGGACGTTTTCGATGGCAGACAGAGGTGTTTCAGGATTCACAGCCACTCCAACCTCCAATCCAAGTTTATCCTTTACCTGGTCTACGATGGCCCCCACGGGACGGTCGATCTCTGCATGAATGATCGCGCGTTTGAATGTTGGAACGTGTTTATTCCATGTCTCGATAACGGGGAGGGGATTTTTCACCATCAGGTGAAGTTCCATGTCCACATCGGTCTTAAGGGTGCCAATCTGCTCGGCATCGAACCAGTTGGTTTGACCAAAGAGACTTCCGTCGAGCACGTCGACCTGGATGAGTTTTGTGTGTGGTTCAACAAGACGGAGTTTGGTTTCAAACTCTTCGAACGATTCGACTAAGAATGCGGGGACGATTTGGCTCATACGCCGTACTCTTGGTTCTCAATCTCTTCCACTTTCTTTAGTCGGCGCACGTGGCGCTCCGCCCCAGAGAATTCTGTGCCGAGCCAGGTGTCGACGATCTGGACGGCCTCTTTTTCTTTGATGTGACGGCCTGGGAGACAGAGGATGTTTGAGTTGTCGTCCTCGCGAGCGCTCTTGGCAACGTCTTCGTTAAAGCCTGTTGCTGCTCGGACACCACGGACTTTGTTAGCAACAATGCAGATCCCTTGTGCGCTACCGCAGATCACGATGCCGTGTGAGCCTTCATCAGCTACAACGCGCTTTGCTACCGCGTGCCCAAAATCTGGATAATCATCTCCGTCGACAAGATTCTGGTTTCCCATGTCGATAACCTTAAAATCCTGTTCTTTCAAATGTTCCTCGATCACCTCTTTGAGTTCCCAGCCTGCGTGGTCAGCTCCGATATAGATAGTTGGTTTCATACTCCGCTATCCTACCAGTTTTATTGATTTTTCTTATCCACACGGTTACACTCTCTTTTGTATGAATTTCCCAGAAAAAGAGCAGGAAGTCCTCCGTTATTGGGAGGAAAATAATGTGTTCAAAAAGACCCTAGAGAAACCGGCCCCAAAGGGTCCGTTTGTGTTTTACGATGGGCCTCCATTTGCAACCGGTCTCCCGCACTATGGACACATCGTGGCTTCTGTCATGAAAGATGTTGTGCCGCGTTATCAGACGATGCGTGGGTATCACGTTGATCGAAAGTGGGGTTGGGACTGTCATGGGCTGCCGATCGAGAATATTGTCGAGAAAAAGTTTGAGCTGGGATCAAAGAAACAGATCGAGGAGTTTGGTGTGTCCAAGTTTAACGATTGCTGTGAGGCCGAGGTGCTCACCTATGCCAAGGAGTGGAAGACGGTGATCCGTCGCCTTGGTCGCTGGGTGGACATGGAGAACGATTACAAGACCATGGACTTAAATTTCATGGAGTCCATCTGGTGGGTATTCAAGACACTTTGGGACAAGGAGTTTATCTACCAGGGTCACAAGCCCATGCATATTTGTCCGCGTTGTGAGACAGCCCTTTCAAACTTCGAGGTGAACCAGGGGTATCAGGATGTGAAGGACATCTCCGTGTTTGTGACGTTCCCGCTTACCAGTGGGGCCTATGAGGGGGTGAACCTTCTTGCTTGGACAACAACTCCATGGACGCTTCCAGGGAATGCGCTTGTTGCCGTGAAGGATGACCTTGAATATGTACAGGTGTCTCATGAGGGGCAGTCCTACATCGTGGTAAAGGAGTTGTTGGAGTCTGTATTTGAAGGAAAGGAACACGAGATCGAAAAGACATTGAAGGGTTCTGACCTCGTGGGGGCAACGTACAAACCACTCTTCGATTTTTTTGCCGATCACGAAAATGCCTTCCGTGTTGTTGGGGCAGACTTTGTGACGACTGAGGACGGAACCGGTCTTGTGCACATCGCTCCTGGGTTTGGTGAAGATGACTACCAGCTTGGCCGAGCCGAGAATGTCGAACCTATCTTTCACGTTTCAATGAACGGTCGGTTTGTTCCTGAGATTGTCGAGGCTCTCGTTAAGGATGGCTATGCCGTGGACGCTCCTGTGAAATCAAAGGGGGACACCATGAGCGTTGATATCGAGATGGTGAAGGTTTTGGCTCATACGGGTCGTTTGTTTGCCAAGAAAAAACTCGAGCACAGCTACCCACACTGCTGGCGCTGTGATACGCCGCTCTTGAATTACGCAACGTCTAGCTGGTTTGTTCGAGTGAGTGAGATGCGTGAGAAGTTGGTGGCTGCCAACAAAGAGATCCGATGGGTGCCAGAGAATATGAAGGAAGGGCGCTTTGGAAAGTGGCTTGAGGGTGCTCGTGACTGGGCGGTTTCTCGATCGCGTTTCTGGGGCACGCCATTACCTGTCTGGCAGAGCGAAGATGGAGAGACAGTCTGTGTGGGTTCTGTTGAGGAGCTAGAGAAGCTCTCTGGAAAAAAGATCGACAATCTTCACAAGCAGTTCGTTGACGAGGTGACGTTTGAAAAAGACGGCAAGACCTTCCGTCGTATTGAAGAAGTGCTCGACTGTTGGTTTGAGTCCGGTTCCATGCCGTACGCGCAGCTCCACTATCCGTTTGAGAATAAAGAAGTGTTCGAGTCAGGGTTCCCGGCGCAGTTTATTGCTGAGGGACAGGATCAGACACGAGGGTGGTTCTACACCTTGCACGTGCTTGCCAATGCTCTCTATGAGAAGCCAGCATTTAAGAATGTGATCGTGAACGGCATCGTGCTTGCCGAAGATGGAAAGAAGATGTCTAAGCGCCTGCGGAACTATCCTGATCCAATGGAGGTTATCGAAAAGTATGGAAGTGATGCGGTGCGTTATTACCTCATGTCCTCGCCGGTAGTTCGTGCGGAGAATCTGCGATTCAGCGAGAAGGATGTTGATGAGGTTTCCAAGAAGTTCATTAATATCTCCCTGAACGTTCTCTCTTTCTATAACCTTTATAAGGAGCACGACACAGGGGCTGATCCATCAGGAGCGCATGTATTGGATCGATGGATCTTGGCTCGCTTGAACGAGACGCTCTTAGAAGAAACAAACGCGATGGAGGCCTACAGCCTGCAGGATGCGGCACGTACGCTTCAAGGATTTGTGACAGATCTCTCTACTTGGTATGTACGCCGCTCTCGAGACCGTATGAAGGTTGAGGGGGAAGATCGAGCGCAGGCACTGGCAACACTGCGTGTGTGTTTGGAGACATTCGCCAAGATGACGGCACCATTTACACCGTTCTTGGCAGAGCTCATCTGGCGCGGAGTGGATGAGGGGCGTGAGTCTGTGCACATGAAAGAGTGGCCTGAGGCACAGAAGACAGAGTCTAATGAGGTTCTTGTCGACATGACTCGCACACGAGCGCTCGTCACCGCTGCGCTTGAGCGCCGCGCTGAGGCGGGGATCGGAATTCGTCAGGCACTGGGATCTATGTCGGCTAAAGAGCAGATTGGTGAGGAGTATCAGGCGCTGATTCTCGATGAGGTGAACGTTAAAACGTTTGAAGTGAATGAGGGTCAAGAGGGGTTGGTGGAACTTGATACAACGCTCACGCCAGAACTTATTCGTGAAGGAGTTTCTCGAGAGATTATTCGCAACATCAACTCGCTCCGTAAAAAGGAGGGGCTCACGATCCAAGATCGCATCGCCCTGTACGTAAGTGGAGCTGATGAGGCGCTTGAAGAATACAAGGAGACCATTCTCCACGGCACGCTTGCTGATACGGTCCGAACGGACGGTGACGCACCAGCGGCTGTAAAGACCTTCTCCACAGGTGAGCTGCAGATCACGGTTGGGTTTGATAAGATGTAGGCGTATGCCTACCGACTTTCTCAAGCTGTTAACAGATCTCGGTTTATCACCCACAGAGACGCGGGTGTATCTCGCGTCTTTAAAATTGGGGCCAACTTCTGTGCAAGAGATTGCAAAGAAGGCAAAGCTCTCACGCACGGCGAGCTATGATGTCATCGCCTCGTTGCAAGAGCGAGGTCTCATGTCCACGTTTGAGCGCGGGAAGAAGAAGTACTTCGCTGCAGAGGATCCAGAGAGGGCAGTAAGTTATTTTCGGCGTCGTGTCCATGATCTTGAAGATCAGATCGAAATGTTCTCTCGATCGCTCGATGAGATGAAGATGCTTACCGGTGGAGAGAGGCCAGTTGTGCGGTTTTTTGAGGGGCGGGAGGCGCTCTTCTCACTATTTAGCGATTTGTCTTCGGCAAACGCGAAGGAGCTTCTTGAGCTGGCAAATGTGGACCTCGTCTATGAGAAGTTGGATCCAGAAATTCTGGCCGAGGCGCGCAAGGCGTTTGGTACGTCAAAAACAAAAGTACGTATGCTTCATTCGGGGGAGTTGCGTAATCCCGCAAAGAACGCAGAGTTTTGTCGTTTGCTTCCTGAGTTCGGAGAGATTGGCGGAGAGATTTGGATTTATGGTGATCGCGTAGCGTTCTCTCAATGGGTGGGGAAGATGGTGGTGGTTATTGTGCAGAGTACGGTGTTTTCCGATATGGCACGCACGCTCTTTAATGCGGCATGGGCGGTGTGCACAGCGCAGCCATATAAGAAGAAATAATTTAGAGAGAAAAAAGACGACACTGGTCGTCTTTTTTGGTAGGCTGATTGTGGTGAACCCCCAGGTTCTCTAACCACTCAGCTTGAAAGGAGCTGGCAAATGCATGGTTAACGCCACATGACGCCTGGGACTTGAAGATGAGGAGGTGGGTTCACCACCTCGGTCGGGCCGACCCGAACATGGCGATCGGATCATCGGTCCGGCCACCCTTTTTACACTCCAAGATTCGAGGAATGTTATCTCTTCGAATGTTGGAGTGTTTTTTTATTAGACAAAAAGCAAGCCGACCCTGTGGTTGGGGTCGGTCGTCGTGCGTATTGAGCCGAAGCTCGCTGTAGGGTTTGGGGAGATGACGCTCGCCCGGCCCGGTCTACCGTGAGGCAGACCGGGTACCGGGGTCATCACGTTCGGGGGCTAGCCACCCATCTCTCACCTCCTCCCTGCAGTTTCCTACGTCACGACGATGCTTTGCCAGCCTTGTTGGCGGGCGACGTCCTCATCGTCTTCGGGTCGTCTTCGGCGCGGGTGCGCGGATGATGTCCCGATGGACAGTAGGTCGTTCTGGTCAGACGTAGACTTCGTGATCACCGGTGTCGGTGGGCGCGTGGTCGTTCGTCATGTCCAGATGCAGGGAGTTCTTCTTCACGTCTCGTCTCCAGGTGGCCGGAAGTGGCCGGGGGTGGCCAGATGTGGCCGGAAGGGGGTGTGGGGTGTTCCCACATGATCTGCTTGTTCTTCTTGTCTGTTTCAGCCTCCGAACATGTGCCACTCCTACGGTGGGGCGGGCTCGGGATGATCCCGCTTGGAACTGCAGAACGGAGAAGACTATCATGATTCCCTCCTTATGTCAAGGGTACTACGACAAACTATTGTTGATGGGAGTTAACAACTTTTTATACTGTGTTCACAAAGTTTGAACAAAATTCTTTCCTAAATTTAGATATATCTCAGCATATTGGCCATTATGCCTTGACACTATTTTTCTTCCGTGATAGCTTATTGCGTTGTTTGATGTCAGCGAAAGCAGACAAAAGCACCGATAGCCAGTGATGCTTGTCCTGGTTACCGAATCTGGACTGATCGTGCGCATGAAGTTCACACCGATTCCTGTTGAAAACATGAGATCCACTCATGTAGAGCTTCCCCACACGACACTCCGGCTCCGAGCCTGGCTCGGCAGTACTATCTCGGGGAGAGATATCAACCAAACAAAAAACTGGGGCATTCGCCCCCAGGGATTTGGCCCCACTTCTGTGTTGTACCCCAGCGATGCAGTCGTGGAGCCAATTCCCTGGGGCTGAAACATGCCTTAGGGGCTCACCGCGTGCCTTCGGGACACGGGAGCTTCAACCTCTAGCCTTCATGGGGATGTGCCATGAAGCGAGTTAGGTCGATGCGAGGCCATGACTCAAGATCAGGGTGCTGTGGTAAGCATCCAGCGGGTCGAAAGGCTCCATGATCTTCAGATGAACTTGCTGAGCACCTCCATGCCACTGGAGGAAGCGAGGCGAGAGCATTAACTGAGGGATCACAACCTCAGACGCACCCCCACGCTGACGTGGGGTGGTAACGAGAAAGAGTAGCTCCTTGGGGCGATACAACGGAGGGCGCGCAAGCGTGCCTCAAGTAGAGCGCTCTACCTGCCCACCTGTATTGGGCGCGAACAAAACATCAGCTAGCAACGATGCATTGGTTGCATTCGCGCTTACAGACATAAAGCAATAACTCTCAACATCGCCGCTTGGTCAACTGCCTAGTCAGCAGCTCTGCCAGCTATGGGGTCTAACCAGCCCTTGAAGGCGTGAGAGATGAACGTACCTGTTCAGGCAGGTAAGTGTGTGGAATGACCGCCGCACAAGACGTCTGAAGATGTGCTCCTCCGGCCCGCGATCTACGCGCGGTGTCCGGAGGTCTCTTGCAGAGCACAAGAGGTGATCTTGTTCTGTGCAAGGGGAAACCCTGTCGCTTTGATTCACAAGACGTTGCAGTCCTCTCTCTGTTCATGAGAGGTGGCTGGCTCGGCACGGTGCTGAGTTGGTCTTTGATGAGAGCGCAGGAACGCAAGTTCCTCGGGGGATGTAGTAAGAGCAGCATCCCTCGGTACGTCCCGGCCGCAAGCTGGGAAAGACACGACATGTGTCCCTACCTGGTTCAGCCAGGCATCGGTCTACCCGGAAGCCGTCTCAGGCCTGTGGTAGGAAAAACGTTTGCTCTTATGGGTTGAAGCCGGCGAGATTCCGGTCTGGTTCTTCCGAGAGGGGGGGTCGGGAAACTCCGGCGTTAAAAGGACGTCGGTTAGGGTATTGCTAGTGCGCACTTATAGGACCTGTTGCGGGAGCTGTGAGTGTGAAGAGTGGTTGTTCTGCTCATTCCTTATTGTAACCTCGATCGCCATACCGGAGACGGTGTACAAGCGAATCCGTCCGGCACGCAGAGTTGTCGGTGGTGGGATAAAACACCAGTGCATGTTGCCAGGAGCCTTCGGGAAGCTGGTTGAAACATGAAAGCCTCATTTCGAGGGAGGCGAAACTCTAAACTCCGGCACCTCAGGGTGATTGTCGGTCGACTGAAGTCGGTGCGTGATCGTGGGACCCAGAGGGGCTGCGTGAGCGAAGGGGATCGCGAGCCCAAATCGCCTGCCCATGGGAACAGATCGGAGACGGTTGCCCCAAAAACTTCGGCGCGGGTGTCGTCGATTGGCTTTGAGCCAGTGCATATGTGAAGGACTTTTCGGAGAGCTTCGCAAATGAAAGGCGTGCAAGTGTGGGAGCGCCAAAACACCACCCTTCGGGGAACCTCTACACGACGATGTTGACGGTCACGGCCAAGAGCCTGGGCTGAAATCGGAGTCGTTCGGGATCGCTTAGACATGGGGATGTGAGGACATCTATCCATGCTGTGGGATCTCCTTCGGGAGATTTGGTGACTCAGGCCTATTGTCGCGAGACAGTGAACTGAGAAGGTGTGTAAATCGGGATTCGTCCTGGTGGGTTGCGAGCTTCCCGGCCTCGCACATGCTTCCGCGCATGACCAACACATCGATAATCATCGGGAAGAGGCAGAAACAGGCAACACGAGAGTGCAGAACCCTGGAGCTCCCACCGCTCTGACTCATCAACCCCCCCTTGCAGTTGCAGGTTCACCAACCTCCTCCCTGCTACGTCCACCCGGACTTGCAGCTGCGGGATCGAGCTTCCATCCTGGTCGCCTCGATCCCTATTCACTCCCTTGCCTTCAGAGTGCTGTGCGCTTTGGTGGTAAGAGAGTGGATAACAACCGGGAGGATTCACATGGCCATTCTCAACCTGACCCAGCACAACACCAGCCCCGCTCAGGTGGAGGCCGGTGTGGTGGAGCCCGAGGACAAGCAGACCGTCAAGAACCTGCTGACCTTCGACGAGCTCCCCACTCAGGAGCTGCTGACGCAGCGTGCGAGCGCTCTGGCGCAGATCGCCGTCGCGTCGGACTGCCAGGCCGTCATGATCGGCGGAGCGCCCTTCTTCATGGCGCCTCTCGAGCGCGCTCTGTGTGAGGCCGGGATCCGCCCGATGTACGCGTTTTCGCTCCGGCGCAGCGTGGACCAGGCTCAGCCTGACGGTTCGGTGCGGAAGGTGGCGGTCTTCGACCACCTGGGGTTCGTGGGCTGATTCGAGCCCATACTTGCGCCGCAACGGCGCTCTGGGGATCTCACGCAAAACTGGGGTCCTTTACCGCATAGCACCATGGGGTGCGCTATGCTGATAGGAAACATGTATGTATACACTTGCTTATATCAGTTGATCAATTCTCATGTTTGGTCTCGTCCTTGCGGCGTGACACATGTGAGCTCACGAACGGGGTGATCTCGTGGTGAGCTCATATCAACAAAGGGGGAGTGATGGCTTGCAATGTTACTGAGGGTGTTTTGGACGCGGCTCTCTTGTTTGTGAAACAGGATTGGCGCGAGTGGAATCTGGAAGACGGTGAGGCTTGGTCCATCATCGACGACTTGGTTGCTGCCCTGAACGTTGGATTGCCCGGCGGTATCAGTGTGCATGAACCAATCTATGAGAGCTGTCACTGGATCAGGTTTTATTGCCCTGAACATGACCTGGTCAGCGCGAAGATTGATGAGCTTCCGGAAGGACTCAGATCGCGCGTGGATCGACTTCTTCAGGCAATGATTGCAGAAGGGGTTCCGGATACCAGTCAAGAGCTGTTTGAGTGGGAGGACCGATGGATTGACGAGTGGGCAGACGACTCCGATCAGGAGTAGAAAGGAGGAAACGGTCGAGTGAAATACCTCGACATTCCAATTAGCTATTTCACTGTGCGAAGTGGCTTGAGGAAGATGGTTTCAGACCGGTGTCATCAGACATCTAACTGAGTCCATGTTTCTAAAGGGAGGAAAAGAAATGGCGGCACTCACCAACAGCTACGGCGGTATCCGTCGGGGGCGCGTGTGGTTCACCACCAGCCCTGAGCAGCTCAAGCTCGAATCGGAGAAGAAGACGCCCAAGTACGACACGACCGTCGTGGTGAGGCGCCGTCGGAGCAGGAGGGACCAGAGGGTTCGGCCTACCGGCGACTAGAGGCAGTGAAGGACTTCGTGTCTGGAAGGGCCTCGACGCAACGTCTGGGGTACCTTTCAAAGGGTTCGATCTCATCGAATGTTTTGAAAGGTATCAAGCAACAGGAGAGCCTTATGTCCTTTCTCATCAACCTCTTTGCCGCGGCGATGGGCGCCGTGGTGATGGCGCCTCTGGCGCTGACTGGCATCGCGTTGGCCACTGTGGTCGTCATGATCGGCGCGGTCGCGGTGTTGCGGCAGCCCGAGGAGCCCAAGGTGCTCTCCCGGCGTGTCATGACCCAGCGTCAGATCGCCGAGCGTCGCCGGGCCACCAAGTGCCGCATCGCTGAGCGCCGGGCCCTGGCCCAACGCCACATCGCCGAGCGCCGTCGACTGGCACAGCTGCACATCGGCTAGCCCGAGCCGTTGTCCGTTGACGCACGCCGCGACCCCCGGCCCGCTACGATGCGGTGTCCGGGGGTTCCTTGTAAAAAAAGAAAAGACACTAAGTGTCAGAAAGGGATGCATTGCATAAGTGTACGTCCGTGGCGTTCGACCCGAACGCTGAGCTCGAGATGATGCTCGTGGATGAGAGCGAGCAGACCATCGAGTTGTCACGTTGTGAGATTTGCCTCGTTGAGGTGGTCAAGGCTCAGTGTTCATGCTGGGAGGATTTCCTGCGGGAGGTTGTCTGGGCCGAGGCATGGGAGGCGGCAGAGGATCTGCTTTGGCAGATGTACTGTGAAGATCTCGACGCGTTTCATGATCTCTACTGGGAGGCCTAGCCTTCAGGTGCGTGTGCCTACCATACGCAGGGGGAAACGGCCGAGTACTACGCGCTCGGCACGCTCCAGATGTAGATGAGAGATCGTCTGCATCTGGAGCGATGGATTGAATGATCGTCTATTGCACACGTATTACATCTGGGAGGATACGATGGCGATGTTCAGAACGGCTGACTACCATGGGCTCACTCTGACCGGTACCGACGAGACTCGCTTGGCGGGTGTTGATGGTCTGGTGACGGTGGGATGGAACTTTTACCAGCTCTTGCAGCTGACGGAGGAGGTGACGCCCGAGGTGCCCGAAGGTCTGGAGGATTGGGAGTACGATGGCGGTCACTACGATCCGTACTCGGTACTTCTCAAGCAGCCCGTCTTGCTCAAGCCTGAGTGGATGACGGACAGCTGTGAGGACCTCTGCCTCGCCGCCACTGAGCTGTTGCTGGATCCCAACGTGGTTCAGGCGGCGCAGGATGCTTCTCTGGCTGACAACCTTGCTGTCAGCCAGGAGGTCTCGAGGGACTACCGTCGCATTCAGAGGCAGAGAGATCTGACTCCGGATGAGCAGGTGAAGTTCGATCGAGCAGAAGTGTTCCTCAAGGTGACTTGGGGGCTTCTGGAGCTGCGTGTGCTATTGGCACGACTGGCCAAGCTCCTCACGTGTCCGGCGCTCGACGAGCGTTTGGCGCAGGTGGACGACCAGTACTCGGAAACCGGAAGGCTTCTCGTGGGCGTGCTCGACGAGTTCGAGCTCATGCAGAAACTTCTGGCCATCCGGTCGCCCGCTTCCGGCAAGATGTCCGGATGGGAGACCTTGGAGGGGTTCGAGGATGTCCTCGATCTGAGTCAGTGGTGGGGATCCTTCGCGGTGCACGAGGAGGACGGAGATTGGTGATTCCCAGCGGAATCAACGGGGGGCCTAACCAGCCCTCGGGGGGCTACCTGCCCGACAGGTAGCAAAAAAGACGGTTGGGGAGTATATTCCCAACATGGCGAGCAGTACGTACTCGCCACGCTCCAAGTGACCATGATTCGTTTGTGGTTACCTGGAGCGCACACAATAAGGAGGATGCGCATGGATATTCGGTTGGTTGGAATGGACCACTGCGACGGGATGGAGTCAGTCACGATCTGTGACGGTCATCAGCACAGGTACGTGATGTTGGCCATGCGTTGGCCGCCTATTTCGGATGATTGTCCCTACGCGGACCACTCGCCGGAGGCTCGTGAGAGGCGGAAGTTCTACGAGACGCCCGGGATGGGTTGGCGTACTCGGCCTTGCCACGGTTCGTGCCAGCAGTTCACGGACATTGCGCCGGAGCTCTTGGCGAAGCTGGAGAAGGTTCGCTGCGAGACCATGGAGTTTCGTGGCAAGTTGCTCCCCACGGGAGTGCTGGTGTCCGAGGAAGTCGAGGCACTGCTGCAAGGGCCGCTCATGGCGGTCGAGGTCGGTACGAGCTACGGCAAGCGCAGTAGCCAGTCGACCCACTGGTTGCTCGAGGATGGGCGCGTGCTGCGCCTGGAGACGGACTTCGAGTGGGCAGCGGAAGATCCGACGCTGTATCAGAGGCACGAGCTGACGATCAGAGAGGAGGATTGGCATCTTGAGCGTCTTGATGACGCTGGGATCCACGAGCAGGTGCGCATTGCCCTGCGTCAGGAGGCGTAAGCCTCACGACACGCCGCCGAGCGACCGCTTCGCTCGGCTCGCTCTAATTGGCTATGAAGATTCGTTGCTAGCTAGAGTGAAAAGAGAACAGAGGTGGCAGGGTTGCTTATTTACCCCAGGAATGATAGTTCTGGAGTTACCTGGCAATCGTGCCGAGGAGGAAGGATGGTTTTTGCTGAACGCGCACAGGGTGTGTTCGAGGCGTTGGTCGAACAGTCGGCCGAGGCCGGAGATCTCGCTGAGGTGCTGCGTCTGGGCCATGTGCTGAGGCTGGGAGATCCCCAGACGGCTGAAGTGGATCGAGCTGAGGCCGTGGTGCAGATCCACAGCTGGGAGATCGAAGATGAGTGGGATCTCGAGCGCAAGGCAACAGACGTCGTGGCACAGCTGTTCATCGACTTCAACAAGCTCGATGGCAAGATGATGCTCGACGACGATGCCTGGTGGAACCGGTTGTGTGAACTGCTCGAGCTCCGCGATGACCTCGCGTCGATGAACGAGGTATTCACGCACTTCGATAGCCCGGACCGTTTCACGCGTTTGATCGCGTGCCTGGACAGTGTCTGGAGCGAGTGGCTCCGGTCCTTGCCTGTCCTCCCCGAGGTCACCAGCGACCGGCTTGTGCTGACGCGCCTGCGTCAGGGGACCGCCTGGTGGGTTGGGCCCGCTAGGCAGGACCGCGGCTAAGTACTCTACGCTGCTGAGCGACCAGCTGTCGCTCGGCTCGCTCTCAATGTTGGTGATGAATTCATCGGTATTGAGCGCGCATAACACAGCTCAGCTGTGTTTTTTTGTTCCTGCTATACTACAAGTGTTATGAAATACAACGATACGGTTCTCATCGTTCCGCCAAATGATGCCGAGGCGATGATGATCAAGATGCTTGCAGACAAGATGGGGCTTCCGGTGATTGCTTCCAAGCAGCTCCATGGTGCATCGCTCGATAAGGGGCATGATTATGTCGCTGCGGTAAAAGAGGGTGGTTACAAGCGAGTCATCATTATTGAAATGCCGGGGGAAAAGTCCGAGGCACGCTTGCGCAAGATGGGCGTGCGGCTGGATATTATCGATCATCACCATTACACAGGTTTGGATCGCGCTCATGGTCCCGATGGCAAGATCCTCATGAGCTCTCTTGAGCAGTTTCTAGACATGTTTAAGATTACAGATCGTCAGCTTAAGGGTTGGGGACTGGATCCGCTTATGGTTCGGGGAATCGGGATTCAGGATCGAGGGTATATTTGGGCATTACAAGATGAGGGTTACACGAAGTCACAGATTAAGGAGGTGATGGACTACGCAGACACGCTGACCGCCCATCTTCACAATCCAAAGACTGAGGGGCGCAAGATGAAGCTGGCACAGGCGGCCTGGGAACGTCGAAAAGAATGGGAGGAGTTTTATGTCGTAACCACTCGCGCTAACCTGCAGCTACGTCCACGTCTCTCTCGTATCGTGGCTGAAGAAATGGGGAAGCCTACAGCGCTGATCATCGTCGAGCATGGTCGCGGCCTTATCTATGTACAAGAATCGCCGTATGCTCTACATTTGTTTGAACGATTTGGCGGATTCACCTTTGGGCTGGATCGTAACTGGGGACATAAGAATGTACCCGGTCAGAAAAAGATAACTCTTCGCGATGTAAAACACGCGATTAATACTGTGAGACATCATTCATAATCTATGGACCCTCTTATAGGACTGTCCCTGTTCATCCTCATTGCCCTTTCAGGGCTCTTCTCCGGATTGACGCTGGGACTCTATTCAATCGATAAAACAGAACTAGAACGTAAAACCGAGCTTGGTGACAAACAAGCAGCGCGCGTTTTGCGTGTACGCAGCCGAGGAAACCTTCTCCTTGTGAGCCTGCTTTTGGGTAACGTCGCAGTGAATGCGGCGATTTCTATTATTTTAGGAAACGTTGCTTCAGGTGTAACAGCCGGTCTGATTGCCACGGGACTCATTGTGGTATTCGGTGAGATTATCCCGCAGGCGTCTTGTGCGCGTTATGCTATGCAGGTGGGGTATCACACGGCGTGGATTGTTGAGTTCATCATGGTTCTTCTTTATCCGATCGCCAAGCCGATCGCCTGGTCGCTCGATAAGATTCTCGGAGAAGAACTCAGAACAATCTGGACCAAGCGAGAGCTCGAGCACATCATCCGTATGCATGAGGATGATCCACGTAGTGATGTGGACGAGGATGAGGAACGCATTTTGCTCGGCGCACTGACATACTCTGACAAGAAGGTGGAGGAAGTGATGACGCCGCGTAAAGAAGTGTACGAGCTCCAGAAAAAATCCCTGCTCGATCAAAAGCAGCTTTATGAAATCCGCGAACGTGGGTTCACACGTATTCCTGTGTACGCCAAAGACATTAACGATATCATCGGTGTGCTCTACGCAAAGGACCTCATTGGTATCGATCCTGATGATAAGGAGAGCATTGAAAAGATGATGCGTACGAGCGAGCTCATTCGTGTATCACGTCGTAGAAAGCTCGATAGCTTGCTCAACATGATGATCAAGCGAAGGGCTCACATGGCGGTGGTGACGGAGAAGTCCGGAAAGTTCGTGGGGATCGTGACGATGGAGGATGTGGTAGAAGAGATTATCGGTCGAGAGATTATTGATGAGGATGATGTGGAATAACTGTTCAAAAAGAGGGTCAAGTGATTGACCCTCTTTTTTGTTTATGATAACTTCCGCGCCGCATGTATCAGCAGGAGACAATCATGCGCACGGAAGTTCTGGTGGGGGTGTTCATCTTCTCGGTAGTGGGGGTTCTCGGACTCTCGCTCGAAGTTCCCCTTCTCCCCACGCTCATCATCGGTGGCCTCATGGCGTTCGGGGTGCCCCGTCTGCCGATGATGCTCCCCAACACGCTCTAGGCCCTCGCGCCTACGCGCCACTCTGCAAGGGTGGCTTTTTTCATTGACAACGTTACAATGCTGGGGTAAATATTGAGGCCGCTCAGGCCAGGAGGCAAACATGAAGAACTCGTATGAGACGGCCGTGTTTGCAGCTGAGATTGGGGATCCGCCCACAATCGACCTGCACGAGGCCATCGACACGCACGACGGGGTTCGAGACCTCGAGATGTTCATTGATCGGCAGTACCGAGGCGGCACCTCGACCGTGAAGATCATTCATGGCCGTGGAAGTGGCGCCATGCGCCGGGCCGTTCACGACTCGCTCAAGATCAATCCGCTCGTGGTCTTCTACCGCGATGCCCAGGCACCTCACAGCATGGGAGGGGTCACCTACGCGGTGCTCAACCCAACGTAAACCAGCCCCTCTCAGGGCTGGTCATCTCCGACCTGCGTCGGAGTTTTTATTTTTGTGCCGCCTTCAGGATTCCTTGGAGCGTCCGCATGTTTCTTCCAAGTTTTTTTCCAAAGGTTTTTCCAATCATGTCTGGGTTGTCCAGCGCCATGTCAGCCAATGCTTCAGCATCTTCTCCGGTGAAACGTTCATCGATGATCTCCTGAAGCCCTTCAAGTAAAGCGCCACGATCGTAGCTAGGCATGGCGTACTGCTCCTTGAATTCAGCGAGAGTATTCTCAAGATCTTCTGCACGCAATTCCTCTTTGTTAAACATGAGTTTCTCGAGTGCTTGAGCGCTCTTGGCTGTAAGACCGTTTTCTTTAGCCAGCTTCTTGAAGAGGTCAATGAGCGGCTTCCTGGCATGATTTCTTTCTTCTCTTCGGTTGGTGACGTATCCCCCGAAGGCTGCATCCACTTGATTTGGATCCGCTCCAAGTTCTTCGAGGAATCTACGAACTTGCTCAAGCTTTTCTTTTGACGCCGCGAGGAGTTCAAAATTTTGGAGCTGAGGGTTTCCATCTCTGCCAAGTGATCCCATGGTATCAACGTAGCTAGCAAGAAGAGCCATATCTCGACCTTCATTGTCGATATCGTGGTAGTTGCGGAGGTACCGGTCAGGATCGACGAATTGATACGAGAACGCATCTTCATGACGTTCAATGGCTACAAGGGTTGTTGCACCAACATCAACCCCCATGCCCTGTAAGGCCTCGGATCCCACGTCGCCATGTTTGCGCTCTGGTTGAAAGTACCCCACGGCTTTTAGTCCGATGTTTTCACTCCACCGCCCCATGGCTTCTTCATCTCCCTGCAGGGCGAGTGCGCCATCGGCGTTTTGTGCGAGTAGCGCTTGGTACTGCTCCCAAGTCACAGCAAAGTCTTTCCCCTCAGCGTTCGTGAGTCCAGCTGCTTGTGCTGCTTCGGGTGAATCAAATTTAAGTGTGAGTGTGTCTTTCTTCGAGATGTCATGTAGAAAGACATATTTTTCCACGGCTTCACGGTCGTGCTCTACGGCGCGGGAAAGAGCAGCGCGTGTTTGTTCAGAAAGACCTTCGGCAAATTCTCCACGTTCTACCGCATCGATGTTGTCGAAGATGAGTTTGAGATGGCTATCCATAAGGGTGCCCTCATTATGATATTCACCCCACTGTGGAACCAGGAAGGATTGCTCGATCTCCGCTCGAAGTTCTTTGTTGCGCTCTCCTTCGAACAACGCCTCCATTTTTTCACGCAGAAAATCCACGCGGCGATTGCGCGTATCGGCGGCTGTGACCTCCGTTGAATCGTGATTCTCTACTTGAACATCTTTGTTGGGTAGAAGATGTTCAGGGGTTGGCTTTGGTCGTTCTGGCATAGAGATTGATCAAGCGTTATTCATTAAAGGGTACAGATATTTTGAGCTATTTGAAAGAGTTGAGAAAACGTCCTTGGCGCGTTACACTGGCTCCAATATGAAACCCATCTTTATTGGACTCGCGGGACTTTCGGGGGCAGGAAAGTCGACACTCGTAGATCATTTGGAAGCTCAAGGAGGGGTGAAGCGGTTTAGGCTCGATGCGTATTACAAGACAGCGGAAGATTGCCCCAAGTTGCCAGATGGTCGCCCGCACTGGGATCTTCCTGAGAGTTTGTATCTTAATGAGGTACTTGAGGCACTAACAGAACTGCGTGATGGCAGCGATATTTTTTTACCTATTTATAACCGACGTCTGTGTGATCGAACGGGCCAAGTCTTGTACAAGCCAGCGCCAGTGATTTTTGTGGAGGGTCTTCAGTTATTTGCCAACCCTGCTGTTCGGGAGTTGTTTGATTTGAGGCTCTGGCTCGATATTGATGAAGAGACGGCTCTCGAGCGTCGTCTGCAACGCCAGCCAGATTATGATGTCGACTATCATAGGAAGATTGCGCTTCCAGCCCAGCGCCAGCATGTGGCTCCACTGCGTACGCACGCTCATGGCATCATTGATGGTCGTCAGTCTGTGAAGACCGTAGCAGAGACGACCGATCAGATCATTCAACAGTTTCTTGGGCTCTAGGTATCGATGGCGTACAATAGGAGTACTATGTGGCGATTCCAATCTGTGCATGAACGTTCTGAAACAGAGTATCTCGATCAAATGATCGAGCGCATTGAAGGTGACGAACATCTTCGGGGTCATGCGGACGCACTGCTACACGGAGCCGCGACACAAGAGCCGTTGATTGCTCAGCTGCTGACAACACCACAAGACATTCGTTATCACGCAGAAGGTCCGACGGTGCGAGATCATCTTCGACTCATGCTGACGGGATTGTATGCGCTCGCCGAAGACAAGCTCCACTTGATCGACATTGAGGAGTTTCGTCGGATGAAGGGGTATGAGGGGGAGATTGAGGAGCTCGAGGAGATTATTAAAGAGAATATTGGTTTTTTTGAGGTGTTCACGCTCTGTCACGATATTGCGAAATATTCGACAATGACGTTTAGCTCGCATGAAGGATCTCGGGGAGCAGAGCTTGGTTTCCATTCACCTCGGACACATCACTTTGATGAAGCGGCTCATGAGCGGGCGCAGATGCGAGATCGTTATCTCGAGCTATATCGAGAGTTTTCAGCCATGCATCCGACGGCACCAGACAAAGAGGTACAGGCACAGTTTTATCTCACCTATGGCATTGCCGTGCACTACCCTCACCACGCCCGGCGGATTCATGCGCCTGTGAATGAGGATCTTCTCGATCGCTTCTGCACCGCGCACAAACTTCCATCACGAGATCGAGATCTTCTCGATGATCTGATTTCTCACCACATGGAGTTTAACGGTGATTTTCATGACCTGCGACCATCAGCGATTGGGCGTTACGCGCATCTGTCGTCCCGACGTGGGTATGATGCCGATGATTTTATCGATCTCATGCAAGGATGTTTGTTTCTGGATGTTGTGATCGGTTCTAAGCGTTTGGCCCCTCATGGCTATTGGCATGACCCAACACCATTGATTAATTGTTTGCGTTCAGAGCACGATTGGGCACCTCATCGTCGCGTAGAAAAAGCGGAGGAGCGTCAAAAGGAGGAAAAGCGCACCCGCAATAAAGCGTTCAGAGAGGTTGGTCTTGATGGAGTAGCCCTCATGGATCTCCTTGGCATGGAGGCTGGACCGAAGTTTGGTCAAACTTTGCGGCGTGTCCATGCGGCGATTCAAGGAAAGGGAGACATGCCACGCTTTGGAAAGAAGATCGACGGCGTAATTAGCGAGCGTGCGGGGGAGTATTACAAAAAAGTATTTGATGTGGGGGAATAGATAGCGATTATGATGACATACGTACAAGGGAAGGTGCTGTATCACGGCGTTGGATATCTTATCGTAGAAAATGCTGGGGTTGGATATAAAGTTTCGATGCCTGAGCCTGTGGCGCATGACTATACAGGCGAGGTGGCACTGTATCTCCATGAGGTCATTCGTGATAATGAGCGAGAGTTGTTTGGATTTTCTTCGATCGCGCAGTTGGAACTTTTTTGGAAACTGATTGGTATCTCAGGTGTGGGCCCTCGCGGCGCACAGAAGATTATTTTTTCTGACAGCATCGGTCAGGTGAAGGCAAAGATTATGGCAGGAGACCTGACGGCGCTTACGGCCGTGCCGGGAGTTGGGAAGAAGACCGCTCAAAAGATTTTTATTGAACTTAAGGGGGCATTGGCAGAGGAGCCGGGTGTTTCCATGGTGAATACTGAGGCGCTCGATGCGCTTGTGGGGCTTGGGTATGCTAAGCGGGATGCTGAAGCTGCTCTCTCAGGAATTGAGATGGACGACACGGAGAATTGCATTCGTGCAGCTCTTAAGCGATTAGCCATGTGATTAGCAAAAAGATTTGGAATCAGTTTGTCATGGACCACGGCCCGCGTTCCGGGGCGTTTTTGCAATCTTGGGAATGGGGAGAGTTTCAGCGCGCCGCTGGAGAGAAGGTCCGTCGGAAGGTGTATCGAGATGATGGAGAGATTGTTGGGGTGGGGCAGTGGCTGGATCGAGACATCTCTTTGTTTGGCTCATACGGATTCTGTCCCAAGGGGCCCATTGGCGCCTGGCAGCCACGGAGTGATGAGCATACGTTTCTGCGCATCGAGCCGGCTGACTCAGATCTTGCCTCATATGGACGCAAAACGATTGATTTGAATCCCGCCCACACACTCATCACAGACCTTTCATCCAGCGAAGAGGAGCTCCTGGCAGGGATGCATCATAAGACGCGTTACAACATGCGTTTGGCAAGTAAGCGCGGTGTGCATGTTCATGTGCTGTCGAAGAAATTCGATCAGGCCTGGGAGTTGTTTGAGCAGACCGCCACTCGCGGGAAATTTCGTCTTCATCCGCGTAGGTACTACCAGAGCATGCTCGAGAAGCTTTCGACTGATACTTGCCGAGCCTTTCTGGCAGTCGCGACGTATGAGCATAAGGTACTTGCGGCAAATATCATGATCGACTTCGCGGGAACGCGAACCTATTTACATGGCGCATCTGGCAATGTGCATCGAAAGCTCATGGCACCGTATCTTCTGCACTGGGAGTTGATGCGTGACGCGAAGGTGCATGGTCTTACATCCTATGATTGGTGGGGAGTGGCTCCAAAGGGAGCGAAGAATCATTCCTGGGCAGGCATCTCACGATTTAAGCGAGGGTTCGGCGGTGAGGAGGTGAGCGTGCCCGGGACGTTTGATCTCGTTCAGTCACCAGTCCGGTATAACTTGTACAAAACGGCTCGCATGATACGTCGAGCTCTCTAGAATATGTCTATGCATCTACACAAAACACTCATCGCCCTTATCGGTATCCTCGTGCTGCCACTGCAGGCGTCTGCGCTTTCTACTTCCTACATCGAATCCTACGAAGCTACTTCACCAGACGCACCTTTTTATGCCATCGATATGATTGACGGCAGTCTTTGGGCCGTGGGGGGAGAATATGTGCGCGCAGAATTGGATACAGATGGATCTCTTGTGGCACAAAGCTATTCATCCTCATCGACACTTGCGTACACTGGTGTGGCTGGGTTAAGCGATGGGTACCTGCTTGCCGACACAGCTGGGTATGTCACACGCATGAACGATGGTCTGCTACACTCGTTGAGTTCCGCAGCTCTCCGAGATGTGGAAGCGTACTCGGATGAGCGTATCTATGTGGTTGGAGATGATGGATACGCAGGTGTTTCTACAGACGGAGGCGACAGTTGGTCACAGGTAGGTATGGGGTTCTGGAGCATTAGTCCAATAGATCTTAATGCGGTGCACGTTGGTGCTGATAACGTTTGGGCCGTGGGAGATGATGGATACATTGTTCAAGAGGAGGAAGGAATTTTTTCACTGGCTGATACATCTGCAGAAGTCGATTTGTACGGAGTGGCTTTTGACGACAGTGCTCAGGTAGGTTGGGTTGTTGGAGAAGGGGGGATGATGTTGTCGACTGTGGATGCTGGTGAGACGTGGGAGCAGGTGACTGACGAGGAGATTACAGCAGATTTGTACGGAGTACTTCTCGTAGATGAATCGATCTATGTTTTTGGAGAAGATTTTCTTGCGGTGAGTACTGATGATGGAACGACTTGGGACGTGACGGATTTACGTGGTTCAAGCTGGGTGTTGGACGGTGAGCTTGCTTATACGCTCTATGATGCTGTCGCAGATGAGTCATCTGGACAGGTATGGTTTGCAGGAAGCACAACCACGGGGCCGTTGGTGATTAGCAATGATATTGAACAGCCAAGCGCACCGGGGAATATTGTGATCACGTCGGGTACGCCAACTGACGATACAACACCATCATTTAGTTGGGTTGATGCAACAGATAATAGTGGGGCTATTGATCACTATGAGGTGGCATTCGATTCAGGGGATGCGGTTTCTATCGGTGACGAAGCTGCGTATACAACGACGGAAGCATTGGGTGAGGGAGATCATACGATCTCCGTATGGGCCGTTGATGCAGCGGGGAATATGAGTGAGGCGGCAACGAAGAACTTTACGATTCAGGGGGGTGAAGATTCTGAGGAGGTGACAGAGGACGCCTCCTCCGAGGAGGAGGTCGTCGAAGAGGAACCTGAGATAAGTGAAGAGGAAGAGTTGGCTGTGAAATCTGCTGATCCTGGCACACTGATTAAACTTCCATGCGCGGGTTCGACCGACGTGAATGATCCTTGCCGCGCCGTCTACTACTATGCTGACGATGGGAAGCGTCATGCCTTTCCAAACAGTAAAGTCTTCTTTACTTGGTACGAGAACTTTGATGACGTGGTCATTGTCGAGTCAGACTTCATGAGCTCACTGATGCTTGGTTCAAATGTGACCTACCACCCGGGAACAAAGATGGTGAAGTTTCAGTCGTGGAATACGGTGTATACCGTGAGTGCTGGCGGTGTGCTTCGGGCCGTGGCCTCCGAAGAGATGGCGATTGATTTGTACGGCGACGACTGGAATACACAGATCGATGATATCTCAGATGCCTTCTTTTCGAACTATTCCTTTGGAGATGATCTCGTTGGTTCAGATGATTATGATGTTGAAGAGCACCGAGCCTCTGTCTCAAGTATCGATGACGACATTGCCGCGCGCGATTAAAGAAAAACAAAACACGGGCCTCTCAGTGAGGTCCGTGTTTTTTGTTTACGCTCGGATTTTGAATTCTTGGTTGAGTTTATCCATGGCGTCGATCATGCCGGTGTAGGCAAGTTCCGCTTCTCCAGCCATGGTGGCTCCGATGAATCCACCACGTCGCCATTCCTCTGCCTTCTCCTGGATCTTGATGCGCGTGTGCGCCCAGACAGGGTTGGCAAACATGTCGACATGTTCGTCCGTGAATCGGCCTGCTTCATCCATGGAGAATGCGAGGCAGCTCACCAGTGGGAGGCAGTAGGCACCGGTCACAGGGGTGCCGATAGGGACGGGCATGATAGGCATGACGTGAGAACCGCGTGCTCCACCGGTGACGTAGTGACCAAGCAAGAACGGCTCAAGAGCTTCTTCTGGCGCCGGGAATGCTCCTTGGGTTCGCACGATAGCGATTGGATCATCCTTTCCGACGTACTTACCTGCGACGTTGTGTAGACGTGTGGCGCTGGCGGCGACGATCTGTTCTTCTGGGGCAAAACGTGAGTGAATGCTTTCGATCGCGTAACGGTCTGTGTTTTGCAAGAGTACGGCCAGGTCCCAGATACGCTCAGGGATGTTCAGTTCAATCACGCGGTCGCCATCTTTGTTTTCCATGTCGATGACGGTGACAGAGAACCCTTCGCGAAGTTTTGGATTCAGGAGCAGTCCACCGTTGCGCATTGGATCGCAGAAGAGGGAGTAGAGTGGATAGTTGTAGGCGCCAGGTCCGCACTTGTCTGCGGCAAAGACCAGGAAGGCCTCGGCAGGGCGGTGCTTACTTGAGCGGTCTCGTTCAAATTCGATTTCAGCAACGGCTGGTCCAGCACCGTTCACGTTTCCAGCTGGGGCGTCGACGAGGAGATCTTGTCCTGCGCCATAGAGGCCATGCGTGGCTGCCACGCCAGTGGCTGAGGTGAAGACGTTCCAGGCAAACATGTGAATCTTCTCTGCGCCTTTGCCATGGGTGTGGCTCATGTGGATGGCAATGTCGTCCCCCGTATACGTGACAAGGCCATCAATAATCAATCCTTGATCCACGGCCGCAGCAACAAGTGAGCGGATGTGGGCGAGCATGCGTTTGCTCGGTTTTGTGTGTCCTCCTATGGAGCCGATATCGGCTTTAATCACGGAAAAAGTGATCTTCATACAAGCAGTTAAGGAGTAAGGGTGATCATTTTAGCATAGGGAGAGCGGCCTGTCTGAGAGAAGAAAAAAACGCGCTGAGTTGCGCGTCGTCGGGTGTCTTACCCGTCGTCTTGTCCGGTGTCGTCAGCTTCACCGGAGTCATCTTCGGCGTCCTCTGCCACGTCCTCTTCTTCCACCCGAGGTGGGTTCCAGGAAGTGAGCGTCACGGTTCCGACGAAGTTCACCGTGGCGTCCATGGAGGTGCGTTGTTCGTTGAAGAGACCTTCGAAGTTGAGCGTGACGTCGCCCAGCTCAATGGCACCCGAGATCGCCTTGTCCTCGATGCTCAGCGAATCGACGTCCATCGTGTCGGGGCCGTCGAAGGATTCCCATGACCCCTCGTGGAGGTAGTCGACTCCATCGGAGAGACGCATGACAGCGTTGAGATCCCGGCGTGGCCGAGTGAACGTGATGCGTAGCGTGGCATCGTCATCCGTCACGCGGACGAACGGACCCAGGTCTGCCTCGGCCAGATCACCCTGGTAGGCAGACCCCGCGAGGTCGCCCAGCGAGTTGTCGTCTTGAACCCCCTCGGCGCACCCCATGATGAAGGTGCTGCCGAAGAGAAAGGGGATGAGGTATGCCCATCGCTTCATTGCGGTCTCCTTTCTCTCCTCCAGATCTCTACATTCACTATACCATGGGAAAGTGATAGAGACTTGGATTGTCAATGGAGTACTAACGACCGACACGGGCCGTGAGTATTATGTGCTAATTTTAGTAAAATACTGTATATTTTTTGCTCAAAAATTTCGGGGTTAACTGTCAGGAACTCTTGACAGAATGTCTCATCTATGGCACCTTGTGCCCACTTGCGAGTCCTGGGGCAACCTGGGCAACAGTAAGTTCGAGAGAACGAGGCCTTGTGCCTCAGCAGTCCGAGTAGGGGCCTCATGCCTCTGCTGCCGGTGGCTGGTCGGCCGCACTGAGCGCGCCGAGCCCGATAGCCGCCTTCAGGGAACCCGCGCCGTAACCGACGGCGACGTTCTACGGGAGCGATGGTACGGGTGTCTTTCCCCGACATTGCTGACCTTCCCTGCCGAGCACAGGTACTGGCGACGCCGCTTGCGAGAGGCCCTCTCACGCATGCGCCGACGCTCCGCCCCTTGCTCGGGCTGCACCCCGCCCGGGTCTAGTAAAGGACCCAAATAATCACGGAGGAAGGATGCGCTACGAAGTGCTCCTGCTGTACGAGTAGCTCTAGAGGAGGCTTGGCCTCCTTGGGACGCTAGCGCTTGCAAAGAGAACTGAAAAACAAGACGCGCTAGATTCGTCCCCTCTGCTGGGAGAGTGTCCCCAGTGAACCCGGCTCAGCCGCGAGACCGCCAGGCAATTCCGCCCGCGGTGAATCGCCAGCTGCCCCGGTCGACATCCTGTGACGCGCCCGAGCGACAAGGTCGCGAAACCCTGGTCGACGACAAGGAGCGATGATGCTTCCGAGACCCGACACCTAGCTCAAGGCACTCCTTGTGTGTGCCAAAAGACCTGCACTGCTCCACCCCTCACGCATTCCGACGCGCGTGAGTGAGGTGGGGCTATTTGATTTCAAGCAAAAAACAGGGCCGAGACCCTGCTTTTCTTTTTAATCGATGACGACACCTTGTCCTGTGGCGAAGTCGTCGTAGGGAAGTTCTGTTGTGAGAATGTCGATTGTTTCACTTAGCCCCTCCTCAGTCTCTGTGTCCGTTGCAGAGAAGGAAGTGGTATTGGTGAGTTTGAGGAATCGTCCTACGTCGGCGTCGCTCGGGTTGATCGCGATCTCGAACCAGGCGCCTGCGCTTGGGATGTCTGTGATGAGTTTGGAGATGCTCCAGGTTACTTGCCGTGTTGTGGCGTTGTAGCGCACGGCCCCGATGTCGGTGTCGTTATTATCCAGCCACGTGACATCCTGTGGCAGGGTGGTGGTCATCTCGATGTCTTCAAGTGCGTGTAGTGAGTTCGTGAGTGACCAGTAGACCCTGTAACTTGTTGTCTCCCCTACCTCAGGTGGGAGTGGCCCCGATCCGATCTCCGCGCCACCTTCTGAGAAGTAACGTGCGTGGGCTCCGACATTCGTGTCTGAATTGAGCGTGATGACAATCGGCGTTGCTTCAATGGTGCGAGTGGAACTAACAGATCCAACTTTACTCAGCGTGAGGGTCACATCCATCGTGAACGTGTCAGCGACATCTTCCGTGAGGCTTGAGAGGATTGGGAGACTCAGGTCGATAACACCCTGTTGTTCTGATTCTAGGCGCTCAAGACCTTCAATTTGTTCCGTGGTCCAGCGGATAGAGTTTCCAGAACGTTCTCCACTACCTAGGTTTGCGGCGTCCCAGTTGATAGGGATGGAGCCACCGTCTGCTGAAAGATCAAGGGCGAATGTGAGGCCTTCGACAGACTCACCGCTGTTGTTTGCATAGTCCAGTGACACACGGAGTGTCTCGCCTAGCTCAGCGTTTTGACTCGCATTGGAACCGTTCACAATGACAGAGTAGGCAACCGAGCCACCAAGGACATCTGTGACGAGCTCCTCTCCAGCTTGTTTGAGGAAGAGGTCGTCGGTGACAAAACCTGCATTGACTCCGACAGTTTGTTCACCTCCAGCAGTAGAGGTGTAGGAGCCGGTGATCGTGATGGCGGTGAGTTCTCCTGGTTCAAGTTGATCGATGGACCAGTAGGTTTGTCCCTCTTCAACCGATGGTTCTGAGGCCGTCACGGGGAAGTCTTGTGGAAGCGTTGGAATGACGCGTAGGTTGTAGACAGGATCTTGCCCTGTGTTTTGAACGTTTACGATGTACTCAGAGGTGTCGCCCACGAGAGCCTTCTCTGGTCCAGTTAGCGATAGGGCGATGACAGAGTCCTCGATGTTCACCTTGTGGGTAGCAATGTCTTGGAACTCTGAGGAGAAGTTTGCTGGTTTGTAGGTGAAGAGCGCTTGGAGTCTTTGAGAGCTTGGAACTTCTGCAAGGAAGACTCCGGTGAGCGTTACCGCTCCATCGGATCCTGCACTGAGCGAGCCAATGGTCCACTCATCGCTCGTATCCGCTTCAGGAATCGCGCCGTACAAGTGGAAGCTGTCGGGGAGGTTGAGCTTCATGGTGAGGTTGGCGATAGGGACATCCCCCGTGTTCTCATAACGGATGGTGTAGGAGAGCTCGTCGCCAGCCTTTACCTGGTCAGGACCCTCGATGGAAAGCGTGAGCGTTTCGTTTGTCTGAAATAGTCCCTGTGTGAAGAGGAAGAAGCCTCCCCAAGCGAGCGCGCAGAGTACGGCCAGCAGTACAATGCTCTTCATCAGAAATCGTGTGAGCCCACCTCGACCCCCGCGGTCCAGCTTTGTCATGTCTGGGACCTTGCCATCGGCCCCCGCATAAATAGAGCGGAGGTTCTTTTTTATTTCTCTGGCACTGCGGTGCTTTGAGGGTTTTTTCTTAGCGGTCATAGAGATTCAAGAAGCGTTGCAAGCAGGGCGTCGGTATCGTTGGTGAGCGTAATGTCTTCTAGGTCATGTGAGCTCCAGAGGGTTCCGAGATTCTCAGGAAGGTTGATGGAGACAGAGGTTGTTCGTTCTAGAACTCCTGGTTGTTTCTGGACGAGCAGCGTGTATTGGTCTGTTTGCGGGAGTCCTAGCCACGTCTTTACAGAGGCAACGAATCCCTCTTGTTCTTCTAGGGCATCGATGGTGAACGGGAGGCGGTAGGAGAACTGAACGGTTGAGGTGGTTCCAGGTTGTGTCTGCACCCAGTTTCCAAACACGGTTTTTCCTTGTTCCTCACTGATGTCCGTATGGCTCAGTGGGTCTTTGGAATAGGTCATGGCGCTGTAGGCAAGGTCGTCATCGAGAATCCAATCTTTATTGGGGCGATCGAATAAGTAATCATCTGGTTTCTCGAATCCTTGTGCCGAGAGCAGCTCGCTGCCCTTAGGAGTGTACAGTCGTAGGTAATCTACGTTGTTCACGCCGGTGAAGAGCAGTCCGCGGATCCCGTAGTGCGTTCGGTCGACGGTAACCGTGTTTACGATGGAGCCGTCTTCAGCAATGTCGACTTGGACGTCCATGTGCTGTTTGATGACACCGTCTGTCTTTCCGCCACCAAGGTTCGTGTCGACAAGCATGAGGTAGTCTCCCTCGGTCCATTTGAGCTCACCACCCCAGCCTCGGGCAATCACTTCACGTTGCAGTGTGTCATCATCCAGATAGAGTTGGATGTGCTTCTGGCTCATGCCGGTGTTCAGGTAGTCCACCAGCGAGAGGAAGTCTTCTGATGTTTTTTCAATGGCACGTTCGACAAGTTTTGGCGCCAGGTCTCCAATGAAGGCCTTAGGCTTGTTTTCTTCGATGTCGTACTCGTACTCAACAATTTTCTGGGCTTCAAAGATGAAGTTTTCGTGATCAATCGTGCGACCGTAGTCTTCCATGGCGATAGGTCCAAGTAGGGCCAGGAGGTCAGCAACGAAGGTAGCGTTGATCGCGAGCACACCATCGACACTTGGTCCGCCAGCGCTTTGGTAGAACTGCATCAGCTGGCGGGCGCTGGTAGGGAAGTCGGGGAACCAGTTTCCATCTTGGAATTCCCAGCGGGCGCTCAGGAGTTGGAGAGGCTCAGGAGCCATGAGATTTTCATGAAGCTGCCCTTGGAGATCGTAGGATCCTCCACCAGGGATTTCCATGTGTTCAATCACACCGTCATGAACCTTGATCTCTGCGAAGCTTCCAATGAATCCACCTGTTGGACGAATTTCTGTGTTGTTTTGAAAGACGATCAGATAACGCTTTGTCCCCTCAGATCCAAGCAGTGGTGCGGCCAGTTCGTACAAGGACTGGAATTCTTCAACGGTCTCGATCATGGCCGGGAGCGCAAGGGATAGAGTTTTAAGTTGTTCTGCTTGTTCTCCATCAAGGGTCTCTGGTGTGACCTTTTCGAGTGCAGCCTGCGCTTTCTCAAGGTGTGGGAGCGCTGAGGAAAGATAGGCGTTTAGTAAGTCCAAGCGAGAGACGGGAGTTGGAGAAAGTTCTTGTTCGATGGCGCTGTAGCCGTCGGCAATGCGCTGACCAGCGATGGCGAGTTCTTCGCCGGCGGTAATGAGCGCTGTTCCTGTCTCGTAGGTGTCTTGTGTGGAAGGGAGTGTGGAGAGCAGGAGGCTTGTGATCGTACCAAGTCCATGAACACGTTCTTTTGCGCTATCGAACCGTTCTCCTGCTAGAGAGAACATGGAGCTCGCCCCTTCACCGTCTCGTGCCATAGCAGCCTCAGCAGCGTTGTTGAGTAGTTCAGCGCCTTGAGTGCCTGCTTGTGTCAGCTCGTTACGTGTCTGTCTTAGCTCCTGTACAACGTTCATGGCGTGGAGCGGAAGAACGAACACGAATGAGAGAACGAGGAACGAGGCAACGGCACGGAAGGTTCCTTGTGGGAGAGCAAAGGCTGGGAACTGGAAGGATGGCCAGGTAAAACCAGGACGGGATGGTTCTTCAATAGTTTCTTCTTGAGTAAGAACTTCTTCAATGACTTCTGTTGCTTCCATTTCGACCTCCATAGCCAGGACGGCTTCGTCGGGGGCAGCTTCTTCTTCTGGGAAGTCAAAGTAAGCAAAGATATCCTCTGGCATCTGATGTGGCACAAATGCTTCGCTCGCCAGAGCCGATGTGGCTTCTTGTTCAGCGAAGGCTCCCATGGCAAGCGGTTCTTCGATGAGTGGGAGTTCGACCGTTTGCGGGGTGGAGCGAAGAGGGAGGCTCATGCGGCTCCAGCCGTGGGTGGCCAGCACTTCTTCGGCGAGCTGTTGAGCGATATCGTCCTGGGTGAGGGCGAGATCGTTTTGCGTCGTCTCTGCCGCCGCGGTGGCTGATACGGGTTTAGCTACAGATCGTCCTTGGAGTAAGTTTAAGGAAATGGGTTCAAATTGTGCTTCCTCAATCATGGCTTGAGGGGAAGCGAGCTCTGGTCGTAGAGAAAGAATGAATGGGGAGGTCTCATGCCCCACGGAGTAAGCGACTTCTGGTGTCTGTGATTGATTGGATGTGGAGAGAACCCCATGGAAAAGAAGTTGTTCTGGGACGCTATGGTCCATGAGCTGCGTGTGCCTGCGACGCGCTTGGGCACGGGAGAGCGCGCGGCGTAGGTGCTTGTCGCTGGCTTTGGCAGTAATCAAAACAGGCTTCGCGCTTTTGCGCGCTTTGCGTGAGTTGGCGGTTTTAGGGTTTTTAGCGGCCACAATTTTCGTAAATAGTTTGGATCTCCTTAGCCATAGTGGCCCAGGAATACTTCTTGATTTGGGTCTTGCCTTGGGTGATAAGGCTTTCACGTAAAGGTTCATCATCGACGAGCCTGCTCATGGCACTTGCCATGTCTTCTACGCTTTCAGGGTCAAAGTAGATGGCGGCGTCTCCGAGGATTTCTGGGAGGCAGCTTGATCGTGCGGCGGCGACGGGGACGGAGAAGCTCATGGCTTCCAGTGGGGGTAAGCCGAAGCCTTCGCACAGAGAAGGGAAGACGTAGCCATGGGCACCTGCGTAGAGCTGTGCAAGCTGTTCGTCAGTCGGGTTCATGACGTAGCGCGCGCCTGGGGTGTGGTGAGCTTGTGCTCGCTTGTAGAACTGGTCGCCTCTGCCAGCAAAGACAATCTCGAGGTCTGGGTGATCCTGGCGAACAAGGTTGAATGCTGCCTGGAGACGTTCGAGATTTTTGTGAGGGTATGCGTTGCCGACGTAGAGGAGATACGGGGCAGTAGAGGGTTTGGGTTCAGGGTTCAGACCGGCGAGATCTGTGAGGCCTTCATAGACGACATGGATCTTGTCAGGGTCTGTCTTTGGGAAAAACTTCAGGATGGAATCCTTCGTATACTGCGAGGGGGCAATGATGGCGCGCGAGGCCGTCACAGCGTGGCGCAGGACGCGACGGAAAAGTTGATACTTGAGCCAGTAGACGAGAGGGCCACGGGTCGTGGCGCGAGCAGAGCGGGGCTGCTCGAGCAAAATGAGGTCATGGATGGTGACGACAAAGGGGGTCTTGGCCCGCAGGGGAACATTCCAATGTGGGTAGTGGATGAGGTCGAGATTCTCTCGATCAATGAGCCCAGGCATCTTTAGCTGCTCTGCGAGGGTGTACCAGTGGATGTTTGCAATGCGATGCTCTCTGCCTTTGGCTTGAGCAGTTTTTTTTACAAACAAAACATAGCGGTGCTTGTGGCTTTGTGAGGCAAGTTCATCGGCAAGCTCCTCAACATATCGCCCAAGACCGCCACCCCCAACAGATGGACCTAACATCCTGGCATCAATCCCCACATTCATAGCTCTATTGTATCAAAAAACCCGGGATTTGTTCCCAGGATATCCACACTGTTTATAGCTGTTTTTCAAACAAATTGAGGGTTTTTTGTGCAGCCTTCTTCCAGGAGAAGGTTTTTGCCTGTTCAAGGCCTTTTTGGATCAGTTGGTTGCGGAGCATGTTTGACCCAAGTGTGTGTTCAAGGGCCATGGCAATATCAGCACTGTTGTAGGGGTCAATAAGGACGGCGGCATCCCCCACAACCTCTGGGAGAGAGGAGGTGTGCGTTGCGACGACGGGGGTTCCGCAGGCCATGGATTCGAGCGCAGGAAGACCAAAGCCTTCATAGATCGATGGGCATACAGTGACGGCTGCGGATCGGTACAGTGCGGGGAGGTCCTGGCTTGGAACGTAGTCAATCACATGCACCCAGCCCTTAGTGTCGCGTTTCCAGAGTCGGCGACGAAGGTTGTGTGAGCGCCAGCCCCAGGAGCCTGCCAGAACGAGGTGGAGATCATCACGCGTTTTTTCTCGATAGGCTTTCACGCCCTCTATAAGAGCGAGAAGATTCTTGCGTGGTTCAATGGTACCGACATGAAGGGCGAATCGTTTCGGGAGTTTGAGCCGTCCACGTGCTCCATGGTCCTGTGCACGGAGGCGGTCATCGAAGCTTGGGTTGAATCCGTGGGCGATAGTATGGACACGTGAGGCATCGACGTTTAGGTGAGCTTGGATATCTCGAGATGTCGATGTGGACGGAGCAATAATGGCTGCTGCGCCATCTGCGAGTTCTTGAGGGCGACAAGCACGATGCCAGGCTTGCATTTTGCGTGAGTAAAACTCTGGGTAGAGCTTCCAGGAAAGATCGTGGATCGTCAGGACGGTTGGGATATCTTCTGGGAGCGCGGTGATGTTGAGGTTGGGAAGGAAGATGAGATCGATCGTCTCCTTGGCACGCCAGTTGATCGTCGGATGGCGTAGAAAGAGTGTGCGCAGGTTGAGCAGTTTGTTGGGTGTCGGGACGTGGAGCTGGGAAAACCGATCTGATGATAGTCTTAGTTTGTTGTATTGAGGTTTGGTCCGACCACTAGAGAGCAGTGTGTAGGTGTTGCTTTGATCGATTTCAAAAAGAGCGCGGAGGAGTCCGACGGTGTACTCCCCCACGCCCGATAACGTTTCGGTACTGAGATGTCTTGCGTCAACAAGAATCCTCATAGGTTCTTCTCATTCCATTTTTTTGCAACAAAATCAGTCATTTTTTGCTCAAACTGTTTTCGTGAGAACTGCTCAGCATGGGCCTTGATGGCAGCAGGGTCGTACGTGCTGTTGTTAAATCGGATCATGTGGTCGGCAAGTTCTTCCCAAGATTGCTCATCGAAAAATTCTCCCGAGAGTCCTTCTACGACGGTCTCGGTAGCGCCACCTTTGCGGTACGCAATGACGGGTCGGCCGGCGGCCATGGACTCGACGGGGGTGATGCCGAAGTCCTCTTCTTGCGGATGGATAAAGGCCCGCGCACCAGCGTAGAGCTTGGCTTGCTCGGCATCGCTCACACGTCCCAGGAACTCAATGTTCTTTTTTGCTTTCTTGCGAAGATCTTTTTCTACTGGACCGGAACCGAAGATTTTAAGAGGGATTCCTGTGCGGTTCGCTGCTTCAACAACCATGTCATAGCGTTTGTAAGCAACGAGTCGGCCGCCGGTAAGGAAGTAGTCCTTCGGGCCATGGTCAATGGCAAAGCGATTTGTATCGACGGGTGGGTGAATGACGTGCGCGTCTCGACGGTAGTACTTTTGAATGCGACGTCGGACGGTCTCAGAGTTGGCAACGAACACGTCAACACGATCCGCCGCCTGACGATCCCAGACACGAAGACGTGAGAGTACAGGTGGCAGGAGCATCTTCACAATACGGGGTACGCGCAACTCTTGGATGTACGAATGTGTATCGCTCCAGAGATAGCGTGTAGGGGTATGGCAGTAGCAAATGTGCATTGCGTCGTCTCGCGTGATCACACCTTTGGCAAAGGCACTGGTCGAGCTCAAGATGACATCGTAGCCCGTGAGGTCATAGTGCTCGGTCGCCGTAGGCATGAGTGGCAGGTACCATTGGTACTTGCGTTTCCCCAAAGGGAGGCGCTCCAAAAAGGATGTCCGAATATCCCGGCCCTTGAAGGCTGGGAGTTTCTTTTTGTCGAACAAGAGGGTGTAGATCGGGCTCTTGGGCCAGAGGCCGTGCATGACATCTACGACCTTTTCTGCCCCACCATCTTGGATCAAATAATCGTGGACGAGCGCTAGTTTCATAACGAAGGAATCCTAGCAATGATTGGCATTTTTGCCAAAAAACCGGCCGAAGCCGGTTTTGTCTTAGGAAGCGCCTTTGCTGAAGATCACCACCAGAGGCGTCTTGAGCAAGATGTAGAAATCGAGCCAGGGGCTCCAGTGTTCGATGTAGTAGGTGTCGAGTCGTACTTCGTCGTCAAAGTCGAGGTCAGCGCGGCCGGAGATTTGGGCCATGCCGGTGATGCCGGGTTTGATGGTAAGGACTTTGCGTTGTTCTGGACGATACTTGTCGACTTCTTCTGGGAGGTGGGGGCGTGGGCCTACCAGGGACATGTCGCCGCGCAGGACGAGGAAGAATTCAGGGAGCTCATCGATGGAGAACTTGCGGATGAAACGGCCTACGCGAGTGATGCGAGGGTCGTGTTTGATTTTTACCAGAGGACTACCTTTGCGAGTGTCGTCCTTAGCGAGTTCATCGTAGCGCATGGAGTGCGTTCCTGGGCGCATGGAACGGAATTTGAAATACGGGAACGGTTTACCACCTTGGCCCACACGCTGAGATTTTGAGCCGTCATCGAGTTTTTTGAAAAAGACGGGGCCTCGGGAATCGAGCTTAATGGCAATGGCCGTGACGAGCATGATGGGGCTCGTGAGAATAATAAGCACAAGCGAGCCCACAACATCGAAGACGCGTTTATAGATTGCCCCCCAGCCGTCCAGTGGGGTTTTCTGCACCTCGATCACAGGGACACCGGCGTAGTGGTGGACGATTGATCGACCTACGGCTGCGGTGAAAAGGTCGGCGCTATAGCGGAAGGTGAGGTGCTCTTGTTCTGTGAACGCGATGAGTTCGAGTGTTTGTTTGCGGGTGGCTTCAGGGTTCGCGAGGATGATCTCGTCGATCTTATCGTCACGTTTCATCTTGCGCAGGCGCGTGGCCAGGGCTTTGTTGAATGTTTTGTAGTGGGCCACGACACGGAAGCCGAGGTGACGCTTTTGCGCAAACTCATCCATGAGAGCTTGTGCGGCTGTTGTATCTCCAATGACGACCACGCGGTGTGTTCCAACATCGAGATACAGCAGGGAACGTTGGAGTCCACGGAGCGTGAGGCGGGTGACGGAGACAAAGAGGATGGAAAGTGCCCAGGCGGCCAGGGCGATAAAGCGAGATTCAAACAGGGTCAGCGAGAAAAAGGAGATGGCAAAGACGGTCGCCATGGAGGCTGAGCAGGCGAGGCCTACGCGGGAGAGCTCGCTGGCAATGGAGAAGCGTCGGGCATTGTAGAGGCCTGCGACGGCAAAGACCGCGATGAACATCAAGATGATGGGGGTGACTACGGCCAAGTAGCGCTGCAGGTTCAAATCAAAAATCACCGGGCGCAGCGCGGTGAGGGCTGGGTGGAAACGCGCAAAGAAGGCGGCGGTAGCCGCGGCCAGAAGTGCTAAGAAATCGAAGGGGACGAGCGCTAGTGTAAAAGTCAGTTCAGAGCGTTTCATAGTGGATATAGTATAGCAAATATGCAGCAAAATTCCTTAAAACAAATACACATCGAGCCTGTCGAGATGGTGGTTGTGTGGTCTCGCTATGATGGGGCGAGCCGATCACTGGTACGAATTTTGAGATCTATAGGGACACTATCCGACTCAAAATTGTCCCAGCGCTCGTTCGCTGGTGTAGG
>JAERTI010000037.1 GCA_016844925.1 Candidatus Uhrbacteria bacterium
GTCAAGGAAACTGAGAGGATCGCTGCCTAATATGCCTCATCCACAACATTTGACAATATCTCGGTCTGGTGTGTCGTCTGCCTGTAGGTGGTTGATCCAGCAAGTCTGCGGCGACTCGAGTACCGGTCATGAGAGCCATCCAGGTAGCGAGTGCCATTGCCACGAGTAGTCGTTCTATATGCTCCAGATCGACTACTTGTCCCTTCTCCCACTGCCATCCAGAGGACTTGTAGTCACGAAATGTCGCCTCAATTGGATAGCGCCGACGATACAGACGGATCAAGTTCCATTGGCCCTTCAGATCACTAACCAGGCAAAGCGGTTCTTTATGTCGGCTCCCCCAGAACCCTACTACCTGAGCATGACGCCAACCTCGCTTCTTGAACACTTCTCCATACAACTTGCTGCGCTGACCTTGCTGACGCACCAATTGGCGTATTTGCCTCTCACAACCTTGCCAATCACGACAGACAGTCTGATTCTGTACTCGAACGACGTAATGCCACTGACGCTTCGTCAGCAAGTCGATGAAACTGGGCGTTCCAAACGCACGGTCAGCCAACCAGGTGACAGGCACATTGGCGGGCAACAATGGCTCTACCAACTTCAACAATGCTTCAACCCGCTCCCAAAACCTTGCTCCTTGCAGCGGTTTGTTCCCTGGCCAGATCATCCAGACCAGCGGCAATGCTCGACCTCGATACCAGACCGCTATAGATACCATCACTATGCGCTCATCTTGGGTAGTTGGATCGATCACCAGTAACAATTCTTTGGGGCGTCCCCATCGTAAGTGTTCGCAAGCCAGCGGATGAAAGCAGTATGCTGCACTTACCTCCTCATCGTTCTCGAAACGGCGAACTCGCCGCTCAATACTCTCTACTTTCGCTTCACTCAATCCTGTCTTGTCTATCGCTCGTGCGATCTCCGTTGGCGCAGCGCTTTCTGCTTCAATCATCCCTACTACAACCAGGGTGAGGCGCTCTAGCGTACTCTCGTCCACTTCGGGACTTGCATGCTGTTTGATCAAACTCCGCACTTCGGTGTATACTTCTTGTGCTGACATGGTTTCCTCCTTTGTGTTTCCCGCACGGTTTCACATAGGAGTATCATGTCAGCTTTTCTTCTCTCTGTGTAGATTACATTTGTACTACCTGTCCGCCCCTGAACCCCGCCTGGGAGAGGGCTTCAGAGACACCCTTCTCCCTATGGGAGAAGGGTTCAGGGGCGGACAGGTGTTGTGTCAAGTTCACCCCATGTCACCTCCAGGCCAAGATGAAAGCGCTGACGTGATGGGCAAGGATCTGCTCTCTCCAGTTCGGCGCATCCCAATCAGTGAGTTGCCAGTAGAACGATACAGGACGGTTGATTGATATCTGCTTCTGGAGTCGAAACAGGCCCATCTGAAACAGACTGTACTTGCCTTCGTATGGTCTGGCGGAGATATAATCAAAAGTTGTGGATTGCCAAGAATGAAAGGGTAGCGTATCCTCTCGGGTAGAGAAACCCAAAGCCGGCTAAGGGCCGGGGAAAGGACACGCTATGTTGGAGTTTACCACAGATGACGGAAAAGGAACAGCACCCGAAGTCAGACAGACGTTGGATGAATTGGCTCGTGAAGGGGCTCACCGGATGATAGCAGCGGCGTTGAGCATTGAAGTGGATGAGTACCTTGAAAGGCTGCAACATGTGCGAGATGAGCAAGGACATGCAATGGTAGTGCGCAACGGTTATGCCCGGGAACGCCCGGTGAACATGGGAGCTGGTGTCGTCAATATCAAGTCGCCACGAGTGAATGATCGGCGTCAGGATCATCGTTTCAGCAGTCGGATATTGCCGCCATACATGCGGCGGTCGCCGCGTTTGGAAGAGGCGTTGCCCATTTTGTATTTACGTGGGCTATCGACAGGGGATTTCTCTGAAGCACTTTCAGTCCTTTTGGGAGCAGAAGCAGCGGGGTTCTCGGCCACGACCATCAGCCGGCTGTTGCGGGTGTGGCAGGATGAATACCAGGAGTGGCGCAAACGCTCCCTGAAAGGGAAGGATTATGTATATCTGTGGGCCGATGGAATCCACTTTCAGGTGCGACTGGAAGAAGACCGGCTGGCCTGCCTGGTACTCATTGGTGTTCTGCCCGACGGCCAGAAGGAGATGATTGCCATTGAGGATGGCTATCGGGAGTCGAAAGAGTCATGGGCCAGCTTGTTGCGAGATGTGAAACGGCGTGGCATGCTGGCACCCGTATTAGCAGTTGGTGATGGAGCACTGGGTTTCTGGAGTGCACTACGGGAAGTGTATCCAGAGGCGCGCGAACAACGCTGTTGGGTGCACAAGATTGCCAACGTGCTCGACAAGCTTCCCAAGCGATTGCAGCCGAGAGCCAAAGCAATGTTACACGAAATCATGCGGGCACCAGATCGAGCGAGTGCAGAGGAGGAGATGGCACACTTTGTGCGAGAATACGAAGCCAAGTACCCGAAAGCGACAGACTGTTTGATGAAAGACTCTGAGGCACTGTTGGCGTTCTTCGATTTTCCCGCACAGCACTGGACTCACTTGCGTACCACCAATCCCATTGAGTCCACGTTTGCCACAGTCAAGGCCCGGACGCGCGTCACCAAAGGGGCTGGCTCACGCGGGGCAGGGCTTGCGCTCGCCTTCAAGCTCACACTCGCGGCAGAGCAACGATGGCGAAGAGTGAATGCACCACATCTCGTTGCTCTCGTGCAGGCTGGAGTCAAGTTCAAGGATGGGGAACAAGTCGTCTCTTCTGTCAAGGAAACTGAGAGGATCGCTGCCTAATATGGCTCATCCACAACATTTGACAATATCTCACTGACTCCTGTCCCTCGAACAGATTTCAAGATTGCTCCATCGCTGCATAGACAAGATTCGAGTTGATGGCATAAGAAACTCTTGCTCGCATGAAGCAGTCTCTTTGACCAGAGACCTTTCGCGAGATATGTGGTATACTCTGAATCAACCAAATGGAGATTACCCGGATTGGTAAATTACCAGTTGCATCGGTTTTGGCGAAATTCTTAATGTGTTGCGAGAAGCTAGCAACGAACTGTTCTCTAACTAGTGCACAGTTAGTTTGAATATTGCAGATGTGCCCGAAGTGATGTATGCTTCGGGAATGGCTAAACATATATAT
>JAERTI010000038.1 GCA_016844925.1 Candidatus Uhrbacteria bacterium
GTGAGCGGGTGTTTGTGATTGATGCGAGTTCGGCGAACAAGCAGCGGAGGACGGGGGTGGAGAATTATGCGCGGGAGGTGATTGAGGCGATGAAGGGGCAGGTGCTCAGAGAGGGAGAGCGGGTGGTGTTGTATTCGCCGACGGCTTTGGATGAGACGTTGGGTACGCTGCCTGAGGGGTGGTCGAGTGCGGTGTTGGATTGGTCGTTCGGGCGCGGGTGGATGGCTGGGCGTGTGCGTTGGGAGCTCATGCGTAAGAAACCATCTGTGTTGTTTGTGCCGGCGCAGGCGATTCCTCGTGCCCCTAAGGGGGTGCAGATCGTCACGATGATTCATGATGTGGCGTTTGCTCGCCGTCCGGATTTGTACGAACCATCTGTGCGCAAGCGTCTTGTGAAGGTGACACGTAGAGCGGTACGTCGTGCGCATAAGATTTTGGTGCCGTCTCAGGCGACGGCGGTTGATCTCATGGAGCTGTACAAGGTTCCGCAGGAGCGGATCGTGGTGACGTCGCTTGCGCCGTCTATTCGTCAAAGTGCCACTGACCCTGCGAAGACACTGCAGCACTATCGGCTTGGGACAAAGTATTTCTTAACGGTTGGCCGTTTAGAGAAAAAGAAAAATGTCTCTACGCTCATCAAGGGGTTTGAGTTGTTTAAGTCCAGGCGGGGAGTAGGTGATCCATATGAACTGATTTTGGTTGGGGAGGCTGGGTTCGGTTATGAAGAGATTAAAAAGTATCTCGACCTTTCTCCGCAGAAGAATCTGATTCGTTCACTCGGCTATGTCCCTGATGAGCAGGTGGCACACTTGATGTCACAGGCAACGGCGTATGCATTTCCCTCTTGGTATGAGGGGTTTGGTATTCCGAATCTGGAGGCCATGGCAGCAGGTACAGCGCTTCTTGCTTCAGATATTCCTGCGCACCGAGAAGTAGTTGGTGATGCGGGTCTCTTGGTGCCCCCTACGGATGCCGAGCAATGGGCGCAGGCGATGGAGAACATCGTTCGAGATCCGTCCGTGCGTCAAACACTTATAGACAAAGGATCAGAGCGGGTAAAGGCGTTCTCTTGGCAGAGTACAGCGCAGAAGACTTGGGAGGTGCTCCGGAGCCTGGTATAGTGTCAGGGTACTTCAACAAATACTATGGATAATTTGAAAAACGAACTTGAACGGCTGGGGCTTTCTGAGAAGGAGGCAAGTGTCTACTTGGCCGCTCTTGAGATGGGGCCGTCACCGGTGCAGGATATCTCGCATAAATCGAAGGTGAATCGCGCGACGACGTACGTGATGATTGAGTCCCTTGCCGGGCGTGGGCTGATGTCGACGTTCCAGAAGGGGAAGAAGCGGTTTTATGCGGCAGAGAGCCCTGGTCAGCTGATGACGATTATTGAGCAGCAGCAGAAGAGTTTGGCAGAGAAGCGTGCGGATTTGGAAGAGGCGCTCCCGATGCTCACAGCACTCTATAACGCCGAGGGGGCTAAGCCACAGGTGCGATATTTAGAGGGGCCTGAAGGTGGGCACACAACGCGTCAGATTTTCGAGCGGCTTGAAGGGGATTTTGTTCAGGTGGTGCCACTTGATGATGTGCATGCACTTGAGGAAATGCTCCACGGTCGTGATGAGCATATTAAGAATCTTGTGAAGCAGCGCGTTGCCGGGAGAGTGATGTTTATTACCGAGGATCCAGACGCTCTAGAGAAGCTTCCAAAGTCTGATCAGTTTGAATACAAGTTCATTCATCCGTCAGAGTTTCCTGTTCATGGGGAGATGGCGGTTCGGGGAAATCATGTGTTCCTCTTCTCTCACAAGTCAGCATTGGTTTCTGTGGTGATTGTCAGTCAGGAGATTGCTGATCTGTTGCGCGCCTTGTTTGAAATGGCTTGGCAACGAAAAAAGGAACCCGTAGGTTCCGCGTAGAACTTGGTCGACTCAGGATATGATTCCTTGTCGTGAAGCCGTGCCCGTGAGGCGCGGCTTTTTTGTTGTGGTGAGGTGGTGTGTGGGAGCTATCCGCTTCCGAAGGCGCAGGCGGTCGTTCCGAAGAAGAACGGATGGCCAGCGTCGACGCGGAAGTCGTGGGCTCGGTAGTGGTTGGTGGTGATCAGACTTGCGTCTTCACCATGCTTGGCGCTCATCGACGTGGTCGAAGTAGCGTGTGCGTTCATCTCGGCCTCCAACATGTGGAGGACGATTTGTAAGCGTGCCTTGCATAGCCACATCTCAACCTCCACACCAGTCCCGTCTTGAGGGATCTCCTGACGGAACGTATCGCGTGCTTGTGGGCAACGCGACGTGCCCGGATGCCCGGGCTGCCTGCCACTTCCACCACGAAAGCGACACTCCAAACTAGCACTGGGGATGAGGATCGTCAAGGGTTTATAGGGGTTTTCTGTTGTAGAGTCCTGACGAAAAAACAAAAGCCCGGCATCGATGTGCTGGGCTTTTGTATCTCTATCATCTCTTCCGAGATGTTGGGGAGAGAGTGGGTCTATGACCCTCCAAGAGCACGAAAGATTCATGCGCTAAGAGGGTCAGGTCCGGCGCAGAGCGTCGGCCGGACCTTCGTCGTTACTCCTTGGTGATGGTCAAGATAGCTGCCTCTCGGTAGAGGATGCAGATCGACACCATGAAGGCGACGATGAGCGTACCGAGCGTTGCAGCATCGATGAAGTGCTGGGTCGTGGCATCCGTCAAGATCCTGGAGATGGTCCTGGCCAAGAACGATGTCAGGACCAAGGCCATTACCAGCATGGTCAGGTACTTGGTGGGCGTTGGGTTTGGTTTTTTGCTCCAGTCCGCAGCGAGCGTGTACGGACCGATCTTGCAGATCTTTTCCTTGTCCATCAGGAACTCAGCTCGAGGTAGTAGGTGTCGCCAGGAGAGGCGAGGAACGCGTCCTTTGCCTGCTTCCAGAGCTCGGTCAGCGGCGCTCCTTTGTGCATGCCCTGGCTACACACGATGGCCACCATGAAGTGGTTCGTGTCCTGGATGTCGGGGTCGAAGAACTCCTCGCCGTCGCAGATTTCGTCGGTGCGTCCGTCGCTGTGGTCGCACCAGTAGATCCGGGGCTTGGCGTCTTGGAAGACCTCATCGAGGGCGTCATCGATGCGCTCGATGTACTCGGTCAGTCCACAGCGCTCTTCTTCTGGATCGCGGAGTTCTGCGGTCACAAACGCGATCTTGATCGTGCTCATGTCTGCTCTTTAGCCAGCCTTGCTGACATGCGCTCACTGGTTATAGCCAGCTACTGTCCCTTGTTGGGGATACACGCGGTGTTGATAGTAACCCTCACAGCCCACGAGGACCTCGTGAACTCTGAGGGTCAGGTCCGGCGCAAGCGCTGGCCGGACCCAGGGGAGCTAGGAGCTGACAACCCTGAGGTTGGGCTCGCCAGAATGGTCACTCATGGGGATGCCGCCGTCTCCGTCGGGATCCGTGATGGTGATCGTCTCCTTCTTGCTGTGGTAGAACTCGCCATCGAAGGGGAGGGCGTAGGCCTTGATCAGCTCCTTGTGGTCGGGGTTGTTCCCCGACAGGCGCGTGAACGCAGCCGTGAGGCCGGTCACGATCAGCCCGATGCTCAGGAATTCTCCCAGCAGGCTGTTGACCTGCGTCAGGAGGATCGCTCCGATGATGGCCATGAGGATCATGGTGGGCTTGATCAAGACGTTGATCTCGACTTCGCTCTCGGTGGTCGTCTCGGTCATGTTCTCTCCGCCTCTCATTCAGGTACCGTCCTGAATTACTTGAACTCCCTTGCGGGCGCGAGGAGGATTGGTTGCGGGTTGGTGTTAACCCTCACAGCCCACGAGGGACTCGTGGACTCTGAGGGTCAGGCTGCGCACGTCGTTTACGTTTGCAGCCAGCGTTCGCCAGGGAGGACCCTGGGTACTTGAGGTCTGTCTAGGTGCAGCGTCAACGATGAATCTTGCCGAGTTCCATGAACGCGAGGTCCATCTCTCCCGGATATTCCGGCCTGGTGACGACGATGCAGACGATCAGGAAGGCAGGGTCCCACGTATATCCGATGGCGCGGTCGTTCATCGGGTCGATGTTCCAGGAGCAGATATCGATGTCGTTCATCTTGACGGTGAACTGCTTGTTGTCCATCCAGCTGATCTCGAAGGTCTTCCCGTCGAGAGTCTTCGTCGTCTGCTGGCCCAGCTCGATGCTGAACTCTTCTTCCTCGAAGGAGTCGATGTGTCCATCGATCCGGATGGCGAGCTTGCTGGTCATGGTCGTTCTCTGGTGCCGAGTCTTCCTCGGCGTGCTCTCGCTGTCTTTACGCAGCGACGTCCCAGTGGGACACGAGCGGTTGGTGGTAGGTGCTAACCCTCACGACCCGTCAGGCCACCTGTAATGTGTAACGACTGAGATTCTCCGAGGAGAGAGTCATTGAGTCGCCAAGTGTCGGTGTGCTCTGACGGGACATGAGGGTTGCCCGACGTGTGTCAGGCCGGTTGAAGACAAAGCCAGCGGGGGAGAACGCTGGCCGTGGCCCCAGAATAGATTGTCGAACTGTTTCGACCATCACAGGGCAGAAGTGACTTCTGCACTCTGATGGTTACCCGTCGCAGCTTCAGAAGCTTTGACGGGCGGCCGGGCCGACACAGGTTCGGGAAGCATTCCCTAGCTGTGCCGGTCCGGCCCGTGTACCCCTACACCCATCCCACGGTCCCCAACCGCGGCGTCAGCTGTCTAGCTGGCGGCGGCCTCGGGGGCCTGCTCGTCCGCGTCGGTGGCCACGATGGGCTCCTCGGCGTCCGGGACGGGGGTGGCGGCGGCGTCGGCCTGCGCCTGCGCCTCCTTCTTGGCGGCGCGGTCGGCCTTGTCCTCGCCCATGGCGGCCTCGAACTGCTCCAGGAACTTCGCGCGGGGCTCGGCCGGGATGGTGTTCTCGGCGAGCCAGCGGAAGAGGCGCAGGTTGCGCCGGACCAGCCGGGGCAGGTCCTTCTGGTGCAGCTCGCCCTTGCGGGGGGCGTTGAAGCCCGGGACCATCCAGCTGAGCAGGACCTCGGTCGCCTTGGGGCCCAGGCGCATGGGGCGGCCGGGGTTGCGGCCGCGCAGGAGCAGGGTGTCGGCGTCCTCCTTGCTGACGTCCTCGGCCCGGGCGTTCTGGCGGTCCTCGCGGTTGGCGTCCTTGAGCTCCTTGCAGAAGCCCTTGAACTGCTGGTCGCGCACCTTGGGGTTGCGGATGCGCTGGGCCAGCTCGACCTTCTTGGTCATCACGCCCACCTCCATCATGCCGATGGCGGTGTGGACGCTGCCGGTCGCGAAGGTGAACAGCTCGCCGTACTGCTCGTCGTTGAGGCCGAACCAGTCCGCGTAGGTCGAGACGGCGATGCCGAGCTCGTTCTGCGTGGGCGGGAGCGGCCGACGGGTCTGCTGCGGGCGCTTGCCCTTGGGGTTCTTGGGGACGCTGCGGCGGGTCGGGACGGCGATGCGGTTGTCGGTGGTCATGGTCAGTCTCCTTCAAGACGTCTTTCTAGATGTTCGTCACACGGACTGGGCTGCGGATGCAGCTCAGGACCTTCCGTGTCATCTAGATACCTGCGGCTGGCAGGTGAGTGGTGTAGAACATGGGATGAGTCAACTCGCCGACGATAGGCGAGTGTAGGTAGAAGATGTATCCCTCACGAAGGATCAGCGTGTGATCTTCCGTGAGGGATCCTCGACGCGAGCGGTGCGTCGAGGGCTCCTGATCAGTTGCCGAGGGCGCCGCCGATGACGTCGATCGCAGGCATGGCCTGCAGGATCGACGTTCCACCGATGCTGCCCATGAGCAGCGCGGGGCCGCACAGGGCGATGATCAGAAGCAGCTTGAGCCTTTTGCTCATGGGTGCCTCCTGGTTGATTCCCTAGAAGGTCACAAGTAGAACTTATGAACTTGTAGGGATGGACGACGCAGTTCTCGCGTTGAGTGTGAACTACGTCGCCCCGTCCTGGTGCCTTCTCGGCATGGAGGCTCTGCTTCCTCTAGGCTCACCAGTACGTAGGTGACAACGTGCACGTTTTATGAAGCTAGACTTGCTTCAACCCACTGTCATGGGATCTGGTTGTTGGTCCTACCGCAGGGGCAGGCCCAGGCTCCGACGCAGGTCGTTGGCCGTCTCCATCTTGGGGGCCTCCTCCTGCCGGCGCATCTCCCGCTGCTTCCACGCCAGGTGGTTCTTCTGGCGCTGCTGACCCTGGTGGACCAGGCGGCCGATCTGGCGGAGCGGCACCGTGTGCAGCAGGTTCTTGGCCTCGGCCTCCCACACGGGGATGGCCTTGTCCTTGAGCTCCTGCACGGTGGTGCGGTGGGTGCCGGCGGCGTCGTGGAGGCTCGTCCACTCCAGCTCCGTCTTCTGCCGCTTGCTGTACAGCTCGCGGAAGGTCCGGGCGTCGGCGGCGCTGAGCTGCACCACGAAGCGGGTCGACCGGTGGCCGTCGCGGATGATGGGGTTGGTGCCGCCGAGGCTGGTCTCCCAGCGCTCGAGCTGCTCCATCATCCGGTCGCGGGTCTCCGTGAAGGAGAAGGACCGCATCCGCTTGTTGTGGTGACCCTTGATCCGGACGACCTTGTGCAGGTGCCAGACCTCCACGTGCTTGCTGTCCAGGGCCCGCTTGATGTCGGCGAACCCGGGGACGCGAGCGGAGGTCTCGAGGACCCGCTGACCGCAGCCGCAGCTGCAGATCAGCGCCAGGCCGTGCGGGGTCTCCACGCGGCCGAGCCAGTCGGCGCCGGCGGGGCGGGTGGCCGTGACAGCGGCCGGGTTGTTGGCGCGATCCGCGCGCCGGCGGCGGGGCGGGATGCCCTTGGTCGGCTTGCGGGCGGCCTCGACCTTGGCCTGGAGCTCGCCCGCCTCGTCGAAGAGGCGGTCGAAGCCGTAGTCGGCGGGGTTCTCACCCAGCTCGATGACGGCGTCCACGGCGGTCTTGATGACCCCGATGACCTCCGGCCCGGACTCGGCGACCTTGGAGGCGCTCAGGCCGTGCACCTTCACCAGCTCGTGGCTGGCGAACGCGAGCACGAGCTCGTGCGCCTCGACGACGGACTCGACGGCCTGGGGCGAGCGGCAGGTCTGGCCGTTGACGACGACGTGGAAGTCGCTCGCCTCGTGCCAGCTGTCGTCGTACTCGGGCTCCTCGAAGTCGGTCTCCAGCTCCACGGGGGCGCTGTCGAACTCGAGCTCGCTGTCCTCGTCGTCGAAGTCGACCCAGTCCTGGTCGTCCTCGTCGCCGGAGTCCATCTCGCCCTCGCTCGACCAGTCCCGCGCCATCATGGAGGTGATGAAGTCCTCGGTGATGGTCTCGGCGGTGGCGAAGTTCGAGCCGTAGTGGCTCAGCCGCGCCCGCTCCTGGGCCATGTCGTCCGAGCTCACCAGGCCGAGGTTCTCCAGCGCCATGTCGTCCCAGTCCGGCGAGTTGGCGTCTCCGATGATGGGGAGGCCGTACTCGTCGAGGTGGAGCTCGCGGGCGCTCTCGGTGCTCAGGTTCAGCATGTGTCAGTCCTCTCGACGTCTCGCGACGTCAGTGCAGTGCGCCCACCCGCTGGTGAGCAGGGGGTGGGGAAGGTTTCCGCTTGCTCTCGCTTGCGGAAGTCAGGGGGGTAGGGGTTGTGATGTGCTCGTTTCTCGGAAGACGTTGCACAGTCGCTTGAGAGGTGACTCTCAGTCGGCTGTGCAGCATCTTCGTCCTGCAGAGGGACTCAAGCATGGATGAGTCTCTCTGGTGGACGGACGAGAGCAGCGGCGTAGCGGCTCTCGTCAAGTTGTGCCCTCGAGGTGTCCATGCTCGAGAGTCCCGTCGCCTACCCCAGGAAGGGGATGGCGAGGGCGAGCACGGGGACGCCGGCGACGATCGCGAGTCCGCCGACGTCGACGCGGAAGGCGGCGGCGCGGGCGATGGTCTCGGTGTCGTCGGTGCTGTAGTTGGGGTTGACGACGCAGCGGGCGAAGGCGAGGGCGGTGCGGATGGCGTTCATGTCGATCTCCTGGGTGTGGTCTGTCGCGGGTGCGACTCTGGTCGGAGGGTTCAGTTCCGATGCAGGAATTCGGAGAAGATGATCTCAGTGACCGGCTAGAGCCAGGTGTGGGATCCAGGTCATCTAGATATGGGTCAAGTAAGCCGGGGCCTAGTTGATCCATTTGATGATCTGTACTCTCTCCTCCGTATTTCTGCACCGGAGCATCTCGACAACTTGCTGGAGGTAGGGGTGAGGCAGTGATCTAGCCAAGGCTCGATATGCTTCGTGATCGCAGGTTGTGTGGATTGAGTCAGTTAGACCGAGTCAATCCGCTTAGCGATCCACGCCAGGCTTCCCTTGTTAGGGTCGAACTGGACGTGTGACTCTCTCCTCCAACAAGTTGGCGGGATAAAAGAAAACCGGTTGCTATGCGCATCTTCTGTGGAGATACGTACAACAACCGGCTCTAGATCACTTAAGATCTAGTCCTTCTGCTCGAGCTAGGCTCGATGTACTCTCTCCCCAGAGAATATTTAGTTGTAGTGTTCGAGAAGCTCTCTCTTTCTTCTCAACCTTGTGCATGCATACTATCACTTTTTGTCAGATATGTCAAGACTAGATAGGGGCTATGTATCAATATCTTGACTAAATTTAGTAAAATAGAGCTGTCTAGATTCTGTTAACATAGGTGAACATTGTGCGGTACTTTTAATCACAGGTGCGATATCGGGAGTCTGATATAATAAAAGAGCTATGAATGCTTTTTCTTCCGTCATGGGCCACGACAGGGCCATTACTTTGCTTTCAAAGATGCTCGAGCACGGCACAATCCCACACGCTTTTCTTTTTGTGGGCGCTCGGGGTCTTGGGAGGACTACGGTAGCCAAGGCATTAATAGGAGAGCTACTAGGACAACAGGTCTCAATGGATCTCCATCCAGACGTGCACACCCTCCAGGTGCTTAGCGACGAGAAAACGGGGAAACTCAAAAAGAACATCTCCGTGGAGCAGGTGCGCGAGCTTAACGGGCGCATTGCCATGACATCATTGTCAGGCTCTTGGAAGATTGTTTGGATCGAAGAAGCAGAGAAGCTCTCTATGGGGGCAGCAAACGCCTTGCTCAAGACGCTTGAGGAACCAAAAGGCCAGACACTCTTTATTCTTCGAGCACCAGAAGTTGATCAGCTCCCGGCAACCGTTGTGTCTCGTTGTCAAACAGTACGATTCTCAACCGTTGCCCGTCAGGATATTGTTGATGGACTTGTGCGACTGGGATTTGCCCCATCGGATGCAAGCCGCGCTGCTGCCAGGAGCATGGGGCGTCCAGGGCTCGCTCTGAGGTACTTAAAGGATACGGCGTATCGCTCGCTGAACGAGACTGGGGTGGCACAGGCACAGGCCTTTCTTTCTGCGGGCTTGCCAGAGCGTCTTGCACAGGTTCTGGAGATGATCCCCAAGGCAGAGGTCAACAAGATGGGGCGGCTAAGTGAAGTGGTTGATCAGCTGCAGCTCGTTTGCCGAGATCGACTTCTAGATTCCGTTGGTTGCTCTTCACTTTGTGTGACCGAAGAAACGTCAGGTCTAAAAGGACTCACACAAGCTGATGTGATTGTTGTATTGGATCGACTCGCACAAGTTCGCTCTGCTATTTCACAAAATATCAATCCTCATTTGGCACTAGAGCATGTGGCTCTTAGTGCATAAACAACATTTTATGAAACGTCTTTCCATCATTGCTCTTTCCTTGGTCCTGCTGGGTGCGGGATGTCTTGGGGGCTCTAGCGGCAGCACCGGTACGGATGCTGGTGTATTTAAAAGCATTAACGCTGGTGAAGAGTGGGCGCAGCACGTTATTGTGCCAACCGCACAAGGTATCGGCACACTGGCCACCACCAACATTTTGCACATGGCCATGGATCCGCAAGATAACAATTTTCTTTACATAGCTACTCGTGGCAACGGAATGCTCTACAGTGAAGATGCAGGTGCATCTTGGCGACAGGTGAGAGATAAGGAGTTGCAGAGCGGTACGATCTCGCATGTGGCCATTGATAGTAAGGATGTTTGTACGGTGTATGTCGCCACGGGCTCTCGTCTATTCAGGACAGATGATTGCATGCGCAGCTTTGATTCTGAGACGTATGTCGATAACCGCGGGGAGACGATTACACGCGTTGCTGTGGATTGGTATGATAATGACAACGTCTGGATTGGGATGAGTAACGGAGATGTGCTTAAGAGTGAAGATGCCGGAAACACATGGAGAACAGTGCTTAATACAGGTCAAACGGTAGTGGCATTCTTGATGTCTAACACAGATTCTCGCCAGGTGATGGTTGCAACAGGACGAAAAGGAATCTGGAAGACAACGGATGCCGGAAGTAACTGGTCTTCATTAGAAGAGGGACTTGATGAGTATAACGACGGAGATAATGTGTATTCACTTGTGCAGTCCGCCGATTCCGGAGTGGTCATTGCTGCCACAGAGTACGGACTACTGCGCTCACGAGATTTTGGAGAGAGCTGGGAGGCCGTTGAGCTTGTGACATCGCCAGGGCAGGTGGAGATTCGAGCTGTTGCTGTGAACGAAAGAAATCCAGACCTGATCTACTACGCTGCTAACGCCACCTATTACTATTCTCAAGATGGTGGTTCCACATGGCTGACAGAGCGCTTGGCAACGACGCGTACACCAACCGTGCTCTTGGTTGACCCAGAGGACTCAGCGGTGTTATATGTCGCCGTAGCTAATCTAGAAGATTAATCGTGAAAAACTCGCCAATACTATGCATCCAATCCTTTCACAGAAACGTCCAGACTATCAGTCAGCTGTTGATCATTTGCACAAGGAGTTAGGGGCTCTTCGCACAGGTCGAGCAACACCGGCGCTCGTTGAGGATATTCCCGTTAGTGCCTATGACTCCATTATGGAGATTAAGGGTCTGGCTTCGATTCAATCGCAGGATGCTAAGACACTCGTCATTGACCCGTGGGACAAGGGGCTTACAAGAAACATTGAGAAGGGGATTCGCGATGCAGGCGTTGGCTTGAGTCCTGTTGTTGATGGGGAGGTGATTCGTATTGTCATGCCACCAATGACCGAGGAGAATCGCGCGCAGATGGTGAAGAAGATGAAGGAGTTTCTTGAGGAGGCAAAGATTCGTATTCGCGGCGTGCGAGAGGATGGGCGTGACCAGGTGAACAAGATGGAAAAAGAGAAGGAGATTAGTGAAGATGAGAAGTACAAGCTGTTTGATGAGTTCGATAAGATGACGAAGGAGTTCACCAATGAGGTGGATCAGATTGGAAAAACAAAGGAAGAAGAAATAATGACGGTGTAGTATGGCTGAGACAAACGTAACAATGGAAAAAATCGTTGCCCTCGCAAAACAGCGAGGGTTCGTGTATCCAGGTTCGGCAATTTACGGCGGACTCGCAAACAGTTGGGACTTTGGTCCTCTGGGAGCGCAGATGCGCATGAATATTAAGACGGACTGGTGGAAGCGGTTTGTTGAATCTCGACCCGACATGGTTGGGCTTGACGGAGCCATCTTGATGAACCCTCGTGTCTGGGAAGCGTCTGGCCACGTTGCGGGTTTCAGTGATCCACTCGTCGAGGATGTGAAGACACACAAACGCTACCGCGCCGATCATCTTATTGAAGAAGCGACGGGGGAGTCTGTTGATGGTTGGTCTCTCGATCAGATCGCTGGAAAGCTTAAAGAACTAGAGCTCAAGAGTCCTGAGGGGAACGCACTGACCGAGCCCAAGGCGTTTAACTTGATGTTTGAGACAGCCATCGGAAAGACAGAGGAGAGCAAAGCGAACGTCTACCTTCGTCCTGAGACGGCACAGGCGATCTTTGTGAACTTTAAGCATGTGCTGGATTCAACACGAAAGAGGATTCCGTTTGGTATTGCTCAGATCGGAAAAGCGTTTCGTAATGAGATTACGCCAGGAAACTTTATCTTCCGGACGCTCGAGTTTGAGCAGATGGAGATTGAGTATTTTATTGAAGAAGAGGGTTGGGAGGCGCACATTGAGAAATGGGCTGACGATATGGAGGCTTGGGCTGAGTCTATTGGTATCGATGGGGATCGATTGCATCGACTAGAAGTTCCAGAGGAGAGCTTGGCTCACTACTCAAAGAGAACCATTGATTTTGAATTCGCATTCCCATTTGGAACCAAGGAGTTGTGGGGATTGGCTTATCGAACGGATTTTGATCTCGGGAATCATCAGGAGCACTCGGGTGAGAACCTTCGCTATGTAGATCCAAACGACAATACACGAAAGATTGTTCCGCATGTTGTCGAGCCATCCATGGGAGTCGATCGCACGCTTCTGGCTGTTCTGCTCAGTGCGTACGATGAAGAAGAAGTGAATGGTGACAAGCGTGTCGTGATGCGTTTTAAGCCGCACATGGCTCCATATCAAATCGCTGTACTCCCACTTTCAAAGAAAGAAGAACTTCAGGCTGGTGCACGCCCAGTGTTTGAGGCCCTCGCTCCGCACTGGCGCGTAGACTACGACGAGACACAGTCCATTGGTAAGCGTTACCGACGTCAGGATGAGATTGGAACGCCGTATTGTGTAACCGTTGATTTTGATTCGCTGGAAGATAAGGCGGTCACCATTCGTGATCGCGATACCATGGAGCAGGTACGTGTACCTATTGCCGAGCTGGAACGTTGGTTCGCAGAGAAGTTGTCTATTTAAGAAGACATATGAATAGAATTGAGGGGTCACGAGCTTGTCCTCCCGAAGCACCGAAATCTGAAAAAGGTCCGTTTATTGAAGTTGAGAAGCCATCGAGAGAGCTTCAGGAAATGGATCGAGAGCTTCGAGAAGTGTTTTCCGATGCCGCGGAGAAAGAGGCACCAGGGTGGCTGCCTATCCCGGATGCGTTCAAGGTGGCAAAGCCGTTTCTATTTGCGTTGGCGGGAGCTGCTATTGGTGGTTTGGCGGTTGCTGAGAGAATGGGGCCACAAGAAGCGGGAGGGGCTCCAGAGGTGGCGTTGGAGACAGTAGAGTCGCAGGAAGCTGAGCGCGTGCAGCAATTGCAGGCAGTCTTTGATCGGGCTGGGGAGAAAATTGAGCGCTCTGATCAATTTGATGGATTATTGTCGCCGGAGGAGAAAGCAAATCTTTCTCAGCGCTTGAAGGATTATCCTATAGAAGGAGTGCTGGATGAGTTTGCTGCTATGGGAGGTGTTGAGCGAGGGGTGATTTTGGAGAAGGTGGATCTTGATGCGATTTCTTTTTACTCGGATGAAGACACAACGGCGTTTGTTGATGGGCTTAAAACAAGTGGTGTGACCATCGAGGCGGGGGAAGAAGATGTGGCGCATTCTCATGCAGCTCGTCGTACCGGGATGCAGTTTAATGGTGTTATCTATCTAAATCTTTCGAAGATTGATCTTTCTCAACCGGGGGTTTTGGAAGATGTGCTTACCCACGAGGTTGGACATACAGCAACAGAGACTTCTCATGATTGGAATTACTCAGAGGAAATGCTTAGCGAGTCATTTATTGAGTTGATGGCTGCGCGAGCAGGGGAGAATGTAGATGGTATTTCTGATGCGTTTCCTGGCTACCTGGATGGCCCCTCCGTTACAGCAGAGCTTTTGTTAGCTGGAACAGATAAGGACTCTCGTCTATGGCAGGGGATGTTTGAAGGGGCTGGTGGATTACAGGTAGCGCTTGATGATGTTTATGGGGCGGGTACGTATGATGCGTTTGCTCATTCTGCTGATGGGTACGATCTTTCACCAGCTGAGCAGCGACTACTGCTTGTTGATCAAGCGTTACAAATTATGGATTACGATTCAGAAATCATTGCACAGGCCAATGGTAGGATGGCTCACGAGCAGATCGTGCTTCATTCCGACGGTGGTCAAGAGGCGTTTTTGCTTCTGTCGGACTATTCCAAATCAGGACATTTCGGCGGGATGGTGCGTCGGCCGGGGGAGAGCGATAAGATGGTGTTTGTTCCTGCGGCGGTTCCGGAGGAGAAGGGGGTTCATACGTTTGAAGATTATGGTGGCTATGTTCTTGGGAGACTTGGGGCACAGGGGACTCCTGAGGGGCAAGTGAAGCGGTTTTTTCAAGAGCACGATGAGGACTTGAATACATTTTTTACACCTGAGGCGTAATGCCAATGTAGTGTTATGAACAAACGATTTACTTTAGACAACGGCATGAAGGTGATGATGGTGCCGGTGAGTGGGACGGAGACCGTCTCTGTACTTGTGATGGTTCGTGTTGGGTCACGATACGAGTACGCAAAGATTAATGGTGCCTCGCACTTTATCGAGCATATGATGTTTAAGGGGACACGACGTCGCCCGACTGCACAGCACATTTCTCGAACGCTCGATGGAATCGGTGCGGATTACAACGCGTTCACAGGGAAGAGCTATACCGGTTATTACGTGAAGGTTGATAAGAGTCACTTGGAGCTGGGGATCGACTTGATCGATGACATGTTGTTCTCTTCAAAGATGGATCCTAAGGAGCTCGACCGAGAGCGTGGGGCGATTGTTGAGGAGATTCATATGTACGAGGACAATCCTATGATGCATGTGAGCGATTTGCTTGAGCAGGAGATGTTTACCGGGTCCTCACTTGGTTGGGAGATCGCGGGAACACCGAAGATTATTAAGGAGATCGATCGGGATGAGATGCATGCGTTTTATAAGAAGTACTATCAGCCATCGAACATGCTGCTCGTGGTGGCGGGGAACGTTGATCGACGGGCGCGTGGGTGGATTGAGTCACGGTTCGGTCGTCGGAAAGATGCCCGTGAGGCACCGGGTGGTTTTGAGACGTTAGAGCTTCCGCTTCCGAACAAGCGACCTCGGGCGCGTGTGCAAACAAAGAAGACGCAGCAGATTCAACTCGCCATGGGGTTCCCTGGCTATGGGTATCAAGACCCTCGTAATCCTGCCGTTTCTTTGCTCGCGAATATCCTTGGTGGAACAATGTCTTCAAGGCTTTTCACAGAGGTGCGAGAGCGTAAGGGGTTGGCGTACTTTGTGCGAGCCGCCCATTCGAGTTATGAGGACACGGGAGTCTTCATGATCCGTGCTGGACTCGACAAGACACGGCTTGAGCTCGCCATGAAGACGATTCGCAAAGAGGTGCGCAAGATCAAGCGAGAGAATGTATCGGCCAAGGAATTGAAGCAGGCGAAAGCGAATGTACGTGGACAGATGGCCATTCGTCTTGAGGATAGTTTCCAGCGGGCGCAGTGGTTTGCCAGCGAGATGATGTTTCAAAGACGCATACGCACGCCAAAGACGTATCTCAAACGTATTGAAGAAGTTCGCCCGCAGGATATCAAGGCAGCAGCAAACGACATTCTTAATGAGAAGGTCTTGTCTCTGGCTGCCGTTGGACCATTTAAGGACAGTGGGGCATTATTGAATGCATCGGGGTTTAAGGCGAGATAATAGTTGAGTGATATGAAAACCATCATTGCGAACTGGAAAATGAATGTGGGAGTAAGGGAGTCTGTGGCGCTCGCGCGCGGCACGCTTTTAACGCTTCGTGGTCGCAAAGTGAGTCCGGCTTTGGTGATCTGCCCACCCTTTGTGGCTTTGTCAGAGGTTCGTAAGATTGTCGCGCGTTCCTCGGCCGGTCTTGGTGCCCAGAATATGTTTTGGGAGCAAAGTGGTGCTTACACGGGGGAAACCTCTCCGCGCATGTTGCAGGAGCTGGGAGTTTCTCATGTTATCTTGGGTCACTCAGAGCGACGGGCATTGTTTGGAGAGACAGATGAGATGGTGAATAAAAAAGTTCTTCAAGCACTCGAGCAGAAGCTTGTACCAATTATTTGTATCGGTGAGTCGGCAGATCAGCGCCGAGAGGAGCAGACGCAGCAGGTAGTACGTGATCAACTCATGGCAGCTCTTCAAGGAGTTCGTCTCAAGTCTTCAGATACCATTATGGTGGCTTATGAGCCTCTCTGGGCGATTGGGTCTGGTGTCGCCGCTACGGTCTCAGATGTGATCGAAACACACCGATTCATTCACCTGCTTCTTGGGCAGGTGTTCGAGCAGGCAGCGCCAGGACAGTTTTCTGTACTTTATGGGGGGAGCGTAGATGCAGAGAACGCCTATGGCTTTTTACGTGAAGATGAGGTAAATGGTGTGCTTGTGGGAGGGGCAAGTGTAAAGATTAATCAGTTCAAGGGGATTGTTCAGGCGGCCGCAGAGGTGCTTGAGGCAAAACAAACAAGCTAATATGTCATGGATTTTCGGAGTACTTATCGTGGTTGCGATCGTTGTGATGGTTGTGGTTGTTATCCGAAAGATCCCGCAACTTCGAGTTATTGACGTGGATTCCATCGCCAAGGAACGGGAACGTAAGATTAAGGAGAAGATTATTCTCTCGAAGATTAAGCGATCGGGTGGAGCCAAGCTGGGAGCTGTAGCTAAAACATCTGTTGGGGCAGTGAATACGGTTTCAAAATATGGACGCCGTGCCGTGCAGCGTCTCTATCATCTTGAGCAGTACTACCAGAAACTTCGTCGCAGCTCGACCGAGGGGATCCATGCCTATGACACGGATCGCATTCGTCAGCGTATCGAGGAGGCGCAGGAGCTCATTCGTGATGAGGAATTTATTCCTGCGGAAAAGATTTTCATCGACATCATCAGTCACAACCCTAAGAGCGTTGATGCCTATGAGGGGTTAGGAAACATGTACATTAAATCTGGTCAGATCGATCAGGCGCGCGAGACATTGTCGTTCGCCCTGCGTCTTTCACCAGAGGATGCAAGCGTGCGCGTTTCTCTTGCTGAGCTTGAACTCCTGCAAGAAAATCATCAGGCAGCGTTGCCGCATCTCAGAGCAGCCGTACAAAAGCGCAGTAAGAACCCGAAGTATCTTGATTTTTATATCGATACCGCGCTGAAGGTGGGGTCGCTTAAAGATGCCCGAAAGGGGATTACGGCACTGAAGGAAGTGAACCCAGAAAATACCAAGATTAAAGAGTTTGAGGAGCGATTTACAAAAAAGAAAGAGGCTTACATCCGCAAGACGAGCGCGTCCACAGAAGAGGCTTCACAAGAAGAGTAGGCTTTGTTACTATTGCGCCCGTCGCAAGACGCCGTCGTAGCTCAGTTGGTAGAGCGCATCCATGGTAAGGATGAGGTCAGCGGTTCAAGCCCGCTCGACGGCTCCAGAAAACCACCCAGCATTGCTGGGTGGTTTTCTTTATGTGGAAAACACGATTAGAGATGTTTGATACGATGAGATTATTATGTCGAAACATTTGTACCCTCACTTTAAGCCTTCTACCGAATGGCTCATCACAATCATGTCGCTGTTCATGATTTTTGGAATCGCCATAGATGGATGGGCTCATAATCATATTGGCGTTGATCTGCATCCATTCTTCACGCCGTATCACGCAGTCCTTTACGGCTCTTATGGAATAACAGCACTCATTTTTTTCTACGAAGCTTTTAAAAATCACCAAAAGGGATTCTCGTTCAGGAAGTTGTTGCCAAAGGGGTATGGACTTTCGATGATCGGAATCATTGCGTTTGGCCTTGCTGGTTTTTTCGACATGATCTGGCATTTATTTTTGGGCGTTGAGATTGTGACGATGGACATCACCTTGAGCCCAGCACATTTGCTGCTTGCTTTTTCCGGGATGGCCATCATGAGTGGGGCTTGGCGTTCTCTGTGGCATCATCGTGAGTTACCTGTGGGTCTCTGGAATCAGCTCCCTTTTATTTTTTCTTTTGCGTTCACACTCATGCCGCTGCTGTTCATGCTTCAGTGGGCGAATCCTTGGGTGTATCCATGGGTGGACGTGACTCAAGAGATTGTCTATCCGTATTTCATTGCCGGAGGGATACTAGACGCTGAGTTTCTTGGTGTGGCGATGGGGGCAGCAGGCATGCTTATTATTGGAACGCTGCTGACGATTGCCTTCCTGCATTCTCTCAAGAGGTTTATGTTTCCCGTCGGTGGAATTGCCCTCACGTTAGTGTTCTCTGCTTCCTATCTCATATTCATGAGAGATGGCTATTCGGTCATTCTATATGTGCTCATTGTGGGCCTTGTTCTCGAGTGGGTATTTGCCATGGTGCGTAAGTTGGGAGCTTCAAAATTACTTTTCGTTCGATTGTTTTCTGTGCTGTTCCCGCTCATTCTTTGGTTGGGTTATTTTGCGTGGATTAATGTGGTATCGAGTACGACCTGGTCCATGCATGTATTTACTGGAGAGCTCTTTCTCTTAGCGGCAACAGGTTTTCTCTTGGGGCATGTGATTATTCCAGATAAGGACGCGGCATCTATTGAGCTACCAAGGGGGGGCACAACAACATCAAGCTTCTTGTTGCTCTGTGGAATTTCAGTTTTTGGTGTGCTTATGTACCTTCTCCCGACGCAAACATCCTTGCATACGATTCTTCAGCCACAATTTAATCGCGCGGATCTTGTGCAGCCACCTGTGGAGCTCTTGCCAACGGTGCGTGAGTTTACTGGAAGAGATGATTTCATTATTTACGGTGAAGAAGAAACTCTGCCAGAGAATCATCATCTTTACGATGTGCTGTCCGATGATCATCATGAGTAGATAAAAGAAAAGCCCCGCCCGAAAGGGTGGGGTTCGTTGTTGACGTGGTCAACGGAGAGGATTACTTCTCGTAGGGGTTGTCGTAGTCGTCGTCACCGACATCGAAGATGGTCGGGACGTTCATGGTCGCCGAGAGCGACATCACGAACGCGGACGAGTCCGTTCCCTCTGCGGAAGTGATCACGTAGAAGGGGAACTTCTGCGCCTTCACTTGGGTTTCACCCATGAAGTCGACATCGAAGGTTTTGCCCAGACCAGGGAGTTCTTGGATGTGGGGAACCTTCGAGGCGTCCAGGCCGATGCTCGAACCTTCCGGCATGGGGAAGTTCTTCAAGGCACCTTCAGCGCGAGCGCTGAGGTTCATCGCCTCACCGTTGGTGACGGGGAGGGCCCTGATGCCGGTCTCATCCGCGGGGATGGTGTAGGTCACCGTCGGTCCGACGGAGATACCGATGCGAACAGGCTTCTCGAGGCTGTCCGCCAGCTCGGCGATTTGCAGGGCGGCCTTGATGGCCATGGAGAGTCGCAGGTTCAGACTCATGCCTCGGCACTTGCCCAAGGCGCTCATCCAGACACACACGCAGCCGTCGCCGGTGAAGTTGTTGTACTTCCCGCCTTCCTTGAGGACGATCTGGTTGATGCCCGTCATGAAAGGTTGCATGAACTGGCCGACCTTGATGGGGTCGTCCAGCGTTGCCGACCAAGCGGTGAAGCCGACGATGTCCACGGTCATGGCGACCGTTTCTTCATCCGCCACCAGCGGGTTGTAGCCCGCCTGAACCCTTGCAAAGAACTCTGGGTCCGGGTGAACGGTCCTGGCGATGGCGCGCAAGATGGCGGCCTCGCGGGCCGTCTTTGCGGCCTGCATGGAGCGTCCCGTTGCCTGGCGTTCCTTCGTCCAGGTCTGCTCGTAGTCGCCCTTGCCGGTCAGGCGCTTGGCGTTGGGGATCAGTGCGGCGAGACGGTCGCCCAGGGTGCGGTTCCACTTGACGGTCAGGACCGTGCGCAGGAACGGGGACTGGGCGTCATCGATCTGGTAGATCTCGCCCGCGTGCACGACGGGGAGCTGTTTGAGCTCGCCTTCCCGCACGATCTTGTTGGGCGTGAGGATGTCCTTCTCGATGCGGATGCCGCGGACAGAGCCCGAGGGGGTGTCCGAGTAGTCTCCGTTGCAGGAGCCATCCTCGTCGATCTTCAGCCAGACCAGTCGTCCGTAGATCTCACCGTCGATGATGAGCGTCTTGCCGTTCCAGTGAACCTCCTTCTCAGGGGCCCACATCTTCAGCAGGGGGACGATGGGGAGTTCCACGAGCCGGTACTTGACCGTCCCTTCGTCACGTCCGGGCAGGATGCCGGGCATGGCTTGGTTCATCCCGCGGATCAGGTGCAGGAGCGCCGGAGCGTCCTGCAGACGGTTGACCACCTTGTTCTGGGGGCCGCCAGGGTTGTAGACGCAGACGAGGCGGACTTCGCACTCGCCGATCCGGTAGGCGTACCAGGACTTGTTGGTGTTCCACGCGGCAGCACCTTCTTGGAGCTTCTGGTAGAGCACCCAGGGGCTGAGCATGAATCCGAGGAATCCGGCAAGCAGTCGTTCGATGGCGTCGAAGCCGAAGTTGATGTCCGGCGACGCACGGCCGATGAAGGACAGCTTGGAGACGTGCCCCAGCTGCTCGTCGACGATCTTGCTGATGAGCTTGTCGTACTGCTCCAGCGTGATGTGGTCACTGTCATCCAGCATGGACGAGACGCTCTTGCCCTTGAGCTTGTCCGGAAGGTTGTCCCAGATCACCTGACTCGAGAGCTGGAGCCTCTTGAGACCAACCATCAGAAGTCGAATGTTCCGTGCTGCGTTGATGGAGAGCCACTGCCTGATGGCCTCCATTTCTGCAACGTCCGTTCTCTTGTACCCGACAGACGTCAGGGTATCGATGCGCTGAGTGCGATCACCCATCCGTTGCCTCCTTTGTAAAGGGCACGCCATTGATTGGCGATGTGGTACAATAGCCGTAATTACGGGGTTTGTCAATCCTTTTTGCTATGACAAGAATTTGGAGGTCTTCACTTGTTCGTTCCGCATATGGGGGCGCTGTTCAGGGATTTTATTATGGGCTTGCCTTTGTTCAGGCACCAATTTTGCTTGCGTTTGAAAAAGTTCTTCCGGTAGACACGCGAAAAGCGTTGTGGCGGAACGTCTCCTACCTGAATTCACAGATGCTTTATGCTCTTTGGGGACTGAAGATTAAGGTGGATGATCGTCGAGATGGAGAGGGGCCATTTGTTTACATGTGTAACCATCCGTCAGCCTTTGATGGGTTTACCTGTTTTGGGTTGGTTGGTCCCAATGTCACAATGCTTACCGGGCCGAGAAAAATGTTCCCATACCCATTTAACTTTTGGTTCAAGAAAACAGGAGCCATTGATGTGATGCGCGATTGGTATGACGACGAGCATTTCAAGGATGGAGATTCTACGCCACGGCAGGAGGCCATCGAGGAGCTTGTTCGTCGAGCGAAATCTGGAGAGAGTGTGTTCTTGTTTGGTGAGGGGCACATCGAGCGATCAGGTAGGTTGCAATACATTCATACGGGAGCTGCTCGGGTGGCGATCAAGGCTGGTGTGCCACTGGTGCCCATGTCACTTGTTGGGGAACAGAAGCTCATCTCAAAGCATCAGATGCGACCAGGGAAGTTAAAGGTTGTTTTTGGGGAGCCTATTCATCCACCAAAGGTCTCGACAGATAAGCAGTTTCGTAAGGCAGTGATTAAGCTTAGGGACCATGCCTGGAAGATGATGCGTGAGCAGTTGCCACATCGGTATCAACGAGATTTTTTTAACGAGGGAGTAAGGGAGGATGTGGGAGTCTTTGTCGACATCGATGGAACGATTTATAAGGGATATTCAATGAAAGATTTTTTTCGTTGGCTTATCCGCAAGGGACACTTATCAAAAGAGCAGATACGGGCTGTTGAAAAAGCGGTGTTTCTAAATGCGACAAATGTTCTTTCTCATGCGGAGATGATGGAAGGCATTGCTAAGAGCTTTGCTGGCTGGAAGCAGCTAGATCTTCAAAGATATGCCAGAGAGTTTTATGAGGAGGAGGGATATAAGAAGTACAATCACCATCTCTTAGGGTTCATGAAAGATCATCAAGAGTGCAAACATCGATTGGTGATTATTTCTGAGACGATTCAGCCACTAGCTGAATGCTTCAGAGATGTCATTGGGGCAGAGGAGGTGTTTGGATCAAAGATGGAAGTGAGAAACGGGGTCTACACAGGGAAGATTTTGCGTCTGATGAGAGACAAGGAAAAGCGTTCCTGTGCGCAGGTCTATGCGCAGAATCATGATCTAAACATTCACGACAGCTTTGCTTACGCGGACTCTATGTCAGACCTTCCGATGTTTAGACTGGTGGGGCATCCTGTGGTTGTTGATCCCCATAACAGTGCATTATCCGCTATAGCCAAGAAGCGTCATTGGGAGATGATTCATTAGTGTGGAGAACCTGGTTGACCTTCTGTGATCTATGGGTTAGTATTTTCCCGCCTTTATGGGTCGGTACCGAAGTGGTCAACCGGGGCAGACTGTAAATCTGCTGGCATCGCCTTCGCAGGTTCGAATCCTGCCCGGCCCACCACCGAGCTTTGCTCGATGGGATGGATTTATAAGCAAAAATACGCCGCCTTAGCTCAGTTGGTAGAGCAACGGTTTTGTAAACCGTAGGTCGTCGGTTCGAGCCCGACAGGCGGCTCCATTGACACATTCTGGTAGAAACGGTATTGTCCGCGCCGTAAACGAATACTATGTCTCAAGATAATCTCATCAATTTGGAGTGCACAGAATGCAAGCGTTCTGGGTACCGAAGCCACAAGAACAAGAAGAAGCTCAAGGATCGTCTTGAGATCAAGAAGTTCTGTAAGTGGTGCAAGACACACGTGCTCCATAAGGAGACCAAATAAAAAAGCGAGTCATGAAGACTCGCGTGAAAGCCGACCTGCGTGGTCGGTTTTCTAGTTGCCCCGAATGCGGGCCAGGGCCGTGAGGATGTTCGCCCAGTCGTGCTCGGTGTCACCGTCGGGGTTCTGATCGATCCACTGCGCAACGATGCGGCCACCGTTGACCAGGGTGATGCCGTTGCGGACGCGGGGACCGCTGTTGAGCTTGATGCCGAGGATGCGGCGCAGGGTCTCCGAGGGGAGAAACACCGTGCGCTTGCCGGCCAGGCTCTCGATGCCGTGGTGGGTGCAGAGCTCACCGGCGCCGTAGACCGGCGCGCTGATGTAGGCGCGGTCGGTGTGACCGATCATGAGCAGTGCCGGCGTCTCCAGTTCGCAGGCGCGCTGCAAGAGCTGCTCGACTTCATCGAAGTGCTCCAGCCTCTTGATCGAGAGGATCAGGACCGGATCCTCGCTCGGCAGGATGCCGATGTGGATCGGCTTGTCCTGCGTGATGAGCCCGTCTCCTTCCGGACGCCAGAACGGCGTCATGGTGGCATCGGCAGGGAAGTCGCTCAGCAACGTCTGCGTCGACGTGCTGGGGGGCGGCTTCGTGGCCGGGGGCTGCTTGGGCCCGATCTGGGGGGTACGTCCTTCCATCTTCAAACTCCTCGATCTTCTGTAGTGGTTCAGCGTGCTCGCATCATTCAGCGGTTAGCACGAGCGGGATTCTAAGGGTTTTGGGGGTTCGGGTCAAGGTGGGGATGTGGATTGGTTAAACGGTGGATCTACGATAAACTATCTTCTGTTATGTCGAATAATCCCGTTGTTATCATTGGAGGAGGATTTGCTGGTGTGTACACCACAAAAGAGCTACTGAAGCTTGGTATCCCAGTTCTTCTTATTTCAGAAACAAATCACTTCACGTTCACGCCGTTGCTGCATGAGGTTGCTACAGGCTCGCTCATCAGCCATGACGTGATTTTTGAATACGAAAGTTTTTTCCCACAGGACGGGTTCGAGTTTGTGCGCGGATGGTGTGATGGAATTGATCGAGCAAACAAGACGGTTTCTGTGGGTTCGAGAACGATTGCGTACAGCCAGCTCGTGATTGCGACGGGGGCCACGACGAACCCTTGGAAGATTGAGGGGGTTGAGCATGCGCTTGTTTTGAAAAACGTTGAGGATGCTGTGAAGCTTAAGCGGGCGATCTTGTCTAAGATTCAAGATGGCGATCATCACACGTGTATTTCCGTTATTGGTGGAGGGCCCACAGGGCTTGAGTTGATTTTCGATATTGCTCAAATGCTTGCTGAGCTCAAGAAGAAAAATAGAGAGATGAGCTACACGGTGCGGATGATTCATTCTCGTGACACGTTCTGTCAGACGGAGCAGGAGAGTGTTCAGACGTATATTCGTCAGGCACTTGATAAGGCAGGGATTGAAGTTGTTTGCGGCGCGTACGCACAAGCGATTACCGAGACGCAGGTTGTGACAAGTGTTGGAACGTTTGATTCGAACGTGACCGTGCTTAGTGCGGGTGTGCGTCCGAACACGGATATGTTCAAGGGAGACCTTGAGCTTGATGAGCGTGGGCATGTGCTGGTGAATGAGCATCTGCAGACACTTCAGGATCCATCGATTTTTGCGGTGGGGGATGTGGCGTCGTTTGACGGCACACCTATTCCAAAGCTGGCACAGATCGCTGTGAGGGAAGCGCCAGTGGCGGCTCAAAATATTGCGATCGTACATCGGGGCGCGGGGGAGCCGATGAAGGTCTATACGCCAAAGACGCTCGGGATACTCTTCTCTCTTGGGTTCGGAGACGGTGTTGGAGTTATCCAGAGTCGTATTTTCAAGGGGGTTCTTGCGTGGTATCTTTGGCGCACGGTGTATTTATTTAAAACCCCTGGATTGGGCAATAAACTGCGTGTAGCCTTTAGCTGGACGCTTGGATTGTTCCAAGGCAGGAATTTAACTGAACTGTAAGACATATGTTCAAGCACTTGTTTCCCGTACTCTTGTTCCCCCTCATTCTTCTTGGCGCCGGTTGTGCACCAGAGCCAGTAGTAGAGGTGGAGACTACAGAAGAGGAGGAGGCTGCTGTCCTATTGTTGGACGGAACGTACGACCTAGTCGTGGAGGAGAGTGTTGTTACCTGGGAGGGATCTAAAGTTGTTGTTGAGACAACGCATAATGGAACCGTTAACGCCGATAGTGGTCGTTTGACTGTTGAGGGAGGTGAAGTTACTGGAGGGACGGTGACGGTTGATATGGCAACCATCAAGAGTCTCGATTTGGATGAGGCTGGTGGAGCAAAGCTCGATGGTCACTTGAAGTCAGCAGATTTCTTTGGTGTGGCAACACATCCAGCGGCAACGTTTACCATCACAAGCGTTGATGGAAGCGCTGTCACAGGAACCATGACGATCAAGGGTATTGATCGAGAGGTGAGCTTCGACGCTGATATTGAAGCTGAGGGAGCAGAGATTGGCCTTGAGGCTACACTCGAGCTTGACCGAACGCTCTGGGATGTCCGTTATGGATCAGATACATTCTTCGATGAGCTAGGTGACGCTGTTATTAGCGACACATTCACCATTGGGCTCGACCTTGAGTTCTTGAACCCAGACGCACCAGTTGTCGTTGAAGAGGCTGGAGACGCTGAGGGTGAAGAGGATGCAGAAGAGGTTGAGGCTGAGGGAGATGCCATGGAAGCCGGAGAAGGTGAAGAGATGGCTGAAGAGGGTACCGAGCTCGCTGAATAAACTTGAACTGAGACAAAACGAGGTCGATTGACCTCGTTTTTGTTTTCCGATACCCTCTGCCGTTGCCGACAGTTTCGGTGATGAGAAGGAGAACATCGTGAGTTATGCACTGATCACGGGTGGCGGAACGACTGCCCCCGTGGATGTGATTCGCTCCATGGCCAACAGTGCCAAGGGAAGCTTCGCCATCGAGTTCGCACAGCAGTTTCAGCGTCGCGGTGTTCCTGTGGTGCTGGTGCTTTCCAAGGTGGCCAACGCCTTCAACGGCAGCCGGATCCCCAAGGGGGTCGAGGTGCTGCTCTACGAGACCTACGACGACTACATCCGCACCATCGCCTGCCTGCTCTCGCGGCGAGGTCAGCCGGCCTATGCGCTCAGCGCGGCGGCTGTGAGCGACTTCGGGAAGCTCGAGCCGGTGGTGGGCAAGATCAGTTCCGGTGGCAAGCTCACCCTCGAGCTCGATCCGCTCCCCAAGGTACTGGACAGCTGGCGCCCTCAGATGGGCAAGGCCTGCACGATCGTCGGCTTCAAGCTGATGAGCGCGCAGACATCCACGGTGGCGCAGGTGCTCGCGGCCGCGCGCAAGCAGAACAAGCGGGCGCGGTTGAACATGACCCTTGCCAACATCAAGGAGGAGATCACCGGTGGGATTCACCCTGTCTGGATGGTCACCCCCGACGGCGGCACGGTTCGCATCGACGGCTACGCCGACGAAGTGGCACGGCAGGTGGTGGATCACATCATCCGCATCCACTACACGACGTGGCACCGAAGCGTGCGTCAGGGCGCTTTCGAAGAAGCGAGAGTGAGTTCGGGGGTGCTGGAGGAGCTTGCTTCGCCGATCATCGAGCTGGCTCAGCGGGTGGGGTTGCTCACGGATGCGTCCGGGAACATCTCTGTCTGTGACCCTGGGGTCGACGAGACCTTGCTGGTTTCGCCTCGTGGCGTCGACAAGTCGAAGTTGCGTGCCCGGGACATGGTGGTCGTTCAGCTGGGTGACGCGGGAGATCATGTGGTCCGTTGGTGGGGCAAGCAGGGAACCAAGCCCTCCATCGACACATCGGTGGTGCTGACCCTCAAGGGGCAGCTCAAGCCGTTCCAGGCCTCTCTGCACTTCCATGATGGCTGGGTTCTCGGCGACATCCCGCGCACGCGCCTGGCGTACCCCTGCGGAACGCTGGAGCAAGCCGCGGTGATCCGGGAGGCGGCGGCGAGCTTCCCGCGAAGGGCGTACTTCTGTCCCAACAAGCGGGGCCACAGCCTGATGATTGAGCTGCGCGACCATGGACACATCCTGTTCGTGCACGAGCTGCGGACGTTGGTTCGTCGGCTTTCTCGCGAGTGGGATGCGGTCCTCAGCGCGTATCGACAGCACCTTGCTGACATCGGTCGCGAGGACTTCATGGAGCGCATTCGTGTTCAGCCCATCTGGCTCGTCAACGAGATCATCGGTCTCACGGCAGAACTCGACGGCAACCGCTCCTTCTACTTGCTGGAGACCGCTCGCGGTAAGGGCCTGGGTGAGCAGCTCATCGAGCTGATCTACAGGCGCGGCCAGCAGGTCGTCGCTCACGACGGCTGCGGTGTGGCAGACTTCTACCGCCGCCGCGGATTCCGAACGGTCGAGCGCATCGAGGAAGAGGGTCTGACGGTCCTCGAACCGCCGACGCTTCGTCAGGACCTCATCGACGCGACGACGGTCACGTTCCACTGCACCACGACGGATCGAGTGCTGCTCATCCAGCGCGGAGAGGGAACGACCTATCCCGAGTGGTGGGCCAACCCTGGCGGCCGAGATGATGAGGGTGATCGCAACCCTGTCGCCACGGCCGTGCGTGAGGGGCTCGAGGAGATCGGTGTGGACTTCACGGGGCTTCCGGATCCGGACAGGATCACGGTGCACTACACCGGCTGGGTGAACCCCAAGGCTCCTCAGCAGGAGCGCGGCTACCGGGTCAAGCACCTGGTGGTCCCGGTCGTGATCGAGTTCGAGCCGCATCCCGACGGCAGTGAGGTCACCGACGCGCAGTGGTCCTCCAAGGACGAGGCGCGCGAACGAAAGATGGGGCCCGCCACGCGCGCGACGCTCCGCAAGATCTGGTCGGACTTCTAGTCTGGCACCCCCGCCACAAAAGCGGGGTTTTTTGATTGATGTTGGTTGACATGAGGGTGTTCGTGTATTATGAAGAGTGAGCATCCAACCTGGAGGGATCATGCACATGCGTTCTTTGCTCTTGCCTTTCTGCCTCTTCGCTCTGGTGAGCTGCACGCCGCCGGACGCCGAGGATCCGTTCGTGAAGTCGGACGACAGCGACAACACCGGCACCGTCGAAGACTCCGACGACGGAGATGGCGGTGGTGACACGGACGACGACGACAGCGCCGAGCCGGTCGACGAAGACGGTGACGGGTACAGCCCCGATCTGGACGACCAGGACTGCGACGACAGCGACGACACGATCTACCCGGGCGCGCCCGAGGTCTGCGGCGATGGCATCGACCAGGACTGCGACGGTTCGGATCTCGAGTGCGAAGAGAAGACCGGTGAGTGGAGCGCCATCGTGTGCGAGATGGAGCACAGCTGGTTCCGCGACGACGAGATCGAGTGGGAGATCGAGTGGTACGAGGATCGTGGTGGTGACGACCCCCTCGAGGTGGGCGTCGCCTTCAACTACCTCATGGAGGAAGACCAGCTCATCCAGGCCGACGCCTACACGGTGACCTGGCCCACGCACTACGAGAGCCTCGAGTCCTACCCCGTCTACGACGGCGAGGTCGACTACGACGGTCAGCCCCTCAACTTCACCAGCTTCCGCATGGAGTGGAGCGACCGGAGCGAGCCCCAGCCGGGCCTCTACGACTTCTTCGACGCCGCGGGCAACATGACCCTCAGCCCCGGAGACGTCGTCTCCTTCGCCATGTGGTCCTGGAGCGACTACGACGGCGAGCCCGTCTACCTCCACTGGACCATCAACGAGTACGGCATGGAGGACTACTACGGGACCTGCTACCTGACCTGGTCCACCGAGGAGTAGCCTCACGGCCACGCACTCCCGAGCTCCTTGCTCGGGATTTTTTATTGCCGAAAGGTTTGTTATGCTTTGTTCGATATGTTTGCATTGTTTTCACCATCAGAGGGAAAGTCATCCGGAGGCACGGGCGCGTTTGAGGATGTTAGGGAGAAGCTTCCTGGTGGATGGGAGATTCGTTCAGGGTTTGCGGAAGTCTATGAGCAGATTCTGCAGGAGGGAAGTGAGGAACAAAAAAAGAAGCTGACTGGCTGGATAGATGTGTCTAAGATCGATGCATTGCCGAGCGCTCTGAGGTCAGCACCTGTGCGTATGGCTCTGGAGCGGTACACGGGGGTGGGGTATCAGTATCTCGATGTGGCAACACTGTCAGATCCGCAGCGGGTATTTCTCTCTGAGCAAGTACTGATCTTTTCAAACTTGTTGGGACCTGTGAGGGGAGGGGATTTAATTCCTGAGTACAAAGCAAAGACACTCCCTCTACACTCGGGGGCGGCAATCGCTCGTCATTATCGACAGCACACGTCGAGAATGCTAGATAAAATTATTGATCCTGATCCCGTGTTGGATTTAAGAGCAGGGGCCTTTAAGGGATTCTACGAACCGAAGGGCGAGGTGATCGAGTATCGTTTTTTGAAAGAAGGAAAGAGCGTGAATCATTGGTCCAAAGCCTATAGGGGGTTAGTGCTCAGAGCCTTCGCGCAGAATAGACCAAGTTCGGTTCAAGAGATGATCGAGCTGGAGATTCCGGGACTTAATCGCGTTGACGTCCAAGCGGGCGGCAACAAGACGTTGATTACCTGCGAGGCTCAATAACAGCGTCTTTACACAAGACTCTTTTCAAAGAGTCAGGTTCCTGTATAATGCCCGCGGATAGTCCAATAGAGGGGTGTAGTGAAATGGCTATCACTAGGGTCTCCAAAACCCTCATTCAGGGTTCGAATCCCTGCACCCCTGCCAGCAAAAAATCCGAGCAAGGCTCGGGTTTTTTGTTGATTTGGTTGTCTGGCTAGGGATCCGAACCGGAGGGATGGTAAGAAGAGTGCCTAATGTACGGACGGTCCGTTTATGCATGGACATATAAAATATTGCTAAAGCCGCCTTACCGGCCCGGCCAGTAAATCTAAAACCACCTGACCTCAGTCGGGTGGTAGATTAACCCCTGGGTGTATTTTCAAGCTAAGTGGCGCCAGCTTTATCTTGCTTGATATACTCAAGCTCTTGATGCAACATCCTTTCAAACTCATTTGCTTTTCCAAGTTCGCGCATAATCTCCCATATCGGTTCATCTTTGATTCCCTCAACACCTTTTTCTTCTAAACGTCCTGTCTGGCTGAGTGTGTAGATAAGAAACTCTGTGCTTGAAAGGAGGATATCTGCAGCCTGTTGTACGGCAGTCTCTTGCTCACCATCGCGATTTTCTAGTATTGCGGTAGATGTTTCAGGGTTTAGTGCAATTTGATTGATTGTTGTGAAGTATGTGTGGTACCAGACTTTCTCTCGCCATGATTCAGATTCGTCCTGCAGAAGATTTGCAAATCGAAGGACGGCATTTGCATATTCTTCCACTTCGGATACTTGCCATTCATGTGAGTGGTTAAGCATATCACCTCCTCCCGCAAGGTCCATCAGGACCTGGCCGGCAGCAAAAAATAGCGCTTCATCTTCGGTGCCTGGGTGCTGTTCTATAAATGTGACAAGCGTGCGTACTTGCGACAAACTTCCTTCAAATGTCTTTAAGGCTTCCAGAACTTGCTCAGCAGACTGAACGGCATCTTTGCCGAAACGCTCTGTAAGAAATGTGGGGATGTGATGATACTGTTTTGGTTCTAGCGCTATGAGTGATGCGTGTACAAAGGTGTGTACCTCTGGTCCAAGGAGGGTGCCAAAATGCGTCGCTTTGTCCATTTGGTTCAGGATCCCTTGGATTCGGGTTTCTAGTCCATTTCGGAGTCTTGTTACATGTCGGTTCAGTTCAGGTGTTGCAAGTGTTCCTTCGAATTGCTTGAATAAATTCAAGAGTTTTCCAACTTCATTTCCGGCAGTGGACATTGTGGCAATGGACCACATTGGACGTGCGGCATTTCGGTTGCTTAGACTGCTATATACTTCTCCGGTGTATCGGTGTGTTGTTCGGCTTTCAGCAGTTCGGGTATGTGCAAGAAGCTCGTCTTTCAAGCCAAAAAGAAGGTCGTCAACAGATGTGGACTCCAGCCAAAACTCATTTGCTGCAATAGTTCCCATGAGCTCATCAGATCCGGTGTCGTCACCTTCGGCTTCTTTAAGTCTCTCCCTTGTCGATTCCGCTAAGATCATCTGGATTCGTGTGGTGGAATAGGTGTAATCAGCTCCTCGCAAATAGGATCCATCCGTAATGGTATGAACCAGTTCGTGTTCTCGTGTGCGCATGGTTTCATACTCGTCTCTTCGAAGGATGATGTTCACTGGTGATCTGTAAATATGCCGTCCAAGTGCTCGTAGTCTTCCGTTAGCGAACAGGGCTAATGGTTTGTCTGCAATGATATCTACCGAATAGGCACCAAATCGTAACTCTGCTGTTGGGTCATCTGGACCTACATAGCGCTCAAGCAGTTTGCGTTGGAGTTCTGGGCTTCTTCGAATATTTTCAACATCATGCGCTCGATGTTGAAGATTTTCTAAAACTTGCAGAACCTGCCCCATGAGCAATACACCCTTGTCATTCTCAAGAGTTCTTATTTCATTTAATAAATCAAGTTTTTTCAATGAGGATCCTTTCTTTCCAAGTTCTATGAGCTCTTGTTTTAGTTCTTGTAGCTGATCGTGTCTCTCAAGAGTCTCATCATCAACCTTCTGAAAGAAGGTGATTGTCCGTTGCTCAAGATCATTTAATGTGTCTTCTAGTGATACATTTTCTACAACCTCATACAGGCCCTCAAATGCCGCGGCACAGAGCTCGATGTTACGGACAGCCTCTCTTTTCAGCTTGTCTCTTTGCTCTAGGCGTGCTGATCGCCGTTCTGAGAATCGGATCATATCATGGAGGTTATTTGTTTAGGTTAGGGTATCGTATTTTGTTGCACGTGTCAGTGTATGGGAGAAAAGTTAAGGTGACCTCTGGGGACGTTGTTTATTCTGGAAGTTGCTTATAATGCAATTGAAAATGTTTTTTTGAAACCTGCAAATCTTGGGTTGTAAATCTCAAGAGCTGTTTCACCATTAAGATCTATAAGGGCAACGGTCTCGTTATAGATGGTTTGTCTGATGTTGAATTTGAGGGGTCGACAATGAGGAGTGTATTTATATCAAAGCACGACGCTCAGTAGCAACATGGTCAGAAGTACGAGTAAAGATTCAAGGACGATCAGTTGGAAAAAAGAGTTTTCTGATGCTGCATTTGCTTTGGGTGGGTGGAAGTTGGAGTAATCATGGCATTTCAACACATATTAAGGTTCGAACGTCCAACGCTAGCCCCTGCCAAAAACCCCCGAGCTGTATCTCGGGGGTTTTTGTTATTGGAGACAGATATTGACAAACGCAACTCATTTGCGTTAGTTTATGAATCGCGGTGCTGGATTTTCTCATACCTGCAGAGCGAGAGGATTTTGCAGGTGTGGGAAGAGCTCACGCCGGATACAGGGAGGCAACGTTGACTCAAGTCATTCTTCTACTCGGAGCTGCTGGGTGTGGCAAGACCACGCTCATCGGCAGCATCGTTCGCAACTTCGGAGGCGATCGATCGATCGCGGTCGTCTTCAACGACGACGGGGATCCCGAGGCCACCGATCTGCCCGACGATCTCGGGCGGTTCGCCGACATCACGTCCATGACAGCAGGGTGCTTCGGATGCACCGATTCGACGGCCTTCCTGGAGTGCATTCAGGCTCTCCAGGAGCAGGTGCCGGCACTCGACGTCATTCTGGTGGAGCCCGTGGGTTTCACCGATGCACAAGAGATGCTCGACACGCTGGCCGAGATCCATGTGATCCCGACGGTGGTCGCACTGGTGGATGCGGCGCATCACGCACACAACCTGAAGCTGGGTACGACCGAAGGTCACGTTTTGGCCGCCGACTGCACGCTGGTCACCAAGATCGACGCTGCGGACACGAGCATGAACGTGGTCTCCTGGTCCCAGGAGCGCTGTTCGGATGTCCGGGTCTTCCGGGCTGACGACGTCTTCGACCCGGCGACCATCAGGTTGCCAGCGCATGCGCATCATCACGACTGCGGCCACGATCACGTGCACGGCGAATCGTGCGATCACCACCATCATCATGACGATGGTCATCATGACCATCACCACAGCCACGGACATTCCCACGGACATGTCTGCACCTTCCATGCGCGACTCGCGTCGGAGGTGAATGTCGACACGGTCAGGGGAGTGCTCGAAGATCACCCACTGGTGCTCCGAGCCAAGGGGCTCGCTTCCAGCGGACGCTTCAGCATGGTCCAGGGGAGCTGGGACATCTCGGAGGATAGTCCGGGAGTCAGCTTCATTACCTTCTACACCGCGCCCGGCGACAGTGTCGCTGGTGAGGCGTGCCTCGAGGCCTTGCGACCGCACTACGCGGTTGGGTCCGGAGGATTGAAGGGGACGATGGCCGCCATGCGCGGAGATACCGACGTGGAGGTGGTCGAGTACCAGCTCGATGTCTGTCGCCGCAAGCCGCTGACCTTCTCCGCAGGGCATCCGGTGCCCAGTCCGGAGTGGCTCGAGGTGCTGATCCTGCTGCGACATCGGCCGGGAGTCCCTGAAGACCTGAAGCTCGCGTGTGAGGAGGTGTATGTCAATCACTGCCTCGCGTGCGCGCGTTGGTACATGGACAATCCTGGTCGCGATGGTGAACCTGTTGCCACGGCGCGCATCCACGACATCGCCGTCGGTCTGGGGTGGTTCGTGAACAAGAACGCTGAGAGTCTGCGTCCGGAGGTGGTTCGGGAAGCCGAGCGCATCCCGGTTGCCGGCTGGCTGCGAACCTCCCTCCTGGCCCGTACGCGGATCAGTCCCAACCGGGACAAGGAGCTGGTCATCGCAGAGGACGTCGCTGTCAGTGCCGCCTGGGCACTGCGCGTCGGTCAGACTCCCCAGGACCTCAAGAGCGCCTGGGATCACAACCGGCGTCTGGCTGAGGCCTCTGGCGACGCCACGGCTGTCGAGGCCTGGGTCGCATCCTGGGAGACGGTCGCCTCCGCGTGAACGCACTCGCGTTCTACAACCTTCTGTCCGGCCACCTGCTTTGCGACGGCAGAGTGGGTGGCCGAGACACTTTTTAAAACATTCGTCTTATGAAAATTGCATTCGTTGGAAAGGGTGGTTCTGGTAAAAGCACCATGTCATCTCTTTTCATCAACTACCTACAAAAAAATGGCCGTTCGGTTATTGCTGTAGATGCCGATATTAACGTGCATCTTCCGACGCTTTTGGGATGCCAGATTGAATCTTGTAACGCCCTATCGCTACCAGCGAATAGCCTGAAGATAAAAGCGTATCTCAAGGGATCAAATCCACGCATTAAACAAGCTGCTTCTATTGTAAAGTCTACGCCTCCTGGCGAAGGTTCCTGTTTTTTAACGCACCAAGCTGACAATCCGATTCTGTCTTCATTTTCATCACCGATTGGCAACGCTGGTTTTCTGCTCCACGTGGGGACCTACGACAAGGATGGGATTGGCGAAAGTTGTTACCACACAAACTTAGCAATCTTTGAGTCGCTTCTTTCCCATACACTTCTCAAAGATGATGAGTGGCTTGTAGCTGACATGGTTGCGGGTACCGATGCGTTTGCCGGAACACTGCACGCGCAATTCGATGCGATCGTTCTTGTTGTTGAGCCAACACCGGAGGGGGTGAGTGTCTTCAAGCAGTATATAGAATTAGCAGAGGTGGCAGGTGTTCAAGAGTATATTTATGCCCTCGGGAATAAGGTGGATGATGATGAGGACATTTCTTATTTGAAAGAGCACATTGGGGACAAGCTTATTGGTTCTCTTAACCGCCAGGTTTATCTCAAGCGATCACGACAGTCAGGTGAGGCGATTGATATCGAGAAGATTGATGGGATTGAGGAGGTGTTTGATTTGATTGCAGAAGTCACACGAAGGAATAAAGAAACAGAGACACATCGAATTGCTATTTTGCATGAATTGCATCGCAAGCACGCCCAGGCTGACTACATCGTGGCACGCCACGGTGACCTGACAGAACAAATCGATCCAGATTTTTCCTTGCATGATGTGAAGGTATGAGTTTCAAGCTGACGCCTCGTATTCATGAGGAGGTTGCAAACTTCTTGAGTGATAAGAAGCGTCTCTTTGAATTGACTCAGCAGCACGGATCACCTCTCAACATGCTGTTTCCCGCTCTCATGCTTCGAAACATTTCAGGGTTTCAATCGGTGCTGAAGAACAATCTTGATCGTAGTCAGATGTACTACGCACACAAGCCAAACAAATCTGCCGAGCTTCTTCATCCCATCAAAGAAGCGGGTGTGGGTGTTGATGTTGCTTCTTTAAGTGAGCTGAAGAATGCGCTGGAGGTTGGTCTCGCGCCTGAAGCTATTGAGGCAACAGGACCCAAAAATGATCAGTTCATTCAACGAGGGGTAGAGGTTGGCATTACCTTCAATGTTGATAGTCACACGGAACTCAAGCTGGTTCTTGAGGAAAGTGCACGCCAACGAAAGCAAACACGTGTGTATCTACGGCTAAATGGTTTTTCAGCGAAGCACACACAGGTTCGTTGGGGGGAATCTCGGTTTGGGATTCTAGTGAAGGATGTACACGCATCATTGCGATTGCTTGTAGATCACAAGGAATCGCTTAAGCTAGTCGGTTTCTCTTTTCATGTAAACGCGGGTGGTAAAAAAGAACGATTGATTGCTATTGAAAATGCTATTGAGTGTACTCTCGAAGCTCGCAAGTTAGGTCTCAATCCTCAGTTTATGAATATTGGAGGAGGATTTCCTATTACGTATCTTGCCGATCAGGAGCAGTGGCATGACTACATATCAGCTCTCAAGCAGTCGGTGCTGGGTCGAGGTCAACGTCTCTCGTGGAATGACTCAGGGCTTGGATTTAAGAATCGTGGTGGGGCCCTTGAGGGCGGTCCAAATTTCGGAGAATTCTACCGTGAGCTTGTGAAAGAACATGAGTTAGAAGATTTGCTGAACGCGCATCTGCCTACTTACAAACAGCCCGTCAAAACGATTCTTAATGAGATGCTTATTGGGCTCGCTATAGAACCAGGGCGCGCGCTTCTTGATCAGGTGGGTGTGACGATGACTCAAGTCCTAGACGTGAAAGAAACGTCTTCGGGAGATCAGGTTGTTATTGTGGACATGAATCGCTCCAATATTAATGCGATTGACATGGAGTTCATGTGCGATCCTGTGCTCATCACTCAGAGCGAAAAATGCGATGAGCCCTTCTCGGGATTCATTGCGGGAAACCTTTGTCTTCACAGTGATTTGATCTACCGACACAAAACATTCTTTTCACGGAAACCCTCACGGGGAGAGGTGTTCGTGTTTATCAATACCGGTGCGTACAACATGAATTTCGTTGAAAGTGCCACACTTGGCCAACCCATTGCTGAAACAGTCATCATAAAAGACGGTGTCGTATGCTCTACAGAACGATAACGGATCTCATCGGAAATACACCGCTTCTTGAAATTGATTCTGCTGTCCACGGTATTGATAACGTGAATCTCTTTGCAAAACTTGAATATTATAATCCCTTTGGATCTGTGAAGGATCGGGTTGTTTGGGGGATTCTGAAGGATGATATCCAAACGATTAAACAAAATGATCAAAAGATTGTTGAGATGTCCAGTGGGAACACTGCCAAAGCACTGCAGGGCATTGCTTCTGCTCATGGGATTGCGTTTAAAACGATCACGAATCGGATCAAGGTGCCTGAGGTCAAAGATATTTTGAACATCATGGGAACAGAGATTCAGGAGCTTCCTGGAAAGAGTGATTGTCATGACCCTAATGACCCAAATGATCCTCTTGTGTATGTTCATGAAGAAATTCGCAAGCATCCGGGTAAGGTCTACTTTACGTCACAGTACAGCAATAAAAAGAACATAGATGCCCACTACAGGACAACCGGTGAAGAGCTACTGAACGACGTTGATCGTATCGATTTCTTTTTTGGTGGGGTTGGTACATCAGGTTCGACACGCGGTACAGCAATGCGTATCCAGAAACGCGATACAGAACTGAAGACCGTTGGCGTTGTCGCTTCAAAGGGGGGATATATTCCAGGTATTCGCAACCGCGATGAGGTGCTTGAAGTTGGGTTATTTGACCCTTCGTTCTATACGGAGATATTGGAAGTGAAACCGGAAGAGGCTGTTCATGGTGAAATTGAACTTATTCAACGATCTGGGGTGATGTGTGGCCCGACAAGCGGTGCTACCTATGAAGCTGTCAAAGCTTACTTTCAGAAGCACCCAGCGAAAAAACCTGTGAACGTTGTCTTCATCGTGTGTGATCGTATGGAATGGTATGCGAGTTACATCGCGAAATATCGACCAGATCTTTTGGGGCTAGACAAGCCTGTTTGTGCTGCTGAAAAACTTACGGAATATGATATTCTTGATGTAGAAGAGTTGTCCCCACAAGAGGCAAAAAAGAAGTTGACCGAAGGGGCGCTTCTTATCGATAGCAGAAGCCATGTATCCTTTAAATCGATTCACGTTGAGGGGTCTCTAAATATTCCAGAAGAAACACTGTTTGAGTGGCTTGAAAACGACGTAAAATTCTGCCCAGATAAGCCGATCATTTTTGTGTGTCCGTTCGGAAGAAGGAGCAAGCGAGCCGCGGCGATGATGAAGAGAACGGGATACGAAGCTTATTCATTGAGGGGAGGTATTCTTGCTTGGCAAGATGAGGGGCTTCCTATACACAACCATCTTTGAGAGTATGTGCATGGTCTGCGGTGATCCTGTTCAGATACAACAAGAGGTAACGATTGTCGCAAACATGATGCAGGTGTTTGGGTCAATCCCGATCATTGCTATTTTGTCATGGCAAGCCAAGAATTTACTTCAGGCAATCAAAGAATTTAAAGCTGGTGTGAGCAAACGATTATGCAGAAAGAAGAAATAGCAAAACTGCTTAGGCAAGAGGGGATGCGTGCAACAAAAAATCGTATTCAAGTGCTTCTGTTTGTCGAGCAACAAAAGCATCCGGTTGGCATTGAGGTGCTTAGAAAAACGTTTCCCAGCATTAATGAAGTCACCTTGTACCGCATGGCATCTGATTTTGTTGAAAAAGGTATTTGGAACGCGTGCGATTTAGGTCATGGCCACATTGATTATGAATCAGCTAATCGACCACATCACCATCATGCCGTTTGTGAAACATGCGGAACAATTGAGGAGGTTTACGGTTGCCAAGATGAATGCCAACTCACAAAGGCGTTTCAGCGTAATGCAAAGAAGTTTCAAATATTACATACGCCAAACGCAGCTATTTTCGGTACCTGCACTGATTGTGCCAAAGTTTGATGGGTTGTGTTGAGATACAACCCAGTTTCAACCTACCTCTACAAGTTATTCCCAGAACACCATCGGTGAAAGCCGGCGGTTTTTTGTATTTATACAGTATGCCTTGCTAACAACCCTAGAGGCTGTTAGGGTACTTGTCCTCGTTAAGCAAACGTCCTTTTTGGCGTGCTGACTAGGTAGAGGAGGAATACTTGAAGCTTCAATTCGTCCTGGGGGCTCATGACCCTGAAATGGATTGTATTGAATCGATTCTCCAGAGTTTGTCCGTCCCGTGTGTGTACGCCATGAGAGGTGCTCGACGAGTGCTCCCTCACCAGGCGTACCAGGTTGATGGGCTCTCAAAGCCGCTCCCCAGCGACCGTCCGACCTGCTGGGTAGAGTGCCTTCCGGAGACGAGTGAGTCAGCGCTCCTTCCAGGCGTCACGGCATATGCCGACCATCACGGCGAGCATCCCTGCGCCAGTGCGCCACCGGAACGTTTCTTTGAAGCGAGCAGTCTCGGGCAGGTCATTGGGATCCTGCGGGACACGTCTGCCATCGGTGAGGACTGGGGCATCACTGAAGCACTGTTGTTCGAGGCGGCAAATGATCACTGCAAGTGGTCTGCCGCTTCAGGTGAGTGTCCGGGCGTTGACCCTGAGCGATTCATCGTTTGGGTGACAGGCCGGTACGCTGAATTCAACAATTGGGACCCCGTTGAATTTGCCGAGGATGTGGCGCGGGCCACGAACTTGATTGAAAAGGCTCCAAGGGTCCCATGGCTCCCTGGAGATATTGCCGACTTGTCTGCGGTTCCGCTCCCGGAACAACCGTGTGAGAGCGGTCCCTACATCCAGGGGCTCCACTACGCGACGCACATTGCGTGCATGAAGGCACGTAGGGCCTGCGTCGTCACGGCGATGCGCAAGGCGGATGGGTGTTCGGGCCTGCAGCTCAATGGCACAGGAGCGGAAACGCCTGCTGGCAAGAGGCCCGTCGAAGTGTTCCTGAAGTATTGGGAGAAACGAGGCTTCGCGGCTCCCGATCTCTATGGAAACTCTGACCGCGGATACGCGGGGGTGTGGTTTACCTGCACTTAGCCCCACGCAAGAGGTTACGTAACCTCTTTTTTTATTTTCTTAGATCAAGTTATTTAGAGTTGCGTATATTTTGTCTGGGTTTATACTGTCAGTATTAAGCTGATTCATTAATGTAAGTAACCAGCAAAATATATGAACAGATTCGGATTATTCAGGAGAGGTCCTGAGGCACCCTCACACGAAACTCCGCCAACTCAACCTAAGGTAGAGTCGGAAACTCCTCCAGAAGTGGAGAAAACCGCTGCGGAAAAGAATAAGGAGATTATGATTGACGCCATTGCAGAAAATTTTTGGAATTTGGGCATGACACAGGGGATGGGGGGATCTGTTGAAGAAAGAAAAGCTGCGGCAAGAAGCATGGCCGAAGAAGCTCTTGGAATGGTGCCGAGCAAGTACGAGACGTTACCGACACAAGAGTTGAACCAGAACAAAAGTTTCTTGGTAGCCGAGGCTGTTCGGCTTTATCAAGAATCAAAAGAGGGTGATGGAGATGTTGGGGCGGAAGAGGAGGCGTTGGCGGCTAAGTAATGCTTGTTTATTGAGCGTTCTTGGCTCAGGGTCAAGGGTTTAATGAATGGATTCAAGACGCCTGTCACAGTTGTGGCGGGCGCTATTTATTTTGAATCGATTTCACTGCCCCTTGTAACAAGTTACCTTCTTTTGGTTAGTATCTTTATACTGTTATTAATGAGATCTATTCTTTATGGATAAACTTATGAAAAAGAACTTACTTTTCCTATTTTTGGGACTCCTTATGATCTTTGCTGTTGTGGCCTTGATCAGTGCAGGTGGCTCACAAGAGGCTGTGGTGGAGACTGAAGAAACAACTACCAGTACTTCAACTGACACCGTCACACCTGCTTCAACGATTCAACAAAAAGATTTTTCATCAGACGGGCCTGGTGGAGAACTGTCAGATGTAGATCAACTAGAGATTCAATGGGGGCTTCCTGGAGATGTGCCGGTCCCAGGCACGTATTAAAAAATCACTAAACCACAGTATGTAGAGCTGTGGTTTTATGTTTGCTGTACAAGTTTTTAGTGGCGGAATACGTTGACAAAAGCGTTAAAAAATGGTAGTCTCCTTTCCTGGCTTACAATCTGGAACCCACTCTTTCTTCCGTGGAGGAGTGGATACCGATGGGTACTAGAATCCCCAAAAAGCATTCAGAAACACGCATTAGCGGTTCTCCCTCTGTGAGGGATTTAGGACAATTAGTGCGTGTTTTTGGTCACGGAGACCATTGAATGCGATCAAGCCTTCAGTCCAAGAGACAACATGAAGCGTTTTCTGATCCCCATGACCCTTATCCTTACCTCCTGCTTCGAGGGGGGTGCGAGTTTCCCCCTGGGGAAGAGTGGCTACTGCATGGGTGTTGGTCTGGGAACGGGAGAGGGGAAGCTCGAGTGGCTCGACATCGAGCTCAACGAGTGCATCCCGGAGGGATACTACGGCTGCGACCAGATCGACGTGAACTACGATGGGGCCTTCGGTGGAGCGAGTTGCCAGGGGGCGTACGACTTCCCGGATTCCTACACCATGAGCTTCGTCACGTCTCGAGAGGTGACCCTCGCTGTGGTCTCGTGGGAGACGGACATGATGGACAGTTCTTTCAACGAGATCCTGTACCCTGTCTGGGTGGGTGATTCGAACTACGAGTTCGTCATGCACTTCCCGAACCCTGGGTACGGATCCGACGGTGACCAGATCGACTACAGCATCGACGTCTACATCGGCAACACGCTGATCGCTGACCCGGTGGTCAGCGCGACGCTCGACGGCGTCCCCGAAGACGTCGACTACGACGCACGAGACCGCGAGTACAGCTCGAGGTGGTAAACAAAGACAGGGTCACTACGACCCACACGGCCGTCATCTGCCCTCGCGCAGCTGACGGTTTTGTCTTTATCGAACTTGGTCGTTTTTTTGCAAGAATCTTTGAGGACTACTCGTTGAGGGATTTAACCTTGAATGGCAAAAAGTATAAGGGAGACATAGTAGGCCCCATAGAGACCTGCGCAGATAAGCGCTTCACGTTTAGATAATTTTGCGCGTGAATAGAGCATTGTCAAAATAACGAGTGAGGCAATAAAGAGATAGGGAAAATCAAACATGAGCAACCGCTTTTCAACAACAAAGGTGGAGATGGTTGTGGCAACACCTGTGGTCAGGAGAATATCTATAATGTTGCTTCCAATCAGGCCAGAGACGGCCATCTCTGCGCTCTTTCGTCGAAAGGCTGAGAGTGTTGTGGCGAGCTCGGGGAGACTTGTTCCCATTCCCACGAGAAGCGCTCCAATGATTGAGGTAGAGACGCCGAGCTGGATGCTGATCTCAAGAGCGGTTGAGATCGTGAGTGAGGATGCCCAGATGAGCAGGATAAATCCACCTATGATGGAGACGATCGACCATCCGATATTGACGTGTGTGGCCGTGCGAACTTTTTTTACAAAGCCTTCTTCGCGAACCAGGAGTAAGAGGTAGAGCCCATAAAGAATGATCATGACGAGGCCTTCTGGACGAGAAAGTGTTCCGTTGAGTGCAAATAAAAATAACAGGAGGATAGAGGTGCACATGACGATCCCGTCGCGGAGAAGAAGTTTTTTTCGAATGACCGTCACACCGAGAAAACCGGCGACTCCCATCATGAGTCCCATTTGACTCATGACCGTTCCCAATGTTTCCCCAAGGACAAGACCTGAGGTTTCCACGCCTTGCAGGCGCTGGATGGCCGCATTGATTCCCACAACAAATTCTGGAAGGTCAGTTCCAAAAGCCAAGATGGTTAATCCAAAAAAGACACGGGAAATTTTAAAACGATCGGAAAGCTCGATGGAGGCACGGATGGCGAGCTCGGCACCAATCCAGAGTCCAAGGATTCCGAGCGCAAGATAGAAGAACGGCATAGGGTCTTTTGGAAGTAAGGCTGTTTTTATTATACAAGCTTTCGGAGCTCTTGTTTTGAAATGAACGACTGGAGAGGTTCATGTTATGATGTTTCTGAACTAAGACAATCTATTTTGATCTATGCATATTCCAGAACAGTTTCTCGGCTACGATGAAAAGACGCTCATTCTTGTTTGTGACAAAAAAATCGCAAAGTTCTACACGGCGTTCGATCGAGAGTTTCAGTCTCTTGAGCAATTGGAGAATGACCGATTGTCTCTGGATGATACTGAGCGGTACACGGCGGCTATTGCCGAGGGTAAGCTCACAAAAGGTCAGGATGAGTCGTTGAAAGATCGTGAAGGGCAGACATTCTATAAGCATTTGGCACAGGTGCTCTTCACAAAGAAGCAAGAAGGACTCTTTGATACGTTGATACTCGTCGTGCCTCAAGACGATAAGAATAATCTTGTTGGTGCCCTGCATTCTGAGGTGGAGAAAACACTCGACCGCGTGATTGGCAAGCAGCTCACAAAAGTTTCAGAAGATCAGCTCGTAGAGAAGATTGACGCAGAGCGTCGGTCAGTGGCCAATAGCTAGATGTAAACACCTGCTGAAAAAACCAATGGAATTAATCCATTGGTTTTTTCTTTTTCATGAGATAAGTTGAGCTCGATGTCACAAAATGAGGTCTAGGTGCATAGTACTTGTGTAGGCCTATTTCTATGAATGAACAAGAAAAGAAAAACCTGTTTTTACGGGAATACTCTAATCTATTTGATTACGTCTATCGTTACGTTTGTTATCGCGTTCCTCAGAGAGAGGAGGCTGAGGATTTGGTCTCTGAGACGTTCTTGCAAGCGTATCACCGGTTATGGGATTTCGATCCCTCTCGGGGACAGTTGCGTCAGTGGTTGACGGGAATAGCGAAAAATAAACTGCTCATGCATTGGCGCCGGCGTGTGGTGAGTGTGGATTTGGATGCGGTTGCAGAGATTCCGGATGGGCAGGAGGGGGAAACGTTGGCACTGCTGGATCATAAGTTAATCGTCGAGAAGCTCTTGGATCATGTGTCTGACGATATGAGCGCACTCTTAGCATTTCGTTATGTCGATGGGTTGTCCTGCGAAGAGATTGCGGAGATTCTCGGGAAGGAGGCGGCGGCTGTGAGGAAGAGTTTCTCTCGGCTGCATAAAAAACTTCAGAAGGTTTACGAAGAACACTATGCTTAAGAAAACTTTTACTGAGCGTTACGAGCGTGACCTCAAGTCGATTACCGTGAATGAAAACTTGAAGCAGCAGATTGCTTCACAGCTTCAAGTTGAACAAGATGTTCCTGTAAAACAGAAAGCACCTTTACTTACATTAATGCGACCGCTCTTAGGGGTCGCTGCTACGGCTCTGGTGATTGTGTTGGTTGTTGGGATAGATGCAGAGCAGAACGTAAGCGTACTACCATCTTATGGTGAGCAGGTGGATGATTGGATGAGTAGAGAAACGGCGGAGTCTGGCGGGGGTAGTGGTCGGGCACTGAGTAATTCTTCTGGATTGGGTTCAGGTCTTAGCTCCATGGGAGGATTCCTCGATTCATTTTCTGCCACAACTTCATTAGGCTCTGGTTCGGCGCTTTCCAATGAGGCGATCGTCGAGTCTGACTCCATTGGGTTCTCCGTTGGCGGATCAAAGGATGTCGATAGTTTCCGTACGAACATTGAGAACGGCTATCTCCCACTGATCGATTCGATTACTTATGAGGGGCTGTTCTATGAATACTTCTTTGAGACAGGTGCTGCAAAGGAATGCGATGAGTTGTTCTGTCCGTCGTATGCGCAGGCTGTCTCACGAGACCCTCTTTCAGGTGAGGAGGAGTATTACCTCGCGGTCGGTCTGAACTCCGGTATGAAAGAATCTGATTTTGAGCGGAAGAAGTTAAACTTGGTAATCGTGATGGATATTTCAGGGTCCATGAGTTCGCCGTTCGATCAGTATTATTACGACGCTCACGGAAACTACATTGAGGCCGAAGGATACACGTCAGACTCAAAAATGCAGGTGGCGAATGAATCCGTCGTGGGACTCCTTGATCACCTCAATGCAGATGATCGTTTGGGAGTCGTGCTGTTTAATAATGGGGCGCATGTAGCAAAGACTGTTCGTTACATCGGTGAAACAGACATGGAGGCACTTCAGGGGCACATTCTGGACATCAGTCCGGACGGTGGGACAGATATGTCAGAGGGGATGGAAGCGGCGAGTGATTTACTTGCTGAGTTTGAAGGTGTCGATGCTGATGAGTACGAGAACAGAATTATCTTCATCACCGATGCTATGCCAAACAGTGGTGAAACCTCAAAGGGTGGACTCTTCGATATGGTGGAAGATAATGCCGACGATGGAATCTATACAACCTTCATTGGAGTGGGGGTAGATTTTCAGGCTGAGCTTGTCGAATCTATGACAAAGGTGCGAGGAGCGAACTATTATTCTGTGCATTCCTCGAGTGAGTTTAACGAGCGTATGGACGAGGGGTTTGAATACATGGTCACGCCACTTGTGTTCGACTTAGAACTTACGCTTGAGGCAGAAGGGTATGACATTGAGAACGTCTACGGCTCTCCTGAGGCGGATAAATCTACCGGAGAGATTCTCTATGTGAACACGTTGTTCCCCTCAAAGACGGAAGGGGGAGAGACACGTGGAGGATTGGTCCTCTTGAAGCTTACGAAGACATCCGAGAATGGAGAGATAAGGCTAAGCGCGAAGTACGAGGATCGTACTGGTGATACATTTTCTCACTCGTCGGAGATTGAGTTTGAAGATGTGGAAGCTGGGTCCTATGACAACATGGGCATCCGCAAGGGGATTCTGCTCTCACGGTATGTCGACCTCATCAAAAATTGGATCATCGATGAGCGCGGAGCTGTGGTGTATGGTGGGGAGGTGGAAGTGAGTCTCGATGATGAGGTGGGTATTATTGCGCCAGATGATATTCCTACGGGGAGCCAGTGGGAACAGACGTCGGTTCCACTCTCTGTCTCAGGGGGCTATCAGGAGATATTTGAACTGTTCTCCGAGTATCTACAATGGGAGATTGAGGAGATTGGCGATGAGGAGCTCGAGCAGGAGCTTGAATTGCTAGATCTTCTTTTGGACGATGTTGAATATGATGAGGTTGAAGACGGGGTATCAGGCAACTTCTTTGATGACTGGGATTTTTAGCCCATCAAAAAACCAATGGCATTGCCCATTGGTTTTTTGTTTATTCTATTGTGGACATTCTCCCACACGCTCACACATGTAGTCAGAAACGGTCATGCCAACAAGGAAATCTCGGCTTGCTAACTCCTGAAAGAATGCGTCGAATGCATCAGAGTTTTCTTCGTTCGTGTCATAGTCCTTGGGGTGGAATACAACATTGATGACACTTGTTGGATCAATGGTTTCTGGATCCAGGGCATCAATGACTTGGAGGATATGTGTCGAGACAGTCTCGGTGCAGCTGCCAGTTTGTGCCCCAATCCACGTGTGGCCGATAGAGGTAATACCTTGGCCTCGGAGAATGCGTGGAGTGTTTGGGAGCGAGACGGTGGACCATGTTGGTCGACCACTTGGGCAGTGATTGTTGGGGTCATGAAGCTCTTCGCTGTTGGGGTTGTTGCCATCGTCTCCTGTTTGGTAAATCCATTCTGGTTGACGATCAACGATGAGGTCTGTTCCTTCAACGGTTCTCGCTATGTGCCCCCATGCATCTTGCCAGTCATTAATAATCTCCATGTACTCATCCATTGATTGTGTTTCAAGGTCTGAGTAGATCGAGTGACCGTGTGCTGCTTCTGGGTCGTCGCTGTACCCGTCCCAGTCATTGTGTGTGAAGCCGTGTCGGTGAATGGCGAGTTCATGACCGCCGTCGATCATGGATTGAGTGATGGCTATCCCTCTTTCTGATTCAGCAAGGCGCGTGATCCAGTGGATCTGATGCTGAAACGTTCCTTTGAGGCCAGCATCATCCAGTGCGGCGATCATGCGTTCTAAGCTATCGAGGGAATCTTCCCATTCTTCTTCTGTGACACATCGGGCGCTGGTGTCGTCACAGACACGAGAAGATGATGATTCCATGTGTATTGAGAGCAAGACAGGGATACCTTCGTTGCTCGTTTTTTCCTCGAGGGTCGGTTCTTCTTCATCAGGTGGTTCATCGGGTTCAGTTTGTGGTGTGCTCTCTTTTTCTGGTGGCTGGTCAGTGTTTGTTACGACATCTTCGGTAGTTGGTTGGTTTTGACTTGAGACATAGAGCCAACCCAATCCTCCGATGATGAGCACGAGGACGACGACGATACCTACGAGTAGTCGCGTGAGATGTTTCTCTTGCTCTGCCTCATTGTCATTATTAAGATTCGATGTTTCTTGTGTGGGTGCGTCAGATTCGTTCATAGATGTTGTAACAATAAGTGTATGTTCGTGTTCATATACATCAGTATAGCAAGAAAGTTACATGCTATACTTCGATTAACTTTTTCTTTTTCAAAATGATTCTATGTTGCGCAAGTCCGTTTTTACTCTCTTGGTCATGGCCATAGGTGTGATCAGTTCCTTTGGTCTCGTTCGCGCCTACGACGCGGAGCTCGCAGAGCGTCTTCATGGCTACATTCTTCTTCAGGTCGAAGAGCATGGTGAGGCCTGGTTTATTCGCTCATCAGACTCATTGCGCTACTACATGGAAGACGGAGATGCAGCGTACACGATGATGCGATACTTCAGTCTTGGAATTACTGATGAGGATTTGGAGAGTATTCCATCTGTTGAGGACACATCTGAAATGCTCTCAGCTGAGTCTGTGTGTGATTCAAATGATCTTGCGAGCCGGCTGGCCGGAGAGATTTTGTTGCAAGTCGAGCAAAACGGTGAGGCTTGGTATGTCTATCCTGGCACGTGTCGCATGATTTACATGGCAGACGGAGATGAGGCTTACACCATCATGCGTTACCTCGGGTTGGGTATTACAAATGGAGACCTTGAGCTTATTGAAGAGGGGGTCTTGGCGGTCAATGAATACAAAGATTATTCTATTTCTATTTATCCTGATTATTCAGAGCTCGAGACAGAAGATGGTTACAAGCCGTTCATTCCTTATGGCAATGGTCGCGGAGTACAAGTAACTTCATCGGCGATTGTGACCTTGCAGACCATGGAGGCGGGGCAAGTATCGGCCATTCAACACGGGCTCGAGGAAGAGGAGGTAACACAGGAGTCCGTTACTGTGGCCGACGGGTCAGGTATGGCGTTTTCAGCAGCGTCACTTTCCGAGGTGAATGACACACTTCTTGCCGTCTGGCTCTCTCCATCGGGGATCACCACGGGGTTTTCTGTAGATGGGGGAATGCAGTGGGGTGATGAGGAAGTTCTTACTGAGCGTCCAACAGGCCCATCGGTACCAAGCTCATGTCTTTGGCAGGATGATGAGGGAGAGCTTCGTGGCATGGTGGCCTGGGTTGATCCTCCAACAAGTGAGGATGGAGGCCCACTGTATGTCGCAGAGTACGAAGGAGGTGCTTGGGGAGATGCTGTGCAGGTGGGGGAAAGTGAGCTGATCTCAAGTCCATCACTTGCCTGTTTTTCAGATCACCAGTCTATGGTGTTTCGTCAGGATGGTGACAGTGGCTTACATGTTCACTTCACGCAGCGTCGTGACGGTGAGTGGGAAGACCCCGAAGAGATTTTGCTCGGAGCCGATCCACACATGGCAGAGTGTGGTGATGATATTTGGGTGGGGTATCACTGGAACGGTGCACGCCGCGGTCACTCCAGTGATGGGGGAGATACGTGGACCTACGAGACCGTCGACAATTCAGGAAAATTTGGATCCATTGCTTGTGAAGGAAATATTGTAGCCTATCAGTGGGGAGATTACGCTTCGCGGGAGGCGGCAAATACAAAAGACAGTACACAGCGAACGGTCGGCGTTGAGTTGAGTTTCGATGGTGGGGAGAGCTGGGAGAGTTGGGAACCTGCCGAAGGTGAGATGGAGCAGAGTATTGCTTCTGTGGATGTGTATGACTCAGAGGTGATTATTTTCTGGCGTTCTCCAGACAGCATTCGTATAAAACGTTATTCCGGTAATTAGAATCATGTGACATCCCAAACAAAACATCTTATCGCCATCGTTGTTTTACTGATCGTGGCAATTGCTCTGGGTGCGGCGTACTACTTTAGATCTGCAGAGGGGCTGCAATACACCATCCCGCTTTTTGAAGAAGAGGTGGATTTGCTGGAACCCGATGTCGAAGATGACCTCTCGCAAGAGCCCGTCGTCGAGGAAGAGCGCGCTCCTTCGATCTATCCATCCTATTCATTCATTGCTACACCAGACACGACGCGTCCCGGCGTGCCCTTTGGCAATGGGACAGGGGTGCAGATTGTTGACGATGCGATTGTGACAGTTCATTCAGAAAATAGAGCGCTCTACGTTACACGTCACCAGCTGATTGATGATGAGGTTGTTGCTCAGAGCACTGAACTTTCCTATGAAGGATCGTGGTCAACCCCTGGAGCGCTTTCAGAATCTGATGAGTCCCTGGTGTTTCTCTATCTGACGGATAAGGGAATGTATACGCGTATGTCTGATGATGGGGGTTTGAGCTGGAATGAGCCAGTTCGTGTCGGAGAGAATCCGGTGGGCCCAGCAACACCATCTGCGTGTCTGTGGCATGAAGATGGTGAACTCCGTTCGCTCATCGCTTGGGTTGCCCCTCCGCAATCTGGCGATGGTGGACCCGTGTATGTTGGTGAGTGGGATGGTGAGGGTTGGGAGGTTGTCGAAGTAGGTGACTTCTCTTATGCCTCAAGCCCGTCGCTTGATTGCGACGAGGGGCAGCAGTCAATAGTGTTGCGTGTGGCCGCTGAGGCGGGATCAACTTCTGAGATCGATCTCTACTTTGCCCGGCGAGATGCTGCAGGGAATTGGCCAGAGCCAGAATATGTCTTTGCTGGAGCAGATCCACATCTGGCTGTGTGCGATGAGCAATACTGGATCGGCTATCACCACAGGGGATACAGCTACGCTTCTTCACAGGATGCAGGCGAGAGTTGGGAGAAGACTTCTATTAGCACAACATCAAAGTTCGGTTCTATTTCATGTGATGGAGATGTCGTTGTGACGAGTTGGGGGCTGTGGCCGACACTGCGCCAGGCGAACGAGCGAGATCCTGATACAAGACAGCTGAGTGCACAAGTGAGTTTTGATAACGGTGAGACCTGGCAGAGCTGGGCACCAGTGGGAGAGGAGACGGGGCACGGTACGGCATCTTCGGATGTGGTTGAGGGGGCGATCGTTCTTTTTTGGAGATCACCAGAGGGCGTGCACGTGGCGACGTACTAGCGCGAGAAATGAAAAAGCATCAGATTAATCTGATGCTTTTTGTATTGACAGGGCGACGATTCACGGGTATATAGATGTCTCCCTAAGTCGGTTCTTAGGGGGGCTGGTTCAAATGGGAATGGTCCCATAGGAGCAAACATGAGCGCGTCTCGACGGAAAATCTTCCTCGACATCCTCGCTGGCGAGAGTCGGTGTGTGAAGGTCTATGAGGACGAGTACTGTCTCGCGATTCTCAACATCTTCCCGCACAAGCCTGGGCACGTCCTGGTTCTGCCCAAGCGGACCGACGCGACCAACGTGTTGGAGATGAATGTGGGTCTCTTTGCCCGCCTCATGCAGGTGGCGCAGTACATCACCCCGCACGTCATCAAGGCGATGGGGGCGGACGCAGCGAAGATCGACATGAGCACCGGTCCGGCAGCAGGTCTGCTCATCGACTACCCGCACGTGCACATCATCTGCTACAAGCAGGGGCAGTACACCCCGCGCCCTTCCTCGGACCCCGGCTGGCGAGTCCTGGAGGAAGACGGCGAGAAGATCCGAGCCGCCATCTCTGGCGCTCTGGACTGAGTCACGCACCCGATACGCGGGTGCTTTTTGATTGTAGAAAAAATCCTAGCCACGTGTTGGCTAGGTGGTCCTCACAACGGTGATGGGTGAGGGGTCGAGGGTGTCCAGCTCCAAAGGGTGGGGCCCTTCCGTGAAGATCACGGACAATCCCTTCTTCTCTCTCGAACTAACGAGGGAGAAGAGATCGCCGTTGCTGAGAAAGTGCTTCTGTCCTTTTGCCAGGCGCGAACCCTTGCGCCAGACGCCGTTTTTGGACAGGTCGGCGATGACCCACATGTTTAAGGCAGCTGGCCTAATCACCATGTGGAGCCTGCTGAGTTTTCCCATGAGTTCCGGGTGGGACCAGGGCTCACGAGCGAACTGGAGATGGGCACGATGCATTCCGTCGTGCATGTTCGGGGCCGGGTAGTGATCCCTGCCCACTGATACACCACTGTCCGGCAGGTCGTTTTCCAGGAACGCTTGTCCCTTCCAACACCATACGAGTTTAGGCACCACGAGTCCTTTCGTCAGCAAGCGGATAGCCTAAGTGAGTTTTATCACAGAAGGTTTGTGGGAGCCAACGGGTATGCATATCAGGCTCAAAAAAGTTTTCAAAATGAAGACCCCGTACCAGACAGGCAGGGGGCCTTCATCTGATGCGGGGTTCGTTACCGCGTACGGTGATGCGTCAGTCGGTGAAGGGCCAGGTGGGCACCTCGTCGAGCTTCGCCAGCTGAGCGTCGATCTCGACCAGCGCCTGGTTGAACGCGCGCTGGTGCTCGTACTCCCTGATCAAGCCCGGGATGATTCCGCAGAGCATGTGCAGGAGGCTGGTGAGGTTGAAGCCGGCGATCCAGTTTCGGATCCACTCCATCTTGGTCGTGGACTGGGTCAGGGTGAGCGTCTTGGGTCCACCGTCTTCTTCGCTGGTGTCCGGTCGGAGGATGAAGCTGAGCTCCGTGATCTCCCAACCCATGATCTGATGCGCCTCATCGTGATCTGTGGCGATGTGGTGCGTGAGCTTCAGAATGAGGCGCAGTTCGCCCACATCCTCGCTGATCTCGTGCAGTTCCTGTCGCATGTGTGCTCCTAGTTGGCCATGCATGTTTCGAAAAAGAAACATCTATATATACCAGAAAATAAGCTTTTTGTCAATCCAAAGAGGCTAAAATAAAAGAAAAAACGGATCACAATGATCCGTGGCGTGTGTTCGTGGATGAACTAGAGCAGGCCTTCTTGCCGGTACCAGTCAATGGCTCTGGTGAGCCAGGCTTGGGTTGGTTCCGGGTGCCAGTCCAGTTCCTCGCGGGTTCGTTCGCAGAGGAAGTCTGCGTTGTCGCGGAGCATGGCTTGAACCTTTTCCGTGCCCATGGGGGTGGCCTTGCGTCCTGTCCGGTGACAGGTCCAGGTGATGACCTTTGCGAGGGAGAGAGCGAGCCAGCCTGGCAGGATGCGAGCGCGCTTGATGCGGGTTCCAAGCGCGAGCTCCAGCTGGAGGTACAGCTCCTCGGTTGTGTAGCTGTCTGCCGTGAGGGTGTAGATGCCGCGATGGGTCCCACGTTCACCGGCGGCGATGATGCCGCGCACGCAGTCGTCGATCGAGAGCAGGTAGAACGTGCTCTGGACGAATGCGGGGAGTGAGCCCTTGGCCATGGCCAGCATGATCTTGGCGGAGCCTCCGAGGCGACGGCCCTGTACGGATGCCGGGCGCACGATGACGACCTCGGGTCCTTCGGGCCCCAGGTTTTGAACCACCGTCTCTGCGCAGAGCTTGGTGTGACCGTAGGCAGATCCTCGGAAGTCGGATGCGCCTGTGACACTCTTCTGCGAGATGGCCGTGACGCTGCTGATGTAGACGAGCCGCTTCACCTCTGCGCGCCGCATGGCTTCGCAAACGATCTGGGTTCCAAGCCCGTTCACCTTCCACATCTCCCCGACCTCTTGAGGGGGGAGATCCCATCCGTTGATGCCGGCCAGGTGGTAGACCACTTGGCAGCCTCGCATCATCTTGGTGAGCTGTCCGGTGTTGAACAGGTCTCCGTGCACGGCTTGGGCGCCTGCAGCCTCGACGGTTGCGGCGGCATCTTCTGAGCGGACGAGGGCGATCACGTCGTGGTGTTCACTCAGGGCGCGGATCAGCGATTCGCCGATGAATCCGCTTCCTCCGGTGATGAATACTCGTGAGTTCACGGTTCCTCCTTCATGCGTGTGCATGCGCCGTATCTGTACCATATGTTACGGCCCTGTCAATGGATTTGTCGTATCATGCGAAGTTTTCCTCTTGAGATTTCGCCATTTTCTGGCATAGTAGGGCCATGAGTGAAGATGTGTACGACATAATTGTCATAGGGGGTGGACCCTCTGGCATGATGGCTGCGGGTCGGGCTGGTGAGCTCGGTGCCCGCGTTTTGCTTTTAGAGAAGAATGATCGTCTGGGGAAGAAGTTGAGTATTACGGGGGGACGTCGATGTAACATCACCAATGCTGAGTACGACAACCGTTTGTTCCTCGATAGCTTTCCCGAGTCAAAACAGTTTTTGTTCTCACCGTTCTCTCAGTTTAATGTCGAGAGTACGTTCGAGTTTTTTGAAGAGCGTGGACTGCCGCTCGTTGTCGAAGAGCGTAAGCGCGCCTTCCCTAAGTCGCAGAAGGCGGAGGATGTGTGTACGACTCTCAAAGAATATGTCGAAGAGAGTGGAAATGTCACGGTGAAGCTGTCTGTGACCGTGGAGTCGTTTGTTCTCGTCGATAAGGAACTCAAGGGAGTGCGTACATCTGCAGGAGAGTTTCTCGGTTCAAAGATTGTGGTCGCAACCGGTGGGCTCGCTGCGCCTGAGACAGGGTCGACGGGGGAGGGGCTTTCCATGCTCGCACAGATTGGTCACAAGGTAGACGATCCAGATCCGAACCTGGCACCACTGCGCACATCGTCTAAGTGGGTGCATCAGCTCTCTGGTGTCACTGTCGACGATATGACGCTCCGGTTTATGCAAAATGGTAAGACGGCGCACAAGGCGCGTGGGCGATTGTTGTTTACCCACTTTGGCATCTCAGGTCCGCTCGTGATCAATTCAGCGCATAAAGTAAAAACGTTGCTCAAGCAGGGGGCACTCACCGCATCGGTCGATTTGTTTCCAGATCACGACCTTGGAAGCTTGGATACATTTTTTATCGAGCTGTTTGAGCAGCAGAAAAAGAAGACTCTTAAAAATGTTCTCAAGGAGGTTCTCCAGAAGAAACTTAGTGAGAGTGTTCTGAACAGGCAGGATTTACGTATTGGCGATCTTCCTGTGCACGAGATTTCACGGGACCAGCGCAAACTCCTTGTGCGTACACTCAAAGACTTAAACTTTCCCATCACGGGCACTATGGGGTTTGAGTGGTCGATTGTGGCTGATGGGGGCGTTGAACCTAAGGAGGTGGATTTTCGCTCTATGACCTCTCGATTGTTTCCGAACCTGTATCTCATTGGTGACACGCTGAACATTAATCGACCCTCAGGAGGGTTCTCGCTCCAGCTTTGTTGGACCACTGGTTGGGTGGCGGGAACGCATGCCGCACAGGCAGACTAGATGCTATGCCACATCCACTTCTTGAAGGGCGACAGCTCAGAAAAAAATATGGACTGCAGACCGTGCTCGACGGCCTGTCATTTCTTGTAACAGAAAAACAGAAAGTGGCACTCATTGGTCGCAACGGAGCAGGGAAGTCGACATTGTTGAAATTGATTACTGGCGCAGAGCAGCCTGATGGCGGAGAAGTATTTTTCTACCCGCAGACACGCCTCGGGGTGGTGAAGCAGCATGAGGAGCTTCCTGATGAGGGGACGGTCTTGGAGTATCTCGAGGCAGGGAGCGGGAAGCAGGAGTGGGAAGTGAAAAAGCAGGCAGCGCAGTTTGGGTTGCAGCAGGGTCATTTAGCGCAGGTACCAGCGAGTCTCTCTGGTGGATATCAGATGCGTGTGAAGCTGGTGGCGATGTTGCTTGAAGACCCGAATCTTTTGCTGCTCGATGAGCCGGTCAACTATCTGGACCTGCAGACATTGATTCTTCTTGAGCGGTTCCTGCAGTCTTATAAGGGAAGCTTTATTATCGCCGCGCACGACCGGACGTTTTTGCAGAATACGTGTACACACACGTTTGAGATCGAGCGAGCTGGTCTGACGAGCTATAAGGGGTCGGTGCAAGAGTATTTGGAATTCAAAGAGCAGCAGCGTGAGTATGAACTGAGTGCGAATAAAAAACTGGCGAAGGAAATTGCGCACCAGCAGAAATTCGTCGATCGGTTTCGCTATAAGGCATCGTTGGCTACACGTGCACAGAGCAAGATTAAGCACATCACCAAGCTGCGCAACAAGATTACAGCGATCGATGCGGCGCTCGCGACCGTCTCGATGACGATCCCGTCACCACGCGTCGTTGCGGGTACGGCGATACGGGTCGAGGGATTAACGATTGGGTACGGCGACCTGGTGATTGCGGATGGCATTGATTTTGAAATTCAGCGCGGTGACAAGATTGTGATTGCCGGAGAGAACGGCCGAGGAAAGTCGACACTTCTTAAGACCCTCGCAGGTCGTATCGAATCTTTGAGTGGGAGTTATAAATGGTGGCATCGTGCAGACATTGGGTATTACGATCAAAAGACCGAGGCGACGCTCAAACCATCGGAGACCGTGCTCCAGCACCTCACGCGCTTGGCACCGGCTGATGCTTCGGGGGAGCGGATTCTCATGATGGCAGGGAACTTCTTGTTCAAGGGAGATGATCTCGACAAGTCCACGAGTGTGCTTTCGGGAGGAGAGCGCGCACGGCTGTGTCTTGCGGGAGTGCTTCTGCACGAGCATAACGTCTTGCTACTAGATGAGCCGACCAACCACTTGGACGTCGAGACAACAGAAGCACTGGCGTTGGCTCTGAGCAAGTACGAGGGGACCGTGATTTTTGTCTCTCACGCTCGGACGTTTGTGAATACGCTCGCGGAAAAGATTTTTGAAGTGCGCAACGGAACCGTGAGGAGATACATGGGGACGTATGAGGAGTACGTCGAAGACCTTGCCGCGCTTACAAGTGCATCGACAAAAGAGGAGGCCCAGGTGGAGCAGGGGGCTAAGGAGATGAATGCCGCCCAACGCGCCGAGTATCAGACACGGGTGAAAGAACACCAGCGTTCACAAGAGAGGATTGATAAGAAGATGAAAAAACTTGATGGGGAGAAGAGTGAGATCCTGGCGTACTTCTTTGAGAACCCAACGGACTACGCGCCCGTGAAGGCCCAGCGTTTGAGTGAACTTGATCAGCAGATTGAAGCGTTGGAGCTGGCTTGGGTGGAGGATCAGGAGTCCATCGATGAGTTACGAATAAAATTGAATCATTAGATATGGCAGAGAAAAAAATACCCGTGACGTTAATCACCGGTTTCTTGGGAGCGGGGAAGACAACCTTGTTGAATAATTTACTTACACAGCTCCATGACGAAAAAGTCGCGGTGATTGTGAATGAGTTTGGGGAGGTGGGGATTGATGACAAGTTGATCCTACGTACCGATGAGGAGATTATTGAGATGAACAACGGAGCCATTTGTTGCGCGGTACGGACGGACACAGTGAAGGTGCTCTTGAAGCTGACTGAGCGCAAGGATCTTTCGTTTGATCGTGTCATTATCGAAACAACAGGTTTGGCAAATCCGATTCCTATTGCGCGCGCATTCCTCGATAAGCCTGCACTGGCAGAGCGCTACGAGATCGATGCCATTGTCACGATGGTGGATGCCTCGCAGATCGCGCAGCAACTCAAGACGACTCCTGAGGCGAAGATGCAGATTGCTTCTGCGGATATTGTCTTGCTGAACAAGATTGATCTAACGGATGAGAGAACGGTTGCGATCGCGAAGCACGACATTAAGCGCATCAATCCACTTGCGACGATTCATCAGACAACGAAGTCGGACCTTACCCTAGAGACACTACTGGAGGCGCAGCGCGACCAGACGTTTGTGCGTGAGTATACAACTGATGGAGAAGAGCATGGGCACGACAGTGACGTAACGAGTTTTGTGCTTACCGCAGAGCAGCCTCTCGATTTAGAAAAAGTCGGTCGATGGATTGGGGAGTATGTCTTGCTTAACAGCGAGAACCTGCTGCGCTATAAGGGGTTGTTGAGCATCAAGGGGATGGACGAGCGGTTCGTGTTCCAGGGGGTGCATGAACATTTTGAGAACCGAAAGGATCGACCCTGGGGGGATGATCTGCGACTGAGTCAGGTGGTGATTATTGGAAAGGGTCTGGATCAAGCAGCCTTTGAAGAATCATTTGCACAGCTGATTTCTTGACGAGGAAACTGCCGTCTGATTGCGGCGGTTTTGTTATACTGGGCTCTAAAGCATAAGAAACTCGATTCCATTTTGGGTCGTAACTAGCGTGAGATTACATGTCGACACTTTTAGAAAAAGCCGTGAAGAACCTCGGGGATACCGTTACGCACGCGATTGAATTTACCTCTGATGCGCGAGCCGTGGTGGTGTATGACGATGATTCGGTTCTGTCGAAGACGCTCACGCAGGCGTACGGACAGGTTCTTCCAGAACAGACGTTTTTGTTGTTTAGGGATCTTGGAGCGGAAGACATCATGAAACAGATCGAAGCCCTCTCACCAGGGGATCTTGTTATTCTTGTGCAGTCCACAAACTTCCGTCTGAACGAGTTCCGGATTCGTATTGAGTTGTTTAAACGAGGGCTCAAGACTATCGAACACGCGCATCTCGACAGGTTTGATGAGGATCAGCTCGAGCGCTACATCGATACGCTTGCGTACGATCCTGACTACTATCGTCCACTCGGCCACGCACTCAAGAAGCGCGTCGATGCGTGCAAAAAGATTACCGTGACATGTCCAGGGACGACGCTTGTTTACGACAGTCCTTTTGAAGAAGCACGTCTCAACATCGGCGACTACTCGCAGATGAAAAACGTCGGTGGGACGTTTCCTATCGGGGAAGTGTTCTCCGAGCCGGCAGATCTCTCTCAGGTCAACGGTGAGGTTCGCATCTTTGCGTATCCAGGAAAGGATCATATTCTCCGCGAGTGTGAACCGTTCACAGCGCTGATTAAAGATGGAATCCTTTCGGCACCAGATGGCCCTGAGGGGTTCAAGGAGATGCTTGAGATGATCGAAGAAAAATCACCCGTGCATGTTCGTGAATTTGGTCTCGGACTGAATCCTGCGATCGGCAAGGGGAGAATCATTAACGATGTGACGGCGTTTGAGCGCATGAGAGGCCTTCATCTTTCACTTGGGTCAAAGCATTCCATTTATAAAAAGCCAGGACTCCCTCGTAAGGCAGCTGGATATCATATTGATGTCTTTCTTGATCTCGAGCAGATCAAGATTGATGACGAGGTAGTATTTGAGAACGATCGGTATACGGTGTCGTAGTGTATGAAAAAGAAGTTGAAGCTTACAAAAGAGTTCAAGGCTGCCTTCAAGGCGATGAACGAGACGGATGACGATATTTTTCTGACAGGACGTGCTGGAACAGGGAAGTCCACGCTCCTGAAATACTTTCGTAAGAACACAAAAAAGAAACACGTGGTATTGGCACCAACGGGTGTAGCAGCGTTGAATGTGAAAGGCCAAACGATTCATTCGTTTTTTGGATTTCATCCAGCCATCACTCCCGCTAGGGTGCGGAAGGCCGATCCGGATTCCCTAGCGATCTTCAAGGCGATCGAGACGATTGTGATTGATGAGATCTCCATGGTGCGGGCGGACCTGCTTGATTGTGTTGATCGTGCGCTGCGACTCAATCGTGAGCGACCCAAGGAGCCGTTTGGTGGGGTGCAGATGATTTTCATCGGTGACCTCTATCAGTTGCCGCCAGTGGTAACACGTGACGATGCACATCGATTCCAGACGGAGTACACGTCTCCGTATTTTTTCTCCGCTGATGCCATGCGTGGCACCCCGATCAAGATTATTGAGTTGCAGAAGGTGCATCGTCAAAAGGAGCAGTCGTTTGTCGACCTGCTTGAGAAGCTGCGTACAGGAGCTCTAGATGCGGACGATGTCGAGGCGTGGAATCAGCGTCACGATCCGTACTTTGATCCTCGTGAGGAGTCAGATGTGATTCATCTGACAACCACCAACAAGATGGCAAAGCAACGAAATGATTATGAAATGAAGTGTCTTGAGGGGAAGGAGTGGAAGCTTCAGGCGCGAACGGAAGGTCATCTGCCAGATCGTCGCATGCCATCGGAGCCGACGATTATTCTCAAAGAGGGGGCCAGGGTCATGTTCACTATGAATGATCCGGCAAAGCGCTGGGTCAACGGAAGTCTTGGAACGGTTGTCCGTATTAAAAAGATTGGGCTATCAAAATTTCCCGATGTCACCGTGGAGCTTGAGGACGGGAAAGAGGTTGAGGTGAAGCCACACAAATGGGAGCTCTTTGAATATGGATCGGATGGGGGAGACATCGAGGAAGAGATTACGGGATCATACACACAGTATCCGATTGCTCTGGCATGGGCGGTAACGATTCATAAGGGACAGGGGAAGACCTTTAAGCGTGTTCTCGTTGATGTAGGGTGGGGAGCATTCGCTCATGGTCAGATGTACGTAGCCCTGAGTCGTTGCACGACGTTTAAAGGATTAGTCTTGCTCAAACCGTTTCGGGTGAAGGATGTGATCCTGGATCAGGCGGTTGTTGATTTTATGAACATGGCCTCTATATGAAGAAGGTTGAGCTCTATAGACACTCGATAAAACTAGGGCATGGTGATTGTGATCTGAGTCCGGAGGGGATTGAGAAGGCCATGGCCATGGGCAGAGAACTCCTCCGGGGGAAGGGCTATACGCACCTCTATGTAAGTCCGCTCATTCGAACAACGGAAACGATTAATGCGTTTGCGCTCGGAGCTGGTGATTTTCCTGATGTGACCCTCCAGGAGTTCCCACCCCATGTGACTGTCTCAACCAGTCAGGAGGCTATGCGTCTTTGGACGGGGGTCTGTCATCGAGCGGAAGCTCATGGAACCGACATGCTTCAAGCTGTCCTTGAACAAGAGGCTGAGGTGGGTCAGGTGGTGGCAGCCGAGGCGGCCAAGGCATTTGTCTTGTGGCTTAAAGATTTGCCCGAGGAGGCACATGCGCTCGTCGTGGGGCACAGTCCATTTCTTGAGTTGATGATTTACGGGCTGTTCAACAAACAGTTAACACAGTTTCAGCCCTGTGATGGTGCTTGCATCACGTTTAATGACGGGGTGTTGTCCCTTGAGTAAACAAAACCAAAACCACCGGTCAGGCCGGTGGTTTTTTGATGGCTATTTCTTTGGGTTGTTGCGCTTGCGTTCGCTCTCGGTCAAAAACTTCTTTCGGATGCGGACGTTCTGCGGGGTGATCTCTGCGTACTCATCGTCCTCGATGTATTCGAGGGCGCGCTCGAGGGTCATCTCAAGCGGTGGGGTGAGGTTGATGGCAGCATCGGCTCCACTGGAGCGCATGTTGGTGAGCTGCTTTCCCTTTGTTGGGTTCACAACCAGAGATCCCTTTGAGCTGGTTCCGATCACCATGCCCTCATAGACATCTACGGCAGCACCGATGAACAAGGTTCCTCGTGTCTGCAGGTTGTCGAGTGAGTAGGCGCTGGTCTTTCCCTGGAATCCAGAGATCATCGAGCCGTTTGCACGTCGCTCAATGGCTCCCTTGAAGGGGCCGTATTCAGCAAAGATGTGAGAGAGTGTTCCTTCTCCTCGAGTGGCGGTGACGAATTCCATGCGGAAGCCGAGCAGGCCACGTGTTGGGATGAGGTACTCAAGTCGGGTTGAACCGTTTTCGCTGTTCATGCCCAGCATCTCACCTTTACGGACACCGAGTTTTTCGATCACGACTCCGGCGAGTTCGTCTGGGACGTCGATGACAACGTTCTCATACGGTTCCAAGACCTTTCCATTTTCTTCTTTCAAAATAACCTGTGGCTGACTCACTTGGAGTTCGTACCCCTCACGGCGCATGGTTTCGATCAATACGGAAAGGTGCATTTCTCCACGTCCGTGCACTTTGAACGCGTCAGAGTTTTCTGAGAACTCCACGTGCAGTCCAACGTTGGTCTGTAGCTCTCGCTCAAGGCGCTCACGAATCTGTCGTGACGTTACGAGTGATCCTTCCTTTCCGGCGAACGGAGAGTTGTTCACCAGGAAGTCCATGGTCAGGGTTGGGGGATCAATGTGAATGGATGGGAGTGCCTCTGCGTCCGGATCCTCAGCAACCGTCTCTCCTACATCGATGTTTGGAATACCGGCGATGGACACAATATCTCCAGCGACAGCCTCGTTCACCTCGACTTTCTTTAGGCCCTCCGTAGAGAGGATTTTTGTAATCTTGTGTTTCTCACGACCGCCGTTTTGAGTAATGACCGTCACAGGCATGCCGACCTTTACCGTTCCTTCGTACACACGACCCAAGGCCATGCGTCCAACGAAATCATCGTAGGCAAGGTTCACGGGCTGCAGGCGCATCTTCTCATCTGGCTTGCTATCAGCGGGTGGAACGGTCTCGAGGATCAGGTCGAATAGTGGCTGTAAGTCTGTACTCTCGTCGCCAAGTTCTTTCATGGCGATACCGTCTCGAGCGTTTGTGTAGATGTGTTTGAAATCGAGTTGCTCATCTGTGGCACCAAGCTCTGAGAAAAGATCGAACGTCATATCGAGTACAGCATCCGGACGAGCGGACGGCTTGTCGATTTTGTTGATGACCAAAATAGGCTTGAGCCCGAGCTCGAGCGACTTGCGCAGCACAAACTTTGTCTGTGGCATGGGTCCCTCGTAAGCATCGACGAGCAGAAGCACACTGTCGACCATTCGTAGGACGCGCTCAACTTCTGAACCGAAGTCGGCGTGACCTGGAGTGTCGACAATGTTCACCTTTACATCGTCCAGACGAATAGAAGTCGTCTTGGCGTAAATGGTGATGCCGCGCTCTTTCTCTTGGTCGTTGCTGTCCATCACACGCTCCTCAACGATTTCGCGTTCAGTAAACGTACCAGACTGTTTGAGCATGGCATCAACGAGCGTTGTCTTTCCGTGATCAACGTGAGCAATAATGGCGATGTTTCGAAAATTCACAATGGTGTTATTCATGAGTCAGAACGCGCGGAGTATAGGCTTTGAGGGGCGTTTTGTCAATCATTGAACAGACGATTTCTCTCTTTGAATTTTATTGTGTGGCAACAGGGGAGCGTTGTTTTCAGAGAGATGATATCCTTAGTGATAGAAAAACACTCCTATGAAATACATTTTCCTGCTCCTTACGATTTTTCCGCTTCCTGCACTGGCGCACGTTGAATACGTCCTCGATGACGACACGTTTACAGATCACGCGGGTTCTGATGTGCCTTTTTTACTCGAGGCCGTAACGGATGTTGGTGCATGGGCACTCATCTTGCTCTCGTTGTTGGCAGGGGCTCTTGTGTATGTTTTAGCGAGTCGTTCAAAGATCGTTCAGGAGGAGCATGAGCATATTAATGAGTGTCGTAAGCACTACGAAGATTATTTCCCTTGGATGGCTCGTCTTGCCATCGGAATTTCGCTCATTGGTGCGGGGTCTTCTGGGGCGTTTATTTCACCTGCGTTTGAGGCGGTTTCATGGGTTGGAGATCTCCAGATACTCTTAGGGTTCATGGTGCTTGTTGGATTTTTGTTGAGTCCAGTGATGTTAGCAGTAGCGTTTTTGTATCTGCTCGCACTTGTCCTCGATCCTTATGCGATAGGGAACTTGGACCTCTTGGCACTGGTAGTCATGTTCATGATGTACGGCAGCACTCGTCCAGGTGCCGATGATCTTCTGGAGATTCCTTTTGTTTCTCCGCTAAAGAAGTTTAAAGCGTATGCTCCGTTTGTCTTACGTGTGGGGATTGGCGTCGCGATGATCTACCTCGCGCTTTGGGAGAAGTTGCTTAATCCTCATACGGCCGAACTCGTCGTTCAGAATTATGAGCTCACATCCGTTGTTCCCGTGAGTGCTGCTGCCTGGGTGTTTTGGGCGGGATTCGTTGAGCTGTTTATTGGAGTCTGTCTGCTGTTAGGGGTTCGCGTGCGAACCATGAGTCTTATTGCCTTTTTGGTGCTTAGTCTTTCGTTCTTCTATTTTGGTGAAGAAGTGTATTCACACATTACGCTCTTCACCGTGCTGTCGATCTTGTTTGTTGTGGGTCCTGAAAAGTGGAAGCCTTCGATTAAGTAATGGATTAAAAAACTATCAGTTTGCGCTGATAGTTTTTTCGTTGACTAGTTTTCTGTTCGCTTGAGATCTTCTAATTGCATGAGGATCGGTCCATCACTTCCTCCTCCTTCGAGTTTAAAGACTTCTTTAAAACGTTTCTGGTCTCCGGCTTGGCTGTGTGGTCGAACGCGCAGGGTTCCGTCTGAGTGTGTGATGAAATAGACTTCTTGAATTCCCTCTATCCAGGTGTTCAGGGTTCCACGGGTTCCGCTATCTATCCGATCGAAAAAGTCATTCCATTCTTTTTCTACAACGCGACCTTGTTCATATTGCGAGCTTCCTGGTCGGCCCAACATGCTTGTTGAGGCAGCGGCAAGAACCGCTTTCATTTCTTCAAGATCTCGTGAGGCCAGAGCATTTGCCACAAGGTCTCGTGCTCCTTTTTCTTTGATGATCTCACGAAGTTCTCCTACGTGGGCCATGATTTCTCTTTGTCTTTCCAGGCGCGCTGCCTCCTCAGCTCCTGGGTCAAGTGTGTCTCGCATAATGTGGATTAATGAATTTGATTCAAGTGTAGCAGCAAATAAAAAATGCTCCAACGAGGTGTTGGAGCGTGCTCACGTTCAGAGCAGTTGAGGGAGGATGTCCGGGAGCTCGGTGAGGCTCCGGATGTGGAACTGGGCATCGTGGCTGCGCTGGAACTCTTCGCTGCGCAGGATCTGGATGCGATGGACGTTGGGGTGGGCGAGTGCTTCGCGGTGCTCCACCGGGTTGTCATCGATCAGCACAACGGTCGCGCTACGGCCGAGCTTCTTGGTGATGAGCCGTGCCTTGCGGCCAGACTGGCTCGTCACCATGATGGGCCCCATCTTGTCGGTGGGGAACGGCACCGAGCCGAACTTCCTCGACTGGAAGGTTCCCTCACCAAAGGTGGCCACACAGACACACTCCACGATCTCGCTGCGCGCGAACAGGTTCATGCTCGTGGCAACGTCCTCGTAGAGCGCGTGTCCGTCGGAGATCCACTGGTAGAAGATCTGGATGGCCGCATGCAGAGGCTCGAGTGCCTCGCTCGGCGGTTCCAGTTCCCACAGGTGGAGTTCGGGCGAGTAGACCTTGCCCGCAGTGGACCAGAGTCGGGCACCAGCTTCGCGGATCAACTCGGCGTCGGTGCCGAGGATCTTGCTCCAGGTTTCGCACATGGCGTTCCAGCCTTCGAAGACATTCACGAGGGTGAAGTCCAGGTCAAAGGCCAAGGTAAGTCTGCTCATTCGCTCATCTCCTTCGTGGGGAGTCTAGGAGAAGTTGTGGGTGAGGTCAATGCGTCATGGGCCTAGTGTTGGGGTTTAGAAATAGGTACCATGCAGACATATGGCGATTAGTAGAATGCGTAGCACACTTGGAAAAACAACGCTTGGTGCGTTGGGGGTTGTTTGGTTGGGAGTTCAACCTCCTGAGGCAAAACCACTCACGCTTGAGGGGGAGGAGCAGATGGCACAGGTTTTGAATGAACTTGATGATTTAACGAGTGTCGCTAGAGAGGCTCTCGACATGATGGACGAGGGGGTGTTTGAGCGCGCCCAAGGATCGTTTGGTTCTAAGGAACAAGTTGGGAGGTTGCTCAAGAATACACCTGGGGCGTTTAAGAATATGCTTAAGGCCGGTTCGGTAAGAACAATGGATGCCTCATATATGGCTGGGAAAACACGTAGCGCTCTAGCATCCGGAGTGCTCACACCTTGGGAGAGTGATGATGTGGTGGTGATCCCTTGGGATGAAGAAAAGAAAAAGATTATTGTGCAGGGCGGAGATTCTCTTCCAGCCGTGCTTGCCCATGAGTACACACATTTTATCGTTGGCCCGCATTCGTTCTCCTATCTTGTCGACGTCCATGAAGATACAGAACGAACGTCCGCAGAGTGGACTGCTCTAGCTCGTGAGCATGGAGATGTTCCATACCTTGTCGGTGACTTGCTTTGGTTGTTGGATGAATGGAGCGAGAATCGTCGTGATAACGAGGGAGATCTGACCTATCTAGATATGGCAGAGGTTTTTGGAATTGATCATGAGGAGGCCGAAGTGCTTGCCGAGCGGATCCAGGAATTGTCTCGCGAGCGCGATCAGGAGCGCCTTGCTGAGGTGCGACGGAGTGAGGGGGCATCGAGACTATCAAGAAAATAAAAAGACCCACCAGGGAGTTGGTGGGTTAGAAGATCGTGCGATAGATGGTTGCGGGCCTCGTCGGTGTCGGGCGCTTTTCTTTGGTGTCCCACACCAAACCCTTGCGCTGCATGCGCAGGACGCGCTTGCGGAAGTTGGAGTGGTCCAGCGAAACATCCAGGATGCTCTCATAGACGCGTCGGAGTTCTGTGGCGGTAAAACCGTCACGACTCACGAAGCGGAAAGCTGTCACGCCCCGGCCGTGGGCCAGGTCTTCCTTGAGGAAGTCAAGGGCTTTTCTCAGTGCCTCGTTTCCCTTGTGGTCCTTGGTTGGCATCCTTGAGACATCTTTCCAGCAGAGGAATCGAAACTCGTGCTGGACGGAGTAGGGCTCTCCGATCATCAGTGGGTAGATGGTCATTCGGCCGGAGTTGTCAGCGGCCACAGACACGTGTCCTGAGAAGCGGAGGCGACCCTCCAGGCTCAGGTGGTTGTTGTGTTGGAGCATGGGCTCCAGGGGGCCTTCTGTCCAGTGGTGCTCCGGCCACCGTACGGGTTCGTCGGGAGGGTCGTTCAGCAGCACTCGCAGGGAAGGTTCCTTACCGTTCAGTCGAACATTGGCAACAGCGAGGCAGATGGTCTTGATCAAGACTTGCGCCATGGCAGTCCCTTTCTCTCCGCGGTAGGCGAAGATTTGAACCTACTGTGTGTAGTTGATTATGTCAATAAAAAATCCCACCGTGGCGTTTGGTGGGTTACTTGGTGGTCTTGAGTGAATCGTAGCCTGACTCCACGACCTCAAACAGGCTGATGCAGGTTTCGCGCGCCTGTTCCTCTGAGAGGTCGACGATGGACACGCTGGCACGGAGAAGGTCCATGGCGTCCTTGATCTTGTGCTTGCGTGCAGCACGTTCAGGGCCGGGCTTCATCTTCGCCGCGGACATGCTGGAGATGTGCAGCGACAGCGTGTAGTCCGTCTCGAGGCTGGCACGGCGAGTTGGGTCCAACAGGTCTTCGGTGCACCCTTGAATGAACGCGTCCTTGGATTCTTGCGCCCATTGCGACATGGCTGTCGCGAGTGACCGGACATCTTGTCTGATCTGTTCTCGCGAGTAGCGAGCTTCCGCTTGCTCTTGTCTGTACCACTCGATCTCTTCTCCGAGCTCAGCGGTGGTGTCGCTGCTGCGCGCTGATTGGAACTTCAGCACGCTGGCTTTTCGACGGATGTCCTGCAGCTCATGCCAGCTCAGTAGCGCCGTGATGAGGATGATCACGATCATCGTCGACAGGCGCCAGTACGGCAGCCTTTGGTGCCTAGCGGACACTGGACTCGTCCAGCAAGATGGGCTCGATAGCCAGGCAGACGCGGAGTCGGTCTGCCCCCTTGGGGTTCTCCAGCTGAGCGAAGTGCTGTGTCTCGACGATGGCGTTGTCGAGTTCGATGACCAGCTGGGGGGTGCCGTGCTGGTAGATCTGGTCCGTGAGATCCTCGAGGTACTCCAGGTGCATCTGCGCGCCGTTGTCCGGGTCTTCGAAGAAGATCTGGCCACAGCGATGGAGGAACATCTTGGCGTTCTCGGACGCTGGGATGATCACCTTGTCTGCAGGTGGCGACGCAGCGTGTTGCGGGGAGTGTGATTCCAGCAGGAGGAACAAGCACAGGGGCAGCAGGTAAAGGAACGAGGGGAAGGGGCGCATGGCGACCTTTCTCTGCGCGGTGAATTCGGCAGATGATGAGGGTGCCAGTCAGCGAGTCTTTTGTCAATGGAAATAGAAGAACCCTCGCGACACAGGGACGAGAGAGTCCTTCTGTGCGAGGGTTTCGCGTGTGCCTAGGCTCGGACGAGTCCGAGCTGGATCATCTCACCGAGGCTGATGCCCCGGCGGCGGGTGTGCGCGGTGTGCGCGTCCCACTTTCCGGTCACCCAGAGGGTGCCCAGCCGCACGTACTCGGGGACGTAGACGCCCTCGGGCTTGAACGTGGTGTGCTTGGCCGGGATCTGGTACATCGGCCCCTTCCAGCTGCGGTAGTCATTGACGTACACCGTGTAGCCGGCGGCGTGCAGGCCAGCCATGAAGCTGATCACGCAGCAGTGGCGCGGGAGAACCACGCCGGTGCCCATGAAGTACTCCAGCTGCGGGTCGATCCGCACCTTGGGCTTGCCGTACCGGTTCACCATGATGGTGCGCTCGCTCCACGGGCGTCCGCCGCGGATGATGGTGACGTCCTTGCGGTTGGTCTTGTTGGTCTTGCTCATGTTCTCAACCTCTTGCGAGGGGGCGGCACTTGCGCGCTGCCCATGTTGGGTGTGTGGCCCGGAGGCCGCGGAGCGACTTGGGTGAGGCCGCGTTCCATGAGGTCATCAGCAGTAGATAAGATGACGCTCAACCCACATGTGAGAAACTCTGTCTATGCAGACGTTTCCTTCTGAATCATTGCCGTTGCAAATTGCTTGTGTGCATATATTGCAGGCAATGTCAGCTGACGAGGATAGCGGAAAAACAGGCTTTTGTCAACCGTCTGTGTCTGTTAAACTGGGCGGGAGATTCATAAAAATGATCGTATGTTTGAACTACCAGAACTTCCATTTGAAAAAGATGCCTTGGGTGACTGGACGAGTGCTGAGACACTTGAGTATCACCACGGGAAACATCACGCTGGCTACGTAAAGAAATTGAACGGGGCTGTGCTTGGAAACGAGTTTGAGGGGCAGGAGCTTCTTGAGGTAATTGCTGGCTCTCGTGATCGAAATCAAAAAGTGTTCAACTTGGCAGCACAGCATTACAACCACAGCTTTTTCTGGAATGGGCTGACGGGGGAGACAGGTGCTCTTGAGGGCGCACTTGCCGAAGCGATTGATCGCGATTTCGGATCATTGGACGAGTTCAAAGAACAGTTCCGTTTGGCTGCGGCAAGTCACTTTGGCTCAGGTTGGGTCTGGCTGTTGCAGGAGGAGGGGAAGCTCGTGATACGTGATTATCACGATGCCGATACGCCAGCGGATACAGGTGTAACACCGCTGCTGACACTCGACGTTTGGGAGCATGCGTATTACATCGATCACCGGAACGATCGTGGGGGGTTTATCGAAGGGTTCTGGAAGCATGTGAACTGGGGGTTCGTGGCAGCACAAATGAACTAAAAATGGACAAAACACCCTGGACAAACAGGGTGTTTTGTGTTAGGTTCGGTCCTCGTGCCACGTTGGCACGACGGGTTTCCAGGAGGAAAACATGGCAGAAGAACGATCGCGACGACCGTCCGTCATGACCGTGGTGGTCATTTTGGGATGGTTGCTCTTCATCGGTCACACGGTGTGGAGCGACCTGACCAGTACGGAGGTCTCGTACTCGCAGGCCGTAGAGATGGTCGAGACGGGGCGTGTGCAGAGCGTGCTCATCGACGGTGAGATTGCGCGACTGACTCCCGCACCGGAGGTGGAGCTCAACAAGGGGCTCACGGACGACTGGGAGGCACCAGTTCCCGCGGACATGTCCAAGCTCGAGACGGCTCTGTCGGACGCCAAGGTGGAGTACACGGTCAAGCGCGAGGGGTTCCTGAGCAGGTACCTCTGGTGGCTCGTGCCACTGACCGTCTTTGCCTTGATCGGCCTGATCATCGGTACGGCGGCCAGCAAGATCAACCCGAATCTGGAGGTCGGCTCCAAGGAGAAGAAGAAGTCCGGGGGCATCCTCGGCTTCCTGAACCACCGTGGTCGCAAGGCCGAGAAGGTGGACACCAGGTTCTCCGACGTGGCCGGTCAGGACGCCGCCAAGGATCAGCTGCAGGAGATCGTGAATCTCCTGAAGAAGGGCAAGGGCAAGTCCAGGCTCGGAGGCAAGGTCCCCAAGGGGGTCCTGCTGATGGGTCCTCCCGGAACCGGCAAGACGCTGCTCGCCAAGGCAACCGCCGGTGAGGCAGGGGTGTCCTTCATCCAGATCTCCGGCGCGGACTTCGTCGAGATGTTCGCCGGTGTCGGTGCTGGGCGCGTGCGCAGCCTGTTCGATCAGGCGCGCAAGGAAGCGCCGTGCATCGTGTTCATCGACGAGATCGATGCCGTGGGCTCCCACCGTTCCAAGGGTGGATCCGGCGGAGACGGCGAGCGCGACCAGACCATCAACAAGCTGCTGGTGGAGATGCAGGGCTTCGACGACCTCACGGGCGTCGTGCTCATCGCGGCCACCAACCGCTCCGAGAACCTCGACTCGGCCCTCATGGATCGGTTCGATCGCAAGATCACCGTGGGGCTGCCGACGCTCAAGGGACGCGAAGAGATTCTCCGCGTTCACTCTCGCGGCAAGGTCGTGGGCGAGATCGACTACGCGCAGATCGCCAAGATCACCACCGGCATGTCCGGTCGTGAGCTCGAGCAGCTCTTCAACGAGGCGGCGCTCATGGGCGAGCGTGAGGGTGCACGTAGCATCACCACCGAGCACCTGCGACGCTGCATCGAGATCGTGGTGGCCGGTCACAAGCGCAAGTCGCTTCGGCTTACCCCGGAGGACCGTAACGCTGTTGCGGTCCACGAAGCCGGGCACGCCATTGCGCAGGCGGCCCTGGGTCGCCGCGAGCTAGTGATGATGGTCTCCATCATCCCCAGGTCCAAGGGCTCCTTGGGCCTGAACATGAACACGCCTGAAGACGAGGACGACGCCTTGCTTCGTAACGCCCACGAGCTTCTCGATGACGTGGTCATCTTGCTCGCTGGCCGAGCAGCCGAACGGTTGAGCAACGGCAAGGTCTCCACGGCAGCACACGACGACATCAAGCGTGCTACCGAGGTCGTCCGTGCCTACGTGACGGTCTACGGGTTCTCGCCCAAGCTCAAGAACCTCTCGCTCTACGGCAAGGGGCGTTGGAGCGATCAGACCCAGCAGATCGTCGACGAGGAGATCACGCGCATCGTGCGTGAGTGCTACGAGCGCGCGCAAGCGCTCCTCAAGACGAAGACCAACAATCACATGCTGACCCAGATGACGGGCAGGCTCCTCGATCAGGAGGAGCTCACCAAGGAGGCGCTGCAGATGTTCCTCCGCGAGGTGGAGCCCGCCAAGCCGGTGCAGCTGAGCGCGAGCGCCTAGAGCGCAACCCCCGACAAGACGGTCGGGGATTTTTAATACGCACAAAATAAAACACCCCGGACAAGTCCGAGGTGTTTTTCTGAAAGATGACTATTCAGCCTTTGGGCGAGCGATCGATACTGTGATAGCACGACCTTCAACCATCTGACCGTCCATGGCTTCCATGGCGGCGTTAGCTGTAGCCTCGTCAGCGTACTCCACGAAGCCGAAGCCGCGTGAACGTCCGGTGTCGCGATCAGTGATCACGCGTGCGGAAGTGACTTCGCCGTGCGCAGCGAAGAGCTCGCCGAGCTGTGCGTCGTCAACGCTCCATGGGAGGGAGCCGACAAATAACTTGTTCAACATGTGAAATGAGAGAACAGAGTGAATTAACAAGCTCTCTGTGATCACGTTGGAACAAGAGAAGCGCAGATACTATGCCATGGTTTTTTTTGAGAGTCAACGACGTTATAAAGGCATGGATTAAAGAAAAACTTGATTCAATAAAGAAATAACCCGCCGGCGCTTCGTCGCGCGGCGGGTGGGGGTGGTGGGCGTGCGAGAGTTCTCGCTAGCCTACGACCAGCTGGAGGTGACGCGGAGCGCTTGGCTCGCTGGCGTCATCGAGCTCGAGTTCTTCGAGCTCATCGTCTTGGTGTCCCTGTGTGGAGATTCCGTAGAGGACATCTTCGCTCAGGATGCCGAAAGCGTTCAGTTCGCTCTCGATCTCTCCGTCGTGCCAGGGACACAGGGAGGTTTCCTCAACCAGATGTTCCAGGTCGGTATCCGACAAGGGGAACAGCGCGGGAGTCTCGGAGCACAGCGGACACACGGTGGTGTCCTTGGGGGCAAACCGGATCATGGGAAGACCTTTCTGTTCTGCCTTGAGCGGGCTAGAACCGGGGCGTTCCCTCGGTGAAGACCTTCACGCGGTTGAAGCGCGTGAGCTCGTGCTCGGCTTCGTCCTCGTCCAGTCCGCCGGGGCGGGTGTTGTAGAACGTGCCGCCACGCGCCTGCACGACCTGCTTGCTCAGCAGGCCGCTGGCGTGGAACAGGGGGAGGTGGTCCTGCTCGAGGTCGATGCGCTTGATCTGGATGCGGAAGCGCTCGAAGACCTCCTTCAGGTCCTCGATGGCCTTGTGCAGCAGGCCGGTGACCTGCGAGCGCAGGTCCAGGTCCGGGTCGACGGGCATGCCCCAGGTGTGGAGCACATCGTGGCTCGGCTCTTCGGTGAGCGTGAGCGTGATGCCTCCATCCTCCATCTTGAGCACCAGCAGGTACTGCGACATCTGGGAGGGGGGACGGCCGTCTCGTCGGAGTCTCTCGGGGTGCTCGCTGAGCGATCCCATACCAGGGTCCTTTCCGGCAGCATCTCGCCGCCTTGTTCTCCGTGGGCGTGCGCCCGCGGAATCCTCGTTTGAGGCCCCTTAGAATAGGGGTGTTTTCCCGTTTTGTCAATGGATTGGTATGATGGCGTCAGATATATGCGCAGAGTATCGATCACTATTGGACTGCTAGCGTTGTTGTTTTTTGCTGGCTGTGGAGCAAGTGAGGAGGTCGAGGTGAGCACGCAGCCCGAGGAGACCCTACCAATGGAAACCATCAAAGATGGTTATGTGAATCTAGCCTATGGCTATGGGTTTGATCCAGCCGAGGGGTATGACGTATGGGAACTCACGCAAGAGCAAACAGCGGCGCCTGCCGGAGAGGAGGCGACGATGGTGTTTGTGATCGGAGAGGAAGAGAATTTGTTTACGGTTCGGGGGATCGATGGGGCGCGTAGTGCGCATGAGTGGATCTCTCAAGAGCTTTCATTCTTCTACCCGAGTGGAAATGCCGCGCAGCGCGTGGGGGAGATTGATGGACGTGAGGCGATCTATTTGCGTGGGACGGGGGGTGCGGATTCACCTGCGCATGTTGTGGTTGTGCAAAATGGGGAGCAGCTCTTGGTGATCTCGTACGATCGGGAAAACAGAGAATTTGATACAATGCTCTCAACGTTTACTTTTCTAGAAACATAGTATGCCCCGTCTTGGATCTTCATCACCCGCAACTGGTGGTCAGCGTAGTGAGCAACCCCCACGACCATTGGATAGTTCGTTCTTGGCCGAGATGGCTAAGCAGGAGCGTCTGGTGCGTGGAAAGGAGCAACCTGAGGCGGGTCGTCCTTTGTGGGAGCAGCCGGCTGAGGAGGCTCAGGAGTATTGGCTTGATGTTGAGGCGATTCTGGCTGGACCGGAAACGGCTGAACAACCAGCAGATCAGCTTCTGTACGTGAGTCCTGATGGAAAAATGATTGTTGGGCACGAGACGGTTGAGGGGGAAGGGCGTGTGCGGATGATGGATGCCGAGGATGTTCCAGCTGAGGCGAAGGCCATTCGTACCATCGATCAGTTGACGCAAGGGTATGAACGAATGGTTGATACGGTGCTCAAGACAGCGGGAGGTGATGAAGATTTTTCAAAGGAGCAGCTCATGGGGATGCGTGAGTCGTTGATTGTTGAAGCGTCTCTTTCTGATGAGCCAAAGAAAGAATTGATGCAACTGCTGCGTACCATGAGTCGGGCAGAGGGGCGTGAGCAGGAGGCGACGCTCTTGGGTCGGCAGGCGGAGCTTCGAGAAACAGAGACCGCACTGGCGGCTTCGAGTGACGCGAACGAACAGCAGCAGTTACGCAATAAAGTCCATGCGCTCCGTAAAGAGCTGTATCAGTTGCGTCGAGAAATTAATCCGCGTGCGGCAAAAGATGAGCTTCTGAAGATTTTGGAAGATACAGGCGAGGGGCTTGAGCCCATCTGGAGAGACAGGGAGGAGCCAACCAAAGCGGCTGTTGAGGATCGCATCGATCAGATCAGGGAGATGATGGCGGAGATCGATAAAAAGAAAGAGTTCCGGGTACTTGATGAGCTGAAGTGGTATGCCTATAAGAAAGAGCTTCAGGAATTTGAGTTTGTTCTTAAGGCGATGGAGTTTCGTGAGGCGCACCCGCAGCTGTACTCGACAGATTTTGACGTTATGGATGATCGCCATCCTTGGGATCAAAGGTTGTTTGCTATCGGGAAGGAAATTACCAAGCGGGAGGCTCCTCGGGCTGATGAAGGGGTGAGGGATACATCGGTGTATCGCATGCTTAAGGATGTCTATCTCGATCCATCTTCTGAGATCCCTGCGGTGAGTGTGATGGAATCGATCTTGAAGTCATCAACGGCCCCTGAGGCACTGAAGGAGGCGGCGCGGGCTATGAAGGAGGATGTGAGAGAGAGGCGATTGCCTGCACCAGAACAGTTAAGGAAAAAACGAATGGAAGAGCGAAAGGCGCGACAAGAAGCAGCGGCGGAAGAGCGGCGAGCAAACGCGGAGAAGGCGCGGCTCGCGCGCGAGGCAAAGCGTCAGAGCCCGCTGGAGAAAGCCATGTTGTATTACAACCATGGGAGGTCTCGTGAGCGCATCAATTTTTTGAAAGAAGAACTCAACATGAGCGAGGATGAGTTGCTTGCGATCAATAAGACGTTCAAGACCCTTAGGTCCATTGGAAAGAAAGTTCCTGGTATGTTCAGCGAGCAAGACTTCTCTTGGTCGGAGTTTGTGAATGCACCGCCGAAGGGGAAGCAAAAAGAACGAAAGCCTGGATTCTTTGCGAAGCTGTTCGGTCTCAAGCCACGGAAGGTGAAGCGCGCTGGGTTTTTCTCGAAGCGTCGGAGAATGATGCGAAAGATTAAGCGACAGTTTAAACGCATGCCACGCAACCGTCGCCAGCAGGTGGTGATGACGCTTGAGCGGCAGAAGGCGAACGTGTTTGAGCTCAAGGTCTAGAAAAAGAAAATCCCGTCGGTTGCGTACCGGCGGGTTTTTGGTTCAGTAGAGATTCTGTCTGAACGCTTCAGGACGCGGGTGTCCGGCTTGCGTGGCCCAAGCGTACAGACAAGCGCTGTCCTTGCCACTGCGAGAACCGGCGAAGTTGAGGAACAGGGCGTGGTGCCAGTAGGGCGAGTCCACGTAGCCACAGAGTCCCACGAGCGGGTCCATTCCCCAGCTCAGCCCCAGGCGGCACTCTGCTGTGTAGGCCTGAGATTCGCTGGTGAAGAACTTGCTACAGGCGCTATCGAGGGCCTGTTGGTATTGCTGATCATCAAGCGTCCCTTGTTCGGGGATGGTGGGCATGAGGCTTTCACCACGCTTCCATGCGCTGTAGTGCGCATACTCATGCTCGAGCCGGAGCATGAGCCAGAGCAGATCTTCCTCCGTCTTGATCGTGAGCAGGTATGGCTCTGAAATGATCAGTTCCAGGCGCCCTGAATCCGTTTCACTTTCGACGAAAAACAGATTGAAGTCATCGTCCGGATGCAGAAGAGGTTCGATGGCTCCGTCCGTGATCCTCTGGAGTAGGTCCTCGTGCACACCTTCCGATGGGTGCCAGGCGATGGCTGCCACAAGAGGCTGCAAGACATCCGTACTGGATTTCCACTGGTCCGAGTAGGGAAGCAGTGGAAGCTCCCAACCAGGGGTCCGCGGGGGTTGGGCTCGCAATGGCCAGTAGCGCGGGTCTTGCTGAAGAAGTTCTTCTCTGAGGTCCGCGGCTCGCTTACTAAGAGCTAAAGACCAATGAGGGAGGGACAGTATGAGGGTGCATGCTATCAGGAGCATGAGCGTACCTTGGCCGTAAAGCCAGGGATTCTCCTGTGGGTGTTCCACGTAGGCCTCACTTTGCTGCACGAGAGCAGCAGGAGATGACCTTAGGGGCTCATGGGGGACGTGTCAATGTAAAAGACAGGGTCTAGCCCTGCCTTTGTCTATGTCTTGAGAAGTTCTCGTGTGGCCTCTTTGTAGCTTTCGACAGCCGGTTGATTGAAGGCGTTTACATTCATTAACTTTGCGAGGTACATCATTTCGATCATTCTGAACTGGAGGTAGTAACCAAGCTCGCGTGGAGTGATGCCCTCCATGTCGATTTCTAGGAATGGACGCTGCTTGTTTTTGTAGGCCGCTTTCACGCCACCGACGATAGCGGCAGTGATTTGCTCCAGGCTCTTCCCTCCAATGTCCTGCACAAGTCCTGGCATCTTCATTTCTCGTGGAACGAGATTGATGTCGCCCTTGAAGGAGTAGATGATGTTGGTGAACTTGTCGTCTGGGCCGCCGTAGTAGAGCTGGGCCATGGAGTGGAGGTCGGTTGAGCCGATCGAGACAATCGGCGTGATACCTGCATTCACTACATCTCCATTAAGGTTTTTTTCTTTTCCAACACTTTCTCCCATGAGCTGTCGATACCACTTTCCGAGTGATTCAAGTTTTGCGGCGTAGACAAAACTGTTGTGAATGGAGCGTCCGAGTTCTGCGTGAAGGTACGTGCAGGCAGCACTCACGAGAGCGTGGTTACGAGTGAGGTCATCGGAGAGATTGTCTTGCAAGGCGTCGCGTGCTCCGCTGCGCATGGCTTCTATGTCGATCTTGCCTAGGAGCAGTGGTACTAATCCGACGGCACTCATGACGCTATAGCGACCACCAACCTGTTTAGGGATGGCGATGCGGTGGGTTTTGTGTTGCTCGGAGGCTTTCCAAAGGTTGGAGCCTTCGTCGGTGATAAAGCAGAAGCGATCACGGACATCGCCAAACTGTTCTTCAAGTGATCGCCAGAGGACTTCGGTGTTGGAGATGGTTTCTGTGGTACCTCCAGACTTGCTTACTGAGATAATGGCAAAGTCTTCTCGGCTAGGCATGCGTGAGAGAATGCGCACCACAGCGGTCATGCGTTCATCTGAGACCGTGTCGAGAAATAGGAGCTTGGGGAGACGGTCATACAGCAGGCTCATGGATCCTGCGATGGCATCGTAGACGGCTTGAGTTCCAAGGTTTGAACCTCCAATACCGATGACGACGATGTATTGAAGGGTGGGTGTTTTAATAGCCTCTACAAGCGCTTGTGCGCGTTCAAGTTGTCCATCGTCAGACGGGAGCTGGAGGGAGCACTCAGGATCGGCATAATCCGTCTTTTGTGCAACGGCCTGTAGGTGGGCGCGGTACTCATTGAGCGACGCGGCTGTTTTGGTGAGTTCTGCGTCGTCTATGAGGGTGTGGGTGGCATGGAATTTCATAGTGGAATAATCATACTACGGATGCTGAGAGGGGGTAAGTAGTTGATCCATGGGAGTCTGGATGATAATCTGGTTGATGTGCAACAGCCGAAAGGCAGAAAGGAGTGCATCATGCACTGCACGAACGACTTGATCGAGAGCGGGATCATCACGAACGAGCTCCAGGACGGCGGCATGATCGATGGCCTCGATGGCGGCATCATCGACAACAAGCTGGTCGACCCCGGCATCTAGCACGACTGCTGATCGCCGACACTGCCCTTACGGGCCCCCGGGCTACGGCTCGGGTTTTTATTTTGGCTCATGCTTGATCGATGTAGGGTGGGTTGCTATGCTGTGTGAGCCAACCAAGGCAACGACCAAGGAGTGCCATGTTCACGACCATCAAGCTCGGAATGCTCAGCGGAGACGACGGCTCGGCCAAGGGTGCCAACGCCGACATCTCCATCATCCACCGGCTCGATCACACGCCGATCGACGGTCAGCTCTCCAACCTCAACGACGTCACCGTCGAGTTCTAGCCCGCCGCTAGTCAGACGAAGACGTACCCTCATGGGTCCCGAGCCACGCTCGGGTATTTATTTTGTCTAAGAAAAAACTCGCCGAGTGGGCGAGGGGAGGCTAGCGGACCTCGACGTGCGTGGTGCCGAGGAGGTTGCCATCGTGGCGGGCTTCTACCGTCCAGGTGCCGGACTTGCGCAGGGTCTTCTCGTCGCGGGTGCGCCAGGCGGGGGACGGGCTGGTGATGCGCACGGTCTCGATGCGGTAGGGGGTGTCCGGGACGGACTCGTGGTACCAGATGAACTGGATCTCGATGGGAACAGTGGCGTGTCGCGGCGTGGCGACGGACACCCAGGCGTAGACCTTGGTGTTCACGGCGCTGGTTGCGATCGCGCCCGTGCTGTTCTTGCCGTCGAGCCCTGCGGCGATGTGGAACTCGTTCGCACGCACGGTGGTCACGGCGTCCCAGCCCTCCATGAGGGTGCGGTCCGCTTCCATCTGCATCAGGCGATCGACGCGGTCGGGATCCTGAGCGAGAGCCTCGATCCAGGCCTGCTGCTCGGGGTCGAGCCGCGTGTCCTGGGCGAAGGCGTGGTTGCCGCACAGGGTGAGGGCAAGGGAGCCGACAATGGCGAGGGGAACCAGGGTTCTCATCATTTCCTCCAGGTGGTTGACGAGGCCGCACCTTAACGTCGAAATGCATGTTGGTCAACCGTGTGGATATCTACTTCGGTCACAAACGTCTAGGTGCTACACTGAATGTATTGAAATTAACTCGTGTCTTATTTACATATGAAAACATGCAAAAACTGCGGTAAGTGTGGTCCTCACTGTATTGGGAAGTGGCTCGTCATCATCGGTGGTTTGAACTGGGGACTGATGGGTCTTCTTGGTTACAATGCCGTCGAAGAGCTTCTGGGTGCCTGGCCATGGCTCGTCACGCTCGTCTACGTACTTGTTGGTCTCTCTGCGGTTCTGATGATCATTGAGAGCAAATGTGGAAAATGTAAGCGATAAAATAAACATCAGGGCCTGAGCCCTGATTTTTTATTGTGTTACCATTGAATCCTATGATCAAAGAAGGAGTAAAGGCACCGGGGTTTGAACTTCCGGACCAAGAGGGAAAGACGCACAAGCTTTCTGATTACAAGGGAACGTGGGTGTTACTGTACTTTTATCCAAAGGATGATACGCCCGGCTGCACAAAAGAAGCCTGTGCCATTCGTGATAACTGGTCGGCATTTAAGAAGTTAGGGGTTCAAGTGTTTGGTGTGAGCGCGGATTCGGTGAGTAAACATGCAAAGTTCGCGGACAAGTATGAGCTTCCGTTTACGCTTCTTGCTGATGAGGAGAAACAAGTTGTTGAGTCGTATGAGGTGTGGGGATTGAAGAAGTTTATGGGGCGTGAGTACATGGGGATTCATCGATCGTCCTATTTGATTGATCCAAAAGGGAAGATTGCAAAGGTGTATGAGAAGGTGAAGCCTGCCAGTCATGCCGAAGAGATTCTGCAAGACTTGAAGGAGTTAATGGGGTAGCATTGAACGATCTTTTTTCTTGTTTAATAGTCGTGGTATACTATTTTTAGCTTATGAAAGTTATCCTCATCCAGGACGTAACGTCTTTAGGGAAGGAGGGGGACGTCGTGCAGGTGTCCGCCGGACATGCGCAAAATTTTTTGTTTGCGCAGAACTTGGCCGTTCCCGCCACTCCCGATGCGCTTAAAAAACGAGCGGAGATTGAGAAAGCAGCAGCTCGAGCTGCGCACAAAAATCTTTCGGTCTCTGGTGATCTGGCTGCACAGCTGGAAGGTCACGAGGTTGTCCTGAAAGAAAAGGTGAGCGAGGGTGGTGTTTTGTACGCGGCTGTAACGGAGAAAGCGATCGCTTCGGCCATGAAGAAGAGTGGTCTGAAGGTGACGCAAAAAATGATCAAACTCTCAGAGCCTATCAAGGCTCCAGGAACCTACACGGTGACTATTGAGCTCCCGCACGGTTTTGAAGCCCAAGTGAACCTCATCGTCGAAGAAAAATAATCAAACGGGCTTCCGCCCGTTTTTGAACAATCCGTTTTGAAGAATCTATGACCCATCGTTTTATTTTTGTTGTAGGAGGAGTGATGTCTGGTGTTGGTAAGGGTGTCACCACAGCTTCCATCGGGAAAATTCTCCAGTCTCGAGGATTGACGGTCACGGCGATCAAGATTGATCCGTACGTGAACGTTGATGCAGGTACCATGAATCCTGTGGAACATGGCGAAGTGTTTGTGACTGACGATGGGGACGAGACGGATCAGGACATGGGGAACTATGAGCGTTTTCTTGATGTTGATCTGACGTCAACGAATTACATGACGACAGGGCGTGTCTATCAGACGGTCATTGAGCGCGAACGAAACCTTGAATACAAAGGGCGGTGTGTGCAGGTTGTGCCGCATATCCCTCAGGAGGTCATTGATCGTATTCGTCGTGCGGCCGCCAATGCAAAGGCAGACGTAACAATGGTTGAGATTGGTGGAACCGTGGGAGAGTACGAAAACATTTTGTTCCTCGAGGCGGCTCGCATGATGCACTTGGCTGACCCAGAGAACGTGCAGTTTATGCTCGTGAGCTATCTGCCTGTGCCAGCGCACTTGGGTGAAATGAAGACCAAGCCGACACAACACGCCTGTCGCACATTGAACAGCGCAGGCATCCATCCGGATTTTATTGTGTGTCGTGGTCAGTACTACATGGACGAACCTCGCCGAACGAAGCTTTCCGTGTTCTGTAACGTGAAGCCGGAGGATGTTATTTCTGCCCCTGACGTCGATTCAATCTACAAGATTCCTGCTGTGTTTGAGGAACAGGGGCTTAGCGATACGATTTTAAAGAAGTTTGGCATCAAGCCGAAGAAGGCGGACATGGCAAAGTGGGAAGCAATGTCGGAGGTCCAAGAGAAGGCCACGAAGACGGTGAAGATTGGTGTGGTGGGAAAGTATTTTGCCACAGGGGAGTACACGCTTTCTGATTCGTACATCTCGGTGATTGAGGCATTGAAGTCTGCGTCTTGGGCAAATAAGACAGCGATTGAACTGAAATGGATCAACTCTGAGGATTTTGAAAAAGATTCGTCAGCGCTCAGCCAGCTATCTGAATACGATGGGATTCTTGTGCCCGGTGGGTTCGGAACGCGTGGCATCGAGGGGGTTATTTCCACGGTTCGATACTGTCGAGAAAATAACGTTCCGTATTTCGGTATTTGTTATGGCATGCAACTTGCCTGTGTCGAGTTTGCGCGCAATGTCCTTGGAAAGGAGGCTGCTCATACAGTGGAGGTCGACGAGCAGACGCAGGATCCAATCATTCATGTGAATCCGATGCAGCTTGAGAACATTAAAGAGAATCGGTACGGCGGTACGATGCGTCTTGGGGCCTATGACTGTGATTTGGTGAAAGGATCTGTTGCGGCTGCAGCGTACGGAAAGAAGTCGGTTTCAGAACGTCACCGTCATCGCTATGAGTTTAACAATGACTACAGAGATGAGATCGAGGAAAAGGGGATGATCGTCTCAGGTGTAAATCCACAGACGAACTTGGTAGAGATCGTTGAGATCAAAGATCATCCGTTCTTTGTGGGAGTGCAGTTCCATCCTGAGTTTAAGTCGCGACCACTGCGACCACATCCGATTTTCAAGGCGTTTATTAAGGCGGCATTAGAGAAAAAATAAGAATCAAACAAGGGAAACACGGTTGACAAAACCGTGTTTTTTTGCTATCTTTCGCTGTTCTCACGCATTCGACTTTCACACCTAACGGCCCTGTGCCGGGGGAGATACTTCATGGAGAACGTCTATCACCTGATCCTGGGCGCCTTCGCTCTGGTGGGTGCTGCGCTCTGGGGCAAGTTCATCTTGTCCAAGAAGCGGAACTGGATCGCGGCAGCCGTCGGGCTGAGCATTGCGGCGACGGGGCTCTTGAGCGGCTGGATGCTGCTCACGAACCGTCCGACGGAGATGCGCTTCCTCACGGAGCTCATGGGGACCGCGGGGGCCGTGTTCGTGGCCTTCAAGATCGTCACCGCCAAGGGGAACAAGAAGAACCCCTGGGTGCAGTACGGCATTCCGCTGGCCATCATCGTGTTCCTCGGGGTGACCTGGCAGGAGCAGATCGGCAAGATGGTCTCGGGGCAGTACTCGCTCCCGGCCGCGGCCTCATCGGCGGCGCCTGCTTCCAACGCATCGTCCGCTCCTGGTCCGACCAAGAAGGAGTGCGACGAGCTGCCCGAGATGTTCCGCAAGGACTTCGGGTGCAAGAACTGAGCCCTGCGGCTCTACGCTGACCTCGTCAGTGGCAAAGTGCCCTTAGCCTTGCCACGGCGGGGTATTTTGTTTACCCACTGAACCTATTGACACAAATACAGCATTCCTTTACTATCTGCACGAAATTAACCTCTATTTATGGCACATAAGAAAGCGGGTGGTTCCACCAGTCTTGGCCGTGATTCGCAGTCTAAGCGCTTAGGCGTGAAGCTTGCAGACGGCCAGGGAACACGAGCCGGACAAATTATTGTTCGTCAGCGTGGTACAAAGATCCATCCTGGAAAAAACGTTCGACGCGGCAAGGATGACACGCTGTACGCAGCTGTTGCCGGCGTTGTGAAGTTTTCACGCAAGCGCATGGAGAACTTCCACGGGGCGCTCAAGAAGCGTGTATTCGTGAACGTTGAACCAACAAAGTAAGCAAGAAGACATCGCCTTGGCGGTGTCTTTGTATTTGAGAATACATTCCAAAAAAGTTACCATAGAGTAGATATGACAGAGATGAACGATCAAATTGAAGCTGTTCTTGAGCAGGTTCGACCTGCTCTTCGTATGGACGGTGGGGGTATTGAACTTGTTGATTACAATGCAGAGACAGGAGTGGTGCGAGTTCGTCTGCAGGGGGCGTGCGTTGGGTGCCCCATGTCTCAGATCACATTGAAGATGGGGGTTGAGGCTGCCTTGCAAGATGCGATCCCAGAGATCAAAGAGGTTATTGCTATCAACTGACATGCATCGACACAAAAAATCTCTTGAACAGTTCTGGAAAAACTTCCGGCAGATGTTCGTGAAAAGTAAGATGGTGCGGATTACAGCATTCATCTCATTTGTGTTTATTGCCATAACGTTCGCGCTCCCAGTGTGGCGCATTCTGCCCATGGCAAGCGAAACGCCGTTCATTGCACTTCACTACAACATCTATCTTGGCGTAGATCGCTTTGGTCCCGTGCATTCGCTGTTTGTCCTTCCTGCCATGAGCCTCGGTTTTTTTCTGCTGAATGTATTCATTCAGGCTCATGCGTATCGAAGGCAAAAGACACTGACGTATTTTTTTGCCGCTGCGACCCCGGTGATCACGTTTATCCTCATGGTTGCTATGACTTTGATTGTGTTGATTAATCTATGACCTTGGAATCGTTTGAAATTGTCCGTGTTCTTCTTCTTAGTGCCGTGGCATTTGTGATTGCATTTGCTTGGGCACCGCTGTTACTTCGAGCGCTCGAGCATTGGGGGGCGGGGAAATCTATTCGTGCTGCCAGCGACGCTCCTGTCTTTGCAAGGCTCCATGCAAAGAAAAGTGGGACACCAACCATGGGGGGTATCTTGATCTGGTTTACCGTTCTTGCGATCGCCTTGGTGCTCTACTATTTGGCTCCACTACTGCCAGAGGGGTCACTCATAGCGCGGATGAACTTCCTCTCTCGCTCAGAAGTATTGCTCCCACTCGGGGCGCTTGTTGCCTCCGCGATTGTTGGGTTTGTTGATGACTACTTTAATATTCGCGGTATTGGCCCAAAGGGGGGTGGTCTGCGCATGCGACACCGTCTGGGAATCTATACAGCCATCGCTGTTGTGGGAGCTTGGTGGTTCCGGGTGAAGCTCGATTGGGATTTGCTTCACATTCCGTTTGTTGGCGATTTTAATATCGGCATGTGGTATGTCCCGTTTTTTATCTTGGTGATTGTTTCCACGGCGTTTTCTGTGAATGAGGCCGATGGTCTCGATGGCCTTGCTGGTGGGGCACTGCTCACGTCCTTTGGTGCCTATGCGGTCATTGCGTTTGCACAAGGACGCTACGACCTTGCGGTGTTCTGTGGAGTGATCCTCGGGGCGCTGCTTGCCTTTCTCTGGTTTAATATTCACCCAGCAAAGTTCTTCATGGGCGATACGGGAGCCATGTCCCTTGGGGTAACGCTTGGGATCGTGGCGATGCTGACGAACTCTGCATTGTTCCTTCCGATTATTGGTTTCATCTTTGTTCTGGAATCACTCTCTGTCATTGCACAGATTTTTAGCCGCAAGGTGCTCAAGCGGCGGTTATTCAAAAGCGCTCCCATTCATCACCATCTAGAAGCCATTGGGTGGCCTGAGCCGCAGATTGTGATGCGCATGTGGGTGATCTCCATGATTGCTGCGGCCGTTGGTGTTTCTTTCGTGCTCATTGATGCCTTGATTTAATGTCTCGCTCAAAAGGATCAATCGATGTTTTACTGTTGGTCATTGTTGCTGTGATCGTACTTTTTGGGCTTGTCATGCTCTTAAGTGCTTCAGCTCCAAGTGGATACTCTCAGTTTGCCGACAGTTACTACTACGTGAAGCATCAGATGATTTTTGGATTGATCCCTGGAATCGGTGCGATGGTCGCTTTCGCGCGCATTCCGTACACGTTCTGGCGTAAACATGCGTGGAATCTTCTCTTGCTTTCGATTGTGTTGCTTGTGCTCGTGTTTATTCCAGGACTCTCTGCAGGGATTGGAACGGCGCGCAGTTGGATTTCTGTTGGTGGTGTGTTTTCCTTGCAGCCATCTGAGGTCGTGAAACTGACCTTTTTGTTTTATCTCGCTGCTTGGCTCGCTCAGCGTGACAAGCATTCTGTGCGTGATGTTCAGGCCGGGTTCTTGCCCTTTGTCTTCGTGCTCGGAACCATCATGCTCTTGATGATCTTACAGCCAGACATTGGAACCATGTCCATCATCGCGGCCATGAGTCTTGTTGTCTATTTTGTTGCCGGTGCGCCGATTAGTTATGTGCTGGGATTAATCGCGGCTGGTGTGGCAGGGCTTCTGGCGCTGATTACGGCAGCCCCATATCGAGCTGCACGTTTTACAACGTTCCTACATCCTGAGCTCGATCCACAAGGGATCGGCTACCACATCAACCAGGCGCTCTTAGCGATTGGGTCTGGTGGAATCTTTGGTGTGGGTTACGGCCATTCGCGACAGAAGTTTCAATATCTCCCTGAGGTGGCCAGCGATTCGATCTTTGCCGTGATTGGGGAAGAGATGGGCTTCATGGTTGCCGCACTGACGATTGGATTGTTCCTGTTGTTTCTCTGGCGCATCCTCGAGATTGCGAAGCGCTCTCCAGATAGTTTTGGAAAATATGTCGTGGTGGGAGTAGGGGCGTGGATTGTGATCCAAGCTTTTGTCAACATTGGTTCAATGGTCGCCCTCATGCCAATCACGGGTGTGCCGCTTCCATTTATTAGTTATGGGGGGACATCGCTGGCCATTTCGCTTGCTGCCGTGGGGGTGGTGTTAAACGTCTCTAAGAGCATGAAATGATATGAAGGTGCTTTTTACCGGTGGAGGAACGATGGGCCCTGTGACGCCGCTTTTGGCTGTGCATGAGGCTCTCAAGGAAACGGATGTGCGTGTCGATGCTGTTTGGGTGGGTACACCTCATGGACCTGAACGTAGCGTGGTCGAGGCGCAGGGGATGCGTTTCTTCTCGCTTCCGGTTGCGCGACTTCCTCGCCGTCTCTCACTTGAGCTGTTGGCGTTGCCCGTGACGTTCACACGAGCCCTGTGGGGAGCATGGCGACTCCTTCATCGTGAGCGGCCGAGTGTGATTGCGTCGGCTGGGGGGTACACGGCTGTGCCGGTCATTGTGGCCGCGCGTACTCTCAAGATTCCCGTGTGGGTGCATCAGCAAGATGTAACACCGATTCTGACGAATCGACTCACAGCCCCGCTTGCCACACGTGTGACCGTTGCGTTTAAAGCTTCGACGAGCTTGTCGAAACGAGCTCAGGTCGTCGGCAACCCTGTGCGTCCAAGTGTGTTGAAAGGCGATCCTCAGCGGGCACGTGCATTTTTTGAAATTCGAAATACTAAGCCGACGGTTCTTGTTTTTGGTGGTGGAACGGGGGCTAAGTGGATTAATGAACAGATCGATGAGATCGCCTTGAGTCTGGTTTCGCGGGCGAATGTGATTCATCTGACAGGGAAGGGGAAGCGTGAGAACAAGAAGCGTCACCCGGATCATCACGCGCGGGAGTTTCTTGGTGGCGAGATGGCTGACGCGCTCGCGCTCGCCGATGTGGTGGTGTGCCGCGCAGGTCTTGGGACAATTACGGAGCTCGCGGCGCTTTCCAAGCCAGCGATTGTCATCCCGTTGCCACATTCACCACAAGAGGCAAACGCAGCGGCTGTGGAAGGGGCGTGTGTGGTGCTGCATGAGCATCGAACGAGCGCGGAAGACTTGCTCCGAGAAATTGAATCGCTCTTGGACGATGCAGATGATCGAAGGGACCTTGGGGCAAAGATGCACGGCATGCTTTCAACAAACATTGCCGATGAGCTGGCACAGATGCTCATCGGGATGTCGAACTAACAAAACAAAAAACACACCCGACGAGGGGTGTGTTTTTCTTTCACTATTCTGCTGCTGGAGCTTCAGGAGCTGGAGCGGCTGCTTCCTCTGCAGGAGCGGCTGCTTCTTCAGCTGGAGCCTCGGCTGGAGCTGCTGCTTCTTCAGCAGGAGCGGCTGCCTCTTCGGCTGGAGCGGCTGCAGGAGCCTCAGCTGGAGCCTCGGCTGCAGGAGCTGCGCCTGCGCAACCTGGGCACTTACCTTCTTCGTTAACGTCGACGCCAGCAGCGCCACAAGCAGTACATACACCTTCCATAGGAGTTGTTTGCGTTAGTGATTAACGGTCATCAGTATAGATCACGACCACCATCGTGGCAAATGCCCCACAAACAGAAACACGCCCATACGACAGGTCGCACAGACGTGCTCTGTCGCGCTAGGCGCGCGCGTTGGTCAGGAGGCCTTGGCGGCATCCTTCGTGAGTCGGGTGATCGTTCCGGTCCGCTTGTCGGTCCGGTAGTAGATCTTGTACTTCTGGGAGAAGTCAGCCGACTGTCCCTTGATGTTGAAGCTCTGCCCGCTGCCGTCCTCGATGCCGACGTCGGTGACGTTGACGATGATCTTCAGCGACTCCCCCACGGTGAACACCACCGGGCGGGGCTTGTCGCTGGTCCTGTCGAACAGGGCCAGCATGAGGTTGTACTTGCTTGGTCCGTCCGTGACATTGCGGAAGGCCGGGCCTTTGATCGTGGGCATGCCCACTCCTTGCGTGAGAGACTCCATGACTGACGCTGGAGCCGGGCGCCTGAGACCCAAGGCGGGTCTCACAACCAAGGCATACACCAAGGTTGGACACCCCAAGATAGCCTATTTTAGGCCTTTTGTCAACCCTCAGGGGTTGCACCCAAGAACTTTTATTGCTATATTCTGCGCGTTGGAGATCGCCCCTCAGGGCACGGCGAATCGTAAAACATCCAAAATTGGATGAGATTCCGCCGCCCGAGCGAAGCACTGAAGGAGACGACCTAAAACGGTCGTTGACTGAAGAGCGCAGCGAGAAGGTGGAAGATCGCCAATTTTGGATGGTTTACGCACCGGTAGCTCAGTTGGTAGAGCAAGGGCCTTTTAAGCCCGGGGTCGCGGGTTCGAGTCCCGCCCGGTGTACCAACACAAAAGCCGACTTACAAAGTCGGCTTTTGTGTTTAGTGTATACAAGGCCCTACTTGATCCTTAAGACGCTCGGGAAACGTGCCTGCGTTGGTGGTAGTGGTGAATAGAGACTTTATCGAAGTGTTGTTTCGTCAGAAGGATGAGTCCTGCCAAGAGGAGGCCGAGACTCCCCACAGTAATAAACGCAAGAGATGGATTAAGCAGATCGATGAGTAATCCGATGACAATCGGGCCTGAGAGGGTGCCAAAGTCACGCAGTGCCTCCATGATGCTATTTGTTTTCCCGTAATGACTTGGGCGTGAGAGCCGGCTCATGATGCCTTTTCCAGAGAGGCCTACAATCTCATTAACAAAACCGATACCGAGAATGGTTATCAGTAGGAAGATATAGTTCTGATCAAAAGCAAGGGCAAAGAAGAATACGGTGGTCATGCACAGGCCAAAGATGATGGAGCCAAGACGGTGATTGTCTGCCACGCGACCGATGGGGTCACCAAACAACGTGGGGATGTTCAAGAGGATGGCCATGAAGATGACTTGTGTGATAGAGGCTCCTTGGGTGAACGCAAAGATTGGAAGAACAAATTGCACCACGCTTTTAATAAATCCAAGGAAGAATACAAAGATGCCCACGACATGTAATCCAATGCCCCAATCTGTAAGTTCTTTTTTAAGACCACGGAAGAAATGTAGAGAGAGTTTGTGGTGATGAGTCTGAACGGACTGTTTGGTTGTTTGTGAGGGGAGCCAGAGCTGGATCATGAACACAGCGATCAGGCTGAATGGAATGATGAGAAGTGCGAGCCATTGGAATGAGACGTGTGGGACAATAAGAAGTCCTAAGAGCATAGCCCCTATGTAGACGAAGCTGCTGATTGAGTCGAAGTGCCCAAAGGCTGATGAGATGTGTTTATCCTTCACGGCGCGCATGTAGTACGTGGCCCGGCCGATACTATCGAAGGCGTAGGCAAAGCCGTTAAGGAATCTCGCTACGACAATGAGAGCTGTGATACTAAAAAAAGCTGCGAGAGAATAGGAGAGACCGATGAGTGGGTAGGCAATGAGTCCTATTAGGATAATTTTCTTTGCTGAAATTTTGTCGACCAAGATTCCGGTGATGGGGAGGAAGAGGAGATAGGAGATGTCGTACGTAGCTTTTAAAAGCCCTGCGTTGGCAAAAGAATCTCCAAAAGAAAAAAGGAACAGAGGAAGGATGGGTTCGACAAAGCCCCAGCCAATCCATCGTATTCCTGTTGCCCAGGCAATAAGACTAATACCAGGTGAAAATTTTTTGTTCAGCATACGGCGTGTAGTATACAGGAGAGTTTTTGTTCTGAGCATGATAAAGAGGGTGGACGGCTATTTGTGGAGTGACACCATGCCAACAGAGTCTTGTTTCATGTAAACTAGAGGAAATATTTTCTATGGCGAATACACCAACTTGGCACCACCTATCCGCAGACGATGTCCTTGATCATTTGAAGAGTTCAAAAGATGGGCTTGCTGTCGATCGGATAGAAGACCTTCAACAGTTGCATGGACCTAATGCGCTTCCGACAAAAAAGTCGGACGCTTGGTGGACTGTGTTGTTTAGGCAGTTCATTAGTCCGCTCATTTTGATTTTGATTGTTGCGGCGCTCATTAGCGTTGCCCTGGATGAGTGGGTGGACGTGGGAGTTATTCTTGCGGCTGTGGCGGTGAACACGGTGATTGGCTTTATTCAGGAATATAAAGCATCGAAGGCCCTGGCTCACTTGAAGTCTCTTGTTCAGCCGCATGCGGTTGTCTTGCGCGGTGGGGCTGAGGTGGAGCTTCTCGCTGCGGAGCTCGTACCTGGTGATGTGCTTGTGCTTCAGACGGGTGATCGTGTGACAGCGGACGCACGTCTTGTTGAGGGAGTGGAGTTGTCTGTGAACGAAGCAGCACTTACAGGGGAGTCCATGCCGATCAAAAAGGCGGTGACGCTCCTTGAGCCAGGAGTGCCGCTCGCTGAGCGAACAAACATGCTCTATGCGGGCACCAGCGTTGTTGGAGGTAGGGGATTAGCCGTGGTGGTGGCTACAGGAGTGAAGACAGAACTCGGGAACATCGCCAAGCTTGTACAGGAAACGGAAGAGACTGACACACCTCTGCAGGAGCAGCTCGGCCGGTTAGCCCGTTGGTTGGCTTGGGGGGTTATGGGAGTCGTTGGGTTTTTGTTTGTGGCAGGTGTGTTCACAGGACGATCTACGCACGAGATGTTGGAGATGTCAGTAGCGCTTGCGGTGGCAGCGATTCCAGAGGGATTGATTGTATCTGTGACGATTATCCTCGCCATCGGTATGCAGCGCATTTTGCGTCGCAGATCGCTTGTCAGGCGGCTGGTGGCTGCCGAGACACTCGGAAGTGTCTCGATCATTTGTTCTGATAAAACGGGAACCATCACCGAGGGGGAGATGCGTGTGACGGACTTTATTGGACTCAAGGATGGGTATCGGGCAAAAGATCTTCCTGCAGAGAGACCTGCATTTGTTCAGCAGATGCTTGAGGTGATTGCTCTGTGTAACGATGCAAGTGTTGTGTCGGCCGATGAGGGGATGGTCCTCAAGGGGAGTCCGACCGAGCGTGCGCTCATGCAGGTGGTTCTTGATGTCGAGATAGATGTGCCAGCGTTGACGGCAGAGCATCCTCGTTCTGCGGAAATTCCATTCGACAGTGCACACAAATACATGGTGACGGCTAATGGCTGGCCTGAGGGTTCTCGGTATCTTTTGAAAGGTGCCCCGGGAATTGTCATGGAGTCTTGTGACAAGATTCAGTTAAACGGACGCCCAGTGAAGATGACGGATGCTCACCGGGAAGCTCTTGAGGTACAGATTGCTGGACTTACTCAGAAGGGGTTGCGTTTGATTGCGACAGCATCGAGAAGCCACAAGGGCACTGTGTCTGACATGGGAGATCATGAGCTTGAGCACTACACGTTCCTTGGATTGGTTGGGCTTCGTGATCCGCTGCGACCTGAGACCAAGGAGCAAATTGAGGCGGCAGCAGGCGCTGGTGTACGGACGATTATTATTACCGGCGATCACCCAATGACCGCACAGGCGATCGGTGCTGAAGCGGGGCTTGTCGTGGGACCTGAGGGGGTGATTGTTGGACGCGTGCTTGACGATTGGACAGATGAGGAGCTTGAGAAGCGTGTGGAGGATATTCATATCTATGCGCGTGTAGAGCCTCGGCATAAAATTCGTATCGTGAAAGCGTGGCAGTCACGTGGCGAGGTTGTGGCGATGACGGGAGACGGAGTGAATGATGCGCCAGCCCTCAAGGCTGCTGATATTGGTATTGCGGTTGGTTCCGGAACCGAGGTGGCCAAGCAGGCATCCGATGTGGTGATCTTGGACAATAATCTTGGAACCATCACAGCTGCGATTGAGGAGGGGCGTGTGATCTTCGACAACATTCGCAAGACAACGGTCTACCTCATGGCTGACAGCTTTACCGAGATGGTGCTCATTGGTGGTTCCATTATGATGGGGTTGCCGATTCCACTGCTGCCCGCGCAGATTCTTTGGATCAACTTGGTGGCTGATAGTTTTCCAAACGCAGGACTCACGCTCGAGCCTGGAGAGAAGGACATCATGAAGCAGCCTCCACGACCTCGAGACGAGGCGGTGTTGAATCGGGAAATGATGACGATCATTTTCTTGATTGGGGTCGTGACCGATGCGGTGTTATTCGTCTTGTATATCTGGCTCCTTGGATCCATTGGTGACATTGAGACGATTCGTTCTATCCTCTTTGCCGCTGTAGGAATTGATTCGCTGCTCTATATTTTTGCGGTGAAGAGTTTCCGCAAAAGCATCTTCCGCATCAATCCATTCTCTAATCTGTACTTGGTCGGTGGAGTGTTCATCGGTTTTGGGCTCATGCTTTTGGCCCTCCTCCATCCATTCTTCCAGGAGATCTTTGAGATCGTGCCGCTGAGTTTGTCACACTGGATCCTATTGCTTATCATAGGAGTCATGAAGTTGGTGGCGATTGAAATTGCCAAGGAGGTATTCCTTATTCGGCCTAAACGAACGTAATATGACTCGCTCCAAGTATCCACGCTCACTGGCAAAGTATGTCCGCCAGCAGAAAGCGCTTATTCGACGGCAGACACAAAACAAGGAGGAGCAGGAAGCGCGCATCAAAGAACTTATTTCACGTATCGACGCATCGCGTCCATCCACATGAAACGTCCAGCCACTCTTTCTCAATTCCAAAAGCGGTATCACGGCCAGCAAGAGGCTCGCCGTGGGCTCATCGGGACATCTAACGAGGCTTTGAGTAAATCTAAGCGCGCCATTTTTGCGCTTCATCGAGACGACCCTAAGGCCGCAGCAGACCTTCTTGTTCAGGCAGAGAAGTTGTTCACAAAAGCAGAGCGTTCATTCAAGAAGTTCCCCGCGCTCCGGTACGAGGGAGCCTATAAGGCGGCTCTTGAGGAGTACGCCGAGGCGCTCTTGTTCGAACAATATTTGCGCACAGGAAAGCTGGGCAAGATTCACGAGCGGGCCATGGACCCGTATGTGTACCTTGCCGGGCTTACAGATACGACCGGAGAGATGGTTCGCTATGCTGTCCGGCAGGTGACCCTCGGAAACATGAAGGCTGTTGGTGAAGTGTACGATGCCGTTGAGATGGTAGTGGAGTACTTGCTGGACATGGACCTTACCGGGTATCTCCGTACAAAGTTTGATCAGGCAAAAAAGAATCTACGTCGCCTTGAGGGGATGACGTATGATCTAGCTATCCGTGACAAATAAACTATGCGTGCCCTAGATGACGAATACCCTTGGGTATTTGGGCGTGATGATATTGATTTACTTGAGGACGAGATCGAAGATCTCTTTCAGCAGTTTGGCCGTGTCTCTAGTAAATCAAGTGATGTAGAAGTGCAGGTGTTGCAGGAGCAGGTTGAAACAGAGGAGCGGTCAGATGCGGAGCTGGCAGAGCGTTTGGGGTTGAACATGCTTGAGCCGCGTGGGGAAACGTCATCGTCTGGAGGATTCCAGTCGTCACCGACATCTTCTCCTCAGATCGACAACATGCGCCTGCATCCTCTCTATCAGCGTGCGCGTGCGTGGGCTCAGGAACTTCGCTCTTGGGCAAAGGTGGCTTACGAAACAGGGACTCCTGGTAAGGGGGATGTGTTTCGTGTATATGCCAATGTAAATCTTGTTCCGATCAAACTCTTTACCGGGCTTCATGAGGAGCAGCATGGAGATGCTATTGGCCTCGAGGTGGCCGAGCAGGAGTACCAACTCGCGCTCACGTACCTGGAGCGCATCATTGAGTCGCTTACGTTGGTGTTGGTATTGGAGGAAGGAATTGGGCCGCTTGTTTCTTTGCGTGGGCAGGCTGAGGAATTACGAGCGATTGTCGTTGGTCAGCTTGCCGCGGTTCGACGGAAGAAAGGACGGATATGACAAAGCCAGCTGTTGCCGCGATCATTCCGGCATACAATGAAGAACAGACCGTGGCGGACGTTGTCCGTCCGCTTAAGGCCTCGCCCCATGTGGGAGAGGTTCTTGTTATTTCAGATGGGTCTACGGACCGCACGGTCGAAGTAGCTCGGGCTGCAGGGGCGACGGTGCATGAGCTTTCGGAAAAAGGAGGGAAGGGTCAGGCGATGTATCGTGCGCTCAGTTTTACAGATGCGCCCGTTGTTGCATTCTTTGACGCTGATTTAATTGGTCTGACACAGGAACATATCGAGCAACTTGTGCTGCCAGTCGTGTCAGGGAGCCGCATGATGAACGTGGGGGTGCGTGACAAGGGGCCGCTTGGCACGTTCATTGCCAAACACCTTCCGCTTGTAGGTGGAGAGCGAGTGATGTTGCGGCAAGTGATTTCAAGTATTGATCCAAAGTATTTAAAAGGATTCATGGTTGAATCATCGTTGAATTACTATTGCCGATCGCGCGGATATAGTTATGGGGCGGTGATTTTAAGGGACCTCACCATGCGGCGGAAATTTCAGAAAGTGGGGCTGTGGCCGTCTGCACTGGAATATGTCAAAATGTGGTATGCCGTAGCGAAGGCGATGATTATCGTTCGTGTTGCGCGAGCACGTAAAGAATTTTAGGTATGTCTATTGATTTGAGTTCCATTGATAATTTCCAAGATGCCATGGTCACCGTGATGGGGCTTGGTCGATACAAAAAGGGAAGTGGTATTGGTGCTGCCAAGTGGCTTATGCGTCACGGAGCGCAGCTTGTGATCACGGATTTGAAAGACGAGGATGAACTGCATGAGAGCATTGATGAGATTGAGAAGTGGTACAAGCAGTACCGCGCGGAGTTTCCAGATCGGGAGATTTACGCGCCGGTGTTCGTGCTAGGAAAACATGACGCCGATAATTTCACGAACGTTGATCTTGTGGTGCAGAACCCGGGGGTGGCGCGTGAGAGTGAGTTCGTTGCGCTTGCCAAGGAGCAGGGAGTCCATGTCGAGTCAGACATCTCACTGTTCTTCCGTTACTGTCCGTTCCCGATTTATTCGATCACGGGAACCAGAGGTAAGAGCACGACGACAGCCCTCATGGGAGAGATGCTCAAGCATAAAAACCCAAAAACGGTTGTGGCGGGAAACATCACACGGTCTCCGCTAGAAGATTTAGATTGGCTTCTTGAAGAGAAAGATCCCGTGCCCGTTGTTCTAGAGCTCTCATCTTGGCTTCTCGAGTCTCTCGAAGGGATGGGGCTTGGACCTCAAATTGGTGTGCTAACCAATGCCTTTAAAGATCACTTAGATCGTTACGACTCATTTGAGCATTACCTTTGGGCCAAGGAGTTGATCTTTCAGGAGCAGAATGAAGATCAGTATGCGCTTCTAAATAACGACCAGGAGATCTCCACGGAGATTGCTGAGCGCATCCCGTCGAAGAAGAAGTTTTGGTTCGGGCAAGAGCCTCTTGCTGAAGGGAAAGACGGCGTGTTCCGTGAGGGTGACAATTTGGTTCGTCGCATCGATGGAGAAGACACGCCTTTTGCCCATGTGTACGATTTGAAACTTGAAGGTGATCACAATATTACCAATGCTTTGTGTGCATCGCTCGCGGCACATTTGGCCGGTGTGAGCGATGACGATATTCATACAAGTCTGAAGGAGTTTGTCGGGCTTCCAGGTCGTCAAGAGATTCTTGGAGAGGTTGAGGGGGTTTTGTATGTAAACGACACAAACTCGACGTCACCTGAGGCGCTCATGGCCGCGCTTAAGCGATTTGGAAACGGTGGAAACATTGTGCTCATCACCGGTGGTAACGCAAAGGGCTTCACGTTTGAAGAGGTTGCCGAGATGATCGGAGAAGAGTGTAAGTTTGTGGTGCTACTCGAAGGAGGGGCAACCACAGAGCTCGAACAAGAAATAGGAGACCGCGCTCCGTCAGTGCGTGTTGATTCGATGAAGAAGGCAGTAAAGGCTGCGGTGGAGAACAGCACACTCGGCGATATCATCTTGTTGTCACCTGGTGCATCAAGTTTTGCCTTGTTTAAAAATGAGTTCGATCGAGGCGATCAGTTCAGGGCCGAATACGAAAAGGTGGTAAAGGCCTCCAAGCACTAAGAGAAAAAACAGGCTTAAGGGCCTGTTTTTTGGTTTTATCGTGTGAAATCGGGGGATTTGGTAGAATAGGGGGGTTATGAAACGATTGATTCGAGCGGTTGTCCCGGAGCGGATAATCAACGTGTATCACCGCGGCCTGGCACACCTGGCGGCTGTTTGGTATCGGCACCCTTCTCGTGAGCTCACGGTGGTGGGGGTGACGGGGACAAATGGGAAATCGTCGACGGTGCAGTTTTTGGGACGACTCTTGGGGCACGCGGGATACCGTGTGGGGTGGACGACCACGGCGAGTTTTAAGGTTGCGGACAAAGAATGGGTGAACGATAAGAAGATGACCATGCTCGGGCGCTTCCAGACGCAGCGACTGCTCAGAGAGATGGTAACGGCAGGGTGCACACACGCCATTGTTGAGACGTCTTCGCAAGGAATCCTGCAGTCACGTCACATCGGGATCGATTATAAGATGGCGGTGTTCACTAATCTCACACCCGAGCATATTGAAGCGCATGGAGGGTTTGAGAATTATAAGAAGGCTAAGGGGGAGCTGTTTCGTGTGGCGTCCGATGCAATCATCGTGAATCTGAACGACCCTCATGCTGAGTACTACCTCTCGTTTGAAGCAGAGCGTTATGGGGGGTTTGCCATTGAGGCTGTTGAGAAGAATGCGACACGGATAACTCTTCCACCGGTGTTGGCCAAGGATGTGCAGTACGAGGCAACGTGCACGACGTTTACGCTTGGGGAGCATCTTGTGCACTTCAAGCCGATTGGTCGGTTTAATCTTGAGAATGCGCTTGCGGCTGCTGCCACAGCAAGGGCATTGGGTGTCGAGGAGAGGTTGGTTGCCGACGCTCTTGAGAAACTTGAAGCTGTCCCTGGTCGACTGGAGCGCATTGAAGAAGGGCAGCCGTTTGAGGTGATTGTTGATTATGCCTATGAGCCAGCGGCACTCAATGCCGTGTACGCTGCTGTTGAGCTGATGCGCACTCAAGGGCGTTTGATTCATATTGTAGGCTCCGCTGGTGGGGGGCGCGATGTGGCGCGACGAGAGATTTTGGGGAAGATGGTCGCCGAGCATGATGACCTTGTGATTGTGACGAATGAGGATCCTTATGATGAAGATCCGTGGCAGATAATTAACGACGTCGCAGACGCGGCAGCAGCAGCGGGGAAGCAGGATGATCTTGATCTGTTCCGTATTCTTGATCGACAGGAGGCGGTTCAGCGAGCTATCGATCTTGCCGAGCGTGGAGATCTAGTCCTCATAACAGGGAAGGGTTCTGAGCCGGTGATGGCGGTGGCCGATGGTAAGAAGATTCCATGGGACGACCGGGTTGCTGCTCGGAAGGCTTTACATCAACGATATGGACGCACCTAAGTTTCTACGACTCAAAGCAGAAGAGGAGGTGCTTGAGGTGCTGCGGGCTTCTCTGGCTCCGTACGTGCTGAAATTTATTCTGCTTATTGTTTGGCTTTTGCTCCCGTTCTTTTTCTTGTTTCCATTGCTGCGAGAAGGGACATGGGGCATTGTTGTCGTGACTCTTTGGATTCTTTCTGGAATCCTGTTACTCACTCGTGCCTATCTAAAATGGTCCCGCACACTTTTGGTTGTGACAGATCGTCGCGTGGTGGATCATGAGCAAAAAGGCTTTTTTCATCGTGTGGTGACAGAAGCGCGGTACGATCAGATTGATGAGGTGAGTTATTTTGTGAAAGGAATCCCGTCGACGTTGTTTCGATATGGCACCTTGCATATTCAGCTTGAGGGCTCTGCAGCAGATATTGAGGTGGCCCACATAAAACGACCAGCCCGTATTTCAGATTTGATTAACGACCTACGTAGCGAGGCACATGCCCAGAAATGATCGGTCATTTGCACAACGACTTATCCGGTGGCGATACCTCGTCGTCGTGAATTTATTGGTGATAGTTTTTTTAAGCATGTCATTGGGTCGTGAGGTGGTTAGGAATTCAACCATCGATGCGGAAATCGCGGCGCTGGAGACAGAGGCAGAAGAGTTGGCGACCAGGAATATTGAGATTAGTGAGCTCAAGACGGCCATGCAGACAGAGTCATTTATTGAACGTGAGGCGCGACTAAAATTAGGAATGAAGAAGCCGGGAGAAACGGTTGTGGTGGTACAAGATGACGTCCAGCAACAAGAGCCGCTTACAGATGATGCGTACGATCCTCTTGGGTATGTAATGGGTATGGAAGAGTCCAGAGAGGTGGTTGCAAATCCGACCAAGTGGTGGTATTACTTCTTCGACAAAACAACGTTTGATCAAATAAATTCGTATGAATGAGGTGACCGAAAAGCCACAGGAGACAAAGGAGCAGCCTGAGCGCAGCGCATCAAAAACAAAGAAGTTTCTTCAGACAACGAAGGGAAAAGGTATCGCCGCCGCTATTGTGGTGGTCGTTTTATTTGCTTGGGTAACCTCGCAGGTGTACAGCCGTCCTGTGACCGATGATCTTGTCCGTCGGGCAAGTGCTGTGATTCCGTATCCAGCCATCTCTGTGAATGGGACAACGGTTTCCATGAAAGAGTTTCTCATTGAATATGACGCACTCTTGCAATACTTCGGTGGGAACAGCGGAGAGACGGCTCCTGCTGCCGATCAACTAGAGGTCGCTATTGCCGACACACTCGTGCATAAAATTGTGATCGAGCAGCTTGCAAAAGAGCGTGGTGTAGAGCTCGATCAGGAGCGGGTGGATGCGTACTATCAGGACGTTCTCGCTGGGCAGCCCAGTGAGGAGACATTCATGCAGGAACTCGAAGAGACGTTTGGCTGGACAACGGACGAGTTTAAGGAGCGGATCATTACATCGATCGTTTTGGCGCTGCAGATGACAGAAGTGATTTTAGAAGATGAAGAACTTCAGGCTGAGCGTGCAGCACTGGCGCAGCAGGCGTATGACCGTGTGATGGGCGGAGAAGCCTTCGCCGTTGTGGCGAAAGATATTCATAGTGCGTTCCAGGGTCTCGAGAGCGATCTTGGGTATGTGAACTTGTCTGCCGTGCCCGAAAGTTGGTCTGCTGAGGTGGGCGCGCTCGAGACTGGTCAAGTAAGTGCTGTACTCGATTTACCTGAGGGGTATGCCATGTTCCGATTGGAAGACCGTGTGGAAGGTGAGGAGGATACAAGACTGCACCTTATGACGATTACAGTCCCAAAGATTACCCTCGAAGTTGTGGTAACGGAGTACCTGGAAGAAGCTGAAGTAAAGCGTTACGTGGGAGTAGAATAGCTTGATGGCGCAAAACGTCTTTGATACTATTGCGCCGCCCACGCCACCGTAGCTCAGTTGGTAGAGCAATACTTTCGTAAAGTAGAGGTCGGCGGTTCAAATCCGCCCGGTGGCTCCAAAACACCCTGTCGAATGACAGGGTGTTTTGTTTGTTAGGAGGGTGGATTTGAACCGAGGGGATGGTAAGGGGAGATATCCCCTTACTTGCTGGGGGTGACAGCGAGCAAAGCGAGCACCAGAGGGGCGGAAGCCCTTATGGAGAGCCGAAGGCGATGTGAAATATCCGCCCGGTGGCTCCAAAACACCCTGTCGAATGACAGGGTGTTTTTGTTTGTAAAAGAAAAAAGAGACCACGGGGGTCTCGGGACACGTCGCGTGTCAGCGATGTGTCAGCAGATGCCCTTGGGCGGGCGAAGGTGGAACCGCAGCTGGTGCGCCAGGAATCGCAGGGACTTCCGGAGCTGGTGAGGGGACTGGATCACCGGCTTGAAGGCCGTGTGAGAGGAAGTCCGCTCGAGCGGGTTCTGGTAGACGGTGATGGTGATGTTGTCGTCGCCATCGATCTGGACGATCATCCAGTGAAGACGTCGTTCGCTCCATCGCGCCATGGGGATTCGTACGGATCCGTCGGGACTCACGCCCACAGAACTGTTGTGCGGGTTTCCGTGAATGGTCGCGCCACAGTTCGTGTGGATGACGGTGTCGTACGGGAGCGGGGCGTAGCCCTCGTCCTTCATCTGAAGCTTCTCTCGCGTGGACTCGATCGCACGCCTGAACTCGAGGGTCTGTGCGGGGAGCTTGGAACGGAACACGCCGATCCGTTTTGCGTCTGCTTGTCCCATTGGCATTCGGCCTCCTGTGAAAATCGCACCCGGCAGAATAATCAAAAAGACCGATTTTGTCAATCGGTCTTTTTGCTTTCTAGATACTTTTTAATCCATCGTTTCTTAAAAAACGGGAGGGATTGTGTTGAGAGGTAGTAGCCAATGGTGGGGATCAGGGCGCCCAGCCATGGTTGTTCTACGCCGATGCCCCACATCACTGCCGTGGCGATGATGTAGGTAATGATCGTGATGCTGACGATTCGATACGTACTTGTCTCCCAGGCTTTATCCGCCTCCACACGTTGGTTGCGACGCTGTAGTTCATGAATGTCTTTTGATGTCTGGTCGTTCATAGTACGTTGGTTGACAGGCTTACAAGATTCAACTTAGATGCCGGTGGACAATTCTGTCAACGACAGAAGGAGGTGAAATGTCCAAAGTGCCTGAGCCAAACGTGTGGACCGACGCAGAGGGCAAGCCCTTGGGAGAGCGGACGGACATCGTTGGACGCAGGGGGCCGTTGCCATTCTCGCTGGAGACTGGTGCCAGAGCCGAGCAGTTGTACGAGCAGATGCGCACGGCCGGAGCTTCGTGCAGGGGGATCAGTCTCGGGCACTTCACACGCTTCCCGCCGCCCAACCCGGATCGCTGCGGTGAGTTCGTGGGGCATCTGCTGCAGTTCCGAGGGAAGCTCGGAACGGGCTACGAGCACAAGGGAGGATGGCTCAGCTTCGATCTTGTCTTGCGTCGCGTCATGGACGAAGGGTACGTTCCGGCTTCCTGGTCCATGCTCATGGCCTTCATGACCGCCGGGCACGGCAAGTTGATCGAGCGACCTGACTGTTGCAACGTGCTGGCTCTTGTTGAGGACACATCTCCTCTGATGGAGCCGAAGCTCAGTCTCAATTGCATGTCGTTCGGTCGCGGTTTCGAGGGGCGACTCAGTCTCTCGGGGAGTCCGCCGTTCGGATTCACGACCGGCGAGATGTGGATGAACGTCACGGAGAACTGGGTCCTGGTCGTCGAGAAGTCGGAGGCCGACTAGACCAACGCGCCGAGCAACACGCTCGGCTTTTTTTGTTTATAGATGTCCACTTGTGAGAGGTTCTTTCGACGGGTATCATAGAAGCACCGAATGACTATGATACGAATCATTTTTCTTTTTGCCGTCGTCTTAATGACGGCCGCGCTCCCGGCGAGCGCTGCAGAGGATTTAGAAACGGTTGTCTCAGTGCAGTTCGATGCCGAGACGATCGTGAAGGGGTACACGCTTGAGTCTGAAGACCAGCGCATGCGTTTAGGGATTCGTCCTGAGACGCTCAATGTCTCAACGCAGGTGGATATCAAAACCCTTGATCCTTCTTTGATGGGAGACTCCCTTGAGTCATTCGCAGAAGCACCCGCGGATGTGTTGAGCGAGCGGGTGTTGCTGGGGGAGATTTATCTCTTCGACATTTTGAACAAGAGTAGCTATGACGGAAGCGACTTCTTCTTTCTTGAGATCAAGTATCCAGAAGAGGAAGAGGAAGACGAGCGGCTTCATGGTCGCCGTCGCATCTACTTTTACAACGGTGTGAGCGGTGAGTGGGAGGAACTCCCGAGTACGGACAGTCCAGAAAATGGTTCTGTGCGCGCGCTGATTCATCTGCCGTACGCACGCTTGGCGATTTTTGAAGATCAGATTCCTGAGGTGGGCGAGGCAAGTTGGTATGCCTACAAGGGGTGTGATTGTGCCGCTTCTCCGGATTATCCAAAGGGAACATATCTTGTTGTCACACGCGTGAATGATCCGGAATCAAGTGTGACGGTGGTGGTGAATGACTATGGCCCTGAGAGGGATGTGCATCCAAATCGTATTATCGATCTAGACCTTGTGGCCTTTGAGAAACTTGTACCGCGGACCTGGGGGCTTGTGGATGTCCGTGTAACATTATTGCAATGATTCGACTCAAAAAAGTTTCAAAAACGTACCACCCCAATGTTGTTGGTGTGAAGGGGGTGAGCCTGCATATTCCTGCAGGTGAGTTTGTTTCTATCGTGGGAAAGAGTGGAACAGGGAAGTCGACGCTCGCAAAGTTGCTGTTTGCTGAAGAGAGGCCTTCCTCAGGGGTGATTGAGATTGGTGGTTGGGATATTACGCACATTCATAACCGAGACATTCCGCTTCTGCGACGGCAAATCGGTGTGGTATTCCAGGATTTCAAGCTGCTCCCGCAAAAAACTGTGTATGAGAACGTGGCGTTTGCCCTTCAGGTGGGGGGTGCTAAGCCTCGACGTATTCGCGAGGTCGTGCCGAAGGTGCTTGAGATTGTTGGTCTTCACGAGAAAGCCAGCCGTTATCCACGCCAGCTCTCCGGTGGTGAGCAGCAGCGTGTAGCCATTGCTCGTGCGCTTGTGCACTCACCGAAGGTATTGGTGGCTGATGAGCCTACGGGGAATCTCGACACACTTAATACACGCGAGATCGTAGACCTGCTGCAAAAGATTAATGAGTTTGGAACAACGGTCTGTTTGGTGACACATGATCGCGAGGTGGTGAATCGGCTCAAGCGTCGTGTGATAACGCTTGAGGACGGAAAAGTGGCTTCAGACGTTGAACAAGGGAGATATAAACTATGATTGTTTCTTCATTCCGCGTCACAAAATTTGCGTTTCAAAACTTCTGGAGAAATTTTTGGTTGTCCGTGATTACGGTGAGCATGCTGGTCATGACTCTCATCACCATCAATATTTTGTTGGTGTTGAACGTGGTGACTGAGGAGGCGATTTCTTTGGTGGAGGATCGAATCGAAGTGTCTGTTTACTTTCATGACTACGTTGATGAGGCAACGGTGGGAGGAGCCGTGGAATACTTGAGAGACCTGGCCCAAGTGCGGGATGTGGAGACGATTAGTGCCGATGAGGCGTACGAGCAGTTTGTCGAACGTCACAGTGATGATGAGGACATTATGGCGTCGCTTGATGAGCTTGGGGGCAATCCCTTTGGTCCAACACTGGTAGTGAAAGCAAATTCGGCAGAAGATTTTGAGTTGATTATCGATGCACTCGACAACCCGCAGTTCCGAGACGATATTCGAGAGAAAGACTTCTCTGATTATCAGGAGATCGTGGATCGGATCCGTGGAACCACGGATCAGATTGCGACGTTTGGTATTGCCCTGACAGGGATCTTTCTGCTGATTGCTATCATGATCGTCTTTAACACCGTCCGTATCGGGATCTTCATTCACCGTGAGGAGATCGGCATCATGCGCCTTGTGGGAGCGAGTAACTGGTTTATCAAAGCACCGTTCCACTTAGAGATGATGTTCTTGAGTCTCTTGGCTGTCGGTATCGCCGCTGGAATCGTGTTCCCTGTGGTGAATATTCTTGAGCCAAAGTTTAGTGTGTACTTTGGCACGCAAGGGGCAGGCATCGCCGAGTTCTTTATGGAAAACGGCCTCTGGATTTTTGGAGGGCAGTTCTTGATCCTGGCAGTCGTGACCATTATTTCTACATCCATGGCCATGAGGAAGTATCTCAAGGTATGAAGAACGTCAATCTCGTTTTAGCATTCATTGCCGCCGCATTCTTCGGAGTGTTGGCGGCTCTTGTTTATACAAAGTTTTTTTTCGAGCCTGACCAGCAGATCCTTGATTCTTCTGCACAGCAGGAGGTTGACCTTGATCAAGTTTGGGAGGCGGGTGTCCGTGCTGAACTTTTTAGCTATACAGCGCATGGGCAAACCTACGTTAGCTCGGGGACGGCTGAGATTCAGTGGCAGGTACCACAGTGGTCCGTTGATCATTATGTTGTCTCTGCGATCGACGGAGTGAGCGACATGGAGACACGCGTTCGTGTCGAGCAGATGTCAGCACGTTTTGATGGGCTGAAGTCAGACACAGAGTATACGTTCACCGTTACGGCCTGCGGGGTCTCGGATTGTTCCGATGGTGTTGAATCTGAGGAAGTGGAGATCCGAACAGGGGAGGAGTACTGGCAAATTGAAGGTGAGGGAGCAAGTTATGAAGATGCGGTTGAGGTGGTTGAGCACGGATCGACGCTCTCATACGTACTGCCGTATGGAGATTGGGCACCAGCAGACCTTCAGGGGGTCGTGAAGTACTACTACAATGCCATGCCTTCACCTGGGCAGGGGTTCGAGGGAGGAATTCGTGTGGCTGCCTCAGATGAGGGGTACGATGTGTTTGAAGATGTGAAAGCGCTCTTTTTGCGGGAATGTCATGAGATGGGTCAGCAGGGCGCCGAGTGCCCGGAGCAGCTGCTTGAAATGTTTGCCTTTCAGGTGGTGCCATTGATGTCAGGAAAGGTTCGATTGTTTTTCGAAGCTAGTTCGCCTGCAGATGAGGATCATCTAACACGAATCTATTCGCTCGATAGTCAGGATGGCTATGAGGGGGAGGATTTCAATCGCGCAGTTGATTCAGATGTCTGTGGCGACGGTGAGCAGTGGGACCTTATTGAGGATGGTGACTGTGAACCTGAGCTTCTTATTGGATCAGAGGAGGCGGGGGAGCGTTCATGGTTGAATCAGGCGCGTCAGCACAAGATTGGGTACCCAAAGATGGATTCCTGGCTTTGGGATGAAGCCCCTGGCACGTTTATGATTGTGACGGGCGAGGATGAATGTGGGTATACGCGCGATGGGTTGTTTTATGCCGTGTGGGACGGAAGCGATTGGCTGGTTGAGCAGGAAGACGGATGCGCCACGCCACTGGTAAGTGCGGGGCATGGCCCGGTTGTCGTGCATATGGGGGAGGCGAGGTACAAAGTCTATTACGAGATGTACGATTATGTCAGTGGCAATGAGGGGGCGTGGGAATCCAAGCCAACACAGGTATTGTATGCCGATGGTCTGCGCACAGGTGATGAGAATGTCGTCGAGCTTGCTGATTGGGAGGATGAAGATCTGGCGCGCGAGATTCATTTCCTTTGGCCTGACGGCACGCTGCTTACAGATGATGAGGAAGCCGGCCTAGGAGATCATGTGATTTGGTTGCCAGAACAGTCACTGGAGGAACAGGTGATGTATATGAATCTTGGGGGGTTTGATAATCCAGATTGGAAGAAGGCCTCGGCAGGATTGGGGATGGCAAGGTTGGTGAATCCGTAGCGGGAATGATAGAATTTTGGTAATGATTTTTAACGTGCGTGTGTATGTTTGGCGAGAGAAGTCGAGGGGACCGAGGACCGTCTCCTGAAGAGAGAAAAAGAGATGTCGCTAGAAAGTTAGGTGATTCAATGAAGAATCTTGATGTTAATCTTTTTCGAAGTAAGGCTCACTTGGGTGATTTCTCCAAGGTTGATATTGGGGAGATTGATGACTTGATGAAGTTGTTGGGGGAGGTGAAGATGCATGCGGAGGCAGACGCGGTGAATGCTGAGATAGGTGAAAAGGAGGCAAGGAAGCTGCGCGAGACAATGGAGGGTACAGAGCGGGGGCAGCAGATTTTACGTCTTCGTGAAGTGATTGAGGATGAACTCGATACAGAGTTTTTTGGACCCAAAGAGCAGGGGCTTGCCAAGTATCGGATCATGAATGACATGCCCGGGATTATTGATGGGGAAGAGGTGTATCTTTCAGATGTGTTGTCAGAGATGGAAATAGGGCACTTGGGAATTCATGGTGATCAGGGCGATCATGATTATGGTGGATATAAAACTACGGTTAAAGTTCGGCTTAATGAGACCGGTGATGGAGTCTATCTAGATTATGAAGGAGGTGAGATGGACGATGCCGGCCGGGCTGAGCTTGAAGGCTTGATTAAAAAGACGATTGATCAAGCATAGATTGATTGTCAGTAAACACCCGCCAGACGGCGGGTGTTTTTTACTTTAAGGGAAATGTATCAAGTTTAAAAAAGAAACACCCGCCAGCCAACGAGTCACCCGGAAGGAGTTTCTCGCTGACGGCGGGTCAGCTGTGGGACGTGTTCCCGTGATGTGAGGTGTCAGGCCAGGAGTGGCCTCAGTGCCTCTTCGATGTTGTTCTGGTACGCAGGGGAGCGCAGGAGGTTGTCGACATCGGGGAAGTCGATCTCCATGCGGCTGCTGAAGGTCAGGTGCCCACCGTTCACTTCGATCATCTCGTTCACGAGCTGAGCGAGGCGGGGATGGATGTGGACTTCGAGGTTGCTCACAGCTTCCTCGAACGCGCCTTCCTTTCCACCGAATTCCTTCTCGATGTCGCGGAGCTTCTTGTGGGTCTTGCCCTTGCTGCTGAGATCCTTGGTGACGAAAGAGGCATACCGGAAGGCCGTGCGGACGGCATCCTTCCCCTTGTACACCGCGATCAGAAGGAAGATGATGTCGGCGATGGGGTTCAGGGCCAGGAAGATGCCAATGAGGCCAACGATCACCGTCGAGGCAGCCTCTGCACTCTGATCAGCTGCCTGCGCTTTGTTCGCGTGAATCTCCGCGAACTCCTTCTCGGCTGGACCCGCCACTTCCTCACGAGACCTTGTCTTGGCCGCGGAGAAGGCAGCTCCGAACTCGTTGTTGAGTCGGTGGGCCAGGAGCTCGGGGTCCATGTCGTCACGACCGGCGATCATCACCAGACGTGGCTTCACGAGGATTCCCGAGCGGAGGCTCTTGAGCGCAGCCTCGAAGTCGAATTCGAGGATGTAGTCGTCGGGGTTCGGGCCCGTGGGAAGTAGGAATCCGGGGATCTCGACTTCCGTGAACAGTCGTCCGAAGGTCGCTTCGTTCACACCCGAGACGAGGTTGCCCGCGCTGTCAGCTGCGGCTTTTGCGGCATCGGTGACGGCACCTGCAGCCCCTCTGAGCTTTCTCAGAATCATTTCGCTTTCCTCCAGATGATGGTTGCCAGAAGGCAGCAACGACAGAAGATACATGAAAAAGGGCATTTTGTCAATGCAGAGCGGGTGTTTTGTTTGGTGGGATGGGTTGTCGAGAATGGAGGAATCGACTATGATATTGCCGTCGTGATCCTCCCGGGTCGTCTAAAGGCAGGACATCTGGTTTTGGTCCAGAGAATCGGGGTTCGAATCCCTGCCCGGGAACCACATAAAACCACCAGTGCATTCTGGTGGTTTTATGTTTTGAGGGTAAACAAGAATCCCGCCCAGAGACAGGATTCTCTGCGCGGGGGCGCGGCCGATTAGCCCTCGGCGGGGGTTTGGGTCAGCGTGGGGTTCGACTCCAGGGTGAAGGCCCATTCTAGGACTCCGATGGTCTCCTGGGCTTTCTCCCAGTCACGAGCCTGTGCGAAGCGTTCGATGGCTTGTGCATGTCCGGTGATGTCATGGGCGGGGTTGCCGACCAGCATCTCCATGCGCCTGGTGGCCATGATCAGCTTCCAGGAGTCTTGAGCGCACGTGGCGTTTTTCATCTGTCCGATGAGATCCTCTCCCTCTGGCTTGAACGCAGGTGTGCGCTTGCTGGCGAGGGATGGGCGGCTCGACATCTGTCCTCCTTCTTGGTTAGACGGACCCACCAAGATAGTCGAGCGTGTGCCAATTGTCAATCGTGTCGCCGTAGAACGTTGAGGCGAGGGAATGGAGATCTTTGCCCGTGGTGAAGTAGCGGCGCGCGCTGTTTTGGTCGATGCGTTCTAACATCTCTGGATGGCGCTCCAAGTAGTCTGCAAGGCTCTTTGCGACGATGCTTCCTTGGCTTAGTAGTTTCACGTGTTCAGGGTGGTGTTTGCTGAAGAGGTCTTCGATCAGGGGGTAGTGCGTGCATCCTAAAAGAATACTGGTGATCGAGGGGGCCTTGGCAATGAGCTCGTCGGTAAAGTGTTTGGCGAGCTGGTTGCAGTTTTCCCCTTCGTGGCGTCCAGCTTCGATCAGGTCGGTGAGTCCTGGGCACGCGAGTTGTTCAACACGGACGGATGGATTGAGTTTTTTTAGCTCTTCGACGTAAGCCTCGCTCTCTACCGTCGCTGGTGTGGCGAAGATTCCCACATCGGTTCCGTTTTGTGCGAGTTGTTCTGCAGCAGGACGAATGACACCTAGAACACGCCTGTCAGGAAATTCCTCAGGGAGTACTTCTTTTTGAATACGACTCAAGGCTTGTGCACTCGCGGTGTTGCAGGCCAGGATTACCAATGGGCAGCCTTGTTCAAACAAAAATCGTACGCCCTCGAGGGTGTACTGGTAGATTTCTTCTTGAGAGCGAACGCCGTAGGGGGCACGTGCGTTGTCGCCGAGGTAGATGGTTGAAAGATTCGGCAGGTGCTGATGAATGGGCTGTAGAACCGTGAGACCACCGAATCCTGAATCGAAAATACCTAACATGTACGGACAGTAAACCAGGATCTTGGCGTGCTGTCGACAGTCGGCTTTTGCTGTGGCACCATAGGGGAAGAATTAATGAGAAACCTATGGTGAGACGAGGTGGTGAACAGATGAGTCGAGACGAGCTGAATCGTCAGCTTCTGGAGAGGATGCAGGCTCAGCGAGATACGGAAAAACCTAAGCCGAAGGCTGAGAAACCACGACGTCCTTCCATTGCTGAACGTTTAGCTGCTCGCATGAGAGAGTTGGATGCGGCAAAGCAGAGCCCTGCAGAATCTCGTGACAAGCCAGTGAGACAAGTTGAGACACCTGAAGACAAAAATCGTACACGCTTAAGGCGGGAGATAGGTCAGATTGAGGGTCAGATAGCTCAAACGCAACAGCGACTCGATAGAGCTCGCCGCAGGAGAGATTCACACAAAGAAGATTGGTACAAAGGATTGATGCAGACCCTTGAGGATCGAAAAGCACGGACACAAAAACAACTAGATTCATTAACAGACGCTGAATAAGCGGCATACGTATGGCAAAACCAACGGGACTATTTATTGGAAGTTTTCAGCCCTACCACATCGGGCATCATCTCGTTATTCAAGGGATGACAAAGTTGTGTGGCAAGGTGGTGATCGCGATCGGGAGCTCAGAGAAGTCTGGGACGCCCGAGCATCCATTTACCGCACAGGAGCGCAAAGAGATGATTCAGGCAGCGCTTCAGGACGAGGATATTATTCCGATGTTCGATATCGTCTTCATCGAGGTGCCTGATATGGATGATGATGGCGCTTGGGCAGATCATGTATTGGAGAAGGCTGGAGAGGTGGATGTTGTTTGGTCAGGGGACGAGTCTACTCAGAAGTGTTTTGAAGGAAAGAAAGAGATCAAGGAGATCAAGGAGGTGCCAGGCATTAGTGCCACGGGCATTCGAGAACAGATTAAAGTTGACGGCGACTGGCGCGACAAGGTGCCTGCAGCTGTTGTAAAAGCGATGAGCGACCTTGGTGGGCGCAAGCGCATGGGCTAGACATGAAACGTTTTGTGCTTCACATCTTGATGATGACACTCTTGCTCGGGCCTGCTATGGCTCCGGTGGGTGTTCATGCATCTATGGATATGGGGGATCATGCCCCGACCATGCATGATTGTTTGAAGCACTGTTTCGAGGTGATGCAAGCGCAGGCGCAGGAACAGGCCGTTCTTGGAAAGGTGTTGGTATTGGAGAGCGAAGCGACAGTTTCGTTTCATGTCAGTGTGCCTCGAGATGGTCATCTAGTGACGGCTGATGCTTTTGATCAAAGTGACCCGCGGCAAATACTGACAACCCAAAAACGCGAGTAAACAAACGCAAGGTTTCGAATTCTTTATTCACCTTGTGTTTTTGTTATGTCAAAACAAGTTCGTTATTCAGTAAGAGGAACCACTTGTTCTAGCTGTGAGGTTCTTCTTGAGAGAGAAATCAAAAAGATCGAAGGAGTCCTACAGGTCTCGGCTAGTCACGCCGACGGATTCGTCGAGATGCATTTGTCTAAGTCCGCAGAGATTTCCGTCGAGGACCTCGATGCTCTTTTGGGTGAGCATGACTATCGATTCTCCGCCTGGGAGCCGCATGTTCATGAGCCATGGAATCTTAAGCGCATTGCCGCCGTTCTGCTGATCGCGGTTTCGGTTTGGTATGTTCTGGAGCAGTTTGGCTTTCTGGATATCACCCCAACGTTCGGTGGTGGCACGGGTCTCTGGGCGATCTTCGTGATCGGCGTCGTGGCGTCGCTCTCATCTTGCACGGCCGTCTTGGCGGGACTCATCCTTGCGCTCAGCGCCAATCATGCAAAGCGCCACACGAGTGAGGGGACGCATGATCGCCTCAAGCCGCACATCATGTTTAACCTCGGCCGCGTGCTTGGATTTGCGGGGCTTGGTGCCGTTGTAGGAATGCTTGGTTCGATTCTGGTTTTGAGCCCATCGCTCAACGCCATCTTCGTACTGCTCGTGGCCGCTATGATGCTCATGATCGGCGCGAATCTTCTTGGTCTCATTCCGAAGGGGAAGTTTCAGGTGAAGCCTCCTAAGGCTCTTGCCCACAAGATTCATTCGCTCCAAGAGTCCGATCATCCTGCCGTGCCATTTGTCCTTGGTGCTCTGAGTTTCTTTCTGCCGTGTGGATTCACCCAGTCTGTTCAACTGTACGCGCTCTCGACAGGCAGTCCTGCGATGGCCGCGGCAATCATGTTGGTTTTTGCCCTGGGAACCGTTCCGGCGCTCTTTGGGATCGGTGCAGCAACATCGCTCTCAAAAGGAAAGACACTCAAGCGTGTCACGCAGGGTGCCGGAATTTTGGTTCTTGTCCTTGGCTTCGCTCAGGTTGCCAACGGAATGACGCTCTTAGGGGTCACGCTTCCAGAAGAAGTCACCGCAGAGCAGTTGGCGATTGCACAGGAGAGTCTGATACTGGTCGACGGCAAGCAGCTTATTCAAATGGAAGTTGCGAGTGCGGGTTTCTATCAACCAGAGGTGTTGCAGGTGGTCGCAGGGATTCCTGTTGAATGGGAGATCTACGGTCCGGAGTTCATGGGGTGTTTCGACACGCTCATCTCTCGAGGGCTTGGGATTCAGACACGGCTTAAGACGGGCGAGAACGTCGTTCGCTTTACCCCAGAGGAACCCGGGAAGTACATCTTCAGCTGTTCGATGGGGATGAGCCGGGGTACCATGATTGTGTTACCTAACGAGGGTGTATGAACAAAACAACATTCAACATAACCGGCATGCACTGCGCGAGTTGCGCGGTGAACATTGAGGAAGCCTTCAAGAAGACGGAGGGAGTAAAAGAGGCGAATGTGAACTACGCCCTTGCTCAGGCGGCTGTAGAGTTTGATGCCCCTGTGAGTGAGGAGGCCCTGCATGGCATTGTCAAAGAGATGGGGTATGAGGTGAAGACGGCAGATGAGACTCTCGATCACGACGATCACGGTCATAAGGCATCTATGCGTTCATGGGTTGCCTTGGCTCTCGCTGTACCAACATTTGTGTTTGGCATGACAGGGAACCTGCCATGGGTGCAAGGAGTGCTGGCAACGATTGTGGTGCTTGGGCCTGGGATGGAGTTTCACAAGGCGACTTGGGCGCAGCTTAAGCGGCGCAAGGCAAATATGGATACGCTCATTACCATGGGAACGCTCGCGGCGCTGGCGTTCAGCTGGTGGCAGATTACCGTTGGTGGCGATATCTATTTTGAGACGGCCGCGATTATTACCGCATTCATCTTGCTTGGACGTTTCTTTGAGGCGAGGGCCAAGGGGCGTGCAAGTGCGGCGATTTCTCGTTTGCTCGAGCTCGGAGCAAAGATGGCGCATCGAGTGATTGATGGAGAGACGATCGACGTTCCTGTCGAGACCCTCCAGGTGGGGGATCATGTGCTCATTAAACCAGGAGAGAAGGTGCCGCTTGATGGCGAGATTGTTTCTGGAAGCTCCTCGCTCGATGAGTCCATGCTGACAGGTGAGAGTGCGGCGGTAAGTAAGGGGCAAGGAGATTCAGTCTTTGGTGCGACGGTGAACCAACAGGGAGCGCTTACAGTTCGAGTCACAGCTATTGGTGGCGACACGGTGCTCTCACAGATCGTCCGGCTCGTGGAGCAGGCGCAGCAGCAGAAGGCGCCCGTGCAGAAGATGGTCGATAAGATCTCCGGAATTTTTGTGCCGATTGTGATTGGGATTGCCCTGGTGACGTTCATTGTCTGGTTCTTCCTGACGGGGGACCTCAACGCATCGTTCATTCCGGCTGTGGCCGTGCTGGTGATTGCGTGTCCATGTGCTCTGGGGCTCGCGACGCCGACAGCGATTCTTGTTGGAACCGGTCGTGGGGCCAAGGAGGGGATCTTGATTAAGTCTGGTGAGGCGCTGGAGCGAAATCGACATTTGGATGTAGTGCTCTTCGACAAGACGGGGACGCTCACGCAGGGGCGACCGCAGGTGACGGATGTAACGCTCGATAAAGATGGGCTTGCTATGGTCGCATCGCTCGAGTCTTCCTCAGAGCACCCGCTTGCTCAGGCAGTGGTTGCCTACGCGCGCGAACAGGGGGGCGCTGTGGCGACGCCGACGGATGTACGATCAGTCACAGGGAAAGGAGTCGAGGGAGGCGTAGATGGGAAGAACGTTCGTGTTGGATCACCAACGTGGATCGGGACGTTTGTCTCAACTGAATCGATCAGTGACCAGGTGGCGGCGCTCCAGGCACAAGCCAAGACGGTTGTGCTTGCGACAGCGGACGATCAGTTGCTCGGCACACTTGCGATCGCTGATGCCCCTCAAGAGCATGCGAAGGCTTCCGTTGAGGCGCTCAAGAACATGGGGCGCTCGGTGGTGATGGTGACAGGCGACAATAAAGCTACTGCGCAGGCGATCGCGACTGAGCTCGGGATTGAACATGTGGAGGCTGAGGTACTGCCGGGGGAGAAACTAAACGTCGTGAAGCGTTGGCAGGATGAAGGGAAGCGTGTGGCATTTGTCGGCGACGGCATTAACGATGCACCGGCGCTCACACAAGCGGACTTAGGGATCGCAATGGGAACGGGAACGGATGTGGCGATCGAAGCAGGGCAGATTGTGCTCGTGGGTGGCGGTCCTGAGAAAGTGGTCTCGGGTATTAAGCTCGCGACAGCGACCTACAAGGGGATCAAACAGAACCTCTTCTGGGCGTTCTTCTACAATACGGTCGCGATTCCACTTGCTGCTGTTGGACTCTTGAACCCAATGATCGCCTCGGCAGCCATGGCATTCTCGTCTATTTCTGTGGTGTTGAACTCGCTGCGGATTCGACGCGTGAAACTTTAGTCTTATGAAATAAAATCCCGGTGTCTTCCGGGTTTTTTGTTTGAAAATAAATACCCACCCAGCGTTGGGTGGGGGAGCGACATATTGTCGCTAGCTGACGATACGACGACGGCCGCACCAACCCTTCCAGGTGGCGCAGTCGGCGCCGCACAGGATGGCCTCCAGGACCAGGTTCACCTGGTCGAGGTTCTTGGCTTCCGGCAGGCAGATGTCCGTGAGGATCACCGAGTCGCCGTTGGTGGACAGGTGGTGGCGGACCGACACTTCGATCGGTTCCTGGTCGTCGATCTGCACTTCCCAGGCTCCTGCCTTCGGGCGCTGCTCTCCAGCGATGATGTCGAGCTTCACGTCCACGAGCTTCTCGGCGTGCTCTTCGGCCCAGGTGTCCACGAAGCCCTGAGAGCCGGTCTGACGAAGGCCGCTGCAGCGAATCGCCACCACACCTTCTTCACGCCAGAACTTGGGTTCGACCCGGGACTTGTTCCGTCCGTTGTAGGCGGACTTGAGAACGGGGTGGGTCTTGAGGGAGCCCATCCAGTTGGACACGCGCTTGTTCTTGACCCAGCCCTCGTCCGTGCGGACCATGGTGTGGCCTGCCTCCTCTTCGAAGGTTTTCAGGACTTCATCAGGACAGTTGTCCAGCTCATGCTGAGCTCTATCCGCCAGCGTCACGAAGATGTCCCTGGGGGACTCGCTGAAGGGAACGATCTCGGGGAGCTTGTCCGACTCGGCCAGGCCCGTGTTGGGCGTGCGCTGCTCCCACCGGTAGTAGGTGTAGGGCACCAGGCCGAGCTTCTCGAGCCCGATCACGATGGTGTACGACAGTTTCATCTCTCACCTCTGTGTGCTGCACGCCAGAGTCCGGTGTAGCCCAGTAGCTCTTTTGTGTCAGCAGTGCGTCCGGAAAACATCTTCCGCGACGGCGTAAACGTAGGGAAAACCGTGGCGAGTGTCAATAGTTCGTGTCTTGTATAGGGCTCTGATTATTGACAAAAGGCCTAAAAATGCCTATGGTGCTGGGTCTTTACGGCCGGAAAAGCTGGCCGTGAATACACGTTCTTCATACAAGGAGGGGTCATGTTCGCAAGAGCGCTTGTCCCTGTGAGAGCCCAACAGTGGGTGCAAGGAGCCGCCGCCATGGCGCTTCAGATCGCTCTGGTGAGCGAAGAGTACGTCGAGTTGGGAGAGACCCAAGTCGATGCCGACACGGTGGTGCTCACCGGAGAGTTGCTGGGACGTTCAGACGTGCACCAGCTGCTGCCGTTCGAAGAGCGGGAGATCTGCCTGCGGGCGGACCGGTGCATCTTCGTGCCGTTCGGGTCTCGTGAGTCTGGTGTGCGTGCTGCCGAGGTGGCACTGCCGCTGGCTAGGCATCTGGGGATGAAGGTCCTCTTCTACCACACCACGTGGCATCAGCCGGGACTGGACTCGTCCATTCCCGACGCGCACATGTGCGAGGACGCCAAGGGGATTCTCGAGCAGCTCAAGAAGATGGGGCACGAGGGCCAGGTGGCCTTCGAGTACCAGATCGAGCTGGCGGCGGACGTTCTCGAGGGCATCATCCTCGCGGCGCTGGTGCACAAGGCATCACTCATCGTCACGGCTCGCGGCACCATGGTACGCATCGGCTCCTACGCCGAGCGTCTCTCTGGTGGCCCCGTACCCGTGCTCATCTGCGCGCAAGAGGAGGGAAGCTGATGAAACGCTTTTTCCACTCGCCCTACACCGTGATGGGTGTCGTGCTGGTCATGTACCTGATCAAGGTCACGGCCAAGCTCGGCATCGGCATGCGTGTTCATTCGCCGATGATCACCGGTGACGGCTGGCACAACGTGGCGGACATTTTCGAGGCCTTGATGGTCATCGGGGTGATCTTCTTCTCGCGCCTGCCGGCCTCCGACAGCTACCCGCTGGGTCGCAAGAACATCGAGAGTCTGTTCTCGGTGCTGGTGGGTGTCGGTCTGGCGCTCGCCGCGTGCAGCGTCATCTGGTCATCCATCAGCGGCGCCATCGCCCTGAGTGCTGGGGCTCCTGCTGGTGTCCTGATCTCGTGGGAGTTCGCTCCCTGGGTCATGGGTGTCACGCTCGGTAGCGCCCTGCTGTCGATGGGTGTCTCGCGCTACCAGATCAAGATCGGACGCGATTCCGGGCACGAGGCCCTGGTCGCCGACGGTGAAGAAACCCGCAGCGACGGCCGCATCGAGCTGGCCACGTTCATCGGCGTGTGTGGGGAGTACTTCTTCCACTCGCCGTGGATCGAGTACCCGTTCGCGCTGATCGTTGCCTATCTCATGTTCAAGACGGCCTGGGAGATCTTCAACCGAGGCTGGGGCGCGCTGATGAAGCGTTCCATCGGCCTGGGGCACGAGCAGCAGATTCGGTTGCTGGTGGAGGACCTGCCGGGGGTGGTCGAGGTCGACGAGATCAAGACTTTCCGGACCGGCAGCAAGGTCATTCTCATCCTCAAGGTGCTGACGCGCCAGGATTCGAGGATCAACCGTTTGCTGAAGAAGGCCATGGCGGTGCACATCGCTCAGTACCTGCGCAGCGAGGAGTTCGAGGACGGGGACTTCTTCATTCGGTTCGACGAGCCGGACCCGGAGCGCTTCCGGCGGGCGGTGGCGGTGCACACGTACCGCGGCAATCTGGAGATCACGCGTGAGCTTGATACGGCTGATGCGGTGATGATCTGTGACATCGAGCACGGGAGGGTGGTGCGTGCCACGCGGCACGAGTGCGATCTCTCGTACGACGACCGGATGGCTCGGGTGCACTGGTTCAGAGACCTGCTGGTTCAGAAGCGGGCGGTGGAGCTGGTGGTGTTCGAGGAGCGGACCGAGTTTGGTCTGATCGACGCTCACATGCTCAAGAGGTGTGGCATCAAGCTGACCAACGCGGCGGGGCGAGACCCTGTCATCTACGGGCTCTAGACGAGCTGTGCGATCCTTACGCAAAGGGTCGCTTTTTTGTTTCCCAAAATAAATACCCGCCATGCGTTGGCGGGGTGTCGCTTCACTGGGTGAAGTGGCCGTCCATGTAGTTGTCCATGCAGATCTCACCTTCGGCGAGCAGACGGACGGTCTTTCGGGTGACGAGGATCTGCGGGGGGAACAGGTCGACAGCATCGTCCAGGAGGCAGTTCACGCTTTCGGCGGCGTCGGACTCTTCGACACGGAATCGCAGGCGCTTGTCGTCGTGGCGCATGTGATCCATGTGACGCTGAGCGGCGCGCAGGGCCATGGTGTCGTTGGGGAACTCGCCGTCGGCGTAACAGACGCGGATGTAGGTGGATCCACGGATGAGATGCCAGCGGATGGTTGCCCAGTGAGTGGATTGGTCATCCAGGCCGGTGAGCTTGATGCTCATGGCGTGCACGCGTCGGACCAGCTTGAGCTTGGGTCGCGCGTTGCGTCGGGTTGATGGGCGGGGGGTTGACGTGGTGGGGACGAGGCCGAACAGGGCGGCAATGAGTCCTCTCACGTGGTCTCCTTTCTTGCGCGGATGCGCAGGGTGTTGACCGTCTCAGGGCGAGACAGACGCCTCAACCTAATCGCTTTTTGTTGTTTTGTCAATGAAAAGCCCCCGCTTGCGTAGCGGGGGTTGCGTACTAATCGCTCGAATCCAGGAGCGACTTCGTGCCGGCCGTGGGGCCGGGGAGGAGCGGGCGGGTGCCGGCTCCGGGGACGTGCAGCGGGTCGCTGGGCGTTCCCTTTCCAACCAGGGCGATGGACTTCATCACCGTGGCGACGTTGATGGTGCCGTGCTGGGTTGGCAGCTGGCGGCTCTTGAGCTGTCCGGTGAACAGGGCGAGCTGGCCGGTCATGGCGGCGATGGTGCCGAGCATGACGTCCACGATGCGCCGGGGATCGTTCAAGGGGACGATGGCCTCGGGGCTGGGGAGCATGCGCTCCCAGTACGGGCGGATGGCGTCGGCCTTGGCTCCGTAGTAGGCGCCGGTGTCGAACAAGATGGTGAAGAGGTTCATCCGGCGTGAGAGCAGGGTGAAGACGCTCTTGGCATCCATGAGGTCCGAGGGGACGTCCAGGTCCAGCCAGCGCCTCACCAGCGGGGCGCTGATGCGGTCGCAGCCGGCCTCGTCCGTGATGATCCAGGTGTAGACGTTGCGCGCCTGGCTCACATCCACCTGCTGGAGAAGGTAGTAGGCGACGAGCTCGGGGGTTTCCGAGCCCTGGCCTCCACCACCGCAGTTCATGTAGAAGGACGAGAGGATCTGGTCCAGTTCCTGTTCGCGGCCGAAGCGTGCGACCTGGACCGCGTGGCTGTCCGTGCGGGCGTCACCGAAGCAGATGAACAGGATCTCGAGGTCGTCGCTTCCCAGGTAGGTCACGGCTTCCTGCCACATCAGCGGCAGGCGCTTGAAGATCTCCTCGGGGTTGTCGCCCATCGAGCCCGTCACATCACAGGCGACGATCAAGACGTTGGCCGCCGTGGCGACCAGCTTGTGCGTGGCCGTGGGAATGGGCGTCGACGCGGTCTGCGTGAACGCCTTACGCGGCGGGGGCTTGGGGGCGCTGACCGGCGGCGTGTCCGGGCCGATCTTCTGTACGCGAGGATTCTTGTGCGCGGAGACCGCGCGAGAGAACCAGCCGCCAGTCTGCTGGCGCGTGGGGGGCGTGTTGTGCGAGTCGTTGCGGACCCAACCGAATGCTCCAGACATGATGTACTCCTTAGCGAAGCTTGAAGGCTTCGCGGGTTGCTGTGCGGCCGAAGATGGTTTTACGGAGTCCGGCCAGCTCCTGGTTCAGTTTGCGTGCGTCCTGTGGGCGGGCCATGGGGTCGCGTCGGATCATCTTGGCGATGAAGGTGCTCAGCCGTGGATCCATGTCCTGCGGCAGCGCACCGTTCATCACATTGCCGCCACTAAGAGCAACGGCGGTCATCCCCAGCGAGAAGATGTCACTGGCGGGGATGGGCGGGAGTCCCTGCTGGAACTCTGGCGGGATGAAGTGCGGCGTGCCGCCCTTGGCTCGTGCGTCCGCTCCAGGGCCCACGATGGTCAGCCCGAAGTCCACCAGCACAGCGTTGTGCGTGGGGATGTCCAGGATGATGTTCGCTGGCTTGATGTCGCAGTGCACGGCCCGCATGTAGTGCAGGTAGCTCAGGGCATCGAGCACACGCTGGAGGATCCAGCAGATGTGTTCATCGTGCACAGGGCCTTTGCGCTGCAGGACGTCCGCCAGACTTTCACCCTCGATGTAGGACATCACGGCCACCTGACCGAAGTCTGGATGCTCGAGGTAGTCCTTGAGGGTGGGGAGGCTGACGTGATGGATGCCCCAGAGGATCTTGGCTTCCTCGCGGAAGAGATCCATGTAGGCAGGGTCACCCGTCTTCTCTTGCTTGATGCAGACGGGTTCGCCCAGGAGCCTGTGCCGCCCGAGGAAGGTGCGTCCGAACGCTCCTTCTGAGATTTGGCGCTCGACTTGGTAGTTGCCGATCTTCATGCCTTCTCCAGGGTGAAGAGGGTTTTGAGGGTTTCTGCCAGACGGTTGAGGCCGCGGGCGCTGCGATCAGGGTCGAGGTCGTTCAGGTAGTGAATGACGTGACCGTGACTGTGGCGCTCGGCAGTTGCCTGCAGTGTTTCGATCTTGCGCTGCGCGCTCCACTGGTGCTTGCCAATGCGCTTGAGCGTTGTGGCGTCGATCTTGCGCTTGTCTGCGAGAGCCTCTCGGTCCGTGGCTTCCACCACGATGGCGTTGCCGCTCACCATGGCGCTCATGTTCATCTCGGCAAGCTGCGCCCACTCCACGATCACCAGTCCCTTGGCCTGCGCGAGTGCCTTGCGGTACAAGCGCATGACGTGAGGGGTGGTGAGGGCGTGGATCTGCGTACGCGTCTCGTCCGGGCAGTGAGGATCGAACAGGCGCGTCTTGAGCGCGTCCCGGTCGACTTCCTTGCCGTCAGCCGTCAGGACATCTGGGCCCAGGAGGGTGGCGAGGGTATCGCGGACCTTCTGTGCACCAGGAGTCGCCTCGACGTAGAGGTCGCGAATGAGCTGGTCGAAGTTGATATGCGTGGCGCCGAGGCGCGTTGCGAGCTCACCTGCGACGTAGCTCTTGCCGCTGGCCATCTCGCCGGTGATGCCGATGAGATGCCTGCCGAGCAGACGCTCTTCCAGCGCCGCCTTCACGAAGAGGGGGACGAAGGGAGAGATGTCGACATGGTGGCAGGTGAGAGCCTTCACGAGTGAGCTCGAGATTTCGCGGAGTTCCTGCCGCGCTGGCAGGAACTCGACAAGCTCAGAGAAGCCGGGGAGCAGGAGGTCGTGGTAGGCCATCTGCTGGGCTTCGTACGCCTGGTCCGTCTCGTTGCGGATGCCGCGGAAGACGCGGTCGCAGCCGTGCTGAATGAACGCATCGACCAGCAGGCCGGTGGAGGAGTGAACCTCGACGTTCTTGAGATGCTCCAGGGCGCGTCGCGTCATGGCGACACGCTCGCTCAGCGTGAAGGTGTAGCGGCCGCGCTTGGCATCGTTGTCAGCGATGAGCACGATCAGGGTGTCGCAGCGTGAGGCTGCACGAGTGATCAGATCAATATGGCCGAAGGTGATGGGATCGGCCGAGAGGGGAAGCAGTCCTGTGGTCATGGCCGTCTCCGGTTCAGTTGTAAGGATCTGTCTCTAGACTATCGAGATCTGCAAGGTGCGTACGCAAAACAAAGAACCGCCAGACTTGGTGTGAGTCTGGTGGGGAAGTTTGGCCCTAAGGTTAGGGGTGCTTGGTGGGGTTAGGGGAGTGGGTGTTGACGAAAAATCTCGTCGTCAGTATTGTAAAAATAACACTTACCCACACCTGTATGCCCACACCACTGAAAACACTTCTTAAGCGTCTTGGTCTTTCTGAAAAAGAAGCACAGGTCTATTTAGCCTCGCTTCGTCTTGGAGAAGCGACGGTGACGCAGATTGCCCATGGGATGAAGATGCAGCGCACGACCGTGGCGAGTATTCTTGATCGATTGCGCGAGCGTGGGTTGATTACGCAGAAGACGTCTAAGGGCAGGCGTGTCTATTGGATCGAGGATCCGCACGTGCTTGTAGAGCATGAGCAGGCGCGTCTGCATGTGGTTGAGCAGATTGCTGGGCGACTTCATGCGCAGTATCACCAGGCGGACAAGAAACCAAGTGCGGAGGTGTTTGATACAAAGGAGGGGTTGCGGAAGTTGATAACGCGCGTGGTGGCTGAGCTGCGTAAGGGGGATGAGGTACTCACGTTTGAGTCACCGGCAGCGAATCACTATCAGGCCGTGCTGACAGATGAAATGTTTCACGCCCTGGCAAAACAGAAAGATAAAAAAGGTGTACAGACACGTTCGCTTGTTCCATCAGGACAGGAGGAGTCGATTCGTCCTGGGGCGCTTGAGCATAATGTGCAGGTGCGCGTAATGCCGCCGGGTGTGCTCGTGGAGTCGTCCTTCTGGATGTATCGCAATACCTTGGTGCTGTTCTCTGGGACACACACATTCGCCGTGGTGATTTCGCATCGTCACATGAAAGAGTCCATGGCGTCGCTGTTTGAGATGGCCTGGGCGCAGTCGCAGCCGATTGGTTGACAATTGGCTGTTTTTTCTTTATTCTTTCGCGTTCGTGAGTCTCAGGCTTACGGCGTTTTCTGGAGGACAGAACATGAACCAGCAAGACATCGCTCAGGCAGTCAGACAGTTGGTGGGCGGATCCCATCGGGTGATCGTCTGCGCCACCGGTTCCAACGGTGGCATCGACAAGTGGCTGACGGTGCCGGGAGCGAGCAGCTTCTACGACGGCTACAACTTCACCTACAACCGGAACATGACCACCGAACTGATCGGTCAAGAGGTCGACGGGTCGTTCGTCTCGCCAGAGATGGCGATCCAGTTGGCGGCCGCGGGCTACGAGCGCGCGTGCAAGTACGCGGTGCTCGACGGTCAGGCTGGCCGGCCCATCATCGCGGTGGGGGTCACATCTTCGCTTCCGAGCGACTACGACAAGCGTAGTCCCAACCAGGCGTACATCTGTGCACGCACGGCGAAGGGGTTCTTCCTCGTGCACTTGCAGCTTCCCAAGGAGCCTCGTCAGGATGAGGCTTTGAAGCGGATGTCTCTCTCTGAGCTTCAGGCCATCCGCGATGAGATGCGTGAAGAGCAGTCGCAGATCGTCGATCTGGTCGCGCTCAACACCATCCTGAAGTTGGCGGACGCTGAGCAGGTAGCCATGGAGGCAGCTGGGACTCGGTGCGAACAGTTCTACGGATTCCCTGGGTCGATGGCTGTCGAACCCCAGCGCATCGACGCCGACCCCGAGGACATCTTCGATCAGGTCTTCGGCCTCGATCAGGATCCCGTGATCGATCGGGTGAACTGGTCGGATTACGTCCTGTTCCCCGGCAGCTTCAACCCGCTGCACTACGGTCACCTGGCCATGGCGGGGTGGATGGAGTACCGGACCCAGCGCAAGGTGGTCTTCCAGATCTCCCAGCACCACCCGGTCAAGGTGGAGCTGGCTTTCAAGGAGGACTTGCTTCGCCGGCGCATGCGGCAGTTCCGCTACCGACATCCGGTGGTGGTGACCCGTCACGAGGGCCTCTACTTCGACAAGTCCAAGCGCTTCCCGGGCGCGCACATGCTTCTGGGCGCCGACGCACTGATGCACATGCTCAACCCGGAGTTCTACCCCGAGGGCGTGGTGTCCATCGTCAAGGAGCTCGAGGGGTGCCGGCAGCGAGGAACGGTCTTCTGGGTCGTGGATCGTCAGGTCGGTGACGACCTGCTCACGCTCGACAACATCGTCCTGCCGCCGGGGCCGTTCGACGACCTGTTCCAGCACCTGAGTGCGGTCAACACCATCTCCAGCTCGGAGATCCGCGCACAGCAGGGTCGCTAAGACCCACGCGAGTCCAAACGGGGCTCGCTTTTTTGATTGACAGCGGAGGTGTTTCTCGGTAGGTTTTGCTCTGGCTCAGTAAGGAGGAGACCAATGGATTTGCCGATTTTGGTGCCCTGGACAGTGAAGCGGGGAGTGACTCGCCCACACGAGAAAGAGGCACCTGAGGCGATGGTCTTCCGTCTCCTTGGTGTGCCTAGCTGCGACGAGGTTGAGATTCTCGACATCCAAGAGGGGGCCGTGCGGTTCCTTGCTGGTGGACGAGAGAGAGTCACTTCACTGAGCAGCGCCCGCATGTGGGCGCTCACTGGATGGCTTCTGACTCGGATGCACACACTCAGGGAAGACAGAACCTACGTCGAGCTTCTCGTGGTCCTGGGCCCAGGTGGTGACCTGTTGTGTCAGCGCAAGGACATGGACTACCCGGAGGAGTCCTTCCGTGGGAAGTTGTCACTGTTTGGTGGCGGGGTTCACGAGGGGGAGTCGCGTCCGGGGGCCTGTGTTCGGGAATTGTACGAAGAGATTCGTGATCTGGTTACAGCCGACGAGATCGCCAACGCGCTCGAGGAAGGTCCGCTGCTGACATTTCCGTACCAGGGGGTGCGGTACCAGGCCGGGGGAACGATTGCTCGAGCACCGGACGCAGATACGTTCGAGCGCTGGCGTCGTGTCCTCTCAGATCCGGCGAACCTTGGTGAGGCGCAGCCCGCCTTTGTTCCAGGTTTTGATCTGGTGCCCATGATTGCCGAGCAGTGCCTGCAGCCCCTCAAGCACTTCGCTGGCGTTCACCACCTCGTCATCGCTGCTGTTCTTGCTTTGCCTTGAGTACGAGGCTTCGCACGCGATCCTACGCAAGGGTCGCTTTTTTGATTGACACACAGGGAGGACTCTCGTATTCTCGGTCTGGATTCAACAGGAGGTCCAATGAGCACACTGGCAGGCCGAACCATTCTGTACCCCGTACCGGTTCCCGGAGGAGGAGAGAAGACCGAGACCTTCGTTCTGGGAGATGGAGAGATGGCGCTCGTCGAAGCGATGACGAGCGCAGGTCTCTCGCGAGATCACTTCTGGGCCTACATGGCCGAGACCTACCCCAGGCACGTGATGGCGCCGCAGTGGCGTCGAGACTCGGGGACGCGGGGCGGTGTCGACGTCGCGGAGTTCATCCGTGCGATCCCGAGCGACCCTCGCTGGGTCGAGATGATCCAGATGTTCTACACGGGCCGCTACGACGGCGAGCTCACCGAGGACATCACGCCGCCGGTGATGGCGCTCATCATGTGGGTCAAGGGAGAGGACTTCCTCTCCTTCCGCCACTGGGTGGAGTTCCTCGAGGCGGTGCAGAACCGTCCGAGCTCCGTCGCCAAGAAGCTCGGGATGTCCGAGGAGGGACCCCGGCTCTGACGAGCACACGGCTCGCGCTCCGACAACGACGTCGGGGCTTTTTTGTTTGACACCTCTTGGGGGTTTGTTAGGATCCTTCGCGAAAGGAGGGATGTTTCATGAACCCTCTTGAGACCGGCAAGGTGCTCTATTCGGTGTACGAAGGAGACCGACAGGTGATCAAGGAGCACACGCTCACTGCTGGGGAGAGGCTCATCCTGGAGACGATGGACGAGCACGAGTACACTCTGGACATCTTTTGGGGCTACCTGGCCGAGATGTACCCCGAGTGTCCCGAAGCTCCGGCCTGGCGACGTCGGTCTGGAACGACCAACGGCATCCTGGTGAGTCGGTACCTGCGCGCGATTCCCAACGACCGTCATGGCTACTCGGTCTGGCGTCGTTGGATCCGCGAACGGTTCTTCCGTCGGTTCGACGACGTTGTCGAAGCGCCGGGGGACGATGTGCGTGAGGAGGCCATGGCCATGGTGCTGTGGCTGAACCAGATCGTTTTCGTCGAGCACGAGGCCTGGGTGCCGTTCGTGCAGGCGTCGCGTCGCACGCTTCGCTACAAGCCCTCCAAGGAAGCTCGGCTTCGCGAGCAGGAGGCACTCTCGGCCTAGCGCCGATCCGAGGTACGCAACCTCGGATTTTTATTTGGCAAAAAGAAAACGACCCAGCGGGTCGAAGTTAGGCGTCGGTCATAAGGAGGCTCATGACTTGATCGCGGAGCACTTGCTCCGGAAGGTGTTCGTGGGCAGACCAGCGTTGCAGATCCTCGGGACTGACGTCGAGGTGGACCTGTAGCTGGTCGGCGAGGTGGGGGTGGTTAACTCTCACCAGCAGGATGATGTGCGCGTACACGTCATCCGGCCACGAGAGGAAGGTGTCGAGTTGGACAGAAAGTCTGTCTCTTTGACCCTCGTGAGGAAGCGATTTTCCCACGGACCATCGTGCCAGGTCGCTCGGAAGGGTCTTGATGTGCGTGGCCAGTACGAGGTGGGCGAACGTCGGGAGACGAGCAAGGAGCGTCTCGATGCGGCGCCGAAACGTCTGCTGGGTCGATGATCTGACGAGCATGGAGACCTTTCTGTGATCGTAGCTCACGGTGGCAGCGTGGGGTAAGTCTATCGCTGGCTCCTAAGAGGGTCAAGAAAAAACCACCCGTGCGTCGGGTGGGGGTAGATCAGGCCGCGAGGGACTCGAGCTCGCGAGCGATGTTCTCGCGGGCGTGGGCCTCCAGGGCGTGGCGCAGCTGCGGCGTCTGGTAGATGTGCGGCCTCTCGAGGAACGTGCGCATGAACCTGGCGCGTAGGAGCTCGTAGTCATCTCCACGGATCCAGCCGTACTCCTTGCGGATGTCCGTGGTGTACGCGTCGTAGCGCTCGCGGGTCGCGCCAAGGATGGCCAGGTCGATGTCGTTCACCCAGCAGGTGGCGTTGTCGTCCGAGGCAGCGTGACCCTTGGTGGCCATGATGAGCGCCTCCACGCGGGTGACCACCGGCAGCGAGAGCATCTGCGAGTCCTGGAGCCCGGAGTCCGTCAGGAAGACGGTTCTGAACTGCAGTGCACTGCTCTGCTCGTTGTCCATGTTCTCGGGGACGTAGACGGCATCGTGCCAGAAGAGCGCAAGCGCGACGAGAGCTGGGTTCTCCATGTGAGAGCGGTGCTGCTGCCAGAGAGCGAAGCACTCGTCCAGGTGCTGGCGCGTGTGGTAGTGCCGCTGAGGCATCCCATACTGACGCATCAGCATGTTGAATACGTCGCGCCGGGGCGGAAGGCCCCAGGTCTCCATGATCAGTTTCCAGATTTCGTACAGCCTCATGATTTCTCCTTGGAGAGAGGGGATTATGCCGTATCTTAGCGGCTTGTCAAGGTAGGTAGATCGTACAGGAGTTCTCTGATAGATGTGCGATCACGCAGCGGTGCTCATGCTGTGTAAGAAAAACTCCCGCTGTTGTTGAGTCATTCTTTCAAGACATAACGATGAAAGATTTCGTCAAAAGAAAAACCACCCGTGCGTCGGGTGGGGGTGTCTAGCGGATGCGGATGTCCGCGAGGCGGTCGGCCAGGACCCGAAGCATAGGATCGTGGCCACGCTCATCCAGGACGACATGCGTTGAATGTGGGACGTGCGTCCACTGGAGTTTGTCGGCTTCTGGGTGCACCAGAATGAACTCGACGACACTGTTGACGAGGTGCAGGGCGTAGACCAGCCGGAGCATCTCTGGCTGGCAGTAGATCAGGCACAGTCGGACGGTGTCACCGCAGGCTGATACGTCCGAGAGTGCTTCCTCGATGCTGGACCAGCGGCACAGTGGAGTGAGTCCCGCATGCGAGATCATCTGGTGGGCGCGACGGTCGACGTCTGCTGGGGCTTGGTCCATGCCCACAAGGTAGGCGCTGACGCCTCGAACCTTACTCACGAGGATCTCCCAGGCGCGCGCTCGGCGATCTTGTCGAGTTCGGCGCGGAGCCAGGTGAGGATGCGTTTGTTGGTGACACGTGTCATGTGAGGGTTGATGGCTGCCCCGACAAGCATCTCAACGGTGATGGACTCACCCTTGAGACGATGACGTTCGGCATCGATTCCGGTGCGCGCGCTCGAGTCGTCGTAGCGCTTGGGGCCCTCGCCGGTCAAGAGGTAGGTACTCGTCGGTCCGCGTGCCAGATTGGTCTCGGCGAACACGATGTCTTGCTGACTTGCTCGGAGAAGTTCCAGAGCGGTTCTTCCTTCGTTGGACCCGAGAAACTTCTTGAGCTCTCTGATGGCCCGATGGTCAGGTGGCGTACGCTGGTGGCTCCGGTAGCGCGCAGCGGCCTCCTCCCATTTGGCAGACATATCCTCTCCTATGATTGGATGTGTGCGCCTGAAGAATGGCCGTTTTTTGTACTTGTGTCAATTGATCTCTTGACACCTTCCGGCTTGTGAGATCTCTGTAATTTGGTATCCTCTGGATACAAATCAATGATCCCACCCCCTAGTGCAACCGCGTTAGGGGGCGGTTCTGCTTTTTATGAAATTTGAACTCAAATCAAACTACAAACCTGCGGGCGACCAACCAAAGGCGATCAAGCAATTGGTGGCTGGTCTTGAGGATGGCCAGCCGCACCAAACACTCTTGGGTGTCACCGGATCGGGAAAGACGTTCACGATGGCGAACGTGATTGCGCAGACGCAGCGTCCGACGTTGGTGATCGCGCACAACAAGACGCTCGCGGCACAGCTGTGCAATGAGTTCAGGGAGTTTTTTCCAGATAATGTCGTGGAGTACTTTGTGAGTTACTACGATTACTACCAGCCTGAGGCCTACATGGCTCGCTCTGATACGTACATCGAGAAAGAGGCAATGATTAACGATGAGATTGATCGATTGCGACATGCGGCCACGCAGGCATTGCTATCTCGTCGAGATGTGATCATTGTGGCGAGTGTTTCATGCATCTATTCATTGGGGAGCCCTGATGAGTATAAGAAGACCGTGTTACATCTCACGGTGGGAGATGAGGAGATGACGCGTACAGAGATTTTAAAGAGGCTCGTCTCCATGCAGTTTGATCGGACAACGGCGGATTTGGTGCGCGGATCGTTTCGGGCGCGTGGAGATGTGTTGGAGATTATGCCGATGAATGAGGAGGTGTTGTATCGGTTGCTTCTGGAAGATGAGAAGGTCATGACCATCCAGCAGCTCGATCCTGTCTCACGAAAGATTCAAGATACGTTGCAGGACATCTGGTTGTTTCCAGCCAAGCACTATGTTGTTTCCACGACGTCGCAGCAACGGGCGCTTAAGGCGATCCGCGCGGAGCTGAAGCAGCGACTGAAGGAGTTTGATAAAGATGGAAAGGTGCTTGAGGCCGAGCGATTGTCTCGGCGTACGCGTTATGACTTGGAGATGATTCAGAATATCGGGTACTGCAACGGCATCGAGAATTACAGTTCACATTTTGAGGGGCGTGAGCCTGGGGAGCCGCCGTTCACGTTGATCGACTATTTTCCAGATGACTTCCTGACGATTATCGACGAGTCTCACGTGACCGTTCCGCAGGTCGGAGCGATGTACAACGGAGACAAGGCGCGTAAGGAGAGTCTTGTCGAGCATGGGTTCCGGCTGCCGTCTGCTAAAGACAACCGTCCGCTGAAGTTTGTGGAGTTTGAAGATCGAATGAATCAGGTGATTTACACAAGCGCCACGCCGGGAGTGTATGAGAAGAAGGTATCGGGCAAGCCGGTGGAGCAGATTATTCGTCCAACAGGACTTGTCGACCCGGTGATCACAATTCGACCCGTGAGTGCGGATGAGAAGTATGACGGGCAGGTAGAGGATTTGATCCAGGAGGTTGAGAAGCGTGTTCAGATGAAAGAGCGAACACTGGTGACGACGCTGACCAAGAAGATGGCTGAGGACCTGACAGAGTTCCTCGTCGAGAGGGGGATTAAAGTGCAGTATCTCCACTCGGATGTGAAAACGTTTGATCGTGTGCAGGTGCTCTCAGATTTGCGAAAGGGATTGTATGACGTCGTGGTGGGAGTGAACTTGCTGCGTGAGGGGCTCGATCTGCCAGAGGTGACATTGGTAGCGATCCTTGATGCGGACAAAGAGGGATTCCTGCGCTCGGAAACGTCCATTGTTCAGACAATCGGTCGTGCAGCTCGGAACGTGAAGGGGGAAGTGATTCTGTATGCCGACAAGATGACAGGCTCTCTGGAGAAGGCAATTAAGGAGACGGAGCGTCGTCGAAAAATTCAAATTGCCTACAACAAGAAGCACGGCATTACCCCTAAGACGGTTGCGAAGGAGATTAAGGACATGCGGGAGATGCTGGGGGTTGAAGGGGAGACGGATGTCAAAGAGATCCTCAAGTTGGAGCTGATAGCGGAGCCACATGAGCTCAAGGTCGTGATTAAAGAAAAGGAATACGACATGAAGGAGGCGGCGAAGAAGTTGGACTTTGAGACGGCGGCGCTGCTGAGAGATGAGATTGATCTTCTGAAAAAAGAACTCGAACAAAAAAAGAAGAAGCGTAAGTAGTATGCATGACAAGATAACCATCAAAGGTGCACGTGAGCACAATCTAAAAAATATTTCCTTGGAGCTTCCACGGAATAAGTTGATTTGTTTTACGGGGGTGAGTGGGTCAGGGAAGTCCTCGCTGGCTTTCGACACGATTTTTGCTGAGGGGCAGCGGCGATATGTAGAGAGTCTATCGGCGTACGCTCGACAGTTCTTGGGGCAGATGGAGAAGCCGAATGTGGATGAGATTGAGGGGCTGTCACCGGGAATCTCGATTGATCAGAAGGCCCATAGCCGCAACCCACGTTCTACCGTTGCGACCATCACGGAGATTTACGACTATCTGCGTGTATTGTTTGCCCGTGTGGGGCAACCGCACTGTGTGAAGTGTGATGAGCCAATTCAGAAGCTGACCAATGAAGAGATGGTGGATTTGGTGCTGAGTCGTTCTGCCGGAGCAAAGAAAGGATCGATTAAAGTTTTGGCCCCGATTGTGCGCGGAAGAAAAGGAGAGTACTACCAGCTCCTGTATGACTTGTATAACTCTGGGTTCGCCAAGGTGCGTATTGATGGAACAGAATACCGTCTAGATCAGCAGATCAAGCTAGCGCGCTACAAGCAGCACACCATTGAGATTGTTGTCGACACGATTCCTGTGGCGAGTTTTGGTGCAGGGAAAAAGATCGACAAGGAGGCGCGCCAGCGTCTGGCGGATGCGATTGAGATCGGTGTAGATCGCGGAGAAGATGTGGTGAACATCATCTATCCAGATAAGAGCGAGCAGTTGCTGTCGGCCAAGTTCAGTTGTCCAAAGGATGGCTTTTCGTTTCCTGAGATTGAGCCACGACTGTTTTCGTTTAACTCACCTTATGGTGCGTGTAATGAATGTACGGGGCTTGGAACAGCCGAGCTGTACTCGGAAGAGTTGTGTGGCATGTGTTCCGGAGCACGTCTTCGTCAGGAGGCGCTGTATGTGTGGTTGCCTGAGAAGTTTTCGATCACAGATGTAACGGGCATGGCGATCGCAGATGCGGTCGAGTATTTTAATGGCGTGACACTCAGTGATAAGCAAACGCAGATTGCGGGTTCGATCTTTAATGAGATTCAGAACCGTCTACAGTTTTTGTTGGACGTTGGGTTGCACTACCTCACGCTTGATCGACGAGCTGGGACGCTTAGTGGTGGAGAGGCGCAACGCATTCGTCTCGCGTCGCAGGTGGGAACGCGGCTTGTGGGAGCAATGTATGTTCTTGATGAGCCAACGATTGGATTGCACCAGCGCGACAACGAGCGGTTGGTGGAGACCCTTGAGGCGCTGCGTGATCTCGGGAACACGGTGTTGGTTGTGGAGCACGATGAAGACACAATGATTGCCAGTGATTACATGGTAGAGATCGGTCCTGGGGCCGGGCGCCATGGGGGTCATGTGGTGGCCGCTGGAACGACGCCGGAGATTTTTAACGATAAGAACTCCCTCACAGCAGCGTATCTGCGTGGCGATAAGAAGATTGAGGTACCAAAGGAACGTCGCACGGTTGGGCCGGCGGCGATTAAGGTGCACGGAGCGCAGCAGAATAACTTGAAGAATATCGATGTGGAGTTTCCTGTGCAGAAGTTTACCTGTGTTACGGGTGTTTCTGGATCGGGGAAGTCATCGCTTGCTTACGAGACCATGTACAAGGCGATTTCAAAACGCCTTTATCACAGCAAGCACACGCCAGGAAAACACAAAAAGATTACGGGGCTTGAGTATATCGATAAGGCGATCTTGATTGACCAAGGTGCCATTGGAAGATCATCACGATCGAATCCAGCAACGTACACAGGTGTGTGGGGGCCGGTTCGTGACTTGTTCGCCGCAACGGCAGAGGCTCGGTACCGTGGCTACAAAAAAGGACGCTTTAGTTTCAATCGTCCTGGAGGGCGTTGTGAGAACTGTGAGGGGCATGGGCAGATCGCGATCGAGATGCACTTCTTGCCGACGGTGTATGTGAAGTGTGATGTGTGTAAGGGACGTCGGTTTGATCGAGAGACGCTCGAGATTCTCTACAAGGAGAAAAACATCTTCCAGGTGTTGGAGATGACGGTGGAAGAGGGAGCGGAGTTCTTTAAGGATGTGCCACCGATCCATGATCGACTCGACACCCTCAAGCGTGTGGGTCTCGAATACGTAAAACTCGGTCAACCGGCACCGACGCTCTCTGGTGGAGAGGCGCAGCGGGTGAAGCTCTCAACGGAGCTTGCGAAGCGACAGACGGGACGGACGCTGTACTTGCTCGACGAGCCAACAACAGGATTGCACTTTGAGGATGTGAAGAAGCTCTTGGAGGTATTGCATTGGTTGGTGGATAAGGGGAATACCGTGATCGTGATCGAGCACAACCTGGACGTGATCAAGACCGCAGATTGGTTGATCGATTTGGGACCTGAGGGAGGGGACTTGGGTGGAGAGATTGTCAAAACAGGAACACCGGAAGAGATCGCGCGATGTGGACGCAGTCACACGGGGAAGTATCTGAAGAAGGTGTTGAAGAAATAAAAAAGTAGGGCCTTAGCCCTACTTTTTTCTTGATTATTCCACGATAAGGGTTCCTTCCATGCCGAAGGCACGGTGGGAGCCGATGTCGCAGTAGTAAGCGTATGTTCCTGGCTCGGTAGGGGCGGTGAACTTGAGTGCCTCGCCTTCGCTGATGCTGAAGTTAATGTCGAGCTCGTCGATGACAAAGGTGTGGAAGCCGGCGTTCTCAGTAAAGGTGATTTTCACGCTCGCCCCAGGCTCTACGGTAAGTGTATCAGGAGCAAAGAAGAAATTTCCACTCTGCATGTCTACATTCACGTCGGCAGATGTTCCAAGAACGATGTCGACTACTTGTACATCATCTTCTGTTGGATCACTTACTTCTTCAATCTCTTCCTCAGCAGGAACGAAGGTAAGTTCTCCACCTTCGAGTTCAAGTGTAACCTCTTCGTCAGTTGTTGCCTCATCGGCAGTTGCCTGAGTGTCATCGGCAGGGAGAGCTTCTGCAGAATCCTCAGCTTCTTCAGCAGCTTCTTCTCCGGTGGTCTCCGCCTCGATTTCAGATGGAAGGTCTGTGTGAACCTCAGTTTCTACAGGGGCGGCACAGCCAGCTCCTGCAAGCAGAACAACAGCCAGAACGGAAAATAGGTATTTCATAGGGTTATTTTATGAGTCGTGAGGGCAGTTTATAGGAACTTTTTTGGCAGGACAAGCAGGGTGTGTACAATAGAAACACATGATTCCAAAGAGCATTACGATAAAGAATAAGATGCTTCCTGATGCCCCAGGGGTCTATTTATATTATGACGAAGATGGAGAGTTGTTGTACGTGGGGAAAGCGACTTCGTTGAAACGGCGTGTGGGGTCGTATTTCACGAAGGCCCATGACAATCGGATTGGGGAGATGGTGGGGCAGATCGCAAAGATTGATTACATTGAGACGCCGACGGTTATCGAAGCGTTGGTGCTTGAAGCGAATCAGATCAAGTCGCTCAAACCTAAATACAACATCCTCCAACGGGATGATAAGACGTTTTTGTATTTGGTGATTACGAATGAGCCGTACCCGCGGCCATTGTTGATTCGGGGGCATGAACTCAAGAAAATGGGAGTGAATCCGTTTTCGAGTACGCCGAGCAAAGAGATGGAAAAGAGGTTTAAGAGAGTCTTTGGACCGTACACATCGAGCCGGTCGCTCAAGATGGCATTGGAGTTGATTCGAAAGGTGATTCCGTGGAGCACCTGTCAGCCGCCGGAGGTTACGGGGAAGACTCGAGCGTGCTTCAATTCTCAGATAGGTAAGTGTCCTGGGGTGTGTGCTGGACGAGTGTCGAAGAGGGACTACCAGCGCTATATGAGGCAGCTGATCATGTTTTTTGATGGGAAGAAGATTCGGTTGGAGCGCTCGATTGAAAAAGAAATGCAGAAAGCGTCGAAGGCATTGCAGTTTGAGGAGGCAGCCGTGTGGCGACGGCGACTAAGGGCCCTTCAGCACATACAAGACATTGCGTTGATTTCCAAAGAGGATCACGAGCTTCCGTATCGAGACGTTGGTGCTGTAGACGGCATTGATCTTGAGGGGCGGATTGAGGCGTACGATATTAGTAATATCTCTGGAACAAATGCTGTGGGCTCCATGGTGGTGTTTGAGGAGGGGCGACCAGCGAAGGCTCAGTATCGAAAATTTAAGATTAAGACCGTGGAGGGGGCGAATGATGTAGCGATGATGGAGGAGGTGATTCGACGACGCTTGCGGCGTGCGGAGTTATATCCCAAGGCGTGGGTGTTGCCGGAGATTATGGTGATTGATGGGGGGAAGCCGCAGGTGAATCGTGTGCAGCAGGTGCTCGATGAGTTGGGGATGAGTGTGCCGATTATCGGGCTGGCAAAGGGGTTTGATCGTAAGCAAGATCGTCTCGTGTTCGATCGAACAAATGAAGAGGTTCGGCGTGTGGCCACCAGAGGAAAAGAGGTGTTTCAGCGGGCTCGGGACGAAGCGCATCGGTTTGCGGTAAAATATCATCGAGAATTGAGAGGAAAGACCATGAGACCAAAGAAGAAAAAGAAAAAGACCCCGTGAGGATCTAGGAACCTTCCGCAGAGGAAGGAAAGAGGAGTTGTTCGAGGAGCAACATGCCTTCATTGAGGTCTTTGATGACATGGCTCGCGCCACCGGCAACAGCGTTGTCTGCCCAGCCTTTCTCTGAGCACACGGCCACAACGGGGCCACTGAACCGGTCTCGACACCGACGTGTCATGCTGGTCGCGGTATAGGGGAGTCGCCAGTTGAATGGCGCAACAATGACGAGATCGTAGGCCTCGAAGCTGTCCATCGAGAACAAGTTCTTCAACTCGTTTGCCGTTCGGAAGTAGCGAACCTGCACTCGTTGACTGACCCTGAGGAGGACTCGGTCTACCGAGTCACGGTAGGCACAAATCACCAGGACGTTTTTCATCTGGCACCTCCATGGGTGGCTGACTATAGTTAAACCTATATTGTATGTTAAAGAACCGCAAACTTGAGACTATTACAGAGGCCGCAGGGTGGATCGGTGTGTTGGCCATCTTACTTGCTTACGCCTTAATTAGTTTCCAGATTGTTAATGCTGAAAGTGTCTGGTACCACGGCCTTAACTTGGTGGGTGGTGTAGGGATTATTGTCGATGCGGTCGCGGATAAGAATTACCAACCTGCCGTGTTGAATGTCGTTTGGATTGCCATTGCTATGTACGCGTTAACAAGGTTGTACTACTAAGCATATGGCCATGGAATTGACCCACGTTCGTTTCGCACATGATTTAAAGGAGGTGCTTCAGGTACAGGATGAGATGGCTTACTATGCGGGCGCTATTTATCCTGACTCACGGTACATATCAGGCATTGATCGAGCGAAGACACATGGTGCCTCTAGTCCTCAGGATCCGTTTGCTAAAGAGCTTTCAGATTTTGAAAAAGGATGGGCAACGCATTTGCTTTACGATCGATTGGGGCATCCTTACTACTTCGCTTTGGATTCGTATGAGGAAAGTGAGGTTGCTCAGGGAAATCATGTTTGGCAATTTATTTCTGCGGCGAAGGTGGTTGAAGATATGTTGAGTTATAAGAAGGTGGGGGAGCTTGCGAAAGTCATGTTCTCGATCACGTTCCCCGTTCATCCAAATGACGAAGACTTAGCTGTCATGAAAAGGTATTCAGCGATACAAAAGGATCTCTATCAGCAAGAGCCGGGTTTGAATGAGTACCGAAACTTTTGGTTGGAGCTCAGTGATGACGAAACTGTTATCAATCCAGTTATAAATCACACCAAAAGGCTGTTTGACGACGAGGAAATGAGAGAGAAGATTGATGCGATTTATCCGAGTGTTTTGCAGGAGGTAATGGAGATGGTGAATCGGTAAGGTTATCCACAAATAAAAACTGTATTCATATGAGTCCCGGTTTAAGGGGCTTTTTTAGTGGTCGACAGTGGGGGAGTTTGATTGACCTGTGTCATATGGTGGGGTATGATGGGTGTGAGTGGAGGAAAGTGGGGATCGATCGGGTAACCGATTGGTGCTCGCTTTTATTTAACTCCCACTCCAACGACCCTCATGTGTTTATAGGCGAGTATAAACATTCTGTCGACGAAAAAGGACGTCTTGCGATACCAAAAAAGTTTCGCAAGGATCTTGCTAAGGGGGCCGTTGTTACGCGAGGTCTAGATACGTCCCTGTTCCTGTTTCCCAAGGAGGAGTGGGGTAAGCTTGCGCAAAAGCTTGCCGGTTTGCCCCTGGGACAGTCCAATTCACGTGCGTTCGCCCGACTCATGCTTGCGGGTGCCATGGACGTGACCCTGGATAAGCAGGGCAGGGTCGTACTTCCGGAATATCTCCGGAAGTACGCCTCGCTCAAGAAGTCTGTCGTTGTTGCAGGTCTTTGGGGACGCATCGAAATTTGGGATGAAGACACTTGGAATGCGTACAAAAAGAAGCTGGAGGGCGATGCAGAGGCAGTTGCTGAGCAGCTCGGTGAGCTCGGCGTTTAATTCACCTATGGTTTCGAAGTCGAGGTTTGGAGTTCTTTTCTGGGTTTACTGAACCTTTTCCCTGAAAAGTGACTCCAGTCCTCGGCTATAGAGGAGGAAGTGCTCTTATGGAACACAAACCCGTCCTTCTCAATGAGGTGAGCGAATACCTCAAACCGGAGCCGAACCATCTTTTTATAGACGGCACTGTGGGGCTGGGAGGTCACGCGCAGGTTCTCTTGCAGCGTGTCCTTCCTGGCGGCCGTCTCTTAGGCATCGACCGGGATGCCGACAATCTTGAGACAGCGCGTAAGCGTCTTTCGGGATTTGGCGATCATGTAGTGCTTGTCCGTGATACATACGCCAACATAAAGACCCACGCCTATGATCATCAATTTAATCCTGTTGATTCGATCCTCCTTGACCTCGGGTTTTCGTCTGTTCATGTTGACGATGCCGAGCGGGGATTCTCCTTTCGAAAAGCAGGACCGCTAGATATGCGGTATGACCGCTCGCAACCCCTCACGGCACAGCAGATCGTGAATGAGTGGTCAGAAGATGATCTTGCGCGGATTTTCCGGCAATACGGCGAAGAACGCTTCGCACGACAGATCGCTGAAGCGATCGTCACAGCTCGGGCTCAAACACCTTTTACTAGCACGACAGAACTTGCTGCTCTGGTCGCACGTATTCTGCGACACCGCGGCAAGACCCATCCTGCTACAAAAATTTTTCAAGCCCTCCGCATAGCTGTGAACGACGAATTTGGCGAATTGGAACGTGCACTTCCAGAGTGTGTGAACCTGCTGCGTAGCGGCGGTCGTCTTGCCATCATTAGCTTCCACTCCCTTGAGGATCGGATTATTAAGCAGTTTTTCAAAACGCATCCGGCCCTCAAGGTGGTGACGAAGCGCCCGGTAACAGCTTCCCAAGAAGAAGTGAAAGAAAACCCCCGCGCGCGGAGCGCTAAGCTCCGCGTCGCGGAGAAAATCTAACTATTGTAGACAACCCCACTGTCTCGTTATGTCGACCTCAGTCGCACAATCTGTTGTTTCTGTCGCTCCAGATCGTTTTTCTCGAAAGGTATCTGTTAAGCAGTTTCTCTCAAAAAACATCGTTGCGTTGAATATTGGATCATTAGCTCTCGTAGGGATACTCATGTTCTCGTATATCGTTCAGGTGAACGTTACGATGACCAAGGGATATCAGATGCGAGATTTGGAAACTCAACTGCATGAACTTGCACTGGAGAATCAGCAGCTGGAACTCGCTGCACGTGAAGCGCAATCTCTTGAGCATGTTTCTCATGCGATAAAAATGCTCGGGTTTGAAAAAGCAGAAATGCCAACGTACATTGGGGCCAGCGCTCCAAGCTACGCATTGGCTGAGTAATTCCAAAACGGCAGATGCCGTTTTTTGGTTTGGGTGATATACTGAGGCTATACAAGGAGGTATGTTGCAAACTGCAGTCTTTGACAAAGAAGTCGCCGTTGAGGCACTGACGAATGTAAATTGGCTTCAGCCGAGCTGGGACCTATTCATCGTCCTGTTTTTTATTGTCGCCTCACTCATTTATGGAATCTCTCTTGGGCGTGACAGAATCATTGTTATTCTCGTGGCGATTTACATGTCGCTCGCCATCGTGAATTACATTCCGTTCCTTTCTAGTTTCAATGCAAACATTTCAGTGAACGACGCGTTTGCGTTGAGAGTGTCGGTATTCCTTGGAGTATTCATTGTCTTATTTTTCTTTCTGGCACATTCGGCTCTTATACGGACACTCGGTCACGGGTCGACACAGGGAAAACTTTGGCAGGTCATGATTTTTTCATTCTTACATGTTGGACTCTTGATCTCTGTCACGCTCTCATTTTTTCCATCAGAACTGGCTGGGGTACTGTCTCCTTTTACAAGAATGTTTTTCGTGAGTGATATTGCACGTGCTATCTGGGTTCTTTTGCCCGTGGTTGTGATGGCTATATTCGGTGGGCACAATGATGATGGATATCGCTAGCGTTACAGATTAAGTGACACTGTGTATAGTTGGCGCGACAGACATCCAAATACATGGAAAAACGCGCATTTGAACAATTTTATAAGGATAATATTGATCGTATCTACAGATACGTCTTTTTTCGTGTTGGGCATAACGAGGACGTTACGCAGGATTTGGTGTCAGAGATTTTCATGAAGGCTCTTCGGAACTTTCATAAGTATGATCCGGAGATATCGAAGTCTGCTTGGATTTATCGTATTGCCCATAACCACTTAGCAAACTACTTCCGAGATAAGAAGCCACAAGTTGATGTCGATGACGTGAAGTACTCTCTGGTGGGTGAGGATGGACGTGAGACGCTTGTTCAGACCGAAGAGCAGCTTCAATTGGAAGAAGCTCTGGATCAGTTAGACCAAGATGATCGACAGCTCGTAACGCTTAAATACATTCAGGGGTACTCGTATAAGGAGATGGCGGAGATGATTGATAAAACGTCGGATGCGCTGAAAGTTGCCACTCATAGGGCCGTAAAAAAACTCAGGGGGATCATGAAGGATTAACTATGTTTTCACTTAAGCGACAATTAAAGAAGTTCGCTGGGCGCTCGCGAGCGCCGAAGGATTTTCGATCACAGCTCTGGTCCAAGCTTTCTGATGCGATGGATGAGGAATTTGCAGAGGTGCCCTTATGTTCGCATCGATTTAGGTTTGCCTCGGCTGGATTGCTCGCAATCGTTCTCATGACAACAATGGGAACAGGTGTTTATGCGTATGAGAGTCCAGAGGTTGTTGAAGGACATGTTTTACATCCTGTGAAATCTGGAATCGAAAATGTTCAGCAAGTGTTTGCTCGATCACCAGAGGCCCGAGCAAGGTTTCACTCTGAAATGATGTCTCGACGTCTTGGTGAGGGAGAGCGTCACCTTCTCGGAAAACCGGAACATGTAGAGACTGTGCTGGAAAAGGCAGCGACACATCTTGAACTGAGTGTGTCAGAGCTTGAAGGAGCTTTAAGTGATGAAAACGTTCGTGCAGAATTGATCGAACAGCTTTCGCTGCACAATGCGCGTTACGCTGAGCTAGCTGCGCGTGTATTGGATGATGAGAGAGAGGTCGGGGACCTGCCGCCACTTCGTATGCGCATCGAAGGAGGGGGGCTCTCTGAAGAAGAACACACACGACTGTTCGAGATCATGCGCCGCGGTCGCGGGATGGAGAACAGTCAATAATCCATCAAATCCATTATGTCTAAAACAATTTCAGTACGATCAATTCTTTCCGTAGCTGTTGTGGCACTTATTGCTGCAGTAGTTATGCCGGCACTTAGCGTTTCTGCTTCTGATGGTGGAACGGGATTCGGCGAGGACAGAGAGAGGCCACGACATCGTCCAGGTGTTCCTGTAGAAGTCGTTTCAGTGGGAGAGGACGTTATCGAGGTAACGTTAGCAGCGGTTCCTGGAAAAATTGCCGACGAGCATGACATTCAGGCTGGTGCAGAGATTACGGTAAACGTAAGTGAAGAAACGGTTTACAAGCTCGACGGTGGAGAGGGAAGTCTGACAGATCTTGAGGCAGGAGAGAAGATTTATGTGATCGGACGTATCGACTTTGAAACATTAAGCGTTGATGCACGATTGATTACAGACAAGCAAAAGAAACCATTCCGCGTCGGTGAAGTTGTGGAGGTTGATACCGATGCCAACACAATCTTGGTAACGGGACCAAATCTGGAGGAAGGTGAATACATTCTCATTACGTACGATGATGAGACTCAGGTCAATCAGGATGGTGAAGCAGCCGACGAAGGTGCAATCAGTGTTGGTGACAAGATCCATGTTCGAGGAGAGGTGAATCTTGAGTCTGAGGATTATAAGGTAGAGATTTCTGCCGATGGGATCCAGCTCTGGGAAGAGACGATGCCAAAACCGCATCCAAACCACTTCCGTGGAGGTATGCACAACGAAGCATAAGAGAAAAACAGCCCGATAGGGCTGTTTTTGTTTGAGAGGAAAAGAAAACCGACCAGCGTAAAGGTCGGGGTGTGTCGGGGGTCCGACGGTTACTAGAAACCGTTGATGAGCGGGAGCGGCGGCTCGGTGACGTCTCCCGTGGGGAGGATTCCTGCGCAGACAAGGGCGCTCCACAGGATGAAGCCCAGCATGAGCAGGATGCTCACGCGCATGACCCATTCCCAGGCGGACGGTGGTTCGTCGTTTTGTCGATGTCGTTCCATTCGACCTCCAGGCAATGAGACTATGGGGATTTCTTCGAGGTGTCAACAGTTCCCAAGTACTTTGCGTCGACCTGAGGGTCGATTGTTTGTTATACTCACACTCGATATGAACATTCGACTCTACAACACGCTTACGCGTCAGAAGGAGGATTTTAAGCCTATTCATGAGGGGAAAGCGGGGATCTATGCCTGTGGGCCGACAGTGTATTGGTTTGCTCATGTTGGTAATTTCCGATCGTTTATTTTTTCAGACATCCTTCGTCGAACGCTTGTTCACTGCGGGTTGGACGTGACGTTTGTTATGAACATCACAGATGTAGGTCATCTCACAGACGATGCGAGTGATGGGGAAGACAAGATGATTGTTGCCATGAAGCGAGAAGGGAAGACGGCGTATGAGATTGCTGAGTTCTATACGCAGGAATTTTTGAAAGATGTCGAGCGGTTGAATATTTTGTCTGCTGATGTGTACCCACGTGCGACGGAACATATTCAGGAGCAGATCGATATGGTCGTAGCGTTGGAGAAGAATGGTTACACGTACAAGACGAGTGATGGCATTTATTTCGACACGTCGAAACTAAACGACTACGGACGCCTTAGCGGGCAGAGTGCTGAGGAAAAGATGGCGGGTGCTCGGATCGACATGGGGGAGAAAAAGAATCCAACAGACTTCGCACTCTGGAAGTTTTCACCGACGGATGCGCAGCGGGATATGGAGTGGGAGTCGCCATGGGGGAAGGGTTTTCCTGGTTGGCACATCGAGTGTTCAGCGATGTCGGCGAAGTATCTCGATGTTCCGTTTGATATTCATACCGGCGGTATTGATCACATTGCTGTTCATCATGAAAATGAACTTGCTCAGACAAAAGGGGCTGCCAATGAGCTTCAGGCAAATATTTGGATGCATGGGGAGTTTCTCGCGGTAGACGGCGGGAAAATGAGTAAGTCGCTTGGGAATCTGTATACGGTCGATGATCTGATCGAGAAGGGCTATGACCCATTGGCTCTACGGTATCTGATGTTAGGAGCACATTATCGAACAAAGCTTAACTTCACATTTGAAGCGCTCACAGCGGCTCAGAATGCCCTACATCGGTTGCGAGAGACGGTGCGGAGTTGGGAGAAGCCGGAGGGGCGTTGTGTGGAGCTTGAAGAGCGTTTTAGTGAAGCGTTAGCGGATGATTTAAACACCCCTCAGGCCCTAGCGGTTCTGTGGGAGCTGATTGATGGGGATCATCAATCTGGAGCAAAAGCACAGACGCTTCTGAGCTTTGATGAGGTTCTTGGGTTGGGGTTACAGGAGTATGTAGGTGTCCCTCTCGACATTCCTGCACAAGTGCAGGCTCTGGTGGATCAGCGCAAGACGGCTCGAGCGGAAAAAGACTGGGCGCTCTCGGATGAATTGCGCGATAAGGTGATTGAACTTGGCTATGTCGTTGAAGATACGGAGCAGGGTCAGGTTGTGAAAAAAGGATAGAAACAAGACCGCAGGTTTATCCCCTGTGGTCTTTTGTTTTTGTGGTAAAATTGCTTTGGAATATGCCTGACCCAAACCGCGCAGAAGAAAAAGAAGCTCCGATAAAAACGGAGCAGATTTCGGCACCTGAACAAGTACGAGAAGTTCCGGCAGCACCTGAGGTTACCCCTGAGGCAGTTTCGGCTATTGAAGCTGAACCGACTGTAGAGGCGGCACCAGAACGTGAGCCTGAGCCAGAAGAGAAGGCGGTCGAAAAAGTGACCGAAGCACCTGTTGTTCAAGAGCCTGTCACCACACCCGTTGTGGCTCCGGCACCTGCACCTCAGAAAGATCGTCTAGAAAAAGAAATCGAGGCGATTATGGAAGAGGATCTGATGGATCTCTATCTAAAGCTTCCGCCAGATAAGCAGCAGGCGTTCAAGCTCAAGGGTGAAGAAACGCTCGGAAAGATTCGGCAGCTTGTGACAGCTTCAAAGATTAACGCGAAGAAGATTTTCTCTTTGATTCGCGATTGGTTGAAGATGGTTCCTGGAGTGAACAAGTTTTTTCTTGCTCAGGAAGCCAAGATCAAAACAGATAAGATTCTCCTTGTGACGGAGGAAGAAAAGAAACGCGCACAAGACGAACTGTGATGTATCTCTTTCAATTCGGTCTAACACCAGAGCCCGAGCCAGTACGTGTGGTGGCCCAGGGGGATCTTTTTATTCCTACGTTGATTTTGGCCGGTGTAGCAGCGTTGCTGATACTCATCGCACTGTTGTTCGTCGCGCGATTCTTTATTCGACGCATGTCAATTGCCAAGCAAGGAACATTTCGTCGAGTGACACTGCTTATTACGTTGCCGAAGTTTAAGCGAGTTGAGGAAAGTGAACGTGGTCCATCGAAAGATGCGGTGCAGGAAGCAATTGCTGCCGCTGAGACCTTTTATTCTGCCATTGGTGGTTTGAAGGCTGAACGTGGACTTAAGGCTTGGCTCTACGGACGTCGTGACGAAATTTCTTTTGAGATTGTTGCCGAGGATAAGCTCGTGAAGTTTTATATTACGGTGCCTGTTGAAATGAGGGAGTTTATTGAGCAGCAACTTTCAGCGGCTTACTCAGACGCTTACACAGAAGAGGTTGAGGATTACAATTTGTTCCAGCCAGATGGTGTAATTCTCGGAAGCCATTTGATTTTGAAGCGTCAGCACGCATTTCCCATTAAGACGTACAAGCAGCTCGACAAAGACCCCCTTAACGCTATTACAAACGTTCTTTCTCAAGTTCCAGATGGTGAAGGGGCGGCGTTTCAGTTTATTGTTCGATCAAGTTATGCCAAGTGGCGAAAAAAAGGAGTGACTATTGCGAGCAATATGCAACAGGGCATGAAGCTTGAGGATGCTATCCGCGGAAAGAAAGGAAAGAAAACGAACTGGTGGGAATTAGCAGGTTTTGGGAGTGGGTCGCAGCCTGAGCCAGAGAAGGACCACAGGCTCTCTCCACAAGAAGAACAGATTGTAAAAGGAATCGAGGAAAAGGCGAGTAAGGCTGGTATGGATGTCTGTATTCGTCTTGTGGTTGCATCTAAACGTGCCAGTAGTGCTGAGACACTCATGCGCAACATGCTTAACGCGTTTGCGCAGTTCAATATTTATCAGTACGGAAACTCGTTCGACAAAGTTGTTCCACGATCGAAGAAAAAAATCATCACGAACTTTATCTATCGTTCTTTTGATGAGAGTCGCCGTTTGGTCTTGAACACGGAGGAGATGGCGAGTTTGTGGCACTTGCCGCTTCCGTGGACCGAGACGCCGAATATTAAGTGGCTTGGTGCACGTAAGGGGCCTGCACCAGCGGAAGTTCCTGGGCCGGAGCCAGGAGCCTTGCACATGGGTTACAACAACTATCGTGGCGTGAAGACGGATATTTACATGAAGGGCAAGGACCGTTCCCGTCATATGTACCTTATTGGTAAGTCTGGTTCTGGTAAGTCGCAAACCATGGCGAAGTACATCATTGATGATATTAAAAACGGACATGGTGTTGCTCTTGTAGAACCTCATGGGGACCTTGTTGAGCAGGTGCTTGGAAATATTCCAAAGGAGCGCATTGATGATGTGATCGTGTTTAATCCGTCTGATTTGGAGCGACCGATGGGATTGAACATGCTTGAGGCACCAAATGCCGACATGCGTGACTTTGCGGTGCAGGAAATGATCTCGATCTTCTATAAGCTGTTCCCACCAGAAATGATCGGTCCGATGTTTGAGCACCAGATGCGTAACTTCATGCTCACACTGATGGCTGATTTGGATAACCCTGGAACTATTGCGGAGATTCCTCGCATGGTGACAGACCAAAAGTTCCAAGATAAGTGGCGCGCAAAGCTGACGGATCCTGTGGTGAAAAGTTTCTGGGAGGATGAAATCGATAACACCAGCGATTATCACAAGTCAGAGATGATGGGGTACCTGGTGTCTAAGGTAGGTCGCTTTGTGGAGAACGAGATGATGCGAAACATCATTGGTCAGTCCAAGAGTAGTTTCGATTTCCGTGAGATCATGGACAACAAGAAGATTCTTTTGGTGAACTTGTCCAAAGGTAAGACGGGTGATGTGAACGCTGAGCTTCTTGGTTTGGTGATTGTGTCGAAACTCCAGATGGCGGCACTTACTCGAGCGGACATTCCTGAGGAAGATCGTCATGACTTCTTCCTGTATATTGATGAGTTCCAAAACTTTATTACCGATTCCATTGCCGTGATTCTTTCTGAGGCACGTAAGTACCGACTAAACCTGGTTATTGCCCACCAGTACATCGGACAATTGGTGAAGAATGGCGATGCCACCATTAAGGAGGCGGTATTTGGTAACGTTGGTACAACATTTGTGGCGCGTATTGGTCCTGAGGATGTGGAGACGCTTGAGAGGATTTATACGCCAAACTTTACAGGGTACGATTTGATCAACTCGGACAAATACACCTGGTACGTTAAAATGATCGCAGACAACTCTCAGCTCAAGCCGTTTACCATGAACCTGACTCCGGCTGGTGATGGCGATCCTGAGCTTGCTGACGCGATTAAGCAGTTATCACGTCTCAAATACGGACGTGACCGCGCGATTGTGTCTGAGGAGATCATTGAAAGAACACAAGTAAGTAAGACAGGCGCTAAAGAAGCGGCTCCTATGGGGGGCTTGAACAAATAATTATGGAACTGTTTGTTGAAGAAGAACAATTTGAGCTCGAGCCAGATGTTGAGGAGCACGCCAACGTCATGGAGGTTGGTAATGAGCGAGATCGACTTGCTGTGCAGATGCTTAAGCAGGTGAGAGATTCTATTACGCACGTCATTCACTTACTCGAAGAAGGAGATACGGCAAGGGCCACTCGCCACATGGTTGATTTTGTCTCGAGGCGTAAGGCGGTTGAAGGAGAGTTGGAGATGACGACGGGATCGCGTGTGCTTGAAGGAGTCTTCGATGGACAGTCGATGGTTGGTGGTGATGGAGCACGCTATGCGGTGCCGGAGAACTACGCTTCCAAGTCGAAGTTGGTTGAAGGGGACATGCTCAAGCTGCTAATCAAGCCCGATGGAGGTTATTTGTACAAGCAGATTGGGCCTGTGGAGCGTACGCGTATCGCAGGGAAACTTTCGATTGATTCATCCACACAAGAGCCAGTTGTTGTCTGTGGTGATGACGTGTATAAAGTGCTTGCAGCAAGCGTCTCTTACTTTAAGGGGATCCCTGGCGATGAGGTGGTTGTGGTTGTGCCAGCGGGTGGAAAATGTGTTTGGGCTGCCGTTGAAAAAGTACATAATTAGCATGGGGGAATAGATGAAGGCATTATGAGCAAAGCGATCTATCGCACCTACAGACCATCGACATTTAAGGAGGTGAGCGGGCAAGAGCATGTGGTTCGGACGATTCAGAACCAACATGCCAGTGAGTCCTTGGCTCACGCTTATTTGTTTACTGGGCCACGTGGGGTAGGGAAGACTACTACCGCTCGTTTGATTGCCAAGTTGGTGAACTGTGAGAAACCAGAGGGCAATGAGCCTTGCAACAGCTGTGGTCCTTGTGAGCAAGTGAATGCAGGTCAGGCCTTGGACGTCTATGAGATCGATGCAGCGTCTCATACCGGTGTCGATAATGTTCGTGAGACGATTATTGATTCTGTGCGATTTGCGCCGAACCAGTTGAAGCGAAAGGTGTATATCATCGACGAGGTGCACATGCTCTCCACGTCTGCTTTCAATGCGCTTTTGAAGACACTTGAAGAGCCGCCGGCTCATGCCATGTTTATTTTGGCGACAACAGAGATTCACAAAGTGCCTGAGACAATCATTAGTCGCTGCCAGCGTTTCGATTTCAAGCGTATCCCTCAAGGAGAGCTGATCGAACGCATGGAGAAGATTTTAAAAGAGGAGAAGGTAAAGGTGGCAACGGACGTCCTTGAAGAGATTGCCCGTCATAGCGGTGGATGTGCGCGTGATGCAGAGAGCTTGCTTGGTCAGGTATTGGCGCTCGGTGAGAAGAACATTGGTATGGAGGAAGCGTCGCTGGTATTGCCAGCTACGCAAAAGGTGCTCATTGAAGAATTTGTCTCAGCCCTTACTGACCGTGAGGCAAAGAAGGCCATCGAACTATTGAACACATATCTTGAACAGGGAGTAGACCTCCGTCACTTCGTTCAGGATGTGATTCGATATCTTCGCGATCAGCTCTTGGAAGACATTTCTGCTGGGAATGTCCAGAGTGCGGGTGCGCTACAGGAGACTATCGTGGCGCTTCTTGAAGCACAGCGATCTATACGAGGAGAGCATATCCCGCAGCTTCCGATTGAATTAGCCATTGTGCGTCTGTGTGGTGCGGCAGTGAAACCAGTTGTCACTCAGCAGGTTAAAGAGGTGGTTTCTCCGCCTACACCGACGGCAACTACGCCTCCGCCGCCAGCACCAGCTCCAGCTCCAGAACCAAAACCTGAGCCAAAGGATGTAGATAAACCCGCGCCAGCGGATTTTGAGAAGCAGGAGGTTGCTTCGGTGCGTTCCGATGAAACCGTGTTCGATACAGTTCCAGTGATCAGTTTAGATGACGTGAAAAACAAGTGGCCTCAAGTGTACGATCAAATCAAGTCGTGTAACGCCTCACTGCCGCTGATGATGAAAGAATGTGAGGTTAGTGGAATTGACGGAGAGCGACTGGAGCTTGGTTTTGAGTACGATCTGTATGTACAGACAGTAAATCAAGAAAAGAATCGAACGATGATTGAGGGGATCCTCGAACAGGTGCTTGGAAAGCGTATGAAGATTAAGGCGGTGTCATCTAAGGGGGGCGCCAATCAGGATGACACGGTGAACACGTTACTTCAGGAGTTTGGTGGAAGTGTTGTTTAAAAAAAGGCGCCCGCAAGGATCCGTTGACGCTCGAATTCGCTCATGTTATCCTGCTGGCGCAACGATTCGAATAGCCTATTGTGTCTGGTCGTTTTGTGCACATTCCCGGAAGTGACAGCTGACGATACAGTCACATCCGGTCGTTCCGTTCGGCAGTGAAGAAAGAGCTGGCACCATGACAGCTTTTTCTTCACTGCCTCACTACACTCCCGGATCGTCTAATGGCAGGACGAGTGGTTCTGGTCCACTAAATCGGGGTTCGAATCCCTGTCCGGGAACCAAGAAAGAACTGATGTAGTAGCATCGGTTTTTTCTTTTGCCCTAGTCATAAACTAGGCTTCGAACGCATTATCTGAACCAGAACGTGGAGCATAGACATTTTGTGATGTGTCCGTATTGTGTCCAAAGGTGACCCATTCGCACTCTAATGTCATCACGGCTTGTCGCGCTGTTTCGTCTGCCACATGAGCATATCGTTCCGTCATTTTAATGGAACTGTGACCCATGAGCTTCTGCACCACACGCGTCGGAATCCCTTTTGCTGTTAGATCGGTCCCAAAGGTGTGGCGCAGTGTGTGCCAGCCAATTTTTCGCAACCCAACACGCTTGCAAGTACGTGCCAATGCCTCTGACGACGCAGATCGACTCAAGGCCCCGCCATTTGCAGGACTTGTAAACACGAGCGACCCGTTATTAACGAGTTGCCACGTCGTTAGCGCTTGGTGTAGCGACGGTGTCATGTGGGCATATCGCACCTGATTGGTTTTAGTAGACTCAATCTTCTTGCCGGCTTTGTTTCGCCGAATACAGATATGACCAGTTTCCAAATCAACGTCTTCCCAATGCAGAGCTAGTAGCTCCCCAATGCGCATTCCTGTGCGTACTGCCATAAGAGCCATGAGATTCCACCTCGGTTCTTTCTCGTCTGAAAGCAGCTTCTTGATCTCACTCTCTTTGAGGAAGTCAATCTTCGGCGCCTGCGATTTCAACCATTGCACGCTGGGAAGTTTCTTAATATAGCCCCACTCATGTGCGCATTTAAGAACCTTGTTTAGAACGCTCAAATGATTATTGATCGTCTTGGCACCAATAGGCTTGCCGCGGAACGTCTTACTTTTCTGACCACCCTTGAATCGCTCGATGGTTTGCGTAGTAACATCTCCTAACTTCAATTTCCCGAAGAATGGCACAAGGTGATTGTTTAGGATTGCCGCCTTACGCTTCACCTCTGATGACTTGTTATTCGTCCGTACATACGTTTCTGTCCACTCAGTCGCAAAGTCAACAAAGAGCGTGTCGCTTTTGTCTTCTTCTGGTTTCTTCGCGTAGGGCGACCCTGTGCGTAGATAGTTTTCCGTCATGATGCGCTCGATCGCTAGCGCACCCTTCTTGGTTCCATCCGGCGAAACTTTACGAAACCTATCGCGTCCAAGACGTATGTCGGCATGCCATTTTCCTCGAATGATATTTGCCATACTCATACTTCTGTTATCGCTTCAAAGCTCGATTCATCCAAGAATCGTGCCACGTCCGATTCACGGATCCTCAAAAGGCCACGGATCTTGCAGAACCGAATCTGTCTGTCATCTATCATCCGGTAGACAGTCTGCCGTGAAACCCCTAGAAGTTTTGCCACAGCTATCGGATCCAGTAATCGTTCGATGACGCTAGATTGTTGCCTTGAAGCGTCCATATTTAATTGTGAATGAGCAGGTCCGAGTGAAAGTATGTTGGTATGCCATACCTTCATTGGGCTACTCAATTATGCGGTCAGTTTGCTAATTTTCAAAATGATTTAGGTTTCTGAAGTTGGGAGCTAGTCGCTGTTGTCGTTGTAGGAGTCTCCGATAGCGTTTCGTTGGTCGCCCGTGCCAGTATTTGATCCTCAGACTTTCAATGATGTGCAACACACGGTCATAAGTACAAAATCCTTCAAAGGCTCCGACCAGTCCGCTGCGTGGTAGACGCTGTGAGCGATATGCAAGGCCGTAACACTCTCTGCATCCAAAGTACTCTCCTACGAGATACAGAACGGCACAGCGGCGCTTACACGGCCTTCCTCTAATGACAAGTGGGCAAATGAACCAGTAGCGCTGGCCGCCAAAGAAACAAGGGGTTGATGTGAGTTTAACTGGATAGTTCTGTGGTCCATGCCGAAACCTTGCATGTCCGTTGTTTGCATCAACAGATACTTTTGCCTCCAGTCCCTGTGACCATCGGATACCACCACTCTTTGCTACTGGTTCGAAGTATCCATACTCACGTAGGTCAAATACACTCAGGTTTTCATGTCTTTCGCAGTCTGGTCGGTGCATACTCATTTGCCGAAATCAATAGGAGTTCATCTTGTCCTGTGATAATGCTTACATCGCTCTTCATAGCTGAAACATTCTTTTGGAATCCATGCGCGATAGCCACATTCATGGATACAAGACTCACGAATCGCCTTCTTTCGAATTGTTAAAAACAATCCTTCCTTGTAGCACCATGGACATCGTTGCTTAGTTGATTTATTGCGTTTGAAACGAGATTTCTTTTCAAAAGACTTGTTTATCCCTCCTGTGTTGGGGGATTTGTTACTGAGTTGCTTTGTAGAGTTGTTTGTAGACATAGAATTAAACCCGAAGTATAGAAAAGCGGTTGCAACAGGATGTCTCACCTATAATCGGATGTTGGGCTATGGCTGCAAGCTCAACTCGTTGTAGAAGATGTCCCCAAAAGGGGTATCGAGCAGTTTTGCGACATAACGAATACTTGGTCGAACAAAAATCTCCACACCTATTTCGTAGCCCTGTGCCAAGCCACAAAAGAGATGCAGAGATCTTTGGCACAGACCCTATTGAAACAAAAAACTATCGTACTGAAACGATAGCATCGCTTTCGGGGGTTTAGTGACAACAGGATTGATCCTGCTGTCACTCAGTCCTTTGGGCTTTCTTAACTTCTTTTTGAAATCGATAGATCATTCTTTTAATCCGTAGTGTCTCTCGTATGAATTCTTCATCTGTTGCATCACTAGACACTTCCACCAACTGTGAAAACATGGGTTTCACTTCGTTGCCATCTGCATCAATCATCGTTTTTAACGATTTCCACTTGCAGTAGTAGCGATAAGCCTCCCCTAAATCTTCCTTGCTAGTAATAGGTTCCATCCAGTCCGAATCAGAGAGTTTTGACATGATCCTGCCAACAACTAGGTATGTATCATTCCAATTCTTTTTTGAAACAGGTCCATGAAGTTTAACCGTAACGGTATCGGGTTCTTTAGGTTTTTGAATCACGCGAATGTTACTTGGTGCCGCAATGATTTGATCACCAAATTTTACAATCTCCTCTACTGCGCCCCTGAATTGTTCTCCCAACATGTTTTTCTTCATAAAAGACCCAATAGCATCTTTCCAGCCATTAAGACGGTCAGAAGATTCGCATAGCCAAGTAGTCCATGATTCGATGGCTTCAAGGTCTCGTCTGAGCAGATCACTTGGTATACCAAATTTACGACGCAGCCTATTCAGGTCCTCGATAGCCCGGTCAGAAGCAAGTAAAATATAAAGTTTATTCCTGTTAATCCGTTTGTCCGCTGGCACAGATTTTTTAGTCATACTTGTGACAACTTAACACAAAGAGATTGATTTTTCAGCAAAATACGGTAGACTGAGTTCACAATTGCCTAAACTCACATTCGTGAGCATGGCACTTAAATCACACGCAAACAGAGACGGTCTCGTGGCCGGCACTCATTTGCGTGTGTCCATTCCCGAAAGGGTCTGGGGCGAGCTTCCGAAAGGTTGCCGTCGTCGGTTCACGGGACCTTTTGTGTTACGTGAATCTCTAATTCAAAAACACACACAAAACTATGTCTGATACAAAAAAGTCCATTTACAAAAAATGGTGGTTCTGGCTTCTAACCGTTTTCATCTTCTTCATGTTTATCGGAGCGTTTGGCTCTGGACCGGTGGAAACCATCGATACACCGGCAACGGATACGGTACAAGATGATGAGTCGGTAGCGATTATCGACACACCACGCATTCTTAGTATGACGATCGACGAGGTCCGCGATGAGCTAGGTATGCCATTGGAAGACTCCTTCATTGACCCGACCTCCGAACAAATCTATGACGAATCCATGACATGGATGAATGAATATGAGATTAGCGATTATATGTTCGTCATTGAATGGAATGCGACCTCTAGGAACGTCACAGGCGTGTTTGTCGCAACAGATGATCCAAGTGGTGCAACCAAGGATTGGGAGGTACTCGTACCGCTTCTAGGACTCCCAGAGGACACATCTGACTACCTTATTGATGCGGTTGAGGTTATATCCGATCCGAGTCAGTATACGGGAGTAAATGTGAGTCGGTAAGCAACACAAAAAACACCTTTATTTTTAGGTGTTTTTTGATTAAAATGGACAACGAGATTGTTGATCGGCATGTCATTAGATAAAGATCCAATTTTAGCGGGGCAGCCAAGTATTTCGACCGGTGGTGCGGAGTACGATTTTGTGAACCTCTCAGAATCCGTAATCGAAGTTGTGAGTATAAATGTTCAATTGGTATGGGTTATGGGAAGATTTAACAAAAGTACAACCCCAATAAGAGTTATAAAAAATGCTCAAAACATGTTCCTTAGTGAGGAAATAAAATCACGTGATGAATTTTGGAAGGAGCATTGCGCGGCTTCAATGCGAGAGCTGATGGACAAGCACTTTCATCAAAACTGCGCAAGATTTCTCGCCTCCGTACCTAAGAGACAGCACTCGGATGATGCGAGGAAGTTGCATGAAAGATTGAACAAACATAAGGATTTTCTAAACGATTTTTCTCACTTTAAACATTCTGCGATTGAGCATGCTAAGGTTCTTCTTGGCCGTAACGTAGCGTCATTAGGTGAAGAAGATTTCGATAAATTGTGTACCAGCTTCTTGATTGACTTAAGTGACTACTTTAGCTTCAAGAAAAGATAAATATGGATCAGATTGAGTTGCATAAATTGATAGACTTGATAGTAAGCAAGCCACCTAGTGATTCTTTAAAAGAAGAATTGACGGCTTTGCTGCAGATTAACGCTGATGCGCGTGTATATTTCTTCGAGAACGTGGATGACCGATGGCTGGATTGGCTTTGGAGAAATAATTTTCTCGATGTGCTGAAGGCTGGTGTTGAAAATTCAATTCGATACAGATACAAAACCCCGGAATTATTTTATCTATCACGAATTTCTCAAACGTCCCCAGCGCCAGTTGTAGACACCATGCTCCAAGTCGAAATCTCTAAAGAGAATTTTAACCCGGAAGTTGTCGATCAATTTTTGCGAATCGCTAGTGAACTTCCAGCGACTGAAATTGCGAGACTTGTCTTGAAAATAAAAGAAGAAAATTGGGTTGAGTTAATGAGTGCATTCAATGACTGGGGCTTTGAATACAAAAAGATGTTTGAAGCCTTATCTGATGCGGGAGATCATGAGTCTTTGCTGACATTAGCTGAAGCTGTATTGTCCATTAAAGACCAAAAGGCTTATAAAGAAAATTCGGGAGATTATTTTGGCGGAAACCCATTCTACTTCAAGGACTTATCATACTCATCAGTTTTTGCGTGTCTCACCGAAGTGGCGCACGACAATGTAGAGAAGGCATTGAGTATTGCTTGCAGCGCCCTATCTGCGATAGTCCAACTTGGTGACAGGGCTGGAGAGGATAGTTACTTTGAATACAAGGATGGGTTCTATCTGTACGATACGGATTTCTTCAAGCTTGATTTGGTTAAAGAAACGAATAACTCAGATCGTGAGAATGTAAAGTCGTTGGCAGCGAGTATAAAAAAACTCGTTCAACGTGTATTTGAAAATCGTAATAAAGAGACCTCATCGAACATATTTGAAAAATATATTGAAGCGCTCCCATCCAGCCCTGCGATGTGGAGGTTGAAACTGTATGTCCTTAGTTTGCACCCAGAGTCCTTAAAAGAAGTTGCCAAAAAATACTTCTCCGCACTTTTTGACTCAATAAAATCAAACAAGGGCTACTATGAAATTGCATCGGGCGCAGAATACAAGAAATCTCTCAAGAAGTGTTTTAGGATTTTTGATTCAGAATATCAACGCGACTATGTTGCCAATGTCTTTAAATGCTTCTCTAGTAAACGAGATGATGAAAGAGAGGAAGGGTTGTACCAACGTACTGGTTGGGAAATCCTTTCTTCGATTTGTGATAGCTTGAATAAAAAAGAACAAGAAGAGTGTGAAAAGGTTTTTGGTAAAAAATGTAATGCCGAGTATGAGCCACAACCGCTCATAGGAAAGATGCGCGGCGGCATGATTTCGCCACGCGGCCTTATCTCACAAGAAGAATTCGATGCCATTGACGTTGTGGACATTGTTGAAAAATTGAAAGATGAATGGACGCCTGAACGTCTTAAGGAATCGAATCATTTTGACAATTTTACAAATCCAGTAAATGCAGAGGGTGTCGGGTCACAAATTCAATCCAGCATAAAAAATCGTCTAACTGACTTCGCTCCTCATGCAAGTCTCTTCTTTGAAAGAGGTATCTTAGATGAACATTACACCCAATCTTTTTATAGAGGTATCTGGGAAGCTATTCGTGCAAATAAAGAAGAGGCTCGCAGAGTTGACTGGGGTAGCCTAGTGAATGCAATTTTTGACATCGTCCGGTCAGGGGCAGAAAAGCCCTTTGATTTCAGTAAGCGAGAACGTGAAAGATTTGGCGGGTGGCTTGCTAGTTGGGAGGGTGTCCACAGCATCATTGCAGACGTATTGCAGGAGTTGTTAAGTGAAGTAGATGGTGAACCTTTGGTGAACTTTGCTGAAGACAGGAATGAAATTTTCAAAATTCTCTCGTACCTTTTGCAGAATTCCGATCCGAAACCAGAGGATGAAGAATTGGAGACGGCGGTGTCTAAGACACGATTGCCGGGCGGGAAGGATGAATACCTTGTTAGTGACCCGTTTAGTATTGCAATAAATTCAGTTCGAGGACGAGCCTATCAAGCATTGGCTCTGTTTGTGTATCAGGACGGAAAGGGTTTCCTGAAAGATGCTGCCGTAAAAATTGCTGATGATGTGAAAGGTGTGTATGAGCGGCTGTTAAAAGGAGAGAATACACGAGCTATTATGTTCTTGTTTGGGCATTATCTGCCATCTTTCTATTTTAGAGATAAGGAATGGATTCGTAGCCTCTTGCCATCAATCTTTACAACGAATACAGAGAGGTTGTATTTGTACATCGCTGCATGGGAGGGTTATCTTGCGAACAATTTATACGAAGAAATCTTCTTTGAAACAGAATTTCAAAAACTCTATATGCGAGGGCTTGGAGTGGCCGGAAGTCAAGATCCAAATCGTAAGTATTTCAAAGAACCGGATGAAGGACTAGCAGTTCACCTTGCACTAGCTTTCATGGTCTATCATCAGAAATTTGGTTTTGACGATGAGTTGTTTAAAAAGTTTTGGCAGCAAGATGTTGAACAGCAAGTAAAATTTGTCAATTTCATTGGACGAATGTTTGTATCCGGTGATAACAAACAGGCAAACAAACTCTTAGAAAATGAGCCGCTTGTGAAGCAGCGATTGATCGAATTTTGGGATTGGGCTATTGCGAACAAAGAAGAGAAGAAATTATTCTCAGGGTTCGGTTATTGGATGAGTCTTGACAAAAATATCTTTGAACCAAAGTGGCTAGCAGAACGGATTGCGCAAACTTTGGAAAAAACAAGTGGTGCATTGGATTGGGAATATGGTCTAAGTAAAACCATCATCAAATTAGCCGAGGAAGCACCGGAAGAAACATTAGCGATAATTAGATTGTATTTATTGGAGGGCGGAGTGCGTAATAAACAACTGAAAATGCCATTTATGCGGTCTGATGAATGGTTTGAGGCGATTGGCATTCTATACAAAAAAGCAGAAACAAAAGATGGTACATATAGGCTTATCAATGACCTAATCGCTGAAGGGGGAAATCTCTTTTGGAAATTAAAAGAAGTTCTGTAAACAAATCAACTATGACTCATTTTACTAAACTGGATATAAATAAGATGAACGTTTTGCGGGTAGGTTAACAGCGGAGTTGTATGTCTAACGAATGGAACGATTTAATTTCTCATCCAAACCACACCTTGCGTATTGGTGGAATTGAGATTGAGGTACATGATCAAGTATTTACACCAAATCCGAGTATTACATTTTCTAGCTCCATGATCCTCGATCATTTACCAGATGTGAATGGTAAACGCATACTAGATGTTGGCTGCGGGACAGGAGTTGTTGCCGTTCATTGCGCACTCGCTGGCGCAGGGCATGTTACGGCGGTCGACATTTCTAATAAGGCCATCAATAATACTCGTATCAATGTTGCGAAGCATGGCGTGGAGAAAGTTGTCACGGTGAAAAAATCAGACCTTTTTAGTAAAGTAACTGGACAATTTGATTATATTTTTGCAAACCTACCTATCTTAGAGGAGGTTTGGTCAGCGGATACGAACGTGGACAATCTGATCGAACGTTTTGTCACAAAATATCCTGAATATCTCAATAGGGACGGATCAGCATTCTTTGTGTGGGGTTCTTTTGCTGACATCGCACCTGTGCTGGCGTTATTAGATCGGTGTAGAATTATTTTCACCCAAACGTCAGTAGAAAAACTGGGATACACGTGGACGTTGTTTGAATTGAAAAAATGATATGCCATTAGATAAAGTTACCTTTCAGAAGGATTGGTATGACCGCCTTGTATCCAAAACCAATGAAAAGACCGTTTTGCCTGACGCCATTAAATCACTTGTTTCAGATCAGAGTGGTCATTGCTTGGAGATTGGCCTTGGAACATCGCCATTCTTTGCACAAAAGCTCGCCGATCAATTCGACAAGTACACCATTTTGGAAAAAGAGACGGGAGAATATGAACTCCCAACTAACGCAGAGTTTATTGTTGGCGACTGGGAGTCGTATGGGTCACCAGACTTGTATGATGTCATTCTTGCATCTCATGTCGTCTACTACTTTGACGACAAACGTGCTGCTATCGACAAGATGGTTAACAAGCTCACAGAGAATGGCAAGCTACTCATTGTTGTGAATGGGTGTGATGGTGATTACGGACCGCTCAAATTAGCGTTTTCCGCTATGGTCAATCATCCGTATACGTTCACATACGATGTGGTTAAAGCTGTCTTGGACAGATACACATATACCGAGCATAGCTTTCCGACAACGATTCCATTTAGTTCAGGTACCGATTTATTCGAAACACTCCGACTTTCCTTTGATCAGTACCCTGATGAGTATGAGGCGCACAAAGACGAGTTAATCACTTACTACGAAAATCAGACAAAAGACAATCTGTTTGTTATCAACCAGAAGGTGTTCGTTATTCAATCAAAATAATAAAACACCCCTCTCACATTCCCCGAACCTGCGTGTGTCCGCAATGTGTCCGTTTTGCGCCCAAAAATGTGAGTGAGGGTGTTTTATTGTGTGTAAGCGTGAGAATCGTGAGAAAGCAACTTTGACCAATGTTTACGGCCTCATTAGAATCTTTTCCGTAATCCTAGCCACGTCCTGAATCCTTGCATGGGAGGGTTCGAATCCCTGTCCGGGAACCAAGAAAAAACCGATGCAAGCGCATCGGTTTTTTCTTTTTATGATGAATAATCTACTTGTCATGCTTGGGGTTGGGTTGGTAATTGAAGGGTTTGCTACAATGCTTCCATGTTATATCGACTGTTCACAAAGGTGGGTCTTGAGCATTTTGCTTTGGGTCTCCAATTACCAATTCTTGTAGCACTTCCATTATCTCGAGGGTTGTCACTTGCTCAAATTGGAATCCTTGAAGCCATCTTAGCTATCGTCCTTTTTTGTTTTGAGGTGCCTAGTGGTTATGTGGCTGACAAACTTGGTCGTAAGTACGCTATGGCGGCCAGTAGCCTAGCGTTCGCTGTAAGTTTCGGTTTGATTGCCGTTGCGCAGGATTTCACGGCATTCATTCTGCCGTTCATGTTTATGGGGGCAGGGTTTGCCATGCTCTCTGGTGCCGATGAAGCGTACTTGTTTGATGCGCTGAAAGACGAAAATAAAGAAAAAGAATACAAGCGTTGGTTTGGTCGTCTGACAATTATTGATGAGCTCGTTACCATCGTTGGTCTTGGTGTTTCGACACTCGTCGCTTATTTCATGACTCCTTCGGCGGTATTTGGTTTTGCCGCATTGGCAATGGTTGTTACGGCGATCTACACACTCATTTTTTTAAAAGAAACTCGCGCCCACTCAACAGAACCAAAAAGTCTTGTGCAAGCCTTTGAGCAAGAACCAGTCTCTGTCTCAAAACGGGCGATTCTTTTCCTAAAAACGCATGCCTCATTTGCGATCATCCTGCTTGCCTTTGCGCTACTCGACGAGTCGGGACGTCTTCTTTGGCAGCCACGGATGCTTGATCTTGGATTCACTATCTCTGCCCTTGGAATGATCTATGCTGGCCTTAAGGTCTTTTCCATTATTGGCGCGTGGCTTTCAGGGAATCTCAACGGAAACGTTGGTCGCATACATTTTTTTGTTGTGGGAACATTAGCGGCCTTGGCGTTTGTTCTTGTCGGGTTTGGAAATGTGTATGTGGCGATTGGGGGATTGGGGATGTACTTCCTGATCGAAAATGCCTTTCGTGTGTTTCGTTCTGAATACCTCAACCAGCGTGTTGAATCGAAGTATCGTGCCACGTTTCTTTCGTTGAACAGTTTTAGCACCTCAACATTTGCCGCGCTGTTTGTTGTTGGATTGGGGGCTGTTGCGGACCAAAGATTGTTCTATGGATTCATGTTGCTCGTTGGGATAAAGCTTCTCGCCTCATTCGTTTCGCTGGCACTTCCGAAATCATAAAAGTGAAAGAATGATTACGGTGCAATCTTGACAACGATGGAGAGAACGTTTATTCTTCCAACCTCCTTACAGAACTGAATTGTTCAGTCGGCGACTTCCTGAGCCGTAAATCCAGGAGAAACAAAGGTAATCCCTTGTTCCTGCTCAAACACTTGAGCGGTTTTGAACAAGGGATTTTCTTTATTCCCAATGGTCACGAAGTCGTCTTTTCTTTGTTGCTCTTCAGCGGCAGAGATAAGACGACTTACTTTCCTGGTCTTGCGACTCATCAGGAAAGGTGACCGACGACTAGAAGCTTCCAGACGTGGGTGTAGGGGCAGCTTCTAGAAAAGACACCAAGCGAACGTATGTGCCTATTGTGCAGTGAGTCAGCGTTCGAACCAATTCCCAATTACGTCTTTTGCCCAGTCTGGTGTCCTGGGCAAGGTCTTAGGCCCGAGAACTCGTTTGTCGTGCCTAAGACCTTCAACGATCACCTGGAGGAGGTTACATGGCTCTTGAGGGTATCTGGTTCAGCACTTTTGTTGTGGTGGCAGTGATCCTGTACATGCAGGGGAAGGTACTTTTCACCGTCTGTGGGTTCGCGGTAGTTCATCGCGTTCACATGCTGGAGTGTGCCTACTCGCTTCACCGGATCTTCCCCAAGGCGGAGGAGTTGCGTGAAACGCTGGACAGGATTCACGACCGTCTCAGCGCTGACGAACCTCTGTCGGTCCAGCACAGGAAGGATCTTCATGCCATGATGATGATGCTTGTGCTGACGCAGAGGGCACAGGAGATGGAGCTTCAGAAGATTCAGCCCATGAGAGAGGAGTTCATGAGTTCCATGAACGGCAAGTAGGCTTGAGCTGAGATGCTCATGGTTGTCAGGCATAAAACCATCACAGGAAGATGTGTGATGGAGGGCATCAACGCGCCCGTCACGGCCCAGATACGTCTGGGCAGCTCGACAGAGCATATCACTTAGTAAGTGACATATTCAGAGAGCATAAAACACACCCGTATGGGTGTGTTTTATGTTGCTGGCAGCGATGTCTACGGTGCCAGTAAGTTTTCGATGGTCTGTGTTTGAATGCCTTCTACGACGAAGAGTTGATAGACCTGTTCAAGATCCGCGAGGGTCTCTTCGTTAAAGGTTTTGTCTGTCAGGGTCAGGCCAAGGTATTCGTCGTCACGCATATCTTCGAGAGCTTCTGCGATGTGCTCGTAGGTGGCGTTGCGTGATGCGCTGATCATTCCTACACCAAACGGCGCCTTTGTCAGGAATGTGACTTCAGTCTCTCCCATGGTTTCTTGGAACGGTGGACCAACGAGATCCTCGTAACTTGGTGGCGATCCGCCGGCGCTTCCGTAGATCACTCCTTCTGGCCACTCCTCGGCGTCTTTTGTTCCGCTGCCCACGAGGATCTCACCGTCAGCTGTGATGGCTGTCACGATTTCCATGAGCTCATCGACCGTTCCTTCGTAACCGCGTGTTCCGATGAGTGATGCGTCATTTGTGTATCCGTCCCATTCAGCATGGCTGGGGTCGTGGTGATGTGCGGCAATCTCATGGCCGCTCTCTTCCCAGTCCCTTACTAACTCGAGAGCTTCTGCATTTGACGTGACGAACTCGGCGACAGATGGGGAGAAGTGTAACGAGAGTTTCATCTCGTACTCATCAGAGAGCTCTACGATAGATTGGACGGTCTGCCAGTGGTCAAGCGTGTCTCTTTGATTAGATGTTGGTTCGATGTGAACATTGATGACAGCGCCAATGGTCTGCTCATCGATTTCATTCCCGTCGACCGCTTCGTCTTCAACGATCTTTTCCTCGATGGTGACAAACGGTTCTTCAACAAATTCAGGTGGTTGATTGAGGGACCAGAGGGCCCAGCCAAGTCCTGCTGTCATGACAACAAGGACGGCAATAATCCCATAAAGATAGTTATTTTCCATACCGACCCATTATGACACCCTTGACGAGCCTCAGGCAAGTTGCTAGCGTGCGCGGTCGCTTGCAAGGGGGTTTTCCAATGCACGACACCTCGAGAACCTTTGTTGTCCCTTCGTCTGAGCTGAGCTTGCTCGCACAGATGTCCGGCCCGATCTGGGCCTGGGAGCGCCGACGTGCTCTCGCCATCGCGCGGTGGGTCACCCTGCCGCTGGCTGCGCTTGTGACGGTTGCTATCGTCGCGATGTTCTGGACGGCGCCGCCGTACTGGCTGTACTGGTGGAGCTGGCAGGAAATGCTTCAGCTGGTCGGAACCCTCATTGGGGGTTGGGCCATGCTCAAGACGGCCTCACTCACGCGCAAGCTTCGGTGGGCGAACGATCCGATCGTGGAGCGCGCCGCCAAGCTGGCACAGAGGATCCGGAACTACAACGCCGTCGCCTACCAGTACGACGTCTGCCTGCGAGGTTCTGCGCTCGCCGCAGAGATGTTGAAGGAAGATCGGCTCAACATGCACGTGCGCCGCACGCACCTGGTGGCCTGCTACGAGCGCCTCGTGCCCGAGCTGCGCCCGTGGCTGCGCGCCAACACCGGCTTCTGGCCGCGTCTCCCTCGGCTGCCTTCGCTGCGCCCTACGCTCATGCCGGTGCCGCTGGAGAACAAGTAGCAGGTACGCCACCTGCCACGATCGCGAGACTTGCTCTCGCGTTTTATTTTAGAGTGGTGGCAGGGCTTACCTATTGACAAAACGGCATTTTTGAGCTATAGTCGGTCGTAAAATTCAAGTGATTTCCGTGTATGGCCTGATAGTCTAATCACTAAAAAAGCAACTTCCCGACGGAAAGGGGCGTGCATATTTGATCGAGCTTTCGATTCAATATGTACGCCTCTTTTGCTTTAACGCGCTTCGTCTACGTATCCGTAACTTCTATGAACACACGTATTTTTTCAAAATCACTTTTCATCTCAGTTCTTGTGATTGCTGCGCTAGCGTCTGCTTCTCCCACTTTGGCTCGTGGGATGAATCACGGCGATCGGCCACTATTGAGTTGTGATGAATCAAAGGCGGTCTATGAGCTTCAGGACGATGGTTCAATTCGGTCGTTTGCCACGGAGAAACTTTTCTATTCGTACTACAAGAGTTTCGATGCTCTTAAGAGTGTCTCTTGTGAAGAACTTCGTGCTTACCAGATGGGCCCACAGATTAGATACACAGAACTGGCTGGGTTGTTTAAACATGAGTCTCGTCCTGATGTGTACGCCATTGATCTGGATTACATGACACTGAGAGGGAATCGAATTGAGCATCTTCAAGATGAGCAATCGGCTCGGGTTCATTTTGGTCCCGAGTGGCAGAAGAAGATAGTTGTGTATTCAAATGAGAAGTGGAAGCGTGAGATGACAGGCATCTATGTTGATGCGGGGTATGCAAAGGAGATCATGCTCGTGAAGTCAAAACGTTCTCCTGATGTCTTTGTCTTGAATGGAACGCAGAAGGATACCTATGTACTGGAGAACGAAAAGCAGGCAGAAGAACGCTTCGGGAAAGATTGGAATCAATTGGTTGCCGAGATTGGTGACGAGCACCTCGAGAGCCTTCGTGCAATGCTCGTGCCTCTTGAGGAGACTGAGGATCCCAAGACGTCAGAGCAGAGCGTAAATCGTTCTACGCCAGAGCGGGTGCCCACAACACAAGCACCTGTCGCGGTACATTCCGTGGCGAGAGAGGTGAAAGGGCGTGTTATTGATGCTGTGAGTGGGCTTCCGGTTGTAGGGGTTACGGCTGCGGTTTCAGGTTCAAGTATTCATGCTGTTACTGATACAAATGGAGAGTTCGTACTTACGTATTCAAGTGGGGTGGAGTATCGACAGGTCTCTATTGCCACTAGCAGATGGTATAAGCCTTCTCAGGTGAAAACGATGTTTGTGGGAGACTCTGTCGTGTTTAGTCTTGAGCCAGCGCGAGCTGATCGGAACTATGGTTTGGAGCACCCTGTGGTTAGCTACCAACCTTCCTCAAACGGAGGTGTTCAGTTGTCAGGGTATGTGTACGATGCCGTAACAGGCGAGTCGGTACCGAACGCATCTGTTGTTGCATCTCATGGTTCAATTTCTGGTCGAACAGATGCAAGTGGCTACTTTGTTACTAGGGCAACACGGGGCACGCATAGACTGTATGTGATGTATCGCGACGCTCAACAGAGACAGAAGATCGTTCCTGTGTACTATCAGGTGAATCTCGCACAGGGATCTCGGGCAGAAGTGATACTTACCATCGAGAGGTAATGATTGAAAAAAAGTGGCCATAGGGCCACTTTTTGGTTTATGGAACGTGTGGAGTTCCGTTATTTCGATTGTTTCGCAGCGTACTCGATCATGGTTTTTGCTACGTCGACGCCGGTGACTCTCTCCAGCTCTTTGAAGCCGGGGTTTGAGTTTACTTCTAGGACCAGAGGGCCACGTTTGGATCGGATGATGTCGACGCCGGCGATTTCTAGGTTAAAGACCTTTGCGCATTCTTTTGCCAGGGCGATCTCTTCAAGGGTGAGGTCAACTTGGTGACCGGTCCCACCGTTTGATGTATTTGCACGAATGTCTCCAATGGGAGCCTGGCGTTCCATGGCCGCGATGACTTCGCCCCCTACGACGAGCACGCGCAGGTCCTTTCGTTTGGCTTCTTCGACGAATTCTTCAACGATGAGAGGGTTGCGGTCTCGAATCACGAGATATTCTGCAATGGGGCGGAGCGTTTCAGGGTTCTCTGCGTAGAAGATGCCCTTACCATGCGTGCCGAAGGCGACCTTGAGAACGACGGGGAAGTTGATCTGACTCGCGAGCTCCAAAGCCTGCGTAGGGTCACGCGTGATGCCCCACTTAGGGCAGGGAAGATTGTGCTCATCAAACACCATGTGCTGGATGAGCTTATTTTTTGTCCACGTAAATGTTGGTGTGCCGTTGATGATGCGCTGACCGCTGGCAAGGAGCTTGCGGACGGCGTAGGTGCGCAGGCTAGGTTCCTCAATGAAGTTTGGTCGAGAAATAATGACGTCGACATTCGGCAGAGCTTCACCTTGGTGTCGGATATCGCCGTTGAGAAATGAAAGACGGGGTTCGTAGATTTTGACCACGGTGTGGCCCATTGACTCGCCAGCTTCAATCAACCGGTCCACTCCTGTATGAACTTCGAGCTTGGGTTCAGAGAAGATGAGAATGCCAATGGTCATACTATTTTTTGATAAACAATCGGTTGGCAGCGAGTGGGTGCGATGCATCTCGGCGTGCAACGGCACCACCTTTAAGACCGTCCTCGAGAACTTCATCGAGTACCGCATCGAGCTCTTCGATCGTGTCGACTGTGTGAAGCCGTGCCTTAAATGGCTTGGCGCCTGCGATGGCGCGGAAGTACCAGCTCAGGTGCTTACGGAAGGTTCGAACTGTGCCAGCATCGAATTGTTCAATGTGCCAGCGGGCGTGTTGTTTAATGACCTCGACACGCTCTTGCAGGGTAATCGGTTCGAATTCTTTACCGGCGAGTTGGTCCAAGATTTGTTTAAAGATCCATGGATTGCCGAGTGCGCCGCGTGCGATAAGAACCCCCTCGGCACCAGAGGTCTCTAAGGCCTCTGTCATGAGCTGTGGGGTGTAGATGTCACCGTTGGCGAGAACAGGAATAGAGACGGTCTTAGCGAACTCACCAATGAGATCCCAGTCGCTCTGTCCTGTATAACCTTGCTTCTTTGTGCGTCCGTGAATGGTGATGAGGTCTGCACCTGCTTCTTCCAGGGCGATACCAAAGGTGAGGCACTCTTTTGGATCTTCCCATCCAGCACGAATCTTCACACTGACGGGTTTGTCTGTTGCCTCCTTCATAGCTCGTACGATCGCTGTAGCACGATCAGCGTCTCTCATGAGCGATGCGCCGTTGAATGAGTGAACAACTTTGTAGACAGGGCAGCCCATGTTGATGTCAAAGCCCTCGGGGTTGTGATCGCGGTCGATGATGCGTGTAGCCTCAGCCATCTTCTCGGGCTCGCTTCCAAAGATCTGTTGGACAATCGGGCGTTCATCAGGATGGATCTCTGTCATGCCGAGCGTTTTGTCGTTTCCGCGAATGATGGCCTCGGAAGAGACCATCTCACGGAACACAATCACGTCAGGTCCAGAGATCTTGCGCACGACACGACAAAACGCACTGTCCGTCATGTCGGCCATGGGGGACAGGGCAATAATGGGTCGTTGAATTGTGGCCCAGTCGAGTTTCATATCGGGCCGAGAATAGCTGATTTATTGGATCGTTTCAAGCATCTGCTCCAGATCAACGGAGTTGATGGCTGTGAGCCAGTCTGAGTTTTGGTCTACGTATTCAAGAGCTTCCGTGTAGAGGGCCCAGTGTGCCTCCTGGTGATCCTCTGGGCGAATGCGGATATGGTCGTAGGAGGCGGTGGTGTCGTAGGGTGGCTCGAATGCGACCTGACGGCCATTGTTCCAGTCCTCCCAGTAGATAGGAGCGAAGGGGGTGTTGGTGAGATAAAAATTGTTCTCGTGGTACTTGAGGTTTACAAACCAGTCGCGCGTGCCGTCAAAGCCGTCGGTCCAGTCGGCGAACTCGCTTTCAGGATCAAATCGTTCTGGGACGCGGAACTCATAGAGCTTTACTTCCTGATCTTCAGGGCGCTTGTTGAGGCCGTGGATCATCTCGCTGATGTCGGAACCGCCCTGTTCATGCAGGACGGTAAAGAGTGCTCCAAGCTCCTCGAACACTTGAGAGTACTCAGCACCATTTCTGCCGTTTGTCTGGCCGACGATGCGAGGGGCGTAGCCAAGTTGGTCTTTGAGGAATTGGAAACCGCCAGGTTCGTCACTGAGATACCTTCCTGTCTCCATGTCTAGACGATGCGTTTCAAATCCCATGAAGGTTTCATAGCGCTCTTGTGAGCTCATGCCCATGAGACCAACCTGATCGAATCCAGAGACGATTGGATGTGGTGGACGTACGTGATACGAGACAGCGACATACGCAGAGCTGCGGATGCGCTCCATGAGTTCCGGTGACTGTTCAACGTAGATTTGTGTGACGGTATCCGTGAGATGAAACTCAACAGGGATCTCATACTGCTCATGAAGGTCCATGAGGCGGTTCAGTGTCTCGATGCTTTTTTCTGGGAAGAGCCAGTCATGAACATTGGTGACAAACTGGACGTAGATTTGTGGTTCCGTTGATCGTGTTGTTGTTTCGGTTTCAACAGGTTCACTCTCTGGAGACTCTACGACGATTTCGTTTGTTGGTTCTTCGGGAGGTGTGAGCGGCTCGGGTGCACATCCAATGCCCATAAGTACGAGGATGGCGATGAGGAGAAGTAATCGATGCATAGTCTCGATAAAAAATGATGACTCCAGTATACTGCTGTCATATGGCAAAGTCGAAACAATCATCAACCTATCTTTACGGCGCGGCGGCTCTTATAGCTGTTGGGCTGATTATTTTCGCAGCGACGAATGTGTCCTCAACAAGTGGGCCATCCATTTACGACGAGTTCGCTCAGTGCGTTACGGAGTCAGAAACGACCATGTACGGCGCTTGGTGGTGTCCGCACTGTTCAGATCAGAAGGAAGCGTTTGGGAGCTCATTCGATTACATTAATTACATCGAGTGTTCGAATGCCACACGTGGCATGACGCAGGAGTGTCAGGATGCTGGCATTGAGGGATACCCAACATGGGAGTTTCCTGATGGATCGCGAATCGCTGGGTTTGTGCCGCTCAACACCATTGCAGAGCAGTCAGGGTGTGAGCTCCCAGATGAAGAGCTATGAATCGCGCCAACGTCCTAAAGGTCATTATTGTTCTGGGACTTCTCGGTGTAGCGTTGTCGGCGTACACGCTTGCGTATAAGTACGGCGCTGCTACGGCGGAGTTTTGTTCCATTAACGATACGTTCGATTGTGATCTGGTGAATCAGAGCACGTACTCAATGATCTTTGGCATCCCCGTTTCCGCCTTGGGAGTTCTTGGGTACGGATTCATTGCTCTGACAGCATTCATGAAGCTGCGCAATCCTTCAGATAAGAGCCTGACGAATTTCTTAACACTACTTACGCTCGGTGCGCTGGGATTCAGTTTTTATCTCTCAGGTATCGAGGCATTTGTGTTGCGAGCCTGGTGTCTGCTGTGTCTGGCGAGTCAGGCGATCATCTTAGTCACAACAGGGTTCGTCTTTAAACTCAGGTCCTATGACAAATGAACAAATGCATTACACACCAGAGAATCTCTTCAATGAAGTTTCTGCCCGTGCGCAAGAGCAGGGGGTGACAGAGCAGGCGGCTTGGGATGACCTGGTTGAGCAGACCATTGAACAGCATCGCCAAGTGGGGGAGATGCATACCGATGACCCAACAGAAGATTTAGGGGCGCATGTGAAAGGACGTTGGGCTGACTATAAAGCAACACTTGTATGAAGCTTTCATTTCACGGGGCGGTTCGCGGGGTAACGGGGTCTTGTCACAGGCTCCAAGTTCAAGATGCTGACGGCAAAGACCATCAGCTTCTTTTTGATTGCGGGATGTTTCAGGGGGAGCACATGTGTGGCAGCAAAAACTTTGAGGAGTTTGGGTTTCGTGCTTCTGAGATCGAAGCGGTCTTTATTACGCACCCCCATGCGGATCACACAGGGCGTCTGCCTAAGCTTATGAAGGAGGGGTTCAAGGGAAAGATCTATATGATTGAACCTTGTGTTGGGCTGTCCCGTCTTGTACTTGAAGATGCGCACCACATCATGACGGAGAACGCGAACAAGTGTGGAAGTCCCGTGTTATATGAATTGGAGGATCTCAATGAAGCGTTCGATAGTGTTGAGGCAGTCAGTTACCACGAGCAGATCGACATTGCTCCGGGAGTGAGTGTGATGTTCCACGAGGCGGGACATGTGCTGGGCTCGGCGTATATTTCCGTTGATGCTGAGGGGAAGCGCGTGGTGTTCTCTGGGGACATTGGAAACGATGATGTGCCGATTCTTCCTGATACAGAGCAACTCTCCCGCGCTGATGTGGTTGTGTGTGAGTCGACGTACGGGCATCGCAAACATGAGGGTGTTGAGGAACGTGGAATCAAATTGAAGGCAGCGATTGAGGAGGTGATTCATAATCGAGGTGTGCTCATGATCCCGTCGTTCTCTATCGAGCGAACGCAGGAGTTGCTCTATGAGATTGATCGTCTGCTTCTCAATGAGTTGAACACAAAAATTCCAATTTACTTGGATAGCCCCATGGCGATTAAGGCGACGGCTATTTATCGTCAGTATAAAAACTACCTACGGTTCGATGTGCCGATTACGAGCGAGCCAGACCAGGACTTCTTTAGTTTCCCAAATCTTCGAGAGACCCTATCGGCCGGTGAGAGCAAGGTGATTAATAATGTGGTGCCACCAAAGATTATTATTGCTGGTTCGGGGATGATGTCCGGTGGGCGGATCTTGCACCATCTGATTCGTTATCTCTCAGATAGCAAGAACAGGTTGCTGATCATTGGTTACCAGGCGAGAGGCACGCTTGGACGAAAGCTCTATGAGGGGGCAAAGAAGGTGCACATCTTTGGTGAGGAAGTGATGGTCAGAGCGAAGATCTCTGCCATCGGATCGTTCAGTGCTCACGGGGACATGGATAAGATCACGCGTTGGCTGACTCCGGAGGAAGCGAAGCCACCAGGAAAAATTTTCTTGGTGCATGGCGATCCGGAATCAAAAGAAGTATTTGGTACACACTTGAGGCATCATCTTGGGAGCGACGTTATTATTCCTGGTTGGCAGAGTGAGTACGAACTATGAACATGTTTTCACCTGGGCGCAGGGAGCGTAGGGAGGAACCAGCATTTCATTACGAGCTATTAGAGAATCCGAAAACACGAGAAGATCTTTTAAGGGGCATGGATAATCTCATGGAGACTATTCAGGACCGAGATGTTGATACGGTGGTCTTCCTTGATCGCTCAGCACGACCACTCTCCTGGCTTATGCGGGAGCGATGGCGATTATCTGATAGCGACAAGCCCATGCCGGAGATGAAGTTTGTGAATATTGGCCTAGCCACTTCGGTTCATCCTGGATCGAGAGATCTCACGATTCCAGGAGGAGGGGCGTATTATCCATATCCCTCATCTAGTTCCCGACAGGATTTTGTGAGGAAGAAGATGATGAGCAATCAATGGTTATCACCTGAGGATGTTCCCACCCGATGGTCGGAGGGGTTGTTGGATCATGAAGATGAGGTACAGGAACTTGAAGATGTGTTTGGGTCGAACTTAGATGGAAAGCGTGTTTTGGTGGTTGATGAAATGGTAAACACGGGAAAGAATCTTTTAACGGCGGTCTCCCTTTTTTCTTTGATGTTTCCAAAATTGAAGGAGGTTCAGGGAACAGCGTTCAAACTTTCTAAGGGGATGGGGTATGACGAAGACCGGAAAGCAATTCCTTGGTTAAAGATGCCTGGCATGACTGGCGTACTGGAGCTGCCAGACAGGTTATTCCAGTCGGGAGCGATTACCGCGGAAAATTTGGAGAGTATTCGTGATGCACTTAGGCAAGAAAGGAAACGTGAGGTGAAGACATTGGGTGAGTCGCTTTTACCCGCGATGAATGTGTTGGATAAAGTCGTGGATCAGTGGGATGAGATTAAGGCTCATAAGGGGTTTGATCAGCGGTACATTACGGTGATTGAAAGAGATCTGGAATCCGCTCGTAAAACGATGAGAGCCTTTCTCGATACGGGTGAGCATGGTTTTACACCTGAATACGAAAAACAGATGTACGATTTGTCTATCGCGTTCGGAGGGTTAAGTAATGATGTGGGAGATGCGCCATTTGCACAGATGTTGCATGAGGCCGCGCATCTGACTGATAAGGTTGATTATGAGAAGGGGCACAAAACGCTTCAGGAGATCGATCAATACCTGGATGCCGATTATGCTGACTTGGAGGCGTTGAGAGCGCGTGCCACGACTCTACGAAAGGAGATTAAGGAGCTTGCAAAAGAGACGTACGAAGTCTTTTAAAAAAGAACCATTGCACCCTGGTCATGCCAGGGTGTTTTTGTTACTGTCGCGGCGAAGGAGGACAACATGTCCAACAAGCTGCCCGATGACGTCTCTCCTGAGACGTTCGCACTGCACGGAGGGTACGACCCCGCTCGATCCGAGGGGGCGCTCAAGCCGCCCGTGTTTCAGACCTCCACGTTCGTGGCAACCACGGCCGAGGAGATGGCACGATGCTTCGAGCAGGCCTATGGCCTTGATGGTCAGCCTCCACGTGCGCCCGATGAGCTCATCTATTCGCGCGTGGTGAACCCGAACCTGCAGATCACCGAAGAGCGGTGGGCGCGGTTCGAGGGAGCTGAGGCGGCCGCCCTGTTCGCCAGTGGCATGGCCGCTATCTCCACCACGCTGCTCACCCTGCTACGGCCGGGAGATACGGTGATGTACTCCACCCCGGTGTACGGTGGGACGGACTACTTCATGGAGCACGTGCTCCCGGCCTTCAAGATCAAGACGGTTTCGTTCCCGGTGACGCTCTCTGCCGAGCGGATCTACGCCAAGTGGATCAACATGGATCCCAGACCCAAGGTCATCTATCTCGAGAGTCCTGCCAACCCCACACTGGAGCTGGCGGACCTCGGTGGAATGGCCGGGGCATTCCAGGGACCGGAAGGCCGTCCGCTCATCGTGGTGGATGGGACCGTGCTCGGCCCGGTGTTCATGAAGCCGCTGGCGCTGGGGGCAGACCTGGTGCTGCACTCGGCCACCAAGTCCATCGGCGGTCATAGCGATCTGATTGCCGGCATCGTCGCCGGCCCCGCGTACCTCGTGGGACAGATCAAGGCGATGCGAACCATCATGGGCCCCATCTGCGACCCGCAGACGGCGTGGCTCATCGCCCGCAGCCTCGAGGACTACAAGGTCCGCGTGGAAGCAGCGCAGCACAAGGCCCTCAAGGTCGCGCGCTTCCTGCAGGAGCACGATGCTGTGCACCGGCTCTACTACCCGGGCATGCATCCTAGTCGCGATCAGGGGGAGCGCTTTCAGCAGATGTGCAGCGGTCACGGCTCGCTCATGAGCTTCCGTGTCCGAGGTGGCCAGGAGGCGGCCTACCGCGTGCTCAACGCCCTGCGCGTGATCAAGCTCGCGGTCTCTCTCGGGGGCACCGAGTCGCTCGCTGAGCATCCGCGGACGCACACCCACAGCGACATTCCGCTGGCGGCCCAGGACAAGATGGGCATCACGCCCGACCTGATCCGTCTCTCTGTCGGTCTGGAGGATGCCGACGACTTGATCGACGATCTGGATCAGGCGCTGGAGCTGATCTAGAACACACGCCGACCCTCATGTGAGGGTCTTTTTTCTTTTAACAAACAATCATGCCGCCATTGACATCTGTACAAAAACGGACTAGGTTACGGCGTCGCATACGGCGGCAGAAAGGGGATGAGGCGCATGGGCGCCTTTGGTAACGTTGAGCAAAAAGCCGAAAGTCTTTGGAGAGCGGGTCTGCGTGAGCAGCTCGATGGCAACCTCTCTGAGGCCATGGACTTGTACGAGCAGAGCATCGCTCTGCACCCAACAGCCGAAGCGTTTTCCTACAAGGGGTGGGCGTTCTCGCATATGGGGAAGTTGGATGACGCGGTGGACGCGTGTCTGGAAGCTATTCAGCTCGATGCTGGTTTGGGCACCCCCTACAACGACATCGGTGCCTACCTGGTGGAGATGGATCGTGAAGACGAGGCGGTTCTCTGGTTTCAGCGCGCGAAGGAGGCACAGCGGTACGACACTCCTCAGTTTCCGTATCTGAACCTCGCTCGTCTCTACATCCATCGTGGGTATCTGGCCGGAGCGCTCCTCGAGCTACAAACGGCAGAACTCCTCGCCCCCGAGGATCCGCGAGTCGGCCAGTTGGTCGCTCAAATTGGAGAACGGATGGAGGAACAGGATTCTTAGCAAGAATCCACAACGCAATCTACAGACCTCACTGAGGTCTTTTTCTTTTCAATCACCCCTTTATCCGCTACCATGCGCGCATACAACTATGGATCAATCAAACATACGAAATTTCTGCATCATTGCGCATATTGATCACGGGAAGTCGACCCTTTCGGATCGACTTTTGCAATCTACGGGCGCGGTGGATGAGCGGAAGATGAAGGAGCAGATTTTGGATTCGATGGAGCTCGAGCGCGAGAAGGGGATTACGATTAAACTCGCGCCGGCGCGCATGGAGCACAAAGGGCATACGCTGAACCTGATCGACACGCCGGGGCACGTGGACTTCACCTATGAAGTGTCTCGTTCGCTCGCGGCTGTTGAAGGAGCGATTCTTCTCGTTGACGCATCTCAGGGGGTGCAGGCACAGACGATCGGAAACTTGTACCTGGCGCTGGGAGAGGATTTGGAGATTATTCCTGTGCTCAACAAGATCGACCTACCGGCGGCGGATGTGCCTACGCGTACAGAAGAGCTCGTGCAGCTTATTGGGTGTAAGCCGGAGGATATTTTGGCAGTGAGTGGGAAGACAGGTGAGGGAGTGCCGGCATTGCTCGACGCGATCGTTGAGAGGATCCCTGCGCCAACGGGCGACAAGGATGGTGCGGCACGTTCGTTGATTTTCGATTCGTTCTACGATGACTACCGTGGAGTGATGGCGTACATTCGCGTCGTCGACGGAGAGATTAAGAAGCGCGATAAGGTGCACATGATGGCTACAGGGTTTGATGCGGAGGCTCTGGAGATTGGTGCTGTGACCCCGGGGGGGCTCGTGCCAGCGGATGTGTTGGAGACCGGGCAGATTGGCTACATCGTTACGGGATTGAAGGAGATCGGTGGGTGTCGCGTTGGTGATACGATTACGAGTGTTTCGGGTGGATCGACGGACTCGCTTGGTGGCTATAAAGAAGTGAAGCCAATGGTGTTCGCGGGAGTATTCCCCCAAGAGGGTGACGACTTTCATCGTCTGCGCGAAGCCATCGAACGTTTGAAGCTCAATGACGCCTCTCTTATTTTTGAGAGCGAGCACTCGCCAGCGCTCGGATACGGATTCCGCTGTGGGCTTCTGGGAATGCTGCACTTGGAGATTTTAAAAGAACGTTTGGAGCGTGAGTTCGGATTGCAGCTTGTGGTAACCGTACCGTCGGTGGCCTACGAGGTGTACAAGCGCGATAGCTCTCACATGACCATTAAGAGCCCACTTGAGTTGCCGGATCCGTCTCACATAGAGAAGATCGAGGAGCCGTGGGTAAAGATTGATATCGTGACACCGTCTGCGTACATCGGATCGATCATGCAGCTCTTGCAGGAGCGCCGCGGGATGTATGAGACCACGGAGTATCTTTCCGGGGATCGTGCCATCTTGCATTACCAGATTCCACTGTCGATGATCATCGTGGACTTCTACGACAAGTTGAAGAGCATCTCTGCGGGGTATGCGTCACTGAATTACGAACTGATCGATTATCGCGAGGCCAACGTCGTGCGCATGGACATGTCTGTGGCAGACGAGCCAGTGGATGCCTTTTCTACACTTGTGTATCGAGATGAGGCAGAGAAAGCGGGGCGCCGCATTGCCAAGGTGCTTAAGGAGTCCATCCCTCGGCAAAACTTTGTGATAAAATTGCAGGCGACGATTGGGGGAAAGATTATCGCCTCCGAGAGGATCAGTGCGATGCGTAAAGATGTGACCGCTAAGCTCTATGGAGGAGACGTCACCCGAAAGCGCAAGCTGCTTGATAAGCAGAAGAAGGGGAAGGCGCGCATGGCACAGTACGGAAAGGGAAAGGTCAATATTCCGACAGATGCGTATTTGAAAGTACTTAAGCGAGAGTAATATGAAAAAGAAAACGATGCGGATTTTTTGGGGCATTGTTGGTGGGATGATTATCGTCTCCATGGTGATGTTCAGTTTCTTCGTTGGGTTCAGCCTGTAGACCGTTGGGCGTGAGAATGTAGAGGGAGGGGATCTCCTTCTTACTTCTTAATTTCAAAGGTAGGAACATGGACAAACGTTGGGTCATCGCTGAGCCTATTTCAGACGATGTAAAAAAACAGTTCCCGGAGATCGCTCCGGCGGTTTTGCAATTACTTTGGACTCGAGGTCTGAGGACGCAAGAGGAGATTGATGTGTTCTTGGGACCAGACTGGAGTCGGGACGTGTACTCGCACGACTTGTTTAATCACATGGTCGCTGCGGTGACGCGCGTCTTTGAGTCGTTGGAGGCCGGAGAGGTTATTTCCATTCATGGAGACTACGATGCTGACGGTGTTTGTGGCACGGCGGTACTCGTGAGCGCTCTGCGTGATATATGTCGGGCACTCGGTTTTGATGAGAAGAAGATTACGACGTATATCCCACATCGAGAGAAGGAGGGGTATGGCATGTCCGTTTCGACCATGGAGCATCTTCATGAGCATGATAAAACAAAGCTGGTGATTACGGTTGATTGTGGAATTTCAAACAAGCCAGCGGTGGATCGTGGAAAAGAACTTGGGGTCGACACGGTGATTTGTGACCACCACACCATGCCAGAGGAGTTGCCGGACCAGGCAATTTTGATTCACCCGTTGGTTCCTGGTGAAGCGTTTCCGAATAAACATCTGTGTGGCACGGGTGTGGCGTACAAACTCGCGTGTGGTTTGATCGACGAAGCGCGACGGCGCGGCGCGGATCTCCCTGACGGGTACAGCAAGTGGCTTCTTGATTTGGTGGCGATTGCTACCGTGACGGATGTGATGCCGCTCTCTGGGGAGAATCGTGTGCTGGAGAAGTATGGATTGTTGGTGTTGAACAAGACGCGGCGTACAGGGATTCAGAAGTTGCTTGACGTTGCCGGGTCGAAGATAGGAGAGCTTGATACGGTATCGATTGGATTTCAGATCGGGCCTCGACTGAACGCGGCAGGGCGCATGACTCATGCCCAGGAGGCGCTTGAGCTTCTTATCGAGGAAGATGAGCTGCGTGCGACAGAATTGGCAATGCGATTGCAGGAGATTAACAAGGAGCGACAGAAGGCGTCGCAGGCGATGTATGTGCAAGCGGAGAGTCAGCTCAAGACCATGGGAGACGATAAGCTTCTTGTGGTGTGGCAAGAAGGATGGGGAGCAGGACTTGTTGGACTTGTGGCTGGGAAGGTTGTTTCAAAATATGGAAAGCCGACGTTTGTTGTTGGTCGAGATGGAGACAAGTTTGTTGGCTCAGGACGTTCTCCAGAAGGGTTCGACATCACACAGGCGATGCGGCATGCCTCAGATCATCTGGATAAGTTTGGTGGGCACCCTCAGGCCTGTGGGTTCTCTGTTCATGGTGAGGAGAAGTTTCTGCGCGCCGTTGAGAGTATGCGCGCGTACGCCGAGGAGCAGATTACGCTGGAGGATCTTGGACCGAGAGTGAATATTGATGCCCAAGTTGATCTCGATGAGGTCGACTGGCCGCTCTACGATGCGCTCCAACCGTTTAGGCCGTTTGGTACAGGGAATCCGCGGCCGTTGTTTTTAAGCAAGGGCGCGAAGGTGATCTCGTTTTCTGCCGTAGGAAAAGAGGGATCGCACTTGAAGCTGCGTCTGCAAGGGCAGGGTGGTAAAATACTTCCCGCGATTGGATTCCGCTTGGGAGATTGGGTTGATCGATTAACCATTGGCGCAGAGGTGGATGTGGTGTTTGAGGTGCAGGTAAACGAATGGAATGGCAATCGTGAGTTGCAGATAAGAGTTGAAGATTTGAAACAATAGCTATGAACGTACATCTTTATACAGATGGTGGATCACGAGGAAATCCGGGGCCAGCTGCTTCTGGAGCCGTCGTTAAGACGCCTGAGGGAGAGGTTCTTGCCGAGGCAATGAAGTACCTTGGGGAGACAACAAATAATCAGGCGGAGTACACAGCGATCATCATTGGTCTTGAGAAGGCTCGTGAGCTAGGGGCAAAGCGCGTTGATGTGTTTTTGGACTCCGAGCTCGCCACCAAGCAGCTTAATGGGGAATACAAGGTGAAGAATCCAGGGATTGCGCAGCGGTTTCTTGAGGTGAAAAATCTCATTCATGCGTTTGATCGTGTCACGTTTACACACGTCTATCGAGAGAACAATAAAGAGGCTGATGCGCTTGTGAACAAGTGTCTCGATGAGCAGCAGTGTTAAGTGGTATACTTTTAGTAATCTATGGGCTTGTTCGGAAAGAAAAAGCCAAAAAGTTTTTTGGGGGTCGACATTGGTGCGAGCTCTATTAAGATTGTCGAATTTGAAAGCAAGAAAGGACGCGCGACGCTCCTGACCTATGGGTATGCAGAGCTTCCATCCATGGAGGCGGGTGATACGATGTTTGAGGATCCCAAGGCGACTGGAGCGTTAGTCGCGCGTGTTTGGAAAGAGGCGGGGTGTAAATCAACGTCTGCTATGGCGGCGCTCCCAACGTCGAATGTGTTTTCGACCATTCTTTCCATTCCAGAAGTGAAGGATAAGAAGTTGCGTCAGGCTGCCGTGGATGCAGAGGTTGAGAAGCTCACGCCGCTCCCGCTTAGCGAGATGATCACGCAGACGACGTTTTTGGATGGAAAGAAAGAAAAGAAAGGGAAAAAGGGTGAACCGAAGACAAAGCAGAAAACATTCCGAGCGCTCGTGACGGGTTCTGCCAAGACGTTCATTCAGAAATACATTGAGATTTTTAAAGTCGCGAAGTTGAGTCTGCAAGCGATCGACACAGAATCTCTGGCCCTTATCCGTGCGTTGATTGGGAAAGACAAGGGAGCCATCATGATTCTGGATATTGGTTCCAAGCGAACGAATATCATGATCGTTGAAAAGGGGGTGCCGTTTGTTTCTCGATCGATTAATATTGGAGGGAACACAGTGACGCAGCAGTTGGTGCAGGCCATGAAGGTGCCAGAGGCGGAGGCAGAGCGGATTAAGCGCGATCTTGGTATGGCCGCAAGCACGGCATCCGGATTGGCTGGTGGTCTCCCTAAGGTTCTTGAACCGATCATGCAACCGCTGGTCAACGAGATTCGTTACGCGTTTCAGTTGTATGCAGGCATGGAGTTGGCTGAGGTAAAGGAGGTAGAGAAGATTATCGTGACAGGAGGCTCGTCGCACTTACCACGTGTGCCTGAATATCTGGCCGAGACGCTGAACATGAATGTGTATCGCGGTGATCCGTGGGCGCGCGTTGTGTATCCAGCAGAGCTGGCGGCTGTGCTGGAGGAGATTGGGCCACGTATGTCTGTTGCCATTGGGCTTGCCATGCGCGAAATGGAATAATTATGTCTATGAAGAATCAAAAAGGATTTACACTTGTGGAGCTGCTGGTGGTGATCGCGATCATTGCGCTCATCATTGTGTTCGCCGCTGTGGCTGTGAATAGCGCACGCTCTAAGACGCGTGATGCAACACGACTTTCAACCGTGCGACAAATGCAGTCTGCGCTTGAGGATTACTTTAACGAGTTTAATACGTACCCTGACGGGGACCTGCTGCCATTGGGCGATGCTTCAGAGAGTGCCTGTCTTGGCTCAACGGGATTTGCCGCAAGTTGTTCTGGAGACAGCTCGACATTCTTGCAGATTGTCCAATCAACACACGAGGATGGTCTTGAGGGGATCGTCACCTGTGGTGAGCCGTCCAGAAAAGCCTTCTGTTACACCCAGCTTGAGGGAGGTGATGAGTACGTGATACATTTTGAACTAGAAAACATGCTTGGATCTGTTGGTCTTCAGGCGGGTGTGAACTGCGCCACTCCTGAAGGTATGGAGGCGGGGATCTGCGCTGATTAATCATTAACTTATTACTTTTATGGAAAAAGGACGACGGCGAGAGATGATTTCTGCAGAGATGCAGGATGTGGCAGGTCGACTAGATGTTGCTGATAGTGAATTTAAGGCAGCAGAGGGTTTGCTCGAGGAAGCGATTAAGAATCAAGGGGATGTTCAGGAAGCGTCAGAGCTTTACGATAAAGCCGCTGAAGCTTTTGAGAGGGCTGCCGTTACGTATGAGGCACTTATTGTGGCTGCTGGCCGAGAGGATGAGCGACTTCGTGCGCTTGAGAGCAAGATGGAGGCAGAGCAAGGTTCTTTGAAGGCGGCGATGGAATCAGGTGACGTTGAGACGGTTCAGGCAGCTGCTACCGCTTTGGCTGAAACTGCTGGGCGTGTAAAAGAGTCTGTGGAGGCGATGCCTGGATTGAGTGAAGATGAGCAAGAAGAGCTTGAGGGCTTGCTTGAAGAGTTGGGCATCACTGATGATAAGACTGCTGAGAGAATGAAGAATCGCATGAAAGTATTGCTTTCTGGTATGGAGACTCGTGATCCTGAGAAAGCCATTGAATCGATTAAGGCAGAGCCACAGACGGTTAAGCCTCGATTTACCAAACGAACTTGGGCTGGAAGCTAGAAAGAGAACGTTCGATAAACAATCGACAGGTTACACCCCCTTGACAGGGGGTGTTTGTTTTGGCAATGTCGACTGCCGTGTAGAAGAGGAGTCGATCATGATCGAACCCATGCCCCGTCCGGGAGGTTCGCCCATGACGGCGATTCTCCTCAGGCGGCTCATGTACCCCTATGTCAGGCCCGTCGCCCGCATCGTCCACGAGTGGTACGAACATGCGGTCGCACGCGCCGGACCATCGCTTGTGAACACCGACGCTGCTTGCGTCGTGATGTTTTGCAAGATCTTGCCAACGGTCCAGGGTTCTCTCGGGGACCTTGCGGACGATCTCGATCAAGCCACCCTCAGCGAGCTGGTAGCTTGCTGTCTGGAGGCAGAACGAGAACGTCCGGTCTGGGACACGCTTCCGGCGCGAGAGCAGGATCGTCTGCTCGCAAGCGCTGGAATCGATCGGCAAGAAGGGGAACTCACTCCTACGGCAAACCTGACCCTCTGGCACCTGCGCACACAGCTCGCGGTACCAAGGTGGTATGCCCACACGCAACGGTCGGACGCGTAGTCACGCGGTCCGATTTTTTTGTTGTGCAAGTGGTACACTGGGTCCATATGGAGATACTTTTTTTCGCAGGGATCTTTTTACTTGGCCTGTGTGTCGGCAGTTTTTTAAACGTGGCGATCTTTCGGGTTCATGAGGGAGAGCAAATCGTCCGTGGGCGATCTAAGTGCATGAAGTGTGAAGAGCCGCTTGGTCCTCGTGACCTGGTGCCCGTGCTGAGTTACCTGGCGCTCAAGGGACGTTGTCGTCGGTGCAAGGCGGTGGTGTCATGGCAGTATCCGCTGATCGAGCTCGTAACAGGAGTGTTGTTCGTGGGGCTGTATCTGCTGCACGGTTGGGACCTGGTGTTTGTGCGCGACGCGGTGTTCGTCTCGTATCTGATCATTATCTTTGTCTATGACCTGCGGCACATGCTGATTCTGGACAAGTTTACGATCCCCGCCATGATCTTCGCGGTACTCGTAAACCTGTGGCTTGGTTTGGTGCCAGCCTGGTCGATTCTCGCGGGAGGGGTTGTGCTTGCGTCATTCTTCTGGATTCAGTTGCTCATCTCACAAGGAAAGTGGGTTGGTGGTGGCGATATCCGTATGGGGGCGCTCATGGGGTTCATGCTCGGGCTCACACACGGTGCGGTCGCGTTGTTCCTTGCGTATGTTCTCGGCGGGTTAGTCGGTGCGTATCTTCTTGTCACGGGGAAGGTCGATCGCAAAACGCCGATCCCGTTTGGAACGTTCATGGCCGTGGGAACGTTGGCGATGCTGCTTGCGGGTAAGTCGATCGTTGGGTGGTATCTAGGTCTCTTCGCGTAAGATTGACCCGGTACTCTGCCGGTGTTACGGTTCGACCAGCCACCAACAAGGAGAGTGAGATGGCACGCACACGAGGGGAGCTCACGTGCTCCTTCTGTGGGAAGCCTCAGTCAGCCGTCCGGAAGCTTATCGCTGGATCCCTTACGCACGTCTACATTTGCAATGAATGTGTCGAAGCGGCAGGGCAAGTGATGTTTCAAAGTGGTGATGAGGAGTTTCTCCTCGTTCCGCGAAGTGGGGTCGTAGATGGGATGAAGCTGTACAAGGCGCTCGAGAAGATCACGGCGAATCCTCATGACGTCACGCTTGGGATGATCCTCGACCTGTACGCTCTGTACGCCCGAAGCCTCACCAGTGGCGCGCCGCCTAAGAGGCCGCCGCGCAACTAGCCGACCACGACCAGGGTTCTACCCCTGGGTTTTTTCTTATACAATGGGGGCATCTATGAATACAACTGACGCCAAGAAACGCATTGAACAGCTAAAAAAGGTGATTGCTGAGCATCGCTATGCCTATCACGTGCTTGATGAGGCAACGATGTCTGATAGCGCATTAGATTCGCTTAAGCACGAGCTGTACACACTTGAGCAGGAATATCCTGATTTGATCACGTCTGACTCACCTACACAGCGTGTGGGGGGTCAGCCGCTTCCTAAGTTCGAAAAGGTGGCGCATGCTCGTCCCATGCTCTCCATGGAGGATGTGTTTACCCCCGAGGAGTTTCAGGCTTGGCTGGTTCGACTGGAGAAGGTCGGAGGTAAAGCCGTTGATGAATTGTTCTGCATGCCCAAGCTCGACGGGCTCGCGATTTCGGTTGTGTATGAGGACGGCATGCTTACCACGGCGGCTACGCGTGGGAACGGGCGTGTGGGAGAGAATGTGACACAGAATGTCCGGACGATTCAGAGCATTCCTCTTAAACTTCGCCCAGCAAAGGGGAAGAAGCTTCCTCAGCGTGTTGAGGTGCGTGGGGAGGTGTACTTTCCACAGAAGGCATTCGACGAGTTGAATGCCGAGCTGCGCGAAAAGGGCGAGCCGGAGTTTGCGAATCCTCGGAACACGGCTGCGGGTTCAATTCGTCAGCTGGATTCGACGATTACGGCTAGTCGTGGGCTTGCGTTTGTGGCTTGGGATCTTGATGGAGATTTTGGCCAAGATAATATGCTGGACGAGTGGAAGCTTATGGCGGAGCTTGGGTTCAAGCCGGTGCCAGAGTCGAAGCTGTTTACCCGTGTTGAGGACGTGCAGAAGCATTGGTCACGACTCCAGGAGAAGCGTGAGGGTCTTGGGTATTGGATTGATGGCATGGTGGTGCGTGTGAACAATAATGCGCTGTACCAGAAGTTGGGTGTGGTCGGAAAGACGCCTCGAGGTCTTGTGGCCTGGAAGTTTCCAGCGGAGGAAGCGACGACGATTATAAAAGAAGTAAAGTGGACCGTGGGGCGCACGGGCGCGCTTACGCCTGTGGCCGTGGTGGAGCCGACCTGGATTGGTGGCACGACCGTGCAACATGCGAGCCTGCACAATCTTGATGAGATCGAACGATTGGATGTGCGTGTAGGGGACACTGCGATTTTATATAAGGCAGGAGATATCATTCCGAAGATTAAAGAAGTGATCGGCAAGTTGCGACCTAAGGGGGCAGAGAAGCTCGAGGCGCCGGTGACATGTCCTGTGTGTGGATCGGATGTAGAGCGTCGTGAAGGGGAGGTGGCGATTTATTGCGCAAATCCACGTTGCTTTGTGCAGGATCGTGAAGCGGTGTTGCACGCTGCGCGCGCGTTTGAGATCGACGGTATCGGCCCGCAGACCATCGCGGCGCTACTTGAGAATGGCATTATTTCTGGACCTGCTGATTTGTTTACGCTTGAAGCGGGGGAGATGGTGGGCCTTGAGGGGTTCGCTGAGATCTCTGCAAAGAAACTTGTAGAAGAAATTCAATCAAAGAAGACGATCAGCTTGCCAAGATTCATCATGTCGCTCGGGATTCGAAATGTCGGAGAGCAGACAGCGATTGATCTTGCGGGGGAGTTTGGAACGCTGGAGGCGTTTATGGATGCGGACCTCGAGAAGTTCGTTGCGGTTGATGGGATCGGGGAGGTTGTGGCGCAAAGTATCGTCGATTATTTTGAGCAGGAACATCACCAGGCCTTAGTGAAGGCGTATCTCGATTATGGGGTAGAAGTCGTTCCTGTTGAGAAGAAGAAAGACTCACAACTGACCGGAAAGACGTTTGTGCTCACAGGCACGCTCGCCACATTGAGTCGAGATGGTGCAAAGGAGCTCATCCGTGCGGCAGGGGCGAAGGCATCAGGTTCCGTAAGTAAAAAGACAGATTATGTCGTGGTGGGGGAGAGTCCTGGCTCAAAGGCACAGAAGGCTCAGGAGTTGGGCGTGACCGTCTTGTCGGAGCAGGCGTTTATCGATATGATGCGATCCGTATGAGCCTATCAAATGAAGAAATTCGTCACATTGCGAAGCTTGCTCGTTTGCATATCAACGAGGAAGAAATTGAGGATTACCGCGAGAAGCTAGGATCTATTCTTGAGTACGTCGAGAAGCTCCAGGAGCTGAATACCGATGACGTACCTGAACTTCAGCACGCCGCTGACGTGAGTAACGTGTTGCGTGAGGATGAGATTCAGGGGTGTGAGAGTGCGGTGCGTAAGCGCGCGATCGATAATTTCTCCAATCGCGAGGGAGACCTTCTTAAGGTACAGGCTGTTTTTGAAGACCGAACAGAATAGGTATGGATGTATCAACAATGACGATTAGAGAGGCGCGAGAAAAGATGGAAGCTGGTGAGCTAACATCTGAGGCGCTAGTGAAGAGTTGTCTTGAACGAATCAAGGCTGATAACGATGATTTGCATATCATGCTGTCAGTTGATGAGCAGGCTCTTGAGCAAGCCAGGAAAATTGATGAGCGTCGCGCTGCCGGTGAGTCGCTTGGTCCTCTTGCAGGTATTCCTGTGGCTTTGAAAGATAATTTGCTGGTTGAAGGTTGGGAAGTGACAGCGGCGGCGCAGGTTCTTGAGGGGCATATAAGCTCTTATGATGCGACGGTGGTTTCTCGTTTGAAGAAGGCAGGTGCCATTTTGATTGGGAGAACAAACATGGATGATGCCGCCATGGGGTCATCGACAGAGACATCTCATTACGGGCCAACAAAAAACCCTTGGGATCGCACCAAGGTTCCTGGTGGGTCCAGTGGCGGTTCAGCTGCGGCTGTGGCTGCGGGGTTTGTTCCTGTTGCACTGGGGTCTGATACAGGTGGATCTGTTCGTCAGCCCGCAAGTTTGTGTGGCGTGGTTGGGTTAAAACCCACCTATGGTCGCGTGTCTCGATATGGGCTCATTGCCCTTGCGTCGAGTCTGGATCAAATCGGTCCGCTCACACGAACCGTGGAAGACGCTGCAACGGTACTGGAAGTTATTGAAGGCCGTGATGAGCACGATGCCACATCTGTGGAACTTTCAAACACAACGGTTCCTGAGTTGCTTGAGAAAGACCTCACGGGCATGACCCTCGGTCTTCCAAAGGAATACTTTATCGAGGGGATGGACCCAGAGGTAAAGAAGGCTGTGATGGAGGCAGTGGCAGAACTCGAGCACGCTGGGGCCAAGATTGTGGACGTGTCACTCCCGCATGCGGAGTATGCGCTCGCTGCGTACTACATCATCATGCCAGCTGAGGCGAGTTCCAACTTGGGACGCTTCGACGGGTTGCGTTACGGCTACCACTCAAGCGGTAAAGACCTTCAGGACACGTACTCTCGCTCTCGTGGTGAAGGGTTTGGGACAGAGGTGAAGCGCCGTATTATGCTCGGAAGCTACACGCTGAGTGCTGGGTATTATGATGCGTACTATCGAAAGGCCTTGAAGGTACGGTCACTTATCAAGAAAGACTTCGATGAAGCACTGAAGACCGTCGATGCCATCGTGACACCAACAAGTCCTTCGGTGGCCTGGGGAATAGGGGAGAAATTCAACGATCCTCTGACCATGTATCTCTCTGATATTTATACGATTAGCGCAAACCTTGCGACGGTTCCAGCCCTGTCGATTCCGTGTGGATTCTCCGATGGGTTGCCGATAGGATTACAGATTATGGGCAAGCCGTTTGATGAGCACACACTGCTGCGCATCGGAGCGGTGTATCAGCAGAAGACTGACTGGCATACAAAGACACCTGCATGATTCCGTATTTCAACGTTACAACGATCGCATTAGGCCCCATCACCATTCAGGTGTGGGGTCTTATGGTTGCGCTAGGGATGTTGGTTGGTGCGTGGGCTGCAGCAAAGATGGCGAAGCATCGAGGGCAGGATGAGAAGATTATTTGGGACCTGAGCGTCTGGGTGATCATCGCCGCGATGATTGGTGCGCGCATCATTCATGTGGTCTATGAGCCCGCGACCTATCTTGCGGACCCCATGGAGTTCTTCCGTGTGTGGCATGGCGGGTTCTCTGTCATGGGAGGGTTTCTTGGAGCCCTTATCGCTGGTGTGTGGTTTCTACGTCGCAAACATGTCGACGTCTGGGCTTACAGTGATACAGCGCTCTTTGGTTTGCCTCTAGGGCTCTTCATCGGTCGTATTGGCTGTTTCCTGATTCACGACCATCCAGGCACGCTCACAGATTTTGTTGGTGGCGTGCAGTTTCCTGATGGGACTCGGCATGACCATGGGCTTTACTTGTCGATCAACGGCCTCCTGCTTTTCCTTACGTTCCTTTTGCTCGCCAGGCGCGGAGCAAGGACGGGGACGTACGCGGTCGTGTTCTTGCTCTGGTATGGCACCATTCGATTTTTCCTTGACTTCCTGCGTGCTACCGACGGAGCCATCGTCGATACGCGATATTTGGGCCTCACACCTGCACAATACTTCTCTTTGATGATGGTGGCGGGGGGAGCGTGGCTTTTCCACAAAAAATTGTCGAGAAAACATTGACAGATATGATGTAAGAAAATAGCCTTAAAGAAAGGTTATTTTTAATTATCCACAAAAAGCTGCCGTAATCTTTGTCTTGTATGCCACGCATCCCTAAACTACCTGATGACACACTCGAACTGCTTGGGGTTCGCCCCAAAGATATGGGTGTGTACACAGCCCTTTTGACCCTTGGCACCGCACCGCTCCGCCGGATTGCAGAAGAGTCTGGCCTCAACCGTGGAACGACCTACGACGCGCTCAAGCGTCTGATCGACATTGGTTTGGTGAGCTATATGGACGCCAAGAGTCATCGGTACTTCACCGCAGAGGACCCGCAAAAACTTACCGGCCTTGCGACACGTCGTGAGGTGGCGATCCAGGAAGCACAGATCAAGATCAAAGATGTCGTGCCAAAACTGCAGGAGCTTCTTGGTCGCAGCGCGCATCGCCCATCCGTTCGTTATTACGAGGGCGATGGGGGTGTGCGAGAGATTCTCGAGGATGTCCTCAAGGTGTGTGAAAAATCGAAAGACAAAGTATTCCGCGTCTACTCCTCAGAGGGAATCCGCGATCTCATCGCCCACGCCTGGCCCGCGTTCAAAAAGACACGTGTGCGCAAGCGTGTGAAGGTAAGAGCGATCTCTATTGGAAAAGGTGGTCACACTTACGGTCTGGATGAGCGTAAGTGGCTTACAAAGGATGATAAAGCACCGAGTTATACGTTCCTGTATCCAGGTAAGTGTGCCTTTGTCTCCGTAGATGAGCGCCGACAGCTGTTCGGTGTCATCATCGAAGATGACGCCATTAGCGCTACGCAGGAGATGATCTTTGATGCGATGTGGGGGAAGTTATAGGAAAAGCGATGAACTGTTCGTTGTCAGTCTAACTTGCTAGACGAGTTGGGCTTATCACGAACAGTTCATGTCTAACCTGGGGTGCTGAAGATGAAGAACGCTGTTGTGGCGATGTTCTGTGGACCACACAACGAAGGGACCGAGTTCCCGTACGTACGCATCGATCGCTCCATCGCCGTCGCGTTGGAGCGGGGCCTGCCGCTGCTCATCGCGGGGGACGCTCACCGAGGTCGTGACCTCGAGTACTTCCGCGACTACGCACAAGGCGCTGGTGTGATCGAAGTGGTCATCGAGCCGCTATACGATCCCCGCGCCTCAACGCTCGCTGACGCTCAGATGGTTGCCGAGTGGCTCAGGGGTCACCACGCCGAGCGTGGGATCCAGCACGTGCTGCTGGTCACCGACCTCTGGCACATGTTCCGTGCCATGATCATGCTGCAAGGTGAGATCAACAAGCGTCTGCCCGTCGGGACGGTTCAGTCCATTCCGGCGGCGGCGTTCGGTGGCCCTCGTCCGCCCGAAGATGTCATCCTCGGTGAGATCAAGGGAGCGCGAGACTACCTCGACGGCACGTACGGTCCGGACAACAGGGCCTACGACTCCTATGGCAAGCCTGCCAACGGCTCAGACCGCCTCGCGCGCGCCTGACGCTACCTCGACTACGGTCGGGGTTTTTACTTAGTGACGTTTTTACGTCATACGACGCTTAAGTGTTACATCGTTAGAAGCAAAACAGACCCCTATGGGTCTGTTATTCGTTTACCAATATTTGCTTCCTGAACTACTTGGGGTCGTTGGTGCGGCTTTTGGCTTGGGTTGCTCGGCTGGTTGCTGCTGGGCCGCGCCTCCGCCGATGCTCGCGGCGATCCGCGCCATCTCTGCCTCCACGAGCGGTCCTTCATACTCACCACCATGGGCAGACGTTCCCTCATAGCTTGCTGCCTTCTGATCGACATGGAGGTTCACCTGCAGCCCACCGTCGCGGTCCTCGACGTACGCATGGTACCGAGGAAATCTCTCTGGCCCTACACGCCGCACGTAACTGATCTGTCCGGAGCGCGTTCTTTGTTCGCCGTAGCCGGCTGAGCGCATGATGTTTCTTGCATGATCGGGGAGCGGGGCAGGGAAGAAGTGTTTCATAGGGGAGCTACTTGAAAAGGATTTCGTAGATCGATCGTTTCCGCTTTGGTTTCGGTGCGCGCTTTTTGAACGATGGGTCGTTGGCCTGATTTACCTGCTTCATTTTTGGGGGGATCTTGATCGCGTTAACAAGTCGATTCAGCTCGCTGTTTACACGTCCACCGCTGTAAGCCCATTCATGACCATGACTGCTCTCACCCTGGAGGTCATGCTGGTCGATGTGTAGATCGACATCCATGCCGGCGCCGTTAATCGTGACAAAGGCGTGGAAGCGGGGGAAGCGGTGAGGGGCGTGCAGGCGTCTATGGTAGCAGGTCTTACCAGCCTCGACACAATGGCGAACATAACCTGCACGAGCCATGAGGTCGTCTGGAGATTCCTTGGGCCTTTGTGTGAAGCTGTAACGCATACACCATAGGTATACGTCCATCAAAGCCAGACATTGCCCTAATCGTCAAGTCATTTATCGAGAACGCGGCGTGCGATATTGGTCGCCGTGGTGCGAGGCATGAGGCGAACTAGAAAGACCATGAAGCGATTAAGTCTTCCTTCAATGGCCACAACACGACGCTTGTTCAGACTTTCGATGGTGAATCGAGCAACATCCTGAGCGGTTGGAAGTGATTTTTCTTTCTTGAAAAGTGCGTGGTTCCCTGCACGATCCGCAAACTCTGTGCGTGTGGCACCTGGGCAAAGTGTCATCACGTGGACGCCGTGAGCAGCGAGTTCGTTGTGGAGCGCCTCGGAGAAAGAGAGAACGTAGGCTTTTGTTGCAAAGTAGACGGCCATGAGAGGCCCTGGCATAAAGGCGGCTGTCGAGGCGACGTTTACAATCGCTCCTGAGCCTTGCTTGACCATCAGTGGCGCCACGGCGCGGCACAGACGTGTGAGTGCGCGGATGTTGAGTTCGATCATGCTGTCGAGCTTCTCCCAGTTACTCTCGATAAACAATGCTTGGTCGCCGAATCCGGCGTTGTTCACAAACAGATCGATGGGTTTTGCTGAGAGTGTTTCGATCCAGGAATCAAGAGCGTTTCGATCAGTGAGGTCCAATGAAACAACCTCGGTCTGAGTTGAGAGGGTCTTGGCAAGTTCTTCAAGCTGCTCTTTGCGTCGCGCGACAAGTACGAGGTCCCATCCTTCTTGGGAGAGCTCGATAGCGAGCGCGCGGCCGATGCCGCTTGAGGCGCCTGTGATGATTGCACGTTTAGCCATAGAGAAGAGAGCCGATGATAATAGCTGGGTTCATAATGAGCCACAGCAGGTTACTAAAAATGATTGAACGTTCTTTGTGTGCAATGCCATAGATCATCCAGATGACAGAGACGAGTAGATACGTTACCCAGGTGATGACAGAGATGCCACTGGCATTTTGCTCAACCCAAATTTTCAAGACCTGTGGAATGGTCATGGCGGGGCTGATGATGGCTGCGAGGTAGACAAGTTTGTCGATGATTGGATGCACGTCTTTTGTGCGTTTGCGTTTGTGCTGATGATGAATGGCCGGGGTTCGTGACGGCATAGCTAGATAATGGCTACGAGTGATCGAATGAGAATGATAAGACTGGCAACAAAGACAACTCCGAGTACAACGTGATCAAACAGTTTTCGGTTCATCTTGTGTTCAATGCGGTCTCCTAGCCAGGTGCCAGTGAGTGCGACGGGGGTAAGGATAGCGACGGTGAGCAGGAGGTCTGGGGTATAGAGACCGCGGTACGTGTGAAGCAAAACCGCCAGAATGGTCATGAGGGTGGTGTAGAGGATCAGGTTGGCTCGGAACACTTTTCGTCTCGTGTGTTCTGCCTCGAGCAGGAGCACGACAAAGGGGCTGCCGATGGTGGCGATTCCGTGCATGAGCCCACCAATAAATCCCACGGCCGCTCGTGTGGCCGGGGATGTTTTTTTCAGGGAGTGTCCACGCCACAAAGAGATCGTGATGAGGATAAGGACCACGGCCATCACCGAGGGGACAAGATGTCCTTCAAAAGAAAAAACTAGGACGCCGAGAGGAACACCTAGTAGAGCGGAAAGGAGTATGGGGCCCATGTGCTTGAGGTGGATATCGCGCCTGAGGGTGATGAGCAGAGCGATTTCGTTTAGAAGGACCAGTAGGGCAATGAGCGGAATGGCGGTTTCTGGGGGAAGGAGCAGTAGGAGAATGGGGCTTACCATCAGGGCGAAACCAAAGCCGGTCACGCCTTTCATAAATGATCCAATCGCGATCGCGATAACGATTGGGACGAGGTTAACAGCGGTAAGCATAGTGCTCAGAAGTATACCAGAAAATGGGGGTGTATCGATTGACAGAGCGCGTTATCTATGGTGGACTTGCCTCGTCCACACATTTGTTCACATGGATACAAGGAGACCACCATGTCCTGGACACTGCGAGTTCTTTTCACCCTGCTGGGCGCACTGCTGCTGATGCCGAGCGACGCTCAGGCGAGCCGGGAGAACCCCGAGTGCGAGTGCGAGTCGTCCCACTGGGCGACCGTCGATGCCATCTGGGCCGGCGAGGCCGTCGAGGAGGTGGTCTTCGAGATCGCCGCCTGCGAGGAGTTGCGGGTCTACCGCAACGCCGTCTACGCCCGTCACGGGTTCAACTTCACCAACGACTGGGTGAAGGGATGGTTCACCGAGCACGAGCCGCGCTGGACGCCCATCGAGAGCATCTCCAGCGAGACCGTCGGCGACCAGCTGAGCGAGACCGACCTGGCCACCGTGCAGGCCGTGAAGAAGTGGGAGGAGCAGTACCAGTGCGACGCCTACTGGGAGCAGCGCTCCGAGGCATCGGCCGAGGTCGTCGAAGAGGAAGCCCCGCCGCCCGAGCCCGAGTACATCCTGGTCCCCATCCAGAGCGTTCCTGTCATCGGTGGTGAAGAAGGGGAGACGGTCGCCCTCGTGTCTGTCATCGCCGACCCGAGCTTCGTGATCACCCAGGCGTTCAACAACGCGCCCGTCGAGTCCGCGTGGCTCGAGCCGTTCACCTGCCGTGACCTCGACATCGTCACCGAGGCCGTGCAGGCGCGCACCAACAAGCCCTCCAGCCGCGACGAGCTCACGCTCCTGCGCGTGCAGCGCGAGCGGCGCGCCAAGAGCTGCGACAGCGACACCTCCGGCTGAGAGCCGGTCTTGACCGAACACGCTTCGGTCCGCGTCCCCAGGGACGCGTTTTTTCTTTCTTCAATAAAATCAAGTCAACGCCTTTGGTGGGTTGACGTTTTGCGATTATTCCGCTAATTTTCGTCCCTCACGTCCGAAGTGAACATCTACAAGGGAGGACTACGTGAGACTGATCCTTTTCATGGCTGCCATGTTGGCGGCAGAAGCAGGGGCAACGGTCCCGACCGACGAATCCCTCGCGCCGACGCGAGTGGACATGCTGCAGGTGAAGATCGGCAACAACGAGCTGCTGCAGCCCGCGGATGTCGCGGGCCTGGAGTGTGCCGAGGCCTGGATCCTGTCCAACAGCGTTCTGGCCCGCCACGGCTTCATGTTCGTGGACGATCGTGCGCTCGAGCAGTTCGACTGGGACCCGATGTACCAGCCCAACCCCGAGGTCACGTACTTCACGTACCACGAGTACCTCACGGATTCGGACATCTGGAACCTCGAGCTCCTCATGGCGATCGAGGCGCGTGAGTGCAACGGCACTCGCACGCTCACCATCGAGCCGTCCATGTCCCCAGTCGTTCCCGACGAGCCGATCGTGATCGGTGCGCTCGCGGACGTGCAGCCGGAGATGTCGCTGGCCTCCCTTCAGGAGGACGACGACCTCCACTGGCTGGACGACGACGAAGAGGCGTTCGAGTTCGACGAGCCCGTCGTGATCGAGGAGCCGCCGGCTCTGGAGGTCGAGAACCGAGGGGTGGTGGAGCCCGGAGAAGGGCTCGAGCTGAAGTCGCCCGAGATGGTGGTCGTGATCACCGACGAAGGACGTGTCGAGCAGCCTCTCGAGCAGCTCGCGCCCAGCAACTGGGACGAGATCGAGGAGCTCGAGCTGGAGGACGCGGTCGTACAGGCCGATCCCGGTCTCGACTCCGACTCCGACGAGGAGCTCGCCATCATCGACACCGGTGAGAGCCGGGACGATGGGGAAGAGAAGACCGAGGTGGCTCTCGAGCCGCCCGTTCCGTCCGAGCCGGCTGTGCAGCTGGAGGTGGTGGACGTCGAGATGGAGGCCGATTCGGCACCCGTCTGCGAGGACCACGAGTCCCAGATCGCCGAGCTCACCGCCGAGCGCGACAAGCTCGCCGGCGACATCGCGATCATGGAGGAGCGCAACGAGAACCTGATCGACTCCAACACGGCGCTCGCGCTGGAGGCGGAGGAGGCCAACGCTCGTCTGGGCGAGGCCGCGCTTGCGGCTGAAGAGCCCAAGGAGGCGCCGGCTGCACCGGTCCTGGTGCACAGCGCCGACGAGTCGCCGCAGTGTGTCGAGGCCATGAACTCGCTCTACTACGCCGAGCTCATGTCCGACACCTGCCTGGTATCGCTGGGTGAGCTGACCATGGAGTACGAGGAGGTGGTTCCGCAGATCGAGGCGCTCGAAGCGCAGATCGTGACCCTTCGGGGCGAGATCGAGGTCTACGAGGCACACCTCGCCGAGGGCGACGAGCAGGCTCAGGCCAAGATCGCCGAGCTGACGCGTGAGCGTGATGAGCTGCTGGTCATGCAGGCCAGCCTGGAGGCCCAGAACCGTGAGGTGATGGACGCCAACGTGATGCTCACCACGCGCATGTCCCTCATGGAGGAGCAGGCTGGAGAGGTCGTCGCGACCGTTCCGGCTCTGGCCGCCAACCCGCCGGTCATCATCGAGGAGGACCTCCTGGAGGTTCCCGCGGTGGTCTCGGCGGACGTCACCAAGCCGGTCTTCGACCCCTTCGACGAGCTGCAGGGACCCATCGCCGTGGGCAAGGTCGCTCCCAAGGAGCTCTTCGGTGAGATGGACTGCGACCAGACCAAGCAGCTCTACTGGATGATCCCGGCCCGCCACGGCGTCGGATCGCCCACGCCCGAGCTCTACAACAGCGCCGACCAGCTCAACGAGCTGCGCCTCGAGCGTCAGGCCCGAGAGCAGGGCTGCGAGCTGGCCCCGGCCAGCTCCTGAACGCACGGTTGAGCCCCACGCTCAACACCCGCCTTTGAAAGAAGGCGGTTTTTTCTTTGTGTGAACATCGTTAATGGATTGACAAAAGAGAATTTTTCGGGCAGTCTGCTCATCTCCCCTGATGGGAGTAAAGTGAGAATGTCATGGTGGTCAATCCCGCCCAACCCGTCAGGCGAAGGTTGCTTGACAGTAGACACTGGAGACGCAAATGAAGCTGGTTTGGCTCAAGGTAGTGCTTCTGGTGGTTGCTGTCATCAGCATCACCACGACCGCGTGGCTGGCGAGTGAACACAAGAAGAAGTTCGACTTCATGGCGCAGTTCATCGAGAGCGCGTCTGAGCAGGTTGTTGTCTACCGCTACATCGGGGCACAGAGCCCGGATGATCGCGGGATGCGCAACATCGTGTTGGTGGGAAGGACCCCCTTCACGGTTCTGGTTGGTTTCGAGCTCGAGTACCCACTGCTCGGCGGCTCCGGGTTCGACTACTACGGCTTCGTGCAGTCCTACGAGATGCACGGCGACCATGTGGCCGTGATTCGCACCTTCCTTGGCACGGGTCTCACGACGTTCCAGTTCCTCGTGAACAGGCCGTGTGGAGACGTCGTCGTCAAGACCGGGGGCGACAGCGAGCGCCTGACTCCCGGCGGTACCTACCCGCCTCACTGGTACCAGAAGTACCTCGGCTTCTACGGCTGAGGACGAACGAACACCTACTGACCCGCCGTCAGTGAGAAACACCTTTCGTGTACTCGCTGCTCGGCGGGTGTTTCTTTTTGAGAATCACAAAACCCCCACGTAATACGTGAGGGCTTTGTGGCGGAGAGGACAGGATTCGAACCTGCGAGAGCTTGCGCTCAACACGCTTTCCAGGCGTGCGCCTTAAACCGCTCGGCCACCTCTCCTTGGTGGACGGCGATACTATACAAGACCACACTTCACTTGTCATCCCCAAGAAGAAACAGCCCCTAAGGGCTGTTATTGTTTCTTTGCTTTCTTCTCAACTTTCTCAAAGACCTCATCTACTTTCTCCAGGACTTTCATCTTGGTCTTATCGATCTGCTCTTGAGTGCCATTGGCAGCCTCCTCCTTCTCTTTTTCCAGTTTCTCATCCTCCTTTTTGATCTCTCGGTCTGCGACAGGTCGCTTCACGTACAGGTTCATGAGGGAGAAGATGATCATGCTGGCAAAGACGATGGCGATGCCGTTGATGGCGAAGAGGATGAAGCTGTCGGTCATCATAGCCCAGTCAAAGCGGGCCAGGCCGATGCCTGTGACAGCGAGTGGGGGGATGATGGCGACGGAGATCGCGACTCCTGGGAGCGAGGCGTTTAGGTGCGGCTTGATCAGAGCGAAGCTAGCAGCGGCGCCGGCGACGATCGCGATCGCGATGTAGATGATGGATGGTTCTGTGCGGGCAATGATCTCTGCGTTGAGCTCGGGGCCTAGTTCTGCTTGGGAGGCAAACAGGAGTGTAGCGATGGCGGCGGCGGGGACGGTCCAGGCGATGGCTTTTCCAATGGTGAGCAGGGAGCGAGAGATGAGTCTTGTGTCCGCCATGACGACGCCGAGTGAGACACCGAGGATTGGGGAGAGCAATGGGGCGATGAGCATCGATCCGATAATCACGGCTACAGAATCGAGGAGGAGTCCGAACACGGCCATGAGGACGGAGAGGACGGCGAGCAGAAAAAAATCATCCCGCGGGGTGGATTCTTCGATCAGACGTTTGATCGCGCTGTTCTTGTCTTTTTCTGTGAGATTGCGGAAGAGAGTCGTTGCCATAGTGGGGCTATGATATAATTTCTCCTGTATGTTGACAAACATTTTCATGGTCCTTGGGGGCTTCCTACTTCTGATCAAAGGGTCAGATTATTTTGTTACTGGTGCGGCTTCGCTCGCGCGGCAACTCGGGATCCCGGCGCTGGTCGTTGGACTCACGATTGTTTCTATCGGAACGTCCGCTCCTGAGCTCTTCGTGAACGTCATCGCCGCATTCCGTGGCGCGACAGATCTGTCTATTGGAAACGTTCTTGGATCCAACCTTGCTGACATTTTGCTCGGACTCGGTGTGGCATCAATGTTTGTCCCGCTCACCCTAAGAGGGTCCACAGTTTGGAAAGAAATTCCGTTCTCGCTGCTGTCGGCGATTTTTATTTTTGTGTTCGGAAGTGATTACTTGCTCGACGGCATCCTCCCTAACGCCATCACACGGACCGATGGTGTGGCGCTCTTGGGAATGTTCATCATTTTTATGGTGTACACGCTGGGGGTGAAGAAGCAGGGGGAGCAGCCGCAGTCCAAGATTGAAATCATCCCAATGAAGACGACATTGTTCCTGATCTTCTCAGGTGTCCTTGGGTTGGCTGTTGGTGGGTACATTACGGTTGAGGGGGCTGTGGGCATTGCTGGCTTGATGGGACTTTCAGAGAACTTGATTGGTTTGACGGTGGTGGCGGCTGGTACGTCTCTTCCTGAAATCATGACGGCTGTTGCGGCCGCCAAGAAGAATCAGGTCGATTTGGTGGTTGGAGGGATTGTTGGAACGATTATTTTCAACGCGCTGTTCGTGCTCGGAACGACAGCCGTTTTGCATCCGCTGCCATTTGCCCAGGAGAACATCGTTGACGCTCTGGCGGTGATTGCGGCAACCGTATTCCTCTTTTTTGCCTTGTTTACTGGGAAACGGGATAGTCGCACGATTAGCAGGGATGAAGGGATTATCTTTATTGTGATGTACGTGGGCTATATCATCTTCGCCATCATGCGTGGATAAGTCGGCCTATGGTATAAAACGGGGGATAGCCCCCGTTTCTTTATTTCTATGGAACCCAAAGACGAGATCAAAGAAAAATGCGACCTCAAGGAGCTCATTGGTGAGTATGTCCCGCTCAAGCCAGCGGGGAGCGACTCCTATAAGGGTCTGTGTCCGTTTCATGGCGAGAAGACGCCTAGTTTTCATGTTTCGCCGGACAAACAGATTTGGCATTGCTTTGGATGTGGGGAAGGGGGAGACTGTTTTAGTTTTGTGATGCGCATGGAGGGCATGACCTTCCCTGAAGCACTGGTGCATCTTGGTGCTAAGACGGGCGTGGAGATTCGTCGCATGACATCAACGAAATCGAACCTGCGTCAGCGGATGTTGGAGATTAACGAGCTGACCCAAAAGTTTTTTGCAAAAGTACTGAGCGACTCCACGGGAGCGGCACCAGCGCGCGCCTATGTAAACAATCGCGGCATCCCACCGGAGCTGGTGCAGAAGTTTGGATTGGGGTTTGCGCCCGATGAGTGGGATGCGCTTTCGAAGTTTCTTGTTAGTAAGGGGTACAAAGAGAGTGAGCTTGTACAGGCGGGTGTGTCCATGAAGAAAAAGAGCGGGCGTGGTGTGATTGATCGGTTCCGCAATCGGCTCATGATTCCACTGAGAGATCATCATGGGAACACGGCGGGGTTCACGGGGCGACAGATGCCCGGTGATGATCATGGTCCTAAGTACATGAACTCACCTGAGACGCCGGTGTATAACAAGTCGGAGATTGTTTACGGATTGGACTTGGCCAAGCGGGCTGCGCGCACGTCGGGCGCGTTGGTTATTACAGAGGGGAATCTTGATGTGGTCTCGTCGCACAAGGCGGGCGTGGAGAATATTGTGGCAAGTTCAGGAACGGCACTGACATCGGCACAGCTCTCACTGATGAAGCGTTACTCCGACACAATTATTTTTGCGTTCGATAGCGATGCTGCAGGATTCGAAGCCGCGAAGAAGGGAATGGTGCTCGCGCGAGAGCTTGGAATGGATTTGCGTGCGGCGATTTTGCCTGATGACGTGAAAGACCCAGACGAGCTTGTGCAGAAAGATCCAGCAAAGTGGAAAGAGCTTGTGCAGACCAGTGTGCCTATCATGGAGTTTTTGATTGCCCACGTGACACGAGGGAAAGACCTACGGAAAATTGATGATAAGCGGGCTGTGGCAGGGGAGCTGCTCCCAGCGATTTCACAGATGCAGACCGTGGTGGAGCGGGAGCACTGGCTACAAGTCGTCGCAGATTTGCTCAGTATAGACATTCATGAGTTGCGAAAGGCTGTCGATCCGGTAAAGACGGTTGAGGCAAAAAAACCTGAAACAAAGGCGAAGCAAGAGCGGGTGCAAGTCTCTAAGCTTGAGAAGGCGCGGCGGCTGTTGTTTGGGTGGGCCACGGGCTCAGACGAGGTATTTGCGAAGGCTACCGACCGATTAAAGGCTGTGTTGGGGGAAGAAGATCTGTGGATAACGCTTTACAATTTGGCGGCTACCACGTATGATTCCACCAGTCAATCAGCACAAAAATCTTATTTTTCGCGGATACGAGAAGCGCTCAATGGCCACCCGCAGCAAGAATCCCTCGAGGCTCTTCTTGACTCATCAACTCTCATGGCTGAGCAAACTTTTCAAAATCTTCCGCCACAAAAGGTGCTGGAACATGTCGAAACACTCTTCGCCCTCCTGGAGAGTCACGCGCACAAACAAGGGCGCGATCAGCTTGCACGCGATCTGAGGCTCGCAGAGCAAGCAGGAGATACAGACGCTGTGGCAAGATTGCTACAGCAACTTCAAGACCGTTAATGCATTTTTTTAGTTATGCCCGCAAAGAAAACGACAACGGCCAAAAAGACTGGGGGGAAGAAAGCACCTGCAAAAAAGAAGACAACCGTAGCTAAGAAGAAGACGGCTACGAAGAAGGTCGCCAAGCCAAAGGCTGCGGCCAAGAAAGCACCGGCGAAGAAAAAGGCTCCGGCAAAGAAGAAGCCTGCGGTGAAGAAAGAGCGATACAAACGTTCTGAGGCGCCGTCGCAGGAAGTGCTCGAGCAACTTGTGCGCAAGGGAATGCGTCGCGGGTACATTACCGAGAATGAGATCCTCTTTACGTTTAAAGAGATTGAGGACTACTTAGACGTCTTTGATAGTTTTCTTGATGAACTTGAGCGTGTGGGAGTTCACTTTGTTGAGGTGAAGGAAGGAATCCTTGGGCGTACAAAAGAACGTGACGAGGTGTACGACAAGATTCGCGTGAGTGAAGATGCGCGTCGGATCTCTATGCCGGATATCACACAAGACTCTATCCAGATGTACTTGCGTGAGATTGGAAAGATTCCGTTGCTTACGGCTGAGCAGGAGGTGGCGCTGGCCAAGCGCAAGGAGCGTCTTGAGAAAGAGGCTGAGCGCCGACTGATTGAGGCGAACTTGCGACTGGTGGTGTCTATTGCCAAGAAGTTCGTTGGAAAGTCCATGTCGCTTCTGGATTTGATTCAGGAGGGAAACGTAGGGCTCTTCCGTGCGGTCAAGAAGTTTGAATACCGAAAAGGATATAAGTTCTCTACCTACGCCACGTGGTGGATCCGACAGGCGATCACCCGTGCACTCGCTGACCAGTCTCGAACCATTCGTATTCCGGTGCACATGGTTGAGACGATTAACAAGTTCCGACAGATTGAGCGTCAGCTCATTCAGGACTTGGGTCGTGAGCCTCTTGCTGAAGAGATTGCGGCTGAGATGGGGCAGACGGTAGTAAAGGTGCGCCATATTCGAAAAATTTCTCAGGATACGGTTTCGATCAACGCGGCCGTTGGTGATGACGATGACGATTCCAAGCTTGAGGACTTCATTGAGGACATCAAGACGATTTCACCAGATCGTACGGCGGCGCGTGAGCTTCTCAAGGACTATGTGAATGAGTCCATGAAAGATCTGACGCCACGTGAGCAGAAGATTCTGGAGATGCGTTTTGGTCTGACAGACGGTGTGTCCCATACCTTGGAGGAAGTTGGACGAGAGTTTGACGTGACGCGTGAGCGTATTCGTCAGATTGAGGCGAAGGCGCTTGAGAAGATTCAGGCGAATCCTTTAATCGAGAAGTTGCGGGATTACTAAGATAGAGGAAAAGCAGGGTCTTAGGGCTCTGCTTTTTTGATAACAAAAAGACCACGTCAGTTGATGTGGTCGGAAGTATTGGCTCGGTGCACTACCGAGGTTGACGTGGGGCCCAGTAGTGGGCAACGTCGATGATCTCGGGGACCTGCCAGGGGCGCAGGAACGCGGCTGATCCGACGAAGATGCTTGTGGCACCAGCCTGGAAGAGGCTGATGGCATCTTCGGCACAGAGAATGCCGCCACCGGCGTTGATGTGGCCGGTGTAGCCCAGGCGTCGCGCCTCGAGTACCCAGTTGCGGACCAGGGGCAGGAGCGGCGCTCCGGAGAGATCGCCGCCCGTGTAGCCGCGCTTGACCAGCGGGGACTCGGGGTTGCTGCCGAAGTAGCGGTCCCAGTCGATCTGCTCAGGCAGGGCTCGCCACGGAATCGCGTTGGAGATGCAGATGCCGCTGCAGGCCGGGTGCCCCGCAAACTCGAGTGCGGTGTGCACTGGGTACAGCACGTTGATCTTCACGAAGATCGGAACTTCGAGCTCCTCCAGTATCTCGAGGATCTCGTTGACCTCGAGGTTGAGTTCGTGCAGGTCCACGTGGGTGTTCGGGCAGCTGATGTTCACCTGCAGTCCGAACGGTGCCTTGAAGGCGTGCTTGTGCGTGCGCAGAGCCGTCAGCAGCTCAACGAACTCGATCAGGCGCAAGGCGTGATCGCCAGCCAAAGACATGAAGCTGATCAGGAACGGCTTGGTGCGCGTCTGCCACTTGCCGTCGGTCAGGTGGGCCATGAACCCCTTGTTGGTCAGACCAACGGAGTTGAGGCCAACCGGATCGGCGCGCAGCGGCTTGGCGATGATGCAGTCCGGCAGCAGGCGCTTGTGCCAGGGGGCGTCCTCGCGAGGCATGTTGCCCTCGCGCGGCTCCCACGTGACCGTCTTGGCCACGAAGGTCATGCCCGAGAAGTTCAAGCCCAGCCATTGGGCAACGCTGTGCCAGGAATACCCTTCGCCGTAGAACCCCTGAACGCCAGAGGCGCCCATGACGGGTCCAAAGTTGATGTTTGGTGTGGACATCTTTCCTCCTGGCGCTCATTAAACGTTGGCAGAGCTCCTACGTCAAATGTTATACTTAGGCCGATATGAAACTCTTTAAACGTTGGTGGTTTTGGCTCATTGTTGTTGTGATTCTTGCGGTCGCAGCCTTTTTTCTTGTTCCACGCGAAGTGGAGCTTGTTTATGTAACAGAAACGGTCGAGGTGAGTGATCTGATTCAGACCGTTGATGCCAATGGAGAAGTTGTCTCCATTGACGAGGTGGAACTTTCGTTTGATCTCTCCGGAACGATCGAGAGTGTCTTGGCGGCTGTGGGTGATGTGGTAGAAGTCGGCGACGTGCTTTTGCAGCTCGACACCACGGAACTTTCGGCAGACGTGAGTGCCGCGTATCAGGCCGTGCAGGTCGCGCTTTCCAATCTTGACCAGCAGCGCGCGGGTTCAACGGATGAAGCCATTGAGGTTGCCAGCCTCGCGGCGGATGCGGCGGGTGTGACAAAGACGATGGCCGATGTGGACGTGCTCGATGCAACAGAGTTACTTACGCTTACACAGGTGCGCTACAACGCTGACTCTGATTATGCCGGGGCAGTTGCGCAGACCGCATTAGATAATTACAACCAGACGGTTTCATCCAATGCATTGAGTCTTGCTGATGCCTATGATGATTTGTTGAGTGCGGCGTGGGCGGGTGTTGTTGAGGCCAGAGCTGGGCTTGGTCAAGCTGATGAAGTGCTAGGGGTGAACAACGGAGTGTTTAATGATGCGTATGAGACGGTACTCTCGGCACAGAATACTGGTGTGCTAGAGACGGCCCGCTCGGCGTTTGGAACGGCTGAGAATGCTCTTATTGACGCTGAGGGTGTCATTTTGTCTGCGGGGTATGCCGCAAGTTCTGGAACAATCGTGAGTGCAGCCGAGGCGGTTGAGGATGCTCTTGATGCCGTTTCTCGACTTTTGCTTTATACAGATCAGGTTGTACAGGGAACGGTGACAAGTGGATCGTTTACCGCAAGTGAGCTAAGTGCGCTCATTGACACGGTTGATGCGGCACGTCGTGCGGTTCAGATTGATCAAGCGGCGCTGCAGAATGCGTTCCAAGTGGTTTCAGGTGCGCTCATCGATGCCGATGCCGCTCTGGAAGATGCGGCGAATGCATTGAGTGAAGCGCAGGCAAATCTGGATGCGAAGGAATCTTTGGAGGCGTATTCTGTGGCCACAGCTGAGCAGGCTCTCGTTGATGCTGAAGCTACGGCAGATCTACGCTCGATTGAATTTACCAAGGCACAGGCCAGTCTTTCTGAGGTGGAGGCTGCGCCACGATCTGTGGATCTAGCATCGTTTGAGGCCGAGGTGGAACGCACGCGAGCAGCGTATGCGGCTGCGCAGGCTCGCCTTGAAAAAGCGACTATTAGCTCTCCAATTGTTGGTTCTGTGACAGAAGTGGCGGTGCAGGAAGGCGAGCAGGTTGTGGGTTCTGAGACGGTCGTGACGGTGCAAACAACTGAGGAGCAGTTTGAGATCGTGGCTGATATCAGCGAGTCAGATATTGCGAAGGTTGAAGAAGGTGATGCGGTGATCATGACATTTGATGCCTTTGGTTCCGGTGTTGAGCTTGAAGGCTACATTGCCGAGATGGATCCAGCAGAGAAGTTGATCGAAGGTGTTGTGTACTACGAGGTTACGGTGTACCTCGCAGATCCTGCTGAGGCGATTGCGCTGCGTCCTGGTATGAGTACGGACATTGTTGTGACAACCGATGACCGCAGTGGCGTTGTGACCGTTCCTCAGCGCGCAGTAAAGACGGATGCGGATGGAACCTATGTGAACGTTCTTGTCGATGGAGAGTCAGCGCGTCGGAGTGTGACCACGGGTCTGCGTGGTGATCTTGGGCGGCTGGAAATTAGCGAAGGCCTACAGGAGGGAGATGAGGTGATTATTCGAGAAATTGAATCGTAGGTATGAAAGCGTTTGTTCAAAAGCAATTGGCAAAGAAGGTGAAGCGGCTTCTTGATCAGCATAATCCGATTATTGTGGCTGTGACGGGGTCTGTGGGGAAGACGTCGGTGCGCAATGCTATTGCGACGGTTCTGTCGGCGAAGTATAGCGTTGGGACAACGATAAAAAATTACAATAACGAGTTCGGTGTACCGTTGACCATTCTTGGACAAGAAAGTCCTGGGAAGTCGGCCCTGGGATGGATGAAGGTGCTGATGAAGACCCCTAAGGGTCTGCCGCAGGTGTTTGTGCTCGAGTACGGTGTGGATCACCCTGGAGACATGGCGCATCTGTGTGGGATTGCTCAGCCGGACGTCAGTGTGTTCACACGAGTCTCTCCGGTGCACGTAGAGCACTTCAGGACCGTTGAGGCGCTTGCAGAAGAGAAGGCAAGCATTTTGGAGCACACGAAGAAAGCAGGATTGTGTGTCTTGAATAAAGACGACAAGCGCGTGCTTGGTCTTGCGGGGCATGCCAGCGCACCTGTGTCGACATACGGGTATGCCGATGGAGCAGACGTGCAGGCAACAGACTATCGGCTTGAAACACGTGAGGATTTTTCGTTTGAGCCAGGGGAGCGTTTCTCAACCATGCGACTGTCGGTGCAGACACCAAAGGATCAGGTGGTGGTTGAGCTAGATAATGTCTTGGGTCGCGCAAGTGGTTCAGCGGTTCTTCCAGCAATTCTTGTTGCCCAGCACCTTGGTCTGACACAGGAAGAAATTCTTTCAAAGATTGGAGATATTACATTTGAGCCTGGGCGCATGAATGCGCTGCCAGGTATTAAGGGCGCGCTCTTGATTGACTCGAGCTATAACGCCGCGCCAGCCTCTATGGCTGAGGCGCTGAATGTCCTCTCAGAGTTTCATGTGGCCGAGAGTGCACGGCGTGTTGCCGTGCTTGGGCACATGGCTGAGCTTGGATCGTACACAGAGCAAGAGCATCGAATGCTTGGTATGCGCGCGGCTGAGGCGGGTGTGGATTTACTGGTGTGCGTCGGGCAGATGACACAAGATACACATGAGGCAGCCATTGAAGCTGGGATTCCTGAAGAGCATGTGCAGCACTTTGATGATGCGGTTGAGGCAGGCCGCTGGATGGATCGAGAGATACGTAAGGGGGATGTGGTACTCGTGAAGGGTTCGCAGAGTGCGCGAATGGAGCGTGTTGTAAAGGATCTTATGGCTGAGCCGTTGCGGGCAAAGGATTTGTTGGTGCGGCAAAGTGAGTATTGGCAAACAAACTAAAGACAAAGAGAAACGGACCCTTGAGTCCGTTTTTGATTTGGGTTATGCTCGGGCGACCGAATGTGTTCGTGGAGATCGGAGGGTTGAGGCAGATGTCTGGATCAGGTGGAACCTGGGTATTCGATGGAGAGAAGAAGATCCGTTCTAGACTAGCGGCCTCACGGCCGCGTCATAGAATTCTGGGGCTTGAGGACGGTCGTTTCGCCAAGATGGTGATGGGATCGTTTCGTCTGAGGGCGGGAGCAGATCCTGACCCGATGACGCGCAGGCGCCTGGTGAACAATCGGCTCGTGTGGCGCTTTCTCAGGCGCAACTCGCATCCCGGTCTGCTCCGCGTGTTCGAGCGTGTGGTGGACGAGCGGGGTGATGAGGGGTTCATCTGCGAGCCGCTCACGACCCACCTACTGAACGGGGATTTCCCTCCGCACCCAGCAACACGGTCACTTCGGCACTTTCTCGAGACCGGGGCACATCTGGGCGACGCGCTCCAGGTGCTGCACAGCCAGGGGAGAGTGCACGCCGACGTCACGCCGTACAACGTGCTGTTGCGTGGTCACGAGAGTGTCCTGATCGACTTCGATCGCGCGGTGCGCATCGGTCAGTATGCTTCCGAGCTTCCGGGCTCAGGCGAAGGGACTCAGACCGTTCTGACACCGCAGTGCTGCTCACCCGAGCATGCGCTGCGTCAGCCCATGACACCAGCCTCGGACATTTTCTGCCTGGCGATCACCATGTGCTCCTGGGTGAGTGAGTGGGTCGGTGTGGCGTGTCCTGGAGAAGTCCAGCTTCCTCAGGTCGCGATCATGCGTTGCGCGGCTGGTGAGTACCCGCATTGGGACCGCGTGGAGGAGCGCATTGTGACGACCCGTGTCATCGAACTCATGAAGAGCTCGATGAGTCGCGATGCCGCGATGCGTCCTCAAGATGGCGCTGCCTTCGCCGTACGCTGCCGTGGGCTCCTACACGAGCTTCCTACTGAGACACTCGATCGTCCCGTCGTCCCCTTGGAGCAGGTGGCTCCTTGGCAGGAACCGCGTGAGGCCCTTGAGACGTGCTACGAATCGCTGGTCTCGCTGGTTCAGTAACCCCGCTACGCCGCGGGGATTTTTATTTGGATAAGGTAAGCCATCATAGGGGGTTATTCACTTTTTATTAGAAATGTGGACAGGATTTCGGGGATGAGATGGTAGAATGCCGTCACTATGAGTAAGACAATAAAACTCGTTTCTTGGAACGTGAACGGCATACGCGCAGTGATCCGTAAGGAGGTGTTTGTGCCGTATGTAAAAAAAGAGCAGCCAGATGTTTTGTGTTTGCAGGAGACAAAAGCTCAGCAGGGCCAGGCGGAGATTGATCTGCCAGAGTATGAAGAAATTTGGAATTCAGCGGAGCGAAAGGGGTATGCGGGCACGGCGATTTTTACCAAGATCAAGCCGCTCTCAATTGTGTACGGACTTCCCGGCATTAAGAACGGCGATCTAGAGGATACGTTCGGCGATGCTTTGAAGGAGGGGCGCGTGCTCACGATGGAATTTGAATCGTACTATGTGGTGACGGTGTACACCCCCAATGCGAAGCGCGATTTGGCGCGTAAGGACTACCGTCACAAAAAATGGGACCCAGCGTTTTTGAAATACGTGAAGGGACTTGAGAAGAAAAAGCCGGTGGTGATGTGCGGGGACTTCAATGTGGCACACAAGGAGATCGATCTTGCACGACCTAAGGACAATAAGAAGAACGCGGGGTTCACACCTGAGGAGCGTGAGGGGGCGGACAAGATTGTAGCCGCAGGATTTGTCGACACGTTCCGTCACTTGCACCCAGACGTTGAGGGGGCCTACAGCTGGTGGAGCAACTTCGCGAAGTCTCGTGAGCGAAATGTAGGCTGGCGTATTGATTATTTCTTTGTCAGCGACGCATTGAAGAAACACGTGAAGGAAGCATTTATTCGATCAGATGTCATGGGCTCAGATCATGCACCTGTAGGAGTCGTTTTAACTATTCGTTAGATCTATGAACAAAACAGTTCTTACTGCAGCCGCCGCACTACTTTTGCTCGGTGCGGGCTGTCAGAGTGCTACGGTCGAGGAGCCCATCGATACAACATCCATGCCAGCAGAGGAGGTTATCGTAGAAGAATATGAGCTGTACCCGTTCATGCTGTCTGTTTCCGGTGAGGACACGGCGTCACCGCTGGATGAGATTATCGGAGAGGGTTACGGGTCTATCTATGTGTATGACAGCGGGAGAGTAGATGGGTCAGGAGTCGTCTATCATGACGCGGTGGGGGAATGTGATATGGCTCGCATGGGGCTCGCGGGTGAGATTTGTGAAGTTTCTACGTTAAGCGAAGGAGAGTTTTCTTTGACAGGTGAATTGGCTGAGGATGGAACTGTTGTTATCGATATGGAATGGGAGTGGGAGCCGTATGAAATGATTGCCGCTTCGGGGCCTCAAGGTTCAGGGCAGTTTTATTCACTCCAGAAGATGATGGAGGAGTCAGGAATGCTCGATTCGTTTACGTTGCCACTTGAGTACAATGGCATGGCTTTGTTCGATGCTACGGGTGATGTGGTCGCAGAAGGGATCGTCATTGTTGCTGAGTATGAACTAATTGAGGAATAGGTGAGGGCTTTCTAAAAAATGAATCACCTGCTAGGGTACCGCCCTATGTTTGTAACAATTATCACTGACTGTCGTGACGATAATGCTCGGACACGACAAGAGACACGCTACGCACACCTTTTTCCTCAAACACATGTGAGTTTTATCGGAGCTCAGACCGATCTTGAAGCTGCAGGGAATCTTCTCGATATACTTGATGTCTCAGATGATTCACCTGGCGTCATTGCGGTGAATGTGGCTCCTCGCTGCGGCCGGGCGAAGAAATGGGAGAATGGCTCTCCGTTTGGTTTTTGTCGAGTGGGCAAGAAGCTTGTTGTGGGAACCGTTGATGGAGCTTCATTTGGTTTTATTAAAAAGCTTGGACTTGCTGAAGAGATTCAGGTTACGGATATTCCTACGGTTCTAGAGTTTGGTGGATATGAGTCCGGAGCGGTTGCTCAGGCAGCGGCTACACAATTCCGAAGTCTGAACTATCTTCCACGGTTGGCGCGCATTGCTTGGGAACACGAAGATACCCCAGGTGAGGCGATGTCTATAAGTGAAGTTTCAGATGTTCCCTCTGCCATTTGGTGGATTGACTCATTTGGAAACGCCAAAACGACGCTTACGGAAAAAGACGTTAACTTTGTTCCAGGAGAGACACGAACCGTTCAGGTTAATGTAGATAAGCAGTTTGAGGTTGTTTGCACACGACAGCTCAAAGATGTGAAAGATAACCAGACCGCACTCATTGTTGGAAGTTCTGGCTACGGAGATCACCGCTTTATTGAGATTGTTGTTCAGGGGGCACGGACCGGAAGCGCTCGAAAACGACATGATCTCAATATTGGTGATCACATCGAAATCAAATAGACGTTTGGAGTTAAGAGCGTGTTATGAAGAAGAAGTACGAGGAACTTAAACGGGAGCTCGAGAAGAAGATGGTTTTTGAGCTGGAGCGAAAGAAGCGTATTGAGCAGCCTGGAAATGAGAAGGAGCGACGTTCCGTTGGGCGTAGGGTGGGCGGCATGGTGTTCTTTGTCGGATTTATCCTAGGGCTCGTGCAATTTCTTGCGTACACGTTTGATGGAATGTTTTATCTAAAACTATCGCTTTTCTCTGGTGTTGCGATGGTCTTTGGTCTAGCGATGATTGTTACCGGCTGGATGCCAAAAACAAAATAAGAGGAAGAATAAAAAACAGGGCATGTCCCTGTTTTTTGTTTGGTTTGAGTTAAAGAAGTGGAGTGGGAGAACATGGGGTATAAAAAAATCGCTCCGTATGAGCGATGTGAGAGGTTCTTACGTGTTGTTCCTGGGGAGCTGGAGGAGCATGGACTCTGAGAGCCGCATGTCCAGCATCAGGTTGTGGTGATCCAGAAACGCTCTAAGGAGCCGTTGGGACTTCGGGCCGAGGCCATGGATCTTTCGCACATTCACCCATGTCATCTGCACGATCTCCCACAAGTAGACCATTCCCTTGTCAGTAAAACGGTTCTTGGTGATGGTCGCGACAGACAGTGGGGTGTACTTGCACCCATTGGGTCCACGAAGTATCGACTTGAAGTCAAGGTCCTGAATTCGGGTTGAGAGGAGCTTGAGTTCAGAGGAGATTTCTTGGCTGGTGTTGGGGTTGTGGGGGTCTGAGCAGAACTTGAGCCGCCCAATAGCTGCTGCGTACTCGGGCTCCGTTGGGACTTCGATGACGATAACGGCGCTCGTCGAGGTAGCAGCATTTACGAGTAGTGCCACATCAGGATCTTGGTAACTGAGTTCTGAGAGCTCAACTTCCTGGGATCCGATTCGGACCTTGAGACGTGTGACCCGCATTGGGTTCTCCGACACGCTAAGGGTTTCTCCTGGCCGCAGAGTGCCAGGCACATCAAACTAAACAAAAATCCTTGATTTGTCAATAGATTGTTGTTGGAAATGGTTGGGTAATAACAAAACAGGCCGGAGCCTGTTTTTCGATTGTTACATTTGCGAGAGTTCAATGATGTGTGGCATGGCGTAGACGGGGAAGTGGTTGAGGTTTGTGACGGTGGGGAGGGTTTCTGCTGTGTAAGAAGCGTTCATCTCGCCGTTGTTTACGCGTACCCATGGAATGTTCGAGTTTGCGAGTGCGCCGTCAAGCATCTCGAGAGTATGGTCATGGGTGGGTTGTACGTGGTCTTTGTCCTCTTGAATGCGCCAGTAGTAATCAAGGGATAGTGATTGAATAAAGATGGAAGCCTCACGTTCTGCCCAGTGAGCGTCGTCATCACACTGAAAGTTTGCTGGGCTGGTAATGCCAGCGCGAGATTGGGTTCTTGGGCAGCCAACGGTTGTATAGAAGCGCGAAGATGGCCCTTCCCAGTCAGACCAGTATTTCACGCCGAGCTCTGGGTAGCGCGCTAAGACTCCTGCTGCCCCCGTGACGCCGTAGGAGAAGCTGGCGAGTCCGGTGTTGTCAGGGTCTGTTTGTGGGAGCGCTTGGGCGGCGGCGATGATGGCGGCAAGGCCGTCTTGGTCGTCATGACCCTGATAGTTTATTTCACCTTCCGATTCACCTGTACCTAGGGGGCTGTAGACCACGACGACGAATTCTTCGTGGGCAAGGTTGATCGCATCAGGGAGCTGCTCAGCTGTGTCGAGGTTGGGTCGCTCGAAGGCATTGCCGTCACCAGAGCCTCCAGGGATAAGGATGACAAGAGGGTGGGGGCCAGGGGAGCTTGGTTCGTAGAGTCGGACAGATTGTAGGTCACCCGTTGTGGGGTTTTCAATCCAGCCAGAGCTGACACTTACAGCACCGCCGAGCTCCGTACCTGTCGATTCCATGTCGATGAACTCCGCAGGGGAGCTGAGGTCTTGCGTATCGGTCGGCTCTTGGGTCTCGAGCGGTTCTTGCGTTGTGGTGGTGGGTGTTGGGGCGGGTGTCGGTTCGGATCGTTCAAAGTACATGTATCCGAGTGAGGCAATTGTGAGAACGAGTAGCGCAATGATTCCGTAGAGGAGTTTGGTATTCATATGGGGGTAGTATACCCGAATGGGTAAAAGAAATACCCGCCGAACAGCAGAGTTACAAGCGAGTATCTCTTGCCGTCAGGCGGGTTAGGGGTTGGCGTGGTGTGTCAGGGAGCGAGGACCTCGTGGACCACGCGGTCGAACCGCTTGGCCTCGGTGTCCGTCTCGCCGACGAGGTCCGGGGTGTAGGTCCCGAGCCACTTGCGCTGCAGGTCGGTCAGGTTGCCGTTCTCGATCATCTTGCGAGCGGCGCGCTCCTGCAGCTCGCCGCGGCACTTGAGCAGGATCCGCGCCAGGTGCTTGTTCTCAGCGAACGGGCTCGCGAGAAGCTTCTCGGCTGCCGTGGTGCGGATCCGCGCGGGCTTGTAGCCCGAGACGTTGATGATCGTGGCCAGCGCGTCGCACATCTCGGTGGACACCGCGCTCCTGCGCAGGACCATCTCCATGGCGTGCATCTGACTCGTCTCGGCGTAGAAGCTGCTGCTCGCGATCCTCATGATCTCGGCCAGCGTGACGCCGGGCTTCCTCAGGATTTTCCAGCTGGACATGTCTCGTTCCTTGGATAGGGTAGTTCTAGGGGTTGAAAACGAGGATCTCAAAATACCATAAAAATGGGCTTTTGTCAATGTATTAGGTCGATATTCCGTGTGTTTAGGGCAGTCTTGTGAAAACAAAAACACGCATCCTTTGTGTGACCGGTAACGAAAAAGTCACGGATGCGTGTTTTGTTTATGGTTGTAGATGCGGATACATCTGTTTAAACCAATCCTCAAATTCACGGTGCCCGCTATTATATTGGTTGTAGTGATAGAAGATTCCACCAAGAGATTCTGTTAATTTTCTGATCTCTTTGGAGTCATCTAGAAACAAGAATTTTTTACCGGTGCATCCAGAAGATTCGAGAACGTGTTTAAAAAAATCAGCTCCATCGTCCATCTTAAGACTTCCGAATGTAGACGAAGAGAAGATATCATCAAATAGGTGTCGAAGGTTGGCGTGCTCTACAAAGGTGCGCTCAAAGATGTCCATGTTGTCGGTGAACACAGCCGTCTTTACACCTAATCTTCTGACACGTGTGGCAAAATCAACAAGTTCTTTATTGATAGGCATGTTCTTCACACTTTTAATCAAAGCGTTATTGAGCCAATCCACCTCTTTTCCAATGTTTGGGCTGATTGAACGATGAATGTCTTCATATCTAAGTTTGCCCCTCATCCACTCAGAGATCATTGGGTAACGTTCCTTTGTAAACAAAAGTTCTATGATTTTTTGATGGACTGATGGGTGTGATTCTTTGAGCTGTGAGTAGAATCGGCCGTTCGAAAGAACGCCATCAAAATCAAATAGAATCAAGGAAAGAGGTTTGTTGTTCATACAGAAAAAGGGGACATGATGAATTATAGCCTACAAGCTTTTTAGAAGTAGATTTGTTCCCCATCCTCATTCGATCCCCCGATCTACAAATAACAAAAACCACTCACTTTGCAGTGAGTGGTTTTTGGTGACCCCACGGGGAATCGAACCCCGATTTCCAGGATGAGAACCTGGCGTCCTGACCGTTAGACGATGGGGCCATATCGGTCGGCGAGATAATAACATGGGTTTTTAGAGGGGGCAAGGGGGTGTGGGGTGGAGAGTAATCAAATACCCGTCCAAGTGGGACGGGGTTGCGTGTGCCTGTCTTAGGCGGCGTCGTTGGGGACGTAGGTGGGCTTCATGCCGCGGATGTCCCAGAGCAGGTCGGTGTCGAGCCGGAGCTCGCCACCCATCACGGAGGTGATGATCTTGGTGTGGGGCGGGACGATGACCCGGAGCTCGCCGTTGCCGGACGTGGGCTCGCGCTCGTCGCCGTCGATGCCCAGGACCTGGTTCTGGACCTGGAACGAGAGGTTGTCCAGGAACTCCGGACCTCCCTCGACCGTGATGCGCTGCTGATCGATTCGCTCCACATCCACCACCACGCGGATGTCGCATCGGACCCCCCAGAAGGTGAGGGACCCCGCCTCGAAGTCTCGCTGACCGTCGCTCATGGCTCTGCCTTTCTGTCACGTGAGTGACAAGTGAAACTACTAATTCTTAACGCCAATGTCAAGAAATAAGAAAACCCGCCCTCGTAGCGGGCGGGATTAGTGACGCGGTCCGATCGTGTTGAGCAGGATGATCTGCTGGACCGGTGCGAGGAGCTCGGGGAGCACGTGGAAGCGCGTTGGTGGCAGAGCGCCACCTACGTTCGTGCTCAGGATGTGTGAGATCTCACGCAAGCGCTTGCGGTCCCGGGCTCGACATTCGAGTAGCCCTCCAAGGGGATCGGCCAACACGCCTGGGCGCGGATCGAACGGTGGGGCGTCCATGGTGTCGAAGAACACGATGTCCCAGTTGATGCCGTTGATCTGGTCCAGGAAGCCGATGCCCGCAAAACGGAGCCCCACGCGCGCGGCGTGAGCCTGGGCGCGGGTGTGGGCCTGCGTGCACTCCATGCGGGCGTGGATGCCGCGTGCGCGACAGAACGCCAGGCGAACCTTGCAGACCTCGTGCGTGGCGCCCCTGGGGGCCTTGTGCGCAACGAGGCGTCCGAGCTCCCAGTGCGTGCCCTTGTTGACCAAGGCGGCGTGGGAGCAGATGCGACCCTCATGGATGGCAACCCACGAGTGCATCGTTCCGTTTGCCCAGTCTCGCGCGACGTGATCGCGCCACTCCTTGGCATGGGTGAGCGGCTCGTACGGGAAGTAGCAGACGCCATCGGCTCCCGTCCAGGCAATGCGGGTGAGGTCTGCGAGCTGCTGTGCCCAGTTCGGCACGGTTGCAGCGATCTGACTTGAGTGAATGATTTGCATTTGTCCTCCAGAACAAAAACATCCGGTGAGAGATTCACCGGACGCTGGGTTCTGTGATCAAGCAAAACCTACCGTTCGACGAATCTCGTCAACGGATAGGTATAAGTGGCTGACTGTGAACGAGTGCATTGCATAACTATCTATAGGGTGACATGCCTCTCAGTGGTCGTCAATTTTTGCATCGAGAAGGGGAGAGATGAATGGGTTGATATGGGTGAAAAACTGGAGGTTTTGTGCTTTTACCATTGACAAAAGGCCTATTTTGTAGTATGTTTGTTCGTCGACACTTCCTTTTTTCTCCGTCGATAAGGAGCCTCCATGCGATACTTGTTCCTCGCTCTGACCCTGCTGACCGCCTGCGGCGGTGACAGCGGCGACATCAAGGACATCCTTCAGGGTGAGCCCAACGAGCCGTCGGTCCAGGCGTCCATCGTCGAGATGATCGAAGAGCCGGTGGTGGAGCAGAGGGTGACGGTCAACGAGCGCACCGACTGCCCCAGCCCCATCATCCACCAGCCCCTGCTGGAGCGGACCTACTCGGCGCTGACGGACGAGTCCAACAAGGACAAGTTCGACGACTGGGAAGGCAGCTTCCGCGTCAGTGGGAATGCGGTCGAGGCCACCTGGTCTCACGAGGGTGTTTACTACAAGGCTTCCTGGTTCGATCAGGAGCACGCGCTCGGTGATGGCTTCATCTCCTTCTGGGAGCGCACCGATCGACCCTTCGTCGTCGGTGGTGACATTGACCTCGTCGGCAGCGACACCTACACCGACGCCAGCTTCACTGGCTGCATTAACTTCGGCATCGCGTACTACGACGCGGAGCCGGGCAAGATGCAGTGGAACCACGGAGACAACTGGCAGCTCCAGTACCACGATGACTGGCAGATCCGATACGGTACGGCCGTTGACGGTCTGGCCATCACGCTCGGGGTGAAGTAACCCCAGCAACGCACACGCCGTGTGCGACAGAGACACCCTGGTGTCACCCTGTCGCCGGGCGTGTTTCTGTTTCTGTGCATTTCTCATCGTGCCCTGGAAGAATATTGTGATATACTTGGCGCATGCTGGAGGAATTATTTTTCGAAATTGGGATCATCTTGATCATTGCGGCTGCTCTGTCGATACTGATGTATCGACTGAAGCAACCGCTCATCATTGCGTACATCATTACGGGGGTGATTGCCGGTCCTAGTCTTTTGGCACTCACAGATAGCCCTGAGATTTTGGAGCTCATGTCACAAATTGGTGTGGCATTCTTGTTGTTTACCGTTGGTCTCGGATTGAACTGGCGCAATGTAAAAGATGTGGGGGGTATTTCGCTTGCTGCAGGTGTTGGGCAGGTGATATTTACGTCCATCATTGGATTCCTTCTTGGTGTTGTTCTTGGATTTGATGCGATCACGAGTCTATATATCGGTGTTGGTTTTGCCTTCTCATCAACGATTGTGATCGTGAAGCTGCTGATGGATAAAGAGGATCTTGATTCGCTTTACGGGCGTATTAGTATTGGTTTTCTTTTGGTGCAGGACTTTATTGCGATGCTGATCTTGCTTGGTTTGAGTGCCCTTGGGTCAGGAGCGTCCTTTGAAAGTGTTGTAGCTACAACACTCCTCAAGGTGATTATTTTGATTCCCGTGCTTTGGATTGTGGCAGCAAAGATTTTGCCGGTCATTTTGGGGTATGTGGCAAAGAGTCAGGAACTGCTATTTGTGTTTTCGATCGCGTGGTGTTTTCTAGTGGCCGGAATTTTGGCCTTGCTAGGCTTTGGTATCGAGCTTGGGGCTTTGATTGCCGGTGTCACACTTTCTAGTTCTGTCTACTATCGAGAAATCAACTCGCGCATTCGACCGCTCCGAGATTTCTTCCTGGTGATTTTCTTTATCATGCTGGGAACGCACTTGAGCATTGATGGTGTGGTTAGCATGATCATCCCAACAGTACTGTTTAGCTTGTTTGTGCTGTTTGGAAATCCGTTCATTGTCATGCTCATCATGCGATTGTTTGGGTATCACCAACGAACAGGATTCCTTTCTGGACTGGCTGTGGCGCAGATTTCTGAGTTTTCGTTCATTGTACTTTTTGCAGGTGTGGCTGCCGGGCATCTTTCTCAGGATGTTGTAGGAATGGCGGCTGCTGTGGGGGTTATTACCATTGCAGGATCGTCGTTCTTTATTGTAAACAGTGAACGTATCTATCAACGCATCCGAGGGTTGTTTGCGTGGCTTGAACCTCGGACGGTGCTCGATGCCGAGAAGCTTAGAGAGCATAAACCTGTTGAAGTTCTGTTGATGGGGTACCATCGAACAGGTGCCGAATTGTTGCCCACGGTTCGTTCTATGAAACGCTCCTATGTCGTCGTTGATTTCGATCCGGTTGCCATTCGAGAGCTCGCTGAGATTGAGGAGCCAAGTGTGTACGGCGATGTGGGTGATGAGGCGTTTTTGGAAGAGGTTAAAGCAGACAGGGCAAGATTGATTATCTCCACGATTCCTGACTTTGTTATCTCAACAGTCTTGCTTGCCTATCTCAAGTCGCGTGATTACAAGGGGGTCATTATTGTATCGACACATAGTGAAGCTGAAGCGTTGGAGTGTTACAAACTTGGAGCGACCTACGTGATTGTTCCGGAGGTGCTCAGTGGAAGAAAGTTCTCAGAGATTCTTACGGACAAGAAAACAGCAAAACGAAACTGGAACACGCTCCGACGACAAATCCTTTCATCATAGAATAAAAACAGCTCGACTCATTGAGCTGTTTTTTTATTGGGGAGTGTGATAGCTTTGCTCTCGCAAACACGGAGGATGCATGCAAAGCATCATGCACTGGACGGGTGCACATCGTGGCGAGCTTGCCACGATCGGCGCCGGCGCCACCATCAATGCTCTGACGGCAGGGTACATCGCCACCGGACTCGCGGAAGTCTTGGTTTGTCTGGCGAGCGGCCCAGGACTCATCTTCATTCTCATGGGGGTGTTCGTCGCAGCATTCAACACGACTGAGGCCTCGGAAGACTAGCCGAGGCCCCTTGCTGGGCACTAGATGTCCAGCTTTTTCTTCTCTGTGGCGCCGAAAGGCTTGACATGGGCCTGTGTTTTGTTTAGCGTGACCCTCTGGTGAATAGATGGAAGGAGAGAGACATGTGTCCTCCACAGTCCGAGCGGCCTCACAGCCTGCTCCTCAACGACGCGTTTGCCCTGCAGTTTCTGCAGCGGTTCACGTGTCATCAAGGCTTCGATGCCGGACCGGATTGGACTGGACTTCTCGTCCAGGTCCCCGGAGACGCATCGGTTGCTCCGATCATGGGCCACCTGCAGGTGCTGTTCGTCCAAGACGACTGCCTGTACATGAGCCGGGTCACGAGCATGGTCGAGGGTGCTGACGGGATCGTGATACGTCTCGTGCTCAAGGGCTTCCACCGCGTGAAGCCGCACGACGTACCAACATCCTGCAAGCGCGCCGGTGTCTACCTGAACATCATGACTGCCTGGCACGCACTTCCTTCCACCAGATCTACCTTCACCCCTCCCGCGCACCTGCCCACGCAGCAGGTCGCCTCCTGACGCGTCCGCTTTGCCCACAGGGTAATGGCGGGCTTTTTTGTTATACTGGAGCCATTATGGCGAGACGTGGGGCAGCAGCTGAACAACGAGAAGCGGTGCCGAGCAAGGAGCAGCTCCTTGCTGAGTTTGAGTCGTTCATGAAAAAGCATCATGAGGGTGAGGTGCCTGAGACTGGATTGGTCAAGGTCGGGCACACGGAGCGAAAAGAGATTTGTGATGATGCAAAGTTAAAAAATCGTGAGAAGGGAATCTCACTTGTCGCAGATGGAATTTCGTTTTCTCGAGTTCTAAAAAAGGAAGTGGGTTGGTTCGCGTCAAATCGAGCAGCAGAATTTTTGTATGAGGAGCTAGGAGAAAAGTTAGATCAAGAAATCGAAAACATTCTTAGCGCTTCAGATAGGAATGGAGACAATCCACTCTTCAAATTAACGGATTTTATTCGTGAGCGCATTGAAAGCTCCATTTTGGCAGCTGATCAACGTATTCATGCAGAAACACAATCCAACCCAGAGGTGATCGGGAGTTCAACGACGCTTTCATTTACAAAACTGGTTGAGCTTCCTGATGGGAAGGGGGGGAAGCTTCAGCGTCTGTTTTTTGCAAATGTTGGTGATAGTAGGATCGCCGTTCTGAAAAAAGGAGGGGAATTTCTTCGGTTAACTGAAGATGATAACGAACTTCAACGATACGTTGAGAAAGGATCGGTCTCGGAAGAGGAACTACGCTTAATTGATCAAGCTAGTCATCCAAGAGAGTTACCCGATCATCTGCGTAGATACGTGAATACAAAATTCAGTCAGCAGCTAACAAATAACATTGGACATGGGAATACACACGTGGAAGTTCGCTTTATTGATGTAGAACCAGGTGATAAGTACATTACCTACACGGACGGGCTCGGCCAATTAACGGAGGATAAAATACGAGCACTGTTACTTGCAGAAGGTGATGATAATCAGGTAGAGCAAAGGCTGCAGCGCATGGCTATGGAGATGTCCGTTCGTGGTCAGCAGTGGCGTGCAGAAGCAGATGATATTTCTTTGGGGGTGCAGACCGTTGAAGAACGTGGGCCTTCACGTGAGTATCTTAAGGGTGAGGCTCCTGAGGGTGTAGGTTTGGACGAGCTTAAAGAACGTGTGCAAGAGTCGGCCCAGGCAGAGCTTGCTTGGCGGAAGGAGAAGATTCGATTGCAGAGAAAGATTGTTGAGCTTGGTCCGAGTTCTACTCGCGACCAACTTCTCGGCGAGATGATTGCTCTTGAAGCCGCAAAGAAGAACGAGGCGTGGTATGAGGCACATAAGGAGCAGCAGGAGCTTTCTGTTTTTGAATCATTGATGCCACGAAGATTTGAGGCCGGAGACAAGGTGAGTATGTGGCGAGATGATTTGGATCCACCAGGGTTTGATTTGCGCTCGTGGGATGTGATGGGGTACGAGCCATCGACGCGCACCTATACAGTGAAGTCTGGGAATGGGAAGCCTGTCCAGATAAGTCGGTACCAACTTGAAATGAAGCAGCCAGTGATTCCGCGCGCGGGCGATACGATGGCCATCAAGAATCGAAAAGGGGAATGGGAGCCAGGATGGACGCTCTTAGATAGGGGAAGTGATGGAAAGTATGTGTACGCCAAAGAGATCGCGCCTGAGATTTTCAAGTATGAAAGAGTGAGTTTGGCTGATGCTAACGCGGCGGCGCAACAAGAGTTGTTTCTAGCGGAGAAGGGGAGGAAGCGCATGCTAGCGGCCGTTGACCGCTTTAAAGACTTGAAAATACAGGAGAGAAGGCTTATTGATGAGCAGCAGGAAAAGGAAGCAGAGAAGGCTCTTGAGGCAGCGACGCGAAGGGCAAAGTAAAACTTGTTGACAAGAATAATTAGCACTCTATAATTGGGAGTGCTAATTTTGTTTTATGCTTCGACCTCGCACAGAACTCATTTTGAAACTGGTCGTGGAGGACTATATCCGCTCAGCCGAGCCGGTTGGATCAAAATATTTGAACAAGGAATACAATCTTGGGGTTTCCGATGCAACGGTCCGAGCGGACCTTGCAGCGCTGGAGAAAGAAGGGTTCCTACGCGCGCCGCACACATCAGCGGGTCGCATTCCGACAGAGCAGGGGTATATGTATTACCTGCAGAATCTCAAAGAGAAGAAGTTTGCTATCAAGGGGACACCTCTGCGGCAGGCAGTGAAGAGTTCTCGAGATCATCAGGCGGCGCTCAAGAGTGTGGCCAAGCAGATGGCGGAGATTTCCGGTGAGACGGCCATCGTTGCCATTGAGCCGCGTTGGAGCTATTATGTCGGCGTTTCAAATCTGTTCCATAAGCCAGATTTTCACACGCTTGAGCTTGTGCAGTCGCTCTCGGAGATGGTGGATCAGTTTGATGACGTGCTGCAGAGCATTTGGCCGCGCCTAGAGAAAGAGCCGCAGGTGTTCATCGGAAGCAGTAACCCATTTAGTCCGTTGATGGCTACGGTGGTCGTCAAAACAGACGTTGGTGGCCACTCGGGTCTCTTGGGTCTCGTGGGGCCACTGCGGATGGACTACGGAAGAAATTTAGCGCTTGTTGAGCGCGCAAAGAAAGTGATCGATGAATACGTGTATGAGTAACAATGAAGAAGAAATCGAAAACAACATGGAGAATGTAGAAGAGCCAGTCGAGGAGGCTGTGCAAGAGGAGGTCGCAGATTGTCCAAAGTGCGCAGAACATCTTTCGGGATGGAAAAGAGCTTTGGCAGACTACGACAATTTGAAAAAGAGTTTAGGTCGCGAACGTGACGAGATGCGTCAGTACATCAAGATTGGACTGGCGGAGGAGTTGCTCACCGTGCTCGATAACTTTGATCAAGCGGTGAAGTATCGACCAGACGATCTTCCAAAGGAGATTGAGAACTGGGTCACGGGCGTATGCCACGTACAGAATCAGTTTGATGAGCTCATGCGGGGGATGGGTCTTGAGCCCTTCGGCACCGTCGGCGAGCCGTTTGATGCCAATAAGCACGACGCAGCCGCAGAGCGGAGTGAGGAAGACAAGGGGGATCAAGAAATTCTCGAAGTACAAACAAGGGGTTGGCTCATGGGGGATCGAGTCGTGCGCCCCGCAAAAGTAATCGTCAATAACATTTCATAGAATATGCCAAAAATTCTCGGAATCGATCTCGGAACAACAAACTCCTGTATGGCCATCATTGAAGGTGGTCAGCCTAAGGTTTTGGAAAATAAGGAGGGGGCTCGCACCACACCATCGATGGTGGCGGTGAACAAGACAGGTGAGCGCCTCGCTGGGTTACCAGCAAAGCGCCAGGCTGTGACCAACCCAGCCAACACCCTCTTTTCTATTAAGCGTCTGATTGGACGCCGCTGGGCTGATGATGAAGTGCAGCACGACCAGAAGACCATGCCGTATGAGATCGTCCAGAAGGGCGACGGAATTGCGGTAAAGATGGGAGACAAGGAGCACACCCCTGAGGAGATCTCTGCGATGGTACTTCAGAAGCTCAAGGCGGATGCTGAGGAGCGCCTCGGCGAGAAGATTGAGGAAGCCGTTATCACCGTGCCTGCGTACTTTGATGACGCACAGCGCGCTGCAACAAAAACCGCTGGTGAGATTGCCGGCCTGAAGGTGCGACGCATCATCAACGAGCCAACCGCTGCGGCTTTGGCTTACGGATTCGACAAGAAGAAAGGACAGCAGATCGCTGTGTACGACCTTGGTGGTGGAACCTTTGACGTATCTGTTTTGGAAGTTTCAGAGGATACCGTTGAGGTGATGTCTACCAACGGAGACACGCACTTGGGTGGTGACGACTTTGATCGCGTGATCATCGATTGGATTCTTAAAGAGTTCCAGTTGCAGGAAGGGATCGACATCTCAAAGGACGTCTTGGCCCTCCAGCGCGTTAAGGATGCTGCTGAGCGTGCAAAGATCGAGCTTTCTACGGCGCAGCAGACAGAGATCAACCAACCATTTATTACATCAAACGAAGAAGGACCAAAGCACTTGGTCATGAGCCTTACTCGCTCAAAGCTTGAGGAGCTCTGTCACGATCTCGTGCTCAAGACCCTCGAGCCAGTGAAGGCAGCTCTTAAGGATGCTGGACTTGCTAAGGGCGACATTGAGGAGGTCATCATGGTGGGTGGAATGACCCGCATGCCATTGGTGCAGAAGACCGTTGAGGAATTCTTTGGTAAGGCACCAAACGTCTCCATGAACCCAGACGAGGTTGTTGCTATGGGAGCTTCCGTTCAGGCTGGTGTGCTTCAGGGAGAGGTCAAGGACGTGCTCTTGCTCGATGTAACACCACTTTCCATGGGTCTTGAGACTCTCGGTGGTGTGATGACCAAGCTCATTGAGCGCAACACAACCATTCCAGCCAGCAAGTCACAGGTGTTCTCTACAGCCGCTGACAACCAGACAACGGTGGAGATTCACGTACTGCAGGGAGAGCGCGAGATGTCAGAGGGCAACAAGACCCTCGGACGATTCATCCTCTCAGGAATCCCTATGGCCCCACGTGGCGTGCCACAGATTGAGGTGAAGTTCGACATCGATGCCAACGGTATCTTGAACGTGAGCGCTACGGATAAAGGAACTGGTACAAGCCAGAACATTACGATCCAGGGATCTACGGGACTCTCTGATGAGGAGGTAGAGCGCATGAAGAAAGAGGCTGAGGCTCACGCTGAGAGTGACAAGAAAAAGAAGGAACAGGTAGAGCACAAGAACATGGCTGACACCATGGTGTACACCTCTGAGAAGATGCTTAAGGACGCTGGTGACAAGATTACGGATGAAGAGCGTAAAGAGGTTGAAGAAAAGATTGAGGCCTTGAAGGCTGTGAAGGATGGTGACGATCACGAAGCCATCAAGAAGGCTGCTGACGAGCTTACAAACGCTGCACAGAAGGTTGGTGCCAAGATGTATGAGGCCGAGCAGGCTGCTGCTGGAGCTGAAGGCGCTGAAGGTGCAGAGGGTGGTGAGAAGAAGGAGGATGAGCCGATTGATGCTGAGTTTGAGGAGAAGGTTGAAGAGGAAGGAAAGGAATAAATACAAATACTATCTAAGCCTGCTGGAGGTTGGGGGTTCGTCTCACTATGGTGGGGCGAGCCGATCACTGGGACGAATTTTGAGATCTGTAGGGACACTGTCCGACTCAAAATTGTCCCAGCGCTCGTTCGCCGGGTGGACCAGTTCGAAGGTTGGGTGGTGGAGGAGAGCAAAACAGGTCCCATCGAGGAACCTGTTTTGCTGAAAATATATATGTCTACACCTGTATATAAGAACATTGTCGCGTTGCTCGACTCGAACGACTGCACCTACGAGACACAGCACCACGAGCCGACGCTTACGAGCCAGATCGCTGCTGATGTTCGTGGGGTTTCGCTTGAGAGTGGCGCTAAGGCGATCGTTGCAAAAGGTCACAAGACGGGGGATCACTATCTCTTCGTGATGCCGGCGCATTTGAAGTTGTGGGGTGGGGCTGCTAAGCGAGCGTGTGGGGAGGCTGTTGGTTTTGCGAAGAATTGTGAGGAGCTTACGGGGTGTGTTCCTGGGAGCGTGCCGCCGTTTGGGTCTGTGATTGGTTTGAAGACGTATGTGGATCCGCGGCTCAAGGAGAATGAGATTATTCATTTCAATGCTGGGTCGCTGACAGATTCTGTGAGCATGCGGTGTGACGATTATTTGAAGATCGAACAGCCGGAGGTTGTCGAAATAGCAAAAGAGATTGTATGAGCCATCCAAAGCCCGTAGGTGATGAAAAGATTGCCTTTCAAGGACGTATTATCGAGATTGTTCATCGGCCGCATCAGGTAGGTGACAAGGTGATTGATTTTGAAACCGCTCGACGTTCACCGGGGGTTAGGATGATTTTTGTTAATGATGGAAAGGTCTTGCTCACCAAAGAATATCGTTCAGAACTTGGTGGAGAAGATTACCGGCTTCCTGGAGGGAAGGTGTTTGATCGGCTCGAGGAGTATAATGCGGCACTGAAAGATGGTACGGATCTTGTCGGGGCAGCCATGGATGCTCTTAAGCGGGAGGCGCTTGAGGAGGCGGGGTATGTGGTGAGTGAAGCAAAGCACATTCACACGACCTCACCTGGTGCCACCGTCTCGTGGGATCTCTATTACTTTGTCGTAGATCAGTTTACTCAGAATGAGAATGGGCAGGAGCTTGAAGACGGGGAGGTGATTGAGCCTATTTGGTTGAGTTTTGATGAGGTAAAGGAATATTGTTTGAACGGAAAGATTCAAGAAGAGAGAACGGTAGCGGTTTTGCTTCGATTCTTAGATAATCGTTTCTAATTACATGTCCAAGGATTACTACAACATTTTAGGTGTCGATAAGAGTGCCTCTCAGGATGAGATTAAGAAGGCATTCCGTAAGAAGGCGCATAAGTATCATCCCGATAAGGAGCATGGGGATGAGGAGAAGTTTAAGGAGGCTAATGAGGCCTACCAAGTTTTGGGTGATGCGCAGAAACGCCAGAAGTATGACCAGTTCGGATCAGCGGCATTTAACGGTGGTGGATTCGGTGGTGGTCAGGGCTTTGGCGGCTTTGATTTTTCTGGCCAGGGGTTTGAGGACCTTGGTGATATTTTTGGAGATTTGTTTGGAGGAGGTCGACGTCGTGGGCCTAAGACCCCCCGGGGGAATGACATTCAGGTGGATCTTGATCTGACGTTTAAAGAATCGGTTTTCGGGACCGAGCGTGACATTGAGCTGACGAAGACCTCAAACTGTGAGCGCTGTGGCGCTACGGGTGGAGAGCCTGGAGCGAAAGTTGATACCTGTGGCACGTGTAATGGTTCTGGTGTTCAAGTGCGTGCGCATCGGACAGTGATTGGTGTGATGCAGCAGAAGAGCACGTGTTCAGATTGTCGTGGAACCGGAGAGATTCCATCGAAGAGTTGTACGAACTGTCATGGGCAGGGTGTTGAGAAAAAGAAAAAGAAGCTGACCGTGCAGGTGCCTGCGGGTGTGGATCACGGAGCTGTGCTTCGTGTTCGCGGAGAAGGGGAGGCTGTGAAGGCGGGGAAGCCGGGTGATTTGTTTGTACGGTTGCATGTGCGTCCTGATGAACGATTTGAACGCCAAGGGGATACGATCATTTCTTACGAGAAGATTGGCTTTACCCAGGCGGCGCTTGGTGACAAGATTGATGTGGAGACCGTTGATGGGACCGTCGAGCTGAAGATTCCTTCTGGAACACAGAGCGGTGCGCAGTTCCGTTTGCGCGGAAAGGGTGTTGATGGGCCTCGTGGACGCGGGGATCAGATTGTGGTTGTAGGGGTCATCACGCCTAAGAAGCTCTCGAAGGCACAGAAGAAACTCTTGGAGGAGCTCGATTTGAAAGAATAATTGCATGTCTTTTGAACTGAAATCGACAAAGGGACGGGCTCGACGTGGGACGCTTACGACACCTCACGGCTCCATCGAGACGCCGTTTTTTATGCCCATTGCGACCAAGGGAGCGGTGAAGACGCTTTCCAGTGGTGACATGAAGGAGATTCTTGGGGCGCAAATTCTGTTGTCGAACACGTACCACTTGATGCTTCGACCTGGCATGGAGCAGATGAAGGATCTCGGTGGCCTGCATAAGCTTATGGGCTGGGAGGGGCCGATTCTCACGGACAGTGGCGGGTACCAGGTGTTTAGTCTTTCTAAAATGAACAAGACGACGGAGGAGGGAGTGCGGTTTCAGTCGCACATCGACGGCGCCTACGTGGACCTGACACCGGAGAAGTCCATGCAGATGCAGGATGCGATTGGCTCTGACATCATCATGCAGTTTGATGACGTGGCTGCCGGAGACTCAACGCGGGAGCGCTATGAGGATGCGATGGAGCGATCCCTGCGCTGGGCGAAGCGATCGAAAGAGGCGTTTAACGCTTCTGGTGGACGGCAGCTCTTCGGAATCGTTCAGGGAGGTACGCATGAGGATTTGCGTGAGCGCTCTGCTGAGGGACTCATGGATATCGGGTTTGATGGTTATGCGATTGGGGGCTTGAGTGTTGGTGAGAAGCGTGAGGATGCGTATCGCATTGTCAGCGCGATCACAGAGAAGCTTCCTAAGGACAAGCCGCGCTACTTTATGGGAGGCGGTATGCCCGAGGAGATCGTGACGTACGTGAGTATGGGCGTGGACATGTTTGATTGTGTGCTGCCAACGCGTAACGCTCGGCATGGGACGTTGTTTGTCTGGAATCAGGGGGAAGGTGCAGTGATTGAAGGAGACAATTTCTATCAGCAGCTTCGTATCACCAATGAGCAGTACGCGCTCGATCAGAGCCCAGTAGATCCTCACTGCGACTGTCAGACGTGTAAGACAACTTCACGGGCGTATTTGCGACATCTTTTCCGCACAGGTGAGTTGCTTGCCTACCGACTTGCAACCATCCACAACCTGCATTTTTACATGACCCTCATGCGCCGTCTGCGCGAGCAAATTGTGCTAAACTAGGCACATGAGTAAACCAACAACGGCTGAGTTTATCCGAGTGTTGGCCGCGGACGGGTTCCGCGAGATTTTACATTTTCCTCTGTGGTGGTACACCACAGGTCTCATGCGCACGTTCCAGTGGGCCACGTCTTCCATCAAGGGAGCGCCAACGTTTTTTGGACTGGACGTGTGGGTAAAGAATCTCTTCGTCCCCATGTATGGAGACGAGTCCTTTGTTGGGCGCCTGATTAGTTTCGGTGTCCGCTTTTTTGTTGTGCTCGTACGCGGGCTTGTTGTGGTGCTGTTTTCTTTGGCTGTGGTCGTGATGGCGATTCTCTATGTCGTAGTTCTGCCGCTCATGATCTTCATGTTTATCGCTCATCTTATGGGGATGCTTCTATGACACGTCTTGGTATTCAAATTGGAGAGCGCACCTATGCCTGGCGCAAAGCTCTCTCTCCAGAGGCGATAGCTAGACGCGCGATGCAGGAGAAGGTGGCGCGATGGATGACGGTCGTGAACATTTTTAAACTCACGATTTCTGGATTGATTTCGCTCATCTTGCTCTTCCTTGCTGGTGGCGAGGCTCTTTCGATCGCGTTTTGGCTCATACCTTCGTGGACGACGGTCTTCGTGTCGCTCACAGTGCTGTTTGGATTGTTTTTGTTTTATCACCGAGCCCAACGTCAAAAGACTGTCGATGCAATGCCCACCGGGGAGATCTCTGATATGCAGGAGCTTCCCGATGAAGGGGCGACGGCTGTACATCTCGGCGAACTGTTCTCAGAAGACGCAACGATTGCTGTTGAGACGGCGTATGAACTCGCAACAAAGTTCGGGCATCAAAACGTCGAGCCATTACATCTATTTATTGGAGCCATGGATGGTGGCGAGGCGCCGATTGCCTTCTCCCGTCTTGGGCTGACGTTCGAGTCTATGCAAGAGGCGCTGGGACGCCGACTCTCCACACGTGAGCTCGGAAAGCCGACGGTGGTGGGAGAGACTGGGCAGCGTACGATGCTTGCGGCACTTGTTCATGCCACCGAGCAGCAGCGTCCGCACGTGACGTCTCTGGAATTATTTGCAGCCTCATATGGGGCAGATGCGTTCCTTCAGGAGCTTCTTTTGGAGCACGGAGTGGACGAGGAACGATTCTCTAACATGATTGAATGGTTGCGGATTCATGAGCGCATGCGAGAGCGTTACGATCGATTCAGGCGCGCAGCAGCGTACAAGCCAACGGGCGCGATGAACCGCGCCATGACGTCTGTGGCCACACCGACGTTGGATGCGGTAAGTGAAGATCTGACCGCCGCGGCTGTGGGAGGACGTCTTCCCATGTTGATTGAGCGCCACCAAGAAATTGAGCATATCTTTCGCGTTATCGAAGGTGGGCGGCAGAGTGTGATGTTGGTGGGCCCTGAGGGGGTCGGCAAAACGACGATCTTGGCTGGAATCGCAGAACTCATGGTTGAAGAGCGTGTTCCGGAGATTTTGCAAGATAAACGATTGGTGCGCATCAGCGTGCCGCATTTGGTTTCTGGAGCGACTCCTGCCGAGGCACAGGAGCGTTTGCTGACGATTCTTTCTGAGGTAGCTAAGAGTCGGAATATCATTTTGGCTGTGAGCGATATTGATCAGCTTGTTACTGGAGAGGGGGCATCTGACCTTGCGGTGACGTTTGTCGACTTCCTTTCTCGATCTGGAACATTCGCGATCGCCACAACAAGTCCTAGAGCTCACGTTCGTCTGGTGGAGCGCTCGGTGCTCTCACGTATTTTTCAAAAGATCGTCATTGTCGAGCCTGATCACACATCGGCTATTCACATGCTTCAATCCAAGATTGGCGGCATTGAGTTTGAGCACAAGGTAATTTTTGGTTACGACGCCGTGGAGAAAGCGGTGACGCTCTCTGATCGGTACATGCACGAGAGTTACTTGCCAAAGAAGGCGATCGAGGTGTGTCGAGAGACCGCACAAAAGGTGAGCAGTGAGCGCGGAGAGAATGCCTTGGTGCGTGGAGAGGATGTCGCGGAGGTTGTTTCCTCAAAGACTGGTGTGCCAACCCAGGCCGTGGAGCAGGATGAGAAAGAGAAGCTTCTGGGTCTTGAGGATCGCATGCACGAGCGTGTGATTGGTCAGAGGGAGGCTGTGAGCGCTGTGGCTGCGGCTTTGCGTCGCGCGCGCACAGAACTCCGCGCGCAGAATCGTCCCATTGCCACGTTCTTGTTTCTTGGGCCAACAGGTGTCGGTAAGACAGAGCTCGCTAAGACCGTTGCTCAAACCTACTTTGGCGACGAGAACATGATGATTCGTCTAGACATGTCTGAGTACCAGGCGCCGGACAGTGTGAATCGTTTACTGGGCGCGCCAGGATCTGAATCGGGCGGGTTGCTCTCGGAGGCAGTTCGTAAGAATCCGTTCTCCATTGTGCTTCTTGATGAGCTTGAAAAAGCACATCCCAACATCCTGAATCTGTTCTTGCAGGTGTTTGAAGATGGGCGCCTGACCGATAGCGCGGGAAGAACCGTTGATTTCACCAATACGATTCTCATCGCTACGTCCAACGCAGGGACGTCGTCTATTCAAGATGCTGTCGCCAGGGGAGAGGGGCTCGATACGATTAAGACGCATTTGATTGAGGAAGAACTTCGAGGAACCTACCGCCCTGAGTTCTTGAACCGTTTTGATGGCATTATTGTATTTACACCGCTTTCTCAGGAAGAGGTTCGTCAGATCACGGAGCTGTTTATGGCACAAGTTGCTCGCAGGCTCGAACCTAAGGGAATTGGCTTCCGCGCTGAGCCTGAGGCAGTAGCTGAGCTTGCAGAAAAAGGATTTGATCCAAAGTTTGGTGCCAGGCCGCTGCGTCGTCTGGTTCAAGAGGAGGTCGACAACGCGATTGCCAACGCCTTGCTGGAGGGGAAGGTGAAGCGGCGCGATACGATCGTCTTGGGACCTGGAGGGGGAATTGAAATTGAACAGGGGGAAGCACTATGATTCATCTGATAGTTTGGGGCGCAACGGCGTTCGTCTTATCTTTTTGTCTAACCGTACTAATTAAGCGATTCGCCCACGTCTTAGGGGTACTAGACCGCCCCGTCAGCTCACGAAAGATCCACACACGTCCCATTGCCCAAGGTGGTGGTGCGGCGATTTATTTGGCTGTGAGCGCGGTGGTGATAGGGCTCTTGCTCTCAGGGGATTTACTTACTTCAGGTGAGATCACTTCACGACATTACATTGGAGTGTTGTTTGGTGGTCTTATGCTCATGATCGGTGGGTATGTTGATGACCGATGGGGGCTTCCACCACGCATGGCCATCGTTGCACCAATTGTTGCTGCGGCTTTAGCGGTTGGTTTCGGTATTGAAGTTGATAAGCTCACGAACCCTCTCGGAGGGGTGATCGAGATTAGTGCCACGGCCTCAGGGGTGCTTGTGTTCGCTTGGCTCATGCTCGTGATGTACACGACGAAGTTTCTCGACGGCCTCGACGGCCTCGCAACGTCTACCACGGCCGTGGGAGGGCTCATGATCATGCTCTTGGCGCTGACGACGGCTTACTACCAGCCTGATGTTTCACTGCTCGCAGCCATTTCTATCGGCGCGCTACTAGGCTTCCTTTTTTGGAACGTTCATCCCGCATCAATTTTTCTCGGTGAGGGTGGGAGTGTATTTGTCGGCTACCTCTTAGGGGTCCTTTCGGTGATCTCTGGTGGGAAGCTGGCGATCCTTTTGCTCGTCCTCGGCATCCCGCTCTTTGATGCGGTGTGGGTTGTGCTCAGACGATTCCGTGCTGGTGGTCTCAGGCAGATTTTTATCGGGGACCGCAAACATCTGCATCATCGTTTACTGGACCGCGGCTGGGGCCAACACCGCATCGTCGCACTCTACTTATTTGTCGCGCTCATGTTTGGGTCTTCCGCGCTGTTTCTTCAGAGCCGGGAAAAACTCGTGGCGCTTACTCTCCTTACGATCCTGCTCTTGATTGGTGCATATGTCATTGTTAAAAAAGACCCCAAGACTTGTTAGGAATCTATTGGCAGTCACCCTTGTGGCTGCGGGGGTGCTCTTGATTGTTTTATCGTCCAGCCTCGAGGAGGTGGCGATGCCTGAGGGTCATGGGCAGGTTCTCTTCCCAGACGGAACGCTTGTGACCGTCGAGATCGCTGATACCCGCGCTGAGCGTGCGCAGGGTCTCTCGGGCCATGAGCCATTGGGGCCAGAGGAAGGAATGTTGTTCTTATACGATGAGCTCTCTCAATACGGCTTTTGGATGAAAGACATGCTCTTTGCTATCGACATTATTTGGCTGAGTGGGGAACTTGTGATGGATCTAGACCGCGAATTGCCCCCTGAGGAGCCCCCTACGACCATCTATACACCTTCGCTTCCTGTGGATAGAGTCATTGAGCTTCCAGCCGGTTTTATTGATAAACATGGGGTAAAGGTAGGTGATCGGCTTGACATGAACCTCCCAGAAGCATAGGATCTGCCCGTAATAACTATATCGCTGGTACACTGAGGCTAAGCCTGAAGGAACCGCGTCAAAAACGCTATGAACATCGCCGTAATCATGACAGGGGGGAAGCAGTACATTGTCCGTGAAGGACAGGAACTTAAGGTTGAGAAGTTGGAGCTCGAGGAGGGCGCAACTCTCGATTTCGAGGCACTTTTGGTGTCTGACGAAGAAGGAAAAAATACACAGGTTGGAACACCAACCGTAAGCGGCGCTAAGGTGTCGGCTAAGGTTATTGAGAACGGACGCAGCAAGAAAGTGTCGGTGATCAAGTACAAACCAAAATCTCGGTATCGACGAAACGTCGGTCATCGACAGCCATTCACCAAGATCAAGATTGAAAAAATCGCCGCCTAAAAGCGGCTTTTTTCTTTCTTCAGACTAACGAGGAGGAACAACTATGAAAAAGAAAATCGACTCAAAAAACATTCTTCGAATCATGTGGCAGCACCTGGGACGCTATAAAGGTCGCTGGTTCGTGCTACTGGGATTCATTGCACTGGCAAAGGGGCTCGACGTCCTGGCGCCTGTGTTCTACAAACGGTTCTTTGACCTGCTGGCCGGAGAAATTCCCGCGAGCCCCGAGGCATTGCCTGGGCTGCTCGTTGGGACGATTCTCATCGTGCTGGTGATTCATGGGGGAGCCTGGGTGTCTTGGCGCTTCTCGAGTGTCATTAACCTTTGGCTACAACCTCGGGTCATGGCCGACATCGTGCAAACGGGCCACGCCTACCTGCACGACAACTCATACAAGTTCTTTTCAGACAGCTTCACCGGTTCGCTCGTCAAGCGCGTGAACCGATTGGCGCGATCCTTCGAGATGCTCGCCGACCAGATGCAGTACACGTTCGTGCCGATCACGATTACCGTGCTGGGAAACCTGATCGTTCTGTGGACGCGTAGCAGCGTCCTGGGAATGATCTTGCTTGTCTGGGTGGTGCTGTATCTCTTCCTGAACATCGCGTACGCGTCTTGGAAGACGAAATACGACTACCGCTCCTCACAGCTTGATTCTGAAGCAACGGGTGTACTCGCAGATTCCATCACCAACGCCATTACCGTGAAGCTGTTTACGGGGAAGGCTCATGAGAAAGGGCTGTACAAGGACGTGACTGAGCGTCAGCGAAAGGCTCGCAGTGTCGCCTGGGGACTCGGAGAGCTCATGGACGCCTTTCAGGGCGGCATGATGATTCTTATCGAGTTCGTCATCATGTACTACGCCATTGAGCTCTGGCAGGAGGGTGTGCTGACCATTGGTGACTTCGCTCTGATTCAGGGGTACCTGGTTGGGCTCTTCACGAGCCTCTGGGACATTGGTCGCTCTATCCGCCGAACATTCGAGGCACTCGCTGAGGCCGATGAGATGGTGGAGATCCTGCAGGCAGCACACGAGGTGAAGGACTCCAAGCGCGCTAAGGAGCTGGATGTGCAGACCGGACGCATCATGTTCGACAACGTGTACTTCAGCTTCAACAAGACGCGAAGGATCCTCCGTGGACTTGATCTCACGATCAAGGCTGGAGAGAAGGTGGCGCTTGTCGGTCCCTCAGGGGCAGGAAAGTCCACCATCACGAAGCTCCTCTTCCGCTTCTTCGACGTTGAGCGCGGAAAGATCTACGTGGGTAACCAGAACATCGCCAAGGTGACACAGGAGTCCCTGCGCGCGAACATTGCCCTGGTGCCACAGGAGCCGATCCTGTTCCACCGGACGATCATGGAGAACATCCGCTACGGAAGGCGCGACGCCACGGACGAGGAAGTCATGGAGGCGGCTAAGCGCGCGCACGTGCACGAATTCGTCATGGAACTCCCTGAGGGATACGAGACGTACGTGGGTGAGCGCGGCGTGAAGCTCTCCGGCGGAGAGCGTCAGCGCGTGGCCATCGCCCGTGCCATCCTCAAGGACGCGCCGATCCTGGTTCTGGACGAAGCGACCTCGAGTCTGGACTCTGAGTCCGAGGCGCTGATCCAAGATGCTCTCGACGAGCTGATGCGTGGCAAGACCACCATCGTCATTGCCCACCGGCTCTCCACCATCATGATGATGGACCGGATTCTGGTGATCGAAGGCGGAAAGCTCATCGACACCGGTACGCACAAGCAACTCCTGCGCAAGAAGGACGGCATCTACAAGAAGCTCTGGGAAATCCAGGCGGGAGGATTCGCCAAGTAGAAACAAACACGACAGGCCTAATGCATTGACAGAGGGCCTGTTTTTGATTATGGTCATCAGCCAACAATTTTCCCGGAGAAAGATGTGGCACAGAAGCAATTGTTTGCACTCGGCCAAGGGCTGACTTCCCGCCTGATGGTCCTCCAAGAAGTTCAGCTGCAGGTAGCACGGCTGGTGAGGGAGAAGCTTGAGTGGGAGACGTGCTTGATCGAGTCGGCACCGGAAGAGATCCAGCAGTGGCTCAGGGATGGCGATGTACCAACGCACCTCATCACCCTCGGCAGAAGTTCGCTCAAGATCTACTTCGACGCAAGGGACCCGCTCCTGGGGACCTACGAGCAGATCGCCGCGGTGATGGGTCGTCTGGGTGAGGCCTGGAAGGACGCTGTCGAGATCCGTCTGAGTGAGCCCGAGTCGCGTCGGGTGGAAGTACGCTTCATCGTCAAGATGTAGGCACGCACGCGCCCCGCGTGAAGAAGAGCCCGAGTGGTAACTCGACCTCGACTTCACTCGGGGCTCTTCTTTTTTGGTACAATAAGGCGTGTGACCCTTGACAGATCCATTTTTTTTCGCTTTACTGCGCGGTCACAAACAACATTATGAAAAAGAAAACCATCGGAGCACTGCTCTTGGCCGTGCCGTTTCCACTCCTAATTTTGACGCTTTCTGCGTTTGCCGTGAGTACATTTCTCATGGCGACGGAAAGATTGAGTAACGATTTCAATCAGCTGTTTGCTGTTGCTTTGCCCATTGTGGGTATCATTTCGATCTTGGGAATCTTGATCGGAATGCCCCTAGGGCTCTGGCTGGTAACGCGTCGTGATCCGGAGATGGAAGCAGAGTTGAAGCATAATCCTCGCTACGCTGGGCTGAGCGATGTGCAGATTCGCTACATCAACAGTTTTTACCTCGCAGCATTTTTCAACCCGCTCGTTTGGGCGCTGGTGAACAAGCTCTGGGTGCAAGCCCTGTTGACACTCATTCCAGTGTTCAACCTTTACCAATGGATCTATCTGGCTGTTAAGGGTGGGCGTCTTGCTTGGGAGGAGAACGAGGATTGGACCTATGAGGCGTTTAAGAAACGACAGAAGCTTGCTGCAGGCCTTGTCGTCGCATCAATTTTTGCACCGATCTTTTTCTTGGGAGTTCTTCAGGCCTCTGCTGAAGCGGTCTTTGTTGGATACTTGAATGCACGTCAGGAGACGGCCATGGAGGAGATGATGGAAACGATTGAAGTCGATACGGTGAGTACCGAGGATGCCGACCTGTTCTTTTCCGATGAAGATTCAGGAAAAAAGATTCTCGAAGTGGTACCCGCTGAGGAGACGATAAGCAACAGTGAACTCTTTGCGCTTCAAAGCGGTATTCATACTCAAGTAATTGGGTTCATTCGAGTGTTGAATACAGACGGCTGCGAAGTATTGGTTGATAACGACGGAGACCTTTTGCCGTCCTATGTTGAGAAGCAGATTGGAACCAGCGATGACCTTGTTGACTCTGACGGTGATGGCTACGACGATGCGACGGAGTACCTGCGTGGCTACGTAGCTTCTACGACTGCAACCGGTGATGCTGATGACGATGGTGTCTGGGATAAGTCAGAGGTCTACGTATTTCTTTCCAGCACACTGAAGGCCGATAGTGACGGCGACGGCGTGAGTGATCGCGATGAGGTCAATGCTGGTACGGATTTGGGAGGAGATGATCCCGTGCCTGATTATCAGAGCATGCTTGAATCAGATGCAGAGGTTTACGCACAGTATTGTCAGTAAACAAAAAACACGGCTGCGGCCGTGTTTTTAAATTGATTTGCGACCCTTAAGGGCGTCTCCCAGTGTGACCTCGTCTGCAAACTCGAGCGTTGCGCCGAGTGGGAGTCCTCTGGCCAATCGTGTGAACGACCGTCCAAGCGGTGCGAGTTGTTTCTGCAGGAACATGATCGTGGTCTCACCAGCGGTGGTGGGAGAGAGGGCGAGGATGATCTCTTTGACGTGTGGTTCACTCTCGAGTCGCGCGCGTAGCTCGCGGAAACGGATCACGTCCGCGGTCATGCCTTCGATCGGGTTCAGTGTACCTCCGAGGACGTGGTAGAAACCATTGAACTGCCCCGTCGCCTCAATGGTGGCGATGTCGCGTGACTCCTCGACAACACACAGCACAGATGGATCACGCTTGGGATCTTGGCAGGTGCGGCACATGTCCATCTCGGTATACGTATAGCAGCGTGGGCAGGTTTTGATCCGCTCTCCCAGTTGCGTGAGTGCACGGGCCATGACGTCGAGATCGTGTGCCGGCTGCTTAAGGAGATAAAAAACATAACGTAGGGCCGTTTTGGGCCCTACGCCTGGAAGTCGCGAAAACGCTGCGACAAGGTTTGAAATAGGTTCTGGGAAACGTCTCATAGAGACGGGGAGTGTTTGAGGTTATTCGCCAGTGAGGCCTTTGAGCATGTCCATTCCTCCCATCTCCTGCATCTTCTTTGCAAGCTTCATCTGAAACTTCATGCCCGTCGCGTCTTTGAAGGCTGCCTTCACAGCATCTTCAAGTTTGGTCTTGTTGGAGAGCATGGACTCATCGATGGTTACGTCGCAGATTTCTCGGTTGCCGTTCACGAGGATCTTTACTTTACCGTGAGCAGCTGAGCCTTCCTGTACAACCGTAGCGAGCTCGTCCTGCATCTGCTTTCCTTGCTTTTTGAGATCTTTGATGTGTTTAAGTTTGTTGAACATATAGTGTTACGTGTCGATTAATAGCGGCCCTATGTTACCGCACCTGCCGGTGGCGGTTCAATGGG
>JAERTI010000039.1 GCA_016844925.1 Candidatus Uhrbacteria bacterium
GCTACACGGTGAACCTTCATGGAGCTATCTATATCGCAAGATGATCCCGCTGTTGGAGGCTGCCGGGCATCGCGTTCTCGCGCCGGATCTCATTGGCTTCGGAAGGTCGGATAAGCCCGCCAAGCGTACGGACCACTCCTACCAAAGCCACGTCGATTGGATGATGCAGTTTGTCACGGACCTCGACTTGCAGAATATCACGCTGTTTTGCGTAAGCGTCCGGTGTAACCATTCGTGGTTGCGACGGGTTGACTGAGGCGCGGCGGTGCAGCTGGGTCAGCGGGTCTTTCGGCGGAGACGGCGGCGGTCTCGTTTGGCCTTTGCTTTGCGCCGGGATTCATCGAGGCGGTGTTTGAGGACAAACTCGGGATGGGATTGCCCCCAATGGTCTGGCAGCAGAGACGTGAGGTCGGACGATTCCGCGTGTGTTTTCAGCAGCAGGTCACCCACGTAGGCGAAGGGTTCCAGGCGGTGGCGTTTGGCTCCGGCCAGGATGGTTGACAAGACGGCTGCTCGCTCACCCGCTCGTTCGCTCCCTAGGAAGAGCCAGTTCTTTCGGCCGATAGTCTGAGGGCGCAGTGTGCGTTCTGCCGTGTTGTTGTCGATGGTGAGACGGCCATCGGTGGTGAAGGTGGTCAATGCCCGCCATTGGTTCCATGCGTATGTGACTGCCTTACCGAAAGCAGATTTCGGCAGCGCGGTGGCATGGTGAAGACGGAGCTGAGTTTCGATACGATTTAGAATGGACACCGATTCTGATTGACGCAACGACAACCGGTCATCCACCGTCAGTTCGGCGGCGCGATCCTCGATGTCATAGAGCTGACGGATCCATTCCAGAATCTGATGGCACTCGCGCGGCTGATGGCTGCGGGCATCGAAGAACTTGCGCCGCGCATGCGCCCAACACGCCACTTCGGTGGTCTTCCCATTGCTGCTGGCGATGATTGCGTCGTAGCCGGTATAGGCATCGGCATGGAGATATCCGCTCCAACTCGCGAGGAATTGGGCCGGGCCGTCGCGTGTGTGGCTCTTGGTGAAGTCATAGACGGCATAGGGATGATCATCGTCGCCGATGTACGTCCAAAATCGACCGGTATGACTGCCCGGGTTCTCGGTGTCTCCGAGGAAAGTGATGGGAGTGTCATCGGTCCACAGCAAGGGGGATTGCAGGACGAGAGTCTTCTGCAGTTCGTAAAGCGGACGCAGTAACTCGGCACACGATTGCACCCAGTCACACAGCGTGCTCCGAGGGATGTGCATGCCGTAGCGGACGAAGATATCTTCCAGGCGATACAGTGGCAGGTGGTCACCGAATTTGCCCACAAGCAACGCCGAGAGCAGACCGGGTCCAGCGATCGAACGATCCAGAGGACGCGATGGCAACGGAGCACTCACAACGCTGTCGCCACCGCAGCGACACACATACTTCTTACGTTTATGAACATGGACGTGCAGCGAAGCGGGCTCGAACTCCAACACGCGGCTGACATCCTCGCCGATGCAGACTTTTTCTTGGCCACAACAACGACAGGACTTCTCTTCGTCGGAGACGTCGTGCTCGTGTTCCACCTGCGGCAGAGCATCGAGGTTCAATTGTCGTTGTTTGCGACGTCGCCGACGCGTGGCTTGACGATCGGTCGTCGACTCGCTGTCTTCTTCACCTTCAGAGGTGTCGTGTGCTTCCTCGTTTTCAGCGCCCGGATGATTCAGATCGAATAGGTGCAATTGATCGGGGCTCTCGACAATCCGCTCGCGTCGAGAACCAAAGGCCCAGCGGCGAAGCGCTCGCATATCTTCGAGAGCTGCAGTGTACTTCTCAAGTAACTCCGCATGCGTCGCCGCCGTCTCATCGAGCACCCGTTGCTGCTCGGTAAAACGCTGTGCTGCATCCGTTGCTTGCTGGTGAAGCTGATCCGTCAGTGCCGCATTTCGCTCCCGTTCTGCTTGCAGCAGTTGCAGGGCTTCAGCGAGATCCGTTGGAGTGGGCGATGCAGTTGACATGCGACGCTTTTTAGCGCATCGAGCCGCTGTGATCCAGACCGGGATCCAGAGCTTTTTCAAAAAAGTCGAGAAACCACGAATCCCGACATCCACCGCAACACAAATCAGCACACCAAGCAACGCGCATGAAAAACGCCCGGCAGAACCGGGCGTCCCAAGAACTCGGTGGATGTGGTTGCGTGATCTCTCAAACGACGCGCTGATAACGCTTCCGCTTCCGAGCCGTTCGAAGATCGACGCCTCCGAGCAGCATGGCCAATTGCGTTGATGACAGCTCGCAAGAGTCGCCCTCGCCTGAAGGGAGCTGGAACGTGCCAGCTTCCAACCGCTTGTACCAGATCGCCAAACCATCACCTTCCCACATCAGAATCTTCACTCGATCCTGACGGCGATTGACGAAGACAAACACATCTCCCGACAAAGGGTCTTGCCCCAACACTTCCAACACCAACCCATGCAGCCCATCAAAGCTCTTGCGCATGTCGGTCGGACGGGAGCAGACAAAGATGCGAACCTGAACCGGAAGACTCAGCATGAAACCGTCTCCCGAAGTCGCTCGCCACCAGCAGCCGTGACCGCCGCCGCAACCAATTCCGGAGTTGATTCAACGGGCAGCTTCACGACCGCCCCACTCGGCAACTCGATCTCAATCCGCTGCCCTGTCACACTCGAATCGGAGACCTTCACAGGAACAAACCGAGGCTTCGGAGTCTGCCGGGGATCAGCCCCAAGAATCCTCTTGCGCCATCGATAGAATGCAGCCTGCGAAATCTTCTCACGCTGGCAAAACTCACTGACCCGTACGCCCTCGCGTCTCTGCTGTTCCAATCGTTCTCGCCAAACCTGGACGACTTCCGGATCACGTCTTCGTACCATTCTCAATCCTCCGTTACATGGTCAAAAAACAACCACGCAACGTACCCCACCCGTCAAGAATGGTTACCCCGGACGCTTACACAATCGCGGAAATTGCCGAAGAACTCCGAGCATGGCTTGCACTTGCTGATGAGCCCGAACTCGAAACGGATGTTTCAGATATGATGCATCAAATCAAGATCCGCTCAAAACCGTTCTATGACACAAATACACGGATCGCTGAATCTATTGAGGCCGCCAAGAACATTACCGAACGCTTGCTGATAGACCTCAAGGGACTGCGCGACGAATTCCACAAGACCGATTTGAAATGCAACGAACCGACGGCAAATGGAACGAATCTTCTCACAGATGGGGAATTGGAGCATACAGGCTACGGTGGCCACGGCGTAACCGTGTCGATGTATACGCC
>JAERTI010000040.1 GCA_016844925.1 Candidatus Uhrbacteria bacterium
CCGTTGACCCGAGAAGAAGCACTGGAGGTGACGCGGATTCACAGCGTGGGGGGAATCCTGCCGCCGAACATGGGGATGGTGAGCCGTCGGCCCTTTCGGTCGCCGCACCACACGGTGACGGCCCAGGCGTTGGCCGGGGGAGGTGTGCCGATCCGTCCCGGGGAGATCACGCTGGCGCACCGCGGCGTGTTGTACCTCGACGAGATGCCGGAGTTCCCGAGGTCGGCGCTGGAGGTGCTGCGCCAGCCGCTGGAGGACCAGATGGTGTCGGTGGCGCGGGCGACTCAGCGAGTGACGTTTCCTGCGGATTTCCAGCTGGTCGCGACGGCGAATCCGTGTGCATGTGCTCGTGGTGCGCAACCAACGATGGAATAGCTAAAGTCAGGTTGATCCCCTCGCCCACCTCGATGCGGGAGACTAGGGCCTGGATAAGCCTCTTCTGATCCGGGTAACCCAACCCGTCGTAGACCTCCCTCAGGTCATTCAGTTTGCCCCTGAAAGCAGCCATGTGCGGCATGGTGACCCTAAGGTCTTGAATCTGCTCCTGCAGCTGTTCACGGGCCTGCAGGCGCTGGTCGTGGGCGAGCTGGATCTCTCCACGACGTTCCGTGAACTCATCGCGGGAGATCAGCTCGTCCTCGTACAGCTCGAACAGACGACGTTTCTTGGCCTCGTGACCGCGGATTTGCTGCTGGACCAGCACCAGGTCATCCTCGGCCTGCCGAAGTTTGACGTCCATGTCCCCGGACAACTTGCTGTCCAGGCCTGCCATGGCCTCGTTGTCCAAGCTGAGCTTCTTGAGTTGGTCGAGCACGGTAGTGGTCAAGTCCGACATCTTGATGGAACAGCCCTGGCAAACTCCTTTCCCTCGCCGCGAACCGACCCGACATTTGTAGTACTGGTGGACGTTGAACGAACCGTCCTTGAGCTTGTTGCGAGTGGTGCCCAGGTACATAGGCGAACTGCAGTGGCCACAAAAGACCAAGCCACTGAAGAGGGTGGTGTTGGCCGTTCGAGACCGTTTTGGTAGCGTCTTGATCGCCGCCAGCTGCCTGCGGACTTGCTCGAACTGCTCGCGTTCGATGATCGCTGGTGCAGCTCCTTCCACGTCGATGTACTCAGACTCCGGGTTGGTGACCACGGCCTTACCTGTGGTGTCCCGCTTGTTGTACCGAAGCACGCCGATGTAGACCGGGTTGGTGATCATCCGCTCGATGCTCGTAGACCACCAAGTCGTACCCTTACGGGTCTTGTGGCCCGCCTCGTTGATGGCCCTGGTGGTGCCCAGGATGGTGCCAATGTCCAAGAAGGACTGGAAGACCTTCCGGACCACCACAGCTTCTTCCTCGTTGATGACAAGCTGCTTGTCCTCGGCCAGGTAGCCGAAGGGCAGTACCCCACCATTCCACTTACCTTTACGAGCGCGTTCCATCATGTTCTCGCGGACACGTTCGGCGATCATGTCCCGTTCAAACTGGGCGAACGATCCCAGGATTCCGAGAACGAGCTTGCCTAGTGCGGCGGTGGTGTCGAACTGCTGTGAAGCTGAGACGAAGGCAACATCCTGTTCGTCGAGATCTTCCACGAGTTGGCACAAATCCACCAGGTTGCGGGAGACACGATCCACCTTGGTCACCAGGACGACATCGAACTGATCTTGCTGCGAGTCTTCCATCAAACGCTGGAACGCTGGACGTTCGATGGTCTTGGCGGACCATCCACCGTCGCGGTAGACCTCAACCACTTGCCAGCCGTTCAAGGCAGCGTAGTTCTTGAGTTGAGTTTCCTGGGTTTCCAGGGAACCGCCATGTTCAACCTGCTGCTCTGTGGACACTCGTAGGTACAGGGCGCAGCGGCGAATCTTGTCTGCCTGGTTCTTACGCTTGCTCATATGGCTGTTCCTTTGTTTGTCCCTGGACGGCTTTGAGTACGAGGTCTGCGACCAACTCCTCTGCCTGCTTCTGGGCAGTGACGTAATTCACCTGAGCTGCTCGCGCCCCTTGGCGAGAGGGAGTGGTGTCTTGATTTGGTTTCATAGGATTTCGGGTTATGAACGAGCCCCGGAAAGGGGTTCCCCAGAAAAGGGGATCCAGATCCTACCGTTCTCTCAGGATTTGTCAACTTCTCGTAAGCTATCTGGCTAGGTTGAGCCAAAAAGAAGTCGTCCGTCCCGACAACTAGAAATGGAGTGCGAGGCCTCTGGGTGTCGGCAGCTCGACACCGTGGAAGGTTTGTTCGTGGGCCAGCCAATTAGAAGGAGCACGGTTCCCGCCAGGCTTGATGAGCATGGATTCACGTAGTTCCCGCTCGATCTTGGCGAGTTTGACCGACCCGGCTATGACCATGATCAGCCCGACGACGAACATAATGCTGCACACAGCGACACTGACCGGTGCGGCGATGATGGGGACGTTAAGGGCCCAGGCAATCGAGACAGGGATACCGATACCGAAAACGACCATCAGGATGATCCCAGTGGCCACGTTACTGGCCGCTCTGCTCGTCTCAGCCACCGCGTCGTCATAGGTCATGCCCCTGGGGACGGTGAGCCTTTTGGTGGCGGTGCCCCAGGCGCCGTAGTAGGCGAGCCCTCTGGGCAACTCAAGGCTGGTCCGAGCCGGTGATGTGTAGCTTGTGGCTTCCGTCTCCTGGACGCGAGACGACCCAGCTCGCGCCTCCTCGGGCAGCAGAACCCATGTGGAGACGAGCAGGAACACGGCCGGCAGGATGTGTGTGATGAGGGGGGTGAGGCTACGCATCTTCTTTCCGTTCCTTTTGGCTCTTCGAAGTAAATGAGAGTGCAGGGAGCCGACCTGCAGGCTCGCTTGACCATTTGGTGGTGTGAGGTTGCTCAGCAACCGCTGTAACACTCCCACCAGGCATCACAGCAGGAGGTGCAGCAGGGCATCACCGGCATCCCAAGGTACTCATCACCTTGGCAGGCGGGCCTGCTGCAATCGAAGCTGTCGGTGAGTTCGTCGGTAGAGCTGAGTTCGTCCGAACAGTCGTACCAGCAGGAGATTTTAGTGTCCTGGCAACGGTCCTGATACTCCTCCACCGACTCGCAGCCGCTTGCAACGCAAAGCTCCGCGGCCACGAGCAGAGCAAGAACTACGATGCCGGACCCAACCGAGGGTTTCACTGGCATATCAGCGCCTCTTCACAGCTGGTGGCTGCGAGGATGCACTCGGTCTCATCCGCATGGTCCCTGCACATCTCCACGTCGTCGCCGAGCGTGTAGGCCGTGCAGCCGTTGTAGTAGAGCTGGGCTTCGATCTCCTCGTAGTCACACAGGCTGGCCAGGGCCTGTGCAGCGCCGTTGCAATCCGGCTCACAGGTGCATCCCGTGACGATGACGGTGAGCATGGCAAGTGCCGTGCCGACGAGGCTATAGATGACGTTCTTCATACTTCTTCTCTTCTTGTTGTACGTGTTGCAGTTGAAGGAGCGGACGACGTCTGTGGACAACACGACTTGCCAGACCCAGTCAGTTTGCTACCGTGACAGCAGAAATCTATCCGAGACCGTTCCACAGCTCTCCCAATGCCTGAATGTCGCCGTATCGTACAGTTGGCGACAACGACAACCTTTGAGACCTAGGGGAGTGGAGAACCGGACGACAGAATCTATGACCCTGAAAGACGCTATCGACGCCTATTTGGTCCATCTACGAGAAGATCGAGCCCGGGCGTACCGAACTAGGAAAACCTACGAACAAGAGCTGAGACTGTTTTCTGGCGGCGTTGGCGAGAAAACGCGGGTGAAGAAGCTCCAGCGTTCCCATGTCATCGCCCATCTAGAACGCCAAGTACCAGGGAGGGCATTGCCTGGACCGTCTACACGCAACCGCAAGCTGAGCGTGCTGCGTGGTTTCTTTGAATTTCTAGAAGAACACGCGCGCTTGAGAGTCAATCCGACTGCAGGTATCCGCTGGGCTCGTGTGCCCGTGGACGAGCAGCAATGCCTCGACCGGGTGCAGTACCGCGCACTGCTGCAGGCGGTGAATGGACTCGGTCGGCCTTGGTTGCGAGCCCGCGAACGGGCGATGATCAAGCTCATCTACCACACTGGCGTCCGAGTAGCTGAGCTTGCGAGCCTCGCCGTGGAGCAAGTCGATCTGGACGCCGCGATGCTCACCCGGGTCCGTAGGAAGGGGGGAGAGGACCGCAACGTGCCGCTCAATCGGACCATCATCGCCGAACTGCGCCGCTGGATGACTGTTCGCGCTTCTCGGCATCCGGCAACGGAGCAGTTGTTCATCGGCCGGGCGGGCCGAGGGCTTGGCGTGCGCCAGGTAGAGCGCCGGGTGAAGGCCCTGGGGGAGCAGGCCGACATCCCCTTCCCGGTGACACCTCACACCTTGAGGCACACCTACGCCACTGAGCTTGTTCACCGCGGGGTCAACCTCGAGGTAGTCCGCCGGTTGATGAACCACAAGTCCATCACCACAACCAGCCGGTACAGCCACGTCGGCTTCGACGCTTTGCGAGAGGCCGTCGAGCAACTATCTGAGGAAGAGGCTTGACTCGTGAAGGTCGCAGTTTGTACGAAACGGCGACCCTCAGCGCAAGCGTAGAACGCGTCGATGGCGGCGTTCTTGTTGTTTTTACTGTGTCGTTGGGGGGGTGAAGACGTCTTCACCCCGTATAGAACCGACGCTATAAAAACAGTCGGACCAACAGTGCATCAAAGCGAAAGTTATAGATCGGTAATTGCATCGCGGGCCTCATCCAGGAATTGTTCTGATAGGTGGAAGCAATGATTGCAGTGGTCAAGCGCCCCCTCGACGCTCGTGAAAGTTGAGACAAAAGCGACGTTGTACCTGTGGAGGTGTCGAAGGGTTCCGCCCAGAACTAATGAGACCATTGGATCTGCGAGTTCGCCATCTCCGAGCAGCGTTTCGACAGCTGCAACCCTTTGAAACACTTCTGGAAGAGTTGCGCAAGGGGAGGAGTACGCTTTCGAAAGATGCGTCATCGTCTGTAGACAGTTTTGTTTGAATGTCTGGAGTTGACTCTGAATAGGCGGCAGAAACTCTCTCGTAGGGGTAAAGCAAGAGAGTGCATCCTGCTTGATGCCCTCTGGACGCGACGGTGAATCCCGAAGCCAGTCATCCGGTGGAGAACCGTTTCGCGTGAAGCGAATGGAGCGTCCGCCACTTAGGTTGTATACGGATGTTCCGGGATGACTCTCAAGGAGTTGCTCGAGGTTGACGCGTGCCCACTCCAAAATCCGATTGGAAAAGAAAGGTTTCCCATGTGCGTCTTGCGTTACCAACGGGAATTCAGGGGATTGGAGTTCAACGTCCGCTGTATTCTTATAGTAAACAGAATTTGCAGCGTGGTGCTGGTTTCGAGAGTGAGTGCCAAGATCCGCTCCGACCAGTAGGAGTTTGCGGAAGCCAACCGAAAGAGCGACTGAACACGCGCAATTCAACACAGTAGGCGCAACTGTACTGAGTCTCGGTAACGACTGAGGGAGGAACCGGCTGCCAGTATCCAACACTTTACAGAAAGTCAAAGGCTGAGAGGTAAGTGAAAACACATCAGGAAAAACTCTCGTTGGTCCAATGACTGGTATCGTCCGGAGGATGTCCGATGGTGTGGCGGCCATTATGTCATAGTTCGTCTGAGTACCCTCGAGCTCAATGTGAAAGTCGGGCGAAATTTTAGCGTCAATGAGTGGAGCGAGTGCAGTGCCACAACTAAATAGAGTGATATTGTGGCGGTGCTCTTGTATATACGAAAGGTAGTTGTCGAGCGAAGGACCTGCGGCTGCTATGAAAGCAACTGAGTGCCCCTGGGTGCCCACAGAGGCGGAACGGAGAATAGGGACGTTCCGTTGAATGTTCTTTGTAGTATTCGAAATGGAAACCAACTCGTCATCGAAAAATCCGAGACCAGAAAACAGCAAGTCCTTTCTACGTGCAATGAAGTCCGCTACTCCGGCAAAGAAATCGTTCGACCAGTGACTAAAAATACGGGCTTCATATGCCAGGGTTGGGTAGCCTCTTCTCAACTCGGACATTACAACTTCCCCTGCCTTAATGGGGTCATTCTCGATGACCAGACAGAAGCGTTTGTGAAACGGTGCGAAATAATTGAATATTTCAGACCAGTCTATGGTGTAGAGCGAAGGTAGCAGCGAAGAAGGACTATTCTCTATTACAATGAGCTGATAAACGTCATACTCATCCAGTAGGTATTTGAGGTGGTAGCCTGAGTAGACTCCGAAGACAATGAGAATAGGAATAACTGGTTTGTTTGAATACAAATCAGACGCTGGCATAGCCACTCGTTCAGTTTGTGCGGAATCTAGAGCCTGAAGAAGGTATTTGTAGGTAAGAGTAGATTGCTTCACCGGGTAAGCGGGGAGCTCAAGAGTAAACATTCCGGGATTCTGTTGGAATTCTCTAACCTGGACCTTGCAGAACTCTTGTGCGGGTGCAGGATATAGCTCAATGCCATCCAGTGCGATCGTCGCTGATTCGCCCTCTCCGGTAAAAGTCACCCGCTCGTGGTTTTCGGATGTGACTAGGATGCCTGGAGTTGAGACCGTCAGGGTCTCGTAGTTGCGTGCAAAGAGGTGTTCTGCGTGGGAATTCATGTGGTTACCCTTTTAGAGTAGTTTCATCGGAGTCTACAACACAATCGAACAACACACGACGTACGGGCGCAAACAAGCGAACGTCCCAAGTGCTGCAAGCAGAGAAAGGTCTGCCTACGAGCAGTTGGTAAGTAGCGGAGTAATTGTTCGGTTTTACGTGAACAGCTTGTGTTCACCAAAGACTACGCGCAGTATCTATTCAGATATTACAATTAGAATGGTTTACGCAGTTCGAAGACTTCGATGATAGCGTAGGCGGTGCCAGCCGTTGTAGTGATCTCGACCTTTGGGTGAAGCCACTCACCCAACTGACCGCTAGAGTCCGCGTTTGTCGAACCACCGATTACCGTCCCTGCTCCGCCAGAGAGCTTGCTCGCGATAGGGGTGGAATGGCTGCAGGAAGCAACACCATCCGGACCATGCTCCAGGGAGAGTTCTAACCACGGAGAGCCACTCTCACTGACTGTCTTTACGAAATATACGACGTTCTTGCACGTCGCACCTCCAGATGACGGCTCTATTGCACAGGTCACACCGCTGGTGTCCGGAGTGTCAATCCTGGTCGGGCCGAAAATTTTACGAGTTGCTGTTCTGTTTTGCATTCGATGCCTCTCCCTGGTTCTCTTGAACCGCTATGGTTTGCGCATTTCCCAAACTTCAACACAAGCCCATTGGTTGTTGTTTTGACTACCTGCCAATAGGACTACCCTGAACCAATCGCCGAATTGACCATTTATCTTTGTGAACGTATCGCCTGCTAACACGCACGGTGGGGCGTATGCTGGATTCGATAGCCTTGTAAGTGAAATAGGCGTGGAGTGTGATGTCATTAGCGTAGCGTCGGGGCCATGCTCAAACGCCAAGCCAACCTTGGCATCTGTGCTTGATCTTGCAAGGACTGAGACAAAATATTCGATGTCTTCTATTTTTTCACCACCAGGACGTGCTGTTAGCGCGTATGTACGTGTACTCCCAGTATTCGAGTCAATGCGTGCAGGACCAAATATTCGGCGTATACCATTACGTCTCAATTGCTTCAGAGAAGAAACAATGTGGTCTTTGAAGAGCCTGTCTTGAGCTTTCAGGGCTTGCTCTCGATCCTGAGTTTCATGTGACGTGCCGCTCCGACTACTGTCCAACATACTAGAAACGGAGTCGCTCTCATCTGCTCTGGATTGTAGAATGCGTTCATCAGCCTCAAGCGAACTAGTAATAGAACTGTCAGCCAAGATGGAATCTTCGGCAAGCCCGGGTTCCGGGGTAAGTGTGCGTGCGGAAGGTACTGTTTGTCTTTGCGACCTAGTCGCTTTGATGTAGTTCATAGGAATACAACCCCATGTCAAGTGCGCATTTTCTTTTGATGAGTGACTAAAATGCTATAGCAGAGAGGAAAACGCTGTCAAGCTGTAAGGGGAGAAATTAAACATAGAGACTATGCTAGGATTAATAACAGCTAAAGTAGAGATAACTTGACGGCGTTTCTCTCTTTGTTGCAGACTACGTACAAATGAAGAAGAAATAGCCTGTTAGTGGAGCGTTCTAATGAAGGCAATCATGTCGGATGTTGCGCCAATCGTGGCAGATGAATGCGCAAGAGACCCACTCTTTGCAGACTACCCGGGAATGAACGCTTCTGACACAGGTTCGCTAGGCCTAGGTTTAGGGGGCCGCTCCGCAGGTGGAGCTCGGGCGCTTGCAACTAACGAGTACGTGGGGTTTGTAACAAATCTACAGATTGAACAGAAAGAGCAGAGGCAGACAGTACGTTTCCAACTGTTGTCAAATGGGCAAGAAGAAGAAGCAATATTCTATGCGTATCTAGACGATGACATCGTTTTTGGGGCGGCGCTGGTGGCCATTCTAACCGCTTGTGTAAAAAATAATTGGATAGTTGAGACAGGATTGAACTCAGCGAGAAGCACAAACCTGTATCCTTACGTATTGGTAGGATCTGTAAAAGTAAGACCACTAACTGCTTATTCAATAGATGAGCTTGTGGCCGTCGTGTTCACAGGGCCATAGAGGAACAAACGGACGTAGATATGTCGACCTACACCGGCGAAGTGCATGAGGTTGAGTTGGCGATTGACGAAAATACAAAGAGAGTTCGGTTTCGCCTGGAGGAACATAACGCTCAACTTGAAGAGAGTTTTATGATTGACTTGGCAGGGAAGCCTGTGTCGGTACTAGCGCAGATGCATCTTCTTTTAGAGGCACTTGAACAAGGCTGGAGGGTGGAGGTTCGAGCGCATACGAGTGGCCAATACGAAGAGGTCTACTGGTTGAAAGCGAGTAGATGAACTCAACAATAAAGGGGTATATCCGTGGATACTGAGGAGAAATACGAGTTCACTGAGCCAATCGATCCAGATGCGCCTGGCACATATGTAATTGAAGAAGAAACAGGATACGTAACGCGTTTGTGGGTTGAGCAAAGTTGGCAGCGAGAAAAAGTCGGCTTTACACTCGGGACATATCGAGGGAAATTTGGACTCCAAGGCATGGGGGGCATTCCCGAGGAAATAGAAGGTTTCACATATTATCTGGATATTGCGCAGACATACACGCTTTCGGCATTGTCTGTACTTCTTGAGGCGCTGAAGAAAGGGAGCTTGGTCCACGTGGAGTACTACTTGCATAGACAGGGACCAAATAGGCCCATATTCTCTGTAGAGATAGAACCGGAAAAACAGATATAAAGCAATGCGTGGGGAAGCCAAGGTGCGAAAATGACTGGGTCTGGAAATAGAAGTTTGTTGCCAGTGCAGGTGCGTCTCGTTGTGGTACGCCAACGCGGCACTGGAAATTACCCGTGGTACTCAAAAGAAGCAACAGAATCTAAGATAACAGCACTATTCAATGATGCGTATGAATTATTCAAAATGGCCGGGATAGAGTTGATTGTTCATAGTTGGGATGAAATAGAAGATAGTATCACCGACGACTATTTCTATTTGGACCTTCCAAACGACGTTCGACCTGCCTTGCCCTCTGAGGAATGGACGTATTGGCAGCAATACGTAAATGTCTATTTTTGTCAGTGGATCTCTGGAACGACTGGAGATTATCTTGGCGTTGCTATGTCCGACAATGAGCACTTTGATTGGGGCACGCGCGCGGCGGCAATAAACTTGACTTATGCCTATCCGGGAGACATAGAAGCCCTTGGCGGCGAGCACTCCGAAAGTTTCGATGAGGAATACGAGAGTAGGAGAAATTTGCTAGCTCACGAGCTAGGACACGTGTTCGGTTTACCGCATACTCAAGCTACGTTGGCACAGCAATTTGCCGATGATCTTTCCAAAGGAATCGATTGGTTGATTGACGAGCAGATGCAAGCTGTGGAGAGCTTTTTGCCGTGGGCAGATGATACTGCTGCCTGGGTAAACGGGGACGAGGAAGATACTAATAATATAATGAGCTACGCGCAGGATCACGACGACGAACGGGAATTTGAAAAGTTCCTTTGGTCCGAGAATCAGATCAGGAGGATGCGCTTTACATTGATGGCGCATCATTCGCAAAGGCACCATGCTGAGAGGCGCGGGGACGAACTATTGTTGCCAGATTTCGCTGCCGCCATTAATGCAGCCTGGCTTGGCTGAAATATACAGAAGGAAAGAGGATTGGATGGCAAAAGACTACGAGAATCAGACAGGAGCAATTTTTCCGGAGGAACTCGACGATCCCGATAAAGTATTACCGGATGGAGCTGGGAGCGCGACAGAATTGGACCCTGGGGATGGATTACCTCCAGAAGAGTGGCAATTTTGGTATGAAGGCACTGTGTCGTCTCTTGCTGTTGTTGAAGAGGATTTCGGGGAATTGTTGTACGTTGAGATCATAGACGCAGATACAGGTGACGCAACCGAAATAGAATTACTGGTATTACTGTACGATGAAATGTCTACATCGTTGGCTAAGTACCATTTGCTTAGGGACGCAATGAAAAACGAGTGGAATATCAGGATATATGTTGAGCCAATGCAAGATAGAAACTTTGGCGAAATATCGCGTTTGGAAGTGACTCCGCCGTTACAATTAACCAGGGAAGAAGTTGGTGTGTTGGAAAACTTCATTTTCTGAACAGAAGGATAAAAATGGCGATTCCAGTCCCCCTCATCGAGTCCGTTAGGCCTGAGTTGGACACACTTGAGGAATTCTCTGGCCAAATAAGAGTATTGACTATCGACAGTCGTGGTGCTTATAGACAGATAGAGCTTGAACTCGTTGATGGTCAGGACGCATTCAATGGAACTATTCAGTTTTATGATCAAATAACGACGGTTGTGATCGCTCAACTAAAACTGCTTAGAGTAGCCATGGAGTCAGGGTGGCGTGTGACAGTGCGATATGAAGATGCCACTAGTCATATATACTTCATCGAGATAGATCCAGAGCGAAGTCTTTTTTCTAGATAGCTGAATCGACTACCGAAAACTATTTCAGCTACGTCCCGTCAAGTTGTGTATGACCTGCCGGTCCTCCTGTAGTCCTACTCCTTTCGGTGTCGTCGTCGTAGTGAGGGTGGTCAATGTGGGTACCCAGCAGGACATCCAGTGGCTGTGGTCAGGCCCGCTGGGGCTGTCCATAGACGGGCATTGTCTGACCCCCGTAGCGCGTTGATCTCAAGAAGACAACAGCGACTTGGGCGCGAATTTCGTTGACTTCAGCAACGTCATCGACGTGAGGCTGAAGTAGAGACCTCCCGACGCCCACTCATCGTTCTGCTCGATCAGTAGCATCCCGATCAGGCGGATTGCGGAGGCTTCCGGGGGAAGATATCCACGACGTTGGTCCGTCGACGAATCTCTTTGTTGATCCGTTTGAGCAGATTCGTCGAGGGGATTTGTCTCCAGTGCTATGTAGGAAAGCTCATGTGGACTAGCATGTTGCCTTCGATGTCCCGCAGCATCTCGGCGGTGATCGGGTACTTCTCCTCGAGAAGCGCGATGGCCTTCTTCGAGGTTCGTAGAACGTTATGGCGCGACTTCTGACTGAAAATTGCCCGCAGCGCAGCTGCAACGAGGTTCTGGGCATCCTTCGGCACCAGCCACAGTACGTTATACGGGAAGTGCACAGTACAGAACTGCCACGTTGTTCCGACGAGTAACTCCTGGGTGGCCCGCTACAGGCCAGGGTGTGCGCCCGAGATGGCCAGTTGCACCTCGGACAGCCCTCGGTCCACGAGGTCGGTCAAGAAAACCTTCCGGTCCACTCTCATCACTCCACAGGTCATTGAGATCCCCGGACCTCCCGCTCGCCGCGCTCGGACCCAGAGGCAACCACGAGCACGGCCTTGGATACAGCACCGGAATGCTCGCGTACCTTGATGTACAGCGCATCCTGCCACAAGTACGGGTGAGCCATCTCGAATTGCCCCGTGAAAAACTCATCCACGTAATGGTCCAGCGAGCTCGACTTCCTTGGGACCTCGCTCCGCGAGACCCCCTTGGCCTCCATAGTCTCCACTAGGTCCTCGACCTTTCGTGTCGGCATGCCCTTGACGAAGGCCTCGCAAACTACGTTTGCTAAGGCCATATCCCGGAGAAGAGGGGCTCAAAGACACTGGGGAATTTGCCGCCGTGACTCAGCTTCGGAATACGCAGAACAAGCGTGCCCATACGGGGCCCGACCGGCCTGCCCCAGTGTCTATTTCGGAAATTGACGAGGCCATCGGTACGTTCGCCATATCCTGCGATGAAAAACACACTACCTCGGTGTCCAACAGCTGCGCGAGAGCCTCCTAGAGCATGTGGCGCAGCAGATAGGGCTGAGCCTGTTGCAGAACGTGACGGTCAGCGTCCAGACACTCTACACTCGTCTTGGCCATGGCGTTGTACCTTCACAAGGATTTCATAGTGATACCCTTTGTAAGAGGAACTGATAGCCGTGGTTATCTCGGGACTCGAAACACGTGGCCGGCATCAGCCGGCCTGTGGACTTACACTACTTCCTGAGAGCTGCCATGTGCTTGACTATGAAAGTGGCCGGATGTGGAGCTATGGCCACGAGAGCGAAATCTGCGATGGTCTCGCTCTGATAGTACGCAGGTGTGATACTCCTGCACGCCGTTGCCGCCAACGCTAATGGTACTGCTGAGTGGCCCTAGCCCCAATGTTTCATGAGTGCCCCGGGGATGTGACGACCGCCGGCCAGATCACCTGATTTCGCGGTATTACCTTCCGTAGGTCGGTTTGGATCGACTTCCAGGCAGACCACCCCCTTTCCCCCACAGCGAGTTCGAAGCTATCGGCGTCGTCACCCAGGGGCGAGATGGAGGGCTGCGTGGACGAAGAGGTTCTTGTGGGGATAGGCGCTGGACAGCAGGAAGCGGACCCGACGGGTGTTTCGCAGGATCACGGCGCCGATCTTGAGCAGTTTGAGCCGGATCGTGGTGGCCTGGGCCCGCTCCAGCTCTGTGCCTTGCAGACCGAGTCTCCGGATGGCTTCGAGCAGCATGTACGCCAGACTGGAGAGCAGCAGCCGGAATTGATTGGCCCACCATCGGTGGCAGCTGGTTCGGTCGGCAAAGAGGCCGAGCTGCTGCTCCTTGATACGGTTCTCCATGTCGCCGCGGGCGCAGTACAGCTCGTCGTAGAGGGCTTGGCCGTCGCCCTCGAGGTAAGGTCGTGATGAAGCGAGGATTGCGTCCCTTGAGCGTCACCTCAGCCTTGCCGACGACGCGACGTGAGTGAGCCCAGGTCTTGGCGGCGTACTCCAGATCCACAAACCAGCGCTGCTTGACGC
>JAERTI010000041.1 GCA_016844925.1 Candidatus Uhrbacteria bacterium
AGGAGGAACTACAAGTCAGTGTTCCGCTAGCAAACCCCTGTGAGCTACAAGTCTCACCATCGAGATCTGCGCCGTCGCAGGTCTCACCCGGATCGATAAATCCGTCTCCACAGAAGTACTCGAATCCGTCTCCTGCTTCTACTTCATAACTTGATGATTCTTGAAATCCTGGAATTGCCTCCACAGCCCCCTGCATTTGATAGCTCGTAGAGGTTGCCTCCGTTCCGTGTGTTGAGAGGAATCCCTGTTCTGGGAGAACCTCATAACTAGTGGAGGAGACCGCGCCCACGCTCCACGGCAAGGCCATGAGCGTGAAAGCCACGAGCAAGAGCGGTAGTGTGTGTAATCTCATAATCGTATGCTCGATTGACACGTGATTTAGAAGGCGCCTGAGTAAGCAATCGCTGCAACAATGTTCCAGTCCTGATCAGAGCTTGGGAGAGCTCCGAATGCGTCCACAAACGTGGTGACTGCTGCAGACTCTGCCTCTAGGTCCTGCTCCTCCGGTGTGTATCCGTGAACCATATAATCGATGGCGACCCAGTCTTCGTCAGAAGATGGGAGCTCACCTGTCAGCTGACCGAACCAGCCGATTGCCTGCTGTTCAAGGGTCATCTCTTCCTCTTCTCCTGTCTCTTCTTCAACAACCTCTTCTTCCTGAGCCTCCTCTTCCATTGCTTCTTCCTCCTCTACAACCTCTTCTGCTTCCTCACCCTGCTCGTCATAGGTGAGCAGGTCTGTGTAAGCAATCGTATGGAGGACATTCCATTCCATTTCTGTTGCTGGCATCTTGGCGTACTTCTGTCCAAACAAGACGAGTGCATCTTCTTCAGCCTGCAAGTCGCGTGGGTCTCCCTGACATCCGCCGTAGGCAATACAGTGGAGAGCCTCCCAATCGTTACCAGACGATGGCATGCGTGCGTAGAACGCTCCGAAGTAAACGAGTGCCTCTGCCTCAAGGTTTACATCCTCTTCCATCTCTTCCTCTTCCATTACTTCTTCTTCCTCAACAACTTCTTCCTCTTCTTCTTCAGCGACCTCCTCTTCTTCTACCTCTTCTGCCACTTCCTCCTCTGCAGCCTCTTCTTCTGCTGCCTCAAGTGGGGTCAAGCCGAGTAAACCAGCTCCTACCTCTGTATAGGCCAGAGCGTGGATAGCGTACCAATCCATGTCTGAGGAAGGATTTGTTCCAAACACTTCATTATAATAGGTAATGGCTGCCACCTCGTAAGCGGTGTCACGGTGGTCTGCATCGTAGCAATCATCGTAGGCAATACAGTGGAGCATATCCCACTGAGCCTCTGTAGAAGGAAGGGTTCCAGCCAGCGCGGCGTAGTAACCAAGCGCATCAGATTCTGCTGTTGCAGAAGATGTTCCTCCACTCACTTCTTCTTCCTCACCTGCGTCTGTAGTCACCTCTTCAGCCTCACTATCAACAGCCTCACCGTCGATGGTGATGGTTGATGAGCCGAGGTTGTCTGTGTCGAGCATCTCCTCACCATCGGCAATTAATCGTGAGTCGCTGGTAATGGAGATCGTGGCGGTACCAGAAGTGAGAGCACGGAACGTGATAGTTCCGAATGTACCTGAGCTCTCGACGGGGTCACCAAACTTGAAGGCTCCCTGAGAAAGCTCACCTGCGGTGTTATCAATCTCGTTTGATGGTGACACGTATGGAAACAAGCTCCCCAGATCAAACGCGGTGACCTCGAGCAAACTTTCGTCAAACTCGATCTCGACACGCGCAGTGTCTAGTGACTCTCCACTTGGGTCGACCATGACGCTCAAACTAAAACTGTCCCCTGTTGAGACCGAAGTGTTGGTCGGGGACAGCGAGAACGTAGCCGCGCCTGAGGCGTGGGCCGTGGAGATGCCGAAGCTTGCGATGGACATCGCAAGACCTAGGAAGAGGACGGCGATCTTCTGCATAAGAAAAATGTTAGGCGGTTAAATGTAAATGGATGGCGTGGGTCGCGCCAAAAAAGATTCGCAAAAATTATAACACGTGAGTCAACGTCACCGTAGTCAAAACTGTGCATAACATGGGGCAAATAAAACACATTTTGTTCACTAGCTTTACGAAAAAAAATGAAGAGCTCGATGCTCTTCATTTTCTTCTCTTCCACCCTCTCACCTTCCTACCGACGTACCTCCTTGAGTGAGTACTGAGACAACCTTGAACCAACTATCACAGGCCCTGATCTCAACGCTCGCACTGAGAATCGACTCATCATCCATCAACAAGTTACGCACCTACTTCTGTCCACGTACGATTAGACAAACAGGTCTGTCCACACCGATTCTTACACTTCTGACCGAGGGAAAAATAATCGTGCCGTCTTTAAAATAATCAACACATCAAGCAGAAGCGACCGGTTCTTAATGTAGTACAAGTCATACTCAAACTTCTCTCGAGAATCCATCACTGAGCGGGCATAGCGAAAATTAATTTGCGCCCATCCAGTGAATCCTGGCTTAATCAAATGACGAATGTGATAGTGCGGAATTTCTTTTTCTAGCTTCGCCACGAACTCTGGACGCTCCGGACGTGGCCCAACAAGCGAGATATCCCCACGCAACACATTGATAAGCTGCGGCAACTCATCCAGGTGTGAGGCGCGCAAAAACGCTCCGACACGCGTCACACGTGAATCACGCTTCTGTGCCCACTGTGCCCCATGTACCTCCGCATTCTTTCGCATGGACCGAAACTTGTAGATGGAAAACAGTCGCCCATTCTTCCCCACCCGCCTCTGACTGTAAAACGCGGGACCACGATCCTCGATCTTCACCGCCAGAGCAATCAAGAGCCAGACAGGTAGTGTCAGCACAAGAATCACTAATGCAATGAGGAAATCCCCAATGCGCTTCACTTGCTGATACAGCCCATCGTGACGCTCAGCGACATTTTGCAAAAACCATTTCTGATCCACAGCAGACAACGGAATCTTCTTAGAAAAACGCTCATACACCTGAGCGAAACTCATGTACGACGTCCCCATAGGGAGTGTGGCATACATCACCTGCATGAGTCCTGGATCAGAAACGGACAGGTGTGGTAGCGCAATAACATGAAGACGGTGCTGTTGAATCTTTACTGAGAGGGACGCGTCCAGATCTGAAAAGACCATGCTCTCAAAACCCAAATGCCCATGCAGACGAATGAGGGCATGCAAATCCTGCGCCTCTCTTGGGCTACCAAAAATCCCAATCCGCCATGGATTCAGCTTTGCTAACTTCCGAAAAAACAAACTGCGCCACAAAAGCGCCACACCCCCAAACAACGCCACATGAACAAGAAGGTTTACCTTAGGAGTAATGGCCGTTGTAGGAACTAGGTAAAAGTATGCTGAGCCCAGAGCAAACAACAGGATAAGGCCCCCAAGGAATCGTCCAAAGAATCGCTGAGAGGAGGGCATTAGGGAGAGGTCATAGAGGCCCAGGACGTAAAAACCCACTAACCAAAGGATATAGACAAAGGAAAAAGGAAGGACATGTGTGGAAAATGGCTCTGCATAGATCTCCCCAAACCGAACCCACATGGTGAGCGCGAGCGTTCCGTACATGAGTACTATGTCCCCTAGAAGCAGGATGAATTTTTTCTCTCGTAAATGCATGTACACGATGCGTTATCTGTCTGAGGGCCATCTTAGTAGAACTCTGCCAGAAGCGCGAGTGTCACCCCCTCTTCCACCATCTGCTGGGCAAGTGCGTGCAGCTTCTGAGCTCGTACCACTTCTGGTCCAGCCGCCAGTGAAGCTGAGGTTAAAGCCAAGGCCTCGTCTGTACGACCTTGCTCTAGATACACCGCCGCCAGAGCCCAATGAAGCTCATGTGAGTCGGGAGACACTTCAAGCCCCCTCTTAAGGAGTTCTTGAGCATCCTCAAGAGAGTACCCGTCAAAGTACCGCGCAGCTCCCTGATAGACGTACGCCAAATAAATATAGCTGCGAAGATAATGCGGAGCCCTCTCAATGGTTTGAAGATTCGCCCGCTCTGTCAGGGCAATCTCCTTTGTAAACAGCTCGCTAAGGGCTTCTGCCTGCACCGCATCGACGCGCCAGAGCGCGTTCCCTGTTTCGTTTGCCAAAAAAGCGCGACGGAAATCAATGCCATAACCAGATCGTGTTGTCGCCACCTCATATAATTCCAGTCGTTGCTCCGCTGTTGGCGCCGAGAGCACGCGCACGGTCGCACGGTGCCCAGAAAATGGAAGGGCTACAAAAAAAACGAGAGCAGCTGGTAAAAGAATGGTTGCTGCCGCAGGAACCCATGTCGCCACCTGACGTGGAGCCTTCTTTGCTCCCAAAACGTGCCCCACAAGTGCGAGTGCCACGATCCACATGAGGAGCGTGGTCAACGAATCGAAGACGGTCAGACTTTGTACGACATACGCCGCGAGCCCCGCAAGCAGAACTGAAGCGGCAAGGTCTCCTTCCCTAAGCCTGCGGAACAATCCGCGTACCACTACCGCCCACAGGAGAACAAACACCATCAAACCAACCAGGCCCACATCAAGAAGAAGATCTAAGGGCTTGCTATGTACGCGATCGAACCAAGGATTCTCGTCGCAGCGCAGAGAACCAAAGCAAGGGTCATAATGTGTGGCGATCACCGCGGGAACGTTCTCAGGACCCCATCCAAAAATAGGACGTTCAGCAGCCCCTTCAAGGGCAATGTCCCAAACAACGAATCGTGCCTCGCCCGTCTGATGAATAATCGCCTCACGCACGGCACTACCAGGCACGAAGGCGAGTGTGACAATCGAGACGAACGTTAGAGCAAGCACTGTCACAAGACCCACGGCCGTCAGTCGGCCCGCGCGTGAACGTGCCCTCTGCCAAAGAGCCAAGGCGGCAAACAAAACGCCACCACCAAAGAATGCATAGATCGAAGCGTAGGCCGTTGTTGAAAGAAGTGTAAAGATGAATAGAGCCAGAACACTAAGAGCCAACAGGCGAGACCGTCTCATTGCAGATCGCACCGCCAAGACCCCGACGAACATCATGTTTAACAGCAAATACGCCCCAAAAAATGAAGAATTCCCAATGGTCGATCCACCCGTGCTCCCAAGGACTGCACGTAGCCCTACCACTTCCCCGAGGTGCGCCAGGGACACGAGAGTCGCCACCATCGCAGCGACGGCCAAGAACGCATTCCAATCTCGCTGTGATCGCAACACTCCCGTCAGGACCGGGTAGAGGGCACCTAAATGAAACCAAAAGAGCAGCCCCGTGGACCGCTCTATGCCAGAGTAAAAACTCATCAGTGGATCAACACCAAACACTGTTGCCAATGCCAATGCTCCGATAAATACGTAGAGCCACACGCCAACGCTTCCGATCCGTGGCGCGTACTCCTTTCGACGGGAAGCTAACCACAGATACAACACCACGGTCAGCTCGCTGAGCAAAAGAAACGCATGAGCCTTGGTCGAACCTAATGGAAACAAGAGGCCTCTCCACTGCACCAGTGGGATCAACAAGTGAAGCGCCAGCCCCACGCGCACTGCCCAAAGCAGACCCACGTCCCATCTCGTCATTTGGGGAAGCTTGTTCATATACTATAAGTACAACTGATACAGCAATGCTTGTCTATCTGAGTCGAGCAACTCTTCAATCTTCGTAGAAAGGTTTGGATGAACATCAAGCGCCTCAACAATCGCTATGTCCAGAGCCTCTTGGTCTTCATCAAACGTAAGCGCCAACACGTGAAACAAATGCGCATTGGAAACACCTGGCGAGACCTCACGAATGAACCCCGTAAGAGCCAGCGCCTCATCTACTCTCCCCTGATCCAGATACACAGAGGCGAGTTCCCAATACGCCTGTGGGTGCAAAGGGTTCTGCTCGATGGCTCCGAGCAGGACACGCTCAGCGTCCGCATAGGCCGCTGGATCAATAAAGTGGGCTCTGGCGTGATGAAGAAGCCCTAAGTCAATCCAGGCTCGCAAAGGATTCGGTGAGTTATCGATCGTATCGTTAAGCGCCTCCGTAGCTAGATCAAGCTCCACCATCACAAGCGGGAGAATTTGCTCGAGTGTCTGTTCATCAACACTCCAAATCACTGCCCCAGTTTGGTTCGCCATGTACACCCGGCGATCATCGATGCCGATCTTGCCTGACGTAACTGCCGTACGATACGCCGCAATACGTTCTTCTCCCGTCGTGGCATTGCTCGCATCTACCACAGCCGCTGTTCCCTCAATGGAAGGAAGGACTCCCTTGGTAAATAGCATGACCGCACCAACCGTGACGAGGATCGGCACCACGGCAAACCAGCGACCGTATGCAGGTGAACTCTTGCGTTCATCCGTTACGAGTGTCTCCACCATCGCTAGAGTAAGAACCCACATCACCAGAACAACTGGAATATCTAGGATCGTTAAATTCTGAACGAAGTGGGCAGCGAAAATCGCTGTAAGCACGGCCGCAATAGGAGCCTTTATGTTTTTGTTACGCACCCCTCGATACAGTCCCCACAAAGCGATACCAAGAATCGAAAGATAACTTACGAGCCCAAGTACTCCCATCTCAATCCAGACATCTAAAAGTTTGTTGTGCGCACGATCCACCCACATCTCGTACCCACACAATGCTGATCCAAAACAAGGATCGTAATGATTGAGAGAGACGATTTGAAACGTCTCAGCCCCCCAACCAAACCCAGGGCGCTCAAGAATCCCCTGCCAAGCGTGATCCCAAATAATGAGCCGCGAGCTCGATGAAAGCTCTGTAAATGTTTGATGAATGAAACTCCCAGGCTGAAACGTGGAAGCTATCACCCCCACGGTAGTAAGCGTTAACACAATCAGCCCTGCGATACCTACCCGACGCCGACCAATTGATGGACTGACTACCAACAGAAGCCCTCCTAGCAACACCAATCCACCGATCGTAGAAATAAGCGCCGCATACGCCGTGGAAAGCGAAAGGGTGCCGAGAAGAAACGTGGCTGTACCAAACCCATACCACCGAGAGGCCGTGGCTTGCGCTCGTATCGCAATAAGGAGAGCAAAGAATATGTGAAAGAGCAGGTAGGCTCCCAAAAACGACGAGTTCCCTATCGTCGAACCGTTCGCTGCCGCATAGGCCACGTCTATCCCTGAAAGGTGAAGGAGCTGTATCACGGCAATAACGACAGCCATACCTGTACTCACATGAAGGAGCTTGAGCCAGTCGGCCTCAGGACGGAATAATCCACAAACAACAACAAACAAGGCCAGTAAGTGGAGCCACATAAACCCGCCACTGTGCCGATCAAGACTCCCCCAAAAACTTAAAGATGGATCCACTCCCAAGGCCCCTGTCACGAGCACAAGCGCGACAAATATCGAGAGAGCGATGCCAACTGGACCTAAGCGTGGAGCCTTACTGGGACGTACATACACTAGCCAGGCGTAGCCGATCACGAGCAACTGAATCATTCCCATCAACGCAAAGGCCTTGGCGGAAGAGTAGGAATAGTAGAGCTGCGGCGTGTTCAACAAAGGGACCCCCAAAAGGACAAACACACCGACTTGAAGCATCCGCTCAAGCCAGTGTGCCGCATCTCGCTCTGATTGTTTCATAAAGGAACCGATTAAAAGTGAAGGAGCACGAGAAGACGTTCACGCTGCTGCTCTAAGTCTGCCGCTAAGAGCGTAAGAACATCTGCCTCCGATTTTGGATCCAGAAGAAGAGTCTGCTCTGCCGCAGCCTCAAGCGCTTCTCGATCTCCTGTAAACAACAAGGCCATCATATGAAAAATATGTGCCCGTGGAACATCCGGAGAAACGGTGACGATGTGCTGTGTAAGCGCCACGGCCTCATCCACTCTCCCCTGATCCAAATAGATAGATGCCAAAGCCCAGTGTGCTTGGGGTTGTAAGGGGTTATTCTCAACTGCCTCAACGAGAAGATCTTCAGCACGATCCAACATTTCAGGATCGAGTTTGCGCGAGGCCCCCTGCAGCGCATAGGCAAGCTCCAGCTGTCCGCGCAAATAATTTGGCGACTCTTCTAATGTCTCGCCAATGACCTCTTCAATGAGGGCCAACTCTTCTCGTAGGAATGTCTCAATTTGAGGAACAGATTCAACAGGCACATCCCACATCACCTTGGCGGTCTGGTTCACAAGGTAAACACGTCTAAAATCAATACCAATTGGAGAGAGCGTAACAGCACGTTCATAGGCCTGTGAACGATCTTCAAGTGTTGTTGCCAACACAGTCCGGCCAACCGCCGTGTTCCCCTGCGCTGGCTGCACGACAAAAAAGATCAGGGCGAACACCGTCACAATACTGGCCGCCAGAGGCATGAGGACAGGAAGCTGCTTACCCTCATGGACCTTAGGTGCGCGCGTGAAAGCTTTTGAACCCGCAGAAGCAGCGAAAGCTAACGTGAGTACAAACATGAGCAGGCCTGATGACATGTCCAGAATTGTCAGGTTCTGCACAACATACGCAGCCAACACACTCCCAAGCACCGCAAGCTCAGCCACGCGCTCTTTCACAAGAGAGCGAATAGCCACCACAAAGATCCCAACATAACTCACAAGCCCAACAATGCCGGCCTCCACGAGCAGGTCAAGGACCTTGTTGTGCGCTCGATCAAACCAAAGCTCGTGACCACAGTACTCGCTTCCAAGACACGGATTGTAAAACTCGAGTGAGACGAGCTGGAAGTTTTCCAGACCCCACCCAAACAACGGACGGGTGAGGAATGCCTGCCACGCCATATCCCAGACGACGAACCGCGACCCCGTGGCAATATCTGTAAACCACGTGTACACGACGCTCCCTTCTTGGAAGGCGAGCGCAACGGTAGCAAGGAACCCAAGAGCAAGCGCCAGGAAGAGCCCCCAGCCAGCCTTGCGTCGACCAGAAGTTTTCCCGCCAGCCATCAACAAGAGTGCGGCGCAAAGAATCGCTCCACCAACCAACGAAATCTTTGCGGCGTTGGCTGTCGTCAGCATGAGCGTCACCGCGAGAATAGCCCCTGAGACCATCCCATACGTGCGTAATCGCCCTTTTGCTCTGAGTCCAAGATAGGCCGCGAAGCCGATTTGAAAAAGAAGATACGTCCCAAAAAATGAGGAGTTTCCAAACGTGGATCCGCCACGCTGCGCGCCAATCGCCTCAATCCCCATGAGCGTAAACAAGTGCACCGCAGCTGTAACAAGAGCCACACTCACTGATACGGCAAACAATCCAAGCCACTGCTCTCGTGAACGAAAGAGCGTGGTGACCACCCAGAAAAACCCAAGCAGATGCAGCCACATGAGCCCACCGGTAATACGGTCGACGCTGGCCCAGAAACTAAACGAAGGGTCGACGCCAAAAAACGATGTAACGAGTAGGATCGCCACAAACACACTCAGGGCGATTCCCACTGATGTGCGGACTGGTCGGATATCTGGGCGCAGCCACATGAGCCAAATCACTCCCAAGACGAGAAGATCGACAAGGCCCATAATCACATACGCCTTGGTTGTTGTGTAAGGAAACAGAAACGCTTTGGAGTACACAAGAGGTACCAACACGGTGGCATACACCCCCCACCTCAGAAGCGTTTGTAAATGATCTGCCGGAGTAGATTCGGTCATACTAAAGATGTAGTCCGTATAAGAAATAGATGCGACGCTCGCTGAGATCCGCCTGAAGCAGAACGGATACTTTTTCGAGCAATGCAGGATAGGTATCAAGAGCCTCTGTGGCCGCCTGGCGAATAACCTCTTCGTCTTGGAGGAAGACGGCGCCAACCACGTAGTTGTAATAGCTCACTGGGAGCTCTGGAGCAAACGTTCGTACTTGCTCAAGAAGCTCGAGAGCCTCTGTTGTCTTTCCTATCTCCAAGTAGAGAGACGCAAGTGCCCAATAAGGTTCTGGGTGCACAGGGTTGCGAGCCACCGCTTCAACCATGACCTGTTCAGCAACCTGGTAATACTGTGGGTCAAAGTGACGGCCGCGTGCCTGTTCCAAAATAGCGATCGCCAGCGGTGCTCGCAAGTAGTTTGGCGATGTGTCCATGGTAGCAAAAAGGGCCTCAACCTGCTGATCAACTTCACTCATCACCTGACTCTCCATGCCCGAGAGCACCTCAATCGATGTAGACCAAAGCATGCGCCCAGTCTCATTTGCCGCATAAACACGGCGTAAATCCTCCCCCTGAGGAGATCCGTGCATGGCGCGCGGAAGATTCTCCAGGCGCTCGTCAAAACTCATGCCGTAGCTAGAGGCGATCAGAGCGGCGTTGGCGCGCACAGGCTGAATGACAAGGGTGGTAAGGGTGATGGGCAAAAGCAAGGAAGCGAGCACGGCCGATGGGAGCACCCATGCTGATCGCTTGGCCGTCGGGGTTGTATCCACCGAAGACGTGAGCGACGAGATCCAGGCAAGGGTGAGCACCCAGAACATCATCGTTGTTGCCACATCTAGCACCGTGAGATTCTGGACAGCGTACGCTGCCAACAGCCCCACCCCCAAGGCTGCCATCTCTCGCATGGATCGCTTTGTTACTCGCCTGAGCAACGCACGTATGGCGACAAAGAACACGGCCAGGTAACTGAAGAGTCCGAGGAATCCAGCCTCGACCCCGACGTCAAGCAACTTGTTGTGTGCGCGGTCGTACCACATCTCATGACCACATCGCTGCGAACCGAGGCAGGGATTGTAGTACTCCAAACTGACATACTGAAAATTCTCAAGCCCCCAACCAAGGAGAGGACGATCCTTCATCGCCTCCCAGGCCATGTCCCACACAATAAATCGAGAAGAGGTTGAGAGGCCTGTGAACGTCTGTTGGAGAGCTGAGCCGGGAGTGAATGCCAGGGCGACCGTGAGAAAAAAGATAAGGGCGAGTGTAATCGTGAGTGCTTGGCCAGCGCGAGATACTTCGTCTCGAGATGATCCCCACAGCCAGATCCCCAGCGCAAGAATCGCTCCACCAGCCAGAGAGATCGTCGCAGCGTTTGCCCCCAAGGTGAGCAAGATACCGATCAACACAAGCGCCGCCACCCCCCCATAAATACGCCGGCGTTTCGTGCTCCCCACTCTCCAGAGCCACGCAGCGAAAAAGATTTGGAAAAGAAGATACGCCCCATAAAAGGACGTGTTCCCGAGTGTTGAACCCCCAGAGGTACCGACCATGTGCGCAATGCCAAGTACGTCCAACAGGTGAATCGCCGCGCTCACAAGAGCCACAGCAACCGAGACCGTAAGCAAACGCTGCCAATCTTCCTTCGTGACAAACACCGTACGGGCGACCAAGTACAGCGCTAATACATGCAACCACATGAATCCACCAGTAATACGATCGACGCTCGCCCAAAAACTAAACGACGGATCTACGCCAAATAGTGAGGCAAGCATGAGTATCGCAACAAATACCGTCAGGGCCACCGATGTCGCATCCCAGCGCCACCTGCGCTCAGGCCGCTTCACCAAGAGCCAAAGTGCCCCCACAGCAATAACCTCAACCAGGGCGAAGATGACGTATCCCTTTGTTGAACTGTGCGGAAACAGAAGACGCGGCGAAAATACGAGAGGAGTACACATCAGGAGGTAAACTCCCCAACGAACCAAACGCTCGAGCCAGTCAGATTGGGCAAATGATGGGCGTTTCATAGAGTAGGCTCGTGCTGGATAATATCCCCAGAATATGTGCTATTGTAGGGGACAAACCCGTATGTCGCAACGAAAGAACGGACATCTCAGACGCGTCCTGGAGTGGGGCCTGACCCTCACCCTCTTGCTCCCGCTAGCCGTCGTAGCGAACCCGTTTTCAGATACCTCCTACACCACGTTCTTCACCCAAGGCATGCTCTTTCAGCTCCTGGTGGAAGGCCTCGTAATCGCCTGGCTCTTTGCCATGGCAAAAGACAACGCACTGCGCCCACCATGGCGCCACCCCATCGTGCTAACAGCCACGATGTTTTTGTTTGCGACCGCATTCACCCAACTCTTCAGTATCTGGCCCGAAAGGTCATTTTGGTCCACGCAGGACCGCATGACGGGCGTCTTTCATAATCTACACGTGTGGGCCTATCTGCTTGTTCTCGTTTCGACGGTCGACACGCAGGCCATGTGGGAGCGTCTCGTTCGCTGGTCTGTGAGCGTCTCGGGAATCGTCAGTGCCTTGGCCATGATCCAATGGCTTGCGCTTGATGGGGGCCGCATCACTTCAACCCTCTCGAATCCAAACAATCTTGCACTCTACGCCCTACTCCACATCTTCCTCGCGCTCTGGCTGCATGCACGTACAAAGAAGCGTTGGCCCCTTGCCATTGGTGCACTACATATCCTGACGATCTTCATCGCAGGCTCTCAGGGGGGACTCGTTGCGCTCTCCGTTGGTGGAATAACTTGGGCTGCACATCGATGGATACAAAAACCTCTAACAAAAACGGTGGCGATTACCCTCTTGGGGGCAGCTCTCCTCGGGGCGCTACTCACATTTGCAAACGCAGGCATACTCGCACAGCACCTTAACCAAGAAACCCGTGGCACGCTCGTCCACAGCGTGACAGAGCGCCTTGAGCTCTGGAACATCGGCTGGCAGGCATTCACGCAGCACCCCGTCGTCGGCTGGGGCTACGAAACCTTTACTGTGCCATTTGATCAACTCCGTGATGCTCGCGTGCAAACCAACATGACCGAACGCTGGGCCGACCGCGCCCACAACCAGTGGCTCGACGCGCTGGTAAGCACGGGCCTCATCGGCTTCACGGCCTTGATCGCCCTGTGGGGAGCCGCTCTCTGGTCCAGCCGAGAGGACCGAGCGCTCTTCTGCGCCCTTGTCGCGATCCCAATCTTCCAATCCGTCCAGTTTGATACCCTCTATTCAACGATCTTCCTGACATTCATCTTTGGACTCATTGCATACCAGTCTCGACACACCTCCACAAAGAACACCGACGCCCACGGCACAACCTTGCTATGGCTCCCCGTTGTAGCGAGTGTGATTCTGCTCCCCATCGCCTCATACGCCAACATCAACTCTCTCACCCTCAATATGCAGAAAACTGCTGCGGTGCAGGCGCTCAACACAGACCTGGTCGTAGCACTAGAAAAAACAGCGGCAACGCTAGCAAACCCTTCTCCCTATCGCTACAACATGCGCCGACAAATCGCCGCGGAAGTCTTTGAGCACCCGTCAGGAATCCTGAAAATGAACACTGATGAATCACACGCTCTCATCGCCCTCCTTGCCGATCAAATTCATGATGAAAACCAGAAAGACCCAGCTGAACTCCGCCTCCTGCTCGCCAGCTTTTGGCTCCACAGCAGTCTGGCTACGTCCGATGCAGACGCGGCCGAGAGAGCACGGCAGAGCGTCTTGCTGATGCAAGATATTGCCCCCACACGCCCAGAGACGTATGCTTCTTTGGCCATCCAACATGTGGTAGATGGGAACATCATGGAGGCCATCGACGCCTACGAGATGGCAACTGCACTGGCGTTTGATCAATCATCAGAAACGTCTTATCGCATTGAACAAGCAAATCTCTATGCCGGGCTCGGAGCGTGGGAAAACATGCTCACAAGCCTCGAGGGCATCGATACCATCGCTACGACACAGCTAGCACGAATCGTCCTCTCGGCAGCAAGTGCTGTTTCACAAGACAACCCTCCCCCAGACCTCTTCCTTTCCTACGTGGTCATGACGGCAAACAACAGTGCAGACAATCACTCTGTGCTGGAAGCAGCCATCACCATCCTGGAAACCGGAGGTCGGATGGAAGATGCAAACATGATTCGAAATTATCTTGAGGGGCGCTAACCCTCCTTCTCTATGAAAAAAACGATTCTTATCACTGGCGGCGCTGGATTCATTGGTGCGCACTTAGCCAAGCGACTCGGACAAGACGGTCACGAGCTTATCCTCGTTGATAACTTTAACGACTACTACGATCCAGGACTCAAAGAGGCGCGCATCAGCGAGCTGCTCAAGGACACACCACACACCCTCTACCGCGCGGACCTGAGCGACCTGCCCGCCATGGAAGCCATTTTCAAAGCGCACCAGATCGACCACATCGCCCACCAAGGAGCGCAAGCCGGCGTACGCTACTCACTTGAGAATCCCTTCACCTATGGCGAGTCGAACCTCATGGGCACGCTCTACCTCCTCGAGCTCGCGCATCGCCACGGGGTCAAGGGCATCACACTCGCCTCTAGCTCCTCCGTCTACGGCGACGCCAAGGTCATCCCTATCAAAGAATCCGACTGCGAAGACAAGCCCATTTCCCTCTACGCCGCCACCAAGCGCGCCACCGAGCACATGGCGCACGCCTACCACCACCTCTACGGCATGCCCATTACCTGCCTGCGCTACTTCACCGTCTACGGCCCTTGGGGGCGCCCAGACATGGCCTACTTCAAGTTCCTTGATCTTGCCTACGCCGGCAAAGGCATTGATGTCTACGGCCAAGGCAAGATGGCACGCGACTTCACCTACATCGATGACATTGTCGAGGGCATTGCGCTCTCCATCGAAAAAAACCACCCATGGGCGGTTCTTAATCTCGGTCGTGGCCACGCTGAGCAGCTCATGGACATGATCTCTCTCATCGAGGGCTACACCGGCATCACCTTTGAAAAAACATTCCTCGACATGCAACCCGGCGACGTTCGTGAGACTTGGGCGGATACGAGCCAGGCGAAAGAACTGCTTGGCTGGGAGCCGAGTGTTCCGCTCGAAGAAGGACTCAAACGTTTTGTCGCATGGTATAAGGAATACTATCGAAAGGACGCATAAAGCCCCTCGAACGTCTCGATCATCTTCTTAAAGGTAAACTTCTCTAAAATCTGCTGACTCGCGCGCTGAAGTAACACAGACTGCTCCTGATCTGACAGAGAGAGCGCCCGGTCAATCGAATCAGCAAGACTCTCCACAGAACCAGGCTCCGCAAGGAAGCCTGTTTTTGTATCCTCGAGGAGTTCAGGTACGCCTCCCACAGCCGTCGCAACACACACAGTCCCCTGCGCCATGGCTTCCATCAGAACGTTCGGCATACCTTCGCGCAATGACGGGAGCACGAGTAGATCGAGCGAGCCGGTGTAGTTACGGGCCTCGTCGACATGGCCGAGGAGATGCACGCGACCACTCAGGCCAAGTGTGTTGATCTGTTTTTGAATCGCCGTGCGCTCGGGACCATCCCCTATGAGCACCGTGACCACATCTCGATCAAGTCGAGAGAGTGCTGGCAATAAAACGTACAGACCTTTTTGTTTCGAGAGCGTTCCAACAAACCCGACGATGGTTGCAGACTCTGGTACGTCGACAAGGTTCCGTATGTCGTCTCGACGTGGGGCTGGCTCTACGCCGTTGTAAATCACGTCGATCTTGTCAGGCGAAACGCCATGACGTTGAACGAGCTTGTCCTTACCTGCCCGTGTGTTGCTGACAATCTTGTTGCAGAGCAACTCCGTAAGACGGTCGAGCCAGAATCGAACGGCTGGCTCATGTCGAGCGTTGCGTTGCCCACAAATAATCACAGGCACACGTGCCAGACGACCGAAGATACGAGCGGCGATATTGTCGAAGTACAAAAAGCTCTGAAGCACATCCGGACACTCTCGCCTAAGCAGGCCATAGAGCCGAAGAAGCTTCCAACCCTGCCACTTCGATCCAATGCCCAGCGTCCGTGTCCGTATTCCAAGCTCGGAAAGCTTGTCTAAAAGCGGCCCCTCAGATGGGTCTTTGAGTGTACAAACCGTCACGTCATATCGATCAGTGTCTAGACGGCTCGCCAGCTCAAAAAGCATCTTCTCTGCTCCAGCCATACGAGCAGAGGTCGTGAGAAAAAATAGGCGAGTCTTTTTTGTTATACTGGCTTGCATATGTGCGGTATTGCCGGAAAACTTGCTTTTCATCCTACTGAGTGGCCCGAGGAAACTCAACTCCAGGCCATGAGTGAGGCTATTATACACCGCGGCCCAGATAGTGCCGGTGTATTTATCGATGGCCCCTGTGGACTCGCCCATCGCCGCCTTGCGATCATTGATTTGTCTGAGCGCGGGCACCAACCCATGTCCATCATGGACGGCCGCTACACCATCTCGTTTAACGGAGAAATCTACAATTACCAAGAACTTCGAGACGAACTGACAGACCAGGGCATCACCTTCAACTCTGACACGGACACGGAAGTTCTCCTCCATCTATTTGCCCAAGAAGGTGCCAACTGCCTCCAGCGCCTGCGAGGCATGTTCGCCTTTGCTATTTGGGACAAGAAAAAGCAGGAGCTGTTTCTTGCGCGCGACCGTGTAGGACAAAAGCCTCTCAAGTACTTCATCGACGATAAGCGTATCGTCTTCGCTTCAGAACTTAAGGCTCTCCTGCAGGCAGGCGCACCAAAAATAATCGACTGGGACGCTGTGCGCGACTATCTCAAGTTGGGATACGTACCAGCCCCCATGACCGGCTTCAAGGATATCGCCAAACTTCCACCGGCACACTACGCCATCGTGAGTGCAGACGGCACCATGGTAACGGAACGCTACTGGGAGTTGGATTACGAAACGAAATCTACACAGTCGACTCGTGCGTGGCGAAAGCAAGTCACCGAGACGCTGAAAGAGTCTGTCCGCCTACGCATGATCTCCGACGTTCCCGTCGGCGCTCACCTCTCAGGCGGCATCGACTCAGGAGTCGTCACGGCCCTTATGGCTCACCAAAGTTCTGAACCGGTTCGCACCTTCTCCATCGGCTTTGAAGGAGACACTGACAGCGAGCTCCCGCGTGCGAGGCAAATCGCCGACCGTTACGGCACACAGCATCATGAATTCGTTGTCAGTCCATCGAACACAAACATCCTCGCCCAGGTTGCCGCACACTACGAGGAACCTTTCGCTGACTCCAGCGCCCTGCCGACCTGGCTCCTGAGCGAACTCACCCGAGAACATGTCACTGTCGCCCTCAATGGCGATGGCGGAGACGAGAACTTTGCCGGCTACAACCGTTACCACCTCATGGGGGTCTACGAGTCGCTCCGCAAGATCGATCCGATCGTGAGGCTCCTGCGCAAACCTGGCGTCGACCTCGGACAAGCACTCTACCGAATGTCACGAGTCGGGTCGTTCAGAAAGATCCAAAAACTCTTGAAGTGGTACTCGCAGCACCCTCATGAGACCTACCAGCTCCAGTTTGGGTACTTCGACGAGGCATCAGTCGAACAACTCTTAGAGGCCTCAACCTCTTCATCACCGCTCGAGAACCTCTTTAACCAAACACAGTCTCTCCAGAGCATCGACCAACTTTTGGCTGTAGACATTGCCTCCTATCTCCCCGACGACCTTCTCGTTAAAGTCGATATAGCCTCCATGGCCCACGCCCTTGAGGTGCGCTCGCCGTTTCTCGACCACAAACTCCTTGAGCTCACCGCTTCGATGCCGACGAAACTCAAACGTCGAGGAAGAGGTGGAAAGATCTTGCTCAAACACATCGCAAAAGACCTCCTCCCGAAAAACATCATCAAACAAAAAAAGCGAGGCTTTGGCATCCCGCGTGAACAATGGTTACGAGGGTCTCTGCAGACCTATGTAGAAGAACAACTGCTTGATGAAACATTTCTCCGTCATGGATTCGATCGATCCAACATCGAACGTCTCATCGAAGAACACACAACAGGACGAACCGACCACTCTCTACGACTCTGGGCACTCATCATGCTCAAACACTGGATCACCGCCTGGTTCTAAACGAACACATCAATTCCTTACAAACCGCGCGCTCTATGCGCGCGTTTTAGTTGCGTGAGTGTGCGGTAGACGCGCGTGCCTAGAAGAGAAAGGACGAGATACACATAGGTGAGCCCATTGAAAGGATCGTAGCGCAAGGATCGCAGGAAGGCTGAACGAGCGCGTGCACCTGCACCAGCAAGCATGTAACGTGTCCCATCAAATCGCAACTTGCGACTGTAAATTTTTGGGCGAGCCAGATAGAGCTCCTGATGTTTACGTTCAATGTACTGCAAATCCAAATCCCGACGATCAACGTCCATTTTAGAAATGTTTCCACCATGCTGGTGGTAACGGACCAACGGTGACCCATCCACAAATGCAAACGGATGCGTCTGAGCCAAACGAATACGCATATCCCAATCTTGCCCACTGCGTAACACCTCATCAAATCCTCCCACCTCATCAAACACCTCTTTACGATACATCGTACTAGAACCCGGCCCCATGTAATCCGACTGCAGTATACGACTCAACACATCAAGCATCTGCACCAGACGCGTCTTCTTTTCCATGCCGTTCGTCTCGACAATCAACGTGTTGCACCCAACAAATCCTAAATCTGGTCCTGCCGCGAACAAGGCAAGCTGCTTCTCGAGCTTCGTCGGCATCCACTCATCATCACTATCGAGTACAGCAATAAACTCGCCACGCGCATGTGCCAACCCCACGTTCTTTGGCTTCGCTGCTCCACCAGAATTCTCTTCCAATTGAAATGTCCGAATGCGCGCGTCACGCGCAGACCACATATCCAACAGCTGTGCCGTGTTATCATCCGACGCGTCATCAATAATCAATATTTCAAAGTCCTGCTCAGTTTGATCAAGCACGCTGGAGAGTGTTCGATTCAAAAACTGAGCACTGTTGTATGACGGGATGATGACAGAGACTTTCATGCTACAATACTAGCGAAATTATGACGTTTTCTTCAATAAAACGAGGAGTCTACCGTTTCCTGAAGTGGTCTGAAAAGTATACACGAACGGACATGATCTATCTGGCAAGAGGGAGCTTTTGGATGTCTGCCAAACGCGTTGTGTACGTGGCCACAGCTTTTGTTGTCGCCATCACCTTCGCGAACTTCTTCCCTCAAGAAGCCTACGGTGAATACAAATATCTTCTCTCCATGGCAGGACTCCTGGCCATTGTCACCATGCGTGGACTCAATACGTCCTACCTCAGAACCGTCTCAAGGGGGTATGAGGGGATGTTCTGGCCTGTACTGCGCTCGCGTTTAAAATGGGGACTCTTGGCAAGCGTAGCTTCCGCTGCCGTTGCACTATACTACTTCTACCAAGGAGATATCACCATGGCCACGGGATTCTTTCTCTCGGCACTATTTGTTCCGCCACTCAATGCCTTCACCGTATTCATCCCGCTGCTGAACGGACGAAAACATTTCCAGCTTTCCGCGCAATACGAAACCATCGTCCAGATAGTCGCAGCCACATCCATCATCGTCACGGTGCTCGCCACCGATACCGTTGGCTGGGTGCTCCTCAGCTACTTTGTTTCGTATACCCTCATGCGCATCATCGTGACACATATCGTCACACAACGACATGCGCCCAACAACAACACCGAAGACGACACCATCTCCTACGGAAGGCATCTCACCGCTATGGTCGCCATAGGGGACGTGGCCTCACGCATTGATTCTATTTTGACCTGGCATTTTTTAGGAGCCGTTCCACTTGCGATCTACTCCTTTGCCAACATGCCAACAAAACACCTGCGCTCCCTTGTCTCCAGCACAGGTCTTCTTGCCCTTATCAAACTCTCTGAAAAAGATAAGGACAAAATAAAAAAGACCCTCCCCAGGAAGATCGGCATCTTTTTTCTTGGCATCGTGCCCATTGTCATCGCCTACATTCTTGCGGCACCCCTTCTTTTTCAAATCGCCTTTCCACAATACATCGAGGCGGTTCCCTACACCCAGGTCCTCTCACTGTCCCTGCTCTTCTATCCAAAGATTCTCTTTGGCTCTGCGCTCACTGCCCACGCAGAAAAAAAGTCGCTCTACATCATGAACATCACTACTCCCCTGGTGAACATCACTCTGCTACTCATCCTCCTTCCACTCTACGGAATTTGGGGACTTGTGGGTGCAACGCTCGGAACACAAGTCTTTAAAACAGGACTGCTCACCTGGCTCTTTATCCGAATGTAAATCGTCGAAGTGTGCTCCGGATATACTTGATGAGCGACCGGCGCTTTGAATACTGTTCAACAATAAAACGGGCGGCCGCGGCATCTTGATCCGGCGCCTGTTTTTTATACCAAGGGCCTCCAAGATTCTTCTCCGCCCCCTGAAGGATGTAGGCTTCGATAGAATTACTCGTTGAAATCTCCTCTCCGTCCTTTAAGGCGAACTGAAAGTCCACAAGGGACACGGCCCCATCTTTTGTCAGAAGAATGTTACTTGGCCGAATATCTCGATGCTGTATCCGATGACGCTTGAGTGCCGCAAGGACTCGATCTAGATCCCCCTTAAGCCCCTGTTGTTGCTTGGTACTTAGCGCATAAACCGACGCAAGACTTCTCCCTGGCTTTCTCTCAAGAACAAGATATCGTTGCCCCCCGTGATCAAACGCATCAATTACATCAGGAAAGAACGACTCAGATGCGACCTCGCGCAAGAACCGTTCCTCATGTTTGAGCAAAAATGTCCGCTGCGAATCAGTCGTCTTGATAATAAGGTCTCGCCCCACAGCATACACACCGTACTTAATCCTCTTCGTACGTTTTAGTTCAGCCGTCCTACTTGAGAGACTTGGTTGCTCAGATAAATAGGAGAGATCCTCCGTCTGTGATACGAGCATATTCTTGAGAGCCCGAAAGAACGCCTTCGACCAGAAGAACGCTCGGTCGAACCCGTCTTTATGAAATTTTACTGACCGATCTTTTGGGACAGAGACTCTATAGTGATGCCCCTTAAGGTATTGCATCAACGTCGAACGACGCGGTTCTTGAAACAGCATTCCTGTAAGACGACTCTTATACTCCGGAGACAGTCCGCGTTTGTGAAAGACGCCGTGGTACAGAAGCGTCCAAAAATAATCCTCGTCGCTGAGCCGGTAAAACCCATCCTGCTCCACGCGTCGATTCAACAGATCCTGCTGCCATTTTTGATCGTAGTATCCATCCCCCACAAACCGAACATCAAATGGGATAGCGCCGTCTCCAACCTCGACCAAATGATGCACCCGATAGTTCTGTGGGAACACGGGACGTGCCCCGAGCAATAGAAGCGTCTTGTAATAGTCGTTCGTCAGAACATCAATGTCCTCATGCTCCATAGAGGTCCAGGCCTCAGGCCACCCCTCCCAGTTGCGCAGCACGGCGTAACGCGTGTGCTCGTTCAAAACATGGAAGACATCTTGTGCCCGATCAAACTGTGGCACAGGAAGCTCCTTCAAACTCAATCCAGACGCTGTCTGCTCCGGCAGATAGATAACAGACTCTCTCGACTTGATCTCATCAAATGCTTCTCGCGACCCCCCCGTCAATGCCTGGAAGTTAAAAAATGCCTCCGTCTCCAGATCAGACGCATGAAGGTAATTGACGTTTTTTACTCGTCCAAGAAACACCGAATGGCCCTGAGAGGTAGATCGGTGACGCCGCTTGTGTCTGAGCGCCCGTTGATTGACCTCGCCCTTAATCTCAGGGGATTTATCGACTACAAAAATAAAAACGAGTTGGTTTCCACCAATCTCCTTCATCTTTGGGCTGTTGTGATCAAAGTCACGATTGGGATACATGCGCGTGAGCATCTGCGGAACTTCCTCTTTCTCCCACTCAAGATGCTGGGCAAACTTGATTTCAAACTCTAACGAGAGCTCCCACAATATCTGAGAAAGATGCGCAAACCCGGACTGCCAGACAACAAAAATGTGAGCCTGAGGATCAACCGCGTTCATACCCATTGATAATCAACCTACAAATCTTAATCCAATCCTTCTTTTCTCTTAAACCTTTCCGGCGTAGAAGATAAGGACCAATAACTGGGAGCGCGTAAAACTTCCCCTTAAGTCCTTTCTGATATTTATTCGCCCCAAGACTCGAACCTCGGCCAAAGTGAGAAGCAAAAAACCGCCCATCATCTCCATCGAGATAATACTCTGCAATTCCAACAAGAGCAGCAAAGGGACCCCCTTGGAATGTACGTGTGTTTCTCATTTCAATGAGCCCTCCTTCATACCCTTCGGCAAGATACTTCTCTCTAAGCTCAAAACCCGTATCCTGTTTTGCCTCGATGTCCTTTGGACGAAAATCGATATTCAATTTTCTAAATGTCTCCGTCTCAAACAAGATACAAAACATCAGTGGAAAATCTTGAGGCTTTGGTTTTGGCGCTTGTGTGCCAATCACCTTCACCTTGTCATTAAAACGCTCGATCAACGTTTGATCCCACCCCTTAGCCAACCAGGTGGCATCTGCATCTAGAATAGAGAAGTACGGCGTATCAACCCTCTCCACCAACTCGTTCAACGTTGTTCCATGAGCCATACTTCCTCGCAGTTTGAAGTTTCCCTTTCTGTACACTTCAACATTCTCAAACTCCGCACAGCCCCGCTCAAGCTTCTCATAATCCTGAAAAGATGAACCATTATCCGCAATGATCACCTTGTACGGATGTGTTGTGATGCGCTCAAGACACCAAAGTGTATTGAGCACAAAATCAGCCGAGTTGAAATTGACCGTAAGGATAGTTGTCACCGGAACCTGCCCCATAAGTCTAGACTTTATGCTCGTGCGTTTTCATGAATGCAGCGTTGTTGTAACGAACATCCTTATGATCCTCAACACGACCATCCTGAAGAGCCTCAACCATCTCTTGTACACCCATAGCAATACTCCACTCAGGCTCAAATCCGACCATCGATCGAATCTTTGTAAAATCAATTCTGTAGTTTCGTTGATCAACATCCGTCTCCAGTACTTGAATTTCTGCTGTCGGAATCTGTTCGTGGATAATCTGACCCAGCTCCATCATCTGATAGTTCAAATTGTTTCCACCGACATTAAATATCTCACCCGCCACCTTCTCTAGAGGAGACTCAACCATCAACATCATGGCACGAGCGGCATCTTGAACATGAATATTTGGTCGCCACTGCTGACCACCGAATATCGTAATCACCCCTTCGCGAATTGCCTTGGCAGTCAACAAATTAACGACAATATCAAACCGAGGGCGATACGATAGACCAAACACGGTACTCAAACGCAGGATGGTTGGAGCAAAATCTGGTGTCGACATTTCTCGCAACGCTTGCTCAGCATCAAACTTCGTTTCCGCATACAGAGACACTGGATTTAACGCTGACTTCTCATGAAGGAGAACCGTGTCATCTTCTGAAGCTCCATAAACAGAGCAGGAAGAGACATAAACTAAACGCTTGACGCCGTAGAACTTACACATCGAACCAATCACCGAAGTAGCGAAGTAATTTGACTCCAGGGTCTTCTGAGGATTCATGGCACACATAGGGTCACCAACAAGCTCTGCGAGATGCACAACAGCATCAATCCCCTTGATGGCTTCTGTAAGGACTTCTATGTGCTTTGTTTCCCCATGAACTACCTCCAATCGATCACTTTGAATTCCCTCAAGAGACTGCGTTCCGTAAAGAAACTTATCGAGCACACGTACACGACATCCTTTTTCTAAAAGCATTCGTGTCAACATTGACCCGATATATCCACCTCCACCAATAACTAAAACGTGTTGTGCGTTCACAAATTTTGAAAGTAATGAGTTATCTTTTTTGTCAGAAGCGTTATGTGCTCATCCGACATAATGGCACTCATTGGAAGAGCTAGCACACGATCCGATAGACGCTCCGTCTTTGGGAGATCACCTTGCGCACACCCGAACTGATTACGATAGAGTGTCTTTAGATGAATTGGATGAAAGTACACCTTTGTCATGATCTTTTCATCCCGTAAAAATTTCTGGAGTCCGTCACGCAATTCTTTTGTTTCAAGAAGTATCATGTACATCTGATAAATATGCACTGCCCCATCTGGGGTCACGGGTTTCCGTATCTGAGGAACTTCCACAAGACCTTCTGAGATTTTTTTCGCCACAGCTTTTCGCATAGCATGAATCCGATCGATCTTTTCAAACTGGGAAGCCAGTAACGCCGCCGACATGGTCGATAAACGAAAATTATACCCAAGTTCAATGTAATCACTCTCACCCGTCTTTGAAAAGAAATCTTCCCCCGTGTTCTCGACACGTCCATGCGAACGAAGCAGCTTCATGCGTTCATACGCGCGCTTCGAATTTGTTAACACAACCCCCCCCTCACCACAGGTAATCAATTTATTCTGACAAAAACTAAAAATCGCACCGTCACCTAAGGCACCAACATGTTCACCCTCAATCGTTGCCCCAAACGACTGTGCTGCATCTTCAAGGAACAAAATTCCTCTCTCCTGACACAGCGCACGTATCGCAAGACTCTCCTTTGCCGGGCATCCACCACAGTGCATAATCATGACGGCTTTTGTTTTATCAGTAATCTTTCGCTCAACATCTTTTACCGTAAGCCCAAACGTCTCATCCTCTGACTCAGCAAACACCGGCGTCGCTCCCGCAAGAAGCACGGCATTGGCTGTTGCCACAAAAGAAAAGGAGGGAACAATCACTTCTCCGCCAGAAACATCATTTGCACTAAGCAACATGTGCAGCGCCGATGTCCCTGAATTACATAGGAGTGCGTACTCCACACCCAAGTAGCTTGCTATCTTCTTTTCCAATTCAACAATCTCTGAACCACAGGCCCAAAATGTTCCACGCCGAAGCACGCGCGCAACGGCCTCAACATCTTCTTCGTCAGAATAAGTGGCAAACAGGGGGATATCCCAATCCATAAACGTTACATTCGACTCTTATCAACCTGTGCTGTTTCTTGTGTTTGACGCAACTTCACAATGGTTTCTGATGGGATGAACCCACGAAGTAAGCTTAGTGGATACCCGTACACATCTTTCCCAATAAACGTCGCCGGTTGAATGACAGTGTTGCATCCGAGTGAACTGTTATCTCCAATGATGGCCCCAATCTTCATAAGACCCGTCCCAACTCCAGCAATCTGAATTTCGTTTCGAGTAATTTTAAAATTTGAAATCTTTGTTCCTGCCCCAAGGTTCACATGATTTCCTAGAATGCTATGACCGACGAAAGCAAAGTGCGGTGCACGGGAGTGATTAAGAAACACCGAATTGGAAACCTCGCTAGCGTGACCAACTACCACGTTATCTCCCATTAATGTATTTGCTCCCACATACGCTCCGTGACGAATCTCACAATTCTTTCCAATAATGGCCGGGCCATGAACCCAAGCACCTGGCTGAACAACGCTCCCCTCTCCAAGAAACACATTATCCCCCACAAAAGCCCCCTCCATAACCGTGCCACGAATCTCAGGAAGCAGGTTCTCCTGAATATATTCTGGAAGCTGTTTTAAGAAATCGTAGACGTATTCTGATCCATCAAACAGAGCTTTGTGTTCAAATGTTGAAACATCAACGTAATAACTGAGATTCTTTAATTCCATACCTTCATAAAATCACGAATTACATTTTGATTGCTATCAAACGCAATCTGTTCAGGGATTTCTTCTTTAGAAAACCACCGACTTTCACATACGTCATCAAAGGCCTGTGCATCCCCGCTGTCACTGGTAGCTAGATAAATCATGCTCAAAATATGAAACGGCTCTGTGTCGGACGGATATGTCCCAGGATAGATACCGAACAATTTATCAATGCGAATATCTAATTCCGTCTCTTCCATGAGCTCACGCTTGATCGCTTCTTCAGGTGTCTCCCCTTTGTCCATAAATCCACCTGGAAGATCCCACCAATCCTTAAAAGGTGCCCCTGCGCGCTTGGTCAGTAGCAACTTATTCTCATGAAGAACCAAACCGGTTACCGTTGGTCGCGGATTTTGATAATTTACAAAATCACATTTTGTGCATGCAAGATTACCACTTTGCTCAACAAGATCCGCTCCACACATGGAACAATATGAATAGGTCATACTATGACGTTAGCTTCTTTATAAACTTAGCAGGATTTCCATAATATACTGAATCAGGCTCCGTATCCTTCACGACATTTGAAGCCGCTCCAATCAAACAGCCATCTGCCACAACGGTGCGATCCCGCAAGGTAGAGCCGATGCCAAAAAATACTCTGTCGCCAATGGTGGCCTCACCCGCAGTAACAACACCTGGCGTAAGATGACTAAAGAGACCAACACGATTATCGTGCTCAACAATGCAACCATTGTTGATGAACGTCCCATCGCCAATGACGGTATTCACATTTACATACGCAAACGCCCCTACCATAACATTTACCCCTAACTCGACGCCTGGTTCGACACAGGCCTTTGGGTGAATGGCATTCACAAACGTGACTCCCCCCATTTTAAACTGCTCAAACAAACGCTTGCGAACATCATTGCTACCGATTGAGATAAAAAAAGCACGACCTTCTTGAGCGTGCTTTTTATAATCTGCCACTGGCCCCAAAACTTCTTCCCCCTGCTTCCCGTCATCCAAAAATCCCACCACATCAAATCCCCCCAAAGAAAGAATATTTGCGACGACGCGTCCATTCTGACCCGCACCAACCACCACAACTTGTTTTGACATATTTCGTCTATCTTGAAAAAAGTTCGTTATAAATATCCATGTACCCCTGCGCCATACTCTCCAAAGAAAACTGATTCTCAATCCGTGCACGAACCTGTTTTCGCATCTCTTGATCATCTAGATAGTTCCGTATCTTCTCGACATAGGCACTCGCGGGAGCGTCAACGGGTACAAGTAAATCACTCTCTTCACCAAGTGCCTCTGGGATACCATCAACGGCACGACCCACAACAGGCACGCCACAAGCCATTGGCTCCAAGCAGTTAAAGCCAAGTGCCTCTGAATTAGAGGTTACCACACCTATCCTTGCCTGGTTAATCAACTGTGGAACCTCCTCATGAGCCACAAATCCTGTCACACGATCGCGCCCTTCTTTTACCAAAGCACGCGCACGTTGCTCATACGCATTCATCCTGTTTCCTGTTCGATTATGTGTTCCCCCAACGATAATGAAAGAAAAATTCCCCTCCTTACAAATATCCAAAAAGAGCCCGGGGTTCTTAATTTCTCGTAAGCGGCCTAGAAACAAAATATCGTATTTCTTCTCCACATCCATTGGGTAGAACTTCTGTGTATCAACACCTGAATACACCACCCGATGACCACGTCCGAGATTTTTTCCAACGGCTTTTGAAACCGCCACAGGGTTGGGAGAAAATCTTCGTCGGTTCCAGAGCGTGCGCTTGCGTCTAGCCGACCCAACCAACATAACTGTTTTCTTCCACTTCTTGCCAAAAGTCTTTCTATTCACCTTCATCTCCATTCCATCGAGCTGAATCAAATCACTCCAATCAAGAAGCTCCTCAGGTGTCATCTGACGAAATCCCTCTAGCATCTTAAGCATCAAAGGGTCAGCATTTTTCATTGAAAGTATACAAAAAGCCACCTCATGGTGACCTTCTGCGTAACGCATGAGATTGGCCATGAGCGTCTGAGCACCTCCCATGAGCAAGTTTGTAAAACTAAATCCCACCTTCATATCTATCGTTTACGAGCAACAATATAATAGCCTGTTGTGTAATTCCCCAACGTACTATTTTGAACAAACCTTAAACGATCAAGCCGTGTAAGTGTGTCACACAACGGATATGCCAGGTAGCAAAACCATCTTACCGGCCTGATTGGCACAATTCGAACAAATGTCTTCCACATCTCCATAGAGACAGTGAAGTAGCGTCCCATAGGAATCAGCTCTTCAATCTCCAAACCAACGGCCGCTGCCTCCTGTCGCCACTTGTGTTCAGTCCAGCGCTGGAAATCAGATGGGTCTGCGTGGATGGGAAATAGAAACGGCATGGAAATAATCATTGTTCCTCCAGTCTTAAGCACTCGAACACACTCTCGCAGACCCTGCTCTGGATCACTCACATGCTCAAACAACTCGGTAGCATTCACTACGTCAAACTGCTCATCATTAAGCTCACTCAAATCACAAACATCCGCCAATAAATCCGGTTCATTAGATGAAGCAATATCAACCACAAACCACTCATCTACTTTGTGTCGTGGCTTAATAAACGCACCTCGGTCTTTTCCCCCGATATCCATTACTCGCCCCCTATAAAAACCCTCGTGACTAACTAGAAGTTTATCGAGCATCTTCCGTCTATAGGAAGCAGATAAGTAATATTTCAATCGAGATGTCATAATTTATGTCGTAAATTCTTGATACAATCTTTGCTCCACAGGGTACAGCAGCTTTTCAATCAAGGAAATGCCCCAAAGCAAAAGTGCCGTGCCGTGAATATCTGGTTCTTGCAACCCCTTCGTAATAACAGCCTTGTAGTAGTACGTATTTGCGTTTCGTTCAAAGAACGAGAAACCTCCGTACTCTGGCCACCAGTGCTTTCGATAGAGATCAAGTCGCTCCATTGCAAAACGACGAATCTCCTCTGGTCGATACGATCCCCCAAGAACCTCGTTTGCATACTTGAGCACGTAAATCACATTGAACAGGTTACAGGCATGTGGATCATGGCTAGCTTGAAGCGCCAGATCAACGAGCTCACGTGCATAGTCAAACTCCATCCGTTCGGCCGCCTTGAGTCCCGTAAGGATCTTCATGGCTCCATTAATCTTCTGTTGCAAACTCGGTGTTCCCCGGAACCAACTCCCCGTCTTAGGGTCTTGTATCTGATGTACCCAATCGATGGCATGCTGCACAAGAGCATCTCGATCAGGTAACTCACTTCGATGTAAGAAAAATAATAGGTGTGAAAAATGACTCCCCGCTCCCCAAGGCTTGCTCCAGTTTAGCCTACCGAGATACTGGTCGATGCCCTTGTTTGTACGTGGCAGTCCCTGGAGCCCAATCGAGGGACGCTCCCCAAGAAGCTCCAGTGCGGAGATAGATTGTCGTGTTTCGGCACGAGCCGTCTGCGCATGAAAGAAGTTTTGAACATTTCGATGTCGTAAACCTGAAAGTTTTTCTCGCCAAAATGCCTTTCGCGCAACCAGAGGATCAACATATTGCCCACGCCGCGTTCGAAACGATTCGATAAACTGCGTCATCTGCTCACGCCGCTCTCCCAGCGTACCGAGCAGGCCGAGCGTGTAATAACTCTTCACAGCAAAAACCGTGTTCCCAAGACCCCACAGTGCATGTTCGTCGAAGAGGTCTCCTGTAAGTGAGTAGCGATAAAAACCTGGTACCGTATACCCCTGCATGGAAACAAGAAACTTAGGTACCTCTTCGCTCACTTGCTTCAGCCACTCACGCTCATTCATAACACGTTATTACGTCAACGCTTTTTTCTTTACAACGCACATGGAAACACTTCGATCAGGATCAATCTGACCACGAACCAGTTGAAAATGCTCTTGAATAAACCTGAGGGTCTCCTCTCGCTGGTGCACTGACATCATGCTATCCAACCCGTCGCCATCACCTTTTATATAATCAAACACGAGCACCCCTCCATCTTGGAGGCCACGATGAAAACTTTTTACCACCTCTAGGGGATTTGAAATATGTTCTAACACTGTCTGACAAATAATGGCAGAATACCCCTTCTCTTCCACGAGATTATTGTGCGGTCCCAAAAACCGATACGAAACATCCTTCTCACCTCCCAATTGATAGATCGCATACAAAAAATTAATCTGTGGAATATCGGCTATCTCGTACGTGTTCCCGCGACGTGGAAAATACTTCAGTGCCCCTGTTGTATAAGGAGCGATGCCACAACCATATTCAAGGACCTTCCCTTTTTTCGGTAGATGAAAAAAGGTGGGAAGAAAATTTAGATAGGCTGTCTTTGCGTACTTCCAAACACTCCCAAACAAGAGATAGATATTTTCATCTGTATTCCAAGCCTCTAAAAAGTCCTCCGAGTCCATCTCATTTGTGTGTCCAACATCCTGAAATCGTGTCCGATACTGCTGACGAAGAAAATGAAAATCAAACATGTCAATGGGACGACCATCAAGTATTCCGTACCAAAAAGCCTGGAAGTCAACAAACCATTTTGTAAAGCAAAAGGAGTAAATGAACTCCTTTGATCGTTTTGTTTTGAAGATGACCGCATGAACCACAAGAGCCAATTTTGGCACGATGAATCGTGACACGCTTCGCTTGTTTCCAGATAAAACAGACTGCTTAATGCGTTCAACATCTAGCGACAACTTATCGAACTTATTATGAGACATAGGAATTACCTTCTTTTAAAAAACTGAAGTATTTTGTTCTCCACTTTCCAAAAAAACACCGTGCAAAGCAACTGCGCAAATCGCACAGTCGACCAGAGCGTGACCCGCTTGGGCACATACGCTCTGTCGCGCAACCGATCGACAATCTCCTGCGCAAACTCTGCGTATGCATCTGCAGCCTTCTCAATCGAATACTCGGGAAGCTGCGCGCGGTAGTGATCGAGCTTCTTGGCAACAAGCTCAACCTTTTCGATAGCCTCATGAGGTAGGTCAAACACCTCTCCTCCATGAGCAACAAGCTCGGGATGCCCCCCATCGTTGAGTACAACTGCAGGAAGACCACTGGCAAGCGCCTCGATGAGTGAGTTGGAACAGGGATCCGTCTTTGAGGCAGTAATGAAGATGTCGTGCTCTCGGAGCAAAGCACCGAGCTCCTGTGAACTTACCGGCTTAAGAGACGTGATATTTTTAAACTCAATAGGACTATTTCCAACAAATGTCATGTCGAATTGATCGAAATCCAAATGCTCGTCGAGATACCGGTACACATCAAACCCCTTACGGGGGTTTGCCGACCAACTGGTGGCAATAAGCCGCACCTTCTCACCAACGGGGCGATCATCTGTTGGATAAAATAATACTCCGTCAGGAGCGTTATAAACCGTCACCTCATGAGGGGCCGATACACGAAACAACGTCTTATTCTGCTCACGCGACCAATCAGACTGATACACCACACCATCAACAAACACCTTCGCGAAAAGTGCAATCACTTTATCAAGCACGCGATCCTTTCCTCGAATTAAAGAGATTGGCCCATCCAAACGATAAACAATCACCTTTTCTGGAAACTGACGCTTAAGACGGTAGAGCTCAAGAAAAAAACGCTCTGCACGAAACGGATAGCTGTTGAAAATTACAACATCAGCATCCTCAGGATTCTCTACATACCTCCCACGCTTTTGTAACTGCCCACGCAATGCTTTTAGGAATTGATTCCCACCGCCCCATGGCCCCTCTCGAAAATTAAAAAGTATATGAACCTTCATAACAGAGGAGCATAAAGTTCATTATAGTATCTCATTGCAACAGAAGACCATGTGAAGTCTTGAACTCGATTTAATCCGGCTCTGGACAAAGAACTTCTTTGATCTATATTCTCCACCAGTTGTTCAATATGCCTACTTAAAAGTGAAACATCTTCACTATCAGCCAACAACACATCCTCTTTATTAACACAGATATCTGCAACCATACCCACTTTTGTTGACACCACCGGTATTCCAGATGCCCATGCTTCAAGTATGGCTTTTGGGCCTCCTTCAACACGGGAGGAAATAAGATACATATCTAAAGCATGATATAAACATGATAATTCAGCAAAATCTTTTACGTACAAGTGTTTATACTCAATTTTCTCTGCTTCCAACCTTTTTTTAACGTACCCACGGGAGGGGCCAGTTAACAACACAAGTGGTTTTAGGTGCTTTACCTTAATCATAGTTTCAACAAAAACATCTGGTCCTTTCACATACTTTGGCTTCAAACCTTCCCCCCAACCCTCTCCATCTTTTTGAAATGACCCAACGACAAAACGATTTTGTGGAACTCCCAATCTCTCCCTAACACTGGATCTACTTTTGGCATTCACAGGTCTAAATAAGTTTGTATTAACCCCAAGGGGAATAACTCTAATTTTTGACTCATTAACACCTGCCGCTATCAAAGTTTTTTTTGTCGTAAGACATGAGGTGTGAATGAATTTAAAAAAAACTTGTGCATGTCTAACTTGTTTCAATCGAGGGTCACCTGGCGCGACATGAAACCAAGTAAGCACTGCTGAATTTGATGGATGAATAGATTCCGAAAAATCGTTTCGGAAAAATGTACCCACAGAGCCAAAGTGAATTATTTGGCCACGGACCCCCATTGGAGAATACGAAATCCCAGCATGTAGACTCCCAAGGTCATTTAATGCGCCAGTAATTTCCAGTCCATCCTGACGAATGCTCCACCCCCGACCATCGACAACATAAGTCAACGAATTACCAACTACGTTAGAAAGCCCATTTCTTATCAATGAACTCGCCACTTGCCACTGTCGACCAAGCATACCAACTTATGATGTTTTTACGGTGGCCCATATCTCACCGAATTGAATAGAGTAAGACTCAATCTGATACCCCGCCTCTTCTAACTCCTGAGAGAATACTTCAAACGTGTACTCAATAAAATGCGTGGGGTCACACTTCCAATACATCCCAAGCTCCTTTTTATAGAGTGTCACCCAATCGCGATTAATCATTGGGACACGCAAAAGAAATTTCGATGCCAATGGCTTGATGCGACGCAGAAATATCTGACGATCCTCAATGTGCTCAAGCACATTGGAAAGCAGCACAACATCGAATGTCTTTCCAAAATCAAACGTGGTCGCATCACCTAAGTGATACGTAATGTTCTCACGTCGATAACGTCCATTCCAATAGGACTGATATTTTGGATGAATCTCGATTCCTTCAACAGAAGCCGCTTTCCCGGCCACATCATATGCAAGAGAACCATTGCCACATCCAATATCCAGGACGCGATCTTGAGAATCAACACGATCGACAAAAAAATCATGGTATCGCATGAGACGATGCTTAGGATGGAGTCCTCCTTCTGCTCTCACGGCACAGAACCCAAGCCACCTGTAGGCAAACGAATGAATCCTCAAAAGTATCCGCGTGAGATGTTTAAATACGTACGTTTTCATACAGTAAGTTCTTGATAAAGTTTGTGTTCGCGATGGACTACACGCTCTAACGCATAGTCTTGCAACATCATCTTGCGTGCCTGCTCACCAAGTCTTCGTCGATGCTCCTCATTATCAAAGAGCTGTTCTATCGCTTCACGCAAGCTCGCGCTGTCCGTTGTTGCGAGCAACCCATCCTTCTCATGCGTAATCACCCCCGCAATCCCGTTTACATCTGTGCCGATCGCGGGCATGCCACACGCCATAGCCTCGAGCAATACCTTTGGGTGACCTTCATACAGAGACGGGAGGATAAACACCTCACACCGCTGCATGGCCTCAGGGAGCTGCTCATTCGGCACCCTTCCATGAAACGTCGCTTTCACACTTCGATCTTTTACCAACATGCGTAGTTCATCTTCCAGAGGGCCTTCACCATACAAATGAAGATGTGTATCAAGACCTGAGAGAGCCTCGATCAGATTGTGAAGGTTTTTCTGCTCAGCAAGTCGTCCGACAAAACACAGGCTCCGCGACTGCCTCTGTACCTCTGGCATGGGCCTAAAGAGATCTGTGTCGATGTAATTCCCAATGATCTGCACACGTGGATCATCCATGGCGATTCCAAACTGCTCGTGAATAAACTGATGCATGTGCCCGGCCGTCAGTACGATGGCGTCAGCCGCTTGGTACACCCTACGCTCAATCCAGCTGATGAGCTTGATCCGCCAAGGGTGTACCCCCTTACGCATCGACGCCTGTAACCACTCGTACCCGCAGCGCACGATGAGCTTCTTACGATAGAGACGTTTGGCAATCATCGCCGCAAACCCTCCCTTCATCTGGTTCGTCTTGTACACGTCCGCTTCTCGACAGTACTTTCGTGTTAGAAACGGGAGAGCCAACATGTAGAGCAAGCTCGGTAGCGGTAGCAACTTTGGAACGACGACAATATTCCCCGCAAGCCTGTCTTGGTATCGCAGGTCATCAGATGAGCCGTAGGTAAAAAAATAGATCCGTCGCAGATGCGGGGCCAGCTCGTTATAGAGGGCAATCTCTCGAGAAAGATTTCCCACCTCGTCCCAGCGCTTGAGGGAAACACCACGGGTGAAAAACAACGCAAGGGTCAACATTTCTCGTTGTGAATCCGTATTCATGGCAAGATTGTAGCACCCCTACCCCCATGCTACAATCACCTAAATTTACAGAAAAACATCTGAAACTTCTTTATTTCATTACCAAATCTGAAGGGGGCGGAGGCGCGCAAACGCACGTGATGCAGCTGGCGCGTTTTATGGTAAGCCAGGGGCACGAAGTGGCGATTATGTCTCAACCCGGAGGTTGGCTTACAGAGCGTGCACAGGAGCTTGGAGTGACGTATTTTGTGAACCCTCACATTGGCAACACCTTAAGCCCCCTACGACTCTGGCGTGCTGGACAGACTCTTACCCAAGCCATCAAAACCTTCGCACCTGACCTGATTAGCTGTCACAGCACCATCGCCGGCCTCGTGGGACGGTTTACTGTACGTGGTCGCATACCAACCGTCTTCACGGCACACGGCTGGGGATTTGCTCCCGGCATTCCACAACCACGCCGCGCACTCGTCGCACTGGCTGAGAGACTCGCTGCCCCCAAGACAGAAACGATCATCTGCGTCAGTGACTACGATCGTCAGCTCGCACTCTCTACCGGCGTAGGCACGCCCGCTCAACTGATGACGATCCATAACGGTGTTGAAGAGATTGCTTCGCTGCAACAAAAGATTGAGGCTCGCAATGACGAAGGGGAAGACATGGTTAGCGCACTCTTCGTCGGCCGCCTCGCTCGACAAAAGGATCCTTTCGTCCTTGTCCGAGCTGTTGCTGCGCTTGCACAAGACACCCGCGCAAAGCTTGAACTCACGATTATCGGAAATGGCCCTCTTGAAACACCCACACGCGACTTGATCGCCAGTCTCAAACTAGAGAACACCATCACCCTGTTGCCACGACTCGAACGTCGAGACCTCTTTGCTCGATATACCGCATCAGACCTCTTCATCCTCACCTCTCACTGGGAAGGTCTTCCTCGATCCATTCTTGAGGCCATGGCCCACAATCTTCCCATCATCGCCACAGACGTCGGTGGCGTTGCTGAAGCTGTGGGAGATGATGCCGGACTTCTGGTTCCTGAAAATCATCAAGGCGCTCTCACCCAAGCGCTGAAACGACTTGTCTCCGACAAGAAGCTGCGACACCAGATGGGTGCTGCTGGTCGTACCAAAACCCTCGGAGCATTTTCTCTCAAGAGGATGTGCGAGAAAACGGAAGAAGTCTACAAAGCCATCGTTTGATATACTAGAGCCATATGTCCCAGGAGGAACGACTACAACAACTGCTACGAGAACAAGACTCACTCTTTTGGATTGAAGATTTTCTTACCGAGCACCCAGAGGCAGGACTCTATCTTGTTGGCGGCGCTGTACGCGACGGCCTCCTTGGTCGCAAGATGCGCACGATCGATTTTGATTTCGTTATTAAGGGCCTCGCCCCAGAACGAATCGAAAGCTGGTTCGGCGCTTTTGGAAAACTCTCCCTCGTGGGCCAGAACTTCGGTGTCTATAAATTTCTCCCCACAGGATTTACCACAGAACAAATCGAGTTTATCGATATCGCCCTCCCACGAACCGAAGCTGTTTCTAGTGGGGCCTTAGGGGGCTATAAAGACTTCGACATTCAGTCCGACCCAAACCTCTCGATCGAAGATGACCTCGCACGCCGAGACTTCACCATCAACGCCATGGCATTTGATCTTCGTGAAAAGGTGCTTGTAGATCCCTTCAATGGACAGATCGATCTGGAGGACCGCCGCATCCGCGCCGTAGGCAACCCAGCCGAACGCTTCCAGGAAGACCTCTCTCGCATGCTCCGTGCACTGCGCTTTGCCGCAGAACTACATTTCGATATAGAAGAGACCACCTCGCAAGCCATCATCAATCACATCGCGGAAGTAAACCGACTCAAAGAACAGGATGGGAAACAGGTCTTCGTCGTACCGCGCGAAACCATCGGTGCTGAACTTGCCAAGGCCCTGAGTCGATCACCTGTACGTGCCATCAAAGAATTCGTCCGCCACAATGTTCTCGCCACACTCCTTCCCGACATCCAACGCATTGTAGAAGTCGACCAACGTTACCTCGATCCCCTCTGGGAAGTGCGAGCTGGAGAAGCAACCGTTACACTCGCCCTACTGCTCCGCGGTCTCTCTTACGAGACCCTGCGCGAAGCCGTGCGCTTCACAGGTCTAGGAACGCTCCCGCGAGATTCTGCACGACGCATCAACCCAGACCTTGTTGTCTGGCTCGTCGACCGACTTCACACAGGCCTTACTCCACAAGTGATCGATGAGATGCCGGCGAGTGCCTTTGAAAAACAATTCATGAACGGGAAAGGCGAACTCTTGAATCGCTCCCTAGAACTTCTTGGCCACGGGGATGTCGCTCAGAGCGCGCGTGACAGACGTCAAAACATCGAGAGTCGCTGGCTCGTTGACTCTGATGAGAGCATCGCCCCACTTGTCTCTGGTAACGACGTCTTAAGCGCTGGTATCGAAAGCGGACCTAAAGTGCGCCTCGCGCTGGACCACATCCGAAGTTTGCAGCTAGATGGCAAACTCATGACGAGAGAAATGGCCCTCCGAGAACTAAAGCAATATAAAAACACCCAGGACTAGCCTGGGTGTTTTTTCTATGTCTATTCAACGATTGTTCGAATCTGTAGGTAAGAGCAATCAAGTCCCTCATGAAAACACACATCAAAGGCACCTCCATGGTCACCGGCAGTCAATGCCTCCAGCTCAAATGTTACGGCATAGGTCTGCCCAGCAGGAACTGTCTCTTTGAAATAGTGTGTCATGGTTCCATCGTCCAAAGAGAAACTCTGTGAGTACTCTGGTGTTGTAGATACGATGGCGACCCCATCGAGATACGCCTCAGAGACGTCGATACTATGAAGGAACTGATCTTGCGTGGTGTTGTTTGTTACCGTGGCAATCACCTCAAACCTCTCCCCTACTGTGGCACGCAGTGGCGCATCAACCTTTGACTGAAGACCATCTGGCATCACATAATCATCCTCTTCCAGCTCTTCCTCGACATAACTGTAGTCATCCTCATACTCATCGTATGTTTCGAAAGTAGAATCCGTCGCCGTATCGCCATCCAAGAAAAAATTCGATGGGCTCGTGCACCCAGCGCCCATGAGAAGAAACGCGAGAGCAATAAGCGGGAGAGAAAACTTTGTCATAACATTGATTCCATTTAAGTGCCCTGAGCATATCTCGTCATCCAAGAACAAACAAGCTTCTTCCGTGCAGAAACAAAAAACACCCAGAACAAGTCTGGGTGTTTTTGGTGGACGTACGTGGATTCGAACCACGGACCTCCACAATGTCAATGTGGCGCTCTAACCAACTGAGCTATACGTCCGTTTGTCACAAAATGAAAAGTACCTGTAACGGTGAGGATTGTATTTCAGGGCACACCGATCGTCAAGATCTAGAAGAACTTACTCTTGGGATGTGTGGGCTCTTCCTGCTTGGGCTCTGGCCCATCCACCTCGGGCTCAAGAACAATCCATGGCTTGGTCTTTGCCTTTGAGAGCGACATGATAATGAATCCCCCTATCGTTAGAATCAGTGCGCCCGCGAGGAATGCGCCAAGGATTGTTGCAAATCCACACCCAAACACCGCTGTAACTTTCTCGGCATTATTACCTGCCATGGCCAAACATTCACTCACAGCATCCTCAGATTGCTTGATCCCAACAAACGCCGCCCCTACGCCAGTAAAAAACGCCAAAACACTAAATAAGCAGCTAAATCTCACTTTTCGCAATCTCCCAAGACGAGCAATGGTAATCACAGCAAAGAAAACCCCTCCCAGAATCCAATACACGAGAAACCAAAGGATCGACAAAACGATGAGAAATGAGGTAATTTGTGCATCCATATCACCTGTAGTATAGCATGCAGCGTGGCTCGTCAATGCTATACTAGATATGAATTATGGGCGTGTAGCTCAACGGTTAGAGCGCCAAGCTTATACCTTGGTGGTTCCTGGTTCGAGTCCAGGCACGCCTACCAAACATCTATGCCATTTCTCTTTATTGGAATCCTTTTACTCGGAGTAGGAATTTACTTTCTTCGAGAAGCGATAAAAACTGAAGACAAGGAAGGTATCGTTGGACTTACAGCCATCATTATCGCGGCCGTGATTATGATCCTGTTCTACGGTCTGTTTTACTCACTCACTATTCCCTAACTATGCCAACGACCGTCATTACAGCTGAAGCAGCGGGCCAGCGATTGGATCGTTTTTTGGTTTCGCAAATGGAAACCTCGCGCGCACAAATTCAGAAACTGATTAAAGCTGGGGAGGTGAAAGTAAATGACCAACCGGCTCTTACCAAAACCCTCTTAGAGGAAGGCGACCAGATCTTCTTTCCAGAAATTGAACTCGCCGCTCCAGAAAAAACCGACCCGCCGCCGATCCTCGATATCGTGTACCAAGACGACGACCTACTCGTCATCAACAAACCTGCGGGCCTACTTGTACATGACGCCACAGAACGAGAGACGCGACCGACCGTCGTCGACGGTCTTCTCGAGGTCTTCCCGTCGATCGCTGAAGTGGGAGACAATCCCACACGCCCCGGCATTGTGCATCGACTCGATAAAGACGTTTCGGGACTCATGGTCATCGCCAAGACTCAAGAGGCCTTTGATCATCTAAAGAAGCAGTTCCAAGATCGCACGGTCAAAAAAGAATATCTCGCCCTAGTCTACGGAGAACTTCCAAAACCAGACGACACCATTTCCCTCAAGATCGCTCGCTCGAAAGCACGAGGTCGCATGGTGGCGCGCACGGGAGATCAAGAAGGAAAAGAAGCTGTTACGGAGTATACCGTTGTTCAACGCCATGCCTTCACTACGTACGCACGTGTCAGAATTCTCACAGGACGCACGCACCAAATCCGCGTACACATGATGGCGATTGGTCACCCTCTTGTGGGCGACAAGCTCTACAAAATCAAAACGCTCAAGAAAAAACCCATGGACTTGGATCGCATCTTCCTTCATGCCACGCGCCTGGAAATCAAGCTCCTCGACGGCACACCGATGAAATTCGAGTCTCCACTCCCTACTGAACTTCAAGCCATTCTTCGATCGCTCAAATAATATGAAAGGACGTCTCTACATTTTGACCGGCCCTAGTGGCGTTGGGAAAACAACTGTTGCCAAGGAATTACTTGCACGACGATCTTCTTTGAAAAAAGTCGTCACGTGTACTACACGCCCCCCTCGTGAGGGGGAAGTAGATGGCACGGCCTATCACTTCCTTGATGAAAAAACCTTCACGGACCAAATCGAACGCGGCGAGATGTTTGAATGGGCGAAGGTCTACAACACATATTACGGCTCACGTACATCCGACGTAGAAGCTCTACGCGAAACCGGTGCCGACGTCCTATTCGTCATCGACGTGCAGGGAGCACGAGCCATTCAGCAAGAGAACCCTGACGCGATCATTATCTTCCTTACTGCTGAAAGTGAAGAAGCGATCCTGAATCGTATCGACAAGCGAGACCAAGGAAAGACCGTAAACCTGGAAGCACGTAAAGAGGCCTATGACGATGAAATCGCCTTTGGTGAGACCATCGAGCACAAAATTCTCAACAAAACAGGGGCTCTAGATGAGACCCTCTCAGCCATCGAAACGCTCATGGAGAGTCTTGACGAGAAATCCTAATTTCGCTATAGTCTCGCCGTATTTAAGCGCTTATCTACGAACGCTGATCCTTCACGGATGCGGTCCTCTAGAAAGTGACATAAGAAAAAACTATGTCCGACGAAGAGAAGAAGCCAGCTGAAGAGCAGGCACCAGAGGCCGCTGCACCTGAGGCAGCTACGGAAGAGACTCCTGCAGCAGAAGCCGCAGAGACACCTGCCGAAGAGCCAGCTAAGGAAGAAGCTCCTGCAGAGGAAGCTCCAGCCGAAGAGGCTGCACCTGAGGCAGCCGCAGAAGAGACTCCTGCTGAGGAGGCTCCTGAGGCTCCAGCTGAGGAAGCAGCAGCACCAAACCCAGCACACGCTTACAAGGAGAAACTTGTTGGCATGACAGACATCAAGCCGGGAATGACGGTTCGTCTCTCAGAGCGCATCAAGGACATCTCTCCTAAGGGAGAAGAGCGAGAACGAACACAGGTGTTCGAGGGAATCATCCTCGCCATGGGTGGAAAGGGCATTGCCCGCACACTCACGATCCGAAAAGTCTCCAAGGGATTCGGTGTAGAGAAGATCTACCCAATCAACTCCCCTGTTGTCTCAAAGATCGAGCTGGTCAAGACCGCCAAGGTACGCCGCGCCAAGCTCAACTACCTCAAGAATCCGAAGCGTCGCTTCAAGCGCAAGCTGAAGGAAACGTTGGTAGCTGTCACAGGTGGAAAGAAAAAGAAGAAACGAAAATAGTTACAAACACGACCCTCATGGGGTCGTGTTTTGATTCACCAAACAAAACACCCCGGGCGGCGAACTCCTGTCTGCGGCTCAAGCCACGACGGAATGTTTTGCCGCACGAGGTTCGTGCGTAGGTGACGAAGGCTACCAACCGTCGTCGCTAGCCAAGTCGAACGGAACGGGCTTCTCCAGAAAACCGCAGACCTGACATTTGCGAAGCTTCACTTCAGCCCCAGACTTCTTGAACCCACAGCTATACGTGAGCTCGGTGTACTCGATCACGGGAACCATGCGCTCACCACAGTGCCAATGAAGCAAGTGGAAACGTCCTCCAAACCACGTCTGAGACCCTCGAATGAGGCCAAAGACGCGCTCAGTCATCGAACACTTGTGACGAAAGCATCCGTGATGCGGACACGAACCCGGAAGGCACGTGTCAGGATTGTGCGCCATGTTCTCTCCTTTTACATGGACTGAGGAATCTACCCTCATTTCATGACTCCGTCAACCCATCACCCAAAAAGAAACACCCCGCCGACAGCAGGACTACCAGCGTGGCGTCTCTTGCTGACCGCGGGGGTCGTAGCGTTGTCTACTCGTCGTTCTCCCAGTCCGGGTACTCGGCCCCGACCAGGAAGAACATCACGATGATTTCGGTGTCCGTGGTACGCTCGGTCTTGATCCGGACGTGCTTCGCCCAGGCCTCTCCGAGCTGCATGAACAACTCCTCGAGCTTCTCGAAGTCCTCGATCCCGGAACAGGAGTCAGTCCCTCTCCAGAACTTGAGGATCCAGGGATGCCCCTTCGCCGAAGCACTGACGATGTTCTTGATCAGCTTGGGCAATGCCCAGTAGCCGTCGAGTTCGTCCTGCCTGTACCAGCACTGAGACTGCGCCCAGTCCTGGAGGTCACCAGGGATGTCCTCGGCGAGACTCTCAGCGGCATCGAGCCACACTTTCTCAGCCTCTGCACGCAGACGCTCACGCTCCAGATGAGCTTCCATCACAGAAAGCACTGCCATCTCACCCTCCAATTGCATCCAACATGGATCCTTGAAACCCTGCATCGAAGCGCAGGGTTTCAAAATTCCTGTTTGATTCTTTGTAATAACTATCTAGATACTTCGCACATCGTCTCCGTCTTCAACATTGTCTCCCGTGGCGTACTGCCAGAGGTAAGTATCGTTGACCTCGATGATGTCCTGGTTCCAGTCATCTCCGTAGAGCTCGTCAGCGACGGTCTCAGAGGTGATCCAGTGCAACTTGTAGTCGCTACCGATCACGTAGACACGTGCATTGCTGACGGCCTTCACGCGTGTTCCTGGAGCGAACTTCAGGTCTCCCATCTGCTCGTATCCATCAAGGTACACGTCGATGGTCGATTCACTCACGCGGAGCACATCGTTCCAAGAGTCGAACCATGAGAAGTAAACCTGCTCATTTGGAATGGTCCACATCTGCCTGTCAGAGACAAGGTAAACGATAGAACCATCGTATGAAGCAAAGGCCTCAACCTCAGGTCGCTCAAGATCGATCAGTGGTGAGAATGTCACCTGGTAGACGTTTCCGTCAGCTCCCTGCCAGTACGCATGCTCACGATCCGTCAAAGACGGAGCGGCACCGTACCCGATGTTCATCAGGTAGCCATTGGTCAGGTTCTCGTACCAAACGTCACCGTTTGCATCGATACCTACGCGGATGTCCTCATACGCATCGGTTACATGGTAGGCACGTGTCTCCCACGCACCGCTATCAAACTCATAACAAAGGTAGTCACCGTCGATATTCTGGAAGTAGATAGCGCTATCTGTAAGGGTGAACTCGCCGTTAAGAGCGACACCAAACTTACTCGCATTACCATCTTGAGAAACGTACAAACCATTTTCGTCGTCTACCCAAGCGCTGTAGTCTCCTTCAACCTGTACGTTCTCTGCTGGATCAACATACCAACTAAGGTACGCTCCACCAGCTTCTACAGGAGTCTCATCGACACCCTGTGTGTAAGAGAACTGACGATAGTTGCGGAAGAACTCAACGGTTCCATCACTCATGAAGTGAGGGGCAACAATCTCTGCACCCGGATCAGTCCAGGTATCAGGAATGGCCTCCATGGTTCGGTCAGTCTGATTGATAAGCCAGAGCTGTTCATAGCCACCCTCGAACTGGAATCGCACCAAGGCAACTCCGTCCTGAACGTCTACAATCTCCTGCCATGGGGCAGTGAGCAAGTAACTAAAGTCGTCACGCTCAAATCCGGAAGTGTAGTCAACCACGTTCAAGTGAGACTCAATATCTCCACTATCTTCATCCATGGTTCCGTCGCCCTCCTCCTCAGAAATAGTCGTATAAAAGATACGGTCTCCTTCGGTGGCAAAGCTCACGAAATCCAGGTCAGTATCCTGACGGACAATCTCTACAAGTTCGTTCAAAGAACCTGTCTCAGGATCATACTCATAGATCATTCCCCAACTATCCTCATCCTCAGATGGGACACGGAAAATGAATCGATCATCCTGAGCGGTCTGCCAGAACGTGTCGGTGACAGAATCATCAACACCTTCAATAGTCATAGACTCACCGTTCTTCAAAATGGTGAGGTCGACCAAGTCACACAAATCGGCATACTCACAAAGCTCAGATGTCTGAGTAAGGAATACCGTATCGGCAAACTGGTCTGGACCAGAAATATCGTCGTCGAGGTCAAGACGCTCAACGCCGAAGTAATCATAGTCCCATGCAGCGGTGGCCAAGTTGGTGGAGAAGCTTCCGGAATCGGCAAACAAGCTCGGTACCAGAGGGCTTACACCCACAGCGATGGCGAACGCGGCGATAAGTGATTTCTTAAGCATAGATTTTTCTTGCCTGAGCCTCTGACGAACCCCAGGGAGTGTTAATGCGGTTAAAGTTGTTTCGCTAAGTTAACGGCCAAAGATACCAGAAAATGACGGTTTTGTCAATCCCTTAGGGGGGATTCTGCACTAAATTTAGGCAAATAGAAAAGCCCCAGCATGTCGCAAGGGCTTTCCTTACCTACTTCTTCAATGCATCTTTCAAATACTTCCCTGTAATACTCTCTTTCACCTTTACCACATCCTTTGGCGTCCCTTGAGCCACAACCGTCCCCCCTTTAATTCCTCCCTCAGGGCCCATATCAATAATCCAGTCCGCTCCTTTAATCACATCCAGGTTGTGCTCAATAATGACGACCGTATTCCCTTTGTCGACGAGCTGGTGCAAGACACCCAGGAGCCGTTTGATGTCCTCAAAGTGCAATCCTGTCGTTGGCTCGTCGAGCACGTAGAGTGTTCGACCTGTAGCACGACGCGAGAGCTCTGTTGCGAGCTTCACACGCTGCGCCTCACCACCAGAGAGCGTGGTTGCCGGCTGCCCGAGTCGGATATACCCCAGTCCCACCTCGTGCAAGATGTTCAACTTATCAAAAATGTTTGACTTGTCTGCGAAGAATCGACGCGCTTCCTCCACAGTCATGTTAAGCACGTCGGCGATGTTCTTCTGTTTGTAATGAATCTCTAGGGACTCATGGTTGTAGCGTGTCCCGCGACACTCAGAACACTCCACGTACACATCCGGCAAGAACTGCATCTCAATGCGACGCATTCCATCACCAGAACATACTTCACAGCGCCCACCACCTTTCACGTTAAAGGAAAACTTTCCTGCATCAAACTTTCGCATCACTGCCTCAGGCACTTCTGTGTAGAGATCACGAATTGCGGTGAACACTCCTGTGTAAGTCGCTGGGTTGGACCGCGGTGTACGTCCAATTGGCGATTGGTCTACAGCGACGATCTTGTCGATGTGTTCAATTCCCTTTATCGCCTTGTGGGCACCAGGATAGGTCTTTGCACGATAGAACTTCTTGGAGAGCGACTTGGAAAGAATATCGAGGATCAAGGTGGATTTTCCTGAGCCTGAAACACCTGTCACACACACCAACTTCCCAAGAGGAATGTCAACATCAACATCTTTTAAGTTAAACGCGCTTGCCCCCTGAATAGAGAGCGACTTCCCACTTCCCTTGCGATACTTCTTTGGCAGAGGGATCGATTTCTTCCCTGAGAGATACTGTCCTGTAAGAGAGTCTGATTTTTTCTTGATCTGTGCAGCTGTTCCTTCTGCTACGACTTGCCCACCATACTCACCCGCTCCTGGACCGATATCAAATACGTAGTCAGCCGCCTCAATCATGGCCTCATCGTGCTCAACAACAATGACGGAGTTTCCAAATTCCTTCAGATTCCGAATCGTTTCAATAAGACGGTCGTTATCACGTGGATGCAATCCAATAGATGGCTCATCAAGAATGTAAATCACACCAGAGAGCTGAGACCCAAGCTGTGTTGCAAGACGAACGCGCTGAGACTCTCCACCTGAGAGCGTCATGGCACTACGATCAAGCGTAAGGTACCCGAGCCCCACCTGCGTGAGCTGCTTGAGGCGTGCGCGTACTTCTTTTGCCACACGCTCAACGACAAGTTTCTCGTCGTCACTTAATCCATCAAATAATTTCCCGGTGAGCTCTTCGAAAAATACAGCCACATCCTCAACAGGCATGTTCACCACGTCAGCAATCGACTTGTCAGCAATCGTAATCGCAAGCACAGACGGCTGCAGACGCTGCGCATCACAACCAGGACAGCGCATACGTCGCATGTAACTCTCTAGCTCACTGCGCACGTACTCGGAATCTGTCTCACGATACTTCTGCTCAAGCTGCGCCAAAATTCCAGGGAACGTAATCTTTGATCCTTTATAGGTGTACTCATCATCCCCTGTTCCGTAGAGGACAAGATCCATCTTCGCTTTTGCCACAGAGGACACGGGCTTACTCATGGTGATGCGATGCTTTTTTGCCACCAGCTTCAAAATATCCATGTAACTCGTCTGGTTCCCAGCAATACGTGTCCATGGTCGCACGGCCCCTTCAGCAAACGTCAGGCGCTTGTTCGGAATAATAAGATCTGCCTCCAGTACCAACTTCTCACCAAGCCCCGTGCATTCTCGACACGCTCCATAGGGAGAGTTAAACGAAAACAATCGTGGCTCTGGTTTTGGAAGGTTGATTCCACAAGGGGCACACATGTAGCTCTGTGAAAGCGTCGTCTCATCACCAGTCTCGTCATTCAATAGTGTGACGAATCCATTCCCGTAGTCGAGTGCTTTCTTGAGCTGCTGCTCGATGTGCTCCTTTGAATAGGACTGCTCGCTCTCAAAACGGAAGATCACGACATCGATGTCATGAGGCTTTTTCTTGTCACGACGCAAGGTGAGCGCCTCCTCTGTCTCCATAAGAAGTCCATCGACACGCACCTGTGTAAAGCCAGCTGTCAGTGCCGCCTGGAGAGCTTGTTTGTGCTCCCCCTTGAGCTGCTGCACGACAGGTGCCAACAAAAGAATCGGATCCTCTCCGAGTGTTTCTTCAACGCGAACAATCAACTGTGGCATGGTCTGCTCTCCCACAAGTTGAGAACACTCGGGACAGTGCGGACGACCAGCGCGCGCAAAGAGCACACGTAGGAAATCATAAATCTCCGTCACGGTACCCACAGTTGAACGCGGGTTGTGTGACGAAGATTTTTGGTCGATCGCAATCGTTGGGGATAGCCCCAAAATTTCATCGACGTCTGGTTTGTCTTGTAGTTCCAAAAATTGACGCGCGTAACTGGAGAGAGACTCCATGTAACGCCGCTGCCCCTCTGCGTAGACTGTGTCAAAAGCGAGAGAAGATTTCCCTGAACCGGACAATCCCGTCACCACGACGAGTTTGTTCTTGGGGATGTCCACATTGATATTCTTCAAGTTGTGCACGCGAGCCCCCCGGACAGAAATCTTATCTGATGACATAGGCTGATTCTAGAAATCACATGTAAATTGAAACGTCTGAGGCACTTCTTTTTTGAAGTGATTTGCTCACCCCTTTTAGAAATACCAAGCGCCGGCAAGGCTATCACAAAATAAAACACAGGGCAAGAGATGAGCCCTGTGTTTTTCTTTCTACGAGACTAGTCGAAGATGGTGTAGTACCACTTACTTGTATCTGGTGTGGTGTTGCAATTGTAATCTGCTGTACCAAGTGCCGCCACTGTATCGGAAATTGCCGTGAAGCTAAACGACCCTAGATAACACGCTTTTTCACCATCCGTCCGATTCCATGCACAGATGTCATTGAGAGAACCTCCCCCTCCACAAAAACTTCCCATCGTGATTTCCCCCAAGTTATCGTAGAGCGTCTTTCCCGCACCGGAATCTGTCCCTGGCAATCCTGAGTTCTTCCCAAGATCAATCGAATCCAATGTCACCTGCTTTCTACTATCTCCTTCCCAAGTAAAGACAGGCCGTGATTCATAGTCAGAGCATGTTGTCACTTCAGAACAACTCACCACCACTCGAGCACAAGCAGGTCTTGATGGAACCTCTCCACCACCATCAGGGTCGAATGTATAAAAGCACTGCTCTAATTTTTTTGTAATTTGCTCGGTCCACTCAATCGTCTTCCCTGCATTAGGTCCACTCGTCGGCTTGAACGAGGCCGTGTGATCACCTACATCTGTCTCGTATCTTGGAAGTGAGTTGAACGCCGAACAAAGAGACGGTGAAGGCGTCACAACACCATTGTCGTAAGCCAACTCTTCGCAGGCCATACACTGCGGCTCATCACCGGGGATACACATCTCGCGATCGTTTGCACAGTGTGAAAAATTACAAACCGTTCCATCTGGCACAGCCCCTCCTCCAGGATCCTCCGTAACGGTTCCGACAGTTCCACATTCCTCCGGGCCAGAAAAGTCGACTTTATATCCCTCCTCTATCAAATCATCGCACGAAGCACTATCAACAAGCGTTACCGTTTTAATCATTGGGAGCCGCGGCACTTGAAGGCTCACCAGATCTGGATTCACGGTAAACAAAATGAGATACGTTGAAAGCAAGAGTACAAGCCCAACGACCGCATTACGAATCATGGTCTTTGCCTTACTGATCTGATCTGAACCTGCCCCTAGAACATAACGGAATCCCGCAATCATGAGCATGACAATGGCAATCACCGTTGCCGAACCCACAAGCCAGGTATACATCTTCCCGATGTACTCCCCAAAATCAATCGAGGTCGTATAACTTCCAATGTCAACTTGCAACTCGACCTTCTGTTTATTCGTGGGGTCTGGATAGCAGTAGTGATACCCGGACGTACATTCACCCGGCTGATACTCCTCATCCCACTCGCCGTTTACTTCCGCACACTGATCAACGGTAAAACAAAACGGCGTGCGCGATGGGTGGTCATTGGCCCCACAGGCAAACGCCGCAACACTCTGTCCTATCTCGGAGCACGATTCATGACATTCATTAGAAGTAACCTTATCTTCCGTTGGTTTTTTTGCCCCAGCAAGACTCGTACAATAACAATCACACACCTCCCCCACGGCTGCCTCAGCCACGCTGAATGGAAGAGCAACACCAGCAACAATAAATAAGAGGAGAAAGCCGGCAGCGAATTTTTTTAAGACCGTCACCATATCTACTGTGCCGCAAGGATCGATTCAACAAGTGCCTCCATAATCTCTGCCGGCACAGAGCCCGCCACACGATTACCATTAAAGAAGAACGTTGGTGTTCCACGAACAGACGCTTCAAGTCCCGCAGCATAATCCTCAAGAACCTCATCTGTGTGTCGTCCAGAATCCAAACAGCTTTCAAACTGATCAACATTCATATTGAGCTGCTGGGCAAACTGCACAAACGAATCCTCATCTAGACTCAACTGATTCTGATAAATCTTATCGTGAAACTCCCAAAATCGACCTTGATCATCTGCACACTCCCCGGCCTCAGACGCCATCTGCGCAATTGGGTGAATTTCTGTGAGAGGGAAATCTCGATACACGTAGTACACCTCATCGGGATACTTCGCTGCGAGCTCTCGCATGACAAAGCTCACCTCTTTTGAATACGGACAGCCAAAATCTGCAAACTCCACAATGGTCACTGGAGCGTTTGGACTTCCGATGGAAGGATCATCTGTTGTCACAACATCGAAGACCCCATCGGCAATAGGTGCTGATGCAAGAGCCGTGGATGTCGTGAAGCTCTGAGCAAAGTCATAATCCGAAACCGAAATCTCTCCAGAACGAATCAATTGCACGTAATGCAATACACGCCAAACAAACATGCTCAGCAGTATCAAAACAATCACTGTGACAATTGTGGCAATCCAGCTTCTTCGGCGATTGATATGCACGTCCGATTCAATGGCCTCCATATGGGAAAAAGTATATCATATGGGGTAGATGTATGGAGGACTCACGCGAAGCTAAACAAGAACAAAAACGTGCGGCACGGCGGACCAAAAAACGGACGCCAAAGATGAAAATGTCCGGGAAGGGCATGAAGCGCACACCTAAGCGTAAGGATTGACGTAAAGCGCCCGATTTGGTAGCCTTCCGGGCGTTGAATCAAGCGACTCTTATGAATGTAGATCTCGTTTTAAACATTGCTCAAATGGTACTTGCAGTGCTGCTGGTTGCAGCCATTCTATTGCAAGCAAGCGGTACAGGTCTTGGCGCTGCCTTCGGGGGCGGCGGCAACGTCTACCGCACTAAGCGCGGCGCAGAGAAGAAACTCTTTCAGCTTACGGTCGTCTTCGCCATTTTATTTTTTGGTGTCGCGCTCGCAAATGCTCTGATCTAATTTGTGCCCGACATACGCACATTCTTTCGACGGCTTACGGGAAAGACATCTGAAAGCGTCAAAGACCTGACCATGCGCCAGGTCCTTTCCGTTTCCAAGACACGCACGCTTCCAAGCTGGCGACAGTGGAAACAACTCCCGAGTGTTCTCTCCCTCGCTGAAAAACGCACCCTTACGGGGGCCGCGTCGGTCATTCTATTATCCTTAGGCGTGATCGCCATTAGCTACCTCAGTGCACACCGCATTGAAATCCCCGCCGTGGGAGGAGACTACACAGAGGGTCTTGTAGGAGAACCACAATTCATCAACCCCCTGTACGCATCCACCAACGACGTCGACCAAGACCTCACACGTCTTGTCTACTCGGGCCTCCTCAAGTGGGATGGTGAGGCGTCATTCATTCCTGACCTGGCTGAGTCCATCGACATCACAGAAGAAGGAACGGTCTACACACTCAAGATTCGTGACAACGCCCGCTTTCACAACGGCGAAGACGTGCGCGCTCGTGACATCTTGTTCACCATCAATGCCATTCAGACACCGAGCTACCGAAGCCCCTTGGCTGCCAACTTCCAGGGAGTGAGCGTCGTTCAGGAAGATGATAAAACGATTTCGTTCATTTTGGACGAACCCTTTGCTCCATTCCTACAACACCTGACCGTCGGCATTCTCCCAGCCAGCCTCTGGGCAGATGTTCTTCCACAGAACGTCCCTCTGGCAGCTTTGAACCTACAACCGATCGGTACAGGTCCTTACAAGTTCCTTGAATTCACCAAGGATAAAAAAGGAGCGGTTCGTAGCTACACCCTTGAGCGCAATGAGGACTACTACTTAGAACCAGCGCTCATTGAAACGCTGACCTTTAAATTCTACGGCGACGCGTTCGCCCTGGCAGATGCGCTCGAGAACAAGAACGTTGAGGGAGCAAGTGTAATCGCCTACGATCAACTTGCTCAGATCAAAGAGAACAAGAACGTTCAGTTGATCTCCTCTCAACTTCCGCGAGAAACCAACCTGTATTTCAATGACGTCATCAGTCCAGCGTTGAGCGACCTTGCCGTCCGATCAGCCATCTCACAAGCGATCAATAAACTAACGTTAGTCGAGGCATTAGAGGAAGGGTATGCCGAAATGATTCATGCACCTATCCTGGAAGGCATGATCGGCTACCATGCAGAGCTCACTGATAGTTACGACCCAGAACAAGCTGCATCAAGTCTTGAAGAAGCAGGTTACCGTGCAAACATCGTGACAGGCATGCGAGAGCTCAAGAGTGGACTTGTGGAGGAGACAGAGGAATCTGCCGACGATCAAACCGAGGAAACAACAACGGAAGAAGGAGACGTGGCAGAGACATCTACCGAAGAACCCGGCCTCTCCTTCACCCTCACGGCCGTTGACTCGCAAGAGATGCGCCTTGCCGCTGAGCAAATCAAACAGAACTTGGTAGATGTGGGTATCAACATTGAACTCGCTTTCACTCCTGCTGAGCTCATGCTCTCAGAGGTCATCGAGCCACAGAACTTTGAGATCCTCCTGACCTCAGTCATGCTCAAGGCCGATCCAGATCCCTACCCATTCTGGCACTCAAGCCAAGGAAGTGGCATGGGGCTCAATCTGGTAAACTATGAAAATGAAGACGTCGATACACTCCTTGAAGAGGCGCGTGTAGAAATCGACGAAGCTATCCGCGAGGAAAAGTACCACCAGTTCCAGGAACTCCTTGCCAAAGACCTCCCAGCTGTGTTTCTATACCGCTCGCGCTACGGTAGTGCCGTAGCCAGCAAGATCACACTGGAGCCGGTAGAATCGATTCTCTCTCCAGCAGATCGGTTCACAAACGTGACCGATTGGTACATCAAAACAAAAAAAGCGCTCAGGTAAACCTGGGCACATGACGGGTGAGTGGCGGAATTGGTAGACGCGCTACGTTCAGGGCGTAGTGAGGTTTCCTCGTGAGGGTTCGAGTCCCTCCTCGCCCACCATGTGCACAGGTAGCCAACGTGTTTTTTTCTGACCTGATCCTGTCAGGTTTAAAAAGATCACGTTCGTCTGAGGAGACGAGTACTGTCCTTTCACAACTGAATACACCTACACATAACTACAATTACTAACAACGTTTTTTATTTATGGTTACAAAAAAACCTACACCGCGCCGTAGCGCGCCAAAGGGTGGGGTCAAGTCCAAACACAAAGGACGTGTCTTTCGCGCAAAGAAAGGCCCGTCTAAGGGACGACCTCAGTCGCGCCAGCGGTCACGCACACAAACAATTAAAGCTCCTAACGGAGACAAGCTGCGCATCATTGTGCTCGGTGGTCTCGAAGAAGTTGGGCGCAACTGTACGTTGATCGAGTACAAAAATGACATTGTCATTATCGACATGGGGCTCGAGTTCCCAGAGGAGAACATGCCGGGAGTGGACTACATCATTCCAAACATGAGCTACCTCAAGGGGAAGGAGAAAAACATCCGAGGAGTGATCATCACTCACGGTCACTACGACCACATCGGAGCCATCCCCCATACCGTGCCAAACATTGGCAACCCGCCAATCTACGCACTCCCTGTTTCTGCCGCGATCATTAAGCGCCGCCAGGAAGACTTCCACACAAAGAAGTTGAACCTGAAGGTTACGAAGGCAGATGACGTCTTGAAACTCGGAAGTTTCAAGGTTTCGTTCTTCCACATCAACCACAACATTCCAGACTCCGTCGGAATCGTTGTCGACACACCTGTAGGTCGTGTCTGTCACACTGGTGACTGGAAGTTCGACTTCCACCCAACCGGCATGGACCACGCTGACTTCCAGAAGATCGCTCTTCTTGGAAAAGAAGGTGTGCTCTGTCTGATGGGTGACTCCACCAACGCCAACCGCCCCGGACACCAGGTGTCTGAGAAGGTTATCGGTGATGAGTTGGAGGGAATTCTTAGCAAGGCGAAAGGTCGCGTTATTATCGGAACCTTTGCCTCTCTGCTGGGACGTGTGAAGCAGCTTATTGAGATCTCAGAGCGACTCGGAAAAAAGGTGGCCATCGACGGCTACTCCATGCGTACCAACGTAGAGATCGCCAAGGAGATGGGTTTCATTAAATGTAAGCAATCAACCCTGATCAAACCAGAACAGATGAGTGGCTACGACGACAGCAAGTGCGTCATGATCTGTACCGGTGCCCAGGGAGAAAAACGAGCGGCACTAAACCGTATCGCCAATGGCGAACATCGAAGCGTAAAAATCCAGAAAACTGACACCGTGGTCTTTTCATCATCAGTGATCCCTGGAAACGAAGCCGCTGTGCAGCGTCTGATGGACACGGTCTACCGCAAGGGGGCTAAGGTCATTCACTATCAAATGATGGACGTGCACGCAGGTGGGCACGCGAAGAAGGAAGACATCAAACTGATGCTTGCCCTGTTCAAACCAAAGTACTACATGCCAATTGAAGGGAACCACTTCCTCCTGCGTGAAAACGCGAGTGTGGCTCACTCCATGGGATGGGATGAAAGCAATGTGTTCGTTGGTGACAATGGACAGGTGATGGAATTCTGGAAAGGCGGTGGACGCATGACCAATGAAAAAGTTCCAACAGAGTACGTGTTCGTTGACGGCCTTGGTGTCGGCGACGTTTCACAAGTTGTCTTGCGCGACCGTACTCACCTCGCTGAAGAAGGTATGGTGGTCGTGATCGTAAAGATCGAAAAGAAGACCGGAAAACTCTACGGCAGCCCAGACATTGTGAGCCGTGGATTTGTCATGATGAAAGACAATCAAAAACTCATCAAAGACACTCGCGACCTGATCAAGAAGGTTACCGTGGATACCGACAAGAAATCAGCTGCGGATCCAAAGTACATTCGCGATCAAATCCGAGACAAGGTTGGTAAGCTCTTGTTCAAGCGAACAGAACGCCGACCAATGATCCTTCCTGTGATCATTGAAGTCTAAACGAGAGAAAACAAAACACCCCCTCATGGGGGTGTTTTTGATTCAAGAACAATCTATTCAACGATTCCCTCAGGGATACCTTTAATCCAGTCGTACATCGTCCCCTCAGAAAGCTCTCGCATGATGCGGTACGCCTCATCGCCATCTGCCATGTAGTGACGTTCGAATGTTTCGGGATGAACATACCAGGCCTCACCAACAGAATCGACTTGCAGCAGGATGCGCCCAGCAACAGACCGAGCTAAGGAACTCACCGTATCTCCAGATCCTGCCTCGGGAATCTGCTCAAGGTTGGCTGTTGTGATTCCTAGTCCAAACGTACGGAGGAACTCATAGGCCGTTGGGCCGTCAGCAAGATAGTACCGCGCCTTAGTCACAGGATCGACATAGTACGCCTCCCCCGCACGGTCGACGGCAAGCATAATCCACCCCTCTAACCGGTCGACAAGCGAACGTACTTCACTGTCAGGTGTACTCACCAACTCCTCTCCTGTCTCTCCAGCCCAGTGCACCTTGCTGTCGTAGCTAATTGTCTCCCAAGCATTTGGGTAATCAATCTTGCTACTTTTTTGCACCTTGAATGTCCATGACTCCTCAAAACTCCCAGCGTCAGACTCCCCCTCAACATGAACCGCGTACTCATGATCGAGCTCTAGCTCATCGATTGGATTGAAGAATACGGCTCCCCAGGAATTCTCATCTTCTAGATCCAACGAGATGATTGAATCAATCGCCTCCTCAGCCGTTAGGTCATACACCGACACCTCTACTGATTCGACCGTGTCTCCCAGTGGCCAGTACATGAGGGTTGGTCCGATGAACTGGTACGCATACTCAGGATACGGCATCGGGTTCTCGCTTACATAGAATGTTGTTGAGATCGTCTGACCGTCATAGGGGTAGGTCACTGCTCCAGTCTCCGTAGTGTACTCACTCCCCCAGTCAGAAATGTTGTACCCAATATCACAGACAAACCACCCAGAATCAATGACACATCCAACTTCACTAAAGTACGGATACATCATGCTCACGCGGTGATACGGCGTCATCATGAGCGCATCGATCGCACTGTACCCATCGCCATTGGCAGCGCCGCCAGCTTGCACCTCCGTACAGCTGCCCGTGTACCCAGCGGCCTCACATCGATCCTGCGTTGTCTCGCCAGTGAACCCAACGTTCCCCTCGACTTCCCCGTGCGGATCAAACCCACGACCATTGGCCTTCAAATATTCCACGTGCGCCGCCGCGCTCTCCTGCAGCTGACTCGAGACCTTCAAGCGCGGAACCCCAAGACGTTCACGATAGCGATTCAAATAATGCTCAAGGTCAATCTCACGCACATCCCCATCACGCACATGGGTGTACTCCTCAGGAGCGGTCAGGTCATCCGTCCACGAATGATCTGTAGAAATCGTCGGTGAAGCAGCAACAAGCTGTAGTGGCAGGGCCAGCAACACGGCAAAAGAAAGAAATCGTTTCATATGCACCGAGTATACCAAACAAAACACAGGGCTCGATGCCCTGTGTTTTGTTAACCCCCACCACCCCACCATCCAGCCGTTTCACCACGGCGAACGAGCGCTGGGACAATTTTGAGTCGGACAGTGTCTCTGTAGATCTCAAAATTCGTCCCAGTGATCGGCTCGCCCACTCATAGCAAGACCACACGACCACCATCTCAACCCCGCTCAGCGCGGCCATGCAGGCTCGATGAGTATTTGTGCCTTGTTCTATGAATATTCCACCTCTTTTGCTACGATACGGCACATATGTCACGTATTCTCACTGCCCTGCAACCATCGGGCATCCTCCACATCGGTAACTACTTTGGAGCCATTGAGCCCATGGTTCGACTCCAAGAAGAAGGGAACGAAAATATCTTGTTCGCCGTTGATTACCACGCCATCACCGTCCCTCAGGACCCAGGTGATCTTCGCGCCAACCTTTACTATGCCATCGCTACCTACCTGGCTGCCGGTATCGATCCAGAAAAAACCATCCTCTTCCAACAGTCCCGTGTCCGCGAGCACACTGAACTTGCATGGATCCTCAACTGCATCGCTCACATGGGAGAGCTTGAGCGCATGACGCAGTTCAAAGATAAAGCCGTTGGCAAAGGAGAAGCTGTAACCGTCGGACTGTTTGATTACCCCGTTCTCATGGCTGCCGACATCTTGCTCTACGATACGGAAGTCGTTCCGGTGGGAGAAGATCAAAAACAACACCTGGAGCTTGCACGTGATCTAGCAGAGCGCTTCAACAACCGCTTTGGTGATACCTTCATCGTGCCAGAGCCACGCATCCGCACTCAGGGGGCTCGCATCATGGGACTAGACGATCCAACCAAGAAGATGAGTAAGTCTGCGAGCTCTGAGCGCAACTACATCTCCCTCATGGATGATGAAAAGAAAGTGATCAAGAAGATTAAGACAGCGGTGACTGATTCAGAAGGAATCGTGAAAGCCGACCGTGCTCGTGAAGGTATCTTCAACCTCCTCTCCATCTACTCACTGGTCACCGGACGCCCCGCAAGCGAGATCGAGGTAGATTATGAAGGAAAGGGCTATGGGGATTTCAAAAAGGACCTTGCCGGAGAAATCAACACGTTCCTTGCGCCGATCCAAGACAAGATTACCGAGTACCTAGACGACAAACAGCAGCTCATTGAGATCCTTGATGCCGGCGCTGAGCGCGCGCAGGCATTGGCAGAGGAGAAAATGAAGGTGGTCCGGGATCGCATTGGCGTGACACTTTAAACCCAAAAACAGGGCGATGGCCCTGTTTTTTGACAGAGCAACTTTGAGACCCTATTGTAGACTCACAATTAACAACGGATCCTGTGTAGAGCCTTATAGCTTATCCGTTCAACCATTACCTAACAGGAAAGGGGTGCTAATCACATTGGCCCTCTTTTTATGTTACTACGCAATACCTTTGCTCGTATCTTCCCCTTGTTTCTAGCAACGATCGTTGCCCTACTGTTTGCACAACCTGCACACGCAGGAACCATCACCGTCAATACTGTTCTTGATGAACCTCCTAGCAGCATTGGAACACCAAATGGACTTTGTACGCTCCGAGAAGCTGTATGGTCTGCGAATAATGACGCGAGCGCAGGTGATTGCGCACCAGGAAGCGGTGCTGACACCATTGTGTTACCCAACCCACTTACTGGTGGTGAAGTAACAAATCTCAATCCTGAATACGTCCTGGAATTTCCCGACGCAAGTGCTACTGGTGATAGAGCGCTCACTATTTCAAGTGACGTGACTATTCACGCCCCTACTCAGACACTCGTAAAACGATCTACAGCAATAGAAACACCTTTTTTCCGTCTCTTTAACGTAACAAATTCAAGCGACGGTGAGGGGAATCCTATTGCATCAACACTTCGTTTAGAAAATCTCACACTCGAAAATGGCCACGTCGAAGGCAGTGTCATTGGCCAAGATCCAACAGATGGTGGAGCCATTAAGGTCTACGGAAGCCGACTTGTGCTAATAAACACCCTCATTCAATCAAATACCGCCTCTGGAAGAGGAGGTGCTATTAGCGCATCAAGTGTCGGCATGCCAGGATCACAATCACACTCATTGATTCATGCCATTGATAGCCGCATTGAAAACAACCAAGCTGGAACTGGAGGAGGTATTTCCATCATGGCTGGCTCAGAACTCATACTTGATCGATCAAGTGTCTCTTTCAATGATGCCGTTGGTTTTGAATACATCGAAGGTGCCATGGGGACCTCTAATTGGAATGCGGGAGGTGGAGGCATTCACGTACATTCGAGCGAGATCAGCATAAATGACTCAGCCATCGAAAAGAATTCAGCATATGGTTATTACAATGAAGAACAACCTTCAAGTCAACTTGGTGGCGGAGGGGTACACCTGTATAACAGCCGTGCTCACGTATCGAATAGTCGAATCATAAATAACTCAATCAATGGGGACTATCTTGCGTTCGGGGGCGGTGTCTTTTCTTGGGAAAGTGATGTGCTGTTGGATGAGCAAACCTACATCAGTGGAAACGAATCTATTCGAACAGATGGTCGTGGAGGCGGACTGACAGCATTCGACTCAACGCTTAACATCTTTGACTCCATCTTCCTAGCCAATATCTCGCAAGGTAATGCTGGCGGCCTCTATCTAGATGACTCGAGCACCCACATTGAAAACAGCACCATTTCCCACAACGTGGCCATCAAGCAGGGTGGAGGAGTTGGTGCTTTAGGTGGATGGCTATCCATTAACACCAGCCTCCTTCACGGGAACCAAGGAGAAAATGGTGGAGGGATTTGGCAAACATCCTCAAATGGACTACGTATAGATGACTCCACACTTGTTGGCAACTTCACAACAGGTGATCCGCACAATCTTGATGGGCTTGGTGGTGGTATCTATGCCGCTGGAGGCACACTCACCCAAATTAACAGGACAACCATCAAAGAGAACATCGCATTCAACGGTGGAGGAATTCACAGCATAGGAGATCTGCAAGTAGAGGCGAGCACCATTTCTCATAACACAGCCAATGGGGACGGAGGTGGAATTCATACTGACTACGGCCAACTCATCAACACTACCGTTTCAGAAAACTACGCCAACGAGAATGGTGGAGGGATTTTTGGATCAACTCTCTCTCCATATCGACTCAGAATCTTATCCTCGACTATTGCAAACAACCATGGACGATACGGTGCAGGAATCTTTGCCCAAAATTCCACAACCCCACAAGTCGTCCTTGCCAATTCCATTGTTGACCAAGGACAAACATCCTCCCCAAGTGCTCCAAACTGCTATGGAGATATTGGCTCCGATGGATATAACCTCATCTCCAATAACGTTGGCTGTAACTTCATTGCCACAACTGGAGATATTGTCGGAACACCAACCAACCCAATCAGCGCCCTCCTTGGAACACTCACCAATAATGGTGGCCCCACACAAACGCATGCATTAAGCCCGGACAGCCCTGCTATAAACGCAGGTGACAACACCCAGTGCCCAACAGAAGACCAACGTGGATTTGCACGAACGTTGAGTGCCACAGACCCATGTGACATTGGATCGTACGAACTTTAAACCCAAAAACAGGGCCAAAGCCCTGTTTTTGGATTGACAAAATCCGTATTTTCAGGCAAGGTCGGCCGTTACAACCGCAGGAAATAGGCTCATTTAGGGCCCGGTTGTATCCCGCCAGAACAGAGAGGAGTAATGGCACAACCCACATTGGCATGTCTCCAGCTTGATGGAACCATCACGCAGGAAAGCTGGGATGATGTGCAAGCGAGTGTCCGGCGCATCAAGGCGTTCTTCGCCGCACTGCGCCTGCGCTTCATCGGACGTGACCCACTGATCGACCGGATCGAGTACGCCATGCTTCGGCGTGGACACGTGCTGACCTACGGAGATGCGGGCACTGGCAAGACCGCCATCACCAAGCAGATCAAGCGTGGCACCGAAGGCATGCGCTTGTTCTCCATCGGACTGACCGCCGAGATCACCGAAGACAAGCTCTTCGGTGAGCCGGACTGGGCACACTGGCGCGAGCACCACGAGATGCGCCGCCAAATCGAGGGTTCCATCCTCGATGCCCACCTGGTGCACCTGGGTGAGTACCTCAACGCCGGTGTTCAGCTCCTGGAGGCTCTCAACGACTTCCTGGAGGACCGCGACTACCGCCACGGCAAGCAAGTGCTCGAGCACTGCCCGCTGATGACCGCGCTGGCCGACACCAACGTGGACCCCATCAAGGCCATGGAGGAAGACGAGAAGCTCATCCCGGTCATCGACCGGTTCATGTTCCTCTTTCCCGTCACCACGCTCACCAAGACCGAGGACCTCAGCCGCATGCTGCGCCTGAACCTCGGCCGAGAGCGTGCCAAGCCTCTGCCGCCGCTCACCCTCGAGGACCTCGTGCGTGTCAGCGGCGTCAGCCACGGCAGCGACCTGTTCGACGACCCGGTCATCGAGCAAGCCTACGTGGAGCTCTACCAGCACTTCAGCGAAGCCACTGGTGAGCGAGTCACCAACCGGACCTTCTGCAAGATCGCAGAGCTGGCCGAGGTGGAAGCCATGATGCAGGGACGCCAGCGTGTCATGCTGGACGACCTGCGCGTCACGGGCCTCGGGCTCGTGCGCCGCGATGGTGAGCAGGAGGCATTCGACGAGGCCATCGCCAAGATTGTCGAAGGCAAGTGGAAGCAACAGGAGCACCGCGCGCGCGTCCGCGCAGAAGAAGAGTTCCTGGACAACGTGGCTCGTCAGATTCCCAGCGAGGAAGAGATCGAGGCACAAGCAACCGTTCGGTTCATCAGCATTCTCAAGCAGCTCAAGGACTCCGACGAACTGCTGGACAAGGCCACCATGACCTCGCAGCGCAACCGGGATCGTCACGCGCGCCTGCGTGCGGACATCGAGATGCGCAAGCTCGCGCTCTTCGGACGCGCGGACGCTGCCACCGACCCCAAAAAGGTCGAGGACGACATCTCAGCCCTGCTGCAGGACGAAGACACCGACGAAGAGAGCTCCTGATGGATCCGCTCACCCTTGCGGCGCTGATCGCCCTTGGGGCGAGCGGCGCGATCGGTGGAACAGCCGGAGCCGTTGCGCTCTATCGGGCGATCATCAAGGCAGGTTTCCCCAAGACCACTCCCGCCGGCGAACCGATCACCTACGAAAGGTTCTCCGTCAAGGAGATGGCCAAGGAGATGGCCCGCCGCGTGGTCATCACCCACACCCTCATCACCGTCGGCAGAGAGCAGACGGGAAAGAAGGCCGTGGGTGAACGTGTCATTCGCCAAGAAAAGACAGGTGAAAGACAAGTTGACGAGAAGGTGGTGGGGCACCGAATCACTGGCTACCAGAAGGTAGGCGAGGAGAAAGTAGGTGAAAAACAGGTAGATGAACGCGTGGTTAACCACCGCTGGGAGGAATCCCCGGTGCCAGCAGATCGCGTGCACCTGCGCCCCATCCGGGGACTGCACGAAGCCCATCGTCGCCCCGCCTCAGAGCTCCTGCTTCCGGACGACATCCAAGAGATGCGCATGATCACCGGTCGTGCCCCCGTCCTCGTCTTTCAACGCCGCGTCCCCGTCATGGAGCCGGTCATGGAAGACATCATGGAAGACGTGCTCCAGCCGATCACCGAGCCGGTGACCGAACCCATCATGGAAGACATCATGGTGGACGTGACTGAGACCATCTGGGAACCCGTCTACGAGCCGATCACCCGCAAGCGCACGCATGGAGTGTACCTGCTCATCGACTACTCCAACTCCACGCGCACGTACCTGATGGATACGACGCAAGGTGTCGTCCGAGGGTACCCTTGGCGAGGCAAGCTCAGTGACCAGGCGGCCCAACGGGTGTTTGAGCGCTGCAAGGAAGAGGGAATCCCCTTCTTCTGCCGCGCCTTCCACCACGAAGCTGAATCGCTTTTCAGCTGGCGACCTGGTGATCCCGAAGACGGACTCAAGACGTACTTCCGACGGTGCGACACTGGTGGCACGGACATTGCTCACGCAATCGAGTGCGCCATCCACGATCTGACGGCAGAGGGCCTCGACTCGGCGGATCTGATGATCCACACCGACGGCGAGGACCAGAACCTCAGCTCTGCGCTCCGACGACGGCTGGACCAAGTAAACGTGCGCATGCACGTTCAGCTCTACGGTGTCGAGAACGAGACGCTCCGCCGCCTCGCTCACACCTGGTCGCTCTGCCCGACGGAGAACTACATCTCTCAGGTGGTCACCAACCCCTGAGACACGCGAGCTCCAAGCTCACCCCACCGGCACGCCCCGGTGGTTTTTTCTTTGCCCAAATCAAAAACCTCGGGAGTCGTATCCCGAGGGGTCGTGTCAGCGCTGGGCGCTGAGGTTCTGCTTGGGCCAGATGGAGCCAGCTCGGTTGTAGTCGACGATCCACTGGTTGCCCACGTTGTAGCGACGAAACTGTCCCACGTCGGAGGGGTGGTCGGTCCAGGGGCCATTGGCTCCCTCAGGATCGCTCCACTTCACCGTGAGCGTCTGACTCTTGTCGAGCTTCTGGTCACTCCCCCTGGCCGCCAGAGCTGGCGGCGTAAGGTTGTGATCGCTCCCTCGCGTAGTCTTGCGATCCTTCTCAGGCCAGGTGTCGTACTTGTAGTCGCACCAGTCCTCGTAGACCTCGTCGCCACCAGGGTGACAGGCGTCGTGGACGGTCGTGGTGTCCTGACACGTATCCACACAGACCTCTTCCAAGATCTCCGTCTGGGAACCGTCCTCGTTGTCCTGCCAGTCGCCCGAAGGCACCATGGAACAGTTGCACGGATAGGGCGAACCCACGTTCTCCTCATGCGGATTGCACGTGATGTGCGTGCAGTCGACAGTCTCCTTGTGCTTGTTGGTACAGGACTCCGCGTAGGTGCTCATGGGCATGTCGGACTTCCAGTCCGACCCCGTGTGCACCTTGCGCTCCTTGAGCACGTGCGTGATCTCCCAGCCGATCGAGTCGACCTGGGCGACGGTCTCGTGCTTGCCGAAGAAGTGAATGCACATCCAGACGATCAGCACGACCGCCAAGAGGCCTCCACCCCAGACCATGATCTTGGCGAACGGATCGCCATCGACACGGACGGGGCCCGGGTCATCGTAGAGCGGCGCCGGAGCAGGTCGTCGCGAACGCGTCGACTCAAGTGCCCGGCGAGGGGCAGGTGGTGGTCGCAGCGGAGGCGGCGCAGGTCGCGCAGGCTCCGTTTCCGGCAGCGGACCGTCCGCGTAGTCGCGTCCATCCATGCCGGCGCCGCAGTTCACACAGCTGCGCAGCGGCTTGCCATCGACGTCGATGACGGTGCTCTCGCCCTCGCAGTACTCGCACGGAACGTTGGCCCCCTTGGCCGTTCGGTCCAGAGAGTCCTTGTCGGTGATGAGCACGGTCGCGGACGGATCCTGGTACTCCTCCCCCTCTGCCTTGGCCGACTTGGCCGAGCCGCAGTTGGGACAGTGCGTACGCGTGGCATCGAAGACCTCCTTGGAGATCTCGTCAGCTTGCCACTTCTTGTAGTAGGCACCGATCTCCACGACCGTGCCACATTGCGCGCAGGGCCATGAAGACCATCTGCGCCTTTTCCCTAGCTGGGTCTTCCCAGTTTTATGAGCCATGGGACCTCCGAAGTGTCGAGAACGCATGCACCTTTTGCTCGTTCTCGGACGCGATAAAGTAAACAAAATCAGGCTTTTTGTCAATACTTCCATTGACAATCGGCCCTTCATTTGTTATTCTCCTCCTCGTCTTAGGACTATCGGATGGCTACGTGCTGCTTGCAGTACGAGGAAAGTCCGAACACCCGATGTTCCGTAAGGGGCATCGACAAAGAAAGTTGCTAACGGCGACCAGGTATAAGATCAGAGATTCAGGAGCTGGAATACTGCTCCTGAGCATCATGATCAAAGCCTAGGGAAAGTGCCACAGAGACAATACTAGCCCGGCTTGCCGGGTGAAACGTGAAAAGTGATGTGATGTTACTCGATCAGTCGGTCGAGCTGGCTACACATCTCGCCCCGTGGCGACACGGTGGCGTGGTAAACCCTTTCTGGTGTAAGAGCAAATTTGGTAGCTCGCACGACCCAGCCAGCAATGGTTGGGCTAGATAAATTGCCATCTCCCCGAGGTAGTCGCCCCGGGCAGACAAAATTCGGCTTACAGATAGCTCCTAAGACACCAAAACACACGGCCAAGCGCCGTGTGTTTTGGTCCCAAAAAATTGAGTCCTCGATGGACTCAATTTTTTACCATCTCCCCACCTCCCCCGCGGCCTACACCAGCGAACGAGCGCTGGGACAATTTTGAGTCGGATAGTGTCCCTATAGATCTCAAAATTCGTACCAGTGATCGGCTCGCCCCATCATAGCGAGACCACACAACCACCATCTCGACAGGCTCGATGTGTATT
>JAERTI010000042.1 GCA_016844925.1 Candidatus Uhrbacteria bacterium
GGCATCGTCGAGAGCGCGATCAGGCGGGTCATCAACCTGCGGTTCAAGGCCGCCTCGATGTGCTGGAGAGAGGACCACCTCGCCGCCTTGCTCTACCTACGCTGCGCCCTGAAGTCCGGGCGCTGGGAGGAGTTCATGCTCGCCAGTGCCCAGGGGCGGTACTGGCTGGCGACGGGCGCCATCCCCGAGTCCGCGACCATGCCGGAGGCGGCGTGATGCAGATCCATCCTTTCCTCGAACGCTCCCACTGGCCGGTCTCCATTGCCCTTTTCACCAATACGAGAGGTTGCGAACGCGAGCAACATCACGCGAACATGCGCTGAACTGATCTACAAGCACTCGGTGCTGGAGGGAACGAGCGGCCTTTCCGTAAAGATACTTGAACTTCTCGGCGCCACACTTCACGACGGCACACTGTTCAGCATGGTTGCGAGAGGATTGTCACGCCTTTCAATGCGTCTCTGTCCACCGATCGTGCCGTTCAATATTCTGCGGGAAGTACTGTCTATCGAACCCGTGCTCTCTCCCAACCTCTTCACCTTTGCCGACCAATCCCCTCAAGACACATTCTTACGAAGCATTGAGGGAACTAGAAAGCAAGTACTGCATCGACTTACCCACCAAGGCCAACTGCTGACAGGACAAGTCATCAATCTTCTACCGTTCAATCCTGGTAGCGATGCGATAATCATATCGCTTGGCTACAGCACACTGGTAGACAGGTGTGTGGAGGCGCTGTTTCAGGAGGCCACAAACAACATCCCGATACAAATCGTAATGGCTCGTGGTCATGTAGAAGGACTGGCTGAAGTCAAGCAGACTCGGGACTGTTTTTGGCACTACCAGTCAACCAGCGTAAAGAACCATATCCAATATCGCGATACAACCTTTGCGCGCCTCCCTTCACTATTCGCCGACCTGACGTACAATTCGTCAACCACAGTCATAGTGCTGGTCGGCGCGGCAGCGGCGTACCCGATCGGGGCTGCCTGCGAGAGAGGTACTATGGAGGCCTTGTCGCTGCTACGGGCGCAGTTCTCTGGTGCGACTACTCTACATGCCGGACTAGTTGTCGGCAGATACAAGTACGTTCGAAACTATAACGAGTACCTCATAGAGTCGATTAGACAGTCTCGATACCACGAGCACGTAGAAAAGCGCGAGTTTGATTCTATCATTACATTATGAAATACAGAGCCCGACCAGCATTACCTGGAGCACGCGATGGATAAACTGTCTGAGGTGATTGCGATTGTGCTCCAAGGGATCTTCTTTGTTTTTAGCTGGAAATTTCCCGCACCGTCAACGTCAGACATTGAGTATCATGACATCGATTTGGCACAGATGGTAGACGGCGCGATTGCGCAGGCAGAAGAACTGTATTCAGACATAGGACATGGGGAGCCAAACATCCAACACGGGAACAGTGGAAACCCGATATTTAGAAATCATGCGTCCACAGTTGAGCACGCCATTTGGCACTCATATCAGATGGCGTTGACAGTCGGTGGAAACAAAGAGATCACAATCGAGACTGGAGGCGGCCGGGAACACGCATGTGTAGTGATTGTGAGAAGGCAGTTGAACACAAACTGGTGGAAAGCGGCCATATACTGGATGTACTGCACAGCCCGCGTCGCACACCTCGTTGACTATACTCAGAAGAATGGACTGGGCTCTGTCAATATGACCACAAGAAAGAACTTCTTCCAGGTAGTGATGGCTTGGAGCGACATGTCAAATAGAAAAGAGCCCCCTCCGATGGAGTGAGGCTCCGTGCGACAAGAGCATTTGCTGGGAAACTCAAGGACTCTCGCAGCTCTTTGGTCGGCGATTGAAGCATTGTACAACGATGACATCAGGCCTGAAGCCCATCATCAAATTGGACAGCACGATCAATCCGCTGCAATAAGAAACAACGAGGAACTCATCAGGTGGATAGACCTCGCGGACCTGCTCGATGAAGCACAATGTGGTGTGCAGCACCCAGACTTTACGGCGACTTGTTAATACTACCAAGCAAACGGTTTTCCCGTACTTGGCGGCGGTCCCAGGACTGATACTGGAACTGTCTCCTTCGGCAGATGAAGCTGCCTACTATGAGGACGCCGACTCCCTTCTCGGCCAATGACGCCGAGTGAGGGTCTCCCCTGGTCCCCGAATGGACGTTCTTTGCTGCATGTCGTCCGAGTGCCCTTGATGCCTGGTGAGTCGAGGCCTTCCCCATACCGGTAGAATGGATCGGCCGGTCACCAAGAGATCATACTCGGTTCGTGTTCCTACGACCTGACAGCTCGCATTTCCTGGCCTTCCGAACCCTGCCTCTCGACAAGGAGCCGCCAGATGCTTCGCAACCATGGATGATTTCCGCCATCCTGGCCGGGAGGTAGCGTAGCCTACCTCTCATCGATTCGAGCTCAGAGCATCGCACCGGTACGAGTCGCTTCTTCTTTGTGCTCAGTCGTGCTCATTTGTCTTCCCTCCTTAGGAAAGTGCTATTGCGGACCTTTCCGCACTATCAATATGCCAAGTTGAGCAAAACATGAAAATCCCCATCTGTGGATAACATCGCGCTACCGTGAAGCCCGGGCTCCACCACCGCTATAGACATCGATGTCCAGAATGGTTAATACCCTATGGGTATGCGGCGTACGGCGCGAAAAACCAGTCCGCAGAAATACGGCGTTATAGTCTGATCCGCTCGTCTTCCCCTCAAGCTTCGCCAGCGCCTCCTGAAGCACACCAATCATCTTCTTCTTGGTCGCCCCATGAGTCTTTTCAGGGTCAAACAGCATGGGGTAAAGCCTGAACCCGCGCTCCCCCTTGCGGTCCATGTACCGCTTCTGCTTCTTGGGCTTGCCGAACTCGGCGTTCAGGTCTCGGGTCAGCTTCCTGACTGACAGCTCTTCCTCGAATACCCGCTGAATCCAGGCCTCTAAGTTCATCTTGTTCCCATGCGCCTCAAAGGCCCTGTTGAGCGCCAAGCCATGGGTCGTGGCGATCTTGCCATCCGAGATGGCCCCCTTGAGCACGTCAGGGAAGGTGGAGACCTTCTTGTAGCGGTCGAGCTGCTTGTCTCCGATACCGTAGATGGCCATGATCTCGTCGTCGCTCTTGCCCTTGAGCCGCAGCTTGACGATGGCGTGGGCTTTGTCCACCCCGGTCAGGCTCTTGCGCTTGTCGTTCTCCAGGAATGAGATGGCGAAGGCCTTGTCGTCGTCCAGGTCGTGTCGGACGATGGCCTTGACCGTGGGCCACTCCAGAGCCACCAGGGCCCGGCAGCGCCGGAATCCTGACACGAGCTGGTACTTGCCCTCTTCGACCCCAGGTCGAAGGATGACCGGGAACTGCTGGCCGTTCTGCTGGAGGTCGTCCACCAAGTCCTTAATCTTGTGATCCACCCGGAACTCGAACTCGGTATCCTCCAGGTCGATGGACGCGAGCTCCACCTCGACCACCTCACCATCAGGAATGCCATCCACGAAGGGGATGACCACCTTGGGCTTGGCCGGACGGCCACGACGGCGGGGAGCGGGATTTTCGGTACTGCTAGTGGTCTTGCTCGACATGCATCCCTCCAAAGGAGAATAATGAGTTCAGGAGTAGCTCGCCGAGCGCGACAAGAGCTTATTCGATGCGGAGCAAGAGGCAAGGCTGGGGACAGAGGAAATCGAACCTGCCCCTGGGGCCAAGGGCACAGGTGCCACCCTCCACCTTTCCACGATGCCGTCTACAATGAACACATATTACAACTATTGCTAAGTATGGGGAATTCATCTACAATGGCATCAGAGTCCACAACCGAGCACACGCGCACGGCGCGCAAGCCGGTTCCCGCCTCGTTGCCCGTTGACAATAACAAAAAATACGGCACTTCTTCGTTCCTCACTCCGGACGAACTGGCTCTGCTGTTGAAGGTCTCCAAGACCACGGTCTACCGCCTGGTCGAAGCCAGGAGAGTCCCCTTCTACAGAGTTGCTGGCTCCCTTCGCTTCTCCACAGAAGACGTAGAGAGCTACTTGAAGAGGAACAGAGTGACGCCAATAACAAACACGCCCTATGTCAGTACGAAAGATTAGAAGCTGGTATTGGGTGGATTTTCGATTCGAAGGTACTCGCTACCGCAAGAAGAGCCCCGAAAACTCCCAGGCCGGAGCCAGAGCCTACGAGGCGCTGCTGCGCTCCAGGCTGGCCAAGGGAGAGTCCCCGGACCAGCACAAGAAGGAGGTCAAGACCTTCGCAGAGTTCAGTCAGGAGTGGTTTGAGACCTACGTAAAGACGAACAACAAGCCCTCGGAGCAGATGACGAAGGAGCAACTGCTACGCCTGCACCTGGTGCCATTCTTTGGCCGCAGCCCCCTTCGTTCGATTGACTCTCACAGCATCGAGTCCTTCAAAGCTCGTCAACTCAAGCACGGCTATTCCCGCAAGACGGTCAACAACCACCTCTCGGCCCTACGCAGGTGCCTATCCCACGCTGTCGAGTGGGGGCGCCTGGACACCCTACCACTGGTCAAGTGGCTTTCCACGACCCCTCCGACGTTCGACTTCTTGAGCGAACCCGAATGCGAACTGCTTCTGAGCGACATGACTGAACCGTCGTGGCGCCCCATGCTCATCACCGCACGATTCACGGGCATGAGGGTGGGGGAACTGCTGGCCCTGGACTGGAGCGACGTTGACCTCAAACGACGCCAGATTGCGGTGAGCCGAGCCTTGTACAAGGGCGTCATTAGCTCAACAAAGACCCATCGAGTCAGACACCTTCCAATGGCGACAGTCGTGGCTGAGGCCTTTGCGAGCCTGCCCCACAAGACGGGCTTCGTATTCTCCCAGAACGGTGGAGCAAGTCCCGTGACGGCGAGAGCTGCAGGATGCGCCATTGAGCGGTTCTGCAGAAGAGCCAGAATCAGAAGGATAGGCTGGCACGTGCTTCGGCACACCTTCGCTAGCCACCTGGTGGCCAAGGGCACCCCCATTCGAACCGTTCAAGCGTTGATGGGGCATTCGACCATTGCGATGACCGAGAGATACTCTCATCTGTCGAACGCTGACCTCCGAACGGCAGTAGACTCGCTCGAACCGACTGCAGACCCGGCGATTCATGGGCACTATATGGTCAACGCCGCGACCGTCTCCACGGCGCCACGATACGAGCCGGTCCAAATATTGGCTAACCATAGCAAAAAAACCGCCCCAATGGGACGGCCTTGAACTGCTCAAGAGGTGGGATTCGAACCCACCTTGAGATAGCCACGAAGAACCGCTAGTCTTGGCGGAAATTCGCCAAGGTCAGCCAAGAATCGACATCCATTCTAATCACCAATCGTCACCAGGCTTCGTCATAATTCATCCTCTTTCCTCACCTCGTGGGCAACCCGTGGGCAACGGTGCAGGAAGGTGAGAGAGAGGTAGAAGGGAGAAGCGCTGATGACGAACGAGAGCCCGTCCGAGAGGATGGGTTTCTTGATGTCGGAGGGTGCGCCACCTATCTCCACACTCTCTTGAAATTCTTCTCTTCTTTTTCCGCGAACGCATCACTCAAATCCACATCGCACTTATTGGCAATGGACAGCAACACAAAGAAGACATCCGCGAGTTCTTCGCGCAATGCGAACTCACTTGAACCTTCGCAGGTTCTCTCCTTGTTGGATTTCCTGAGTGCCTTCGCCAGTTCCCCCATTTCTTCAGCAAGTAAGACGAAGCGCGTGTTTACATCCTGATGGATAAACCCTCTTTGGGTTAGCACATCAGTGATGTAATGCTGATACTCACGGATTGAACCGTTGTCTGGGATACTGTTTTTCATATTTTTCATTATTACGCCTTGTGCATCGTGATGCCGACGTATTTATTAACATGGTTCCTTCTGTATGGATACTTGGCCCAAATTTCCGCAATAGTCTCTTCTGCCAGATCTCCTACCAGCTGAGCTGCTTCAGGAATTCCAAAGACTGGCCAGGCATAAACCTTCTGGTCAGGCTGCACAATTAGTGCATACCCCTCCGTTCCCTCGCCCCAGGTGGTGTATTTGATTCTTGGTCTCCAGCCGAGAGACCGCTTTAACTCAAATAACTCTCTGAACTTCTCATCTATCGCCATATCTGACGCGAACCTGTCAGCAGGTAGAGTTTTTGCTCGCCCACGTAAGACAGGAACGACCATCTTCACCTTTTTTATACCCACCATATCCGCGATCTGAATCACAAACCCGAGGTACGGTAGCGTGTCTTTAAGCACCACGGTGGATAGCGACACTTCAATCCCGGCCTCCTTAAGAAGCATGAGACCACTAATAATCTCATCATACCCACCACGTAGGGCATCGTTGACGAGTCTTGGGCCATCGAGGCCAGCGTTGATATAGTCGATTCTACCCTTTAGCTTTTCACATATATCTCTGGTGAGCTGAGTGGCGTTTGTTGGCAGGCCAAGGACATCGAAGTAAGGACGGTATGTGTCAATAATAGCAAATATGTCATTGCGTAGCAAGGGCTCGCCCCCAGACAGATACACACGTTGTGTTCCAATCAGCTTGTCCCTGGTGTCCAGAAGCTGTGGCAATGACGGATCAGCGATTTGCCCAGACTCGCTACAGAAAGGACAGTCCAGGTTACATCTTCTGGTCACTTGCACAATTACTGACAATGGGTGGTCTATCGAATCTTCGATCACGTCCTGAGAACCCACAGCCCCACGACCAACATCGAATTCATGGAAACTTCGGTTGAATAATACGGTGCTCAAACAAACCTCCCTGGAACTTGCAGTAGCATGTAGTGCCCATACCGAGGAAGCCCCTCACAGGCAAGGAACCTGGCCCGTTAGGTCGGGAGGAAGTGTCGGCTTTCGCAAGGCTTGGTCAGCGACGCTCTGAACACAATATGCGCACAATTCATATCTTTGACAGGAAGGACTCCATCGGGCACTGCTCATAATGTGAAATTGAAACGAGTGTACCGTGGAGGGATTGGAGAGAGAACAAGGGATGAACTTCTTGATGTCCAGGCGCGCTGGACATCGATGTCTGCAGACACTGTTGTTCCCCTTCTACGCCCGTATTGGCCCGGATTCAGTGTCCGCAGGATTCAAAGGCTCTTCCTCTTCGACAACAGACCTCCCCACCCTGGGCTCCAGGCTTGCCCCTGGCCCCAGGATGACCTCGCTCCGGGAAAGCAGAGCCAAGACCCAGCTCACAAGCTGGTGGCTGGACTGGAGGGAGGCATGATGATGGTACCTCGTCAAGCAGGAAACAGAAGAGGACGCCCGTGCCCTTCTTAGGGGGGGGTAGAGCCTGTGCCCAACATGCTGGGCTGTATCTGTGCCAGGCGTTACCTTCTGTGGTGAGACGAACAGAACCGGAGGACGTACAATGGCCATCTTGACGGTGAACGCTAAGGGCACGAGCGACATGGTCGCATATGACGTATGCGGCTGCGACAGCTGGCGAGACCACTGGCGGCTTCACTCGGACAGCAGACGGACGACCTGCATGACCATCGGCTGCAACAACCAAGTGCAAGTCGGGGCCCATGTTCATGAGCATGGCCGCCGCAAGATGTGGATCATCGGTCTCTGCAGGGGCTGCAACAACACGAGAGAGCCATTTCCGGTTGATGAGCGCTCGGGATGGGTGCCTGCAACCTACAAGCCTGGCTGTGGCTGTCTCGCCACCTTGGATGAGGGTGACACGGTGTACGAGAACCTCGATTCGGACGAGCGGCTGATTCTCGTGGAATACCTCTCGTCCCCGTACCCAGATACTCAACGCTGGCTCGTAGAGAGCGAGGATACTGGTGAGCAGCGGAGGGTGACCCTCCGCGGGCGAAAGGTTCGCATGGCTGATTGAAGCCCCACTTGGAGACTCGACTACCCGAGGACGTTCTGGTAGCGTGGGTCAACAAGGCAAGCTCACACCACACTCCGACAAGCATGGGAAGGCCATGAGTATCTACGATCTGGCATGGTGGAACCTGGAGAACCTCTTCGACGTGGAGAACTCCCCTGACCGCTCGGACAAGCTCCAGCGAGCCATCGGGCGCGAGCTCGAAGGGTGGGACACTGACGTGCTAGAACGCAAACTCCAGCAACTCGGCAGGGTCATCCGCCAGATGAACGATGGTCGAGGACCTGACCTGCTCGGCGTGTGCGAGGTCGAAAACAAGCACGTCTTGGAGTGCCTGGTCGATGTCCTGGCGCCCCTGGGGCGAAACTATGCAATCGTTCATGCAAACACCCTGGACAGGTGAGCCAGGGATGCTGGACCAGGTCTTGGTGAACAAGAACATGCTCGCGGAGAACAAGCCGGTTCGAGCGCTCCGGGAGTCGGTCGAGATCTTCCGAGTCCCGGGAATGGTTTCAGGTGGCCGGTATCCGGCCCCAATTCGATTTAGCAGGCCGAACAAGAGCAGCTACAATCCGGATGGGTACAGTGATCACTACCCGGTGGTGATGAAGATAGAAACCAACGCATAGCGCGAACACTTTCATAGGGGCGATACTGATATGGCACTATTCTTTCTGACATACGATCTGCAGACTACCAGAACCTCTACGACAAGCTTGAAGAATTCAGCGCGGTTCGTGTACTTGACTCCACTTGGTGTTTCAACAGAATCAACACATCTGCGAAAGGGCTCAGGGACTACTTTTCATCGTATGTCGACGCGGATGATGGATTGCTCATCGAAGAATGTGCCGACTGGGCCACCAACGGAGCAAAGGGAACGCCCAACGACCTCAAGTAGAGGCGGGTCGGGGTAGGAGCCAGTAGAACGTGCCATTCGAGGCCGCTCCAGTCTTCCACACCTCCCCCAGCACGCCTTCAGACGCCTTGAGGTCAACTTGTTCCTGTGTGGTGAACCAGAACAGCCTTGACCCCTTGCGGTCTTCTCTTACGTCCAGGGCAACCTCGCGCAGATTCTCCATCCTCTTCTTCGAGGTGGTCACGATGAGGATGCGCATGTTGTCCACATCGAAGCGGGTCCTGGGTCCATCCTGCTGCCACCAGTGGTAGTAGCCCTTGAGCTTGCGGGACATGCGTTTGCAGGTGGTGGTGCCACGGTCAATCTCGACCAAGAAGGCCAGCTTGCGGCCGCCAGCTTCGAGTTCGAAGTAGCCATCGGCGACAAGCGGGATGCGGCGGTACTCGCCACCAGGCCTGTCAGGAAGTCGTACGCAGTCGGCCAACTCTTCCGGCTTCTGACGCCAGCAGAGCAGCTCTGGGCCCCGAGCCTGGCGGCAGGCCAGGGTCAGGGCGACTCGGAAATCGTTACGGCAGAGGGTGTGGTCGAGGAAAAAAGTCGAACGCCTCTCCTTGGGGGTGAGGTGCTTGAACTCGGAGACGTCGCTGCCGGTCCTGTGAGCGAGCAGCATGGCTCCTTCCCGGGCCAGGGCGTACAAGGCCCTGGGAGAGCCCTCTGTGGGCAGCACGGGCCTGTAGACGCGCTCCAGGAACTTCACCTGCCAGAGCTTGGCCAGGCGGTCCTTGGCAGTTGAGGCGGAGTTGAAGAACAGGGCCTGGATCTGCTCGGATGACCCCGCCGTATTCGTGACGCAAGCTAGCGCAGTCCCTGGATGTGGGCTAAGTAAGCCCTGTAATAAAAGAAAACGTCTTCCAGGGGCGACCACGCTATGGGTGTACAGTATCAGCTTCCGGGTGTGACCTTCAACCGCT
>JAERTI010000043.1 GCA_016844925.1 Candidatus Uhrbacteria bacterium
CCACGCTCGGCAGATCGCGACGTTGAGGCAGGTGGGGGGACAACCACCTCTGGGCCGGAGGAAGGGGGCCCCGTCGCGATGTTCAGGTCACTGGGCAGTTCACCCAGGATCCGTCTTTGAAGGTACGTCCGCTTTCGGTGCCGTCGGCATCGGGGACGACGTAGCACTGATCGATGCGCTCGACGCGCGAAGGATTCGTGCAGAGTTCCCAGCCGCCACCGGGTACGTGCCGCATGGGCAGGGCGTAGCCTTGCGCGCAGCCGACCACGTGGCAGCCACTGAGGTCAGGGCCGCCAGAGGGGCCGTGAATCAGGGTGAAGCCTGAGCACAGGGGAGGTCTGTCTCCCTTTGGCTCGGTCGGGAGCATGCGGATGCGAGCTCGCGGCGGAGGTTTGGTTGCCTCCATGACCACAAGTTCGACCTGATGGGCCACCGGAGCGGTCTCAGGAGCAGACTCGTCATCGGTGATGACGAGTTTTGTTTCTGCGGAGTCATCATCGTCCGCAGTCGCGACAGAGTCGCGATTGATGGAGAGCGCTGATTCCTCTGCGGGACCTTCGATCGCGCGCTTGAGCAGGGCCACAAGGTCCTGATCGTGCGTGATGATGATGGTCTGTCCATCCGGTCCGCCATCGATGATGGCAGGCTCCTCCGGGCTCGGCACGACGGGGGTCGGGGCTGCCACATCGGTACTCGCCGATGTGTTTTCACCGATGATGGCCTGCAGGATGACCGAGGGGAATCCCCCGGCGCCCAGCAGGATCAAGATGGCGGCGGCGAGGAAAGTCGGGATGCTGGCCTTGTAGGGTCGCTCTCCGATCTTCTGCAGTCGCCACCCGATCCAGACCAGGAACAGTCCGATCAACGCGACGATCACGTTCAGCAGGATCAGAAGCGGGTCCATGACCTCACCTCCTTTCTTGTTTCTTTATTCGGTCTCAGACGAGGAGCCAGTCTCCTCGTCTAGGAAGAATAGCCCCGCAGCACATCCCGGGGGGGGTAGGATGGGCGGGGCACCGAGCAGGATCGCTCGGTAAGGGGGTGACGGGTGTGCCGTCGGTTCTCTACTTGGGTGCCGTCGTCATCTGGCAGGAGTGAGCCGTTGCAGGGTTCTCTCCGATGCAGACGACGAACTGCTTGGCACCACCTGCCACGCACTGGAAGACCGTGCCCTGCTGACCGGTGGTCAGCGTGCCGGTACCCACACGTGGACAGTCCTGACCGCGCACCATCTCGGTGGCGGCGGCTTCACTGGCCTCAATGCGGGCCGTCAGGTCACGTTCACGAGAACGGTCCTGCTGCATGGCCTGAACCTTCTGGTCCAGAACGCTGATGCGCAGCTTGGTCGCGCGCTCCAACTGGTTCACGTCCGTTCTCAGGCCGTCAACTACTTCGACTGCCTCGATGGCGAGACCTTCGTAGCCGTCGCGTTCGCTCTCCAGGCGAAGGATCTTGGTGTCCTTCTCCTCGATGGTGTCCACCACGCTCGCGAGCGTGTCGGCGTACCGGTGCAGGGAGTCGCGAACGACGGTGATCTCCTCGTCCTGGGCGGCGTCTCGAGCCTCGCTGGCCTGGCGGTTCACAGCGTCCGCTCGCATGAGCAGTGCTGCGACCACGCAGATCAGCGCGATGAGCAGCCCCATGAACGTCCAGAGCGCGCTGGCCGGCACGAGCTGTTCGCGCTTGACCTTGCGCACGGGGCGCTCTTCCTTCTTGGAAACCTCCGGCTTCTTGTCCAGCTCCCGAGCCTCACGCTCCCGCCGCCGAACCGACGGAGGAAGGGGACGAAGCAGGGGTTCGGGGTAGCTGGGGAGTTCGTCACGTGGGCTGTGGCCCGGAAGCTCAGTTTCCATCATCAGTGCATCGAAGACAGCTTCTGGGCGCGTGGCGTGATCGAGTGCGTCACGCTCTTCGGGGCTGATGAGCGGTTCCTCCACGAACGACTTCGAAAGAGCATCGCTCAGGGCGAGAGCTTCCTCATCGTCCAGCAGTGGGACGAATTCCGGCACGGGGGGCACTTGCTCGCCGCGCAGGCGGCGAACCGTCAGGTCGAACTCCTCCAGGCTCTGGATCGGAGTACCCGTCAGGACCAGCGCGGCGTCGCAGATGAGCGCCGTGTGGTCCTCTTCGCTCATGTTCCTACGGGGGAAGTGACTGGTGAGCAGATCGCTGGCCTCGGCGTAGTGCGCGATGGCGCTACGACCTTCGGGGCGCGTGAGCTCGGGGACCAGGTCCCAGAACGGGGCCATGGTCTCGAAAGTCGGCTCGGGGAGCGGCTCGTGGTCGCCCAGCTTGTCGTGCATCTCATCGATGACGTGCTGGGGCACTTGGTCGGTGTAGTCGACGCTGATCTCTGCGGCCATGCGCCTGAGCTCGGACTGCTCATGCAGTCGCACGCAGTTGCGTACGGCCTGACGGAGCAGCAGGGGCTCGGGGTGAACGATGCCGCAGATGACCCGCGTCAGCTCACCGACGTCGTCGCCACTGAGCTTGGGAACAGCGAGCTTGATCGTCTGGATGTGGGGAGCCGCTTCCGACCCGCCGAAGGGCGCGCCGGTCAGGTCCACGATCTCACGCAGGCTCGCCACGACGAACGCCACCTGACCTTCGATGGTTCGCATCTCCGGCGGGACGTCGTCCACGGGAGCCTTGGGCTTGCGCGAGACGATGCCGTTGCGCGGCTTCTTCGCTTTGCGCTCGGCAGCGAGTTGACGTGTCCTCTCGTTGGCACGTTCACGAGAGGTCTGGACATCCTGTCCACGGTCTCCGTGATAGATTCCGCGCACGGCGGAGTCTTCGTCCGTCGGCGGCGAAGCGTCGAGCACGGGAATGAGCTCGACGTCGTCGTCCTCCCCCGTCTCGGTGCGGTCGTTCACGGTCACGGCCATCATCTCCTGGGAGGTGATAGCGAATGGGTCGTCGACAGCTTCGACCTCCTGGCTCATGGCCGCATCCGACGGCAGAGCGTCGGGTACGTCCGTCACCGGAGAATCCGGCGCCGGGACCACGTTGAGCTCCTGGTCGGGTGGAGCCTTCGGATCGTTCGTTCTCAGTCGGATCGCACCAGGGCGGACCTGGAACGGGACTTGCGGTTCATCTCCCATGGGTCCTCCAATGGCGGCAAGGGTTTCGGACACGTCAGGTTCCTTTCTCTTGCAAAGAGCGTCCCGCCTCTTCATAACGAAAAGGCGTGAGGCCGAGAGCAATACAAAGCACTGCTATCGACCCCACGCCATCTTCCTGTAGAAGGAGGGGAATTGCCGGCTAGCTTATGAGAACCTACACAGGAGACCGGCTTTTTTCTTATTGTAAGGGAGTTACACTGTCAAAAAAAGGCTTAGTTGTCAAGGGAAGGCGCCTGCGTTAGGCTTTGGATGGTTTTCACCACGGAGGATCTAAGAAGTGTCTCAGTTCAACTCGATTCAGATGGCTCTGGCCGATCTGCTCATGGCCCTGGGGGCTGTGCAGGTCAAGGTGGAGGGATTCACGCTCAAGAAGCATGAAACTCACCCGGACGCGCCTCGTTCGCCCTACTTCCTGAACCTGCGCGACAGGAGCAACCCTGGCAAGAAGGGGACCCTCACGCCCGGTGCCTACGAGCTCATCGCCCTGTGCTGGGGCCAGGTGGTCGACGACAATGTTCTGTTCGCCGTCGGTGCTTGCGGACTCCCGCACGCGGCCACGCCCATGATGAAGGTGCTCGCCCGTCAGCGCCCGCAGCAGCTGGTGCTGCTGGACAAGCGCGAGGAGGACGGCAAGCGGTGGATCGCCGGTGTCACGGATCGCGGCGACCTGCAGCTGGATGCCAAGGTGCTGATCTTCGACGACGTCATCACTGGCGCGGACAGCAAGCTCGAGGCCATCAAGGTTCTGCGCGAGGCGCAGATGCGCGTGGAGAACGTCGTGGTGGTCGTGGACCGTCAGCAGGGCGGGGCCGAGGCGCTCGCCGAGCACGGCATCGGCACCCACAGCGTGTTCACCGTGACCGAGCTCATGGAGTACTACGCCGCCACCGGCCAGGTGGACCCGAGCGTCCCTCAGCTGGTGCGCGACTACATCAAGGCCGACGCCGAGTTCGAGGCTGGACTCCTGTCAGCGTGATCTACGTGCTGTGACTTCTGTGCTTGCAGGTGCAAGAGCGCAGCCGCCCGCGTGAGAAATACGATATTTCTCCGCGGGTTTTTTGATTGACGTTTTTGGTTGTGTTCATTACGCTGGCCCTCCGGCGAGCTGACTCGTCGATGCCGTGGAGGTTCAGATGGCAGAGTGGGAAATTCCCGAAGATCCTGAAGCAGCAACATTCTCACTGATCATCGAGGTGATGACGGGTGAGGAGGAGGACTACAGCTACAGCGCACGCACGATCCCTCTGATCGGTCTGGAGATCGAGTCTGCGACCTGTGATCAGGTGCTCCGCACCGGTGGTGAGGGCCGAGAGCCCCGCATCGGCACCTACGTGGTGACCGCGGATCAGCACGGGGTGCACTTCGTCGCTGGCCCCGAGGGAATCACGGAAGAAGAGCGGCGGGACCTGTGCCAGGTTCTGGGCGCCGAGCTCATGCGCTACCGGCGCCAGTTGGTGGGTATCGCACAGCGCTTGCAGCCCGAGGCGGTCAAGGGGATTGCCGAGGAGGTGATCCGAGCCGTGGTGGAGCAGGCACGTCGAGACGATCCGCTTCACGAGTCCCTGCGGATTCCCGATTCTGAGCACATCCAGCTCGAGGCCGTGTGCAAGGCGCACGGTTTCCTGGTGCAGAAGGTGCATTCGGTGGCGCCTGGCATGGTGGCCATCGGCAAGATGGAGAGCCCGCACACGCGGCGCTACGCGGACGTTCGCATCATGGCAACGCCACGCGAGCCCATCGGGCCGGTGGTGGTGAAGATCGGGATGCTCAGCCACGCGAGCCCTCTGTTCCAGGTGGTGCACACCCACCTGCTGGAACGGGTGCTGGAAGCTGTCGACCGTGACTACGGTGGCGTGCTCACGCAGATCGCCGTGGAGACGGAGGTGGAGATCCAGAGGGCATCGCGCCTGATGGAGACCCTCCAAGACACGGCCGGCTTCAGCGAGGATCAGATTCGCAACGGTGCTGCAGATGTTCGCGATGCGGAACAGGAACGTGAACAGGAGCGGCGCGCGGACGAGGCGGTGAAGCTGGGCCAAGCCCTCGCGGGGCTGGGTCAGACCAGTTTCGTTCGAGCCAACACGGCTCATCCTCCGGAGGTCCCGGAGGCCTAGAACAACGAGGCGGGGACAGAAAGTCAGGGATATCTTTCTGAACACGTCTACCCGGGTTGAGTGTACGGTACATTCCCCGGGTTTTTTATTGAAAACGTCCAAAATTGGCGACCTTCCACCTTCCTCGCTGTGCTCTTCGGTCAACGACCGTTTTAGGTCGTCTCCCTCAGTGCTCGCTCGGGCGGCGGAATGTCACTCAATTTTGAACGTTTTCAAACGCGCCGTGCCTGTGTCTCTTGTCTCGACACGATGGGTTCTCCGGGCTATACTCACGCGCGTATGTTGCAAGTTGGAATTGTTGGGCTCCCGAACGTGGGAAAGTCCACCTTATTTAAAACACTCACAAAGAAGCAGGTTGACTGCGAAAACTTTCCGTTCTGTACCATCGAACCAAACGTTGGGGTGGTTGAGGTGCCTGATGAGCGCATCGATGTGCTTTCAAAGATGTCTGGTTCGCAGAAAGTTATTCCGACAGCCATTGAGTTCGTCGATATCGCTGGATTGGTGAAAGGGGCTCATAAGGGTGAGGGGCTTGGGAACAAGTTTTTGGCGAACATCCGAGAAGTGGACATGATTGTGCACGTGGTTCGAGATTTCGTGGATGAGAACGTGCATCACGTGGACGGATCCATTGACCCTGCTCGTGATGTGGAGATCATTGAGCTTGAGCTGGCCATGGCTGATATGGCAACGGTTGAAAAGCGCATGGCTGGTATCCAGGGGAAGATGAAAGCAGGGAAGACCAAGGAGCTTGAAGTACAGCTCGGCGCACTCGAGCGTATCTCTGCTGTTTTGGAGCAGGGGAAGATGGCGAATACCGTCGAGCTGAGCGATGACGAGGAGGTGCTTTTGCGAGATATGAGTCTGCTCACACGCAAGCCAATTCTCTATGTGGTGAATGTGGCAGAGGATGCATCGATGACAGATTGGGAAAGCCCACTTGGGGCTGATCGACTTGCTGCACCTATTAGTATCAAGCTCGAGTCAGAGATCGTCGATATGGAAGAGGAAGAGCAGAAGATGTTCTTGGCAGAGCTCGGTTTGGAACGCTCAGGCCTCGATCGCTTGATTAAGAAGTGTTATGAGCTGCTCGATTTGATCACCTATTTCACCTCCGGAGAAAAAGAAACCCGCGCCTGGACGATTACCCGAGGGACACGTGCCCCACAGGCAGCCGGAAAGATTCATACAGATTTTGAAAAAGGATTCATCCGCGCTGAGGTGATTGGTTATGAGGATTTTGTGGCCGGCGGCGGAGAGTCTGGTGCGCGCGATGCAGGAAAGCTTCGTGTAGAAGGGAAGGACTACGTGATGAACGATGGCGATGTCTGTCACTTCCGCGTGAGTACATAAACAAACGAAAAACCGAGGCTTAACCTCGGTTTTTTGATTTCTAGCTAGAGAAGACGAAAATGTTTCTTGCCACGAACTGATCGGAGCGTTTGTAGAGGTGCTCTGCTTCGATCTTATAGCCAATGCTCGTGAGCATATCTTGGATAGGGAGACGGTACCAAGTGCCGTCTTTTTGTTTGAAGGCAGGGAAGGCGACGACGGCTCGGCCGGTTGATTTGAGAAGGTTCTTGAGGGCGACGAACGAATCTTTGTACATCGGCATGAGGTCCTTCTCGATCTTTTTCATTTCAAACGGGTCAACGGTTTGCGAGCGAGGGTTCCCAAGGAAGACTTCTGCGACGATGCAGTCGACCGGTGTATCTAGGTGGTCGGGGAGCTCTGCTGCTGGTGTGGTTCGCAGTGTAATGTTGGATGAGGCTGCGTGAAACTTTTCAGAGAGCCAGTCCATGTTTGTTCCTGTGTCGGTTACGGCTTTCTCAGAGATGTCGGAGCCGATAACCGTCTCGAACCCCATGAGCGTCGCTTCCATGAGTACCGTTCCAGACCCGCAGAACGGATCGAGAAGTGTCGCGCCCTGAGGATTGATCCCAGAGAGGTTGATCATGAGTCGAGCAAGCTTTGGAGGGAGCATCCCTGAGCGTCGGTCTCGAGCGGGGCGCCCGATGTCACGCGCTTCCCATGAACGGAAGTCCTGCACGCTCTCTGTCTGCCCGATGAGGATCTTATCTTCTTGAACAAGGAGGACGTACTCACCCCCTGAGGAGAGCAGGCCGTTGGTCTCTACAACAGCTGATGAGAGTCGAGGTTCCTTGCTGGAAACAAAACGGACAGGACGTCCAGATTCTCGGAGCTGCTTCTTAATCCGCACGCCGAAGTTGTTCAGATCTTTTTCAAGCGCTTTGGTTTGTTTGGCATCCGTAAGGTTGTAGACACTGACGCCAAAACTAATCTTGTTCTTCCCCATAGCCCCTGAGGCATAGGTGGCGATAAGGTCAGCAGCGTCGTCTTCGTTCCAAGAGGGAAGTTCCCCAATGATATGCCCCATTTTCACAACGCCAGAGAGGCGGTCTTGCAGTGCCCCGAGGTTTTTTTCGCTCGTGTCAGCCAGTAAGACCTGATCAGCAGTGAGCGTAATTTCAAAATCGTCGCCTAAAACGGTTTCAAGTTCAGCGATTGAGAGTTTTGGGCGTGCACCAAGGATGAAATAGACCATAGATATCATTTGTGTGCTTATTATTGACCAAAAACCCAAAGAACGCTAGAGTGCACGCGCTAACAATTAACTGTCCAAGGCCCCATGAGGGCTGCTCGGGACCACCCGAGCCAGTACTATTATGAAGGAATACGAACTCCTTTACATCGTACCGTCGCAGTACACAGACGAAGAGGTTTCTGGCGTTCAGAAAATCGTCGGTGAGTTGCTCAAGGCTAACGATGCAACGATTCTCCGTGATGAGAATCTTGGTAAGGTCCACCTTGCCTACCCTATTAAGAAGGTTCAGTACGGCACATACGTCGTTGTGCACTTTGATGCAGAAGCTGCTGCTATCAAGGAACTCGACCGAAAGCTGAAGCTGACCGATGAAGTTCTTCGTCACATGATGCTCGAGCGCGCCTCAGGTGCTGTCGAGAAGAAGATCGAACTCATCTCATACGTGGCTCCATTGAACGAAGAGGGACGTCGCGTTGCCGCAGACGAGAAGAAGAAAGAGGAGGCACCACGTGCTCCACGTCCAGCAGCGGCTCCAGCTCCTGCGCCGGCACCTGCTCCAGCTCCTGAGGCTGAAGCAGCAAAGATTGCTCCTCCAACACCTGCAGCAACAACGGCTGAGGAGAGCAAGATGTCCATGGCGGAGCTCGACCAAAAACTTGATAAGATTCTCGAAGGAGATATTGCTGAGAACATCTAAACGAAACATTTATGTACTCACTCAATCGAGCAACCATCATTGGAAACCTCACGCGTGACCCGGAGCTCAAGCAGATTCCGTCTGGTCAGAGCGTGTGTTCCTTCGCTGTTGCAACCAACCGCGCTTGGACTGGTAAGGACGGCGCGAAGCAGGAGGCAACAGAGTTTCATAACGTTGTAGCTTGGGCTCGCTTGGCGGAGATCTGCTCGCAGTATCTCGCTAAGGGACGCAAGGTTTACATCGAAGGACGTTTACAGACGCGTGACTGGGAAGGTCAGGACGGTGTGCGTCGGTATCGCACAGAGATCGTGGCTGAGAACATGATTATTCTCGACAAGGCAGGTGCAAGCAGTGGTGGCGCCATGCCACGACCAGCAGCAACACCAAGCGCCTTTGTCCCACCTCAGGCTCCAGCGGTGAGCGACCCAGCACCGAATCCAGATGATGAGATCAAGATTGAGGACATTCCATTCTAGACTATGAAAAAGAAAAACATCGTGCAGAAGCAAAAGCAATGCTACTTCTGCTACAACAACATTCAAGATGTAGATTACAAGGACGTCGCTATCCTGCGCCGCTTCCTCTCATCTTTTGCGAAGATTGTGCCACGTAAGCGTTCAAAGGTGTGCATGAAGCACCAGCGAACCCTCAACACTGCGATTAAGCGCGCACGTGTGATGGCCCTCCTTCCATTCGTCCAGAAATAAGATTCAAAGGCGGGGCTTGTCCCTGCCTTTTGGTTTATGCCAGATTACAAACAGATTGCGCACGAGCGCGCCACGATTAACGCAGCCATCCGATCGTTTTTTGTTGATCGTGGTTTTGTAGAAGTCGAGACGCCTCTCATCGTACGGTCGCCCGGCATGGAACCGAATCTCCGTCCGTTTGAGACGAAGGTGATCGAACCGGATGGGTCACAGCACGCCGCGGGGCTGATTACGAGTCCTGAGTACGCAATGAAAAAGTTGCTCGGCCAAGGGATGGAGAAAATCTTCACTATCACAAAGGTCTTCCGTAATGAGGAGGCCTTTGGGGGTCAACACAATCCGGAGTTTTCTATGCTTGAGTGGTACCAGCAAGGGGCTGATTACCAGGGCTGCATGGACGAGACTGAGGCATTGGTTCAGGTTGTTGCGCGTGCACTCGGTGTGGATCAACCGGAGTCCGTCGAGCGACTCAAGCTACGCGACCTGTTTCTTGAGCATGCTGGCGTGGATCTAGATTATGACCTGCCGCCGACTCATGACTCTACAGATACACAGAGCGATCGATTCTACCGTATCTTTCTCGAGAAAATCGAACCAGTACTTCAAGATCGAAACGTCTTTCTTTTCGACTACCCCAAGTATCAGGCTGCCCTCTCGACACTTACCCCTGACGGGCTCTACGGACAGCGGTTCGAGCTGTTCATGAGTGGACTTGAGCTCTGCAATGGATTCACTGAGCTCACCGATCCGGCAGAGCAGCGCCGTCGGTTTGAGCAGGAGGCTGGGGAGCGTAAGGATCTCGGAAAGACCGTTTTCCCGATTGACGAAGAGCTCTTGGCGCTGCTAGGATCTGTGCAAACGCCAACGTACGGCAATGCCCTCGGGATCGATCGGTTGCACATGGTGCTCACGGGTCGATCTGACATCGAAGACGTTCTCTTATTCCCAGCTAACCGACTGTTTAAGCGTTGATATGCCATCACCAAACGACATTAAGAAAGGAACGATCATTAATCGCAACAACATTTTGTGGCTTGTGGTGGACTTCCAGCGTGTCTCACCAGGGAAGGGAAGTTCCTTCGTTCGCACAAAGATGAAGAACTTGAAAACAGGAAAGGTGATCGAGGAGAACCTGAAGTCATCTGAGACGCTGACATTCGAGGATGTTCAGTACAAGAAGATGCAGTACTTGTTCAACGACGGAACACTCTATACGTTCATGGACAATCAGACGTATGAGCAGGTGGCTGTCTCTGGGTCAGAAATGGAAGAGGAGATTCCTTATCTAAAGGAAGGTCTAGAAATTACGGTTGTCATGCACGAGGGGGCAGCTGTTACCGTCGCACTTCCACAAAAGATTGAATACACAGTTACGTACACGGAGCCTGCGGTAAAGGGAGATACGGCTTCAGGAAATGTGTTGAAGGAAGCTGAGATGGACAACGGGCTCAAGGTAAAGGTACCTGCGTTTATCAAGCAAGGTGATGTGGTCATCATCAATACAGATCAGGGTGCGTACTCTGAGCGCGTGAGTAAGTAATGAGGAAAAAGAAAAAGCCCGCTGACCGAAAGGTTGGCGGGTCGTTTTGTTTGTGCTTGCGTCAGCGAGGCTGGCGGATGGGACGGAAGCCCCTGTGGCCGTAGCTCCCGTAGGTGCGTTGCACTGGCGCGAGTCTTCGTGGAGCCGCCATGGACGGCTGGGGGAACAGGTTCCTGCGAGCTGTGCGGAGAGACTGCGCAACCTTGAGGAGCTTCTTGATCCGAGAGGCACGATCACGAGCCGCCTGCCGGCGTCTCTTCTCGAGCTCACGCGTTACAAGCTTCATCGCTCGTTCGCCCACGATCTCCATCAGATCGAAGCGACTCAGCGGAGGGTCTCTCCGAGAGCGGCCGATCCTCAGGGTGACGCCGAACAGGTTGTCCCTGCCGAAGTTCTTGAATCGATGGATGATGGTCTTGATGCCTTGAGCCACGCGAGTGGCGATGTACTTGATCGCACGGTGCTTGGAGGCTTGGATCTCCAGGTACACGCGAATCCCGCGCTCGTTGTTCAGTAGAGCTGAGACGACGAAGTCGCGCATCTTGCGTACGCACCCCTTGCGCAGCGTGAGCTGCAGCTCGAAGGTGGGCTCGTGAGCGGCATGTGGCGGCGGGAAGATCTTCAGATCTACCCGTTCTTCGATGTTTTCCTCCTTACCTCGGGTGAGTTCATGTGGGATCCCCATCTGGTCCAGTTCCTTGCTGAGAGCTTGCTCGAGAGCAAGACCGGCCTGAAACCGCGGTCGTCTTCCCATGAATGTTCTCCCTTGGTGTTGATCACCATATTCAGCATAGGGGTTTGCTTTACTCCACGCAAGTTCCAAACAAAAAACAGGGCATTTGCCCTGTTTTGTCTTACTCAGTGAGATCTCCGGCTTCAATCGCTTTTTCAATATCTTTACGAATGCTCTTGATGAGCTTTGGATTCTCACGAAGGAATCGTTTGGCATTCTCTCGCCCGAGACCAAGTTTTTCTTCTTTGTAGTAGTAGTTGTTTCCTTTCTTGTCGAGTACTCCATAAGGCACACCTAGCTCCAGTAGGTCTCCTGCAATAGAGATACCTTCGTTGTACATGATGTCGAACTCACAGGTGCGGAACGGAGGTGCGACTTTGTTCTTCACGATCTTGACCTTCGTTCTGTTTCCAATGATCTGGTCAGCCTGCTTGATCTGAGCGCGGCGACGGATCTCGATACGAACAGAGGAGTAGAACTTGAGCGCCTTACCACCAGTAGTGGTCTCAGGGTTGCCGAACATCACACCGATCTTCATGCGGATCTGGTTGATGAAGATAACCGTTGTGTTGGACTTGTTTACGATGGCGGCGAGCTTACGCAGAGCCTGGCTCATCAGTCGTGCTTGAAGTCCCATGTGGGAGTCTCCCATGTCGCCTTCAATTTCCGCTTTTGGTGTCAGGGCTGCAACGGAGTCAATGACCACAACGTCCACAGCACTTGAGCGTACGAGCGTCTCAACGATCTCGAGCGCCTGTTCACCTGTGTCCGGCTGAGAGATAAAGAGCTCGTCGATGTTTACGCCGATCTTCTGTGCGTACTCTGGGTCAAGCGCGTGCTCAGCATCGACGTACGCGGCAAGACCTCCAGTCTTCTGCACTTCAGCCACAATGTGCTGGGCAAGGGTGGTCTTACCTGAGGACTCAGGACCGTAGACCTCAATGATGCGTCCACGGGGGACACCTCCGACGCCGAGGGCCAGATCCAGGGAAAGGCAGCCGGTGGAGATGGATTCAACCTTCATGGTCTGAGCCTCGCCCAGGCGCATGATGGCGCCGTCACCAAAACGTTGTTTGATTTGAGAAATGGCATCCAGTGCCGCCTTAGAACGTGCGTCTGTGTCGACCTCCTTGGTTACTTGTTTTGCCATAACATGGGATTTCAGGGAATGAGTGAGAATAGCTTAGCAGGGTAGGTAAAAGATACAAGTGGATACTAGCTGGCATCATCGAGCATGGACCAGGCTTTGTTATCCATCAGTTTTTTCTGAGCTTCCCAGGGGGTAAATACGCCAATAGGCTTGCCGTGTTTCATGATGACATAGCGCTTAAAGCCTTGTTGTTTTGTCACGCTTGCGAAATTACGCAGGAAGTCTCGGACGGATATGGGCTCCGTTTTGATACTAGAAGCCATAGGTTTGAGGGGATCATGACTTACAAAACCATTCAATCATCCTGTCAGACATTTGTCAAACAATTGTCTGACAAATAGTGGAAAGAAAATCCCGAGCGAGGGCTCGGGCGTACAGTGATCTCCTTAAGGGCTGTTCTGTTCGTCTACCTGTTTTTCGGCAGGGAGGCCCATGATGTACATCACGGCCGTGCATGACGGCACCGAATCGATGCCAACTTTTGAGAAGGCCTGTCGGTGAGTGATGATCTTGATGATCTCCCATCCCTCAGCAAGGAGCTGGTTCAGCACCTCTTCCGTCTTCTGGCTCGCGATGATCCGAGAGGGGCTTTGGTATTCGGTTCCTGCCGGCCGCACGTTTACCCTCAGGTTGGGGCCAGGGACATGCTTCACTTTTACGTAACTCACGATGAGTCCGGATTCACGAGCCTGGTAGCAGGTCGTGTGTTAGTTGGTTCCTCCATCTGACCGTCCGTCATCGACGGCGGGTCAGATGGAGTCCCGAGCGTTTGCTTAGACTCCGAATCGTAAATATCGAGAGTCTTGAGCGGTTGGCTCGGGGATCCCGCGTTGCGGGTCAGTTTTGGAGGCTGGCTCCAGCCTACTTGGAGGTAGGAGTCGTCTGTGGGCGGCAGAACACCCACTGCTTATCACCCCGCGACTTGATGTCGGGGCCGAAGAAGCTTGTGCTCAGGAAGCGCCTGTCGCGACGACGGCCCACAAGGAAGACCTTCAGGTTGCTTTCAATGTCCCTGAGGGGCTCCATAGCGATGAAGCGTATTTCGTCCACTGGCTGGTCGGGGTAGGCAAGACGAAGGGCCGGGCCAACTTCCGCAGGGCACAAGTCGAGCCCCAAGGCCTTGCTGGCCTTGTAAACCTGTCTCGTGGTCGCTCCTTTAGGAAAACCTAGTTCCACTGCAGTGAGCGAGACCAGCTCGACCTGTGTCGGCTTCGAGGCGCAGGGGGTTCTCTTCAGCAGGTCATCCGCCCAGTGGCTGGTGACGAAACCAGACTGATTGAAGGCCCGACGATAGGCTCGTCGGTTCTGATGCTGGCCTAAGGTGATGGTCCGCCAGGTGAGAGGTTTCTCCCAGGGGTTTTTCTTGAGCAAGAACCGTTTAAGAGCCACGAGCCACACACGCCCGTCAGGTCCTGCCAGCTTGTTTTCCAGGTCCAGTCGAGTCTCCTGGACCTCACTGAGTTCGAGCATGCCGAGCATGCCTTGAGACATAACCGGCTCCTTTCTCCAGCGGCACCCCGCTGGTGGGGAGGGTGTTTGTTCCTCCACCCCTCATCTCGACAAGGTCGAAATGACAGATGGAGTCCCGAATCGCGTATCGATTCAGGAAGCTTTCCCCACATCCGCTGCATCTATAAAGACAGATGCCCGAACGAACATGGGGGGACAAGGATTAGGGGAGGTCCGTATTTACCTTCAGGAAGCCTGCGCTAGACAGAAGCCTCCTGGGATGTCTTGGGTCTACGCCAGCGCAGCAGCTTGAGCAGCCGCTCATGCGAGATGGCACCAGTGTCCCAGGCGCGAGTGAACCAGTCACCGGCACCTTTGCCACCGAGCAAATATCCCTCAGGACACCGCGCTGTTCCTTGTGACCACATTCCTCGAAGAGCGGTTTGGTTCTGTAGCGCCTGCAGCAGATGCGCACGTCGCTCGGGACACGAAGCGTCCCAGATCTGCAGCAGCGGCGGAAGGAAACGCTGCACTGCCAGAATGGTTCCGGAGATTCTCGCCCTTCGAAAGTTGGCCTTATGCAGGTTCGTCCCGTACAGACGCGCTTTACGCAGGTCCGCACCATAGAGGTCCGCACCGTACAGGTTCGCACCATACAGGTTCGCCTCAGACAGGTCCGCTCCGCGCAGGTCTGTTCGAGATAGGTTGAGTTGAACCCCTGGGTTTGCTTTTCGCCAGGTGGCGATGACTCGTTTGCCACCTACGGCCCGGATTTGTTCCATTAGGTTCTTCTTGTTGTACTTCGTCATGGCCATGGGGCCACCTCTGGTTCACGAGCCTGTTAGCAGGCCGTATGTTGCTGTTCCTCCATCTCTCATCTCGACCGGAGTCAAAACAAGGGATGGAGTCCCGAGCCGTATGCTCGGGCCGTTCCCTCTCAAGTGAATTAGAACTGGTCTTTGTATTACCACGATCCTAATTCCGTCCATGAGATGGGGTGTGGGAGTTACCTTGTGTTCTCAATCAGATACATGGCTGTAAACCAACTAGCACCCGTGAGGATCCAGATGAAGGTGAAAACCCAGCCAATCTTTTTCATGCCCTTCCAGACAAGATCTGCCACCCCCCAGAAGAGGTAGAAAGAGTTTGCTGTCACCAGTGGGAGCAGTAGTAGTGGAAGGGTCCACTGCTCAGCAACGCTTTTCTCGTTGATGAACGTGAGCTTGTGCATCTCCAGCACAAGGGTCATGAATCCGACGATGCTCAGCATCATTTGGACACTCACCCAAGCAAGTTCTTTTCGATGACGCTTCATCTCGTGCCTTTCTGCGGCTTGACTGACCGCACCCACCTTGGTCCAATCCAAGGTGGTTTTCTGTTGAAGATCGATTCCTCCATCTCCTCTCTCGACCGGAGTCAAAACAGAGGATGGAGTCCCGAATCGCGTATTCGATTCAGGATTTCGTGCCCACAGCCGCTGTTCGTGATTCGCCTCTGACCAAGCTGGTCAATGAACGAACGGGAACGGATGTGGGGGTTCTTGCGACCGGTTTAGTCGCTGTTGCGCATGCGGATGCACACCTCGGGCACATCGGTTGTTGCGCAGATCGTCACAGATACCTTCTTACCGGTGGCTGCCAGTTCGATGGTGATCGGTGGGAAACGTACGTCATACCCATCGTCAACATCGACGAGAGTTGCTTGGCAGAACTCCTCGTGAGTGATCGTCTTGATCAGGATCAGGTTCAGTGCCTCCTGAGGAGAGACAAGGATCACGTCGAGTTGATCCAGTCCTGGGCCACCGTCCTCCATCATCGAGATGTGGGTGGTCAGTTGGCCGTGCGTTGCCCTCAGATCTTCTTCGTTCACACGGATGAAGAAGCCGATGTCCACGCAGATGTCGTCTCCGAAGATGGCTCCACGCTTGCCAAGGATTTCGAAGACCTCTCCGTTGGTTTTGGCCAGGCCTTCGCCCAGCACAAACGTCCACTTGAATTCACTGTCCGTCAACATGACATTCTCCTACGGGTATTCCTCCCCGCAAAGGTCACACGGGTTGTGTGAAATTGTGAGCGAGTGCTCACTAATCCATACGCAAGGATTTACGTACGGATCAGTGCTCTCGGTTCATATGAGCTGTGGAGCTTCTGTTTTAGTGCTGTTCCTCCATCTCGCGCCTCGACGGCTGTCGAAACAAGGGATGGAGTCCCGAGCTGCGTGAGCGCTCTAGAGACTCCTTTGCCAGTCTTTTTCCCTGGCAGGGTCTCGAGCCGTGCTCGGGAAGTGGTCGCTATTAGCGATAAGTACCAGGGTTCGTTGTTCCTGGTTCGGTTTTTTACTTCTCCTTTTGGAAGTTTGTCTGGTAGCCACAGGCGATGGCGGCCACCAAGATTGAAGGATTGAGTCCCCAGCAAGTTTCGAGTTCCTTGCAGGTGGCCCACATGGTTGCAGGCTGGTCCAGCGTTGTTTTGCTGAAAGTTGTTTCATACAGGGACGCCCCACTCAGGTCTGCCTCAGTCAGGTCCGCCCCAATCAGGTCTGCTGCTTCCAGGTCCGCTCCAGCAAGGTTCGCGTCTTTGAGATTTGCCCCGTTCAGACGCGCGGCACACAAGAATGCTCTTCTCAGGTCTGTCCCACGGAGGTTCGCTCCGCTCAAGATCATCCAACCCATGTTCACCCCAGCCAAGTCTGCATAGGAGAGGTTTAGTTGGATCCCTGGATTCGCTAGTTGCCAAGCACGGAGGGTTACATTCCCTTTTTTCACAAGGGCGACATGTTCACGATTGGCCACAGACCAATCCCCCTTTCTTCCTGGGTCCACCAGGTTAGTGAGCTTTCGCTCGGGTTGATAAGATCTTCCTCCATCTCACCGTCCGTCTTAGACGGCAGGTCAGATGGAGTCCCGAATCTGCGTTCTAGATTCAGGAATTCGTTTCCCACATGACGCTGCACCTGTAAGGACAGGTACCCAAACGTCTGTGGGTGTGTGTTTGAGTTTGATGAGCCAGTTCCTGTCCATAGCCATGGACACTCCTTTCTACCGCTTTACGGGCGGCGTTCACAGGGGTTCTAGCTCCTGTGGGTGTGGGTTGTCTCCGGCGTGCCGGAGTGTGATGAACTTCTGGAGAATCATTCCTCCATCTCAGAGAGCTAGTAGCTGATGGCTAAAAGCTAATCGTTCTCTAGGATAGAGTCCCGAATCGCGTATTCGATTCAGGAAGTCTCTCCCACAACCGCTGTTCGTGATTCGCCTCTGACCGAGCTGGTCAACGAACGAACGGGAACGGACGTGGGATGTATGTGTGTTTTTATTCGAGCAGGTCACACGCCTGCGTGAACGTTTTGAAACGGCGCCATCTCAGAAGCTACTTGTGAGAGATAATTCCGTTGTCGCAGATTCAGGTGAAGTCATTTCATGTGCCATCGCCATCGAGTAGGTAGCCTTCCGGACACTTGTCCGTCGCTGTTTTTGACCACAAATCTTGCAGTGCCATACCATGATAGCGCAAGCTCACGATGAGCTGTCCGCGACGTTCTAGACACAAGCTGTCCCAGAGTTGCAGCAGTGGAGCTAGGAATGTCTTCACATCTAGGATGGTGCCACCGATACGAGCATTTTCGAGGTCCGCTCCATTCAGGGCTGCCCCGCTCAGTTTCGCCTCGCGCAGGTCCGCTCCATTCAAGGCTGCCCCGTCCAGTTTCGTCTCGCGCAAGTCCGCCCTGCGCAGGTCCACCTCATTCAGGGTTGCCCTTTCCAGGTTTGCCATATACAAGTGCGTAGAGCGTAGGTCCGCCCCATTCAGTTTGGCCTCGCGCAGGTCCGCACCGCTCAGGTACGACCGGGGCATGTACGCACCGCGCAGGTCCGCCTCGCGCAGGTCCGCCTCGCGCAGGTCCACCCCGTCCAGTTTCGTCTCGCGCAGGTCCGCCCCGCGCAGGTCCGCATTGAACAGGTTGATCGAGTAAAGTTTGGCGCCATGCAGGTCCAGGCGGACCCCTGGGTTCTCTTCTCGCCACTTTGCAATAGCATCTGTTCTTCGTCGCACCACGGCGACGTGATCAGGATTGGCCATGGACCAGAACCCCTTTTCTTCCTGGATCCGCCAGGCCGGCCAGCAAAGCTGGTGGGTAAAAGATCATTCCTCCATCCCAGACAGCTAGTAGCTGATAGCTAACGGCTATAGCTAATCGCTATCTAAGATGGAGTCCCCGTCCCTCGATGGATAGCGAGGGGACCGGGCAGGCCGAGCCGTAGCGCTCGGGTGTCCCTCCTCTGGGCGGATTCCCAGGGGAGGAGGTGTTGTTGAGACTAGCTGTTTGTGCTCTCGGGCTTGTACCCGCCCGCGACAGCGTCAGTGTAGAGGCCGTGGGGAAGTCCCCAACAGGTCTCCAGGTTCTTGCAGGTGGCCCACATGCTCACAGGTTGGTTCATCTTCGCCCCGGACAGGTTCGCCCCGGACAGATTCGCCCAGGACAGGTTCGCCCCGGACAGGTTCGCCTCGCGCAGGTCTGCACCGTGCAGGTTCGACCCGGACAGGTTCACCCCGCTCAGGTCCACCTCGTTCAGGTCCGCTTGGCGCAGGTCCGCTTGGCGCAGGTTCGTACCGGCCAGGTGTGCCCAGCGCAGGTCTGCACCGTGCAGGTCCGACCCGGACAGGTCGGTACGGGCCAGGTGTGCCCAGCGCAGGTCTGCACCGTGCAGGTCCGACCCGGATAGGTTCGCCCCGCGCAGGTCTGCACCGCACAGGTCCAGATGGGCTTCCGGGTTCTCGCGCTTCCAGGTGGAGATGACTTTCTTGCCGTTGCCGGCCTGAATGCCTTCGATGACGTTCTGGATAGTCATGGCCACGGGGCCACTCCTCTCTGCAGCTTGACTTGCCGCATCCACCTGAGGATTCCAGTCCTCGGTGGGGTTGTGTGGAAAGATCGTTCCTCCATCTCCTCTCTCGACCGGAGTCGAAACAGGGGATGGAGTCCTGAATCGCGTATCGATTCAGGGGTTGTCTCCCACCTTCGCTGCTTCCCTTTGCCTCTGACCGAGCTGGTCAACGAGGAAGCTTGAACGAATGTGGGATCTGTACACAGTGCTATGCCTTTACGGCAAGCATGTAGTGCTCGCTGATATCCTCTTCGAGGAAGAGAATGTTCTTGGTCCAGGCATCGCCATTGTAGTACAGGTATTCCACACCCCTAGACGTGCTGAAACCTGCGCTGTTCTGAGTCTGAAAAATGGTTCCAGCAAACAAGATGCTCGTCATCGGTTCGCTTTTCCATCGCTCAGGAATCAGTTCCGGATGCTCGAGCAGATGATCCAAGACCCTGGCGTTCAACCACGGCTTATCGACCATGAGTTCAAGAGCTTTTTCAAGTGGTCGCCCAACGTGGGCCTTCATGAAGAAGAGGGCCATCCCGTTTGAGGTGCACCGGACGATGCCATTGAATCGCTTTTCGTGCTCTGTGAAGCCGTCCCGCTGGCGGCACGGCTTATCTGCATCGACAAGCTCAACGCGCGTCAGCAGGTCATTGTGTCGGTCGATGAGGATCATGAAATCCCATTGACTCCTGCAAATGCGCACCTCGATCTTGTGAGCGGTCGATCCATCGAGGTTCATTTCGGGGATCAACTGCACCAGTCCTGGCTGCAACAAAGTGGCTTGAGAGAGCAGTTGTTCCAAAGAGGGAAACTGCATTGAGCCGTGCACCCAATTTGGACGCGCCGCTGTCTTTGGCTTCTCCATCCGCTCCAGGTGTTGGGACAGAAGTCGGATGGCTGCCACCTCAGAGAGGGTAACGATCAGGTTCAGTCCCAATGAAGGTGATTTCTCCTCCTTCGACATGCGTGCTTTGACGACGCGATTGAGGACGTCTGCAAACGATTCGAGTTCGAGCAAGGGAGTCCAGCAATCAGTTGCCGGTGCATCCCACGGAACTCCCCTGCGAAGGTTCAGTTCACCTGAGGTGTGCAAGAACAAACGTTCTTGTTCGGGGTGATAGAAGCCGCTTGTCTCGAAGATGGTCCAGACACCCATGCGGTACTTGATGTTTTCCTGAGCACCTGAGAGTGCGCTTTTGAACATCTGTATCCTCCTTTGTGACATGCCCTGTCACATGGGCGAGCTTATGCTCGAGTAAAAAGATCTTCCTCCATCTCCTCTCTCGACCGGAGTCGAAATAGGGGATGGAGTCCCGAGCGCAAGCGTTCAGGACCCCGTCTTGGGTCCAAGCCGCTTGGCTCGGGTTCGTTTCAGTCTCCCAGAGAGGGAGGTTCCAGCGAGAGCTGGTCCACGCGCCCGATGTACGGACTGTGGAACTCGGCCGCGCGGTCGAGTTGCTCGCGCCAGTACTTGTCGTCCTCGATGACCAGGCGCGTCATGAGCGTCGAGTAGATGTCCCAGAACCGGTCTTCGGTCATGCCGCGACTCGCCATGCCCGCCAGCAAGCGCAGGAGGGTGATGAAGCTCCAGTAGCCCGAGATCGTCCAGATGACGATCCAGAGGTGCGTGTTGTGCCCCAGAGGTTCATTGAGTTTGGTGAGGAGGATCATCACGGTGGTGAACCAGATGGACATCGGCAAGCTCCGCCACAGGATGAACCACTTGGTCTGTCGCTCTGCCGTCTTCTTGAAGGACGCCTGTTGACTCACGAAGGAGGGGAGTCCGTACTGAGCGGTGTCGACCATCTCACGCATGGCCGCGATAATCGGGTACTGGATTCCACGTGCGTGGTTGTCCATGAACCCGAGGATGATGCTGTAGTCCCGCCCTTTCTCGATCATCTCCTTGATCTCGGGGATGTCGAAGTGCAGGGCGAAGCCACGGGTCAGGACCAGTCCCACCCGGTAGATGAGGTGTCCCAGCGTTCCGGTGACCAGCAGGACCAGGATGACCCAGCCCAACGGCTCGGGAATGCTCGGGAGCGCCTCGAGCAGCTGCTCGTAGTAACGGTTGAAGGTATCCAAGGTGCTTCTCGACTTTCTCCAGCGAACCCCGCTGGCGGGTTTGGTTGAAGCGGTTGCTCCATCTCCCGTCTCGACCGAAGTCGAAGCGGGGGATGGAGTCCCGAACGTACAAGTGCCGGTTACTCCACCCAACGAGGTGTTGGTGGGTTCCGGTGTCGTTCGGGTCGTTGTGATCCTAGGCGGATCGGTTGCGGTCGGGGTATCCGGCCGCGACGGCATCGCTGAGGAGGCCGTAGGGCAGGTTCTTGGCGAACTCCAGGTTCAGGGTCCTTGCCCACATGTGCGGGCTGATCCCCTTCAGGATAGCCCCATCGAAGTCGGTGCTGTACAGGTTGACTCCTTCGAGATTCGCTCTCGTGAGATCCGCCCCGGAGAGGTCCGCCTCACGGAGGATGGCACCCTGCAAGTAGGCCTGAGCCAGGTTTGCGCCCTGCAGTCTCGCGCCCTGGAAGTTGGCCTGGGCGAGATTTGCACAAGAGAAGTCCGCCTCCTGCAGGTGGCTGAATCGGAAGTCTGCACGACAGATGCGCTGCCCCGGGAGCTTGATTGCCCCCAGCTGCATTCCTGCCAGCACCGCACTGTCCAGATCGAAGCTTCCTTCAGCGCGACGACTCATCCATTGCTGAATCGCCACCGGTCCGCTGCGGACGATGGCGACGTGTTCGGAGTTGGCCATAAGGCCCTTTCTGCCGGCGATGCCGGTCTCGGGTTAGACGCGCAAGACGTCCCTTCCCGATTTTAGGCGGAGGCTCATTCCTCCATCTCCCGTCTCGACTGGGGTCGAGGTGGGGGATGGAGTCCCGAGCCGCGTATGCGTCGAGTCTCCCATACCGGTTATACCCGGTGAGTCTCGAGCGATGGCTCGGAAATGAACAGCGGTTGTGCTGTTAGTCGTTGGGTTAGTCTTCCCGCAGGACCAGGGAGTCGCAATTTGATGGCCAGTGTTCGTGGAGCCATTGCTTGCCCCAAGTCCAGATTGGCTTGCCAGAAGTGTCATGACCCCAGGTGAGGTACCGGACGAACAAGAGGTCGTCGCACTGGTAGACCGTTCCCCAGAAGACGGTTTTCTTGAACGGAGCTTTCTTCTGGCTGTAGGGAACGTATTTCCAGTCGTTCGGAATCAAGACCGGGTACTTCAGCAAAAAGTCCAGAATGCAGCTGTTGGGAGTTTCAAACTTCCTATAGGCATCCTGTAGATCCAGACCGGTGGCAGCTTGGCCTGTGGCCGGGTTTAGTCTCCGATCGAAGTAGTGGTTGAATGCGCTTGGATCCCAGTAACGCATCTCCCACTGATTGTGAAACGCGATGCTGCAGCCCGTGATGGGCATGGGTTCTGCGTTCTGGTCGATCGGAATGCCGTATCCAGGCAGGAGGACGCGACCGTTGCGAACTTGTCGAAGAGTGTCTTGAACGAGTTGGAGATCAAGATCGCCATTTCTGACACTGTTGAAGATCTGGTTCAGGTGCGCCTCAACGCGGTCAAGCGAGGGGTGCAAGAGTTCGAGTAGTTCTTCAGGAATATCACCGGAAGGATCACTCATCATTCTCCCTTTCGTAGCTCTATTGAAGGACCATTCCTCCATCTCCCGTCTCGACTGGGGTCGAAGCGGGGGATGGAGTCCCGAGCGCGTGTTGCTCAGGTCGTGCCCATAACCGTTGTTCTTATGGCTTATCGACCCGTTGTCGATCAAGAACCTGTACGGAGATGGGGTGTACGTGATGACTCAGGGGTTGAGCATGCACCGGTCGAACGTCACGTTGATGAAGTGCGTCTTCTCAAAATCGACGTCGATGAGCGTGCAGTCCTCGAGCGTGCAATCGATGAACGTCTTTCCCGCCAGTTCTTTTCCTGAGAACGTGGCAAGGACGATGTGCTCATCTTCAATGGTTTCCACGTCAGCGATGCGACGATTCCATTGGACCGAGTTGTGTTGATCTACTCCTTGCGCTAGCACTTTTTCAACTATGTCAGTTAGATTCAATGTATCTCTCCTTTCAAATTGAAGGCGTTTTGTTGCCTCCATCTCCCGTCTCGACTGGGGTCGAAACAGGGGATGGAGTCCCGAGCGCTGAAGTAGCGTCCGAGACTCCGTCCCGATGTAGATCGGTGAGTCCCGGCATGGCGCTCGGGTTCGTTGTTGTTGTGCTAGGCGGCCAGCACCCTACGCGGATCGAACTTGCTGCGGTTGGGGCGCCGGGGGTTGTATCCCGGGATGGACTTGGCCCACTGGGGCCCGCGTCCGCGCTTGGTGCGCTGTCCACGCACGCGGTGCATGCCCTCGTGGCCGAGCATGCTCATCAGGTTCAGGTCGATGCCCTCCCTGGCCAGGTCCATCTCCATGTCGGTGATGGCATCCTCGTCCATGAGGGCCCAGACCTCTTCTTCCTGCAGGTCGACTTCTCCCCAGTAGGAGAGGTCTTCGCAGTCGGCGCACATGCAGAACTCGGAGTCCCAGTGGCCGTCCTCTTCCATCCAGAGCCAATCGCGGTCCAACCACGATTCGTCGTCGTACCACTGGTCGACGTCGGGGTCCCAGTCGTAGATCAGGTCCTGATCGAGCAGGTCCCTCTCTTCCTGTTCCTGGGTGTAGCGGCTCATCCAGTAGCCCTCCTCGTCCCTGTCGGGCGTAAGGAGGCTGTTGACGCGCTCACGCCAGCCGTAGTCCGGATCTTCATCCCACGACTCAGTGGTCATGAAGGAGTATCGCTCTTGGGCGATGGCAGCTGCTTCTTTGTCGTAGAAGCGATGCCAAGGTGAGGAGAAGGTGTGTCGCGTTCCGAAGTCGGAAAACAGGACGTCTGGAACCAGTCGGATCTGGGGATTCATTTCTGCGTCGAGGATCATCTCCCAGAGCAGCTGCTCTTCGCGATGCCAGCTGAAGATCTCTTCACGCCAGCAGACCACGTTGTCACCGAGCTTTCGGATCTCTTCCCAGTACACTTCCTCGTGCACCGTCATGGCAGCATCGGTCATGCCGTGCTGGTCCGAACTGTCTCGGAGCAGAGCCCCTATCTCGTCGTTGGTGTAGCGGACCTCGGACAGGTCGTGAACGCTACCCACGGCGTCGGTGGCGAGCCGGAGCTTCTCCGTCTCGCCGACGAACGGGCTCACCTTGCACAGCACCTGACCGATGTCCTCCAGGGCCTTCCAGCCCCAGTAGTCCAGCGGCTTGCGCTGCTTGCGAGACTTTTGGTTCACTCGACGCTGCCACTGCTTGCGCGGCTTCTTTGCCGTGCGCTTCCAGCAGGCGGCTCGACGCTCTCGAGCGTTCTCTTTGGCATTCAGTTCGAAGTCCCCGTAGTAGTTGGCGTTCTGCCAAACTCGTCGGTCCGACTTGTCACCACGAATCTTCAGAGCTGCGCGGCTGTGTGCGAAGCCAGCAAGGTCGTCCTCTCCCAGTTCGGACAGGTCTCCTTGAATCATCTCCAGGGCGCGGGTGGCGGCCAGGCGCAGGGCGACGCAGAACATGTCTTCGGTCACCGGTTCGTCACCGGCGATGATGTAGCCCTCGGCCCAGTAGGCGGGGGTCCAGACCATGTCGACCAGGGTCCTGTGGTACTCGAACTCCATGCCCCAGTACTGAACCAGCCGATCAGCCAGAGCCAGGACGGTTTCGTTCTCTTCCAGCTCCTCGCTGTAGGTCTCGTACGGGTCCCGGTGCCTCATCCAGGCTCCCAGAGCCACGACGTCTATCGGGCCAAGGTTCTGAATGTACGATGTGTCCATCGATCTGCCTTCCTGCAGAGGGGTGGTGTGATGTGCGAACAGAGTGTCTTCTTACACTCCATACGTGTCGAGAAAGCCAAGTGGGTCTGTGCTCCCAATGGTCTTCTCGCCACAGATGGAGTCCCGAGCCGTAGCGTTTGGACCCCTCAAAAAATATTGTTGGGTCCCGAGTTGGTTCGGGTACGAGTGCTGTGTGCACTCAGGCGGCGTTACCGGGCGAGGTTTACTTCCCCAGTTTTGTTGCGGTGAGCTTCGCTTCAGTCAGTCTTGCATCGGCCAAACTTGCTCCAGACAAGTCAGCGTTGTACAGGTTCACACCTGACAACTCTGCTCCAGACAAGTTGGCTCCTGACAGGTCGGCTTGTGCCAGGTAAGTCCTGTGCAGTTTCGCTCTGCTTAGGTTCGCCTCGCGTAGGTTCGCTCTGTGCAGTCTTGCCCAGGAGAGCGTCGCATCAAGCAGATCTGCGCCGGAGAGATCTGCGCTGCAAAGATTCGCTCCTTGCAGGTTGGCACCGCGGAGGATTATGCCGGACAGGTTGGCTTCAGCGAGATCTACCCAAGGGAGTTGTGCCATGGACAGATCCAGGGTTTCCTTTGGGTGCTCGCTTCGCCACATGTCGATGGCTTCCTTGCCTCTGAAGGCACGGATTTCCGCAAGTAGTTCCTCTTTGGTCATGTGACCATCCTTTCCGCGACAATTGTCGCAAAGACGTTCCTCCATCTCCCGCCTCGACTTGAGTCGAAGTGGGGGATGGAGTCCCGAGCGTACAAGTGCCGGCTACTCCATTCTGACTGTGTGTCAGGGGGTGCCGATACTACTCGGGGTCGTTGTTCGGTGCGATCACTTCAGGGCACGTGTTGTGCCCAAGTGCCCGCAAGTCCTTCTCGCGATTGCTCCAGAGCACTCTCAGGACGTAGCGTTCACTCAGTCCGTAGGTGTCCCAGGCGAACGTGAAGGCCGTCTGATCTTCCGTGTCCTCACCGCGCAGGTGCGTTTCCGGACAGCGGCCAAGGCCGGTTTCGTTCACTTCTCGCACGGTCTCCTTACGGATTAGTGCGTTGAGAAGGTTTGTCCGGTTGGTTGCGGGGGCGCTGTCCCAGAGCTTCAGAAACGAGGGCGCCCAGTTCGTTGGATCCAGGATGGTGTCCTGAATCTTAGCGTCCTGAAGGTTGGCCCCCTCCATGCGCACGCCGTCGAGCTGTGCTCCAGTCAGGTTGGCACCGACCAGAACAGCGTTGAAGAGCCTTGCTCCGCGCAGGTCTGCTCCAGAGAGATCTACCCCTGTCAGGTCGAGCCCTCGCGGTGTGTCATCCAGGCTTCCAGCCAGTTCCCAGGCTTCTTTCTGGGAGATCCCTTCAGGGAAGAATCCTTCCCGAAGAAGATCTTCTTCCACCTGCCTAGCAGAAGGCTCGAACAGCTCTGCGCCAGCGAGGTTCATGGGTTTGCCGCGATGCTTCCTTTTCCAGATCAGAAAAGCGATGTCGCTTTTCTTGAGCGCTTCGACGAGTTTCTGGTCGGCCATGAGGCCCTTTCTGCCGGCGGTGCCGGTCTCGGGTTAGACGCGCAAGACGTCCCTTCCCGTGGTTGAATGATCGTCCTCCATCTCCCGTCTCGACCGGAGTCGAGCTGGAGGATGGAGTCCCGAGCACGTCTTGCTCGGGTCATGCCCACACATACTGCTCTAGATGCCTAGAGTCACGTAGGTATGTGTGGGAGGGGTGTACAGTTTGCAGCTAGTTCATACTAGTTGCTGACGTCCACCATGTTGGCGTTGAGGATCAGCAGACCGTGCGGCGTCTTGATGTGCAGGCGATCGCCCAGCTGCTTGCCCTGCAACGTGCCGGTCGCCAACTCGTAGGAGCCGGAGTTGCGCGTGAAGATCCCCTTCACGATGCACTCGGCCGTGTTCAAGGAGCGCCCCTCACCCTGAGGAACGCAGCAGACGACGCGGTGAAGCAAAGGCTTGGGAAAGGAGATCAGCGACGGAAGGGTGTTCATTTCTTATCCATTCTGCAGCGAGACATGCTGCGCCTGACTTGGGTCCCGACCCAGATCAGGTTAAACAGGAGGATCATTCCCCCCATCTCCCATCTCGACCGGAGTCGAAGTGGGGGATGGAGTCCCGAGCGTATGCTGTGAGACCCCGTTTCGAAATATTCGATAGGTCTTTGAGCGTGACGCTCGGGTAGGAGGTTAGTGGGGGGCGATCGGATTGTGGCGGCGGTGCACTCTGGTTACGCGACACTCCCACTGCTTGGCGCAGTTTCGGCTTGAGCGCTTCCAGGATCGTCCGCGGCGCATGCGTCCGAGTTCCTTTTCGGCGATTTTTCCGAAGTAGCCGGGGTTGTACGAGTCCTTGCGGATTTTGTGTGCGGCCCTGGTGGGACCGTAGGACGAGAGGCTCGACTCGTCAGCGGTCTCCAACAGGTGTCGGAGAGCTTCCTTCTCCTCGATCAAGCTTTTTTCAGCTTGGTCGACGAAGTCGCTGTACACGTCGTAGCCCTCGAGAGAATCCCAGTCTTCCTCGATCCAGCTATCTTCCTCGATGTGGGAGGCGTAAAGCTCCTCCCAGAGCTCCTCGTTGTTGAAAGGTTCCTGTTCTTGTTCGAGTTTGGCCACAAGGGCCCCCAGATTCTCCGACTGGTAGCAGTCAGAGTGTTGATTGGATGTCACTCCATCTCTCGTCTCGACCGGAGTCGAGGTGGGGGATGGAGTCCCGAGCGCGTAAGGGCTCTAGAGACTCCTTTGCCGATTGTTATACCTCGGCGAGTCTCGAGTGATGCTCGGGAAGTGGTGTGACGCTTCAGTTTCTCGCGAAGATGAAGCGGGTCGTAGGCGGGAATCGGTGCTCTTTGCTTAGGCGCTGAACGCTGACACAATCTCCACGTGATGTCGTTCTGTGCAGAACGTACAGGTCGTTCCAGATCGCATCTGTGTGGAAGAACATCGAGAGGAAGAGTTCGTCTTCTATAATGGCTGTGCTCAGCAGCAGGGCGGGTGCCTCCTCCTGTGTGCAGACGTTCAGGCCATGCTTGTAGGCCGCACCGATGATTTCATTGAGGGTCGCGCCTTCGTGGCTGAAACCAAGATCTTCGACGGAGACCAGGACCAGTTCGACTCGCTTCATGTACCCCAGATCGTGGATCCGCAACTTCTCGATGAACTCCTTGCTCATCCCGACTCCAGCAATTCGGAGTGCGTAGATGTAGTTCATGGCGGAGTAGAATCGTCCGAGCCAAACCGTTCGCCAGGTGGGGAACTTCGCGGGCCAAGGGTTCTGCCTCTGGACGAACTTCTCCAGGGCCTTCACCCAGAGTTCTCTTTCGGTCCCGATGAACGTCCAGAGTACTTGCATTACCACAGCAGTTCGTTGGAGCAGTTGTGTGTCGCCCATGGGGGCAATCTCCTTTTCTTCAGCTAATCCAGCTGACAGGTCCGGTCGCGCCGGAGCGGTTGTGGTGAACAATTGGAGAATGATTCCTCCATCTCACCGTCCGTCTTAGACGGCAGGTGAGATGGAGTCCCGAATCGCGTATTCGATTCAGGGGTTCCCGTCTCAGGTGAATCAGAACTGGTCTTTGTATTAACCACGATCCTGATTCCGTCCCTGGAGGGGCATAAAAGGTGCTAGAGGGTCATAGAGCTCATGACTACCACGAGTCCCAGTGTGTAGAACTGGAAGATGCTCAGAACAAGTGCGGCAAGAGCAAGTCGTATAAATCCTTGTGGATTCGTCAATTCAAGAGCCGCGACGGATCCAGACATCACCAGCGCCAGGCAACCAGCCAAGTAGCACAGGGCGAACATGAGCCAGTTCGGGTCAGACAGTGGGCCAACTTCCCGGAGAAAGATGACGCTTGAAATGCTCAGGCTCACACTCAGGGCAAGCCAGATCAGGCGCTTCCACAGTCGTGGGGTCGCAAGGGTCTCGAATAGGGCTTCGAGCTTCTGGTCCAGGCTGATGCCGAACCTTTGTTGGAAAATGGGTTCCAGGGTCGGAACAAAGATCCAACAGAAAGCGTAGAGGACTCCCAGGCAGTTTTGCGTGCTCCGGATCATCCAGTCCTTGAGGCGCTTCATCGATTCGCTCCTTCCTTGAGCATCACCATGTAGCAGCTGTCGGACAGGCGGTTCCTGAACGCGTGAGCGTCTGTATCCCACCAGGGTCCGTTTCGGTACATGTAGCGGAGGCACTTGTCTGGGCCAGAGTAGGGTTGAATTGTCCCAGGGAAGAAGATCTTCCGTGGCTTGCCCTGTTCGTCGTGCTTCCAAGCTTCGGGGATCAGCTTCCCTCGCTTAGTCAGCGCATTCATCACCCCTGCGTGTACGGCCCGGTCCATGGGCATCACTGCCATGACATCTGCAAGCTTGTACCCCACACCAAAGTGAGCGATAGGGACAAGCTCAATGTCGTCAGCATTCCATGTGAAGGTTCCTGTTCCGTTGTGAAAGTCGATGCCGCCGTAGGGAGGCTCGGTTTCCAGGATCACGGTTGGCTTGCGCTGCGGAACACCGTCGATGACGTTCTGAAGCCCTTGGAGAACATGATCCAAGTCGAGCTTTCCCTTGCGCGTCTTGCGCAAGATCTCTTCGGCAAGGAGGGCGACTCGTCCGTACTGCGCGTTGTCGATACGCATCACGTTCCTTTCTGCGGCAGAGAGGCCGCTCCATCCTGGTCCAATCCAGGATGGGGTTGAGTTGAAGGTACGTTTGAAGGCTCATTCCTCCATCTCCCGTCTCGACCGGAGTCGAAACAGAGGATGGAGTCCCGAGATGGATCTCGGGTCGTGTCCACCAGGTCGTTTGTGCCTGGTGGGTTTAAGAGGGGCTAGGTGAGCAAGACTCGAGTTTCCTCGATGGCCGCCTGCGCGTTCGGGCCCAGGGTCCGCAGGGTGAGCACCTTGTCGTACAGGTGCGGCTGCAGGTTTCCGGGGTGGAAAAGGTGCCAGGAACCAGAGAGATCCTGGGCCAGCAGGCCGTGGATCAGCTCAGGGTTGTCGATGCAGTCGATCCGGTAAGCACTGCACGCGTTGACCTGATCCGCTCGGTCCCAGTCGATCAGCTCCAGTTGCTGGACGGAAATCTCGGTAAAGGCGATGTTCATGCTTCGATCCTCTCTGCAGCTTGACTCACTGCATCCACCACTGAGTTCCAACTCAGGGTGAGTCTCTTGCGAAGGTTCATTCCTCCATCTTTAGCGAGAGTGCGCTAGGTCTGTGCTCCTAACGTCTCTCGCTACAGATGGAGTCCCGAACATACAAGCGCCGGCCACTCCATTCTGACGAGGTGTCAGTGGGGCCCGGTGTTGTTCGGGGTTTAGGTACTCACCTGATGTCTATCAGGTACTACGAGGAGGTGCTCGTCGCAGTAGTCGTAGTCGGCGTAGCTGTCAGCTGCCGATGATTCCGTTGATGACCTTGAAGGTCTTGTGGAACTCGCGGATATCTGCTCGTGCACTCAGGATCCAGTCTCCGAGCTCGTAGATGAACCAGAAGGTCCAGTAGAACAGGACGGCATGGGTCATCACGCTGGGCGAGGAGGTGCGTGTGATCAGCTCCGCTACGAAGATGAATGCTCCGCTGTAGAGCGTGGCACGGTGCATACGTGGCGCGTTCTTCATGGACAGTCGCTGGTACCACTCGTCCTTTCTGTTGGGGAGATCGAGGGGGGTGTTCCGAGCCACCTGGATCATCTCCAGGATCACGAAGGTCAGGATGCCGTTGTCCTTCCGTGGGTGTTCGAGGATGGCACGTTCTCCCGCGGTCAGACTCAGCTTCTCCTCCATCGTCTCGCGGACAGTGGAGATGTTTTGTGAAAGTCGGGGCCCCTTCAAGAGCCGACGACCCGCAAGAAACATGGCGTGAATTGCCGTGAGAGTGATCAGCACACCAGGTGCCACCTGCAAGAGGGATTCCATGTAGGAAACCTTTCTCTGTTGGGTTGGTTTACTACCTTCCCAAATCAATTGGGTTAGACAGAGCTCATCTCTGTCCCTTCCCATCTGCCTACACAAGCGGTACTCATGTATGCAGATCGGATCCCGAATCGCGTATTCGATTCAGGAAGTCGTACCCACAGCCGCTGTTCGTGATTCGCCTCTGACCGAGTTGGTCAATGAACGAACGGGAACGGAAGTGGGGTGGTAAGGAAGGGCTACAGGTGCTTGGCGACCCGCGCTGCTTCTTCCTTGGTGACCTTCAAGTGGACGGTGTCGCCCTCGGTCACAATTTCCAATCGAGTCAGTTCTGCTCGATTCTGCCTCATGCTCGCGGTGAGCTTGCTGACCTGGGCCCAAGTCACCTCGATCAGGAAGTGTCCAGAGAAGCGGTTGCTCCACATGTCCTGGAACTCCCTCGTGATGAACGCTGGAGTTTGTTCAGGGATGTCCATCATGGGCTTGCTCAAGCCAAGAGGCTCGAACTTTGGGTTGGGGATCTTGTCAATTTTCTTCTCTAGAGCCGACTTGGGCTGTGCTCCAACCAGCGTCATCGAGCCGGTCAGGGTGCGGACGCCTCGGCTTCGCTTCTCGACCAGGAGAATGACGCTCATCAACGTGTCATCCCAGAGGGTCAGGCTGATCCCTTCAAATGCCAGCGCGCCGTTTTGCATGCGCTTGAAGCCTTTCATGTGCTCAAAGGTCAGAACGCCCTTTGCCCACAAGTGGGTTGCCTCCTTTGCGGAGACAGAGACAAACTGCACATGTTCAAGAAGGCCGAGTCTCTGGTCTTCTTGCAAGGTGAGCTCGATGCTTTTGAGCGTCGATTGAACATCGTCGCTGTCCAGTACTGCCCACTCAGGTCCGTCCTTGTACGTGAAGGACGCACGGGGACTCATCTGTGGTGGGTTGTCCGTGCGCTTGATCCATTGGTCGAAGATGACCAGTTCATCGTGATGTGCCTTGAGCACGTGTTCGCATTCAATGTAGCTTTGTGCCACGTTGATCCTTTTCCTGGTCTGACCAGGTCTGACAAAGGCGCGATCGCCTTTTCCGTTTGGGTCAGGTGGAGTGAATCTCCGCCTCTTCCCATCTGCCTACACGAGAGGTCTCATGTGTGCAGATTGGATCCCGAATCGCGTAGTCGATTCAGGAAGTTCTTTCCCACAACCGCTGCATCTGTAAGGACAGACACTTAAACGGGGGTGGGGTGCGAGGGGGCTCAGGTGAGCGTCATTCCGTAGCCCAGGGCTATCAGCGGGAGGACCAGGAAGAAGATCAGCTCGACGGCGAACATCGTGAGACGCTCACTCGGGCTTCCTTTCGAGAATTCCCAGTACTTGTTGAAAGCCACCAGGGACGCTACCAACGCCACCCAGAGACCGAGGTCTGCCGGCACGAGCAGGATCAACGGGATCATGTTCAGGCTGTACAAGTAGCCCATCAGGACTTGGGAGGCAGCGAAAGCTACGGCCCCCAGGAAGAAGAGAATTTTCTCCATTGTTTCCCTTTCACGTTCTTGGGTTGTAAAGGTGGTGAACGCATACCACCGATCCGTACGCGAGTTGTTCGCGTCCGGGTCAGTGTCCTCAAGCGTTGCGTGTGCTTGAGGTCGTTTCCCACAATCGTTGCTCTGAATGTCCAGAGCCCTGACGAGTGTGGGGTGCATGGTCGCTGTCTAGTCAGCGTCCGTCAGCTTGGGGGTCACACCCATGGCGCTCAGGTGGATGCAAGCGACATCGACCGCCGAACGAACATCCAGGATGCTCTGGTGAAAGGTCTTCACCCAGGAGAGTTCGCCAGTGAGCTCCCAACCGATCTCTTCGGCCTGGAAGAGCATCCACTGCAAGGAGGTATCCTCCAGCAGCAACACATACTCAGTGTCCTCGACCGTGTAAGCCTCACGGGCGCTGTAAACAGCCCCCGTGTCGAGCGCCTTGCCATCCTCCGTCGTCGCGTTCTGTGCGTAGCGCTTGAGCGTCAGGTTCTCGGGGTGGGGCATCCACAGGAAGTAGAAGACGTCCTCCTGAAGCTTCATGATCGTTGCCATCTTGTTCCTCTCTGCGGCTTGACTCACCGCGTCCACACGTGGGTTCCATCCCCGTGTGGGGTTGTTGCGAAGGTTCACTCCTCCATCTTTGACGAGAGCTCTCAGGTCTGTGCTCCTGAGATTCTCGTCACAGATGGAGTCCCGAGCTGCGTATGCGCTCTAGAGACTCCTTGCTATCCGGTTATACCCGGCGAGTCTCGAGCTTGCCTGCCGGTAGGGAGGCGGGTGCTCGGGAATGAGCTTTAGAAAAGCTCAAGTTTTTCCGAAGGCTTGTTTTAGACAGAGGCCTCCTTGAACGTCTTGGGTCTACGCCAGCGCAGCAATTTGAGCAGTCGTTCCTGCGAGATGTAGGTGGTGTCCCAGGCGGTTGTGAAGGCATCTCCGGTACACTTGCCGCTGAGCAGATGTCCTTGAGGGCATCGATACGTCCACTTCAGACACTTGCTACGAAGAGCCTTTCTGGCTTCCAGTGCGCGCAGCAGCTGGGCACGTCGGTCAGGACACGAGTTGTCCCAGGTGTTTAGCAGCGGAGGCAAGAAGCGCCCTACTTCAAGAATGGTTCCGGAGATTTTCACTCTACGCAGATTCGCTCCGTCCAGATCTACTCTGTCGAGTCTTGCTTCACGCAGGTCAGATTCAGTCAGCTGAGCTCCGTACAGGTCCGCCCTTGTCAGGTTTGCTCTGCGCAATGTCGCTTCGCGCAAGTTGGCCATGCGCAGCATTGCTCTCATCATGTCTGCACCACGCAAGTCTGCACCACGTAGTTTTGCAGAGAACATTATTGCCTCGATTAGATCCGCTTCACGTAGGTCTGCTCCGCACAGGTCCGTCCAGGACATGTCCGTTTCAGTCAGATCTGCTTTGGCCAGACAAGCTCCGCTCAGATCCGCACAGCTCAGGTCTGTCCCACTCAGGTCCAGCTGGATTCCTGGATGTGCTTCTCGCCAGGTATCGATGGCTTTCTTGCCACCAATCGATCTGATCTGTGCAACCAGATCCTGTTTGTCTTGTTCGGTCATGACGACCCTTCTCCAGTAGAGGCTGGGATAGAGAATTGCATCGAGTCATACTCGACGGTTTCAAGGTGCTAGAAAATTTGGAGGGTTACTCCATCTCACTTCCCGTCGGTGACGGTGAGTCAGATGGAGTCCCGAGCGTTGCACTGGGACCCGTGAGGTCCGAGCGTTGCGCTCAGGATCGTCCTCCCCCCGGGCGAATTCCCGAGGGGAGGGGTTCGGAGTACTACTCCGAGAGGTGGTAGAACTGCAGCAGGTCGTGAGGCTGCATGTTCACGTCCAGCTCCTGACCGGTCTCGTACAAGGCCGGGTTCACGACCTCTCGGAGGTACACGGCAACCTGCACCGTCTCGCCGCTGGTGTTGGGCAGCAGCTGGCAGGCGATGCGGGTGGTGTAGGAGAAGGTGTTCTCCCAGACCATGGGGGTCAGCATCCAGAACGGGAGCGTGAGCGTGTCGCCGACGGGGGTCAGCGTTTCCACCTCCTCGAGGCCGAACATGTTGTCCGAACCCTCCTGGGTCTCGAAGACCGTGCAGTGCTCGATGAACGGCGTCGGGTCCAGGGGGAGCGGGCTGTCCAAGCTGGTGACCAGGATGGTCCACTCGAGCGTCTGCGCCGTCATGGTGCCTTCATCGCTCCAGTTCAGCGTGTCCGCCGTCAGGACCGGGTTGGGCGTTCCATTGGCGGGATCGAGGTAGTACTCCTCGTCCGCGTACCAGTCGAACAGGCCCTGGCTGGGCAGCAGGCTGTTGGAGTAGGTGTGCTGCACCGGTCCGACGTCCCAGGGCTCGATGGGCTCTTCCTCGGCTCCGATCAGCGCGGCGACCCGCGGGGGGTTGCCGTTGGTCTCGGTGACGACCGACTGGACCGAACGGCCCAGCTGGTCGAAGACGTTGGCCACCGCCGGGATCGGCAGATCCGCCATGATGCCGACCTGCTGTTCCGGAACGGTCTCCGTGAGCTGGCAGACGATGTCGGCGTTGCGGATGCCTTCTTCGCCCACGCTCTGACCCAAGATGGCGACCAGGTTCCCTTCGTCCGTCAAGGGCGAGGGGTCCGAGTAGTCGACGATCTGCGGCCAGCCGCGGAGCTGGCAGCTCTGGACGTACTGTCTGATCAGCGCGCCGTCGCCGAACTCGTAGAGCTCGTCGCCGTCGGTGTCGATGCCGATGCTGATCTGGATCGTCATCAGGTTGAGCTGCTGCCCGTAGGGGCTGTGGAACGTGACCGAGCCGAGGATGACCTCCTGGTCCGGCTGGGCGAGGAACGGCTGCGCCGCGTGGAAGGCGGTGGTGAAGCCGATCTCCAGCAGCTGGTCGGAGACTTCGGGGACCTCCTCGGGCTCGTTCGCCGGCTGCTCGGTCGGCTCGTCGCAGTCCTCGTGGACGTCGACGTACACGTCGTTGTAGATGTGGGTATCGCCGAGGGTCTCGGGCAGGCAACCGGTGAGGGTGAACAGGGAGATCACGAAGATCAAGTTGAAAGTACGAATAGGTCGTTCTCCTTTTCCAGCTAACCCAGCTGGCGGGTGCGGCCCTCAGGCCACGGGTTCAAGATGCAACTCCATCTGACTTTCCGTCATTGCGAGCGGAGCGAAGCAATCTCTATTATCGGAGATTGCCACGCCTGGCGTTGCCAGGCTCGCAATGACGGAAAGTCAGATGGAGTCCCGAATCGCGTATTCGATTCAGGGGGTACCCGTCTCAGGTGAATCAGAACTGGTCTTTGTATTAACCACGATCCTGATTCCGTCCCTGGAGGGGGTATGAAAGGTGCTAGAGCGTCATGGAGATGACGCTGGAGCTTAGATTAGTCGACCTTGCGGACGGCCATGTACGTACAGTTGCCCAACGGAGCATCCTCTGGGAAGTTGTGGGTGTTCCACCATCGTGGTCCTTCCCAGTAGATGTACATCATGTTCTTGAATCCGCTGGGGCACTCAAAGAGGGTGCCGGGGAAGATGATCTTTCTCGTGTTGCCGAAGGTGTCGAACTTCCAGGCCTCTGGGATCAGTTCCGTATTGCTGATCAGGTAATCCATGACAGCGGCGTCAACACCGCGGGTCGTTGAGAATTCCTCCACGACCTCCTTCAAACGACGACGATCGGTTCCGGAGGGGACGTGAACGAGCTCAATTTGAGTTGGGTCCCAAGTGAATGGATCATCTCGGTGGTGTTCAAGCACCGTGTATCCGTTCGGGGTCTTGGGGGGGAGGTTCGGGATCAGTTCCGTCTGAGCGGGCTGATCATCACCTTGAAGGATGGACGTAAGTCCGCGGAAGGCTTGATCAAGATCGATCTTCCCCTTCCTCACCTTCCTGAAAAGCTTAGTCTGGAGCATGGCGAGCTTGCCAAGTTGCATTTCGTCAGGACGTTGAGTCATGACAGGTCCTTTCTGCGGTATGACGTACCGCGTCCACCTCTGATCTTCAGGGTGGGGTTATTACGGAGGCTGATTCCTCCATCTTTGACGAGAGTTCTCAGGTCTGTGCTCCTAAGAGTCTCGTCACAGATGGAGTCCCGAGCTGCGTATGCGCTCTAGAGACTCCTTCTATCCGGTTATACCCGGCGAGTCTCGAGCGATGCTCGGGATGTGGTGTGATTAGAGCTCACTCCAGGCTGCCCTTAGCAGGGCTGGATCCGACTCCTGTTGTTCTTGACCCTGTTCCTGGGGTTGATCTGGTAGCCGCAGGCGATGGCGGCCAGCAGGATCGCGGGGTCGAGGCCCTTGCAGGTTTCCAGGCCCTTGCAGGTGGCCCACTCAACAGGACTCTGGTTGACCTTTGCGTCGGTGAAATCTGCGCCGGAGAAATCCGCTCCGAAGATTTCCGCATCGAGCAGATTGGCACCGCACAGGGTCGCACAAAACATATTGGTCTTATGGAGAGTTGCCGCAGTGAAGTCTGCACCGGTGGCGTCGACGCTATTCAGGGCTGCTTTGTTCAGACAGGCATCAGAGAGATTGGTACCGATCAGGTTCGCCCCCGAAAGGTCAGACTTCTCCAGGAGCGTATCGGAGACGTCCTCACCCGACAGGTTGATCTTCTTGTCAGGGTTTGCCTCCTTCCAGTTCTCCACAACGAATTGGCCATGAGATCCATGCAGGCTTTCTGCCAGTTGCTTGTCGCCCATTTGGGCAACCTCCTTTTCTCCAGCTTCACCCAGCTGATGGGTCCGGCTGTTGCCGGAGGGGTTGTGGTGAACAATTGGAGGCTGATTCCTCCATCTCCTGTCTCGACAGGTGTCGAAACAGAGGATGGAGTCCCGAGCTGCGTATTCGCTCTAGAGACTCCTTTGCCAGTCTTTTTCCCTGGCGGGGTCTCGAGCGGATGCTCGGGAAGTGGTGGCTACATGTTGAGGGCGCGCAAGACGCACTTGCTCAAGATGGCTATCGAGAAGTCGAGGTCTTGGAGATGTGTCTTGCGGAACTTGGCGTAGCGCAGCACGGTTCTTTTGATGTTGCACCCCCGCAGGTCCGCGCCTGCGAAGTTCGCGCTCGTCAAGATTGCGTTGGAGAGGTTGGCTCCCCGCAGGTCCGCGCCCGTGAAGTTGGCTCCGATCAAGATGAGTCCGCTCAGATCCACGTTCCTGAGGTCTGCGCAGGTCAAGTTGAGGTTTCGTTCTCCGTGTTCGCTCTTCCAGCAGTGGAGACCCAAGATGCGCTGAGCTCGATCTTCTCGCTTCAAGATCTCGACCAGATCCATATTTGCCATGTGACTTCTCCTTTTCTCCAGCTTTACCCAGCTGACGGGTCCGGCAGCGCCGGAAGGGTTGTTGTGAACGATTGGAGAATGATTCCTCCATCTCCCGTCTCGACAGGTGTCGAAACAGAGGATGGAGTCCCGAGCTGCGTATTCGCTCTAGAGACTCCTTTGCCAGTCTTTTTCCCTGGCGGGGTCTCGAGCGGATGCTCGGGAAGTGGGGGCTATCGCTTGTAGCCCATTTCGATGACGGCATCCATGAAGTGCCTCGGGGAGGGGAGCCAGTCTGCCCAGTTCAATCTTCGGCAGTGTACCCACTGGGAGAAGTTGTCGTACTTGACGTTCCTCAGGTCCGCGTCGTGGAAGTCCACTCCGTACAGGTTCGCTCCGCGCAGGTCGGCGAAGCGCAGCCGGGCGTGGCAGAGGACGGCGTCTTCGAGGTTCGCTCCGCGCAGGTCGGCCCAGCGCAGGTTCGCTCCCTCGAGGTTCATGCCGCTCAGGTCCGCGTCTCGCAGGTCGATTTGCCCGAGCGCCCTGAAGGCCAGGCTTCGTTCCCAGTCGTCCTCGATTTTGAGGATTTCGAGGATTCGTTCGATGGTCATGTGAGCAACCTCCTTTTAAACAGCTTGACCCAGCTGACGGGTCCGGCGTGGCCGGAGAGGTGATGCGGCTAGGCCGCGATGAGGTGTGTTGCGCAAAAAAGGCGCACCAGAGACACGGTTATTACCGAATCTCTGATGCGCCTTTTTCTGTAAAAGCGAATCTATGGTCATCTCGGGGCGGTTAGCCTATTAGGGCGTGCACAGATTCCGCCTAGAGATGTTTAATTGTACGTTGCAATATACTCCATTTTTGGGGTTTTGTCAAGGTATTATGACAAAAAACCGCCTATTTTTAGGCGGTTTTTGCATTTTGTTTAGTCTCGTAAACTTAATGTTCGGTCTTGTTGCAGCACCACTCGTCTGTATTCCATGGCAGGTCTTGAGTAGCGCTTTGTGGACTCGATTTCTATAACATTGAGTCCCCGTTCCAGGGCGATATCGATCTCGAAGCTTCCATCTACGGAGAGCAGGACGTCTACGCCGTTCACTTTTACCGCGGCGCCGTCTTCTGCGTGACCCGTGACCGAGATGAGTGCATCTCCAGTGAGGGAGCCGTCAGACGGCTGGTAAACGAGTAGGTCTGGCGGGGCAACGATGGCGCGGACTTGATAGCCGACGTAGCCGGTGATGGCAATGGCCACGGCGAGTACGGCCAGCACTTTCACATAACGACTTGCTACGAGGAACTGAAAGGCGCGGGCGCGGCGGCGGGGGAGGCGGGCGTTTTTCATGAAGTCGCAGGTGCCGCACTCTTCCTCGTACTGATCTAGGAAGTAGTTCACATCACCCCCTAAGGCCCGTACGTAGATCTTTAGATAGTTTTTCGCGTAGACGGGATCCGGGAGCGCAGCGTAGTTGCTCTCCTCAAAGGCCTTGAGGAATGACTTGCGGATCTTGGTCTTAGCCTCCATCTCGCTGAGTGTCAGATTCGCGCTACGCCGAATAGCCTTGAGCTTGGCGCCCAGGTTTTCTGCGTAGTCAAATTTTCGAATCACGAATGACATGCTGCAAATAGCTTACTCGTCTTCCTCGTCCTCATCAATCCACTCATCGTCGATCTCGAGCTCTCCGTCTTCTTCTTCTTCTTCTTCTTCTTCTTCTTCTTCTTCGAGCTCGCCATCATCTTCCTCTTCCTCAATCTCTTCTTCCTCACCTTCTTCCCATTCACCTTCTTCCTCTTCATCAACTTCTGTTTCCTCTACGTCCTCTTCTTCAATGTCCTCATCTTCTTCATCTGGCCACTGAGGTTCGTCGCCGTAGGCTTCATCGTAATCATCTTGGGCCGTTGGCATACCTTCCTTGATGTCTCCTCCCGGCGGCCAAGAGTCGATCAAGATTTCACGGGCCTTGGCACCGTTTCCTTCACCAATCACTCCAGCGTTTTCAAGTTCATCCATGATGCGGGCGGCGCGGGCGTAGCCGACGCGCAGGCGGCGCTGAAGGAAGCTGGTGGAAGCTTTGCCTGCCTGCAGAACGGTTTGGATCGCTTCTTCAAACAGGTCATCGTGATCGTCATCATCAAAGACCGTTCCGGCCTTGGTGATTTCTGTGACAGCCATGTTGTAGTCCGGCGTGCCTTTCTTACGCAGGAACTTCACAATGTCCTCGATCTCTTCTGTTGAGACGTAGGCACCCTGGATACGTTTTGGTTTGGCGACCTCGGCGCTGGTAAAGAGCATGTCTCCGCGACCGAGGAGTTTCTCGGCTCCAGCCTGGTCCAAGATGGTGCGGGAGTCTGTCTGTGAGGCAACGGCACAAGCGATACGTCCAGGGACGTTAGCCTTAATGGTTCCGGTGATGACGTCTACAGATGGGCGCTGTGTGGCCAGGACCAAGTGGATTCCCACAGCACGGGCCATCTGAGCAATGCGGACAATCGTACCCTCGATTTCTCGGCCGGAGGTAGACATGAGGTCGGCGAGCTCATCGATAACGAGCACGATCTTTGGCATGCGCTCTTCCACCTTGCTGTTGTATTGATCAATGTTTCTGGCGCCAAACTTACTAAGAATATCCAGGCGGCGTTCCATTTCTCGGACGGTCCACTTGAGGGCGTTCACCGTATCGTCGACGGAGGTAATCGGTGGGACGAGTAGGTGAGGGATGCCGTTGTAGACGGTGAGCTCCACGCGCTTAGGGTCTACCAGGATCAGTTTGAGATCATCTGGGCCGTTTTGATACAGCCAGGAGATGATCATGGTGTTGAGACAGACGGACTTACCAGAACCCGTGGCACCCGCTACCAGCATGTGTGGCATGCGGTTAAGCTCGATGACCTCTGTGGCTCCTGAGACGTCTTTTCCAAGCGGAACGGAGAGTGGAGATTCTGAGGACTTGAACTTCTTGGTTTCCATGACGTCGCGCAGGGTCACCTTGGCCACCTTCGCGTTTGGCACCTCGATTCCCACAAGAGACTTTCCTGGGATCGGTGCCTCCATGCGAAGTGGGTGGGCGGCAAGGGCTAGGGCCAGGTCGTTTTGTAGCGAGACGATGCGAGAGAGCTTCACTCCCTGGGCTGGGCGCATGGTGAACTGGGTGACCGTTGGTCCTACAGAGGTCTTGCCCATCTCCACGTGCATGCCGAACTCTTCGAACGTCTGCTCAATGATTTCTTTGTTGCGCTCGATATCTCCAGCCGTGGCCTTAGAGCCCCCACGCTCGAGAAGTTTCATTGGAATCTTAATGGTGCGGCGCTGTGAGGAGACAAGAGCGGTTTCTTCTCGCTTGGCTGTTGGAACGGGTTTGGTGTTGAACTCGTGCGCGTCTTCCTCGTCCTCTTCTTCGATGTCGTCCTCTTCCAGTTCCTCGTCCTCTTCTTCAATTTCTTCTTCTTCACCTTCGGCAACTTCATCCTCATCTTCCCACTCTTCCTCCTCATTCTCTTCTTCGTCCTCATCATGGATGCTGTCGCGGTGAAGCATGGCGCCGAACCAGCCGGTGAGGTGGGTGTGGGCGCTAGCGATGGAACGTAGGGAGGTATTGAACGTCAGCAGGACCGAGATGAGGAGCAGGGCACTGGTTGAAACGACGGCTCCCCAGTAACCAACGAAGGCTGGGAGCAATGTGCCGAGGAATTGGCCCAGGTATCCGCCAGCCAGGGTGAGGTCTGTGGTGAAGGGCTCGGGGCGAGCAACAAGGAACAGGTTCATCAGGGCGTTGAACGAGAGAAAGAAAAACAGCAGCCCGATATAATTCCATACCGAGAGGCTGCCGCGTTCAGGATACGCTGCTGAGGCACCGATGATGATGATCACCAGTGGAACCAAGAAGCGGTCTAGACCAAAAAAGAGGCTGAGACCGTGGTTGATGGCCGTGCCGAGGCTGCCGGCGACCTGAAAGAAACTAAGAAAAATCAGGGCGGCGATGGCGAACAAAAAGATGACCGCAATACCCCGTTTTGTTTCTGGATTGAGCTCGAGACCTAAGAATGCCTCCTCCTCATGCGCGCGTTTGCGCGAACGCTTTTTTTTTCGTGCCATAGATGGCGCTATTTTAGCATATTGCGGTGAAATTTCGCCGGAAGCGTCAAGGGACGAGGTTTCGTCAGTATTGATTGACAAAATCGCCATTTCCTGGTATCTTCTGTCGTTCTTCAAAAGCCAAAAACCTGAGGTTTTGTGCACACTGGAGAGAGTCACAAAACCAAGAAAAAAGCCTGTGTTTGTAGGGAAATACCCTCTTCTCTCCAAACACAGGCTCTTTTGTTTGAGAAGGTTCCCCTTTGGTCCACCAATAAATGCCTGTATCCTGCAGCGTTGTTGGCTCAAAGGGGAACTTCCTCCCAATGACTCTAGCAAGAGGCGCGATGAAGCGTGATGAGTTGCGGCACATGCCGCGGAAGACCACCGATAAGATCGGTGAGCAGGTAGGACGGGAGATCAACGAACGCATGGAAACCGGACGGTTTCGTGGGTGGCTGATGCGGCGACACTGGGTGTGGCTGTGGGTCATCATCGCGGGCAGCTGGGGACTGGACTTCGTGATCAACCACGCGCTGATGGCAGCCAACCTGGCGGCCGGACTCGGGCACTGGATCGACTGCATCCTGGGCCCCATCGATGCCGCCCTGGTCGCCGCCGCGCCGCTGGCGTCGGTGCGTGAGCTCTGGCGTCGTGTCTGGGTTCTGTACGACCGGTGGCGCCTGAGCCCCACCTCGGTGCCTGTGCCCAAGGCAGAGGTCCCCGAAGGTGCGTCAGTTCACGAGGAGGCCACGGACGAGTCCGTCGCCTAAGCACAACGGCCCGAGCGGCCTGCGAGTCTCGCAGCGCTAGCTCGGGACTCCATAGAAAACTCTGTGAGGTGCACTCTCCAGCATCGCACGGGGATTTCTACGGAGTTTCGACTTCGGACAACAGCAAATCCCACAATGCTGGGTAAAGGATTGGTCAGTGACCAGTCATTCGTTGGAAAGAGCAATTCGTTTGGGTCCTGAGACCCTTCGTAAGTATCGGGACACGAATCCCGACGATTGTGCTCTCTGGGGAGCGGACTTTAGCGGGTTGAATTTGGCAGGTGTTGATCTGTCGGGTATCTCCTGCTGGAACGTGAACTTCTCAGGTGCCAACCTTGCAGGGGCGAACCTCTCTCATGGCTCCTTCTGGAACTCGAACTTCTCGGGAGCAGACCTCGCGGGAGCGAACCTGTCCAACATGTCGTGTAACAGAGCGTGCTTTTTCGAGGCAAACCTCGCGGGAGCGAACTTCTCTTATACCTCCTGTTGGGATATGTGCTTTTTCGAGGCCAACCTCGCAGGAGCGAACTTCTCCCACAGTTCCTTCTGGGATCCGAACTTCTCAGGGGCCAACCTCGCAGGGGCGAGCCTTGGCGGGATGTGGCGTATTGACACGCGTGGAGATTAGTTCACCCAGAGGTTCGCAGCCTTGAGTTAAGGGTCGCGAGCAAAGACTAAGAGTGGGTTGAGAGGCAACTCCGAAGAAAACAAACGACGCAAACCCGAGCTTTGCGGCCGGGATCCACCCAGGGTCTCGCAGCACTAGCTCGGGACTCCATAGAAAATTCTGTGAGATGCACTCTCCAGCATCGCACGGGGGTTTCTACGGAGTTCTGAACTCTGACAACCAAACCCCAACCACAGGAAGGTGCGAGTGTTCGCATGCTACGCCGAGGATCTGGGCCTGACCGGGCTCGTGGACCTCTGGGAGTACCGCTATCTGGCGCAGGAGGAGTCGCCGGAGAAGCTGGAGATGATGTGGGACGAGGATCAGCTTCACCGCGAAGCGCTGGGTCTGTGCAACAAGTACAGCCTGGACGAGGAGTGGTCGGAGTCCGACCTGGTGCAGATGGTCTACAACCCGTCCTGGTACACCTCGTCCTTCGGGGAGTACTGGAGCGAGTGCTCTGACAGTGCGCGCGACCGCTTCTGCCTGATGATGCGCGAGGCGGCCCTGATCGCCCTGCAGATGCGCAAGGGGATCTACATGGATCCCGTGGACATCGAGCTGAGCGACTGGGACCACGACCTGGAGTACTACTGCGCGAGCAAGGCTGCCGCCATGGTGCGCCGGGCTCAGCGGCACTTCACCAAGATCCAGGACCCTGGCAATCGCGAGTCGCGCCGGGCGAGTCGTCTGCACACCGAGGCGGCGCGTGGTCCCCAGTGGGCCAAGCACAAGCCGGGCTTCAACCCCGTCGAGCACTGCCGTGCTGGCCAGCTCGAGACCGAGCTGTGGACCGAGCAGAACCTGCAGGACGATGCTCAGGAGCTGATGGCTCGTGACGAGGAAGATGTCGAGTGTGAGCGCTGCGAGCGCGAGTACCGCGAGGAGCTGCGCGAGTTCGAATGGGAGCTGGAGATGCTCTTGTACGAGAGCTACTACTGCGACGACCCTTGTTCGTGCTTGTACTGCATGGAGGATCAGGAACTGGACTGGGAGCAGGACGACTGCTGGGATGATGAGCCTGGTGACTACGGTCTTCTGGACGTGACCTTCATCGGTCTGAACTCCAGCGGTGGACGTCGCCGGAAGATGGCGCGCGGTCCCCAGTGGGCCAAGCACATCCCGGGCTTCAACCCCCGCAAGCCCGAGCGCCACAAGTTCGACATTCGCAAGGTAGCAACCTTCGCCGCCTGAACACGGGCACATCGCCCAACGACCCGAGTGTGAGCTCGAGATTCGCTGACAAGCCGTCAGTACGGAGTCTCGCGCTTAACACTCGGGACTCCACACGACGATTCGTTAACAGAACGAGTGGTCATGAGGAGGAAGGAGAAGAGATGCTCTTGCTGTTTTTGATCCTGTCGGCTCCGGTGCCGGGGGTCGTGGCTGCTCAGGTAGTCACCATTCCCGACGAGCCCGGACCGGTCAGGCCCGTTCCCGACGAGCCCAAGCGTCTGGATCCGCCCATCGCAGCGGTTCCGCCTGAGGAACTGGTCTTCGAGCTGGGTCGTCGAGAGGTGCTGATTCGCGAGGAGGAGTTCATCATGCCGGTGCCCCCCAAGGGTTCCCGCGTCGAGAAGGCCGCCAACGCGAGGATGTACAAGGACTGGCGCAAGCCCGCGGGAGTTCCGCAGGCGCACCGCCGACCCCACCACAAGACCAGGCGCACCCGCGTCCGGTTTCACTAGCGCAACGCGCATACTGGAGGAAGATGTCAGGACTCAAGCCGGCATTCGGATCCACGAAAGGAAAAGGAAAGCGCTCGCGCGTGCTCAGGCAGAAGCGGCGTGCTGAGATCCCGTTCGACAGAGCGGCGGATCGGGCGCTGCGGGCAAATGCCGCGGCACGCGTGGAGGACACGATCGACCCGGAGATCATCGAGCGGTACGGGGGCAGGGCTCCCAGGGTGACCGCCTGGCGACGGGAAGACGAGTAGAAGGCTGGCTGAGGCTAGTCAACGAATACGACCCGAGCGGTCGGTTGCGAGTCTCGCAGCTGCACGCTCGGGACTCCAATGGAGACGGGCCAAGGGGGCTCGTTTGCTAGGGGTGCCGCAAGGCATTTCCGAAACCCACCATTCAACCTGTAGGAAGGTTTGAGTGCTGATCAACGCAATCATGAACGGCGAAGAGACCCTGTTGGGTCTGGTGAATCAGGACACGCTGGCGTGCGCGGGTGGCGAGTGCGCCGTGGACTACGACACCGAGGGCGAGGACATGCCCTTCATCGCCTACGTGGCCAAGCAGATCCTCGACGCCGAGTACTTCGAGGAGTACCCGATCTGTCAGTTGGTGGACATCTACCGCCGACCGATCGAGCACCTGGACACGTACCTCGAGTGGATCGAGGTGGCCATCACCGACAAGACTGCGTGCCTGATCCTGCGTGCCGCCGCCCTGATGGCCCTCAAGGCCCAGGCGGAGGATGAGATGGACCGGGAGTACACCCGCACCGAGCCCACGCCCGAGGACTACGGCATCAAGCCGATCCGCAGCGGCATGGGTCCCCGGTATCGCGGTGTCCCGGACTACATCAAGGACTACGATCCGGAGGACCGCCTCATCATCGACGAGGACGGCAACGAGTTCCGGCTGGCCATGATCAGCTGGAAGGACCTGGGTCGGTACACGCGGCAGTACGCCGCCTGAACAACGGGGGCGCTCCCCACGCCGGGGAGCGCCCGCCCGAGCGAGTCCCACGACTTGCTCGGGACTCCATCTTGCTTCTCGATTTGATCGAGCGGCGGGATGGAGCACAGTGGTAGAGCTCCTTGGGCTGGCATGGTGCCGGTCTGGTGTCGAGGTAATCGACATGACCAAGTCTGATTTGAAGGATGTGCTGGAAAATCTGTTTTGCCTGGTGGCTGCTGCCATCATGCTGGGTTGTTGGGCGACACTCTCGCTTGATGATGCTGTGTGGGGATTGGCCATTGGGGCAGCGACCTTTCCTTTCTTCATCGTGCTTGTGCGTTTCCTGAGCGCAGACAGCTCCAAGGCGGATCCTGGAACCGGCGCTGAAGGAGTTCCGCAGGTGGAAAAGCCTTCGGTCTGAAAAAAAGAAACGCCCGAGCCGTAGCGCTCAGGACTCATCGAGCCAAGCTCGAGACGGAAGTCCTTCGCAGCAGCTACGCACGCGCTCGGGACTCCATCGTTTGGCTCGACACGATCGAGACAAACGATGGAGCACAGTGGTAAAGCTCCTTGGACCGGGATTCCCTCGGTCTGGCTATAGGTGGTCATTCAAATGACCCATGACAACCCTCTGAACAATGTCCCGCAGCGGATCACTGAGATCAGCAAGATGCCTCCGGGCTTCAAGCGTGATGAAGCCATCGATTCGCTTCGCATCTTCCTCGCACAGACCGTCTCGGTCGCGAGGCTCTGCCTGGCAGAGCTCGACGCAGCACTGCTGCCTCAGAGTGATCGTCCCGAACGGATGGTCGTGCCGGCACTGTCTGAGTTCTGCAGGACCTCCGAGTGGATTCGGGATCCCAAGTGAGCACATTCGTTTTCGTGGTCTTTGTCTCGTCTGAGCGAGTGAAGGCGACGGTTGTGCGGGTGACTGCCGCTGAACCAAAGGACGATGTGCGGCTTCGTGGTCGTGCCGTCGAGGTTCTGGTGGACGACACTTGGCATGAGATCGGGGTGGATGACGAGGAGGGAGGCATGTTGGGCACACAGCTCATCCGAGCCTTTTCCTCCAGTGGCCGAGCAGGTCACTTCATCTTCAATCACCTTGGGCTGGACACCTACACCACACGCGATGGGACAATTTACCGTTGCGGTGGAAGGCACATGCCCAAGATCACTGATCTGACGCTCGGTCTCCTCAAGGCGGCGGAGCGGATCAAGTGGCAAGAGCAGCAGGCTGCGCGAAAGCGGCAGCAAGAAGACGACCCGAGCGAGTAGCGCTCACGTCTCCACACTGGAGGCCTTAGAAGCAGCTACGCACGCGCTCGGGACTCCATCTGACGTTTCGATACGGTCGAGACATCAGATGGAGCACAGTGGTAAAGCTCCACAAACGGCCTCAGGACGCGGGTTCCGTATTCCTGTGAAGGTCTGATGTTCGAGTATCTCATGGCAGGGCCATGGTTTGGTGAGCACAGAATCGATCCCATGTGGATCAGGCAGCAGATCGTTCGAACGCTCTTGCTTCCCAAGGGCGATCTTCGTCAGTGGAGCCTCGGAGAGATCCGCAAGGAACTGACGGCTGCGCGTGATGATTGCGACAGGCTCCTGCAAGAGCTTGAAGAAGCTATCGCGGCAGATACCGAGAAGTCTGCGGCTACAGGTGACTCGGCATGAGCGGTGACAAGCCCACGCTGCCCGCCCCCAAGCTCAACCTCGGGGACCTGATCAACATGTTCTACGAGGAGTACCTGGCGCTCTACCAGGATGAAGACGTTGCCTCCGTGGCTGCCGCCGCGACGATCAACAACATCCTGCGCGACGCCGACGAGAGGGATCTGCAGATCGAACGGTCTCCAGCGCCCAAAAAAGAAACGCCCGAGCCGTAACGCTCAGGACTCATCGAGCCAAGCTCGACACGGAAGTCCTTCGCAGCAGCTACGTACGCGCTCGGGACTCCATCCCGCGTTTCGACGAGTTCGAGATGTGAGATGGGGAAACCCAACCTGGTCTCTAGGCCTCTGACCTAGATAAAAACGGGAATCCTCCCGTTTGAACAGACTACGAGCAACATGACTGATTCAAAACAGTCGACCGATTCAAGTGGAACTGGTCTGGGGGTTCTTATCACTATGTTCTTTAACGAGTTCATGGAGATGTACGGAGACGAAGAGCTCGCCAGCGTTGCCACTGCCGCTGTGATCAACGACCTTCTTGTGGATGCTCGGGAGGAAGAAGAGCAGCACGCAAAGAACACGCACGGCAAAGATGTGAAGGGCACAAAGCAGAACTAGCATTCTGATCCTTCGCTCGACAAAGTCGCACTGTACGAGTGCGGCCTCCATCCGACATCTTGAGTAAAGTATTCGAGGTGTGAGATGGAGGAAGTGTGAAGCAAGGTAAAGGCGAGAGCCTCGAGCCTCTGATCACGCTGTGGTACGACACGTACTTTGCGTTGTTCGGAGAGGGAAGCGAGGAGTTGGCGTCGGTGGCTGCTGCGGCAACCATCAACAACATCCTTGCGGACAGAGAAAAGCAGAAAAAGGTCGAGGATGCTCTGCGGCTCGTAAGGGAACACGCCGAGCCGTCGACCAGCGACGACGAGAGGGGTTCGGGGCACAACTAGTGCCTCGGGCCTCGCCTAGCAACAACGCCCCAACATCAAAAGGAGGTGTCTCATGGGCAAGAAGAAGGGGAAGCGCAGCCAGCCGGTTGTGCCCAAGAAGAAGGACGATGGCACGATTGTCATCAAGCGGGAGGATCTCCCGAAGGAGCGGGGGGCTCCCATCCCCCGTGGGCAGCGGTTTCACACCCGCAACCGTGACATCCGTCGCGGATCCCGGCGTCACCCTAAGCACAAGGGCCGGCGCGAAGATTAACCCCAACCTCACGGAGGTACCGATGTATACGTACATCAACGGAGCCGTGCTGAACGAGTACGGCTTCCCATCTGAGTTTTCGAATGATCGTAGGTTCGGATGGGAATCAACCCGACACCCCAAAGGAGGTATCTGGGGAACATGACAGAGCAGGAGCGGCATCGCTCAAACAACGAGACGGAGCAGCGGCTGAGGGCTGCGTCGAAGTCGATCAGGGAGGCCTGGGACGACTTTCTGGAGAGCCATCCCTCTTATACGGAAGAGACCGTACTGGAGTATGGACTTTCGTACAGCGTCTATCGGCGCGAAGTGGACCTGCGTTGCCTGGACTTGATCCAGGTGGATATGGGGCACAGTTTCTTCCTGCCAGATTGTCTTGTGGAGTTCAATCGGTGGGGCCATACCAGCCTTCTCGATGCGATCATGACCAACATCGAGTTTCGGACCTGTGTGTTCGAACGCGTGTCGTTTGCGGGCGCTGACCTGCGCGGAGCAGAGTTTCGCTCGTGTGACCTGTTCTTCGTCGATTTTCAGGAGGCGAACCTTGAGCGCGCCAACCTGGAGCGACTGAACCTGGAGATGTGTTGGTTCAAGGGAGCCAACCTGGAGATGGCGAACATTCGTCAGACCATTCTCGAGGAAGCCTACTGGTTGCCAGCACTTCTGCTGCTCTGGCGCCCGATGGATTCTCGTGAGCGGCTCTACTACGCACGGGAGCTCATGCGCTTTCGGCGGAAGGTCCGCTGGGGAACCAATGGGGCTGATCCGTACGATGTCCGTGGCGACAAACCACAGAACGTGGACGACTTTCGTCGCTATTCAGCGGTTCACGACAACGTGTTCGAGCGAGCGTGGAGAACGCATGGGATTACCCCCGCGCAGGTGGTATCCGCACTGAAGCGTTACGCTCCAGGAACCCTGACCCGAACGGCCAGGAAGATCTTTCTCGGGTGACGACCCAACAAATACGTAACGAGAGCTGTGCAGTGACTCCGTTAGGCCACACGGGCCGACGTTGAGACCGAGCACAGCTTCCTCTCTGGCTTCTCGAGTTCGCTCGAGAGGTGAGACAGGATCTTGAACCGGAGTTCTTATGACCCCTGACCAGACGCTGGCAGTGCTGCTAGGTCTGCTTGTCGTGGTGGTGTGCGCAGGTGCGCATACGTGGTACCGCGGCTGGCGACTGCACCAGAAATCCTTCAGGAGGGCGCACTACGCGCATGTGATCCTGGATGGATCACGGATGCTCAACCGCACACACGGGTACCTCGCGTATCCGCAAGTCTACTTGTGCCCAATCTTCAAGATCGGGTGGGAGGATGGCTACGCGTGCGTGCAGTACATGGAGGGCAGAGCGGTCGTAGATCCAGATCGATACGACGCCGAGCTCGGCGGTGAGCTCTACTTCTTCAACGATGGAGAGTGCACCCACCACGTACTCGTCGGTCACCAGATCGACGTGAAGCTCTTCTATCGGCAGCTCGGCTGCCACAGACTCAGCGCCCGCATCGCGCTGTGACAACGGCTCAGCTGTGCCCCGACTCCCGATGACGACCATCGGTCGAGTCGCCGCACAGCTTCCCATCTTACGGATTGATCAATGTGATCGAGCTGTGAGATGGGACGTAGATCATTTTAGTTAGCCACAAGGAAGTGGCAGAAAGGGAACACGTGGAAACGATTCCTGTGACAGAGATCGGGGATGCTGTGATTGTGGTGTTGATGATTCTCTTCATCCTGCTTCAGGCTGGAGTCCTCGATGTCTTGGAGCCAGTCGCTCACTGCCTCGAGAGGAAGTGGCGAGGGGTTCCGATCCTGCATGTACGCTTCCTGGACGGTGTGCCAGTGTCCGCGGAAGTGACAATCGTCTGGAGCTGCGAGGATCTCAGCTACTCCCGCAACAACGTGGCAGACTTCGAGCATGTCGCTCTGGTGGTTCGGTACCACAACAAAGGCATGCTGGATGTGCAGGCCAAGTTCGGAGAAGAGGTTCTCGTGTCCCCCCTGTGGGATGTGAGCAACCCAAGGCACACGGTCGAGTACGGGCGTTTCAAGCACCTCCTGCTTGTGTGTCCAAGTCGGGAGCATGCCGAGTCATTCAGTGAGTCGTTCGGGCTCTCTGAGATTCTCGGAACAGAACAGCTTCCCGACAAGGTGAAGCCCTAACGACGAACGGCTGTGGCAGTGTTTCCCGGTAGCGCACCGGTTGAGATGTTGTCACGGCCGCCCATCTTACGGATTGATCAGAAGGATCGAGTCGTGAGATGGGGAAACCCAACTCGGTCTCTAGGCCAGTGTCCTAGATAAAGGCGGGAATCCTCCCGTTTGAACAGACCAAAGATGCCATGGGAAACATGACCCATATGCTCCTGCTGCTGGACGGAAAGGATCGTCTCAATAGGTGGATGGCTGAGAATCCTGGAGAGGAACTGGATTATCAGCGCGCGACACTGAGGGGCATTGATCTGGAGTTCATGAAGCTCCGTGCCACCTTTGTCCGCGCAGATCTGACGGGCGCCCGGCTGAAAGGTACGGATCTGACAGCGGCAGACATGCGGTCCTGCAGACTCGGTGGCGCTGACCTCACAGATGCCAACCTTCGCGGTCTGAGCCTTTCAGGTGCCTACATGCCGCACGCCCGTCTCGATGGTGCGTGCTTGGTCGACGTAGATTTCCGTGGAGCGTCTTGCTACGGCGTGAGTCTCCATGGGGCTGATCTGACGGGAACCATCCTCGATCTGAACCAGTGGGGAGCCGCCCTTCTCGATCGCTGGGATCGTGCGACGCAGCTTCAGCGCAGGTACATCATGCCCATCCTCAGGCAGGCAGATCAGATTCGTATCTCGCCAGATGAGAATCAAAACCCGTGGACGAGAAATGGGTTGTTCCTCGCCAGGGATGACAGCTTCTCTCAGATGTGGAGCACCCGCGCTCTTAAGATACAGCTCTTCCTGGACTTCCTCTGGAAACATCGTGAGAATGATCTGCGGGCCATCGGGTTCAACGCTTGTCCTCAGGAGATCCCCTTGCACTAGTCGTTCAAAACAAGAATGACACTCTCTGATTCCGGGAAATGTACGCCCCGTTGAGTCAGACGGTCCCTCGAGCAGCACGTGCTCAAGGGAATCCATCCCACAACTTGATCGAACGGATCGAGTTGTGAGATGGGGTATGACCCCATAAAGGAGAAAGGATGGATCGCGTGGTTGCACGTCTGATCACGTACGGGCTGTGCGCCTTAGCCTGCACTCTTCTCGGAGTGTTTGGTGTGTTGATGGCTGTGCTGATGCTCTGGCCGTTGGTGCTGGGAGCACCGTTCATGCCCGACTGGGCAAATGTTCTTGCGCCACTGGTCGCTCCGGTGTACTGGATCGGCTTCTACAAGCTCATTCCTGTACTTCGTAGGCCCCTGCTTGAGCTTCTGGGTTCGGCAACGGCGACCTTGGGCGAGTTCCTCGAAGATCAGTGGGTTACTCGTCTGGGTAACGGAGTGAAGTGGTGCGACGATGACTTCATGGATCCTTTTAAGGAGGATCGTTCGAAGCCGTTGTCAGACAACTAAACATACGAGAGCTGTGCTTGACTGCCGTCAGGCAGGACGAGACTCCGCGAGACCACACGGGTCCGCGTTGAGACCGAGCACGGCTTCCTCTCCGGACTTTCGAGTGAATCGAGGTTCCAGAGAGGGAATCGTTCCCACAACAAACGGCGGGAGTTCCGTCCCCGGCTCCGGGTAGGAGTGTCTTGATGCTACTCAGTAGCTAAAGGACATGGTGTGATTATTCTCGAAGGGTTGTTTATCGCACTGGTGTTGTTCATCAGGTTCAGCTTCAAGTTCTTCAGCATTGTGGCCGACCTAGCTACGGTGATGTACATGGTTTGCTGGCCGATTATCACCACGATGCTTGCCATCGAGTTGAGCATCCAGAATCAGCTTCTGGACCCCCTGGGGTCTACCGTGAACATCTTGGCCGCACTGGCCTTCTGCATCCAAATTCTCTGGTGGTTCGTCTTGCCCAGCAGGATCGGGCCGTAGAGATAATGGATGGCTACGCTGTGACAGACTCCGAGGGACGACCCCTCGTTGAGACTGGACACAGCGTCCCATCTGACAGTTTGATCAATAGGATCGAGTTGTGAGATGGGAATTCTCCCTAAACCCGAGGAGGTATCCGGGAAAAGTGGAACGTTATTTTAAGAGGTGGCAGTTTCTTGCACTGGGCTCCGTCCGGGTGCTCACGGTTGCAGCCATGTTCTTGTACATCTACCTCATCTCGCATCACGCGATTTGGTGGCTGTACTTTCCGATGATGTGCATTATTCAGGTCGACGCGCTGGCGTGCATTGTTGGTGTTCATGGCAGAAGACTCGAGGCTGCAGAGCGTTACGCAGAGAAGGGGACGGCCCAAAACCGAAATGCACTTATGAGTGCGACTTCTCCTTTGCGAATTCCGAGACTGCTTCGGGACAACGTCTTCATGCATCTGTCCGTATGGCTACTTTTCGTCCTTTCGTTGGTGCTACGATAAAACAAGAATGAGCACCTCACGATCCCAGCGGGGTTGTTGATGCACAAGAGCGCGAACTCAAGCGCACGAGAGCTGTACTGAAGACTCCCGGTGACGATCACCGGTAGAAGTTACAGGACGGCTTCCTCTCCGGACTCTCGATTAAATCGAGGTTCCAGAGAGGGATTGGTTGCTGAGAGAATTCTCACATGACCGTTCTGAGACTTATTTTTGGAGGCATCATGTTGCTGTAGTGCACAGTCGATGGGGTAGCGGCGAGAAGGTTTATCCACGAGCGTACGCGCTCAGTTCACAGGCGGGTCCGGAATAACGTCCGGTCACCCGCCGCCCTTGATCTGCTTGTGACACACGTCGCAATCAGATGGATGGGAATCATCTCTCAACTGGAGGACGAGTCATTCTTTCGTTCTCTTGTTGAGGGATGAACCCTTGCTCTGTTTACAAGCTGAAGGAGGCTGCTGATGAGCACATTGCCCGAGAAGGTGCGCTGCACCGCTGGGTGCAGGCGCGAGTTTCCGCTGAACGCCCGCTACCCGGGCATCGACATTGCGATGCTCGTTGTTCCCGAAGAGGTTACGAGCGTGGAGGCGGCCCTCAAGGCTGCCAAGTGTCAGAAGTGCCTGTGTCTGACCGGTCCCATGGACAGGGGGCTGATGCAGGTCATCGACCAGCTGCAGTCGCCGACCAAGGACGTCTCCGTTTCGACGGGGGCTTCCGAGGAGACCGTGGAAGAAGACGAAGGCATCGACGCCGACGCTCTTCAGGCCCTGAGTTCCATGGGGCAGTCTGCCGGCCGCCCTGTGATGGTGGACGTCCGTGAGCTGGAGGGGACTCATCGCGGCCGCCCGGTTCAAGACGATCCGGACCGCCTGTCCCGTCGGGACGTGCGGGCCGCTCTGCGGGCACAGCCCAAGGAGCCCAAGGGTCCCTCGCTTCCCGAGGAGGCTCTGGAGGCTCTCGCCCAGGCTGGCGAAAGCGCTCGAGCGCGTGACGAAGCAGCGAAGCGTTCCAAGCTGGCGAGCTTCGGTGGCCTCATGGGGTCGCTGGGTCGCCGTCTGGAGGAGATTCGTCGTGTTGCGCAGTCCCAGAGGGTCGACAAGATGATCGACGACTTCTGGAGCAAGCTCGCTGAGGCACTCCCCAAGGATCCCAAGCAGCGCGGCAAGAAGAAGCTGCTCGCTCACCTGGGGACCAGTCACCAGGAGCTCCGTGAGCTCGACAAACTCTGCTACCACCACTGCTCCGTAGCACCCAGCGATGGGGACAACGGGCTGTGGGGGGTTCAGGGGGCACCGGGTTCGCACCTGGAACCTCGTGAAGGTGACCCGCTCTACAAGCAGATGCGTGGCAAGCCGACCATGGACATGGATCCGTTCCCCGGTGGGGAGCGTCCGGCACACTGGAGTGGGCGCGGCGAAGGACGTCGTCCCACGCTGGGACTGGTCTCGGTGGTGGGAGGATCGAGCTTTCCGGATCCGAACCCGCCACGTGAGGTGTACGCCGGTCCCAAGATCGTCTACGCCGCGGACAAGACCTTCGTTCAGTTCAGCGATGACACGCAGGCCTACGACCAGCCGGTCCAGGGGCGTGGAACGCTGCGGCTGTGCGGCAAGGGCATGTACGCCATGATGGAGCGTACGCCGGAAGGCTGGGTGTACCACCCGTGTCTGCCCGGTGAGCAGGAGGCCGGTCCTCAGACGCTGATGTTCGTCAGGCTCGCCCTGCGGCGCGTCGACGGCCAGCTGGTCACGGCGAAGAAGCAGGAAGAGCTGCAGGCTGAGCGTGAAGCTGAGCTGAAGGCGCTGGAGGCTGAGGCTCGCGAGCGAGCCAAGTGGCTGATTGCGTGCATCGAGGTCAGTGATCAGGGGGAGCGAGCGCTTCCTCACGAGATCCAGATCGCGATCGGTCTGCACATCGGTGAGTACGACGACCTGCCTCGCGCACGTCCGGTGTACGCTCACCCTGAGATGAACGAGATCGAGGGTGGTGGTCCGGCCGAGGATGAGTCCATCGGACTCTCACCGCAGACCATCGACGGTGAGCAGCCGACGGCATGAACACATGGGGCCCTGGGTTCCCCCGCTGACATACGCGTCCGCACGAACCCACTTTTTACCTGGGTATGACAGAAGTCATGCACAGATAGAAGGATGACATCTTGAATATTCTGACAGCGCTGTTACAATTCCGTGTGCTACCGGACTGAGTCTTCTCTAGAAGGCTGCGAAGTGGGGTACGACATTAACGACCAGATCTAAATCGCGAGCATAGGTTGCTCTCCGCAAGGATGAGCGACCAAAATCTCTCTCCTCATGCTCAAACGTTCTGACCTGGTTATTTTCTCTCGTCGTGGTCTCTCTCCGCAGCCTCCTACAGAAGAAGGGTCAAAAATGGCGAACTACTTGTGCTTCGGTGAACAAACGACTCACCGTACCTCTGGTACGGCTCCTCGCTTGCTCCCCTCCAGCAAGGCGTATTTCACTCATTTTTGACCCTTCTTCTTTTTGTTTGGCTAAAATTGGCGAACTGCTTGCTCTTCGGATGAAAACCACCTCACCGTACCTCTGGTACGGCTCGGAGGTCTTTCATCCTCCAGAGCGGCGCATTTCACCGAATTTTGGACGTTTCTTCTTTTTATTAGGTCAAAATGCTGTGGATAACGCGCTTCTTTCGCTCAAATTAGGGGGCTTGGGACCCTAATTTGTCGCTTAGTTTAGGTAATACGGGCCTATTCTTGACAATCCACGGTTCATCCACTTTGTTGGGGTTGACGGTCGTGAAAACGCGTGTTACTATCTGCCTGCATTCAGGTCGAGCGGAGCTAATTTTAGCGAAACTTGACAACCCGCGCCTCGTATATTGCTGAACGGTCAACCGGGTTCGGACATTAAGAGAAGCTCCTGGTCTCAATGGCACCCACCATGAAACCGGGTAACGACCCACTCTTTAATGCCCTTCATCTTCATCAATCATTAGTAAGTTGCCTCCTGAACAAGGAAGCACTTTTTTAGTTTATCGATCCTTTTAAAATCAGGCGATCTGCGGGCTTATGGGGCCCCGTCGGCTTGTCACCCTATTTAGATAGGGTTCTGGCGCCGACACCCCATGCACCCGCATCTCACCTAATTTTAAAAGGATCAGAATCAACCTAACTATGCCCATTTATCGCCGTACCCCTGTTAAGACGCGCGAGCGTAAGGTCTTCGACAATGCGGTTAAGGACGCCATGGACGTCCCTGACTTGATCGAAGTGCAGCGCCGCTCGTACCGCTGGTTCTTTGACGAAGGAATTAAAGAACTTTTCCAAGAGATTACTCCAGTAAAAGACTTTATTGGTCGTGACTTGGAGTTGTACTTTGATGGTTACTACCTCGATGAACCAAAGTTCGATGAGGATACGTCTCGTTTGAAGAACGTGACGTTTGAGGCCCCATTGCGTGTAAAGACACGTTTGGTGAACGTTCGTACAAAAGAGGTAAAGGAGCAGGAGATCTATTTGGGTGACCTGCCAATCATGACCCCTCGTGGAACCTTCCTTATTAACGGAGTGGAGCGTGTGGTGGTCTCTCAGCTTGTGCGTTCAGCTGGAGCCTTCTTTACCGCAGATGTCTACCGCGGTCGCCGTTACTATGGAGCGAAGATTATCCCGAACCGTGGGGCATGGCTCGAGTTTGAGACAGATCCAAAGAACGTGATCTGGGTAAAGATTGATCGTAAGCGTAAGGTGGCGGTAACAGCACTCCTTCGCGCTTTTGGTGTGACAGATGATGAGTCGATTATCGAGCTCTTTAAGGATGTCGACATTCACCCAACAAATCACTACATCGAGGCAACACTGAATAAGGATGTTTCTACCAATGAGGATGAGGGTCTCATTGAGGTGTACAAGCGCATTCGTCCAGGTGACCGTGCCACAGCTGATAACGCTAAGGGGTTGATTCACTCGATGTTCTTCAACTTTGACCGTTACGACCTTGGAAAGGTGGGACGTTATAAGTTCAACCTTCGTTTTGATGACAACATCGATGAGGAGATGGTTGCAAAAGAAGAGAACCGCATTATCACGAAGGAAGATTTGGTGAAGATTATTCGTGAGGTGATTACGTTGAACATCAATCAGGGCGAACCAGATGATGTCGACCACCTTGGAAACCGTCGTGTGCGTGCCGTGGGTGAGCTTATTCAGGGACGCTTCCGCGTTGGACTCGCTCGTATGCAGCGCATTATTCGAGATCGCATGTCCACGCGTGACATCGAGTCTCTTACACCAGGAAAGTTGATTAACGCCCGTCCTGTGATCGGAGCTATTCGTGAGTTCTTCATGTCCTCGCAGCTCTCACAGTTCATGGACCAGACCAACCCGCTGGCTGAGCTCGAGCACAAGCGCCGACTGAGTGCCATGGGGCCTGGTGGACTTTCTCGTGAGCGTGCAGGATTTGAGGTGCGAGATGTTCACCCAACTCACTACGGACGTATTTGTCCGATTGCGACCCCTGAGGGACCAAACATTGGACTGATTGGTCACCTTGCCTCCTACGCTGTGATCAACGATTACGGATTTATCGAGACGCCTTACCGCAAGGTGGTGAAGGAGAAGAAGGGAGGTAAGATGGTAGCGCGTGTAACAGATGAGGTGGAGTACATTAACGCGTTTAAAGAAGAACGATCCGTTACTGTGCCGGCAACCGTTGAGGTGGATGAAAAAGGGTACTTCACAGATGAGTTTGTGGGAGCCCGTCGCTATGGAGAACCAAAAATCGTTCCTCAGGGCGAAGTGGATTACATGGACGTCTCTTCAAAGCAGATCGTTTCCATTGGAACCGCACTCATTCCGTTCTTGGAGCACGATGACGCTACGCGTGCGTTGATGGGAACAAACATGCAACGGCAGGCCGTTCCGACGATCAAGCCGGACGCGCCTATTTGTGGAACAGGTTCTGAGTATCGCGCTGCACGTGATTCCGGTCACGTGGTAGTGGCAGAGCACACAGGTGAAATCACGGGCCTGCAGGGTGATAAAATTGAAATCACTGATGAGAAAAAGAACGTTACGAAGTACGAATTGAAGAAGTTCTTGCGTTCAAACAACTCAACATCGATTAACCAACGTCCTGTTGTGGACATTGGACAGAAGGTCATCAAAGGTGACGTGATTGCTGATTCAAGTGCCGTTGACCATGGAGAGCTTGCACTTGGACAGAACTGTTTGGTCGCCTTCATGGCTTGGGACGGTTACAACTATGAGGACGCCGTCATTATTTCAGAGCGTCTGGTGCAGGATGATCGCTTTACCTCTGTACACATTGAGAACTACACCATGGATGTTCGAGACACCAAGCTCGGCCCTGAGGTGGTCACTTCAGATATTCCAAACGTTTCAGAAGAGAAGTTGAAGAACTTGGATGCTGAAGGTGTGATCCGTGTGGGAGCTGAAGTGAAGTCCGGTGACATTCTTGTTGGAAAGATTACCCCTAAGGGTGAGACCGAGCTCAGTGCTGAGGAAAAACTTCTGCGCGCGATCTTCGGTGAGAAGGCACGAGATGTTCGTGACTCTTCTCTCTACCTCGAGCACGGTGAGCATGGAACAGTTGTGGATGTGACAGTCTTCTCTCGTGAGGATGGCGACAAGCTTTCTCCGGGTGTGATCAAGTCCATTCAGGTGACCGTTGCTGACCTGCGTAAGGCGCAGGTGGGAGACAAGGTAGCTGGACGTCACGGAAACAAGGGTGTGATTTCCAAGATCGTGCCTGTGGCTGATATGCCGTACATGGACGATGGAACCCCTGTCGACATCATGCTTACCCCACTGGGAGTTGTTTCTCGTATGAACCTTGGACAGATTCTGGAGGTTCACTTGGGACTGGCGGCAAACGCGCTTGGATACAACGTGAACACGCCGGTGCTTAACGGTGTACCTGAGGAGACCGTGTACGACGAGCTCGAGCGAGCAGGATTGCCACGTAGTGGTCAGCTGCAATTGTTTGATGGTCGTACTGGAGCAAAGTTTGAGAACCCGATTACCGTTGGGTACATGTACATCCTCAAGCTCTCTCACATGATTGAGGACAAGATGCACCAGCGCTCCATTGGTCCGTACTCGCTTATCACTCAGCAGCCGCTCGGAGGAAAAGCGCAGTCTGGAGGACAGCGATTCGGAGAGATGGAAGTTTGGGCACTGGAGGCCTACGGGGCCGCGCATATGCTGCAAGAGATTCTCACCATCAAATCTGACGATGTGCCAGGGCGCTCAAAGGCGTACGAGTCCATCATCAAGGGGCAACCAATTACCAAAGTCAACATTCCGGAATCTTTCAACGTGTTGGTACGTGAGCTCAAGGGACTGTGTCTGGACGTAGAGCTGATGCGCGACGGTGAAAAGGTTGCTTTGCCGGGTGAGAAGAAACAGAAATAAGCCTATGTTTAAACGACAAGAGACCCTCAAATCAACGGACTTTGACTCCATTCGCCTACGTCTGGCATCCCCAGAGACGATCCGTTCATGGTCGTTTGGTGAAGTAGCAAAGCCGGAAACCATTAACTACCGTACCCAGAAGCCTGAGAAGCAGGGATTGTTTGCGGAAGAGATTTTTGGACCATCCAAGGACTGGGAGTGTTACTGCGGAAAGTATAAGAAGATCCGCTATAAGGGGATCGTCTGTGACAAGTGTGGTGTTGAGGTAACCCACGCCATCGTTCGACGTGAGCGCATGGGGCACATCGACCTCGCTGCACCGATCACACACATTTGGTTCCTGCGCGGCGTGCCTTCCAAGATTGGAAGCATTCTTGATCTATCTATTCAGAACTTGGAGAAGATTATTTACTTCGCCAGTTTCTTGGTGACAGACGTAAATGAGGAAGCAAAGGAGCAGACCATCGAGCAGGTGAAGCAGGAGCGTAAGAGTAAGGAGAAGATGATTGAAGGTGAGTTTAAGCGTGATGTTGGTCGTCTTGCACAGAAGTTTGGAGAAGACGAGAAGGCTATCGCGAAGGAGACTCAGCGTCTGGAAGAGATTCGCGACACCAAGCTCGAGGAGCTCGTTGAAGATTTTGAGCAGGTGATGGAAGACTTCAAAGCCATGAAGGTCATGGCGATCATTTCCGAGCAGGTCTACCACGAGTGGTCCCTGAAGTACGGTCATGTATTTGAAGCAAACATTGGTGCTGAGGCTGTGAAGGACATGCTTAAGCGTATCAACGTTGAGGAGACCATGAACGCGCTCGATGAAGAGCTCAAGACGGCTACGAAGACCAAGCGCAACCGCTTGCTCCGTCGCGTGAAGTTGCTCAAGGCGTTCCATATCAACCAGCTCCGTCCAGAGTGGATGGTACTTGAGGTGATCCCTGTGACCCCACCAGATCTGCGTCCAATGGTACCGCTGGACGGTGGACGTTTTGCTACGTCTGACCTTAACGATTTGTATCGTCGCGTGATCAACCGTAACAACCGCTTGAAGCGCCTCTACGATTTGAGCGCCCCTGAGGTGATCTCACGAAACGAGAAGCGCATGTTGCAGGAGGCGGTAGACGCCTTGATCGATAACAGTGCGCGTCACTCAAAGACCGTTATTGCTGCGACAGGTAAGAAGCGTCAGTTGAAGTCACTTGCTGACCAGCTTAAGGGTAAGCAGGGTCGATTCCGTCAGAACTTGCTCGGTAAGCGTATCGACTACTCTGGACGTTCTGTGATTGTGGTGGGACCTCACCTGCGATTGGAGCAGTGTGGTATTCCAAAAAAGATGGCCTTGGAGCTGTTTAAGCCGTTTGTGATTTCCAAGCTCATCGACCGCGAGTACGTTCACAACATTCGAAGCGCAAACCGCTTTATTGAATCAGATCGCCCAGAGACTTGGGACATCTTGGAAGAGGTGACACGTGACGCCTTCGTGCTCTTGAACCGTGCACCCACGCTTCACCGTCTTGGTATTCAGGCCTTCCGCCCTACCTTGATTGAGGGTAAGGCTCTCCAGATTCACCCACTCGTTTGTGACGCGTATAACGCGGACTTTGATGGTGACCAAATGGCTGTGCACGTCCCACTGACAGAAGAGGCACGCGCTGAGGCGCGAGAGATCATGCTCTCCACGAAGAACTTGCTGAAGCCAGCTCACGGTGGTCCAGTGGCGACACCAGGAAAAGACATTGCGTGGGGAATTTTCTTCCTCACCATGGAGATGACAGAAAAGCCAGAGAGTATGGAAGGGCTCCCAACCTTTGCCGATGAAACAGACACCATGTATGCCGTTGCTACTGAGCAGGTTGCTCTGCGTGATTGGGTTGTGACGCGTTTGAAGAACGGGGAGAAAGTCATCACCACCCCAGGTCGCGTTATGGTGAACGAGCAGTTTCCTGCTGAGGTGCCGTTCAAAAATGAAATCATGGGAAAGAAGCAGCTTTCTGCGATTGTGAAGTTCTATCTTGAGTTGCATGGTTCTGAGAAGACAGCCGTCTTCCTTGATCGCTTGAAGGACCTCGGATTTAAGTACTCCACACATGCTGGGTACTCATGGGGAATGGCAAACCTACCGGACTTGAAGGGGAAGGGTGCATTGATCGAAGAGGGAGATAAGCGTGTGCAGGAAGTGGAAGACTACTTCGCTGATGGGCTCTTGACTGGTACTGAGCGTCACACTTCTATCATTAAGATCTGGAACGAGATTAAAGACCGCATTTCCTCTGAAGCAAAGCAGTCTCTACCAAAAGACAACCCTGCTTACACCATGATTGAATCTGGTGCCCGTGGTTCATGGGGTCAGATGACACAGATGGTGGGTATGAAGGGTCTTGTGGCCAACCCTGCTGGTGAGATTATCGAGCTGCCGGTGAAGTCCTCCTTTAAAGAGGGGTACGATGTGCTGGAGTTCTTTATCTCTTCTCACGGTGTGCGAAAAGGTTTGACTGATACAGCTTTGCGTACCGCTAACGCGGGTTACTTGACTCGTCGTCTGGTGGATGTGGCACAGGATGTGATCGTGCGCGAAGAAGACTGTGGAGATGATCAGGGAGTACTCCTGACACATGAGGAGTCTGAGGAAATTGGTGAGCCACTCTTGATCCGTATTCTTGGTCGTTTTGTCCTTTCAGACTTGAAGAAGCCAGGTGGACGCAAGGTGATTGTCCCAGCGGGTGGACTCATTACAGAGGAGCACATTCGTGAGATTGAAGCAGCAAGCAAGCCTCTTACCGAGGCGCACGTGCGTTCTGTGATGACCTGTCATCTGCGCCGTGGTGTTTGTCAGCGTTGTTACGGATATGACCTGGCGTACAACAAGCTCGTGAAGCTTGGAACATCTGTAGGAATTATGGCGGCGCAGTCTATTGGTGAGCCTGGTACACAGCTCACTATGCGTACCTTCCACACCGGTGGTGTGGCTGGAAAAGACATTACGCAGGGTCTGCCGCGTGTGGAGGAATTGTTCGAGGCTCGTAATCCAAAACAGAAAGCCATCATGGCAGAGGTTTCTGGAAAGGCGACCGTTGAGACGATTGCGCGTGAGATTGTTCAGGCTGGAACTGGTAAGCAGATTCTCGATACACGTCCAGGGCAGAAGACTGTGAAGATTGAGCACATGGGTACCGAAGACGAGAAGTTTAGCTTCGGTAAGACCGGTGAGTGTTTCTTGAAAGATGGTGACAAGATTAAGGAAGGTCAGCTCATCGCGAAGAAAGGATCTGGTGTTGAGTTTTTAGCGCCTGGAAATGGTGTGGTGAAGGTGGAGGACGAAAAGAATCGTGTTACCGCCATCTATGACCACATGAAGATTCGTGAGTATGTCATTCCGCCGGGATACACATTGTATGTAAAGGATGGTGACGAGGTTCAGGGTGGAGACTCTCTGACCGATGGTCACTTGGACTTGCAGGTACTGTTCAAGTTTAAAGGACAGGATGCCGTGCAGAAGTATCTCTCTACGGAGATTCAATACATCTACGCCAGTCAGGGACAGAAGCTCAATAACAAGCACATTGAAATTATTGTTCGCCAGATGTTCTCCCGTGTGAAGGTGATTGACCCAGGTCAGACAGATCTTCTCCCGGGTGAGATTATCGAGAAGGCTACCTTTGAGGATGCCAACGATACGGCACCTAAGGGCAAGAAGGCGACAGCACAGCCATTGTTCCTCGGGATCACAAAGATTTCTCTCTCGACAGACTCTTGGCTCTCAAGTGCTTCCTTCCAGGAGACAGCGCGTGTTCTCATCAACGCGGCTGTGACCGGTAAGGTTGACCGCCTTGAGGGTCTTAAGGAGAACGTGATTATCGGACGTCTCATTCCTGCGGGAACGGGATTCGAAGATATGGAACAGGAGCTGATCGGTGATGTAAATGCGGCACGCCTTGAGCGTGAGGCCGCACGATCTGCTGCACTTGAAGACGAGATTGATAAAGCGTTCTCAGACAATGTGAACGTTGGATCAGGAACAGAGAAGAAAAAGGAATTGGCAGAATAGTGTTAAAAAAGCAGGGTCATGTACCCTGCTTTTTGGTTGGAGCGTTGTGAAAAGAAAAAATCCACGAGAAGTGGATTGCGTGGTGAGGGCGATCTAGCCCTCTTCGGAAATGCGTTTCAAGATCTCGGTGCCGTTGGAGGTCACGCTGTAGCACACTCTTTGTGGAGGGCCGTCGATGTGGTGGAGGCGCACCAGTCTCATTTGCAGGAGCTTGTCGAGTGCGGCCTGGAGTGACTCGATGTCGATGTCGCCGCAGGAATCGTGGAGTTCGATTGCAGACTGGATGGGGTTTCCATCCAGGGCCCTGAGCACACCGATGGCGACCAACGAACTTCGAACGGATCGCAGGTTCTGATCCTGGACAATGCGCAGACCAACGGGGGTCGGTGCTTCCAAGCTCATCTTCAGGATCGCTCGGACACTTCCATCGAAGATGGGGTGTTCGGATAGGTCTTCTGTTCGAAGTCGGTCCTGGAGCGCCATTGAGAACAGTTGGATGTACGAGAGGTCGTCTCGAACAATGGCGTAGAGGAGGTTTCGCGTCAGGCGTCCGAGAGCCTGTTCGCTCTTCTGTTCGAAGCATCGCTTCATGATGCGGTCCATGCGCTGCTCTTGGGTTAGCTCGCTCATGATGGTTCTCCGGGTGCAAGGGCAGGTTGTCATTGGTTCTGTGATGTGTCAATGCCGTTGGTGCAGGTGGCGAGAACACAGGCTTTTTGTTAGGATTCTTTCGATATGTCGGGACATAGCAAATGGCACACAATTCAGAAAAAGAAGGGGGCAGCTGACGCGAAGCGTGGGCAGGTGTTCACCAAACTTGCTAAGGCAATCACGGTTGCGGCAAAGACTGGAGGTGGCGGAGACCCAGCGTTCAACTTTCAGCTCCGTGTGGCCATCGATAGTGCAAAGGCGGCTAACATGCCCAAGGATAATATCGAGCGTGCAGTAAAGCGTGGTACAGGCGAAGGCGCTGATGCGGTGATCATCGAAGAAGTGATGTATGAGGGCTTTGGTCCCGGTGGAGCCGCACTTTTGATACACTGTCTTACAGATAATCGAAATCGTTCCATTGCTGATGTTCGTACGGTGATGAATAAGAAGGGAGGAAATCTTGGTGGTCAGGGATCTGTTAAATGGATGTTCGACCATAAGGGGATCATTGTTGTGGCTGGAGAACTAAATGATGAGTTGGAGCTCTTGCTCATTGATTCGGGAGCAGAAGATATTCATGTAGAGAATCAGATGATCGAGGTGGTGACCGGATCAAGCGAGCTCAAGCAGGTGCTAGATGCGATTGATCAGCCTGCCGAGCATGCCGGTCTTGCGTATCTTCCAAAGGAGATGGTTACGTTGGAAGGAAAGGAACAGGAGCAGCTCGACGTTCTCATTGAGGCGCTTGATGCGCTCGACGATGTCGATACGGTTTATACAAACGTGAAATAATTATGGCAGAAGGAAGAATCATTTTGGGGCTAGATCCAGGCTATGGCCGTATGGGGTTTGGTGTGGTGCATGTTCAGGGGCCTAACGTAGAGCTTGTTGACTATGGTGTGGCAACAACGACAAGTGGCGATGCGTTTGAACATCGCCTCCTGCAACTTGGAAATGATCTACATGACTTGTTCGCACATCATCAGCCAGATGCTGTAGCTATTGAAAAATTATTCTTTGGAAAGTCTTCAACAACGGCCATGAAGGTGGCGCACGCACGTGGCGTTGCAATGCTTATGGCTGCGCAGTCTGGCGCTCCTGTATTCGAGTTTGGACCCTCTCAGATTAAAAAAGCTGTGACTGGGGATGGGAAAGCGAATAAGCGCGCCATGCAGCAGATGGTGAAGCAACTTTTGGGTCTTCCAAGGATTCCTAAGCCAGATGATGCAGCGGATGCTCTGGCAGTCGCCATCACGGCAAGTACAAAAAAATGGTAAGCAAAAACACTCCTCTTATGAGGAGTGTTTTTGGAGCGGGTAGGGAGGATCGAACTCCCATCTCAAGGTTGGAAACCTCGCATAATAGCCATTATACTATACCCGCATGGTCGGGCCGGCGGGACTCGAACCCACGACCTCCTGGTCCCAAACCAGGCGCTCTAGCCTACTGAGCTACGGCCCGAGTGCGAGGAGAATATACACCACCTACTGTTTTTTTTCAAGGGATGAATTTTGACGCATTCTTCAAGCTTTTTTCGGCAAGGGGTCACTGTTTCTGAGATTGTTTGATATAATTTTTCTATCTGCACCAGACATTTTTTTCAATCACCGCCAGCCGTCTCATGTTAAGTATTCGATGGGTGCTTATCGGGTTATTTCTAGTTCTATTTTTATTTAGCGGGGCTTCGGTACATGCCATGGGTATCAGCCCTCCAGTGTTTGAGTTGAACGAGGTTGAAATCGATTCATTAAGTACTGTGAGTGTGGGGCTGGTAAGAAATGCCACAACGGAACCAACGGGGGATATCACCTTAACGGTCAGTCCTCGGAAAACGGGGGCGCCGTATTTTTACGGAGACGAGACGGTGGTTATTCCCGATGGGGAGGATTTGGTCACCTATTCTTTTAATGTCATTCCAGATAGTTCTGCCTGGGGTACATGTGTGCTCTATGTTGATTTTATCAAGACGGTTTCAGGATCAGGTTCTGGGGTAACCGTTCGAACGGGGGCAACCATGACAGGAAGTTTTACTGTTGCTGGAACACCAGCCGGAGACTGTGAGCCAATTCCTAATGTTAGTTCAGGGACAACGGGATCCACTTCCGAGACAGGGGGTGGGAGTTCAGGGGGAGGTTCAGATTCTGGTGGCGAAGACAATTCTGAAAGTGGAGAGTCTTCAGGAGGAACGGATGATTCGACTGGGGGTGATGAGGAGGCAAGCGATGGAGAGCTTTGTAATTGCGCAGACGATGAATCGAGTGGTGGTGATCGGCTTGGTTCAACGGAGGGTCAGGATCCTGAAGAAGGCGAAACGTCTTCTGGTTCAGTCTCAGGATCAGATGTAGCTGAAGGGGAGGGAGATGACCAAGAAGAGGAGGTTGAAGATGTTCAGCTGGTCGTGGAAAAAGAGCCTGTTGATGAGATACCGTTAGTCGATGACCATACAGATGCTGACATTAATATTCATATTCCGTTACTTGAAATTTACTCCAAGACACACCCCGTTGAGGAGAAGTGGTATCCATCTGAATGGGTATCTGTTGCGTGGACAGTGGACGGAGAGGTGAACCCCTCGGAGACGTATGAATATGCTATGGACAAAGAGGCCCGTGGGACACTCTCTTCCATGCAATTCATGACTCTGGCACCTCATCTTCAGTTTCGTCTTGAGGATGGGACACACTTTTTTCACGTGGCAAGAAAGCGAGAGGATGGCCATAGTGGCATTACTAATTTTAAGATTAATGTCGATACAACACCTCCAGAGCTTTTCGAGCCGGTCATCGAGACAAAAATTTCGGCATTTGCTAATTTGTACCATACGATATTCTTCCCTACGTGGGATAAGCATTCGGGCATGGACACGTATCAGGTTTATGAGGATGGGAAGCTACTGATAGAGACAAGAGATGACAAATTCGAGCTTCCACATGTTTCCGTTGGAGTACATAAATACGAGATCCGTGCGATTGATCAGGTGGGGAATATACGTGAACAATCTATTGAGTTAACCATTGATAAAAACATAGCTCATGGGCCTTGGTTGGAGGGTATTTTTACGGCGCTTGCTGGGGTGTTCCTGCAGGGGACATACTTAGCAGCTCGACTTCGATTTACATCTCTCTAATCTTGTGTGACGTCATATGACTATTCGTTGGTTTACCCTTCTTCCTTCCTTAATCTTTTTTTTCGCGCTTCAGTGTTTCTATCCTAGCGTTGCACACGCTGGTGCCATTGCATTAAGTCCGTCACAGATCTATCTCACGATTGTTCCAGGAGAGAAGGTGACAGGAGAATTTTATGTACAAAGAGCATTTCCTGGAGAGGATGAATTGATGGACGTTTCGGTTCGCGGTGAGGATGTTTCCATGGTCTCTCTTGATGGCGGTGAGGAGCTGTTGCTTCCTGTTGGTGAACCAGCGGTTTCCTATCCGTTCTCTATTGAGACAAGTGGACTGGAGATAGGGAACTCTTATCAGTGGTCCATTAGTTTCATCAAGCAAGATACGGAGGTTGCGGGTGTGGGGAGCGAAGTGTATCTGGGAGTTTCTGGAGCGATTCAATTGAACGTTGTTGATGAGTTGCCCCCCGAGCAGCAGGCGGTTGATTTGTATTCTGAAGATGAACCAGGTGCTTACGTAACCCTGCAAGACATCGAGCCTTCGTTCAGTGAAGGTGCGGGTTTGTTTGATGGTTTTATCTGGTCCTTTCAAAATGTTAGTGATACCTACGTAAAGAATGTTCCCTACGTTTATGAACTTGAGCGCGAGGGGCGCGTCGTGATGAGTGGAAGGGGGAAGGTTATTCAGGTGGTTGCACCGGGAGAATCATTGGAGGTTGATGTTTCGGCTTTTGCACGTAAATCCGGTGAGTACAAGATTACAGTTAGGGTCGGTGACAAGGAGGTCAGTACAGATCAAAGATTCTATTATTGGGACCTTCACGAATGGCAAATGTCCACGTCTCAACTTGTGTTGATACTGACGGGAATTCTCGTTCTCCTTGCTTTCATGGTTGCAAGGAGGAAAAAGCTCACGCTCGTCATCCTATTAGCCGTTCTGCTTCTTGCAGCGTTTGGATTCGTTCTTTTTCAGTCATCTCAAACGTTTACGCTGGCTGAGTTGGGGGGCATGTCCACGGAGAGCGCGCCACTTGCGCTGGTGGTCACACCGGAGGGCGAGAGTATTTTTGTGCGGCTGCAAGATGGTGAGCAGCAAGTGTTCAATGGATCGTGGAATATCTTTGGTGTAAGCACTGGGCGCGCATACGCGTTTTCTAATGATGTTGAGACTCCAGCGGGGCATCTTGTCGGTTCTGCGGCTGTAGCTTCGTTCGACCTCACAAGACTTCCTGGAATTGTTGATGCTGTCGAGGAGAATACGTACAGGTCGCACGTGTTGTTTGAGGGAGTTGATGGAGAGACGGAGAAGCGGTTCGCGTGTGTTGCGGAAATCGTTCATGCATATGCTCCCGACTGCGTTATGTTAGACAGTTTGATTTCTACAGATTTGAGTGACGCCACGTTTGCGTCAGGAGATAGTCGTCTTGTCCTTTTTCAGGAGGGAGAGTTGACGTGGCAATATGATCTTTGGACAGCGGCCTTAACGCAAGTGAATACGGATCAGGAAGAATTTTCCGACGAACAGATCAAGGTGGCTAATGTGTCTAGCGACGCTGTTCTGCCTCAGGTGTACCGTGTCTTTAGTTACGAGAATCAATTACATTGGATTCCAGAAGGCATGCGGGTTGCCGTTTTGTCTGATCGGTTGTTTCTTTTGCAAAAAGAAGAGAATGAAAAAAGACACCTGTATCTAGCTGATATCGATACTGGTGCCTATGCATTTCTTACAACGGTGCCGTCTGGTGGAGACCTTTATACGTTTCAAAAGGGGAGCTTCATGACGAGTCCGTAGATATCCGACCGGTGGAACGCACCAGATGCTCTTGAGTCAACGCTCATGGTCCGGTTGTCTCCGACGAGGAAGTAGGCGTGATCAGGAATTTTTGTAAATCGTGTTGGTTCTCCAGTCACAGACAGGGTGATGACACCTTCATCTAGGTAGGGTTCGTGCAGGAGTGTTTCAGATCCATCAGCTCCTATCAAATAAATGTGGTTGTCGTGAATAGCGAGTTCTTCTCCAGGGAGTCCTATGACGCGTTTGATGATCACCTCACCAGGATCGAGTCCCTTTGCTTGCACAATGTCTCCTCTTTCTGGGGTTCGAAAAAATAACGCCAACTTATTGACGAGGAACATTTCATTGTCCAGGAAGGTGGTTTCCATTGAGCGTCCGTTCACAGCTCCCGGTTCAATGATGATTGTCCTGGTGAAGAGAAGAACTAAAACGACAAGACCAACCAGCTTAAATGTTCTTTTGATGTAGCGAAGAAACATGTGGATGGCTGTAGAGCCTTTGAAAGTAGAACCATGATATCATATTCCCTATATGGACCTTGATAATTTTTTCTTTGGCCTGCAGTCCGTGAGTCACGGTGCTATCGACTTGGCTAGGCTGATAACCAAGTTCGAGCTGTTTTGGGGATTCACTCTTGGATTTATTGTCTCAACTCTCGTACATGGATTTTTGATGACAGACAACCCAAGAGATGTTCCGTCCATGGTGTTGCAGGATAAGGCAACGAGTTTTCAAAAAATTTACGATCGACAAGAGGGGGATTCTTACAAACAATCATTTCATTCTTATTCACAAAATGTAAATAAGATGAAATTAACTTTTGCCCTTGCTGGCCTTCTCGTTGTCCTAGTCTTACTAATTGCTCTTTTGTCATTTTAATTTTACGTCTTATGCCTACACGATCAGTTCGATCCTTGGCCTCAGTGTGCGCGGTAGCATTGTTTGGTGCTCTCCTTTTTTGTTTAGGGATGATCCAGCAAGTTCAAGCTATCGGTCTCTCGCCTCCAACCATTATTATTGATTCCATTCTTCGAAATACCTCTCAACAGAGAACAGTGACGATCTCCAGGGCTGCGGGTGAGACGGGGAATATTTACATTCACGTCGAGCCTGATGCTATAGACGGGACGTTTCTTTCTACAAATGGCGTTGAGGATATAGTGATTTTGGATGGTCAGCCGTCCGTGGACTACACGTTTACGATCAATCCTGGGGATGCTGCTAACGGAGATTATGAGCAGAAGTTACGTTTCTTGAAGCAAGCTGGTCCCTCTGGAGCTGAATCAGGTGGTTCTGCCGTTGCTGTGATTACGGGAGTAACTGCACAGATCCTGGTTACGGTTGGTGGAGTCGAGTCGCTTTCTTACGAGTTGTTTAGCGTGTCAGGTGAACCAACAGAAGTAGGGCAGGAGGTTCCCGTTTCGTATGTTGTAGATAACACAGGAAACGTCGATTGGCAGCCGGAAAGCATTTTGTTCTCATTCATAGGAACGGCATCTGGTGGAGTGGTTGATACCTATGAGGCTACAGATGCTGAGGTTGATCTTGTGACAGCAGGCACGTTGAAACAAGAGTTTGATCTAAGGATCCCCGTCGACCTTGCAGAGGGGGAGTACGGTGTTTCTGCCACGTTCTTTTACGACGGAGTTCAGGTTGGGGTTGTTGAATCCGCAACAACGTTTAGCATATTAAAGGAGGGGACTCTTGCGCAGGCTGGGGAGTTGGAATCTCTTACGGCGAATAAAGATTCCTATGGTCGCGGAGAGAAGATTAAACTCGATGCGGTTTTCACGAATACGGGTGAGATTGCCGTCGATGCTATTTTGATCTCAAATGTGTATCTTGATGGGGAATTCGTTGATCTGATCCGAGGCCAGGAGTTTGACGTGAATACAAGTGAGTCGTTGGTCATGACAGAGATTCTGGAATTTGATGATGCGGGTGAGTATACCATCGAGGCCTATGTTGAATTCGGAAACAAGAAGACACGACCAGAAGAGGTTTCATTTACGGTAACAGATGAAATTGTGTTGGGTGACGATGGGGCTGCTGCTGCCGTTGGAGCTCTTGGATCAGCCTTGAATACCTATATTGGATTGGGTGTACTAATCCTCCTCATTTTGATCATTGTCATTCTTCTTAAGAGGAAAAAGAGAAAAGATATTGAGAAACAGCGTATTTTGATGGCGCAACAGGCACAAAGAGCCTCTGTTGCTCAGCCGGCTGCCGCGCAACCTCCGGCACAGCCACCAACGCCACCGGCACCACCGACGCCTCCAGCGCAACCTCCGGCGTAATTGATGTGGATAATAATTGTTCTCAAGGGGTCAAAAAACTGCTATAATTAGAGCCACTAAGTCAGAATTATTCACATCAGATGTGTTTAATTCAATTAATTCAGCACATTTAAATAAACATATATATGCCTGAATCAAATTCTTCCAGTTCCTTGCACTGGATTCTCGGAGCCGCTTTGCTCCTCATTGGGCTGTTCGTTGTTGTCGCACTCGTGAGTGTAAACTCACAGGCTGACACCGTGAACACTCAGACCGACGTTACGAACAACGCTCCAACCGTGGAGGACGTGTTCATTAACGATGCTGCATTTACCTTCGCAGACTCTTACTCCGGAGGAACCATTAACACGCTTGTTGCTGGTGGTCAGAAGACCATCTACGTGAATGGAAACGCGCGTGACACCAACGGACGAGGGGACATTAAGGGCATCTCTACCGTATTATATCGAACGGCTGTAGGTGACGGATGTTCACCTGACTCCAACGACTGTTACGGTGTTGCTAGCTGTGGTACTCAGAATGACACAGAGGGTGATCTCGAGGTTCTCGAGTACTCTTGCCCAATCAACCTTGACTACTGGGCAGACTCTACCAGTGCCGGTGGTACAGATGCTGGTGGTAACTGGACCGTAAAAGTAAGTGTTGAGGATAATGGTGGTGAGCATGGAACAGACTCCTCTCTCACAAAGGAGATGCAGACCCTCTTGGCTCTGAACATTCCTACTTCCATCAACTACGGAACCCTCACAAAGGGACAGAAGACAACTTCTTCTAACAACCAGACTCAGACCATGACTCAGCAGGGGAACGACCAGGCTGACGTAGAGGTTTCATCTGCTTCTGACATGACTTGTACCAACACTGGTACCATTCCTGTAGCTAACCAGGAGTGGAGCCTTACAGATGAGGACCACTCACACGGTTCTATGACAGACCTCTCAGGTTCTGCTACGGACACCAACTTGGCTGTTGGCTACAAGACAGCAGGTGACGTTACTGTAGACCTCTACTGGAACATCGAGCTTCCAGCACAGGACATTTCCGGTACCTGCACAGGTACAACAACCGTTACAGCAATCGCTGCTTAATTACTTAGGAGGAACGTATCTTATGAATACAAAAGCATTAGCCGTACTCGGAGTAGTCGTGGCGTTGCTTATGGGGTGGCTCCTCGTATCGATGAGCGCACCACAGCTTGACACCTCAGATGGAACCCGTGATGTAGATACAGAAGCTGCAGCTCCATCACCAGAAGGTGTAACTGAAGGCGATTCACTTGTTGAGACATCTGTCATCGTCGGTGATGACAACGTCGAAACATCCGTAAAGGTAGCTGAATAACCCATCAGCATAAAAACATCCCCGGTTGGGGATGTTTTTATTTTTAGGATGAGGCATAATGTGAAAAATTATTGTATGTCATATTCATCCCTAAGTTCATTGCGTTATTGGTCGGCTGCCTGTATTGCCCTAGCTGTTCTATTTTTTACTCATCAGGTTGTCGTAACCGCACAATCAAACCAAGCACCTACTGTTCAGTCTGTTTATATTAGCTCCACGACGGGGGCAAAAACTGATGCTTATCCATCAGGCACGATTGATAATCTTAGTCCTGGTTCCACGTTAAACATTCATGTTAATGGTGAAGTTGAAGATCTAGATGGCCGAGATGACATCAGCTTTGTAAGTGTCGTATTTAGGCGTTCAGGTGCATCCGGTGGGAATAGTTGTACGGCCGATAACAATGATTGCTACCGTCTTGCCTCCTGTAGTCTGTCTAACAACGAAGACTCGAATCAGAAGGATTATAACTGCATGCTATCGATTGCTTATTATGCAGATTCAACCGTGGCTACAACAGGACGGTTTCCTGACGATAACTGGGTCACAGAAGTGTTTGTAGAAGACCTTCAGGCGGCGTCAGGTAGTGACACTTCCGTGACAAAGGAGATGGGTGAAATTTTGTCATTGAATATTGGTAGCTCATTAGATTTTGGAAGCATGGATATGGGTGATACATCTACTGCTCTAACAAATGCAGAGCAGACTATTACTCAAAATGGAAATGATGTCGCCGATGTAGAAGTGAATGGATTGGGTTCAATGACATGTGATTTTGGCTCCATCCCCGTTGCGAATCATCAGTGGGCTCTGACCGATGTTGCCTATGACGATGTTGCTTCCACGCCATTGTCTGCAATTTCTACAGATACAGATTTAGCTGTGTCCTATCGAGATGATGATGCGACGGAGATGGCGAAAACACTTTATTGGAATTTGGAAATCCCATCGATCGATATTGCTGGGTCGTGCACAGGATCAATCGTCGTTAATGCCATAGCGAGTTAACTCGCTATGGCATTAAGCTGCTTAGGATCAACTTTTTTGTTATAATGAAGATAGCTTATGGGGGATATGCTCTTCATTGACCAGACACTTTTTGATGTCTACTTGGTACCCTTACTTTTAGTGGGGTTATTTTTAGTTGGGCTATCCATGATCTTCATGTATCAGGCTGCGAAAGATCAAAAAGGCGATTTAGGAAAAGGGAAAGTAGATGATTTCAAAAAGGATTTTATCTCCGTGGCATCACATCAGCTGCGAGCGCCCCTTGCTTCTTTAAAGTGGTACGGTGAGTTGTTGGAAAATGAGGAGTCGGGAAAGTTAAACAAAAAGCAAAAAGAATTTGTTCGCAGGATGAATGTCTCAACGGAGCGTATGCATCATCTTATTGATGATTTTCTGAATGCGTCACGTATTGAAGAGGGACAAATGAAAAATGAGCCAAGGCGTTTCTACACACTTCAAATGCTCAAAGGGATTGTCGATAGCAATCGTCACACCATTAAGGAGAAGCAACTTCGTGTTTCCGTAAAGAATGAGGCTCGCACAAAGATGATGTTTCAGGATCCTGAATTGGTGCGTGAGCTGTTTGCAAATGTTATTTCCAATGCCGTTAAATACACAAAAGATAAGGGGAGAGTAAAGATTACGATCGCTGATGAGGGTCCGATGGTTCTCGTTCGGGTAACTGATACGGGTATGGGTATTCCAGAAGACGAACATGATCAGGTGTTTTCAAAGTTCTTCCGAGCGCGTAATATTGTGGAAGCTGGTTATAAGGGGACAGGCCTTGGGCTGTATGCAGCAAAAGAAATTGCAAAGCACTTAGGTGGGGACATCGTCTTTGTCTCTGTTCCAGATCAAGGCTCAACGTTCACTATTAAGCTACCGAGAACAGGTAAGAAACAACGTAAGTAGATCGTATGTCAAAGAAGCACCACATCCTGATTGTTGAAGACGAGGTTTTTCTCGCCGATGCGTACAAAGAGGCACTTGCAGGGAAGGGTTATGAGGTGAGTGATGTTCGTAATGGTTTGGAGGCGTTGAAGTGGTTAAAAAAAGAAAAGGCAGATCTTATCCTACTCGATCTAATCATGCCGAAGATGACAGGGTTTGAGTTTCTTGAGGAGTTGAAGAGATTAGAACATCATGCGCATGTCCCTGTTATTGTTCTTACAAATCTCGGGCAGGAAAAAGACCGAGAGGTGTGCGACAGTTTTGGAAGATGTCATTACTTGATAAAAACAGAGGTCTCATTAGATGAGATTCTGAAAGAGATTGGAAAGACCTTCTCGAAATAAAAACAAACACCCTCATGGCGAGGGTGTTTTTGATGATGGCAGTTGTTTGTGTTGATCTGTGCATTTTTTTGACCCTCCTTCCATGCTAAACTTGTTCTAATCTATGCCTACAACACAGGCACAATTAAAAGCACTTCTCGTGGAGGCCCATGTTTTAGATGGGGAAGCGTTTGATGAACTTGCACTACGTGCGAAGGAGGAGGGGGTGGCGATCTCAGATTTGCTGACGGACCTCGGTTTGGTGACGGACGAACAGCTTGGGCAATTACTTGCTCATGAGTACGCCGTGAGATTTGTGCGTCTGGGTCAGGAGCGTATCAGTGATGAGATCTTGTCGCTAATCCCAGAGTCGTTTGCTCGCGCGCAGCTGTTGATTCCCGTGAGTCAGACGGCGTCACATGTTGTTATTGCTACGGCTCAGCCCGACGATGTCATCATGCGGTCGCTGTTGGAAAAGTACTTGCGCACGCAGGTGGTGTTCGCCTACGCAACACCAAGGGATTTACAAAACAATCTCTTCCTTTTTCGCCGAGATCCACGAGAAGAATTTGAGCGAATTGTCGCCATGAAAGAACAGGGGGGTGTTGAGGCTGCGGGGGCCATCATTGAGTTGGTTGATATAATGATGGACTCTGCCTATCAGGCTGGCTCTTCTGATATCCATGTTGAACCTGAAGACGATTACACGGTGGTCCGTTATCGCACCGACGGTGTCTTGCATGACATCGCCAGGCTCCCACTAAGCGTCCATCAGAGCATCATCACGCGTTTAAAGGTATTGGGACGTTTAGCTACGGATGAGCATCGAACCGCGCAGGATGGAAAGATTACGCACAAAGGACCATGGGGAGATGAAGTGGAGATTCGATTGTCGATTGTGCCCACCACACACGATGAGAAGGCTGTCATGCGACTACTCTCAGACAAGGCAAGGCGTTTCCACTTAACGGACTTAGGTCTTTCAAAAGAAGATTTTGCACAGTTCGAGGAAGGAATTGAACGGCCATGGGGCTTGATTCTCGTCACAGGACCGACAGGATCAGGAAAAACAACCTCGCTTTATGCTGCGCTGAAGGTGTTAAACAAGCGAGAGGTAAACATCACGACCATTGAAGATCCTGTTGAGTACGATATCGAGGGAGTGAATCAGATACAGGTGAATGAAAAGACGGGCCTGACGTTTGCTAAGGGGCTGCGGTCAATCGTTCGCCAAGACCCCGATGTCATCATGGTGGGTGAGATTCGTGATAAAGAAGCTGCGGGTATCGCTGTGAACGCGGCCATGACCGGGCATATTGTTCTCTCTACATTACACACCAACGATGCGGCAACAGCATTTCCAAGATTAGTCGATATGGATGTGGAGGACTTCCTCATCGCTTCAACGGTTAATATGGTTATTGCACAGCGACTTGTGCGTAGGGTGTGCATGAGGTGCATTCTTAGCTATGCCATGACCAGCACAGAGAAAAAGATGATCGAGGGGAATTCAATCATCCAGAAGTACTTAAAACAGATTACAGGCAAGGCGGATCTTACAAAGGTAAGGTTGTTTAAAGGAAAGGGGTGTCCTGTGTGTCACTATAGTGGATATGCAGGTCGTGTCGGAGTGTTTGAGGTGCTAGAAATGTCCGATGCCGTTCGAGAGGCTGTTATGGCTCGGAAAAATGCGGACGAGATTCATGAAATTGCTTTGGGTGAGGGTATGACCACGATGATGCATGATGGCCTGCGTAAGGTGGTAGAAGGGGTGACGACCCTTGAGGAGGTATTACGCGTCATTATGGAGAAATAACAACTTAAGTACGACGAAACATCATGGTGCTATGGATACAATCCCCTGGTACAAGCGTGAGTATTTTCTGCTGCCCATCTTGCGAACAGATATCGTAACGATGGCAGAGAATTTTGCTGTCATGCTTGAGGCTGGGCTGATTGTGCCAGAGGCACTCGATACGCTTGCGGATCAGAGTACAGGCGCATTGAAAAGCGTACTTGTGCGAGTGCACACAAAGGTGTGTGCTGGTGAGACACTCACAGATGCGATTAAAAAAGAGAAACGTGTCTTTGATCCGGTCTTTGTGAGTTCCGTGCGTGTTGGTGAGACATCTGGAACGTTGGCAGAAAATCTTCGGCATGTGGCTGGACAGCTGGAGCGGGATTTAGAAATCCGTCGGAATGTTCAGGGGGCAATGCTCTATCCAAGTATCGTCATCATAACGACATTGAGCATCGGTCTTGCACTGGCAACATTCGTTCTTCCTCAGATGGCGGATGTGTTTTCTTCATTGGGGACCGAGCTCCCTGTTTCAACACAGGTTGTGATCTGGCTTGCTGAGATGTTTAACCTGTACGGGTTTATCATCACACCAGGTTTTGTTTTATTGGTAGCGGGTTTATTCGTGTTAGCACGCAGTCGTTTCATGCAGCCCTTGGTGGATACGTTCACATTGAAGATTCCCGGGGTGAATACGTTTTTATACGACCTTAACCTCGCGCGCTTTTCTCGTTCCCTTGGGACCATGCTTAAAAGCGGTGTCCCAATCCAAGAAGCGTTGGAGATTACGAGTGTTGTGCTCTCAAATTACAGGTATCGTGATTCAGTGAAAACGATGCACCAGAAGATTGCTTCCGGCGAGAGCTTCTCTGAACTCGTAGCAGAATACCCGAGGCTGTACCCCAAGATTATTCAGCGTATGATCGCCGTGGGAGAACGTTCTGGCGGCATGAGTGACACGTTGGAATACATGGCACGTCATTACGAGCAAAAGGTGGAGATCCGTGCCAAGAACCTCTCGACGATTGTCGAGCCAATCCTACTTCTTGTTATTGGTCTTGCTGTGGCGTTCCTGGCAATGGCAATCTTTACACCGATTTATTCGATTACGGAGGGATTGAGTCTATGAACAGGCGAGGGTTCACAGTCGTCGAGTTGATGATAGCCATAGCACTTCTCGGAATCCTTGTTGGGGCCGCTTTGGCAGCCTATTTACCGTTTCAGGAAAGGAATAAAGTCGACCTCGCCGTTCAGTCGAGTGTGCAAGAACTGAGGAGAGCTCAGATTCTTTCTCAGGCAGTTGATGGAGATGCGTCCTGGGGTGTTTCTGTGCAGGTGGGTACCATTACGCTTTTTCAGGGAGCGAGTTATGCTCTGCGAGATACGAGTCTCGATGAGGAGATAGCGATTGATGATTCGCTTACCCCCTCTGGATTGACAGAGGTGGTGTTTACAAAATTTACAGGTGTTCCACAGTCAACAGGCACACTTACTCTAACGGGAACGTATGAGACAAGAGCCGTCACAATTAATGCCAGGGGAGTGCTCGACTACTAGATTAGGATTTTCTTTGATCGAGATCGTGCTCAGTATTGCTCTTTTTGGATTATTTTTTGTTGGTCTTGTGCCGGTGGTTATTGATGGACAGCAGTTTATTGCTGAGTCTGGTGCTCGTACGCGCGCTGTTTTTTTGGCAGAGGAAGGATTGGAGGCGGCAAAAAATATACGAGACGAGGGGTTCGTGAATTTGACTCTGGGCACACATGGGTTAGCAGATTCATCAAACACATGGGTTTTTTCTGGGAGTTCGGACACCGTTGATACCTATACGCGTTCTGTGACGGTCAGCCCCGTGGATTCAGATCGCAAAGACATTACTTCCACGGTGACATGGGACCAGACACCTGGGAGGGTTGGAAGTGTGAGTTTGGTGACACGTTTAACAAACTGGCAGGCCGGGACGGGGAAACCTATTCCAATTACACCAGGAGCAACGTTGGACCTTGGAGGTGTTGCCGATGGACAAGAGATTGGCCTTTATGTTGATGGGGGAACAACGTACGCTATTGTTGGCCGAAAGAAATCTTCGGATGAAGAGCTGTATATTATTGATGTATCAGACCCTACATCGCCATCAGTTGCCGCTTCTTTAGAAATTGGAAGCGATGTAAATGATATAGCTATCGTGGGGACAAATGCATTCTTGGCGACATCCTCAAATACGGCAGAGCTCCAGGTTGTGAGTTTGCTTACACCAACAAGTCCATCAGTAACAGGAAGCCTTAATCTTGCAGGAACACCCGATGCTGAGACGGTCGTTGCTGAAGGGAGTAATTTGTACCTAGGTCGAAGTGTTTATAGTGCTGGTCCAGAAATGTATTCGATCTCTATTGCCACACCGACGTTACCAAGTGAACTCTCAAGTTTGGAGGTTGGTGACACGGTATGGAAGATAGTTTTGGCTCAGAGTAATACGTACGTTTATGCCGCCACTGGTAGTGATACGGCAGAAATGGCTGTTATAGACGTCTCGGCGCCGGGAAGCATTTCTCAAACAGCGGTTCTGGATGTTAGCGGACCGAGTGATGGAACAGCTATCCATGCGTTTTCCACATATGGATTACTTGGTACGGACGATGGGTATCTCCGTGTGGTTGATGTCTCAACACCATCTTCTCCGTCAGTGATCGGTACTGTATTAAATGGAAACAAGATTAACGATATTGCTTTGGGGGTAGATAATGATTATGTCTTTTTGGGGAATAGTGCCGTTGGGGCTGAGGTAACCATTGTGAATATTGTTGATCCAACAATACCGACCATTCATTACTCGATCGACCTTTCCGGAAACGAGGCTAAGGGCCTGATTTGGAGTGAGCCACTCAACGCCACGTTTGGAGTGGGTACCGGTAACACCGAAGAATTTTTTGCTATAACCCCATGATGTTGAGACGTGCAGACAATCGAAGTGGTTTTACGCTGATAGAGCTCTCCATTTATATTGGAGTTATGGGGTTCGTGCTGATTGCGCTTATCGGTTTCTTTCTGTTTCTCACTCAGCACAGAGTAAAGAATCAGGTTATTGTCGATGTCGAGCAGCAGGGGGCTCAAGCCATGCAACTTATATTGCAAACAATCCGTAATGCCGACGCGATTAACTCACCGGTTCCCGCGGCATCAGCCACCTCAACGTCCGTTGATGTGTTCGATGTGGCAAACGACCCAACCATTTTTTCTCTTAGTGGAGGGGTGATTCAAATGACAGAGGCGGGTGGTTCGGCTGTTGATCTTACCTCCTCCAACGTGACGGCCTCAGAGCTTCGTTTCGAGAATGTTGCCCGGACTGGTACAGAAGATTTTTTAAAGGTTGAGTTTACCGTGACTCATCCAGAGGCGGGAGTTTCATCAGTTTATAATTACCAACGAACGTTCTACGGTTCGGCTGCAGTTCGAGAACCATGATGTTGCCTAACGACAACAACGGCTTCATGTCATTACTAACCGTTCTCGTTGTAGGTGCGGTGGGGGTTTTGATTGTCACCACGTTTACTCTGCTTGCCATTGATGCATCCAGGTTGGGGTTTGCCTTAGAACAATCATTTCAAGCAAAGGCCTTATCAAACGCCTGTACGGAGGAGGCGCTACAGCAAATAAGCGATTCTGTACCGTTTTCCGGCGCAGGAACCCTTTCCTTGGGGGAAGGGGATTGCGGATATAATGTGACGGCTTTGTCTGGGCAGAGCAGGACCTTAGATGCAACAGGAGTTGTTGATACAATGATCAGGAAGGTGGATGTAAGTCTTGATAGCATTACGCCGGACATAAATATCACCTCATGGCAGGAGGTAGCGGACTTTTAAAACGATATGACTATATTCAACGGAGTCGGTATTGATGTCTCAAACCATCACGTGCGCCTGGCTGAGGTGTCTTTGCTTGGGAACGTGCTACAGACGTATGAGATTGTGCTTGAAGAAGGATTGGTGCGTGACGAGCAGGTGGTGGATGTCGATGGGTTAGCAAAGGTTCTGAGACAAAAACTAAAAAAGACATCTTTTGCCCAAGGGGTACGGCGGACGACGCTTCTTGTTCCTGAATCTCGTGTTCTGTCCTCTGGGGGGCTTTTTGAAAAACGTTTGCGGGGCAGTGCGCTGGACGAGGTTGTAACAGAGCGGGCACAGCAAGATATTCCGCTCCCATTTAAAGATGCGTATATTTCAATTTCTTGCGGAGGCAAAGAAGAAGGCAAGGTTCGAACAACGTTATATGCGTCACAAAAAGAAGTGATCGATAGTCTTAGGGGGATCGTTGATCCTGAGCAATTTCGACTCGTCGCCATGGAGGCAAATAGCAAGGCGCTGTTGCGCTTATTCTTGCAGTTTGCCTCAGGGGAGCTTCAGCCGTGTTCTGAAAACGAGCTCGTGGGGATCGTTGACGTGGGACATAGTTGGACAACGGTTTCGTTCTATACACCGTCTGGGTCAAATGTCTTATCTCGCACGCTTTCACACCCAGAGGCCATTAAACGGGGTGAAGAAAATGACGGGAAGCTACCTATGGAGGTTCTGGATAACATTCGTACAACAATTGATGAATCCGTTGTATACTTTAAGCAACATGAACAAGTGGTTTCGACGGTTGTTTTAGCTGGCGTCGAAGCGCACGACGATATGGTTCTGGAGGTAATGGGGAGAAGTGAGGGAGACTTTCAGGTTGTGCGGATGGGGGAGGTGGTAGAGATTTCTGGATTAACTCCAAAAGACGTACATACATTTGGCGCCGCCATCGGCGCTGCATTACGTGCAGTCCGGCCATGGCGTTACGGCTATCAACATAATTTCACTTCAAAGTAGTATGATTGAAAAACAAAGAGGCACTCAGCAAGGGTTCACGTTGGTTGAGCTCCTTGTCGTGATTGCGATCATTGGTGTATTGGTCGCGATTATTTTTGTGGCACTTGATCCGTCAACACGTTTCCAGCAGGCACGAGATGCTGTTCGACAGAATGATGTGCAAGAGATTCTTTCAGCCGTGAAGCTGGATCAGGTGGACAACAATGGAACGTATCTCACAGCTATTGCCGACGCAACGGCCACGGAGGTAACGATGATTGTAAATGGGGCAACCATGACTTCTGGCTGTGATGATAATAACAGCGCCTGTGATACGAACGTCACAGGTGATACGAGTTGTGTAAACCTCGCTGGACTAGTAAGCGAAGGGTATCTTCATGAGATTCCAGTGAGTCCTACAGGAAGTGTCACTTGGGATGATGGAAGTGGTGCTACTGACGAAGGAACTGGTTACACGCTTTCGCGTTCAGCTACGGGCATCATTACGATTCGCGCATGTGAGTCAGAGTACAGTGGTAACTCAGAGATTGATGCTGCACGGTAGTTTTTATGGGATCTACGTCACGGCAAACAAAAGGATTTACTCTAGTGGAGCTTTTGATCGTTGTTGCAATTATTGGGATCCTTGTGGCGGTTGTTCTTGTGGCTCTTAACCCTGCACAGCGGTTTCAGCAGGCACGTGACGGCGTGAGGCAAAATGATGTGCAGGCAATTCTCTCGTCAATTAGATTGCATGAGGTGGATAACGGTGAGCTGCTATCTGATATCGCGAACTTAACCGATGCGGATGTGTATATGGCGGTTGATGGGATTGGTATGAATAACGGTTGTGATGACAATAACGATTACTGTTCAACAAACGTTTCTCTCGATACACACTGTGTCGACATCTCGGATCTTCTTGATGATGGGTATTTAGCAGAGATGCCTGTTAGTCCGGCGGGAGATGTGACGTGGGATCGAGGTGAGCAAGATGGAAGAGAGGGGTCTGGTTATACAATATCGATCAGTCATGATGATATTGTGACGGTCAGGGCCTGTGAGAATGAGGCCACAACAACAGAGATCGAAGTTTCCGGGTAAGTAAAACATGGGTTTAACCCGTGTTTTTTGATTCTAAACAAGGGGAATTAACGCCTTGACCCATGCGGCCGGATTCAGTACACTACTGTCGTCTTTTGGGCATGTAGCTCAGCTGGTTAGAGCGCATCCCTGATAAGGATGAGGTCGGAGGTTCGAGTCCTCCCATGCCCACCAGAAGGCGCCGAGGTAGCTCAGGGGTAGAGCAGTGGACTGAAAATCCACGTGTCGTGAGTTCAAATCTCACCCTCGGCACCATGGAAAAACTCTCCTAGTCAGGAGAGTTTTTGCTTTTCCACAGTTGTCGTTGACACGGCCCTGGGGGTCAGACACAATAGGATTGTTATGCACTTGAGCATCACCACAACCACGACTACTACGACGACCCTTGGTCGTTGAGGTTCGTGTTGTTGGGAGGATTTAAAGACAACCGCGGCCCTCAATGGGGTCCGTTTTATTTCTATGAAAATATTGAAGTTTGGAGGGTCATCTGTTGCATCGGCAGAAAGGATTCGGTCGGTGGTGAACATTATTCGATCTCAGGATGATGAGAGTCTTGTTGTTGTCTGTTCTGCCCTTGGCGGAGTTACGGATAAGTTGATTGAAGCGAGTGGGCTGGCGGCGGCGGGCGACGATGCCTACCTTCGGGTCTTCGATGAGCTTTCTTCGCGTCACTTGGGGTGTGTGAACGAGCTTTTGGCTGGGCCTGAGCTTGAGGGGGCCAGGAAGCATCTTCAGGAACAGCTCGAGTCACTGGAAGAGGTCTTGCGCGGCATTTACTTGATTCAAGAATGCACTCTTCGTTCAAAAGATCTGGTGATGAGCTTTGGTGAGCGTCTGTCGAATTTTCTTGTATGTGAGCATCTTAAGCAGTTTGTCCCGGATGCTGTCATGCTCGATGCACGTCACGTAGTCAAGACGGACGACCAGTTTGGAAATGCGCGGGTTAGGATGAGTGAGAGTTTCCAAAATATTCGTAACCACTCCAATGGCTATGCACGGATCCGAGTGGTCACAGGGTTCATTGCTTCTACAGAGAAAGGGGAGACCACGACACTTGGTCGTGGAGGCTCAGATTACACAGCCTCTCTTTTTGGAGCCGCGCTTGGGGCAGAAGAGATTCAGATTTGGACGGATGTCGACGGGGTTCTCTCGGCCGACCCTCGAGTCGTGTCAGATGCTCAGCCCGTCTCCCACATGAGTTACGAGGAGGCCATGGAGATGTCACATTTTGGAGCAAAGGTGATTTACCCACCAACCATGCAACCGGCATTAGATGCTGGTATTCCAATTCGGATCAAGAACACCTTTAACCCTCAGGTGGAAGGAACCCTTATCGGTGCACAGCAATCAGGGGGTGTTAATCAACCTGTGACAGGAATATCGTCGATTAAGGAAATAGCATTTATTCGCGTGCATGGCTCTGGGCTTGTGGGGGTTACTGGAACGGCTGGTCGGATGTTCTCTGCGCTCGCTCGGGCCGGAATCAACATCATCATGATTACACAGGGCTCTAGTGAACATTCGATTTGTTTTGCTGTAGGGCCGGGAGATGCGGAACGTTCCGTAGCAGCCATCAAGGAGGAATTTGCGCTGCAGATTCTCCAGAGGCAGATTGAAGAGATCTTAGTCGAGAAGGATTTGTCGATCGTGGCGGTGATTGGAGAGCGCATGCGGCAGACGCCGGGGATTAGCGGGAGACTGTTTGGGGCACTTGGTGACGCCGGGGTGAATGTGATTGCTATTGCCCAAGGTTCAAGTGAGCGAAATATCTCTATTGTGGTGAAGAAAGATCAGGTGGCAGGGGCTATGCAAGCCATTCATCAGGATTTCTTCGGTGATTCTAGGGGGGGAAAAACTCAGAAATCTGACGCTCGCATATATCTTGTCGGAACGGGGCTTATCGGTTCAACATTGTTGAACCAGATCGCTTCACTTGCCAAGTCGACAGTGAGGGTTCATGGCTTAGCTGATTCACGGAATATGATGGTTTCTGATCGAGCGATCAATCCAGAGATGTGGAAGCAGGCTCTTGAGGCTGGTGAGCCAAGTAGCCTTGATTCGTTTATTGAACAGATGCTAGCTCATGACGGAGGTGTGAAGATATTTGTCGACTGTACGGCAAGTGAGGTGATCGCCAAGCGGTATCCAGAGATTCTTGCTGCAGGAGCGAAGATCGTGACACCAAATAAAAAAGCGGCGTCTGGTCCTCAAGAGGACTTCGACAAGATTGCTGATGCCCTTATGAGGGGTGACATGCGCCACGAGACAAATGTCGGCGCGGGGCTTCCGGTAATGTCAACGATTCGGTCGCTCAGAGAGACGGGGGATGAGATTCTTGAGATAAGCGGTGTGTTTTCAGGGACACTGTCGTATCTGTTCAATACATATGACGGGCACTCCTCATTTGCTGAGCTTGTTTCTCAGGCTCGTGAGAAGGGTTTCACGGAGCCAGATCCTCGTGATGATCTTTCTGGCATGGATGTGGCACGTAAGCTTGTCGTGCTCGCGCGCGAGCTTGGTATGCGAGTGGAGTTGTCGGATGTAGAGGTGGAGAATCTAACGCCAGAGCCTTGTCGATCAATTGAGTCGATAGATGAATTCCTTGAGCGCCTTGAAGATTACGATGATGAGTTTGCGCAGAGAGCCCTGTCGGCTCAGGAGGGTGGAAAACGACTCCGGTACGTTGGATCAATTAAGGGAGGGGAGTTGTCGGTACAACTTAAAGCGGTTGGACCAGCGGCTTCTACGTACGGTCTATCAGGCTCTGACAACCTTGTCGCGATTCGGACGCGTCGTTATCATGATCGACCGCTCGTTATCCAGGGGCCAGGCGCTGGGGCGGAGGTGACGGCCGCTGGTGTACTCACAGATATTCTTTCACTCACAACATAATCCTATGGACAAAAAAATCCCTGTCGCCATTTTGGGCGCGACCGGCAGTGTCGGTCAGAAGTTTATCGAACTGTTAAAAGATCATCCATGGTTTGAGATTGCAGCGCTCTGTGCATCTGAGCGCTCAGCTGGAAAGCCCTATCACGAGGCGGCCAACTGGTTTCAAGCCAGTGAGTTACCAAAACATATTGGAGAAATGATCGTTCAGCCGTGTGAACCATCTGTCCCGGGACGAATTGTGTTTTCTGGCTTGGACTCCAGTGTTGCTGGAGAGATAGAACAGGCCATGGCTAAGGCGGGGAAGATTGTCGTCTCAAACTCGAAGAACCATCGGATGCACGATGATGTCCCGCTCCTGGTTCCGGAGATCAATGCTGATCACTTAGCGCTTCTTAAGAAGCAGGCTTTTGGTGACGGTATGATTGTGACTAACCCAAACTGCTCGACCATTGGGCTTGTTCTAGCTCTGAAGCCCCTTGTAGATGCGTTTGGTGTGCGTGAGGTGTCTGTTGTGACAATGCAAGCGCTCTCAGGTGCTGGGTATCCTGGGGTGGCTTCTCTCGACATCATTGATAATGCTGTTCCATATATCGGTGGGGAAGAGGATAAGATTGAAACAGAGCCCTTAAAGATTTTCGGGGATTTAATTAATGATCATGTAGAGCCAGCTGTAATGAACATCTCCGCAAGTTGCAATCGAATTGCCGTTGTGGATGGGCATATGGAGTGTGTGAGTGTGCGACTTGGTAGACAAGCGAGTGCAAAGGAGATTATTGAGGCTTGGGAAGATTATCGTGCGGAGCCTCAGGAGATGGGATTGCCAACAGCACCAGGGCGACCTGTGCACTACCATCGTGAAGAGCATTATCCTCAACCACGTAAACATCGCATGCTCGATAAGGGGATGGCAGTATCTATTGGGCGTTTGCGTGAGTGTTCCATTCTAGAATGGAAGTTCACTTTGCTTTCACACAATACAATTCGAGGTGCGGCTGGTGGAGCGCTCTTAAACGCAGAGCTCATGGTCGAGATGGGACTTGTATGATCATCTCACTGATAGGGATGAGTAATTGTGGGAAATCGCATTGGTCAAAGAAACTTGAGGACGAGCGGGGGTATGAGCGTCGGTGTTGTGATGATTTGATTGCTGGGCAATTGAATGATCTGTTGCCTGAAGTTGATATTACTGACATGGATGCGTTTGCTGCCTGGATGGGGATGCCGCATGAGTTCGGCTATGCTGAGCGAGAGGGGGCGTACTTGGCCGGGGAAGAGGGGGCCCTGTTGGAGGCGGTGAAGGTGTCTCAGGGGGATGTAGTGATCGATACGACAGGAAGTGTCATCTACTTATCCGAGAATCGACTACGCCACCTAAAGCAGATTTCGACAGTGGTTTATCTGTCGACGACAGACGACCAAGTCGCGTCAATGACAGAAAAGTTTTTTGCGTGCCCAAAGCCCCTTGTGTGGGGAGAGTGTTTTGACCAACGTTCGGTAGAATCGAATGAACAGGCGCTAAGAAGGTGCTATCCAGATTTATTACGATGGCGACGGGAGCGATATAAAACCCTTGCGGACGTCACGATTCCTTATGAGCGTTCTCATGACCCCAGCTATTCAGTCGACAAATTTCTTTATGATGTACTACAGCACAAACGATAAGTTTCACAGGGTCGACGCACGTCAGGCGGTGCTTGCAGGTCTTGCTCCAGACGGTGGGCTCTACATGCCCGAGTCGATTCCCAGATTGCCGCAACGATTCTTTGATGAGCTGAGAGGAAAGTCTTTGCAAGAGATAGGCTATATCGTCTCCAGCATTTTCTTGGGAGATGTTGTTCCAAGTGACAAGCTTCATGAGATTGTTGCCGGCACGTTAGATTTTGAAATACCCCTAAGGCAGGTCGGGGAGGCTCAAGTCCTCGAGCTCTTTCACGGACCAACGCTCGCCTTTAAAGATGTGGGTGCCAGATTCATGGCTCGTCTCATGAGTTATTTTGTTGAGGAGGACGATCGTGAGCTTACAATCCTTGTTGCGACATCAGGAGATACAGGTTCTGCCGTGGCTCACGGATTTCACAATGTTCCAGGGATTAAGGTTGTGGTGCTTTATCCAAGTGGGAAGGTGAGCGATCTGCAAGAGAAGCAGATGACAACCCTTGGAGGCAATATTACGGCTCTTGAGGTGGATGGGGTGTTTGATGATTGCCAACGACTCGTGAAGAAGGCATTCGTCGATTCAGAGCTTTCACAGGCCCTCCGACTTTCTAGTGCGAACTCGATCAACATCGCCCGGCTGATCCCGCAGAGCTTTTATTACTTCTGGGCCATGGCGCAGTTACCCAAGGGGGAGCCACAGGTAATTACAGTTCCGTCTGGTAACTTTGGGAACCTCACTGCTGGTCTGATGGCAAAGCGTATGGGACTTCCAGTGGATAGGTTTATTGCTGCAACAAATGAGAACGATGTCGTACCTGAATACCTCATCACGGAGCAATTCAATCCACGCCCATCTGTTGCAACGATCTCTAATGCTATGGACGTCGGCAATCCATCGAACTTCGTTCGCATGCTCGAGTTATACGATCGCAACGCTCAGAAGATGCGTGAGGACGTGGTGGGAATCAAGGTGAGTGAGAAGCAGACACGCGAGACAATCGCACGTGTTCATCGTGAGTATGGTTATGTGCTCGATCCGCACGGAGCTGTTGCCTACAACGCCTGCGAGCGATCTGTGAAACGAGGGGTGGTGATTGAGACTGCACATCCAGCAAAGTTTAAGGATGTGGTGGAGGAGGAGACGGGTGAACCTGTTGAGATTCCCGACAGTCTAGCTAAGTGCATGGAGAAGGAGAAGAAGAGTCAGAGAATTTCATCTGACTTCACAGAGTTAAAACAGTTCCTACTTACTCGATAACTAACGATAAGTAATAACAAAAACACCTGCCATCGGGCAGGTGTTTTGAACTGATATCTCCAAATAGTTCTCCACTAAGTGATTGCAACGGTTATTCCGGGTGCATTCTCACAGAATGCGTTCCGATCAAGCGAACTTGATCTCGACCTAGGACCATGTCTAGTCCGTAGACTAGATATCTCCCTAGAAAGGAGGTGATCCACCCACAGCTTCCGCTACGGGTGCCTTGTTACGACTTCGTCCCTATCATCGATCCCACCTTCCGCCGCCCTACGGCGACGTTCGGGTGTTACCAACTCTCTTGACGTGACGGGCGGTGAGTACAAGACCCGAGAACGTATTCACGGCGGCGTGGCTGATCCGCCGTTACTAGCGATTCCAACTTCATGAGGTCGAGTTGCAGACCTCAATCCGAACTGGGACCGGCTTTTAGGATTAGCTCCCCCTTACGGGTTGGCAGCCTATTGTACCGGCCATTGTAGCGCGCGTGTCGCCCTGGACGTAAGGGCCATGCTGATTTGACGTCGTCCTCACCTTCCTCCCTCTTGCGAGGGCAGTCTCACGTGACACATATAACACGTGACAAGGGTTGCGCTCGTTACCCCACTTAAGGGAACAGCTCACGCCACGAGCTGACGACAACCATGCAGCACCTTCACAGCACCCTCGAAGGATTCCTCCCTTTCGGGAGGCTTGCAGCTGTGATTTAAGCCCAGGTAAGGTTCCTCGCTTATCATCGAATTAAACCGCACGCTCCACCGCTTGTGCGGGTCCCCGTCTATTCCTTTATGTTTTAAGCTTGCGCTCGTACTCCACAGGCGGGATGCTTAACGCGTTAGCTTGGTTCAACGGCTCTGAAAGGGTCGATACTTCCAAAACCTAGCATCCATCGTTTACGGCGTGGACTACTGGGGTATCTAATCCCATTCGCTACCCACGCTTTCGTCCCTCAGTGTCAGGAGTGTTCCAGCAGATTGCCTTCGCCTTTGGTGTTCTTACTGATATTAACGCATTTTACCGCTACACCAGTAATTCCATCTGCCTCTCCCACCCTCTAGTCTCGCAGTATCACACGCAGCCTCCAGGTTGAGCCTGAAGATTTAACATATGACTTACGAAACCACCTACGGACCCTTTACGCCCAATAAATCCGGATAACGCTTGGGGCTCACGTATTACCGCTGCTGCTGGCACGTGATTAGCAGCCCCTTATTCATAAGGTACCGTCATTTGTTCTTCCCTTATAAAAGCTCTTTACGACCCGAAGGCCTTCATCGAGCACGCGGCATTGCTCCGTCACACTTTCGTGCATTGCGGAAGATTCTTGACTGCAGCCACCCGTAGGTGTCTGGGCCGTGTCTCAGTCCCAGTGAGCCGGGCCACGCTCTCACGCCCGGTATCCGTCGTAGCCTTGGTGAGCCATTACCTCACCAACAAGCTGATAGAACATAGGCTCCTCTCGTGCCGCCGGAGCTTTCAATGGGAATGACCGAAGTCCCCCCATCAATATCGTGTATTAGCCATCGTTTCCAATGGTTGTTCACGAGCTCGAGGTAGATTACCAATGTGTTACTCTCCCGTTTGCCACTTTCCATTCTTTCCGAAGAAAGGTGAATCGTTCGACTTGCATGCCTTAGACATGCCGCCAGCGTTCATCCTGAGCCAGGATCAAACTCTCAATTATATATCTCTGACCGAAGTCAGAGACTCTGCTAATGATGTCCGAAGACATCGTGACGTCCGAAGACGTCTAGGAATAAACGTTACAATCACACAGTAGATAACTGTCTGATTTGGAGATGTTCAGTTGTAAAGATCAACTGCGGCAGCATTGTAAATGTAAGTGAAAAACGTGTCAATAGCTGGCGGGTGAAGGGCGGGGATATGGTGTGGACATTGGATTTTTGACTATTTTCAGGTAGACTATATGCGTTCACTGCCCTCTGTCTGTGTTCGCTTCCATGCAGCATAGGTCGACAGACTTCTCCGGGCAATGCACAGAACATGTAAACAACTGTTGTTATAGCTATGGCTGACAAGTACTTTGACCAGGAGTTCGTTGAATACATCGTGCGCGGAATCGTCAACAATCCAGATGACGTCCGTACCGAGCGTATTGTTGACGAGCGTGGCGTCCTTATTACCCTCCACATCAACCAGGAGGACATGGGATACGTCATCGGTCGACAGGGTCAGACAGCTCGCGCAGTCCGCACATTGCTCAAGATCGTTGGCGCTAAGGAGAATGCCCGCGTCAACCTCAAGATCTATGAGCCAGAAGGATCACGTCGCCCACCACGTCGCACAGAAGACGAGGGAGGCAACGATGACTTCGGCGGATCTGACGACGATACGTCTGTAGACGACCTGGGAATCTAGTCCTAGATCAAACATATAAAACCGGTTACCATAGAGGTAATCGGTTTTTTGTATATGCTTGCAACAAAAACACAAAAGTTCATTTATCGACGGGCACTTAAGCCTTATTTTTTTTCTCAAGATCCGGAGCATGTTCATGATCGGATGTGCGCACTCGGAAAACGGATAGGAGAATCTGCCATCGGGCGATCTCTTTGCAAGAGATTGTTTACCTATGCCCATCCTTCTCTGGAGCAGGAGCTGCTTGGTATGCATTTTAGGAACCCAGTGGGACTTACGGCAGGATTCGACAAAAATGCTGAACTAACCGGAGTCATGCCAGCAGTAGGATTTGGATTCGAGGTGGTTGGTTCTGTCACCGGAGAACCTTGTGCTGGAAATGCAAAACCTAGACTATGGCGCCTGCCAAAGTCTAAAGGGCTGCTCGTCTATTACGGGTTAAAGAACGATGGCTGTGAGGCGATTGCTTCTCGGCTTTCCAGAAAACAGTTCGAGATCCCAATCGGCATTAGTATTGCAAAGACGAATTCACCTGAGACGGTTGAATTTACAAAAGGAATTGCCGATTACAAGAAAGCCATGGAGCAGATGAGTGATGTGGGAGACTATTTTGTCGTGAACATTAGCTGCCCCAATGCATTTGGTGGTGAGCCGTTTGCTGATCCCAAACGTTTAGATGAGCTTCTCTCTGTTCTCGATGAGGTGCAAACAACGAAGCCTGTTCTTCTTAAGATAGCGGTCGACATCTCGTCTCGTGAACTTGATGAGTTGGTGGAGGTGAGCGATCGTCATCGAGTGCATGGGTTCATTCTCTCGAATCTTACGAAGAAACATGATCGGCCAACGATTAATCAAGATGAGCTCGGTGGGATTGAAAAAGGAGGGATCAGCGGTCGTCCAACCTCTGAGCCATCCAATCAGCTTATCTCTCACCTCTATAAGACGGCGGGAGACCGTTATGTTATCGTCGGGGTCGGTGGGATTTTTTCTGCTGAGGATGCTTACGAGAAGATCTGTTCAGGGGCATCGCTTGTGCAGCTGGCTACCGGAATGATTTTTGAGGGGCCTCAGCTCATTGGAGAGATTAATAAAGGACTGGTGCAACTCTTAAAAAAGGATGGGTTTGAGTCGATTGCTCAGGCCGTGGGGAGTAAACACTCATAGGTATGTCTAAAAAGAAGCAATTTGAAATCGTGACGATTTTTCCAGAGACAGTGGCGCCATACATTGAGGCGTCTATTTTGGGACGTGCCCAGAAGGATAATTTGATCCAGATTCAGGCACATGATTTACGTAATTGGACGCAGGACAAGCATCGAACCGTGGATGATACGCCTTATGGGGGTGGTGCTGGTATGGTGATGAAGGTAGAGCCGTTTGATAAAGCCGTAGAAGATTTGCGTGGAAAGGGGACAACCCGCGTGATCGTTACGAGCGCCTCGGGTAAGACGTTCACACAAGAGGATGCCAAGCGTCTGTCGGAATACGATCAACTTATTTTTCTCTGTGGGCGCTACGAGGGGATCGATCATCGCGTGCAGGAACACATTGCCGACGAGGCACTGTCGATTGGAAACTACGTTCTCACCGGCGGGGAGCTTCCTGCGTTGGTTATGACTGATGCGATTGCACGTCTCGTGCCTGGGGTCATCGAGGCGGAGAGTCTAGAACAAGAGTCGCATGATCAGCAGGGGTATCTCGAGTATCCGCAATACACCAAACCAAGTACTTATAAAGATTGGGAGGTGCCTGAGGTGCTTCTTAGTGGTGATCACAAAAAGATTCATGACTGGCGGACTGAACAATCAGAACGAAACGACTAGTTCCCTCGGCAGTCACACACGTCTATTGCTGATTGTGGCGGCAGTCTTGCTTGTGGTGGTGGCTGTGATGGGTACGCTCCTCTACAGAAGCTCGACACAAGTTCTTGATGAGCTTCCTTATGTAATAGATCAAGAACAAGAAGTTTTTCAGGGTCGTGAGAGTGAGGAGCGGCAGCCACGTGAGGAGCAACTCACTGCTAAAGAGCAGTGCTCTTACTCTTTAGACTGGCAACCCACAAACTTTCGTCAGTCGATTGACCAGTTACCTTACAATGTCACGGACATGCTCGTTGCAGAGGATGGAACAGTCTACGCAGCGTATAATGATGACAACAATGCGACATTTGTTGCGGGGACGAAGGATGGTGGCTCAAGCTGGGAAGTGAGTAGTCTCCCTGATGCAGTAGTGACGATCCGAGTATTGCGTGAGATGCAAGACGGGCGTTTCCTTCTCGGGGCAACGGGGCGTGCACAGACAGCGGTCCTTTATGAGAGTCACGACGGCCTCACGTGGGAGGAGCTTGCTCAAGATGCAGGTAATGGAATTGTTCTTCCAAATGAGACATCGACAAGTGTTTGGGATATCGTGGAGCTTCCTGGTGGAGAGGTACTCATTGTTACAGATTCAAGAGACAACAATCCTGATCGAGAGAACATGACGCTTTACCTCTTGGAAGGGGATCGGCTTTCAGAACTCGCATCGTTCCCTGGCCTTGGGCTCTTGGCTGCGGCAGTAAATGATGAGGGACTCATCGTTGTGGCAACGGAAGAGAGCGATGAGCATGATGATCCTGAGCTTGCAGGCCAGGCGCGGATCTTCATCTCGGCAGATAACGGAGTGACGTGGGATGAAGGTGGTATCCCTCAGGGGGCGAATCGTATCTATGACCTTCACTTTCACTCTTCCGGTGTGCTCTATGCGGGAACCGGCATTAACGGCGAGCTTCTGTATTCAAGTGATAATGGTTTGACCTGGAGGGCGGCGACGCATGTACCAGAGATAGAATTGCCGTTTGGCGACGAGGGAGGGATGCGTGTTGTTGAGGTGAGTCGTGTGTATCAAATCTTAGAACTCTGTGATGGCTCAATGCTTGTTGGCACAGGAAATAACGGCGGGGCTATCTTCTACACCGATGACGCTGGAAAGACTTGGCAGGAGACTGAGGATACCGGACCGAATAATGTTGTCTGGGGACTCGCCCAGGAAGAAGATGGCACGATCTGGATCGGAACCGGGTCTCGTGGGGGTGACGTGCTGACAACAAAATAAAAACCCCGATGAACATCGGGGGAGAGCGACTCGCTGCGTGCGGGTCGCTTTTCTGTTTGAGCTACTCGAGCTCGCCGAACCACTCGTTGTGGAGCTGGTCGAAGCGACCGTCGCCCATCATGGTCAGCAGAGCCACGTTGGCACTCTCGCGCAGGGGGCTGTCCGGCGGGAAGAGCATGCCGTAGCGCTCGGTGGTGAAGGGCTCGCCCGTCACCACGACCTCGCCGGAGCCTTCGCCCCTGGCGTGGTGGATGAGGACCGGCTCGTCGAAGACGACTGCTTCGACGCCGCCACCCTTGAGCAGGTCGAAGCCCTGGTCGATTCGGGAGACGGCGGTGACCTTGGCACCGGCCTTGCGAGCGGCGACCTCACTGGTTGTGCCAGCCTCGACGGCGACGTGAACGCCAGCGAGGTCCGCAGCGGTGTTCATGTGGGCCGTGTTCGCCTCGTCGATCCTGATCTCGGCGATGACGCCCACGACCAGACCGACGAAGATGAAGCCGACGTACATCATCAGCGAGGTGAGGATGCGGGCCGGCCACGAGCGGGCCGTGTAGTGACCGTAGCCCACCGTGGTGGAGGTTACGTTCATGAAGTAGACCGACTGGGGGAAGCCCTTCCAGAACTCGTAGGCGATCTCGCCAGGCTCGCGTTCCTTCTTGGGGTAGAAGAACCGCTCGCAGACCCAGACCAGGAACCCGGCGAAGCACAGGAACGTGGCGTAGGAGAGGAAGACCTTGATCAGGTCCCAGTTGGTGAGGATGTTCCAGAACCCCTTGAGCATCGAGGTCTCTTCGCTGATGACCATGATGGCCAGGCCGCTGTCGTAGTACGGCAGGGAGAAGTCGACGCGCTCTTCGCGCTCACCGGTGATGGTGATGCCGGCGATGCCGACGTCTGCCTCGCCCTCAGCGACGGTGTCGATGAGGGTGGGGACGCTCTCGACGGCGATGGGCTCGTAGTCGCAGCCCATCTCCTCGGCGATCATGTCCCAGAGCTCGATGTCGAAGCCGGTGAGCTCACCGCGCTCGTACATCACCATGGGCTCGAGCTCGTGCACCACCAGGGTGACGGGCTCGTCCACGGGGCAGGGGTCCTGCTTGTGCTCGATGACCTCGAACTCGACTTCCTCGAGCTCCACATCCGGCTCGGTGGCCGGTGGGTCCTCGGTGGCAGGGAGCTCGCCCGTCTCTCCGATGAGGGGCTCTTCTGTCGGCTCGGTCTCGTCTTCCGAGGGAAGGAGCTCTTCCTCGCCTTCTTCGTCGATCAGCTCGGGCACCACGGGTGCCGGCTCGGGATCGTCGTCCTGGGCCCACGCATCGGTCAGCGCGGGGGACAAGAGCAGGCCAAGGAGCACGAGCCCCACGGCGATGGTCTTCTGGCGGGGGCTGAGATGTCGCACGTGTACCTCCGTTTCAAGTGCAGTCAGAACAAACGCGGACGAGCGACCGTACGTCATTTGGGTGGGTTTGTCAATAGAAATAGCCTGTATTTTGCAAAAAGAAAAGCGAGACCAGATTGGTCTCGCGCCGCGCCTCTCAGGAAGCTGCGGCCGTCTCGTCCTCCGGGAACAGCAGGACCGTGCCGTGGTACTGCTTTCCGACGGAGATGGAGCATCCTCCGTCCCAGAGCTCGACGCTCATGACACGGGTGCCCTTGGTGCCGTCCGTGGTGAAGGACTGGTACTCCGCCACCTGCGTGATGTACTCGGAGGGCTTGCGTCGGTCCGCGCGCTCGGAACGGACGTGCACGGTGTAGTCGTACTCGTCCTCCACGGCGCGCCAGACCAGGCCCTGGAACTCGAACTCCTCGGGCGGGGCGCCGTCGTCACCATGGAACCCCACGCCTTCGAAGGCGTCGAGCTGACGGACCTTCTCGGTCACGTCCTCCATGAGCCAGAACTCCCAGCGGTCCTCGTCGTCCTGCTCGCAGGTCAGGTGCATGATCGCCCCTTCCATGGGCTCACGCAGGGTGAGGCACCACCAGTACTCGTCCGGGTCGGGGTTCATGTCGTCGTCGACCAGGCTGTGCTTGTCGCGGGCGTCCACGACGTAGCTGTCGGAGCCGACGTAGATGGAGCTACCCAGGGGCACCTCGTTGTCTTCGACGACCTCTTCGGCCGTGTGCTTGCGGGGGCGCTTGCTCAGCTCCAGGTCGCGCAGCTTGCGCTTGTGGCGCCAGTACAGCACGCCTCCGAGGGTCAGGAGCGCCAGCGCTCCCAGGCTGATGCCTACCGAGATTTCGATCATCTCTCTCTCCTTGGGGGGTCTAGGGAATGGTCTTCCAGGCCTGCTTGTAGGCCTCGTGAACCGTGGGGTGAATCAATCGACTCACCGCCAGATCATCCGGGCTCTCCGGAAAGATACCCTTCTCGAACCGGGTGGCTGCCTGCATGGCATCGCGATTGAGGATGTGGAGCTCCGTGCGCTCCTCGAACTGATCCAGGCGAGCCTGCAGCTCCTCGGGGCTCAGGTGATCCTCGCGTACAGCGAGGTTGAACCCCCAGTCACCGAAGCTCGGGACGTTGATGCGGTACGGCAGGACGCTGAGTCCCGACGCATCGATGGTCGCCCAGATCGACGTGAACGCCTCTCTGGCATGGATCGGAGACGTGGACTGGATCGCAGCGACCCCCTCAGGGAAGAGGTGGTTGCGCATGTTCCAGTAGAACTCCGTGGAGTACAGCTTGGCCAGCTCCACCCGACGCGGGTCGGGCAGGTCCACGATGATGACGTCCCACAGCTCGTCGTTTCCTTGGAGCCAGGTGTAGGCATCGTCGTGGATGATGTGCACGCGCGGATCGTCCAGTGAACCCTCGTTGAGCTCGCTGATGACCGGGTGCGTGCGGCACAGCTCGGTCATGGCCGGATCCAAGTCCACCAAGGTGACCTGGGTGACCTGATCGTACTTGAGGATCTCGCGAATGGCCAGACCGTCACCACCGCCGAGTACCAGCACCTTGCGGGCGTCCGGGTTCACCCAGAAGGCCGGGTGGACCAGGAGCTCGTGGTAGCGGCGCTCGTCATGGCTGGCGAACTGCGTCCCGCCGTTGAGGTAGAGCCGGTAGCGGCCCTGGCTCTCTGTCAGCAGGATCTTCTGGTACGGCGTCTGCTGTGCGTAGACGATGGGGTCCTTGAAGAGCTTGGACTCGGCCTCGAAGGCCACGTCCTCGCCATGGATGCCCAACAGGCCCACGGCCATGGTCGCGCACAATCCCATCGCCATCAGGGGCTTCGGGATGCGGCTGCGCAGGAAGTAGGCTCCCATGAATACGGCGATGGCCAGGTTGATGGCACCGCTGATCACGGGGGTGGTCACCGTCCCGAAGGTTGGGAGCAGGAAGGTGGCGTAGAGGAGTCCCGCCGCGAAGCTGCCGATGTAGTCGGCGGCGAACACGCGAGCAAGGTTCTCCTTGAGCACCACCTGACGTCGCTCGTTGAAGCGCGCCAGAAGCGGAATCTCCAACCCGATCAACAGACCGAGCAGAAGGGAGATGAAGATCGTGGCCGTCCAGGCCTGTCCCAGGCGGGCGGCCTGAGTGATGAAGATCGTGCTTCCCGCCGCGGCGACGGAGAGCATCAACTCGACGAACAGGAACAGCTTGAGCTCGCGTCCCTCAGTCAGGGACTTGCTCAGTCCAGCGCCTAGGCCCATGCCCAGCATGCACACGGAGATCGACACCGTGTAGGCGGCAATGGAGTTCCCCAGCAGGTACGACACCGTCGTTCCCACCGAGTATTCCGCCACCATTCCACAGAAGCCGGACGCGAAGATCGCGGCCATGAGGATCAGTTGGTCGGTTTTCACTCAGGTTTCTCCCGGTTGAAGATGGTGAATTGTAGATTGCTTCTCTTGAGGGGCGCACCGTTTGCGCATCTCAAGAAAAAGCTCCAGAGCGTATCTGGAGCAGCGTCTGAGGTGAAAGACGCTAGACGAAGGTGGCCACGAGCAGGATCGCCGAGCCGATGGTCAGCGCGGCGTCCATGAAGCCAGCGCCGGTGTTGTTCTGCTCGAAGATCTCATCGTGCATGTTGGTCTTCTGCGTCAGGTTGATGGCGCCCATGAAGACCGCCCGCAGGATCCCGAGCAGGATCACCAGGACCAGCGAGAGGCCGGCCACCCACACGACACCTTCCATCAGCGAGAGGTTCTCGGCCTTGATGGACTCCGCGACGCCGGCCAGCATGTAGTTGGCGGCGAAGGCGAAGCCCAGCAGGCTGACGCCCGCGGCCGGGTTGTCGTCGGCGAAGAACTCCTTGAAGAAGCTCGCGCCGCGCAGGTGGGTGAAGCGGTAGAGCAGCACCACGGTCAGCGCGCAGAGCATCACGGTCACGGCGATGGCCGCGTCCTCCAGCGGGGCCGGACCGAGGGTGTTCTCCTCGGTCATCCCGTTGACCACACCCATCATGAGCGCGAGGCTCACGCAGGCGGCGGCCCAGTTGTGCTGGGTGAAGATCTCGTGGTTGAGGTCGTCACCGCCGTTGAAGGCGGCCACGGCCTTGGACAGGATGGTTCGCGCGACCACCACCAGGGCGATCGACATGACCACCGCCAGGGCAGCGGCGCCGACGTCGTGGGCGAAGGAAGCGAGCGACGGTCCGCTGATGGCGCTGTAGCTGACGTACAGCAGCGCCATGAGGAACCCGCCGGTCTCCAGACCCGCCACGGGGTTGTCCTTCTCGAAGAGCGCGTCACGCAGGGAGATCCCCGGCGTGAGCACCCGGTTCATGACCGGGAACCCGACGAGCAGGACCAGGCCGACAGCGACAGCCAGGTACGGCAGGTCGAACTTCAGGGCTTCGATGATGTTCATGAGTGTGTCCTCAGATGTCTGTTGGAGGGTTGTCTACTTGCCACCGCCGCCGGAGCCGCGGGAGCGAGAGCTCGAGCCTCCGGAGCGGACGGACTTGCTGGGCTTGGAGCTGGAGCTCGATCGCGAGGACGTGGACTTCTTGGTGGAAGACCCGCTCGTGGACGAGGTGCTCTTGGTGCTCGAGGCCTTGGACCGGGTCGACTTCACGTAGGTGCTGCCGGTGGTCGACGCCTTGGTCGAGCTCGTCTTGTACGTGCTCGGCCGCGTGGTCTTGGTGGCCGTCTGCGAGCTCAGCGTGCTCTTGGACCCGACGTAGGTGTTGCGGGTGCTGTTGATCACCGTGACCGAGCGCACCGGGCGGCTGTAGTAGCTGCCGCCGTAGTACCCAGCGTTGTAGTAGCCCCAGCCGTAGCCGTAGTAGGGGCTGCGTCCGGGGGACAGCAGGTAGCCCCACAGGAAGCCACTCGTGAAGCCGCTGCTTCCGTGGTAGTGGTCGTGGTAGTAGTGGTTGTCGTACCCGCTGACGTAGTCGGGGTACCCACCGTAGATCTCCACGTCCTCGCTCTCGGTCGTGTGCTGGACCGTCAGCTCTGCCACGGCGGTGTAGCCGTCTTCCTTCTCCGGGGCGCTGGAGGGGTAGGCGATGAAGGCCAGGTTGATCTTCCCGTCCTTCTGCTCTTCCTCCACGGCCACGAAGTCCACGGAACCATCACCGTCGATGTCGACGTTGTTGATCCCGGTCTCGGGGTCGTTGATCTTGGCCTCGAGCTCCGGCATGTCCGAGATTTCCTCGGACTTGATGAGCTTGATGATCGTCTCCAGGTCGAAGGCGCTGGCGTCCAGGAGGAACACCTGGCCCTGGGCCTCGGTACTGGTCGTCGTCGTGCTGCTCTTCTGCGGCGAGCTGTTGCTGCTGCTCGACGGCCCACAGGCCGTCATCATGGCCAGCGCCATCAGCGCTGCCAGCAGGTGACTGATTCGCATCTTCTCACTCCCTCTCGGTCAAAGACGTGTGGGAGAGGACAACCCTCACCCCCACATCAGGTGTGTAGTACTCGTGAACGGTTTTGATCTGGACCTGTCCGGATGGATCCACGGACACGGCAACGAGCGTTCTGGGCTCGGCCGGACCGGGGAAGGTCTGATCGAGGGTCAGGTCTGCCCCCTCGAACAGTTCATCTCGCAGAGTCTGTCGACGCGCGGCGTCGGCAAGCTCAAGTTGAAGGGTTGCCATGACACGGTGCGTTCCCAGTCGGTAGCTCAGCCGTGGCGTCGCGGCGATGTCACGTGACCAGTGCACGGGATGGAACCCGTACTGGTGCACGTCGACGCACGCGAGCAATTCCACGAAGCTCAGCGCTCCGGTGAGTCGCACGAAGTGGCTCTCGCCAATGATGGCTGCCTCCACAGACAAGCCATCGGGGAACCCACGCACTTCGCGCTTGAGCACTGTCAGCGCGCTCGGATCGAACGTGCCAACGGATGCTTCCGTGCTGAAGTGGGCGAAGGTCAGGCCCTCTGGGGTCTGGAAGACTGGTTTCATCTGATGTTTCACCTCAGTTGTAAGGGACGCAAACAGCACAAAAATTTGGCCATTTGACGCGACAGAGTAGAATTTTTTGCCAGTTTTGTCAATGGATAAAAAGAAAAACCCGCCTGTGTTGGCGGGGAGCTCAGCAAGCGACGTATTCGCTGCTGAAAGGGAGCTTGGAGACGTGGAAGCCCTGCCCGAGATCGGGGTCGAACTCGTCGATCTCGAGGATCTCCAGTACCTCGATGATGTGCAGAGCGCTCTTGCCCAGGGGGCTCTTGGCTCGCTCCTCTGGCTCGGCTGCGCGTGCCAATACGATGGCGTCGCACTGCCGCAACTGGATGCTGTGCAGGGGCTGGTCCGTATCCCTGCGGATGGCCAGGACCCCAACGACGTCAGTGGAGGACGAGTTCGTTCCCAGTGGGTGACTGATGCCAACTAGGCAGAGACAGTCGTCGCCCCAATCCTCTGCGGCGCACAGGATGCGTCGGGACTTCTCGAGTTTCTTCTCTGGGGTGAGGGCCAGTGCCTGTTCGATGGCGTGGCGCTGCTGTGCGATGAGGGCCATGGGTATCTCCTTGGTAGATGAGTCTTCTGCATCCGGTTGCGACGGTCCTGTCACAATCGGGTGAAAAAGGTCCTGGCGTAGGTCAGGACAGGGCGTTGAGTAGTCGTCGCCAAAGCGCTTTCTGAAAGCTTGTTTCTTGTCGCATGATCCCAGCTGTGAGCTCGGCTCGATTGAGACCTTTTAGGGCGCTCAGGCAGCGGGCTTGTTCCATGCGCAGCGCCCGGGCCTCTCGGCGCTGGGCGATCTGCGTAAGAAGCGCCTCCTCTTCTTGGATCTGCTGAGCGACACGAGTGTGCCAGGCGTGGTCCTCGTTCGGGCACTTAGCCTCCAGCTCCTCAACACGGTGTGTGTGCCGTGGTCTGCGGAAGTGTGTCTGGCAGATGGGGCAGGTTTGGGTCCCCATCTCATTGCCACGACGTCGCTCTAGGGCGATATGTGACGTGTCGAGCTTCCAGGTCGGAACGTTGGGGGACTGATCGAACGGTCCGAATTCCTCGAGGGTATCCCATGGGACAGGGGCAGAAGGATCAAATACTTCGGGGAATACGTCTGCCTCGTGCAGGACGCCTCGTATGAGCTGCTCGTTGGTGAGCGCAGCTAGGGCCGCTTGCTTCCGTTGGTGCCTCTGTTTGGTTGCTTCCTGTCGCTTGCGTTCCTGTTTCTTGCGGAAGGCTTTCACCTTCTCGATGTGCCAATCCTGCCCCGCATTTGGACACAGGTGCGAGACAAAGGCTCCGTACTTCCCCCGGTACTTGGGGCCGCGATCTGCAAGGCAGTAAGAACAAGGGTTGCTGAGCAAGGTTCCTCCCATCCGGTCATGATGTCGTTCACGAGCGGATGAAAAGGGTCGAGCGAGCAAAGAACTCGACCGCGTGGGGTTAGTAGCTCGGGATCGAGGTGTGCGGCTTGACGCGCCGACATTCCGCGATCACGTGAGCCGGGAGGTCTTCCTCGCACTGGCAGTCAGTGCAGTAGGTGCGACCTTCCTTCAAGCGAGGGAAGGTGTTTCCCGGACGTTGGTTGTCACGTTGCCACTGGCGCTGCGCTTCAGGTCCGCTGGAGAGTGTGCCGCCGCATGAGCATTGCGTGGTCGCCCAAGCCTTGGCGCTGTTTCCACCAGACGCTGGGCGCGTATGGATCTTCCATCGGCGATTCTTGTGTGCCGCTGCGAGTACCTCCTGAGGATCGAATGTTGCCGAGCTGGTCCACGGGAAGTCTTCCTTGCGAACTCGCGGCTGATGCGAGGTGCACCAGGCGTTGGTAGACGTGAATCCACGCTGCAGCTCGTCAATGGTGACGAGTACGGACTTTTCTGGAAACAAGATGGTCATGCATTGCTGCTCCCATGGATCCACGGTGCCGATCACAGACGAGATGTTGTGCTGCCGGCAAATCTGTACCAAGTGCACGTGGTCGATGCGCCTCAAGTTCGCCTGAGGGATCCGCTTGCTGGGCAAGCTAGAAAAGCGAACAGCAGGATGGCGATCTGCACGAGGCTTGGCTCGCAGCTCAACGAGAATCGCTAACGGGGCGTTCAGTCCCAGGATGAGCCGGGTGTCGAACCGTTCGTTCTGGGTGACTACCGCAACCTTCGGTCGGTTGGCCTCAGGGAGGTGATCGATGAGCTCTTCAATGCTCACGGCAGCTTCCAGGTCGGGAGCAAGAACGCGCGATGCTCCTAGGGCTTGTGTGAGCCGAGCGATTTCAGCACGAGCCTTCAGGGCCTTGATGAGGGACATGTCCTCTCCTTGTGGGTGAACAACAAAAGACGTCTTCTCCACAGAAAAGACGCCTGGTATCGGAGGAAGTAGAAAACGACGGGGCCAGCGTGAAAATAAAATCAGACGCCGGGGCGTCGTATTCAGTCTTCCTTTGCATCTTTCCCTTGCGGGATGGAGTTCGCACCTTATCGATTACTCGACAGGTTGCGGGCAGGTCATAGGGCCAATTCCCTCACTGCTCTCTGAATACGTTTCTTCAGTTGTTGAGAAGAGAATAGCTCGATTTTGGGCATTTGTCAAGAAAAACAAAAACCCCGCACGTCTTGCGGGGGGTGGCCTAGCAGGCCACGAAGGTCTCGGTGGCCGGCAGCTTGGCCAGCTTCAGGGGGCTTGTCTGATCCTCGGGCTCGGCGAAGGTGAGCGCCTGGACGATCTTCATCGCGCTGCGGCTCAGCACGCTGGCCTCGCGCTCGTCCGCCGTGGGCGACCGCACCAGCACCATCGCGTCGCAGGCGGACAGCTTGATGGTGTCGTCCTGCTTCAGGTCCTTCTTGCCCAGGACGAACACGCCGACGGCGCGGTCCGAGCTCGCGTTCGGGCCCTGGCCCTTGCTCACGCCGGCGAACTTGATCTGCTTGCCATCCACGCTCCACTGCTGGGGCAGCTCTCCCTCCCTCAGCACGGCTCCCACGTTGATCTGCCCGTCGACACCCAGCCGCCTGAGCAGCGTGTCGATCGCGGGTCGTTCGTTGGCCATGACACCCATGGACGTTCTCCTTTGCTCTGCGTTGAGCTGGCGGAGTGTAGGGGGTTTTGAGGCTTTTTGTCAAGGGGTGGGAAAAGAAAAAAGAGCCGACGAATCGACTCGGTGCTGAGCGTGTCTCAGCGGGCGTAGGGCTTGCAGGAGCTCGCCTTGTGGTCCTGCACGTACAGGCGGATGACGCCTGGCTTGAGCGAGAACTTGGGGAGCGTGCGGCTCCCGCGGGGTCGGGCCTCATCCTCACAGTCGCCGCCCTCGGTGCAGGTGATGAACTCGCGTCCATCCTTGCGCTGGTACCAGGGCGGAGCGTCCGGGGTCCGGTTCTTGTAGTTGTGCCACGCGGTGGACGCGTAGGGCAGGGCCACTTTCGTGATCAGGCTCAGGACGCCGATGACGATCATCAGGCCCACAGCCAGCTCCAGGGTCCAGAGCACGGCGATCCACCAGACGAACTGGTGACCCGATCCGGTCATGAGCATCGAGCAGATCCCCAAGCAGATCAGGAGGCTCATGGGCGAGGCCAGCATCGGTAGCCAGCCCAGTGAGCTGTACCACTTGTGCTTGGGAACGTTCAGGTCCAGGTAGTAGCCCTTCTGCTGCGCCCAGATGTCGTTGGTGCTGTCACGCAGCGGGTGGAGCAGGGGCTGGTAGTTCAGGTTGCGCACCGTCAGCAGGGTCAGAATCAGCGCGACGAACACGCGGAACGTGTAGAAGAGCGCGAAGATTGGGATCTGCACGGTGAAGGCTCCACCGCAGCGGCGGTAGAACTGACAGGTGTCCACTGGTCGTTCTTCCCACAGCCAGTTCACCCAGTCGGCGAGCATGGGGTGGGGCTCCTTGGCGAAGCAGCCCTGCGGGACGTCCACGCTGGTGCTGGAGCCGTAGATCGTTGGGCCCGCCAGCATCCAGTTGTCCGTGATGTAGTCGTCGCCCGTGAGGATCTCCGAGCCGCTTGCCTTCAGGACCGTGTTGACCCAGTCACCGTTCTTCTTGGACAGCAGGTAGTCCTCGAGTGACTTGTCGTCGTCCGGGTCCTCCCACACCACCGCGGCGTGGATCTTGTTCGGACCGTCCCGCCTGAACCCGACGAAGGCCAGGCCATCGCGCAGCGGCACCAGGCGCCGCTCTTCGTGCTTGGAGTGGTAGCTTTCGTCGCCAGGGGCGGTGACGATGAGCAGCATCGGTTCTTCAATGCGCTTCTCGGCGAGTGCGTCTACGGCACTCGGACCGATGCACCAGCTGATCTGGATGGCCCCCCGAGAGATGTCGGGGTCGGTAACGGACAGTGCGAGCATGTGACCTCCTTGTCGCTCTCTGTTAAGCGAACAGGGGATTCTTGCATCAGCAAGAGTGATACGTCAAGTGAAGCAAGCGCGTGTAAACAAAAAAGCGATCAAGATGATCGCGGCGACGTGCGTTGTCGCTAGAGCACCAGACCCATGGCGAGGCCGGGGTTGATGCTGCCGCTCTGGTAGCGCAGGTCCCAGAAGGCAACGCAGTACCCAGAGAGGAAGAAGTCGTCGGTGGCGTACCAGGTGAACCCGGGGCCCGATCCGACGCCCACACCCATCTGACTGAACTCTCCTCGGACTTGCTCCTGGGAGACCTCGAACAGCAGGTCCATGCCCAGCGTGTCGGTGACCATCCACTCGAAGGTGGTGGTCAAGCCCACACCCCAGTAGCCGGTGTCCGGGGACAGCTTCGCGTAGGGGTTGAAGGCGAGCCAGAACTTGGGCGACGGCTCGAAGTACCACATCGGTCCGGCCCAGAGGTAGCTGGCGCCGTAGCCGTCCGTGGTCAGCATGGGGGACGCCCCCACGACCAGAGCCTTGCTCACCTCCAGGGAGGTCTCGCTCTGAGTCGGTTCGTCCGCGTGGGCGGGGGTGCTCATCAGGCCCAAGGCCATCAGAGCGAGAAACAGGTAGCGCATGGCAGTCTCCTCTACTGGTGTTGCGGCGGCACGATAGCCACTTCATCACGTTTGGTCAAGGGGTAATAGAAAACCGCCCACGATGGACGGGTACGTTTGAGACCCTAGGATCGGGTCCCAATGATGGCCATGGGTTGGAGCTTGAACAGCTCGCCGATGGTCAGGGTGCCACGTCGCCAAGCGGCCATGGCCTGCTCGTGCAGCTTGCCACCCTGGGGGTGGGCGAGCCAGGTTGCGTGGCTCGTGCCTTCGCGCTCCAGGTCAGCGTCGATGCGCTCCAGGGCGGGGCGGAGTCTGGGGAGAATCGAGTGAGTGATCTCGTGCTGCTTCCTCCGCGCTTGCTCGCGAAGTCCTTCTTCTTCGGTCAGGGCATCGATGATCTGGACGTGCCAACCTTCCGCGTAGGTCACGTGAGAGACGGCCAGTCGCGCGCTGACGATGGTGCGCGGCGTGACGAGGTTGGGGGCGTGGGGCTGCAGGGCCTGTGCCAGCGCCTGTGTGTACTGCCCGAACACGCGAGTGTGCTCTTCGTTCGTTTGGGTTTCCGATCCCGCGCACGTCATGAACGCCACTCGAATCCCTTCTGCTGTAATTGCCACCGTCCGTTCTCCTTGAGCTAAGAGGGAAGCGTTTGGACCCTAGCAGCCGGCCGTGGGAGCGTCAATCAAAAAACCACTGAACGGGTCAGTGGTTTTGTTGTTACGTTTTGTTATCCTCGACGATGAGCTGGCCACAGGCGGCCTCGATGTCATCTCCCATGGTATGTCGAATGGTTGTGACAACCCCCTTCTCTTTGAGGATGTCTTGAAACATGTGCGTAGCTGAATCTGTTGAGCAAGTGAATTCGACTCCTGTGAGGTTGTAGGGAATGAGGTTTACACGGACGTTTCCAATGCGCTTTACAAAGTTTGCCAGCGTACGTGCGTGTTTTTCTGTGTCGTTTACATCCTTGAGCATGACATACTCAAAGGTGAGGTGGTGTCGACGGTTTCCAAACTTTTTGAGATAGGCCTTTGCCCAAGCTTCTAGCTTAGGGAGGAATTCGTCAAAAGACGTTGGAACGATTTGTTTGCGTGTTGTTGGTATGGCGCTATGGAGGGAGACCGCAAGGCGGATGTGCGGCCACTCGTCGTCTGTGAGAATTTGCTCCAGGCGCGGAAGGACGCCGACGGTTGACACAGTAATGCGTGTGCGGCCGATGTCTGTGTGTTTCAAAATGGTGTTGAGCGTCTTTTTTACTTCCGGGTAGTTTGCCAATGGCTCACCCATCCCCATGAAGACGATGTTGCTGATGCGACCCTCAAGACCCTCGTCCTCAATATAGTGCTGCCAAAATCTGAGCTGATCGATGATTTCGTCGGCGATGAGACTGCGGCTGAGCCCCATCTTTCCCGTGGCACAGAACCCACAGCGCATAGCGCAACCAATTTGCGAGGAAACGCAGATGGTCCAGGCCTCACGTTTGTTTTTCATGAGCACGGTCTCGATCTGTTTGTCGCCAGCGACCGTAAGGATGGCCTTATGAGTATCACCGTTGCCGCTCTTGAACGTCTGCTTTGCCTCGACAGACATCCAGGGGATCTCGGTGATCTGTTCACGCATGGATTTTGAGAGGGTGGTGAGGTCACTCCAATCCCGCGCAGACGAAAAGAATCCCTGTTCGATTTGTTTCCAGCGGAAGGCTGGCTCGTTCGGGAAGAGGTGGTCAAATTGTTCTTTGCGAGATTGAATCATAGAAACGAAGAGACGAGAGCGTTGGCTCTCGTCTCAGGCAGTCATTACTCAGCAGCCTCTTCGGCTGGCTTCTCTTCTTCCGCAGGTGCTTCCTCTGCAGGAGCCTCCTCGGCCGGAGCTTCAGCCTCTGCGGCTGGTTCCTCTGCAGGAGCCTCTTCAGCTGGAGCTTCAGCTTCTGCCTTAGCAGCCTCGGCCTCAGCCTTAGCAGCCTCTGCAGCAGCAGCCTTCTCTTCTTCAGCCTTTGCCTTTGCAGCCTCTTCCTTCTCCTTAGCAGCAGCAGCCTTTTCTTCGATCTTTGCTGCGCGCTTCTTGGAGATGTGTGTAGAGCCACGCTTTTCACCTTCGACGATCTTTTGGTCGACGAGGAGGTTCCAGACGCTGTTAGAAGGCTGGGCACCCTGGCTGATCCAGTACTTTACGCGGTCAGCCTTGATGACGATTTCCTTAGGATTTGAGCGAGGGTTGTAGTGGCCAAGGATCTCGTTTGAGTCGGCCCATGGGTCGCGGTGCTTAGGCATTACAACAATGCGGTAAACCGGACGCTTTTTTGACCCCACGCGGGAGAGTCGAATAGAAAGCATAATGAAATTGATGTTTTTGTCTTAAGTGAGCGCTTAGACAGTGCGGCGAGTATAAGGGTAAGGGGCGGTCAAGTCAATGGTTGTGGGGGGTGTGGGTCTTGCTATGGTTGGGCGAGCTGATCACTGGGACGAATTTTGAGATCTGTAGGGACACTGTCCGACTCAAAATTGTCCCAGCGCTCGTTCGTCTTGGTTGACCGCGGTGGAGGTGGGGTGGTGGGAGTAGATAACTGCGCTTGTCAGGGACAGTGAACATTTACAAGAAAAAGGCCTAATTTAAGCTTAATATCTGTCACTAAGTATTGACAAAAGTGTCAAAAGATGGTATTGTACACACGTAATGATGAGAACTCAACAGAAGCTCATCGATCACTACAACTGCATATTTCTCTGGGGAGAGAGTATAAAAAGGACTAAATCCTAAGGGTTTAGGGCCGGTTGTTATGTATTTCTTTCCAGAAGTACCTAGCAATCGGCCTTTTTTGTTCGCCGGGCATGGACTGAGGATCACGTCCCCAGTCTTGTCCCAACGAGCTCAACGCCTAGGAGGCCCTGCTCATGCTCCGTCTGTCCTTCATCTCCCTCGTCGCCCTCGCCACCGTCGCTCTCTTCGCCACCCGGGTCGAGACCGAGCGCGAGACCGAGATCGCGGCCGACATCGTCTTCACCGACGACGAGGTCGGCGTCATCACCATCGACGTCCAGAGCAACAACATCAGCACCGTCACCCACGACGGCGACGCCAACGTCACCGAGATCACCGTCCACGAGGCGATGCGCATCTCGGGCTGATCCCCACCAACCCTAACGGAGCCGCCGGCTACGCGCGCCGCCCGGCTCGCCCGCCCCCCTGCGTCACTTGTGACAATGGGCGGCGGGCACTCCAAATGAGTTTCTCAGCTTGTTCTGTGAGACTCCGAGGAGTCTGCAACGTGTAGGCCGAACCTTACAACTGAATACTTCCAGGGCGTAGAATACGTTGTACATCCTGGAAGGCCGGTGAGTGTTCCTCCTAACATCTCGCCGGTCTCGTTCTTTCCAGCGCAGTCGTCCCGCCCGGAGCATCTCGCTCAGGGTCGGACTCTCTGCGCCGGCACCCCCGGCGAAGGAAATCACATGCGCGACATCGACGACCTCTCGCTCGACGAGCTCATCACCGCCATGGTGTGGGTCAAGAGTCTGAAGTGTGAGGCTTACAGTGCGCTGTGTTGGAAGCAGTTCGTCTGGGAGGCGAACAACCCCAACGAAGAGTTCACGTTCACCGAGGACGAGAAAGAGATCTGGGATGAGTGGCATCCCTTCGTCTCGCAGTACGGCCCGATGTGGAACGAGCTGATCATCTACGAGCGGATGGGAATCATCACCTGGAATGAGTACCAGGAGATCCTGGCTCTGGTGAAGCAGGGCTAAGCTTCTGCAGAAGAGGCTGCTGGTAAATCAATGCTACAAGTGTTCCTTGGAGTGTTCGTGACAACACGCATAAACATGTCACAGACGAATATCCTCGACACACGCAACGTCGAGGACCTCAACTGAGCCCCTGAGTCCGCTCGGGTGCTCTGAGAGATTCTTTCCAGAAATCCGGAAGAAGAACTTTCGTCCTTCGTGGTAGTCCCTGAGGGGAGTCTGCCAAGGAGGAGAGAGACAACCGTCCGATGTCTGCGCAACAGCACAGGCTCGGTGGCGAAGATCAATTGGTTTGACTAGGCCTAGCTTACTCAATCCATACTCCCGGTCTTCACGCATGACACTTTGCTTGCAAAGTCACTCACGCATTTCTTCTCCGGATTCCTGGAATGAATCCCCTCCAGGCATGGAAGAGCAGTGGCTGCAAAAAAGCAGGGTGCGGAACAGTTCAACAGAGCGATGAATCAGCAAAAGATCCAGATGAGTATCGCTCGTGCTGAGTACTGCCGCAACAACGAGGAGTTCACGGTCGTCATCTCTAGGCATCGTGAAGTCCTGTACGTCCTCAGTGTCGCTTACGGCGTTCACACAAACCCTCTCAAGGGCAGAAATGAGGATGGTGAAGTGGTGTTTTCTGGGATGACCTTTATGGGCTCTGAGGGTGAAGAAGTGGTCAAGATGACCGTTGCTCACCCCGCCGAAGGTTTTGTCCTCCAGAACAACAGCATCACCATGTACAAAGATTGGGACATCATGGTTATGCGGCGCAAGTAGACCCATAACAACCCAATCCGCGAAGGCTAGTGAGGAACACGTCCTCACTAGCCACCAGAAATCTGTTCACGATCAGTGATCGTGACTGGGTTCTTGGGAAGAATGAGTCAACCCAGGAAAGGAGCCAAGGAATGGCTGAAGAGATCAAGACCGCTAAGGAGCTCAATGACTACCTCGAAGAGATGGAGGTACAGATGAATGCTCAGCGGGCTGTGTGGATGGAGCGCAACGCCACCGGCGAGGTGTTCATCCTCGAGAATGGAACGGTCACCGACCGCTACCTGGTCGCTGAGGGGGTCGAGAATGGTGGGCTGTGCTTTGGATCGGAAGATCCCAAAAAAGCTTTCCACAACATGACCTTTAAGATTGAGGGCAGGACCGTGGAGATCACGATTGAGTGTCCCAGCTTCCGGGCGCACATCGACTTCAACACCATCACGGAGGTTAGGGGCATGACGCTCCTGGCCGTTCCACGCAGTGTTCGTGGGTAGAGACCCGTGAACACGAAGGGCTAGCGAGGAGTACGTCCAAGCTAGCCACCAGAAATCTGTTCACGATCAGTGATCGTGACTGGGTTCCTGGTAAGAATGAGCAAACCCAGGAAAGGAGCCAAGGAATGGCTGAAGCAGCACTCGTCGCCCTCAAATCTCGACTCGCAGACATTCGACTGAACATCTCTCAGCTGGAAGAGGCTGAGGAGAAGGCAATCCGAGAGTACTGTGATGAGAACGCGATGGCTGAGGTGAAGGTAATCGAGAAGAGCAGCGGAAAAGTGATTCGCACTTACCGCGTTGCGCGCGGTGTCTACAGCGGTGGTCTCTGCAACAGCTCGAACGTCGAAGAGCTGTGCTACGAGAACATGCAGTTCACCGTGAAGGACAACGAGAAGACCGTCCTCATGCGGGTCGAGTGCCCGCACTACATCACGGAGCTGCCCAACGACCAGCTCTTCAACTACAAGGACGTGCAGATCCTCGTGATCTGGCTGTCGTAGTTACGACCTTAGACGAAGGGGGCTAGCAAAGATGACGTCTTGCTAGCCACTACCGGCCTGAGCTCGAGTTCCCTGCCTGCCGGCAGGCAGGTCGAGACCAGATCGGTGGAACTTCTACCAACAAACAACCTCGTGCCCGCTCCCCCGGGATGTAGCCGTATAAAGACGGTGAGAGGAAGCTCGATTCAAGATCGGGCACCAGAGATCGACATGCTGTTCTTCGTCCTCAACATGGTGGCCCTTGCGGCCGGCAGCGTTGGCTTCATCACCTGCCAGGTGATTCGGAGCAAGCGCCTGCTTACTGACCTGGAGGAGAAGGTGTACATGGGAAGCTTCGCGCTGGTCGCCTACGGAAGCATCTTCGGATGCGTCTCCGGCCTCGCGGTCTTCTACGGCTAGGACTTGAGCATCTGCTCAAACGGTCCTCCCTCTCCTGGACAACACAGGAGGGGGCTAACGACCCGGCCTCGAGTCTCTCGAGACTGGATCGGTGGAGTCCTCTGAGACAAAACCAAACCCTGCTGGAGCTCCTGCTGATGCTGAACGAAAAGCTGCTGAACCTGCTGAAGATCCTCGGTCACGTCCTCGTGACCATCATCCTTTTGATCCCGACCATGGTCGCGCCGAGCTTCATGCTCGCGGACTACTTCGGGTTCGACCTGATGTACCTCATCTCCACGACCAGCTGCGTGCTGGCGATCGCCTACGCGTTCATGGCGTTTGGTGAGAAGATGGGTGTGCGTTGGGAGATCATCCTCAACTAGGAGAGCCCATGCTCTTTTCCGCCCTCACGGGCTCGCTGGTCTTCCTCTGGCGTCTGCGCTCGCGCAGCCCCAAGGATGAGACCGAGCGTCGAATGCTGCAAAGCAAACGGCGCCGGGCCCTGGCCGTGGCGGGAGGCGTGCTCGCGATCTACCTCATCGAGGTACTCGCGCTCGCCTTCGGAGCTTCGGCTCTGGCCTTCCACTAGCGCTCGACCGAGGAGAACGTCCTCGTGTCGGGCTCCTCAACGTAGAGCTCGAGCTTGCTTGAGACCTGCGTTGAGGGGAACACTGTGCATTACCGATTCCTTCTTGAAACATTCGAGGATGTATCGGTGATGCAACGGAGTGTCACCTCAGAGGAATCTTTCATGTACAAGTACATCGTCGCACTGGCGATCTTCCTGTTCGCCGCCAACCCCGCCTACGCCTGCTCGCAGGACACTGGCAAGCAGATCCACTTTGAGTGGGAGGGGGAGACCTACGTGGTCGAGGCGCACAGGGATGTCAACGCGACCGTGACCAAAGCGGTCACCGGAACCGAGTTCGAGGTCGAGATCGTCAACGCGACGACGCTGATCCTCAAGCAGGGGCGCAGGACGCTCGCTACTGGGAGCATCTGGGCCTGCACCAAGTGCTTCATCGGTTCGCCCGGCTATGTGACGTGGGAAGGTGAGGAGAGTGCCAAGAACGCCTACGACGCTTGCATCGACGCCGCCGGCTAGAGAAGACAGATAAGTGAGCCCCCGGCTTGCTTCTGCTCTGACGTGGCTACGTCAGACGCGCTCGGTATGGGAATGAACTATTCTCTGCCGAGCTTCACAGCATAGTGGTTGATTACAAAAATCGACCCCTGCGCTGGGGAAGACTGATCTTCCTTTGAGGCCCGTTCATTCGGGCAAGGATAGCAACATGCTGCTGATCGCTCTGACGATCGTGTCCACCATCGCCCACGCTGACCTCACTCCCGTTGGCGCCACCGCCGACGAGGTCAAGGTGGAGGCGGAGCTCGTGATGGTGAGCTGGTACCGCGACCACGGGGAGACCTGCGAGGTCGAGGGTCCCCACGGTCACATTCAGTACGCCGACGGCACCGACGAGGTCGTGATGCCGAGCGAGTCCAGCGACGAGTACGTGCTCGACTTCACGTTCTCTCGTGAGCAGTTCGAGGGCAAGAAGCCCGAGGCGAGCTCGGACGATTCCAACGAGAAGACCGAGGCCATCGACCCCGAGCTGACCCTCAAGTCCCACCCGTTCTTCGAGGAGTGGGACCGCCAGCTCAAGGAGAATGATAGCTTCGGCGAGGCTTTCGACAAGCAGCTCAAGCTCCAGCTCGCCAAGGAGCAGGCCGAGATCGAGGAGCCCACCGAGTCCGCCACCATCGAGGAGCCCGCCGAGTCCACCGAGGACAGCCCCTCGAAGTAGCTCGCCGGAGGTTCTCCTGCACATCCTCTGCGGCCAGATACGCTGGCACGCAGAGCGTCGCATCCCGCGACACGTCCTGAGCAACGTCTGCTCGGGATTTCAACGTAGAGCTCGAGTTTGCTCGAGACCTGCGTTGAGGGCTGAGGCTCTCTTGATCAAATCCTCAGTGCTACTGGGGTAAAGGAACACGACATGTTGATGATCGCTCTGACCCTCCTGATGGGCAACGCGAACGCTGGCATGAAGCGCGGTAAGGCTTCGGCCTCGGACACTACTCCCGTCAGCCTCTACCACAACGGTGAGGTGGCGGAGCTGGACCGCCAGGAGCTGGTGCAGACTCTGCACGACCTGATGCATCCCAGCTGCGAGGTGAATACCTCGCACGTCCACCGCGTGAACAAGCATGGTCTGGAAGAGGTCATCCTCATGCCGACCGAGCCGACCACCACCAACTGACCCGACGAGGTGAACGACTTCGTCGGGATCCTCAACGTAGAGCTCGAGTTTGCTCGAGACCTGCGTTGGGGAACCGCCCCTAAGTAAGATAACCGTCCGTGATCTGCAGCGCGCCGACATTTCCGTCGAGCAGCGCATATTGCAGCACTGGCAACTTCTGTGCGAGAGCGCGGGGGTATCATGTTTCTGACTCAGATCTACAGCGCCGTGGAAGGTGACTTCAAGGCCAACGCCGTCCGTATCACTGAGGTGGAGGCTGGCACAGGTATCTGGCTCGATCCTGAAGCTGATCCGCTCCTGGTCGTCGGTGAGTACATTCTGATGACTTCCGAAGGGAGGATTCTGGATGAGGATGAGTCCATCGAGGTCACGGTGAGGTCGCAGGGCATTCGTGTCCGCGTTCGTCTGTTCCATGATGGGCATGAGGCGGCAGCCTGGTGTCTGCTCCAGACAATCGGTAACGCGTCCATCAACACTGTCACGATCGATTGCGATGACTAACGTTAAAGCAACCTGCACGAGACAGTACATGACCCCGTCAGGCACGGATGACCTGGCGGGTATGACCGGGCTCAGCTCGGCACGCCTCAAGTACACGCAACGCTTGAGGATCGAACGTAGAGCTCGAGTCTACTCGAGACCTGCGTTGGGGAACGTTCCCTAGAACCAAACCTCGTGCCCGCAAGGGATGTAGCCACAGTAAGAGTGGTGAGAGAATGTGCGCCTGGGCGCACGCGGACTTGTCCGCACGGGATACAGATGAAGACGCAAGCGTGTACGGCACTGGCGGTTACCCGCCGGAGTGAGCTGTACATCACGGTTCAGATCTACGGAAGTCGCGCGATCGATGAGCCCAACATCAAGGTGCTCGCCCTGAGCGATTTCGTTCGATGGATCGCACCGGGTGTGACCGTTCAGCGCATCGCACAGAACCTGGTCCGTGTCCGTGAAATCGCCCCCGATTGGACTGCGAAGGTGGTCTACGGTGACGCCATCGGTTTGGGTGAGCCCTGCCTGCTTTCTGACAATCGCGCCGTAGTGTGTGTCTGGGCGACGGAGGAGGAGGCCTGGGATCACTGGGACGAGGTCATGGATCGCTGGCATCGGATGATGGAAGAAGATGCTCGTTACTGGGACGAGCGGACTCTGGAAGAGCTGAGTGACTCGAGCCTGATGGCTTAACGAGCCGACACTGGGAGAACGTCCCCGTGTCGGACTCCCAACGTAGAGGTTGATTAACCACGTAAAACCCTTCGGGTCACGTGGCACGTCGACACCTGCGTTGGGGAAACCCTGCAACCATCCCTCGCGCTTGGCCTGGCCAAGATGTAGCCGTGTAAAGACGGTGAGAGAACGCGGAGGTTTCCGCACGGATACGAATGAAACTACGAACACCGGATGTGCACGAGGTTCGTCGGCGGGTCTACCAGTCCTGCTACGAGCTTCAGCACGCCAGGCAGGTCGTTGATGACGCCTGTCGAGCTGGTAGTTACTGGGCACTGGGCTGCGCACTCCGCGTGGAACAGATCGCTCAGCAGGCGCTGGCTGAGAATGAGAGAGCTCTGGAGAGGGAGCGTGATTACGCCATCTTCATAGAGCATTTGCGCAAGCATAGTACCGAGATTGCTCGTAGGCTTTCTCTGGTGCAGGCCCTGGAAGAAGAGTGTGCGTTCCTGGAGAAGAAGTGGGACGACGCTCGAGCTGATTTGGCCCATCAGCTGCGCCTTGCCAAGCGCCCCGGCCGCCCCGGAAAGAACGCGGCCGATCTCATTGGTGGTTTTGAGGCGGAGGTGGAGATTCACTGCCGCAACTATTTCGAGAAAGAAAGGGAACTCAGGTGCGCGCGTGAGTGGTGGTACAGGCTCATGTACCCCTGCCACCATAGGCATCTCAAGGTACGCGCGTAAGACCTTGAGCGAGCTTGCTCGACAGAGGAGTACGTCCTCCTGTCGGGCTCCTCAACACAGAGGTTGATTAACCACGTAAAACCCTTCGGGTCACGTGGCACGTCGACATCTGCGTTGGGGAAACCCTGACTCAGACCTATAGGAGGCCTTTGTGCCGCACACCGACAATCAGACTCTCTTCCTTCGGCTGACTCTTGCGGCGTGGATCGCCCAGGAGTTCGGGATCGAGCCAGATATGGCCGAGATCGACGCGTTCCTCGCGAAGCTGCAGGACGAAGAGGCCCTGAATAACTTCGATGACCGGGACTCCCGACCGGGGTTCTGGATCATGGAGAACAAGCTCTTCCAGTACCACCATCACCACAAGCCCGGCTTCTACATCTACAACGTCGACGGTGAGAACTGGCACCGCGACTACAACCGCATCGACGATCTCAACCGGATCGTCTGGCCCAACCCGGTGATGACCGGCTCGGTTGGCAGCGACTGTGGTCGCTGGGGCTGCTGGGGTCGCTACTAGCACCCAGCACACAACCCCGTTAGGCACGGACGACCTAGCGGGCACCCACGTAAAGACCTTCGGTCCACGTGGCACGGCCCAAGTCACGACGCGACTTGGGACCTGAACGTAGAGCTCGAGTTTGCTCGAAACCTGCGTTGAGGGCTGAGGCTCTCTTGAACACACCCCCGGCAATGTCCGGGTAAAGGCTGCGAGATGTGGAATTGGCTGAACCGACTTCTGGGCATCAACCCCAAGAAGAAGGAGTCCACCACCAGGACGAGGACTGGGCTCGGCTCTCAGAACGACGCTTGGCGTCGTGAGCGCTGCCCGCTTCCTGAGTTCGATTTCAGGGGCCCCACGCGTCGCCGGATTGAGCGAGAGCTCGCCGAACGAGCGCACGCCCGCACCGAACGCTACTAGCCCGACGAGGTGAACGACCTTGTCGGGATCCTCAACGGAGTTCTCGATAAGATCGAGAGTTCCGTTGAGAGATTTTCAAAAATGATTGTTCTTCCGGGGCGCAGAATACAATTGTGCTCCCTGGAAGGCTGGTCAGTAATCGGGATTGATCAGTCTCTTCTGCTTAGGCAGAGCCAGCATTTGCTGGAACACACGAAGGAGAAACAGTGACCCGCTGTGATAAATGTGGTCTCCCTGTAACAAGGGAAAACAACGCACTTCTGCTTTCGATCGTCGTCAAGCGCATGGTGAAGCACGGAGTGGATTACGTTCCTGGCGAGTGTAACGCCCTCGATCTCATGGCCATTGTTGTGCTCAGGGGTCGACACTTGCTGCCGGTAACCGAAGGTGATGAGGTGGTTTGCACTGGCTCCCCAAGCCGCGCACAGTACCTGCCTGGTCAGCCTGAGGATACGCGCGGGTTTCCGCTTGATGAGAATCTTCGTCCCGTCTACGACGCGGCTTACAATCGTCTGACATCCGGCAGGCCGATCTGATGTAGTCTCATCACTTGCTACGCCCCCCCGACCGAGGACCCGTCTGACAGCAGATGGGGAACGTCCTCGTTCGGGCTCCCAATGGAGCGTTCGATAAGATCGAATGTTCCATTGAGGGAAACCTCTTGCACGACAGCTGACGGCTTGCCGTCATAACCATAAGCAGTCCCTCCCTGGAGTAACACATGTGGACTGACTGGTTTGAGAACGAGCACGTTGACGCTCTGCTGCAGAGCGCCGCATCGAACTTCCACCTGGTGCAGGTGGAGATGGTGGACGGAACGATCCACGAGGGTGAAGTCAGCCTCAACGGCGGCATCGAGATCGTCCGTGAGGGTGAGGGAACGACGGAGCTCGACAGCGAGCAGATCGCCCGCATGCGCCTGACGACCTGGCGCGAGGTCCCGCCCGAGGACCCGTTCAAGGTCGACTGGGACTGAGTCCCACCGCACACCCGCCCAGGCACACACGACCTGGCGGGTACGACCGAGCTCAGCTCGGCACGCCTCAAGTGAGACGCACTTGAGGACCGAACGTAGAGGTTGAGCCTGCTCGACCCTTACGTTGGGAAACTTGAAACAGCTAAAGGGGAAAACCCATGAGTGACATGGATACGAGAGTGGGGACGGAGTGCCTCGTGCAGATCGAAGAGATCGACGAGCAGATTGAGCGGCTGCAGCAGCGACAGAAGGAGCTGATGGAGCAGGCTCGCGTCTCCACGGCCGTGGCCTACGTGGCCATTCTGGACGTGCAGACCCAGGCCGTAGACATCTTCCCGGTGTCGTCGGACGACCGGCTCAACGCGTACGGGAACCAGTGCGACTGCGACTTGATGCTCAACACGTGCTACTGCGACGAGAAGTGGACGTCGGTCCGCAACTTCTCGTTCGAGGTCATGCTCGACGACCGTCCGTCCTGGCAGAGGCGCCACTCGCCTCGCAAGGATGGTGTCCAGCTCGCCTTCGAGTACTGGTGCGACAAGCGCGACTACTTCAAGACCTCCACGAGGGGTCTGCCGTACGGTGAGGAGTGTGAGCAGGTGGACTGGGAACGACCTCGCCGCAAGATGCTGCTGTACGCCACCAGGACCGAAGAAGAGGCTCGCACCTGGGCCGCGTCCAAGACGCAGCAGGCCGCTGGCTAGAGTCAGAACAACGGCTCGACCGAGGAGTACGTCCTTGTGTCGGGCTCCTCAACGTAGAGCTCGAGCTGACTCGAGACCTGCGTTGGGGAGTGCGATGGATGCCCGTAGGGCAACGCACAACCTGTACCCGTCCTGGAGAGTCCGGGAAGGAGAGCCAACATGGCTTGGAAGATTGTGAGTGTGGTGCTGGGCGTGAGTGCGTTCGTGCTCGGTTGCGTCTGGTTTGTTCTGCTGTGCATCATGACCTTTGGTGTGCTCACCCCTGAGGGGAGCATCGACCAGGTGCTGGACGGCATCTGCTGGACGCTCGCTTGCGGAGCCATTGGCATTCCGCTGGCGACGCTGTCGTTGAAGGCTTGGGAGCGCGGAGCGTAGCTCCAACACACAAACTCCTGTCAAAGGAGTACGGCCGATACTTATCGGCACGGCGGGCATAAGAGACATCACGTCTCGCCCGTCGCCACTGACTTGGTTTCGATGCAGTAAGATCGAGATCAGATCAGTGGTGTGAAAACCACTTCGCAGGATGTTCGTGGGGATTGGTCGACCACGGACGCGAAATTTCTAATCCGAAAGGTACTCTAAGCAGGCTTGCTCGGCTTGCTGCGACCAAAGAGTTGAGTTCTACAAGTGAGGACTCATGAGCAAGATGGAAGAGATCCGCCAGACGGTGGCGGACAACATGCATCGCGTGGCCAAGCTCGGCCAGTGGCCCAGCCACATCAACGCCGAGAAGAGCCTGCTGAGCCGCATTCCCGAGCCGGGCAAGGAAGCCCCTGGGTTCGACGCCGGCATCGCCTGCGCGCTGGGCCTGATCCCGCGCGACAAGCAGCAGCTGGCGGCGCAGCTGCACGCCAACTACACCCCCAAGGCGGTGAAGCTGGTGCGGCGCCAGTCCGTTCAGATGCACGAGGACGCCCCCACCACCTGGTGGCTCGCCGCGTGCTGGCTCTGCGACGAGGCCGGTGTGAGTCAGCGAGACTTCCTGCGCCAGGTGAGTGCGTTCAAGCGCCTCGCTGCGGATCCGCAGACCAGGCGCAAGGTCGCCCGGGAGGAGCTGGAGCGCAAGAAGAAGCTCTTCGTCGTTCTGGACGGCATCGCCTACGGCGCTCAGGATGGTGCTGCGCAGGGAGCGTACATCGCTGGGGTGGACCTCGCGGTGGTGTGGATGGAGAAGTACGGTATCTACTTCGTCAGCACCTACCACGAGAGCCTCGGCCTGGAGGACTTCGTCTGGTCCGACCGTGTCGACGACCAGGGGCGGCTCATGAGCGGCCCGATCCACGGCTCGCGCCAGTTCGTGAAGACCGGCTCCCAGGAGGAGCTCGGCAAGATGCTGGAGATCGCCAAGGCCCACCTGGCCATCGGCTAGATCTCGTCGAGCTCAGCTCGACAAACGACCCTGTTAGGCACGGACGACCTGACAGGAGCACTCCCAAGTCATCACGCGACTTGGGGACTCAACGGAGAGGTTGATACGAATATTCCTCGAGCAACGTCGAGAGGCTGTATATGCAGCACTTCGACAGGCTCAGTGAATATTCGCGTGATTGACACCTGCGTTGGGGAAACTGCTTTTCCCACGGTCCGGTTCACGCCGGAAAAGGCAATAGCTGAAATGTTTGAGTCCGAGGTCCTTAACGGGCTTGCGGTGGTTCTAGTCTACGTTCTGCCGTTTGGATGCGCGTTCCTTATCGCCTACAAAGGAGAGTGGTTCGAGAGGGTGCGTGCGTTCAGTTCATGGTTCGAGATGGCGATCGGAGACGAGAGTCTCGATGGTTCTCGAAAGAGGCGTGGTGACAGGTACCTGTACCTGGCCAACGCGATACTCATCGGCATCTGCACCGGCATGCTCGTGACAACTGGTACACGTGAGTTCAGTGCCTCCGCAACGATCAATCTGGTGGTGTGTCTACTTTGGGGGGTCTTCCAGATTTACCTCCTGAGGAAGCGACGGTAAGCACACGGGCCGACTGACGTCGCTCTCGGTTTGCAAGATGACCGAGGGTAGACGATGCCTGGCGCGAGGAGAACGTCCTTGTGTCGGGCTCCTCAACACAGAGGTTGATGAACCACGTAAAACCCTTCGGGTCACGTGGCAGGTCGACACCTGCGTTGGGGACTTACCTGCCGGCAGGCAGGAACCCATCTTTCAACTTCAAGGAGGGGTCACATGACCTTCGACATCAGGGGTGCCGCAGAGGCACTGGAGACCGTGCGTGACAACGTGGAGCGCGTGGCAGCGCTGGGTGAGTGGAGCGCGAACGAGCACGCCAAGGGGCGTCTGATCGGGCGCGTCCCGCAGGACAACGATGGTGAGGACGAGGTACTGGCTCCCGGCTTCGACGCCGGCATCGCCTGCGCGCTGAGCATGATCCCCGAGGACAAGCAGCGGCTCAGCGCCGTCCTGCACGCGGCGTACACGCCCGAGGCCATCGCGCAGCTGCGTGGTGAGCTCGAGAACATGACCCCCGGCACCGAGACCACCTGGTGGCTCGCTGCCAGCTCGCTGTGCGAGGAGGGGAACATCTCCGTGCTCAGCTTCATGGCCCAGGTGCGCCAGTTCGAGCAGCTGATGCTGGATCCGGCCAAGCGCCTGATGGCCGCCAAGGCCGAGTGGAACAAGCTCAAGGGCAGCTTCCAGGACATGAACGGTGTCGCCTACACCACGGTGGATGGTGGCATGCAGGCTGGCTACATCGCTGGTCACAAGCTGGCGGTGGGATACGCCGAGAACTACGGCATCCACTTCGTGGGCACCTACCTGCCCAGCCTGGGCCTCGAGGACTTCGAGTGGTCCGACGTCTGTGACAAGCAGGGTCGCTCCACCAGCGGCCTGCTCGGACCGAACTTCGCCAAGGTCGGCGATCTGGTCGAGCTCGGTGAGGTCATCAAGATCGCCCGGGCCCACCTGAAGATCTAGGAGACAGATGAAAGAATGGATTCAGGGGCTGCTGAAAAAGTACTTCAGCCCCCCACCACCGCGACGTCCAACCGTCTACGTGGTGCACGGACCCGCTTACCGCTCGCGCTGGAGCTGCCGGTGCGACGAGACGGAACCCGATTGGCAGGACAGCTGCTACTGCGGGTAAGAGTCTGACGGCTCGACCGAGGAGAACGTCCTCGTGTCGGGCTCCTCAACGGAGTTCTCGATTTCGGTCGAGACCTGTGTTGGGGAATATCCTGAGTAGGATTGACCTAAATCGTCGCAGATTGGTGTTGCCTGCAATGCCGATGCTGCACTTCACAGGAGAAGGACACATGCTGAGGGAACGGCTCGAACAAGGTCGAGGGATCCCTGCCAAGACCGACCACAACAGGGTTCGGCAGGTGAAGGATGCGCTGGTTCAGGAGCTCGGTGAGCATCTGGGGCGTGAGTACCGATGGCTGGCGGCCTGCACGGTTGCGGTCGAGGGCGGCCGGTGGGGTGGCGAGCGCCGCCGCAAGCGACGTCTCAAGCTCGCCGCGATGATCGGCGAATGCTACGCTCACCTGGGTGAGCCCAACCCGTTGGCGGAGCTGCCCAAGGACTGGGAGATGACTGGGCTGTACTACGGCTACGGTGCCATGCAGCGCTACCAGGAGGATCGCGGTGGCAGCATCGAGGGACTCGTCATGATCGGGCTGCTGGACAGCGGCAAGCTCGGCTAGCTCCACCTCTGGAGCACACGACCCCGTCAGGCACGGACGACCTGACGGGCGCCCACGTAAAGACCTTCGGTCCACGTGGCACGCCCCAAGTCACTACGCGACTTGGGGACTGAACGTAGAGCTCGATTGTGATCGAGACCTGCGTTGGGGACCTGTCCACCGACAGGGGGGAAACCCAATCGAAACAACGGGCGTCGGCCCGTAAGTCCAGCAGCGCTGGAAGAAAGGAAGACGTGCTTGTTGATGTAATGATCTACTTGGCATGTTGGTTGGTCGGAGCGGTGTCTGGTCAGCTGATCAGGTTTCTTCCCAAGAGAGATCGGTTTGGCATGAGGCAGGTGGGTTTGATGGCCTTCATTGGTCTGGGCTGCATGTTGTCTTTGAACGTGATGTTTCTCGATTTCGATGATGCCGCCAAGGTGGCTTCATGGTCGCGGGATGTCACTGGGACCTACGGAACCTTGTTCGGTTTTTACTTCGGGTCTCTTCACGTCTTCGAGGCGATGGTGAAGTCGAAGAATTCTTCCTCACAACAGGAAAGAAAGAGTTAAAGATGAAGAAGAATAAGATGAGCGAGTGCCGCCAGTTGATTCTTGGCTTAGCCCTCGAATGGTTCTTGTTCCTTCTGGTTGCCATGGCGATTTTCTTCGCAATAAAGTCCAGTGTTTGCTCAGGTGCTGTTGCTGCTGAACGGTCGGCGATGGAAGGCTATTCGATCTTGAGAGAGGTTCTTTGCGAGGCTATACAGTCAAGCGACACGTAGACCACATATCCTCACACCTGTTACGTTCTTCTGGGCCGCGTGCGTTTCTATCGTACGAGCAGAAGAGGGCAGGGTGAGACGACCTCAAGCGCACGCAATGCTTGGGGACTGAACGGAGAGCTCGATTTCGATCGAGACCTGCGTTGAGGTGAATCATGGAGAACGAAGAAACCATCGAGACAGAAAGGACGGCCATGGACCGATTCATTCAGGGGCTGCGGAGTTTCTTCCGCTGGGACCCCGAGTCTGAAAAGGTGCAAGAGATCGCGTTGGTCCCCACCGGACCCAAGCGGAAGCGTCCGCGTCACCCCGAGACCGGCTGCTACTGCGAACCGGACCCTGAGTGGCAGGAGTACTGCCACTGCTGGCACTGAGCCCTACGGCTCGACCCGAGGAGAACGTCCTCGCGTCGGGCTCCTCAACGGAGTTCTCGATTTCGATCGAAACCTGCGTTGAGGTGAATCCATCACCTAAAGAAACAGGAGGCAAGGCATGCAAATCGACAGAGACAGGCACCTGCTGAAAAACATGAGAACGTGGAGCGCGGCTCTGGTGGAAGCGTTCAAGGGGATCTACAAGGAGCCTCTCAAGAACCAGCCCACCGGCAAGCCCTGGCCCGAAGGGACCAAGCAGTCGCTGGGTCACAGTGGTGGCCTGTGGAACATTGAGCTGCCCACCGGTGAGAAGCTGCAGATCCACATCTCGGACAACGTCTCGCGCGAGCCGCTTCCGGAGATTCCGCTGCGATGGTTCCCGGTCGTGGAGATCGAGACGCGCCAGGTTCTGCTGCTCCCCAGGCTGCAGCTGCAGCTGTGGCAGGGTCACATGGAACCCGAGGAGCTCGACGAGCTTCTCATTCCGGATCTCGATCTGGTGCGCCTGGGCACGCTGGACATCGCGCCGATGCTGCCCCTCAAGGCCATCGCGCTCATGCTCCTGGTCAAGATGCCGACGCCGATGGGCTACGGCACTCGGGCAGAGGCGCAGACGTTCCGACAGGCACTGATGCGAACCTGCGCGGAGCACACCATCTGAGCGTGAGTACATGAGCCCTACGGCTCGACCCGAGGAGAACGTCCTCGCGTCGGGCTCCTCAACGGAGAGGTTGATTCGCGAGAATCGACACCTGCGTTGAGGTGTTACTGAACATCTTGAATCGTCCCACACAGGAAGCAAGCATGCACCCGAGACATCACGCAGACACCCAGTTCGAGGATGACATCCACGACAGGGGTGGCGAACCCTTCAACGCCATCGACGCGGCCGCGGCTGCAGAGATGGAGCGTCAGCTCGAGGTAGAAGCTGCCCACGCCGAAGCGCTCGAAGAAGAGCGCTGGCTGTGGTCCGTCGACTACTGCTAGGCTGAGGCGAGGCACGTCCTCACGTTGGAGGATGGTGTATAGAGAAGACGACTTAGCCCAAGGAGGTGCTCATGCACCGAGATGAGTCACAACAGAAAGAGCGAGACGGCATCCACATGGCCACCATGTTCGGTCTTCTCGCGGCGAGCCTCGCTGTCTGGGGACTGGTGTTCTACGGAGCTTGGCTGCTGCTGGCCTGAGTCGGCTGACAGCACACGCTGGCGAGCGCAAACGCAACGGCCGTGCGCGATTCCTGGTTACGATGACCAGTTGAGTCGCGACACGGCAACCCATCTGACTTCTGGATCTGGATTGAGAAGTCAGATGGGGAAACCCAACACCTGATTCACGGGCCAGCGGGCCCACTGACCCCGGTCGCCGGGGAGAAAGGGAGACGATGCTTAAAGGCATCATCACGTTCGTGCTCTCATGGTTCGATGTTGATACCGATCGCCCGATGATCACATTCTTCGCGATCATTGTCTTGGCGATTGTGGGCGGGTTTAGCGTTGACTCGCTCAAGGGAGAGGTTGAGGAGCTGAAGCTGGCCGTGTGTCAGTGTCAGTGCGAGCAAGGCAAAGCGCTTTGTGGAAAGGGTGAGTGATATGTGGAAAACTGATGAGCGGTTTTACACCAAGTGCACCTTCATGGTTTCCGTATTGCTCCTATGCGCGCCGTTGTTCTTCGGCACGTGGGAACAGATCAAGACACTCTCTACAGAGCGAGATGCTCTAGAGGTCCAGCTCTACGAGCTTGGCTGTGCGCAGGAGAAGAAATGAAACTCAAGATTAAGATGCTACTTTCACTGGCGGTCGTCTACGCCATGTACATGACGGTCATTCAGCTCGCATGGATGCACTTCATCGGATCGCTTTGGCGAGTTGTGGTGATCTTGGTGGCTTTTGTCATCGGTTGCATCTTTCACGGAATCATCTTGAAGGCTAGCGGCGAGGTAATCGATTCGTCAGATTCGGTCCTTGTTGGACAGCTTGCATCTGTGGCTCACGCGAGTCTGTACGCGCTGGTGATGTTCGGCATTCCGTTGACCATCGCGCAGTTGTTCTAAGGAGATTGAGATGAACGAAGTTCTCAAGGTCTGGCTCTACGCACTTGTGAGCGCACTGTTGATCAACGGCGTGGCTCTCGGGTTCTCTGTTTTCAAGCTGGCTGATCCCATGATGTGGCAAGCAGCAGGCATGCTTGCAAGCGCGGCATCAGTCGCCGCCTTGGTTCCTACCATCAAGCGCTTCAAATTCTTGATGGACTACGTGTCTAACACGACATACTTCCAGGTGCTCGGTGTGAGCGCCTATCTCTGGATCATCTTCCCCCTGCAGTGGTGGGAGTGGATTCAGTAAGGCTCTGACGAGCTAAACCCGTAGCAGGTTCGGAATCAGGATCGTGGTTGTAAAGACCAGTTCTGATTCATCTGAGGCGGGAAACGGTTTACGCGACCCAAGTTGACGCAGACTTGGGGCTACCTACATGTACTTAAACCTTGAGTGCAGCTAGGTGGTCTTGATCTCAGAAGTTTGAGGCGGTAGGGTCTTAAACTCCTGGGATGAATGAATCATCCTGGTAGGAGGGTGTGTGCCAGGACGGATCTACACGCAGAAAGAGGTGCGCGAGAAGCAAGAAAAACTTCTCGAGCTCTATCAGGAGGCAAAGCGCATTGCCCTGCAGGTGGCAGAGGCCGCCTTCGAGGAAACCGGTGCGAAAGAGACGCTTTTGCGTCAGTATGATGATCTGCAGCTTGAGATCGAGTTCTCAGGCGGTGATCAGATCGGCTGGATGGTGTGCACCGGCAGTGGGCACAATCTCATCTTTGCCAAGCTGTTCCAGTTTGAGTGCTACTTCTCCGAGAAGAGAGAGGGAAGGCCTCACATCTTTGTCCGGTGGAGCGGTGAAGGGTTCATGGTGGTCGTGGACGACTGCCCCGCGGTGCACGTGGACTACGGCGTGGACATCCTTTACGGCGAGTACACGATTCGCATCTTCCGCAACACGGAAGAGATCGACGAGTGGTCAAAGACCAAGCAGGCTGAGCACATCGCTCGCACACGCGTCGAGTAATTCGACGAGTCTGCCACGCAGACCAACACCGGCAGGGTGAAGCCGGTACGCTATGACAAGCAGAACACCCGGACGCTTGTCACTACTGACCCGCGCTCGATAAGTTCGAGAGCGGATCGGTGGATGTTCTATCTGCACCAAACACCCGTGATCTGCATGCTCGGGGGTAATGATGCCCCTTGAGACAAGCAGCACCGGCCCTTCTGCTGAGAGGCAGGAGCGACAATGGGACGTGAGCAGGAAATTGATGAGCGACTGACGCGCCTAGAGATCGAGACGCACCTGGATACGTTGTACGCTTACAGAGAGAGACTCAGGGTGAAGATGGATGATCTCCAATGGCACTATGAGCGAATTCCATTCATGCAGTCTGAGGAGCTTTTTAGGAAGCAGGTTCATGCTGCTGGTCTGGAGATTGCGCATGTGCAGCGGCAGCTTGATGCTAGTGATGAGATGATCAGGAGCTTCAAGCGACAGGTCGCCAGTCACAGGGCTGCCCAAGGGCTGGTCGTCGTTCAGGATGTTGATGATGGTGGACTGAGTCTGGTACAGGGAACAAAGTTTCCGACTCCAAGAACGGTATCTCATCACTGGTTCGTGCGATTGCTGCTGGCAGCCAAGATCCTTGAAGTGGATCACGGTGCGGCCGCAGAGCAGGCCTCTCAGGGGCTTGAGGTGGTCGACTCCGTTGACCGCGGCGGACTGACCGTCTCGTCCGGGGGAGGGCAGCTCGCCCTTACTGATAACAAGACCACGGAGCCACTCCTTCAGGAACCTACACGTTCCTGGTGGCGAAGGTTCACGTCATGGCTGACGTCATGACAAGTAAACATTACGACGGGTGGACAATCGTGTTCACCCGGCTACTGACCCGCGCTCGACAAGTTCGAGAGCGGATCGGTGGACGTGAGTTCACTGGAACACTGTCTCGGCAAGGCCGAGAGAAAGGACTGACGCGATGCGTTGGTTGATCATGGTGGTTGTCTTGAACCTGTTGCCAGGCACCGTCCTGGCTGGCGAGTTCATGCACAGTCCACCGCACCTGCAAAAGGTGCAGAGGGCCATGCGAGTGGTCCATGGTGATGGGTACGTGCCGAGGGAAATCAAGCTGGAACGCTTCGAGTGTTACCAGAATGCGTTTCTCTCTTTTGTGGACGTGCTAGACGCACAAGTGGAGGCGGCAGAGACGGGGCTGGTTCAGCTCAGTTTCACCGTCGATTTTCTGCGTTGTGCTCAAGTGCATGTTCCTGGAGAAGTCGGCATCTTCATGCCCGCATGGGAGACGGCCGTCAACATCGCTCTACAGCGAGAGGCCAAGCAGGCACTGAGGCGTCTGCGTAGGGATTACACCCAGCAGGATCGCAAGAAGCTCATGAGGCTGCTGCGACTCAGGGGCATCACGCTTCTGGAGATCGGTACGCATCCTGAGGAGCTGCGCAAGTTGCGTCGTTCGACCACGAAGATGCAGAAGTAAGTCTGCTTTTCTGAAAGGGTGATAGAGATGAATGACGAGTTTGATCAGTTGCCCCTTCCGTTGATTCGCGTGCTCGCGGAACTTCCAGGGGTGGAGCCACCCAATGATCCGTGCTGGATCCAGCTTGATGATGAGGATCTTCAATGGTTCCTCCGTGGGTTGCAAGAAAGGCCCAAGCTCCTCAAGGGAGTGCAGGTGGAATTGAGCGTTGAGGTTACCGATTTGGGTGATCTGACCAGACGGAGCCTCGTTGAGATGCTCTGCGAAAGATCGGACGAGATCCTTGGATTGAAGGTCAGGGTCTTTTCCACGCACGAGCAGCTGGGAACGCTGCTCTACGGCCTGAGGCAGTAAACGCTCAGGCAATACCCACAAGCGTTCATGTTCCTTGGTTGACCAGCTCGGTCAGAGGCAAGGAGGAACAGCGATTGTGGGAGACGGTGAGATACCGTCAACGAGCCCAAGTCATACGGACTTGGGACTACTGACCCGCGCTCGAGAGATCGAGAGCGGATCGGTGGACACAACGTTCATCGGAATCTCATCTCCGCATCGTGGAGAGAAGGGAAAGAGGTGCGTAAGTACTTCGTCTACATTTTTTTGCTTGGAGCGGTCTTCAACATCTGTCTGATCATTGCCTCTCGGACGCTCACGTTCGAGATGCAGGGATTTTGGCTGGTGATGCTTGGTGGGGTTTTGTTCGGATTTGGTCTGGGTCTCATGTTGGCGCACCACGGTCGTCAGGTTGTCCAGTACGTGCGGATGTTGCCTTCAGAGCGCTCCATCATCTTCCAACTTCTGGCCTCCATCATGGTGATGTTCTCCATCTTGCCGGTAGTGCTTGTACTGCTGGTGGGTTAGGGTGCAGTCGCAGGCAGAGCCCCTGGGTTACCTGGGCATCATCCGTCGGCTCAAGGGTGGGGCGTGGCGCTTCAAGGTCTACGAGGTCCTCGACAAGGAACAGGTGGAAACGCTCCCCGGCTTCAAGAAGAAGGTGAATCCGCCCATACGCTTTTTCGGCGCGGGCGCACACCTGGAGTTCACTACGCGCGGGTGTACGCACATCATCGGGCACATGCAGGAATTCAGACTTGGCAAGAGTCTGAAGTTCATCTACTACTGCGCCGCGTTGCACGACAAGGATGTGGACCTCGAGTGGTACGCACGCCAGATGTGCAGCAATCTGATCATGAACGGGTTCGAGCTGACGCCTGAGTCAACGTGATCAAGAGTGACAGCCCACCTTCGTTTAGGTTCCTTTGTTGACCAGCTCGGTCAGAGGCAAAGAGGAACATCGGATGTGGGAGACGGTGCAATACCGTCGACGACCTCAAGTCAAACGGACTTGAGGGCACTGACCCGCGCTCGAGTAGATCGAGAGCGGATCAGTGGTTAGCCACTGTGAACTCCTCGTGCCCTTTGGGTATAGCTGGGAGGAAAGCCCAGTGAGAGGAATCTGTGCAGGCCGTGAGGTCGCATAGAGCGGGCGAGAGTCCGTGATGAGTAGAAGATGAGTGAAGTCTGGTGGGAAATCGCCGTAGTGTTGATGCTTGCCTTGTTGGGACTTGGCATGATGGAAATCCTGATCCTGGTCCTCGGGCGGATGACCATTCTGTGGTATAGGCGTCAGCCGTTCCACCTGGTCTGGCGCAAGGGCTGTGACTACGAGATCATCCCGCTGCGCGTCGGGCAGATCGTGGAGCTGGATACGGAGCTCTTCGCCGAAGCGCTCGCCGAGGGTTTCGTGCAAGTGACTCGTGGGGACCATGTCCCCATGATCGTTCGGGAGGGCTATGTGCACTCCCGGCGTGTGGATGGCTGCAGCTTCAAGCTGTACGTCGGCTCCAAGTCCTACCAGCGCGCTGAATCGTTCGTCCGGCGCCGCAAGGTCGTCAACGGGCTCCGTGCCACGTTCGGGTACGATCCCAAGTAAGCAGGCGAGCTACGCGCTCACCGTGAGGATGCTCTCCTCCGGTGGGCTCCTCAACAGAGAGGTTGACCACGTAAAGCCCTTTGGGCCACGTGGCAAGATCGACAGCTCTGTTGGGGAACCATCCCTACAAACGTCCCGGCGTATCCGGGTAAAGGACACAGAGATGGTAGAACAGGCATTTTTCGCAGGCGTGATCGCCGCGGGACTCGCTCTTCTTCTGGGAGCGCTGCTTCAGCGCTGGTTCAAGCACATCAAGAACAACGCGACCCTGGAGACGACCAAGCCCTGGGCGGACGATGGAGGTGAAGATGGAGATGAGTCCTGAGGCAACGATCTACCTCACTGGAGTGGGCGTCGTAGCAGTACTGGCTCTCGGCTTGTACGTGTACTTCCTGATCCGTTCCTCGCAGAAGCTGTGGATCCTCCACACCATGCGGGTGAATAAGGGTCCCGTCTACGCGTTCGCGTCGGCGGTCTCCTGGGGCGTTCCCTACACCTGGGTTCATGCACAAGACCAGCCTTCGTCATCGTCGCTGTTTGTGAAGCAGGTGAGCAAGACAACTCTGTGTGCTTCACTCTCGGTTGGTGAGGAGTATCACAAGACCGAGATTGGTCTGGAGCTTGATCAGGAGATGTCGTTCAGCTACAAGACTGGGGTCATGATCCAGGAAATCCACGTGTTTCCGGATGAGCAGGACGTCCTTCGGTTTTGTCGAGATCACGAGATCCACCTGGCTTCGGTCTTCGACTAGTGAACCTACGTCCATGGCGGCGGCCTAACGAACACGCAACGAGAGCTGTCCTTGTGACTCCTGGTGACGACAACCGGTAGAGACACAGGACGGCTTCCTCTCTGGCTTCTCGAGTTCGCTCGAGGGGCAGGAGAGGGAATCATCCCTACGAACGTCCCGGCGTATCCGGGTAAAGGATAGAGAGGTGAGTTCCGAGTTCATTACCGTCATGGTATGGATCACGGTCATTGGCTTCATTTGCGTGGGGCTGACCTGGTACATGCTCAAGCGTTCGTACAGGAAGTTGTGGGTGCTGCACACGGTGCAGTTCACGGGCAGCAAGCAGATCCACGGCTACCTCAAGCCTGTGGCCTGGCGCGAGCCTTACGTGCAGCTGTTCCATCCGGTGCACCCGCTGCATGGAAACCGTCTGACGGTTCGCTGGATCGGTGAGCATTCTGCGTGGGTGCGCTGGGAGACTAGCGACGGCCGCATGGAGTCCAGGATTGGGCTCGGAAGCGGCTTGAAGACCAACGTGGCATTCACTGTTGGCACTATCACCACCGAGGTCCGCGTGTTCGCGGGCCCTGATGGGGTAATGATTTTCTGTCGTGACAACGGCGTTGAGCTGATCAGAGAGCGGGGATAGGTATGTCAGTGTTCACGACATTAGCGAGCGTGTCCTAAAGATACGTGACAAGAGATAATACGTAAGTACCGACGTGCCCTCGGCTCGATTGGGAAACGGGGCAGCAATGACGCGCTGCCCTCCGGTTCTCTGGTGGTGACCTTTGGGTCGCAGTCAGAGCGGCGGAGCTGTGCACGGTGACTCACCGCAGGTGGGGCCGGGTGCAGAACGTCACAGAGATCCCATGTCCCGTGAGGGGCTAAAGGGTGTCATGATCGTCAAAGAGAGAGACGTGTACACGGCTCTTCAGCAGGAGCGCCATCGAGCGCAGGAGATGCTTAAGGATCTGGAGGAAGAGCTTGGTGCTCGAGTGTCAGATCAGAGCGGTGGTGCCTTGGCAGGGCCCGACCTGAGTCAGGAAGAGATCTGGCGCCGGATGAACTACCTCTCCGCGGAGTGCTTGGCACTGCGCGTGAGCATGGAGGCTGTCTCCTGGAGGGGGACGATCACGGTTCGCTACCCCGATGGTGATGAAGAGGACCTGGTCGTCTCGCGACTTGGGGCTCAGGGAAAGGAAGGAGTCCCTGGCGAAGGGCGTCTGGAGGTCATCTATGACGAAGCGATCAAGCAGGTCATGCTCTTCAGGGTGGACTTCGAGCTCGGAGCCTTGGGGACGCAGAAGCTCTACTTGGGGACTCAAGAGGTCTTCGACGGATTCGCTACGGTAGAGTACCGCGCCGGTTAACTACATCGGCAAACACAAAATGACAATACGGTAGTACTGGCGAGCTTAAGGCTCGACTAGGAACCTGGGGCAGCAACGACGCGCTGCCCTCCACTTACCTGACCCATCAGCGAGAGCTGGGGGTCGGATCGGTGGATGTTCCATCGAGGACTGCGGGAGACCGCAGGAGATAGGCGTATGCCTACCTGGATCATTGCACTCATCGGGCTTGTGCTCGTGGCGGTGTCCTGCATCGTTCCGTTTCTCGTCCGATCGATCTTCGCGGTCGAGCCGGATGAGGAGCTGATCGAGACGGAAGACCAACAGCTGGTCTTGGCCATCGTTCTGCTGGACACCATCAGCCACGCCGGTCGCATTCTTCACGTCGGCCCTGGTGACACGCGCATTCATGGCGTCGATACCTACGTCACCTTCCACTCGGTGGTGTTCACGGGGGTGCTCTATCAGACGGATGACGTTCTGCTCGGCGGTGATGCTGTCACGGTGCACAGCGACTCACCGTTCAAGGCCAAGCTCTTTGGCCCCGAGCAGGAAGAGGCGGCAGCGATCTGGCTCGGCGAGGAATTCCTTCGTCAGCAGCTGGAAGTCGACAGCCTTGATGAGTACTACAAGAGTTTCCGTAAAGAGCAGGTGCCCACGAAGAATCCTTGGGGCGACGATCCCAGGTTCTGGCCCGCTCAGGAGCGTTGGAGGCCACCTCTGGAGAAGAAGACGGACAAGGAGTAAGATCCTTCGTCCTACGCACGCAGGCGTGTTCGTCTTCCTGATGTACTACCCGTGGCGCGACGCTTGGCGCCGCCACCATCCGTTGACCTAGAGAGGAGGACTCATGGTGATTCCGAACATCCTTCATCAGTGTCCTGGTGAGGTTGTGATGCGCCTCGCCAAGGTTCTGACGCGAGAGGAGCGGATCAATCTCGAGCGTGAGATCCGCAAGCAGTTGAACAGCTCGAGCACGCGAGTGACATTCCATGACGTGGGACGCCACGCCACCATCGTGGTGGGACACGTCGCGGATTCGCGGTAACCGCGAGAGTAACCCCTCTCAGGAATAGGCCTGAGAGGCACGGGTCCAAGGAATACGCCTTGGACCATACCGACGCGTTCATGAAGGTTTCGTGAACGGATCGGTGTAACAGGAGAATGCATGCGATGGCAGCCAGACGGTCGCCGGTACCTCAGGTACGATGACACCTGGAGCGAAGGTCTGAAGAAGGCCTATGAGATCGTGACGACGATGAATCAGACCCGAGGGGTCGATGCGCTGCCGTGGCCAAAGGGAACCACCGTGGAAGGGGTTGGAACCCCGAAGCGTTCCGTGTTCACCTTGCCCTGCGGCACGCAGTTGCGCCCGCTGGGGGACGACTACAAGCGTCCGGTCGAAGAGGCGAAGGTGTGCATCGGCTGGGCCACGGTCATCGAGAAGGAGTCCGGACGTGTGGTCATGCTGCCGTTCGTCTCCATGCAGGCACTCACCGGTGCAACGGTTGAGGAGTACCACAAGCTGCTCCTGGGAGACCTCGAGCCCATCGTGCTCGGGCGCGTGGAGCTGGCAAAGCTCATCCCGCCACGGACGATGATGCTCCTGCGAACCCACGGTGCCTTGGCCAGGGAGCTTTGGTGCACGCGTGAGGAGGCGGCGCGCTTCGTGCAGTTGCTGCGCCTGACGCTCAAGTGAGAGCACGCGCACACCCCGCCGGGAATTGGCCCGGTGGGAACGGGTCCAAGGAATACGCCTTGGACCGCACTCATGTGTTCATGAATCTTATGGATACGTGAGTGCGGCATACACGCCCACTTAAAGGAATGGAGGGTGTTAGATATTCTTGAGTCCATCGCGAGCTTCGTGATTGGGTTCATTGTTCTGCTGCTTATGGCCTGCACGTTTGGGCCACTGCTCTTGGCCGTATGGGTAGTGGAAACCGTTCGCGAGTTCTCGTACGAGAGGAAGCAGAAGCGCCTAGAGAAGATTGCTGGACAGAGCGTGACGTACGTCGGGTACGTAGGTGAGGGTTCCTCCGTCAGCGGACCGATCGGTTTCGTTGAATTGAACCCACTCGATGGAGTCTGTCGTCGCGATAACGTGCGGCTCGTCCTTCTGGATGACGGCTCCGTGCTCACAGAGGTCTATGACAAGGCGAGTAACACGACGTACTCCGAGACCATTCACCCCGACTTTCCGGAGGCGGAGATTTGTGGACAGGGGGCGTTGCTCTTCCAGTTCATCTTGTTTCCGGACAAGGAGAAGGGGAAGGCTTGGCAGAAACGGCTTCTGCATCAACGGCGACGCAAGCAAGAGAAGCGTCGAGCAAAGATGATGATACGGTGGTAGGGGAAACAATACGTAAGTACCGATGAGCTTACGGCTCGATTGGGAAACGGGGCAGCAACGACGCGCTGCCCTCCGGTTCTCTGGATAGGACTTTGGTCCTGCACAGAGCGGCGGAGCTGCGCCGGTAACTCACCGCAGGTGGGGCCGCGCGCAGAACGTCATAAGGATCCCGTGTCCCGTAAGGGGCTAAAGGGTGTCATGCTAGAGGTTTTTCCAAGCGCCTACCTCGAGGTGGTGGCCCGCGCGTCACAGAGCCATTGGTACATGCGACGTTCAAGAAACTACATCGAGTCACGGACTGGGTGTTTTCAGGTGACGGTACTCAGCGAGACCGGCAACCGGCGACAGTTTCTTGTTTCTGAGTTGCGCTCGGTGTTACTGGGATTCCCCGGCCGCAAGGAGATGCAGATCACCTGGGCCGGAGACGCACGTCACGTGAATGTCTTCTGGGAACATCGCACGCATCAGCTTTGTCTCGGCGAGCACGAGATTAGCTGGAGTGAGCGAGTGCTCGTGGAGGAGGAGCCAGAAGGTCTCCCTGAGCGAGTGCTCGAAAGACCGCCGTTTCTCAGATACAACCTCCGTTCGCTGGAGGGCGCTCGTCGAGAGTACGCTGAGGCACTTGAAAGCAGGTGGCGGATGGAGCGAATGAAGGTGGCTGCCAGTACGATGGGCCTGATGACACCGTCGACGCTCGGCATGGCGGGCATGACCCTGCCGATTTGCCTTCACTGGCAAGAGAGTTCGGAGTACATCTGGGGAAAGGTTCGCGCACGCTACAGCCTGGCACTGAACGCTGCTCAGGTGCAGCTCGTCCGCGGCGATGGTTCATTGGAGGAGTGGGTCATCACCAAGAGTGGAGAGTGCGAGATTGGGCCGACGTTGGTTTCCATCAATCTCTTTCCTCGTTCCGTGAGGGCCTTCAAGAAGATGCTCCTTCAGAGTGAGCTGGGGCCAGACCTCAGGAAGATGCAAGACGAAGAAAAATAATACGTAAGTACCGACGTGCTCTCGGCACGATTGGGAAACGGGGCAGTAATGACGCGCTGCCCTTCAATTGCTTGCTTTCGACTCGGGTCGAGGGTGAACTATTGAATCACGCGAGGTGATCTAAAGGAGAGGAGCGTGGGAGAGGTATTTGTCCTCGTGATGCTTGGTGTCCTTGCGGTGTTCGGCTTGGTGCTGTTTGACGAGACGGACTACAGGCAGAAGAGGCTGGACTGGGATCGCCTCTGGAAAGAACATTGGCTGCTGCGGCGCGTGGACAGGTTGTCTGTACGTTATCACGCCTGGGAACATCGTCGGATGATCGAATCTACAGGAGCCTTTGTTGGCTACTGGTTCGAGGAGAGGCCATGGCCTTTTCCCGATGGCATCGCTCAGTTCAGCAGGAATCAGTCAACGTACCGGGTCGAAGGAATGCACATGGTGCGGACAGATTCCGGTGAGGTGCTGATTAGGCTCTCCGCCTGGAACAGGACACTTCATGGGGCACTGCACCCGGCGCAGCCTGAAGAGGTCATCAGTTACCAGGGGAGGGATCTGTGCACCCTTGTCCTCTTTGACAGGAAGGAACAGGCACAGCAGTGGCTCAAGGCGCGAGAGTTGCTGGAGCAAGAGAGGCTTGAAGGGGAAGAGTGAGCATGTCGCATGCTTGCCGCCCACCTAAGTCGTATCAGGAATGTGACGACTAGCGCGACGAAATCAAAACGACCCAGCCGTACGTGGCCAGGTCGATTTTTTATTTGAGGTGATTACTTGGATGGAGTTTTGTTTTCCCAAAAAGTAAGATCTTTTTCACGAACAACTCTTGACAAAAGCCCTAAAATAAGCTATTGTTTCGCGTGGCATGATTACAACACTGGCGAGCAAAATTCTCTTAAAATGGAATTGCCAGCGGGTACTTGAGTCCCCGAAAAGCACTCAGAAACACGCGCAAGCGGTTCTCCTTCTCAGAAGGATTTAGGGCCATTTGCGCGTGTTTTATTTTCTCGCAGCACGTATTGGTCACCCAACGCGCTTGGGACTTATGTGAGTCTCGGGCGCGTTGGGGGACGCACTCGAAAAAGGTCGCTTCAAAAGGAGTGATCAATATGTGGCTTGATGATCCGGTTTACAGACTTCGCTCCATCGTGAGGATGGAGATGTATCGTGTGGCGGAGCTCGGAGAGTGGCCATCCTACATCGACGTGGAGAAGTCCTTGCTCGGCCGCGTGCCGACGGACGAAGGCACGGCTCCTGGCTTCGACGCCGGGATTGCCTGCTGCCTGGACCTCATCCCGGAGGACAAGCAGAAGCTGTCGGCCACGCTCCATGCAGCGTACACGCAAGAGGCGGTCGAGCAGGTGCGAGAGGAGATCAAGACGTTCGACCCGTATTCGGAGACAACCTGGTGGCTCGCCATGTCGTCGGTCTGTCGTCCTGGTGAGGTCACTGAGGAGCAGTTCCTCGATCAGGTGAAGCTCGCGGCATTCTACGCCGCGCACCCCGGTCTGCTGCCGGTGAACGCCGAGCGCATGCTCAAGGCCATGAAGGAGCGCTTCGTGGTCCGTCCAGATGGCGTCGCGTACGGCACGGAGATGGGAGCGGCTCAGGCTGCCTACATCGCCGGTCACGATCTCACGGTCGAATACAACAAGACCTACGGCATCTACTTCATCGCAACGTTCCGCGAGTCTCTCGGGCTCGAGGAGTTCCAGTGGGCTGACGGAGTGGACGAGAAGGGGCTGCCTACGAGCGGACCGGTTCACGGGAGCCGGCAGTTTGTGAAGGCAGCCACGGTCAAGGAGCTGAAGGCAGCGCTCGAGATCGCAAAGAAGCACTTGGGCCTCTGAGGTCCGCACCGGTTGAGTGATCCGGTAAAACACTCACGACTTGTTCACATGCGTGTGAACACGGCGACGAGCACCACGCGCTCGTCCCCTGATATCTGTGATCAAGATGTTGTTCATAGATATCAGGCACTTGATGGCGCCCAGGACCTTCTTGTTTTGCAAATACAGAATCAAAAACAAGCTCTTGCGGAGCTTGTTTTTGTTTTAGCGTCGCGCTGTTCCCCCTTGGGTCACATCTTCCAGGTGTACAGACAGGAGGTTTGAGATTCCCTCCGTTCCCATGGTTACACCGTAGAGCACGTCAGCTTGCTCCATTGTCGCGCGGTTGTGCGTGATGATGACGAACTGGGAGTTCTTGGAGAGCTCGGAGAGAATACCGGCGAAGCGAATGGTATTGGCTTCGTCGAGTGCTGCATCTACCTCATCGAGCACGACAAACGGCGATGGGTTCACGGCCATGATGGCGCTGATCAGGGCAATGGATGTCAGGGCACGCTCACCACCAGAAAGCAGGTTCAGGGCCTTCAGGCGCTTGCCCGGCGGAGTGGCCTGAATGTCCACGCCAATGACAGGGTCCTTGTGCTTCTTGATTTTTGTTTCAATGGTCTCGTCTTTTTCACGTTGCTCCTCGCCGGTATCAGCGAACGCACGATCTGGCGTGACCCCTTCGGATTCTTCTTCTGTGTCTTCGCGCGTGAGCTTCACAAGGCGACAGCTTCCGCCGCCAAAGAGCATCTTGAAGTACTTCTCAAATTCTTTGTTGATCTTGTTGAAGACCTTCTTTGATTGCTTCTCGATCTGCTCATCTAATTCTTCGATGACTTTTTCTGTGGACTTGATGGCCTTATGGAGGTCACCCACCTGTCCATCCAGGAAGTCGAAGCGCTCACGGGTCTGCTCGTACTCCTGAATGATTTCAGGATCGATTCCACCGATAAGTTCAAGCTTGTAGCGCAGGCGCTGGATCTCTGGATAGACATCTTCTGCCGGTGTAGATGCTGGACGCTGTGCTCGGACATTCACCGCACGATCCTTCATGAACTCATCCATTTCTCGGATGAGGGCCCCTTGGCGCTCCTCATAGCGGGCAAGGTCGATTTTCAGGCCATTGCGACGGTTCTCAAGGAGGTGAATCTGTCGCTGCTTCTCGCGAAGAACCTTCTGTGTCTGGATGAGTTCTGTGCGATCGGTTTTCTCCTTGCTTACATATCCATCAATCTCTTTCTCTACAGCGCCAAGTTCCTTGGTAACGCCTTCTGCCTGTTTTTTGAGATCAGCAAGTCTTGCCACGAGCTTTGGATCCGGCTTGATGTCTTCCGGATTTGGGCGCTGGAGTTTCTTGTGGAGATCTGACGACTGTTTAAAAATCGCATCTACTTCTGCATGGAGCTCGGCTGCTTCTGAAATGTTCTTCAGTCCCTTGATACCCTTTACGATTGCGCCAACGACTTCGACGATACGGATGAGGGGAAGGGGAGCCCAGTTGCTCTGGGCACGCACACGCGTGAGTTCGATTTCTTTTTCTGTCTGAAACTGTTGGTCGCGCAGGGTGCGTCGTTTCTTTTGCACTTCTCGGTACTTTGCTTGCAGGGCCACAAGACCGGTGTCTGGTTCATCTTCGACCTTCTCGATCTTTTCCATCTCAGCTTCTAGGGCCTTGAGGGTGGTGCGCTCAGCGGCGATTTCTTGATCTGCCGTTTCAAAGTTCTTCTTTACGGCCTCTAAGCTATCGACAAGATCCCACCACTGCTTTCCGTAGTGCTGCTGCTCGAGCATGTGGAGACTCTCCTCGATGGCTCCGCGCTTTTCCAGTCGATTGGCCTGACGCTTAAGGGAGCGCAGGCGCGGTTCGATCTCGCGTAGGAGCATCTCAACGTCCGCGAGATTCTGGTGAGTCTTTTTCAGTTTCAAAATGGCGTTGTGACGTTTGATCTGAAATGGTTTGACCCCCGTGGCGTCATCAAAGAAGGCTTTTCGCTCCTCTGGAGTAGAAACCAGAATGTGATCGATCATTCCCTGACCAACGACGGAGTACGACCGCTGCCCAACGTTCGCCTGGGCGAGCAGGAGCTGGATGTCATTAAGACGCACCTTTGAATCGTTCAGAAGATACTCGGAGCTTCCATCTCGGAACAGGCGTCGGGTGATGGTGACCTCACTATATTCGATGGGCATGGCGCCATCTTCGTTATTCAACGAAAGGCTCACTTCAGCAAAGCCAGCACGACCCTTTCCTTCTGATCCAGAAAAAATAACATCCTGCGATTGTTTTCCGCGCAGGAGCTTTAAACTTTGCTCGCCGAGCACCCATCGAATGGCGTCAGCGAGGTTTGATTTTCCAGAGCCGTTTGGCCCCACAACAGCCGTAATAGGGGAGCGATCTGGCTTTGGGGGTAAGAAACTAAGGCTGGTTTTTTTGGCAAAGGTTTTGAATCCCTGTATCTCAAGCTTGGTCAAGTGCATACCTGGCGATTATAGCACGGTTGACGCTCTTCAAAAGGTGCGGTAGTCTCAGTCGCTATTACCTATGGAAACTTACATTCACAAACAAATTTTCGACCAACTCATCAGCGCCAAGCGTCCAGTCTTTATCTCAGACGAGCGGATCGATGGTGACAGTCTTGGGGCGTCCCTTGCACTGGTTGATTATATGACCCAGCGGGGCGTGAAGGTGCCAGTGTATGTGCCAGGTCCTGTTCCTGAGCAATACCAGCGTCTGCCTCATGTGGGGCAATGCACGTACGATAAAGGGATTTTTGATGATTCAGAGATTGATTTGATTGTCGTCTTCGACTGCTCTGACGATCAGTACGTGAAGGGGCTTCTAGATCTGATTCCAGGGAATCCTACGGTCATCAACATCGATCACCACGCGACGAATAATCGGTTTGGAGATATTAATCAGGTTGTGGTGGAGGCACCGGCGACGGCCTATGTTATCTATCAGTTCTTTCAGGTGAATAACATTCTTCCGTCCCGAGACGCATCGACGTGTTTGTTGACCGGTATTTGTTTCGACACATCGGCGCTTTCTAATGGGGCGACAAATGAGTCCGCGTTTGAGGTGTCTTCAAAGTTGGTGCTTCATGGGGCTCGTATTCAAGATGTGATCCGTACGATGTTTCTAAATCGGTCCATCTCTGCGTTGCGTGTGTGGGGGTCAGCACTAGAGCGGTTGACGGTTCACGGGGAGACGAAGGTGGTGACGACGTATCTGACCCGTAAGGACATGGAAGAGAACGATGTGACAGATGATGAGATCGACGGCCTCTCAAACTTTTTGAACCTTGTGACAGATACGGACATGCTCTGCGTTTTACGTGAGACGACCGAGGGGGGTGTGAAGGCCTCCATGCGTTCGCTGACACAAGACGTTGGAAGTATTGCTAAGCGCTATGGCGGGGGAGGGCATGCACGCGCGGCTGGTTTTTCCGTACCAGAAGCTCGTGTGCATTGTGATGAGGGTGGACGTTGGTGTGTGCTTGGAACGGATGGAAAGGAAATAGAAATTGAGCTATCCTAATTGTCGTATGAATACTATTCAATCTAGTTATAGCGATCCAACAGATCAGATCCTCATCCCAACGGTGATCGAGAAGACACACATGGGGGAGCGGGCTTACGACATTTATTCCCGGCTGCTCAAAGATCGAATCATCTTTCTTGGAACAGCGATTGATGACACGGTAGCGAACCTCATTATTGCCCAGATGCTGTTTCTTGAAAGTCAGGACAAGAGCAAGGACATTAAGTTGTACGTGAATTCACCAGGAGGTTCTGTAACAGCAGGGCTCGCGATTTACGATGCTATGCAGTATGTGAAGCCAGACGTTTCCACGATTTGTGTAGGTATGGCGGCATCAATGGGAGCTGTTTTGCTCACGGCAGGTGCGAAAGGAAAACGATTCGTCCTTCCAAACTCCGAGGTGATGATTCACCAGGTGCTCGGTGGCGTGCAGGGTCAGGCAACAGACATCAAGATCCATGCCGAGCGAATCTTGAAGATGAAGGATCGTTTGAACACCATTTTGGCCAAACATTCAGGGAAAAAGAAGGCTCTCGTTGAAGAAGATGCCGAGCGTGACTACTTTTTGAGTGCTGCAGAAGCTGTTAAATACGGTCTGGTCGATAAGGTGATTAAATAGCCTACACAGACTTGGGCCTGGATATATAGGGGAAAAACAGTGGATGTATCAGGGATTATCAACAAAAAACCGGGCAAAAAGCCCGGTTTTTAAGTACTTTTCTTTTATTGCTCAAATACCTTGCCCAGATCAAAAATATGCGCTATTATGGGAGTTGTTCAGACACTTGACAACTTTCTCGTATCTGTGTAGACTTGCTTCTTGTCTCAAGTCTCCTCTTTTTGACTCGGGACAGAAACCATTGCAGCCAGTGATCTGCAGGCACGACAAGCATGGGATTTCATATCGTGGATACATCAGGCTTCCGGGCTCGATCTCTCCTCGACTGAAATTTCTTGCCTGCAGGTCATTGACCGCAATGAGAGAAAACGATTCGCAACCGCGGGTCGTTTTTTCGTTAACAAGATCTTACGTCTGTTCGAATTTCCCGCGCAAGTTTTTTTGTGGATAAGCCTACTCATCAGAGCTCTCCTCGGCCTCCTCCTCTTCTGCGCCACTGGCCTCTTCCTCAGAAGAACCCTCGACTGATTCCTCGTTCTCTTCTTCGGCATCTGGGTCAATGCCCACTAGGCAGATTTTTGCGAGCGGTCGGTAATGTGAGTCAAAGGTTGTTTCTTCTAGCTCGCCATCTGGATGTGCCACAGAGTACGTAAACGAGGTGTCAGCTCCAATGTGAGCCTCCTGACACTCTTCTTCTCCAGGTTCCAGGTCCTCTGTTTCAATGTACTGCGTTTCTCCAACAGGAATCCAGCGGTGAACGACGGGTGCGGTGTACGAACCCTGTCGACCATCGGACGTTCCCCAGAAGGTGAAACGGAGTTCTTGTGTCTCGGTAAGGTTCTCGGCTTGGAAGAGGACGTACGAGTCCGTGTTGTTGGTGAACTTATAATCCGGAGCAGGTTCGTAGATAGTAGCGTCTGTTCCAGGGAGTCCGTTGGATGGATCGTTGTAGTAGGAGACAACAAGGGAGTGATTACGTCTTTCTGCTACCGAGAGACCGGCATTCATGGTTGCGCGGAAGGTGGTGGTTCCAATCTGACAGAGCCCTCCACCGATCTCTGGTTCGATTTTGTCACCTTTAATAACAAGTTCTGGGAGGTAGCCATTTTCGAAGGTGAAAGGAGAGAGGGATTCAACAAGAGAAAAGGTTTCTTCTGGAGCGATCAGGATACCGTTGAGAAGATCAACGCCGTTTTGAATGTTTTGTTGGCGATTCCATGGGCTGCCTCGGTAGCTGGATGTGCCGGTGCCGAGGATTTCCGTAATACCGAGATCATTAATATCAGCAACGGTCACCGATGGCTCCTCCGTAACGATGGTGAGTTCAATGGTCTTTTCTTCTGGGGAGCGGACGAGCGTAAGAAGTTCCTCTGTAAGAAGGTTGATGGCAACAGATTGTCCATTCTCGCTTTCGACAAAATCCGTAACGCGTCCGTCTGTAAGTTCCAGACGCGCATCTTGCGCTGGGCTGTCCACGCTGGTTGTGATGGTTTCGGTCCACGTGGTGAGGAGTTCCTCATCCAGGGCAAGTTGACCATCTTCGCCAGGGAGAAGCATCTCACTGAGCTGCTCAGCGGTAAGTTCCCAGGTGAGTCCTTCGTCGGTTAGCGCAATTTTGTACGGGGCGGCTGCGAGTGCTGCTGTCGCGGCCTCAGATTGACTCTTAGCGCTCGCAACAGATACACGGGGTTCCTGGTCCAAGAGCCCGATCTCAATCGTTGAGGTATCTAGCAGAGTTAGCTGACCAGAAAGTGTCTCAAAGAATGGTTCCCACTGGAACTCTCGCCCGGCCTCGCCGGTTTTTACGTTGACTAGCCATCCTTCTGAGGTGAGTGCTGGCTGAAAACTTGCGCTTACCGAGAGGGATTCTGTTTCTGGGAACAGCTCGAGTACACGGGCCTTTACCAGATCTTCTTGTGCGCTTACCAATACGCCTGTGTGAACTGGCTCAAAGAGACGTTCAAGCATGCGAAGCGTATCGCCATGAGGGGTTGTCCCATGAAATGCCATGAGGTTCTCAATCGTGTCATCGAGGTAAAAGGCCACGTCCTCAATAAGGTCTGTTGAAACGAGCGTGACCAGTGAGAGAGGCTTCTCCTCTCCATCTACACGGACCACAAGTCCGCCAGTCACAATCTCGTCGATCTTTTCTTGGAGGAGTACTTGTGCCTGCTCTGGGTCGAGACCACCTAAGGCAAGCTCTCCAATGTAAACGTTTGGCGGAATGCGCCCCTCATACTCTTGGGCCCAAACATAGGCGCCAGCTACAAATAGAACGAGCATCATGCCAAGGCTGATGCCGAGGAATGTGAGTGCCTTCCAAAAACCTCTCGGCTTGTCTGCCGAGAGGAGGTTGTGGTCTTTGTGAAGATTGTCAGTCATAGGGCGGGGTCTTGCGGAGGTCTCCTAGTCTATCTCGATGACCGGGACCGTTTTTTCCATTTCATCCTTGTTCATCGTTATCGTCAAGATACCTCGCTTAAGTGTGGCATCGACGCTATCGCCGTCAACGTGGCAGGGGAGGATAATCGTGCGAGAAAAGGCGCCCCAATGACACTCCTGCACATGGAGCCGTTCATCTGATCTTGATTCACAGCCATGATTCCGACTACCTCGGATTGTGAGGGTGTCGTCTGAGAGGGTGATTTCCAGGTCTTCAGCGCGTACGCCTGCTATGGCCGTACGGATGGTGATTTGCCTTGGGCTCTCAAGAACATCAACAGAAAGCTTTCCCTCGTTGAGAGAGAGCCATTCGTGTCCGGATGCATCGATGAGATCCTGGGGTTTCATAACGGCTTTATTGTACCTCATCCACCTTTAATGTTTCCATCTTTCCCGAGACGCTCCAGAGGAGGTTGAATAATTGCTCCATCATTTCCCGGAGAGAGCGGCTTTCAACCATCCAGTGAACCCCCTCGGACTTTGTCGTGAAAAAGGCGACGGTATCGTCCCAGAATGAGATGTTTGCTCGAAATGTTAACTCACGGGGGAGGAAGCGTGCTTCGCGAAGTTCTTTTTGATGGATGCCTGCGTTGTACTTTTTGATTTCGTGTTCACGCACACGCAGGCTCTTGAGCTCTACGCCCGCTTTCGTGCGCCGGCGTGTGTAATGGTACTTCTCACCAATCACATCCTGGAAGTCTTTTGCGGAGACGATTTCATAGACCACGCCGCTTTTGCAGGCGAGGGAGGCGTTGAAGATCTCGGTCACGCGTTCGCGAGTGAAGACGGTGAGGCGAGGGGTGGTGAGAGGCTCCTCCTTAACCTTCTCTAGCAACGGAAGGATGCCGGCGATCCCTCTGGCTTGCTCGGTGAGGATTTGTTTGAACACTAATGGATCGCTCGCTCTGAACACAGAGCGGCTTTTTTGTTTGCTGACATCGATCACACCGCGATTTACGAGCCTGCCGATCGTCGATTGCACTGTGCTTACGGGCATGCCGAGAGATTTTGCTAGGGGAGTGAGGGTGGTTTGCCCCATGGCCAAGAGGCCTAGATACACCTCTTGATCCTTAGTGTTAAAGCCAAAACCAGAAAGAACTTCGGTAATTTCTTTTTGGTTCGCTGGAGTGAGAGACATATTTACGACGATTTTCGTAGAAATCGATATCGATGATTTACCTAAATTGTAGGCTTTTTTCTTCTTTTGTCAATCTAGCAACGATTTTTTAAGGCAAAAAAGTCGATCAGCTGCGATGATGCCTGTGCGTCGAGGGGACGCAAACGTTCATTCCAATGGAGGTCATCATGGCCAAGATCGTTCAAGGCGAGCAGAAGTGGTCTGCCGTGATTCGCTGTGCCCACCCCGTGTGTGGCATCGGCCTGAATCGCGTAGATGGGTGTTTCTCCCTAATCCGGATCGAGCTGAAAGACATTCAGCACTCGACGGACTGGGAGGGGGACACGACCTTCTGGGTCGATTGCCCCGCTTGCGGACAGAAGCTGTATCCCGAGTGGCAGATCGGTAATGGGCCGCTCAACGTCATTCTGAGTAAGGAAAACAACGCACGGAGGACGGCATGAAGGTTCTCAGTCCCGGTCGCGCCCAGAAGGGCTGGGCGCAGGAGTTCGACTGCACGGGTAAGGGTAACGGTGGCGGCGGCTGTGGAGCTCGGCTTCTGGTCGAGTACGGGGATCTGTACAAGACGCACAGCTACGACTACGGCGGCGGTCACGACGTCTACATCACGTTCCGGTGCGGCGCCTGCGGCGTCGAGACGGACATCAAGTACACCGGTCCCAATCGCAGTGGGATCCGCGACAAGACTCGTTCGAGCGGTGGAGGTTGGCGTGACTGAACGACTCACGGTTGATGCCGTTCTCACTGACGGCACGCACATCCTGCTCATTGAGCGCGCGAAGGATCCCTACAAGGGGTGCCTGGCGTTCCCTGGTGGCCGCGTGGACCCTGGAGAGGATTTGTTCACGGCCGCTGTGCGTGAGCTTGATGAAGAAGTGGGGCTCGTGCTCGACAAGGCGCTCTTGCTCCCGCTCACGGTGCTCGACATTCCCGGTCGCGATCCGCGGCCTGGTCATGTCGCCGCGCATGTCTTCTGGGCGCACGTGGATCGCACGGTGATCGAGTCTGCTCGCGCAGCTTCGGATGCCAAGAGTGTGCACATCACACGCCTTAACGAGATCGATCCTGCCGTCATGGCCTTCGATCACTACCTCGCCATCAAGGCTCTTCGCGAGCGCCTCGATGCCTAACCCCCCGGTATACGACCGGGGCTTTTTCTTTACAGGCGGGTCTATGGGGACTATGCTCCAGGCCGAGGAGGTGAGCTATGCTTGCTCGATTGGAACGTGCTCTGGCGGCCCTGCCGCAGTGGCTCCATGATCCTGATCTTTGGTACAGCATGGACGTGAATTACCACCCCCCGAGGGTGGAGCGTTTGTACCGCAAGTTCGAAGATGGTCGAATCTTCCTGCACTGCATCTACCCCTGTGGGAGGGATGAGGCTCTCATACATCCGCATCCATGGCCCAGCGCCATGCTGGTGCTGAGTGGCCGCTACCGGACCATCGTGGGTGCTGGTGCGCAGCGGAAGCGTCCCGTCATGGTCATGGAATCGATGGTGAGCGCCACGCCGGAGGCAGACTATCGCTACACGATGGATAACCCTGCGGGCTGGCATTCCGTGATTCCCGAGGGAGGTCCGGTGTACAGCATCATGGTGGCGGGTCCAAGGTGGTCTCGCTGGATTCCGGAGGAGACTCTCGCAATCGCCGGGCGCCTCACGACGTTGACCCCCAATCGTGTCAGTGAACTTCTCGAGACCGTTGCTGGTCTGTACGCACAACATCAGCGTGCCAACGCTTGAGCCAGACCCTTACGACAGGGTCTTTTTTCTTTGCATTAAAAAAACAGCCCGGAGGCTGTTTTTTTATCTGTTATTTCAACTCGTATTGCCTGAGCCATTCATAGAGCGGCCCGATCGTGAACCCCACGACGGCTGCCCACATGAGCTCCTGCAGAGGCACGCCCCCAATGAGGAACGTGGCCGCTGCATCGAGTTGCCAGAAGCCGGCGGCGTCGACGGGGAAGAGCCGGACAAAGAAGATTTGCTCGACGATGAAAACCAGACCGGCGAGGAAGAGTCCTGAGAGCAGGGCATTCATGAGTAGGTCGTGCCGGTCGGCAATGACGTACATTCCTATAAGGAGTCCTCCAGCAATCAGTGATTGAATGCTTGAGAGGTCAAAGACGTGAATGAGCAGGAGTGAGGAAAACGCCCAGAGGCCCATGACTAGGGTCAGGTGCGCCATCCAGTGTCCTGCGTGCTCTACGTGGTAGTGGCCTTTGCGGAGTTTATGCGCGTGTTTGCCAATGAGTACCTGGTAGATCACCGCAGCAATACCAAAGATGGAGAAGGCAAAGATGAGGTCTTCGATACCGATGGCCGTAGCGGTGGTGGAGACGAGCTGTCGGTAGTCCTCGGCAACGATGATGAGCACACCTGGTGCAAGAACAAGTCCCACAACAGACATAATGATCTGTTCACGACGTGTCTCGTTGGAGAAAAGGAACATCGCAAGCCAGACGATGAAAAAAATAATCGAGGCTAAAAGAAACGCTGTCATATGCCCATAGTGTACCGTATCTCTTGACAGGCTGCTATCTGCTCGGTAGTGTCAGTCCATCGCTCTTTGTGTCCCTGCAGGGCCAGCCACCCTGAACCCTCCACCTCTTGGACTCTTGGTCCTGTGGGGGCACCCATCTTCCTCTCGGAGTCGTGCGTTGGCATGTGGTGTCCGCGTCTCCTCCTACTTGGCCCCTTCACGTGCGGCCCCGAGAGGAACCTTCTGTGCTCCTCCAGCTCTGCCGGTACATCTCCCTGCCTCGATGAGACCGAATGAGCTGGGGGAGCCACCATCTCACGCTCCCGTGTTCCCTGTTTGCTTGTCCCATCCCCCCCCAGGCTCTGGACAGGTTGTAGCCGGGAGTGTCTTTCCCCCGTCGCATACGTGCGGCGGTTTTTATATTGACAGAGGGCTATCTCAGCGGTACGCTCGCAGCCCCTCAAACGTTTAGGGAGGTCCTTTGCCCATTCAATTCCACATGGAGCCCAAGCGGCGGCCAATGAGCTGGGAGGCGTTCTGCAAGGAAATGCCCCCGCGTTCCATTGCTGTCGATGGGTTCGTGCACGGTCCGCCGCGCAACGACTACCAGAAGCTCTACTTCAACTTCGACCACCACGACGGTCCGCCGCGCGGGGCCATGCTCTGCTCTGGCCGTCAGGTGCGCGAGGCCATCCACGACGGTCTGCTGGACCTGCTCATGCCCACCGGCACGGAGGTGGTTCACATCTGGATGAACGACTGCGACCCGGATGTGGCCCTGTGCTACTTCTGCCTCATGCAGCCGTGGAGTGTGGAGAACCTGGTGAACCCGGCGCTCAACCGTCTGTTCGGTCACATCGACCTGATGGACAAGCGCAGTGGCCTGGTGGACATGCATCGCGGTATCCCGATCGTCGGGCAAGCCGCCTGGGTGATGCAGCCCTACTGGGAGGCTCGATTCTCTGGTGCGCTGGATCAGAAGGATCCAGGGCTGCACATGAGCGTTCTTGAGAGCATCCGTGCTCGCATCAACGACTTCAGCGCCGCACGCCCACAGTCACTCCCCATCGACGAGCGGTACGACTCTCTCCACGAAGGTGCGCGCTGGGCGGTGGTGAGAGAACATGGGCCGCACGCCCGCATGGCCATGGCTAGGCGCGGTTTGCGCGGCTTCGTCAGCGTGCGCCCGCTCGCCGGTGGCAAGTTCTACTACACGCTCTGCCGCTACAGCGCGAGCATCTACTGGTTCCCACTCCCTGAGATCGCGGCACACCTGAACAAGGGTGAGCCTGCCGATGGTCAGTTCGGTGGCGGCGACATCGTCATGGGTAACGCCCGCGGCCCCGGCTCCCCGAGAGGCCCCAAGGAGATCTTCGAGGCCATCAGTGCCTTCCTGGCACAGAAGAACCTCACGCCCCCGTAACCCTTACGGGGATTTTTAATTGAAGGAAAAAGAAAAACCCCGACGGTGGTCGGAGTGAGATCGCCCGTATGGCGACGTGAAGTTTAGAACAAGGCGATGATGTCCTTGATGGTCACCCAGGCGAAGAGGCCGATCATGGCCAGCCCCCCGGTGATCACCGTGATGTTCTGGAGAATCTGTGTTCGCTTTCTCCCGAAGATGGCTTCGGGGATCATCAGCAGGATCCGTCCTCCGTCCAGTGGAGGGAAGGGGATCAGGTTGAAGATGACCAGCGAGATGGAGAGACTGAAGGCTCTGAAGAGGAGTTCGTGGAATCCTTCCTTCGTGGCCTTGCTGGTTTCGGCGATGATGCCCACCGGTCCTGTCATCTTCGCGTCCGGCATCTGCTCGTCGAGCTTGTCGGTGAAGATGAGGGTGTAGACGACGTATCCCATGTACGGCACGGCCTTGACCGAGAGCTCGGTGGCCAGCGGAACGGACTGCAGCGGCGCCACGCGCATGTGGTGCGTCACCGCGCCCGTGGTGTCGAGGGCCGGGTCCGTGAGGACGAGGGCGTCTTCGGGGATGGGGTACCGGTCCGTCAGGTACTCGGCGTTCCCACGGTAGCCGATGTTCATCAGCGCAGTCAGGATGACGATGGCGCCGAGGAGGTTCATCGCCGGACCTGCCAGGTAGATGATGAAGCGCTTGAAGAAGCTCTGCGCCTCCAGGCAGTCGTCCGTCAGCTCACCGGTCTCGAGCTCGCTCTTGATCGAGACAAACCCTCCGAAGGGGATGAGTCGCAGGGACCACGTGTGGCCCAACCAGGTTCGCTGGACCAGTGCCCGACCGAACCCGATGCTGAAGTCGTTCACGGTCGCGCCCGCCCAGCGGGCCGCCAGGTAGTGGCCCATCTCGTGGATGAACACGAGTAGGGACAGCATCCCAAGGGCAATGAGTACAGACATTCGATCTCCTTATGCCGGCCGATGAGTATGTGGCATGAGGTGGAAGTTGTCAATGTATTGTACAAATAAGAAGAGAGTTTTTTGAAGTTTCATTGATCATTCTGTATATTGAAGTATATTTCTTAAAAGAAACAAGATATGTTTAAAGAAGGTGGTAGGGGTGATCGAGAGCCGTCTCCGGAAGAACGAAGAGAAGAATTGTTTGCTGAACTACAAGACTTCATGGAGGAGTTTGGGAAGGAGTTTGACACCCCAAGCAAACGAAGTGATTTATCGGGCATTGATATAGTTCGATTTGCGAGGGGGATGAAACTTTTTGAGGAGGTAAAACGATTGATCGTGGCGGATGTTGAAAAAAATGTTCCAACGAATGGGTGAAGTAAGAGATGTTGACCAGGTTGTCTGAGGGTAAACGAAATGGAAGATATTATTTATGTACACAGGAATTATCCAAGCGCTCTGCCCGGTGGTGGAGTTGCAAGACAAACCAGGACTCAAGAGCTTTGTCGTTGAGCTCCCAGAAAATCTTCTCGCCGGTCTTAAGCTCGGGGCCAGCGTGTCTATCGACGGCACATGTTTTACCGTCACGTCCATTGATGGTCAGCGCGTAAGTTTTGATGCCATGCAGGAGACCCTCGATAAGACTACGATAGGCTCTCTTAAGCAGGGAGACTCGGTGAATATCGAGCGCTCTGCCAAGATGGGGGATGAGATCGGTGGGCACCCTATGAGTGGTCACGTTTCCACCATGGCGGAGATTATTGATATGCAAGAGAGTGAGAACAATCGCTCCATGACGTTTAAGGTGCATCCTGATTGGATGCGTTTTGTTTTTTCAAAAGGGTTTGTTGGCCTAGATGGCGCATCACTAACGGTCGTCGATGCGGACAAAGATGCAGGGACATTCGTCGTCCACTTCATTCCCGAGACGCTCCGACTCACACGGTTCGGGACAAAGCAGGTGGGGGATAGGGTGAACGTGGAGATCGATCCACAAACACAGGTAATCGTGGAGACAGTAGAGAGAGTTTTAAGTGAACAGAAATAATCAAATCTATGTCCAAGAACATCGCACTCATTCTAGGCTCCTTTCACAAAAAAGAAGTCACCACCATGCTTGAGTCCGCTCGTGCCGTTGCAGCGGAGCGGGGCCTTGAGGTTGTTGAAGAAGTGTGGGTTCATGGCTCTATTGAAAAGCCTCTCGCGCTCAAGCGACTGCTTATGCGAGATGATGTTGATGGCGCAGCAGTCCTGGGAATCATTGAACGAGGGGAGACCAAGCACGGCTTTGTCATGGGGCAGGTTGTCTACGATGCGATCATTCGTCTGCAGCTGGAGTTCATGAAGCCTGTGGGGCTGGGGATCTTGGGTCCTGGAATCCTTCCAGAGCAGATCGAACCACGCTTGAAGAAGTACGCCGCCAAGGCTGTAGAGGCCATGGCCGACATGATGGAGAACTAACACCTCACACTTACACGAACACGCGCCTTGAGCGCGTGTTTTTGGTTTTTCTAGGAGACTTCGTGTCACACAAAGCCTCTAAACGCTTGACAAGAATATTATTAAGTGTGAGTCTAACACTATCGTAAGTGTCAAACCAACACTTTCGTACGCCCCTTACAACTTGCACTCACATGTTTGGGAGGAACACATGTTCCAACTCGCCCATGCCTCCCTTGTGGGGGCGGATCATCGAAAGGACCTGCACGCCACCAATGGCCAGGACGCCCTGTGCGTCTTGCCACTTCTCGACTCTCCCTTTGGTGCTGGGTACATCGCGCTCGTGGCTGATGGCTGCGGGTCGGGTAGTCACACCGAGGTTGGGGCCAAGATCGGCGTGCGTTTGCTGGCGCAGGCGCTTGTCACGCACATGGAGAAGCTTCGGCCTCGCCATGAGGGTGGCCGGCTGAACTTCAAGGACGTGCTCGAACGCGCCCGTCAGGACGTGCTCGCCCGTCTGCGCATTCTCGCGCTGGACCTGGGCGGCTCTCTGACGGCCACGGTGAACGACTACTTCCTGTTCACCATCGTCGGCGCCATCGTGACCGAGCAGTACAGCTGCTTCTTCTCACGTGGTGACGGCCTGGTGGTCGTGGGCGGCGAAGAGATCTGGATTGAGCCGGACGAAGGCAACGCGCCTGTGTACCTGGGCTATGCCCTGGTGGACAGCTCGCTCCACAAGCACCGGCCGGACGCACTGCGTTTCGACATCCAGCGCTGCATGGCCACAGAACGTCTCGATCACTTCCTGGTCGGCACCGACGGCCTAGCTTACCTCAAGAATGCGGCGCACTTGCCGCTTCCTGGGAAGCAAACCCTCGTCGGTCCGCTCAGCCAATTCTGGAGCCAGGACAAGTACTTCACCAACCCCGACGCCCTCCGCAGGCGCCTGGCGCTCATCAATCGATCGCCTGTTCGTCCCGATTGGGAAGGACGGCGACTGATCAAGAGCGCAGGACATCTCAAGGATGACGTCGCATTGATCATCGGACGGAGGATTCCATGAAAGAACTCATTGTCTCTGGCAAGCGTGTTCGTCTGGATCCATCAAGCATGGTTGGCAAGGGGGGTGAGGCGGATGTGTACCGAGTCGGAAAGGACACGGCCCTCAAGGTCTTCAAGAGCCCAAGCCATCCAGACATCAAGGGTCTGCCCAAAGGAGCTGAGCGTGATGCTCTGGCTCGGCAGGCTCGCGAGCGGATTGCTGAACATCAGCACAAGCTCCCGGCGTTTCCCAAGGGACTTCCCTCGGGGATCATCGCGCCGACGTCGCTCGCACGCGACAAGAAGGGTCTCATCCGCGGCTACACCATGCCGCTGGTTCCCAACGCGCGTGAGCTCATGGCGGTTCATGGGGACAAGGATCTGCGCAAGCAGATCGCCCCCGCGGACGTCGTGGCGCTCTTCACTCGTCTGCATGAGCTGGTCGCGGGAGCACACAAGGCCGGCGTCGTCATTGGCGACTTCAACGACCTGAACGTGCTCGCACGCAAGGTACTTACTCCTGAGGCCAAGCCCTATCTCATCGACGCGGACTCCATGCAGTACGGCGGGTTTCCCTGCCGAATGTTCACGGCACGATTCGTGGATCCACTGCTGTGTGACCCTTCGCTCAGCTCGCCGATGCTCAGCGCTCCTCATCAGGAAACCTCGGATTGGTTCGCCTTCGCGGCGATGCTCTTTGAGAGTTTGCTCTGGGTGGGGCCCTTCGGCGGCGTGCACAAGCCCAAGGATCGATCCGCAAAGGTCGGTCACGATGGGCGTTCGCTCGCGCGCATCAGTGTGCTGCACGACGATGTGCGCTACCCCAAGCCGGCGCGGCCCTACGGCACGCTCCCCGATGACCTGCTGCAGTACTTCCTGCGCGTGTTCGAGGGAGATCATCGAGAGGTGTTCCCTCGCGCGCTCATTGACGGACTGCGTTGGACCGCGTGCACGGACTGCGGCTACACGCACGCACGGGCCATGTGCCCGATGTGCGGCGTGGCGGGTCCAGCGATCTCTCAGAAGATCACGGTGCGCGGCACGGTCACGGCACGAAGAATCTTTCCAACGCCTCGGCTGCGTGGAGATATTCTGCAGGTCACCCTCCAGGAGGGGGATCTGCACTACCTCGTGCACGATGCGGGCAAGATCAAGCGCGAAGACGGTTCGGTGGTGCTGACACAGCCCCCCGCGCCGGACATGCGTTTCCGCCTCAGCGGCCCCAGGACCTTTGTTGGTCAGGGGAGTCGTCTGGTGGTGGTCGATCCTGCGCGTTCGCCCGAGCTGCTCAGCGTGGACACCCTTGGTCATCGACCCATGTTCGATGCTACACGTCACCACCTCTACCGGGTGGCCGGCGGAAGGCTCGTGCGGGAAGGGGCCCTTGGGGTTAGCTACGACGAGCACATCGGCGATGTGCTTGCAGGACAGACGATGATCTTCTGCGGAGAGACCTTCGGCCTCGGGTTCTACCGGGCCGGTGCGATCTTCCAGGCGTTCACGTTCACCTCCGCCAAGCGGTCGCTCAACGATTCGTTCAACCTGCCGCCCATTCCCGGGCAGTTGGTCGATGCGTTCGCGCTCTTCTCAAGCTCGCGCTGTTGGTTCTTCACCACCAGTCAGAGCGGCGGAAAGTTGATCAATCGGTGCACCGTCCTCAAGCAGGACGGAACGATCATTGCCACGCACGAGGCCACGGTCGGAGACGGCAGTTGGCTCTCGAGCATTCGCGGCGGCTGCGCGGCAACCCTTCCGGGTCCCACGCACTGCCTCTTTGTCCCCACGGACGACGGCATCGTCCGCATTGATGCCACTTCTGGCGGTCTCACTGAGGCACGGGTCTTCACCGACACCGAGCCGTTCGTCCATGCTGGTGCGCGACTGTTCCTGGCGCGTAAGGGCATCGTGGTCGTAAAGGATCATGAAATTGTACTTCTGGAAATGAAGTGAATCGAGAACGCTTGAAACTGGATGAGATCTTGGTGCACGACGAGGACCGGAGCGAAACGTACAGAGATGTACGTTGAGTGAGGACCGAAGGAGTAAGCCAAGAGATCGCCAGTTTCAAGTGTTCGAGTAGGAACCGTGACGCGACGGCACGTACCCCGTCGCACCCCACACAGACACTGGAGACTCACATGTCTACTCTCCCTCTCCCGGGTCACTTCGACCCCAAGCACGCCGAGATCTTCGGCTACCGACCGGACCTGGCGCAGGTCGCCATGGACGCCTTCGACTTCAAGAAGCTCCACAGCATCAAGGCTGCCGGGGCCGATGCGGTCAAGATGGCCGTGGTGCCCATCGATGCGCAGGAGGACTTCTCCCATCCGGAGGGCACGCTCTTCGTGGCGGGTCGGTCCGGCCGTGGCGCCATCGACGACGCCGTGCGGCTGACCGAGTTCCTCTACCGGCACATCCACCTGATCACCGGCATCTACCCGACCTTCGACACGCACTTCGCTCTGCAGGTCTTCTCCGCCCCGTTCTGGGTGGGACCCGCGGGTGAGCCGCTCTCGCCGCACACGCTCATCGTGGCGGACGCCGGCGGCGTGCTGAACAACATCGGCCTGGATGGCACGGTGCTGATCCGCAACGTGAAGCCGCGGCCCGAGATGGCCTGGTGGCTCTGCGGTGCCAACTACGGTTGGCTGGTGGGGCAGATGCTGCACTACGTCGAGGAGCTGGCGCGCGGTGGCAAGTACACCCTGTACCTGTGGCCGCCGCATACTCTGCTGGGCACGCCCGGCCACGCCATGACCGGCGTGCTCACCGAGGCGCGGATGTTCCACAGCTACGTGCGTGGCGTCCAGAGTCACGGCGAGATCAAGGGTGGGCACCCGCTGAGCGAGTGCTACAGCGTCTTCGGCGAGGAGGTCCGGACCCGGTTCGACGGGCAGGCCCTCGCGTCCAAGAACACCCGGTTCATCGACGTGCTGCTCTCCCACGACGTGGTCGTGTTCGCCGGTCAGGCGGCCAGCCACTGCGTGAAGAGCTCCATCGACGACTTCCTGACCGAGCTGGCCCTGCGCGATCCCGCGCTCGCCAGCAAGATCTACATCCTCGAGGACTGCATGAGCTCGGTCACGGTGCCCGACGGCGCCGGTGGCTTCGCCGCGGACTTCACGGATGACGCGCTGGCCGCCCTGGACAAGTTCCGGGACGCGGGCATGCACGTGGTCAAGTCGACCGATCCGCTCGAGACGTGGCCGGATCTGCCCTCGGCGCTGGCTCGTCTGGCGGCGTAGATTCCCTTCAACAATCAACAGAATGCCGCTCTCAGGGTTTACGAGATTCCTTCGGGATGATCGTGGCCCTGGGACCGGCCAGGAGATGAACGATGAGTTCCAAGAGTGCAACCTCCCTTCTCCAGGGCGCAGCGGCCGATGGGCTGCTGGGTGCTGGTTCCATGATGGCGTTCCAGGTCCCCAACCTGGGCGCGCAGATCCAGGCGGGTCTGGGTATCAGCGTCGACGACGTGGAGGCCTCCGAGGTCTTCCTGCTCGCGCAGTTGGTGGACGATTCCGGTTCCATCCGGTTCGGCGCGAACGCCCAGGGCATCCGTGACGGCGTGAACCTGGTCTACGAGTCCCTCGAGGATTCCAAGACCTCCGGTGACGTGCTGACGTCCTGTCGGTACCTCAACGGCACCGTGCTGGACGCCTACACCCCGCTGGCGAGCGCCACGCGCCTGGACACCAAGAACTACGATCCCTACGGCGGCACCCCGCTCTACGACGAGTCGGTGGTCACCCTCGGGACTGTGGTCGCCAAGGCCCAGGAGTTCGAGGACGCCGGTGTGCCCGTTCGCACGGTCACGGTGATCCTCACCGACGGCGCCGACGCGGGCTCGCGCTCGCAGACGCCCGACTCGGTCAAGGCGATCGTGGAGGACATGATCCGCGCGGAGAACCACCTGGTCTTCTTCGTGGGCGTGGACGACGGTTACACGGACTTCCGTGCGGTCGCTGCCTCCATGGGCATCCCGCCCGAGTTCGTCCTGACCCCCGGCAACAGCCCGAGCGAGATCCGCGCTGCCATGCGCGTTGTCTCCCGCTCGGTCGTCCGGGCCAGCCAGGGCGGCACCGGCTTCTCGCAGACCGCCACGAGCGGGCTGGGAGGCTTCGGCGGCTGATCGCCAGCGGCAACACAGACACAGAGACGAGTACGTCGTTTCTGTCACGAAAACGTGCAGGGTTCTACCGGAACCCTGCTTTTCCCGTTGGTATGTTCTTGACAGCGAATCCATTGCTCACGTACGTTTTCCTTGCTCCTGCAACATGATCGTCCAGATCAACGAGGTGAACAATGTTGCTGTGCCAGCTCCTTGCGCTCGTTCTGGCGCAAGATGAACCTTCTTCCTCGCAAGCAAGCCAGACACGATCGTCCGTGTCTGAGGAGGTTTCAGCCAACGCGGCGCCCCGTCCTCCGGTCGAGCGCAGCTGTCAGATTGAAGGGGACAATTTCGGCTTGTGCGAGTACTTGTCGAATCCACTGTCTTTTAACCCCGTCTGTGGGTATGAGATTCGCGGTCGCATCGAGTCAGGTGACTCGTTGATGATTACGGACCTTCATTTCCTTGTGCAGGGTTGGGACTGTCGGGCACGGCTCGACCACGAGGGTGTACGACGCTGGGATCTTTTGACGAAAGATCCTCGAGACCAGAGCTCCGCAGAGTGGCTCGCGCGGTGGTGCGTTTCACTGTGCGGTCAGACTCCCTCAGCTCACGAGTGACACGCTTCACGCCACGTAGCTCAACGCTGCGTGTTTTTTGTTAAACAGAAAACAGGGCCGAAGCCCTGTTTTGATTACGCGGTTATTTTCCCTGTTGTCAGTATTCCACTTTTGTACAGTTCGATCAGTGCCAGAAGGGCTGCCAGGATCGTTGGTCCAGCAATACCCCCAACAGGCCCGAATGCGGTGAGACCTCCAAGTACAGCCAGGAGCACGAGGAACGAGTGCATGTGCGTCGTGCCTGAGATGAGATATGGACCGATGAAGTTATCTGCTAGTGAGACAAAGATCAGTGACCAGATAAGGAGTCCTAACGCACCGGCCGTTGATCCTGTGAAGAACAAGTAGAGAATCGCTGGGATAAGTACGAGACCGGTCCCCACAAGTGGGACGAGGGCAGCCACAATCGTGAGGGCTCCCCAGATTAAACTTCCCGGGACACCGAAGATCGTCATGCCGATGCCCGCGAGTGTCCCTTGGATGATGGCCAGGATCAGTACGCCGAACACCACAGAGCGGACCGTGCCAATGACGCGTTTGAGAATCTTCGCATCGATGGAGTCGCGCAGGGGAGAGAGAGCGAGAACTTCTGCGTAGAGTTTATCGCGCTCAGCAATCAGGTAGAACAGTGAGATAAAGAACAGGACGGTGTTGAGAAAGAGTTTTGTCGAAGAAGAAAAGACTTGTCCAACATTTTCAAAGGCCCAGGCGGCAATCGCTTTTCCAAGTGAGCCCAAGTCGATTGACTTGATTTCTTCTTGGAGAGAAGAGGGGAGCGCCTGGAGAACAGGAGACGCGGTCGCCTCGATCTGTTCGAACCAGTTGTTCTCAATCGATGCCCTGACCAGGTCAGATGCCTGTCCAGCGGTCAGGACGAGGACCATGAGCAATGGAAGAAAAATCAGGACGAATACCCCTAAAGAAAGGAGGGCCGCTGAGGCTTTGTTGTGTTTTAAGTGCTTCACCAACAGTCGATCCAGTGGCGAAAGGATAATCGCCGCGACGGCTGCTGTGAGGATAACAAAAGAAAACGGTTGGATGACTTGCCAGAACAACCAGATCACCACGCCGGTGACTAGCAAGAAAAACCACTTTTCAATCGTCATGTGTTGTGAGTGTGCCATACACAGGCATTGTAGATGGTCCCAGGCAGATACGCTAGACTAGAGGCATATGAAATACATCATCATCGCAGTGGTGGCACTGCTCGTACTTGGTGGGGTGTGGGCACTATTCTTCCGTGGGGGAGAGGAGGTGGTTCTGACAACCGACCAGTATCAGGAGGTTATTGAGGAAACATTTACGGATCCAGTCGACGCCGCGCTGGAAAATCCCGTGGAGGACATTGGGTATGAGAATCCCGTTTCCGCTGAGGCGCTTAATCCATTTAATCAATAGAGTATGAAGAAGTTACTTTTCGCCCTCATGCTCTTTGTCCCGGCTGTGGTCTTAGCGCAGGTGGGCAGTGCGCAGACAACGGCGCAGATCCAGTACCCCGTTGAGTGGCTTGGAAACTGTGACAGTGAGCAGCTCTGTCAGGATTACTGCGCGGACGTGACGTTTGTTGATCTTTGTTACGAAGCAGAGCAGACGTTCGGTGTGAGCTTTTTGACGCAGTCGGCAAGAGAGGCATTTGAGCAGTCACTGGGGATTACGACCACGACTCAGAGCCCCTACCCGATTCCTATGCTCGACGGCTGTCCTACGCAGCAGGATTGTCAGAACTATTGTTCCAATCCTTCTGAACACATCCTGTGTTACGAGGTTGAGCTTCAGTATGGGATTGAGTTATTGACCCAGGAGGCTCGAGACATTGTTATTCAAACGGTTACGGGCGGAGCGACGACAACTTCTGCGCAGATCCAGTACCCCGTTGAGTGGCTTGGAAACTGTGACAGTGAGCAGCTCTGTCAGGATTACTGTGCGGACGTGACGTTCGTTGATCTTTGTTACGAAGCAGAGCAGACGTTCGGTGTGAGCTTTCTGACGCAGTCGGCAAGAGAGGCGTTTGAGCAGAGTTTGTTAGGCTCGACGGAATCAGAAGAACAAGAACAGGAGCAGGAAGCACAAGCGACGACAGGCATGAGTCAGATTGACTATCCTATTGAGGAGCTTGGGTTCTGTGACTCTGCGCAGGATTGTCAGAACTATTGTGATGACGCTGCCAACTATGAAGATTGTCTCGCCTTTGGGGTTGCAAACGGCATGTATCCCCCTGGACCACAGCAGATGGCAGAAGCTGTGCTTGGAGGTGAGGGACCAGAGGGCTGTGAAGGATCGACCTGTGCGCAGGTCTGTGACAGTACGACCAATGGTCAGGCTTGTGCCGAGTTTGCCCACGAGAGCGGAGCGATGGATGAGGAAGAGCTCGAGGCAACTGAGGCTGTACTAGAGCAAGGAGGGCCAGGAGGTTGTGTGACAGAGACTCAGTGCAATACGTACTGTGCAGCGCCAGAGAACGCGCAAGAGTGTCTCGATTTTGCCGTAGAGCATGGGCTCGTGAGCGAGCAGGAGCGTGAGCGCGTTGAAGCTCTTCAGCAAGGAGGCCCTGGTGGATGTGTAGGAGAGAAAGAGTGTCACGCGTATTGTTCTCAGGATCAGAACATCAAAGAATGCATGTTGTTCGCTCAGGAGCACGGTCTTATGAGCGAGGAAGATCAGCAGCACGTCCAAGATCTTCACTTGGAAACACTCAATGGCCCCGGTGGGTGTCAGAGCGATATCGAGTGCTATAACTACTGTTCAGAGCCACAGCATGAACAGGAGTGCCTGCAATTTGCCTTGGATAATGAGATCGAGGTTGTGACACAGATGTTAACAACAGAGAGCGTTCAGTCTGATGATGCCGACACCCAGACCACAGACGTGAGTGATGTGATTACCGTGGTTGATCCGGAAACAGGAAAGTCCATGCAGGTTCGTTTGGAGGATTTGCTCGATGAAGATATGGAGCTCTCTGACCATCCTGCAGGGTGTAGTACTCGAGAGGAGTGTCGGGAGTACTGCGAGTTACCAGAGAACAGAGACGATTGTTTACCTTTTTCAGGTTAGGGTATGAGATATCTATTTACGATGATGGTCGTCTTGATACTGATTGGAGCAGGTTGTGCAGGGGGAGGCGAATCGGTGATGGATAGCGCGACTGACGGTGTTCTGCCAAATACGTTTTACGGGTACATGCATTGGACACACGAAGACCCGGGTCAGAATAATCTTCAGTGGACGGTGGGGCATGAGTCTGATGTCGTGCTCGAGTTTACGGGTTCTGGGAATGGACGTTGGGATATCAGTGGTAGTGTTGTGGGAAACCCAGCGACCTACATCTGCTCCACCTCATCTCCTGAGGTTGGATGTGATCTAACCGACATCTCAGGAGGTCTGATAGAAGGAGAGGCGTTTGAGACGGGTGGTGCTCTTGCCGTGGAGCTCGGTTGGAAAAATGGCACCTACCCGATTGAGACCGGAACGTTGATTATTCCAGCGCCACTTACAGAGATTGTTTCTGAGACTGAGCTTGCTGTCTTGAATACAGATCTCGTTAGTGAGTTCGTTGGGACACAATGGAGCTTGCCTCTTATGGGAGCGGTCTTTCTCGATGACGCCGCGATACTTGCTTCCGACCTCGAATCTGGCACCTACGCAGACGTCGAGCTCACCTACGGACTCCCGCCGACAGACCCGATCGTACGCGACTGGCAGGCGGAGGTAGCGGCAAAAACGTTTGCGGCACAGACGCCGCTGTATGGTGAAGGCTACGGGACGTTCTATCTCTTCGGTGGGCATCCAGATCTGACAGTTCTTCGGTAAATGGAGTGATTTTATCTGTAACAACAGAGGTGGAACATATGGTTAAGAAAAGACGAGGGCCCGATCGGTCCGAGAGGATGAGGGCTCGGGTTGAGGTGTTCAAACCAGAAAGCACGCGGTTTGATCTTGAGGGTCAGCGTGTTGATCTCAAAACATTTCGTGTGACCAATCTTGAGAATCCAACGCCTACGACACCGGGTTTGATGGAGACGGGAAAGGCCTCAGAGGTCATGGAGCAGCATCGGGATCGAAAAGATTTTGTGCACCAGTTATTCGGAAAAGATCTCGTAAAGATTCCGTACACGCTGTTGCATGCTGATCAGAAGGGGTTGTTTGGTGATTTTTCTTCTCCAGAAGGGCAGGATCTGTTTGCTGACGCAGATATGGTGATCGAGGATGGTGAGAATAGCTTGCCAGAATGGGCAACGGCCTTACATCGATTTGCCGAACTGAAACTTGGAAGACGTTTCACCCTTGATGAGGAACTCACGGCCCTACGTGGTTTAGAACGCCGAGGAAAGTCCATGCGGTTTACGGTTGGAATGAGTCGTTATTCGCAAGCGTTTTTCAGCATGGGCTCAGAGGGGGTCCGGCTTGAGCTTACAGATGAAGATCGTCAGCGTCTCAAGGAGTCAGGATTTGATTCCAGTCATCTTGATGAGCTCGAAGGTCTTACAGACCTCCTGCAGGGAACCCATGGCGCCCGGACGATCCGAGAAGTGATCCAGAAGGAAACCGGTGGCCTTCCGGATTTTAATCAGCGTGTGCATCACTACTTATTAGGTGTTGCTGGGACGGTCCTGACACGTGATGGCGATGTGGTATTCGTGAATCGGGGTGCAGGTGTGTCTGTGAACCGTGGGATTAACGTGACGGCCTCAGGGGGAGTGAAGTTTAAGAAAGACTATTTAGCGCGGCATGGACTACAGCGTCACCTGGGCAGGCAGATGCATGAAGAGGCACGAGAGGAAATTGGGTTGAAGTCTGGTGACTTGTTGCTTGGAGCCATGCAGGAACGTATTGCTCTTGAACTTGGCGTAGGGGAGTCGGAATACGATTTGGTGCCGGTGGGGATGGCGAGAGAACTCCCTCGTGGTGGGAGCCCAGAGGTGATGTTCATGATTCAGTTCCGTGGTGATACGCAGGATTTGGTGAATCGAATCGCTGGGAACACCCATGAGGATCGTTCTGAGATTGATAGTTTGGTGTATGCGTATCCCATGGAAGAAGTACGGAAGCTGTTGAAACAATCTGATGCCGAGCGGGTTGTGCAACACAAAGGGCTGCTTAACCTTATGATGATGGATCGGTACTTGTCTCAGTAGGTGAAGCGAAACAAGGTACGTATCTTAAAAAGATCCGTTTGGATCTTTTTTGGTTGGAAAAGAAAAAACGCTGCGTGCCAGCGTCGAGGGTTCGTTCTAAGTCTGGGGCGAGAGCCTCTTTCCTAGGAGGTATCCAAGGAGCGCTCCTGGAAGAAGGGTCATGAGTGCCGGGACCGGCTGAGACGAAAGAAGCAGGATGGCCTCTGTGGCGACCCAGCCAAGGCTGATGCCGGCAAGGGTCGCTCCGACCACGTAGGTTCGTCTGGTTCCGCTCGGTGTCTGAAAGGCGAGGAGCATCCAGAAGCCGGGGAAGATGATGTCACCTAGCCCGATCATGGCAGAGGGTTCTGCCGTCAGGTTGAGTGAGCTTGGGACGGTGATGATCATGCTGTTGGTCGTGGGCTGTGCGGTCAGTTGTTCCGCGAGGTCGACCATGTACCCCGTGCCGTAGACGTTGATCACGTCGTAGAAGAAGAAGCCAACAGAGAGGAAGAGCAGAACCCGGAAGGGGATCTTGCTGTACTGAATCAGGACAGAGCTCAGCATGAGGGTGGCCGCCAGTGCGCTGATGGGCCAGACCTCTGGAAGTAGCACGTGCAAAGCAGTAATGACCGTTGCTGCAGCGGTGCCCGCAACAGCTTGTGCGATAGACCCTTTGCTATTGAGCACATAGGCGAGGAGGTAGGTGATCAAGAACCATTCCAACGTGACCATGAAGGCCGTGATGAGTCCTTGCCATCTAACCAAGAGGAAGGTGAGTCCTGCGAGCACGGCCGTCATGGCTATGGCTACGCATACAGCTCCGAGTGTCACCTGTGCGGACGGAGATGTTGTGGCGATCTGGCGTGCTACGCGGTTTCCCCGGGGATGGATTAGTGCCCTCCAGAGGTGCACCCAGTCAACACGGGTTGCTGGATGAACGAGATTTGACTGTGCCAGGGTGCCCAGGCACAGGTAGTAGATGGGTACGAGAACCAGGGTCAGTAGCAAGCTGGGGACAATCGACACGGCTCACCTCCTTCGAAGCGCAGCCTGACCGTAGTGTGTTGGAGGAGAGTTGTCAAAAAGCGGCTTGTTTTGTGGGTGATCGATGGTTGTGCTACGGTCGCCTTCCAGGAGGAACGGCCATGATGCTTGTTCAAGGATTGCGCGTGTATCCCATCAAGGGGTGCCGTGGCGTCAATGTGACGCAGTTGCAGATCGGGCCCAGTGGCCCCGCGCTTGACCGGCAGTGGATGTTGGTTGAGCCAAACGGTCGACGTGTGAGTCAGCGGCGCTTTCCGCAGCTGACGCAGGTGCATGTACGGATCGAGGATCCCAGACGCATCCTGATTCATCGCGCGGGTTCGCGCGGAAGGGTGCGGATTCATACGAACGCCCGTGGTCCGAGCTGTGAGGCTCGGATGCCGGGGGTGAGCGTGGATGCAGAAGACCTTGGCGATGATGTGGCGAACTGGTTCTCGGACATCGTTGGTCGCCCTGTGCGGCTCGTTCGCAAGGGGAAGCGAGCGCGCTACTCGCCTGGTGGTGAGGTGCACGGTGGACTCACGGAGCTTCGGTTCGCTGATGTGTACCCACTGCTAGTGGCAGCGCTGGAGTCGCTCGCATGGCTGAACACCTTTCTGGTCATGCCGGCGTTCATGGATCAGTTCCGTCCCAACATCATCCTCACGGGCGGCATGCCGTTTGATGAGGATCGACTGAAGCAGTTCCAGATCGGTGGGGTGCGCCTTGCTGGCGGGAGCCTGTGTCACCGCTGCGGGGTCGTGAATGTTGATCAGCTGACGGGTCAGAAGAATCCGGAAGTGCTGGAGCTGCTTTGCCAGGTCCGCATGATCGGAGGGAAGCCCCGGTTCGGTCTCAACGTTGACCATCTTTCTACCGGCACCATCGCCGTGGGCCAGGAGCTGCAGACATGAAAGAGGCATTCAAGGAGATCCTCGAGCAGATTGCCAAGCGGTGCGCTCGTCATGAGACGCTGACGGGTAGGCTCACGCTGGGTCTCTCGCTCCTCATCGGCGTCATCGGCTTCCCGCTCCAGATCTACAAGAACTGGGTGGAGCAATCCTGCGGCATCGACGTCTGGATCATCGTCTTCGCCGTGCTGATGTACATCGTCCGCATTCCGTACCTTAGCGGCAAGCGCGCCTGGTACCTGATCCCCACGGAGTTCATCGGACTCCTCTCAACATCCATCCTGCTGTGGCAGTGGTGGAACTACACGTGATCACACCTTCGAGTGTGATTTTTCTTTTGCCTTCAAATAAAAATCCCTGTCGTGAGTGACAGGGTTACGCGAGCCTGCGGAGCATCGCGATGCGTTCGTTGACCGAGGGGTGCGTTCGCAGTGGGCCGTTGCGGTCGCGAGCGAACGGCTTGCGGCCGTGTGCTTCGTCGATGTACGTGTGTTCACGCAGCAGGGAGGTGAGCAGGGCGCAGAAGGCATCGACATCTCCATTCAATGCCACGATGAACGCGTCGGCGCAGCGTTCGTTCTCCCGCTGGCTCATGACGAAGAGCCATTCGAAGGGGAGGAACAGACCCCTGAGGACACCCGCCACCAGACGACCAGCTCGCCCGTACTTGTGCGGGAGCGCGAGGATCTTCAGAAAGAATTTGGTGGGCATCATGACCCACTGCAGGGACCAGTTGTTTGGGCAGTAGTGGTGCCCGAGCTCGTGGGCGATGACCGTAGCGGCCTGCGCCTCGTCCACCAGCGACAGCAGGGATTCTGAGACGAGGATCTGAATGCCGTTGCCGTTGCTGTTGATGATTGCGGCCGTGGGCCGCGGTCTGCTGAAGACTTCGAAGCGGATGTCTTCCGGGGCGTGTGTCAGATCCAAACGCGTGAGGACGTCTTGGAATCGCTCAGCTTCTTCTTCTGTTGGTTCGCGAGTGCGGACCAGCTTGAGTGCCTGCCGCTGAATCAGGGCGAGGGCTCCTTGCGGGATCACGATCAGGAGCATGATTCCGAGGATCATCCCCGGGAGACCCAGAAGGATGCTGGCCAGACCAATGAGGGTCAGGTAGCTCAGCCCCAGCATCAACGAAAGGACAATGGAGTTCCGTCCATGGCGTCGCCAGGCACGAAAGGCCCGGTGTTGTCTGTTATTCAAAGCGTACCTCCAGATTTCGATCCTATGAGGTTGAGAGTTTTCCGTCAATGAAACAGAGGGTGGTTTTGTTTGACAGAAGACGTGAGATCCCGTTAACTCCCAGCGCCTTGATTGCTTACCGGAGGTACAGGCAAGTGAATACCAGGACCTTGACATTCGACGCCGAGGGCGTCCCAATCCACCCACGGGCCTATCGGTTCAGGCGGTTCCTCAACTGGTTCCCGTTGGGGCTCGGCTACGCCAGCCTCATGTTCATGCGCTACAGCCTGAACCCAGCCAAGAGTGCGTTGGGTGACCAGCTGATGGACATCAAGGAGTTCGGCTTCATCTTCGGGATGGGCGCGTTCTTCTACTTCATCGGCTTCATGGTCAACGGCCCGCTGGTCGACCGCAAGGGCGGCCGCTGGGGCATGATCACCGGCGTCGGTGGGGCCATGACGGCCAACCTGCTGATGGCGCTGTGCATCTACGGCGTGATGGTCCTAGGCTGGACCCTGCCGCTGTTCTGGGCGCTGCTGATCCTCTACTCGATCAACATGTTCTTCCAGTCGCTGGGGGCCATGTCCATCGTGACTACCAAGATGCCGTGGTTCCACGTGCGAGAGCGCGGGACCTTCGGCACCATCTTCGGCATCATGATCTCGCTGGGCATCTACTTCGCCTTCGATTGGGGCTACGCGATCCGGTCGGCCACCCGTGCGGTGGTCGATGTCGGTGAGCTCTCCATGACCGAGCGTGTTTTCCAGTGGCTGCTGCAGTCGGGCAACACGGGTGTCGACCAGAACTGGTGGATGTTCCTGTTCCCTGCGCTGTTCGCCGTCCCCTGGCTGGTGCTGATGATCGCGTTCCTGCGCAACAGGCCCAGTGACACGCTGAAGTTCAAGGACTTCGAGACCGGTGACCAGCAGGTCGCTGAGCGCACGCTCACGCTCCGCGAGATGTTCGACAAGATCTTCAATGATCCCCAGCATCGCGTGCTGTTGATCATCTGCGCGATCGAGTTCTGCTCGGGCGTGGTGCGCAACGGCGTGTTCCAGTACTACCCGCAGTTCGCGCAGTCCGTGGGTTTCTACAAGGACTTCTTCCTGACGGCCAACTGGGGCCTGTGCCTGATGATCTGCGGCATCACCGGTGGCTTGCTCACCGGCTGGATCTCGGACAAGTTCTTCGGCTCCCGCCGCGGACCCATGGTGATGTTCCTCTACGGGTTCATGACCGTGGCCATGATCATGATCCTGATCTCGCTCACGTCCAACGCGCCGGGCGCGGGAGCGATGATGACCGGCATCGGCGTGCTGATCATCGCCACGAGCATCATCGGTGTTCACGGGATCCTCTCGGGAACCGCCGCTGGCGACTTCTCCGGCACGAAGAACACGGGCAAGGCCGTGGGCATCGTCGACGGAGCCGTCTACGTCGGCACCGGCATCCACTCCGTCGTCATGGGCTTCTTCCTGAGCACGGGAGAGGCGGCCTCGGATCCGGCAGCCTGGTACGCCTGGCCGGTGGTCATCATTCCCTTCGTGGTGATCGGCGCGGTGCTCTCGCTCAAGATCTACCACGCCTTCCCCAAGTCAGGAGGCGGCCACTGAGGGAGTGGCACACGGCAGGGTTACACCCCTGCGGAGTCTCAAGCGAGACTCCTTTTTTGTTGTCATTAAGGGGATTGGGTGCGTTGAATCCCTTGACAAACAGGCTCAATTGCGTACACTCGCGGCGCATGCGAGCGGGAATCCAGCAGTGAGGTTGGCCTGTAGAGTATGTGCAAAAAGGAAGAGAAATGCGTGCGCGCATGAGTGTTGTGTCTCTGGTGCTTCTTGGTGCCTGCAGTGGGAAGGGAGACTGCCCCGCTGGCTTGGGTCACTGTGACACCGGAGCGGTCGTGAATCCGCCTACGGATGTCGATGGAGATGGCTACACCTTCGTCGATGACTGCGACGACAACAACCCGGATGTGAACCCCGGGGCGACCGAAGTCGAGTGCAACGACATCGACGACGACTGCTTCGAGGGAACGCCCGACCACCTCGATGCTGATCGAGACGGGTACAACACCTGTGAGGATCTCGACATGTTCCCCAAGGGGGGTGACTGCGACGACGGTGACGATAGCGTCTACCTCGGCGCCGAAGAGCTCTGTGACGGTGTCGACAACAACTGTGACGGCGATGTGGACGAAGGAGGTCCCTGGTACCCCGATGCCGACGGTGATCGCTACGGCGATGGCACGCAGGCTTCGGCCAGTACTTGCGACAGCTCGACGGCCAGCTACGCCTCCGGTGGGACCGACTGCGATGACAGCGACCCGGACACCTATCCGGGTGCGGCCAAGCAGGACAGCACCACCGCGTGCATGACCGATATCGATGGAGACGACTACGGCAGCGATGCGCCCGCCAGTGGGGTGACTGCCGGCACGGACTGCAACGACGACAACGAGAACACGAACATCGCCAGCGGCTACAACGAGTCGGACCCCGGTGCCTGCATGAAGGACACGGACTTCGATGGCTACGGCGACTCGGGCTCGGGAGAGGGTGTCACCGCCGGCACCGACTGTCAGGACTACGACGAAGACATCCACCCGGGTGCCTACGACGAGTGCTTCGACGGTGTCGACAGCGACTGCGACGGCATGGACGAGGAGGACTGCGAGTGTCCCGGCGAGCTCATTGGCTCCTGGAACACGGACAGTGAAACCGAGGGCATCGAGTGGTGGATCTCAGACAACGGCGTGTGCGCCTGGATGGTGGACCGCTGGGACTACTGGGGCAACTATCACGACACCGATGAGATCGACTACGACCGCAACGTCGAGGACCTGAGCTTCCAGCTCTCCTTGGTGGGCTTCCTCTCCGAGGATCTGACCATCGCGGTCGGGAGCTGGGATGTCGATGGCGTGGCGTTCACCGAAGGTGGCACCATGTACATCGCCAACACGGTCGATGAGTCCGTGACCCCCACGCCCGACCATGACGTCCGCGGCGGCGCGGCCGTTGCCTACCACGACTCCAGTACGGGCGTGGTCGAGGTGCTCCTCTACGCCGAGTACGAGTCCTACGACCCCACGGCCTACCTGGTGGGAACCTTCGTGGATGCCGCGACGCTCTCGCTCGCGGTCGCCGATGGGGACCTGCTCTACGGGGCGGGCAACAGCGGCTTCGATGGCAACTGCGGGACCTGGACGGATCTGAGTGGCTCCATGAACTGGACGCTCTCGGGTTCCTACAGCGAGTCCAACTGGTGTCCGGCAACCACCTACTGGTGTGAGACGGCTGCTGGCTACGAAGGCGACGTACTCGGTCTGGGTACTGGTCAGTGGGAATGTCCCGAGGGCGCAGCCCAGGGCAAGGCCTACGTGAGTGAGCACGGGTCGCGCTACGTGCGCGGCACCACCCCCGGCTACCAGTGGATGGATCCGGCGGTGCTGCAGGTGCTCTTCGAGACCTTCGAGCAGGTGCGCGACATGACGCCCGAGCAGCAACGTGCCTGGGCGCGGCTCATGGCCAAGAACATCGACGATCCGGCTTCGCGCGAGCTGGCCGTGCTCCAGATGGATGTCGGTGTCCTGCTCTACGACACCAACGAGGACTTCCGCGCGGAGATCGACGCGCTCTACCTCGATGGCGTGAGCAGTGACTACACGGACGAGAGTCTCTACTTCCGTCTGCTCCGCACGCTCTTCAAGTACAACCTCCCCCGCAAGAAGGTGGCAGGCCCCCCGCCCGCCAACTAGCGGAACGAGCGCTCCGGCGCTGCCGTGCATACGTGCACGGCTTTTTGATAGACAAAGAAAAAATCCCTCAAGGGCAGCAGGGGTCAGAGTTTGCCTTGAGCATGGAGTTGTTTCAGGGTTCAGCATTGGGGATAAGCCCGGTCTGTTATCATGGCTCTACAATTCTTAACCTTTGAGTGTATGAACACGACGTTTCAATTAAGAGTCACGTTTTTACTTGCCGTATTAGCGGCGTTTTCCGTATTTCTCCCGTCAGTAGTAAATGCGGCATCGATCTCCGTGACCACAACCCAAGATGAATTTGTTGTAGACGGAGATTGTTCTTTGCGTGAAGCTATTTACGCAGCAAACACCGATCAAGCCTATGATCAGTGTGCCGCCGGGTCTGGGGCAGATACGATTCAAGTTCCTGCAGGAACCTACGTCTTGAATCTCGCTCCGCAGGGGCAGGATGATGATATTGGTCAGATTGGGGATTTAGATATTTACTCCGACATCGAGATTATTGGTGCAGGTATTGGTGCCACCATCATTGATTCTCAGTTGACCTCCTTTGGTATCGAGACTATTCCCTCGACATCAGCCCGCCTGCGACTACATAATCTTGAGGCACGTTATGTGAAGAGTCGAGTTCAGGCAGATTATTCTGGGACGACATTCGGAACAATGGAGCTCGACACGGTACATTGGAAAGAAGCTGATATTTATTCGCTCGAGCATGCTCAGGTGATGGCGGTGGCAACGTTATTTGAGGGGACTGGTGCAGAAGGAATGTACGTTTCTGGAGCTCAGGTTCTTTTTGATACGGTGACGGTCCATAACTTTGATCTTGATATGGGTGTGGGTACCGATTCGGCGGGGCTATTAACCATTGATAGTTATCTGGATATTTCAGATTCGCTTATTGAAGCAAATGGTGATAGTGGAATTAAGCTGGCACACCAAAATCCGTACAGCTTCTCAGCACGTGCATATCTCCGAGTTCGCACGTCAACTATTACAAATAATCAGCACTCTGGAATCTGGAATACGGCCGGTGAGATCATGATAGAAGATACGATATTGAGTTTTAATGGTGACCCTGCAGGTTGGGGTGGGGGAATTGAGAACCGTGCAGGAGGAAAGGTTCATCTTGTTCGCACACAGGTGATGAATAACATTGCTCGAGAAGGTGGTGGTATCTACAACGGTGAGTCACACATGGTGAACGGAGTGTTGGTTACGCCGGAGGTGACTATTGAGGATGGTTCGATTATCGCTTCCAATATCGTGACGAGTAACTCCTTTGGAGGGGGTCATGGTGGAGGTATTTACAATGAAGGTATGGTGTCCCTGATGGAGTCAACGGTTGCAGATAACATGGCTGAATATTTTGGTGGAGGTATCTATAACCGAGTTCCTGACGACATTACTCACTACACTTACTCAGAAGAAAGCCCGTGGGAGATTACTGTGACGACGGTGCTTGATCCGGACATTGATTCTTTTGTGACGGTCGATCAGTCTACAATCTCAGGAAATGATGCCCTTCGTGGTGGAGCGCTCTATAACTGGAGCCGGGCTTCGTTTGTGAATAGTACGGTGAGTGGAAACTCAGCGGTTTCCAATAGTGGAGGTATCTATAACTACACTGCTGATGCCCTGACAGACATTGATTTCAGTACGATTACCAGCAACACCGGAGGGCTCTACAACATGGGATCTGCGTTCAATATTCAAAATAGTATTGTTGCCATGAATAGTGGTGCTGACTGTGCAGGGACACAATCTGGGTGGCAGTCTATGGGATCGAATCTTGAGAGTGGAACAAGTTGTAACTTTACGCAGTTTGGTGACTTGCAGAATACAAACCCACAGCTTGGTGCCTTGCAGATGAACGGCGGAAAGACCGAGACCCACGCTTTAACGTTTGGTAGTCCGGCGATCGATGCTGTGCAGAACCCCACGATGATTACGTGGGATCAGCGCGGAGAGGTTCGTCCAAAGGATGGTAATTACGACGGGTCGCTTGATGAAGATATCGGGGCCTATGAGTATTGGTCTTGGCACGAGTAACTGATCGAGCAAAAAAGAAGGTCACAAGACCTTCTTTTTTCGTAAGAAAAATCCCGAGCAAGAAGCTCGGGGGAGGGGTGGCCGTGAGGCTACTGCGTCGGGTACAGGCGGTCGCCGGCGTCGCCCAGGCCCGGGACGATGTAGGCGTCCTCGTTGAGCACTTCGTCCACGGCGCCGATGACGATGTCGACGTCCGGGTGCTCGCGCTCCATGCGGGCGATGCCCTGGGTGCAGCCGAGAACACCCACGAAGACGATGCGACCCGCGCCGCGGTCCTTGAGGTGCTGCACGGCGAAGCTGGCGCTGCCGGCGGTGGCCAGCATGGGATCGAGCACGAAGCAGGTGCCGATGGGGAACATGATCGGGGTGGGGACCTTGGAGTCCGTGAAGATCGGTCCAAAGGGTGGCTCGTGGGAGCGGCTCATGGACAGGTGCCAGATCAGTGCCTCGGGCAGGTAGGCCAGGAACGCATCGAGCATGCCGTGGCCAGCGCGCATGACGGGGACCAGGGCGTGCTGCTCGTTGATGATCGGGCAGTCGGTCTGAGCCAGTGGCGTGGTGACGAGTCTGCTGGTCGTCGGGAGGCCGGCGGTGGCCTCCGTGGCCAGCACCAGGCTCAGGCGGTGGAGCTGCGCGCGGAATTCGGCAACACCGGTACGCTTGTCGCGCAGACGCGCAACAGCATCCTGTGCGATGGCGTGAGAGAGGATGGTGACAGACATGGTTCTTACCTCCGTGTGAAACCGTGGCAACTCTAGGGGCCATCGTGCTGGCTGTCAACCAGAAGACAGGAGAGTCTCGTGGTAAACTACCGCCGTTAATCTGTGATTGATTGGTATGAAAGAGCGTTATCTTATTGTCATTATCGTCCTTCTTGGCCTCCTGGTCGGTGGGTTATATTGGAAACTTACAAGCCAAGATGAATCACAAGGCCATGCGCTGCCACCGCTTCCTGAACCAGCCCTGCAAGAGCTTCTTCCACTTGATGAGGGGGAGCCTCTCGAGGAATCAACAACAGATCTTTTGCAACTTGGCACGAACTTTATTCGATTCTTTTGGACGCCAGAGGATAACAAGGGGCCACTAACCGTTCTTTCCGATGATCCTGTGACGCGTGCGCGTGAGGAACTTGAGTGGGCTGATGCCGAAAGCATCTTCTCGGAACTTGAGTCCATTGGGGCACAGGCATACCGACAGTTAGCAAAAGCAGATCTCATGTGGGCGGTGATCGAGCCGGAGGATGATCAGTGGAATTTTGCCGCCGCAGACGAAGTCTTTCTCTCCAGCGATGGTCAATCTGAACCGATTGTCACCCTTTTTGCGATGCAGTATGCCAGCGGCACCCCACCATGGATAACGGACCCAGCGAAGTTCGACAAAACCCTGGGGCTTGAGGCGCAGGAGTACCTCGAGGTACTCATTGATCGTTATGGGGAGGAGGTGACCTACTGGGAGATTGGAAATGAGATGGATCACTGGAGCGTGCTTGATGACAGTAGTGCGAAGAGCAATGTGCCAAGTGGTCGCATTCCAGAGGTGGCGACAGGGCATTCATTCACTCCGGTCGAGCAGGGCAAGTTTTACGCACAGGTTGCCGCGTTTATTCGGGAACGAGACGAGGATGCCGTAATTGTGATGCCAGGTCTTGGCGGGTTGCATGACTATGCCCTTGAGCAGTGGATCCCAGGCGTGATTGAAGGGGGGGGAACGGATTGGTTCGATGTCGTGAACTACCATCACTATGGGGCATGGGATGAATACCTAGAGGAGCGTGAAGCTCTTGCGGCTCTTCTGCAGTCGTACGGCATCGAGGATAAGCCTGTTTGGCTGACGGAAACAGGATCGACAGCTGATCCAACGCTCACCAATCGCACGCGCTACCCAAACTCTGAGCGCACACAGGCGGCGGACGTCTTCCGTCGTATTGTGCAGGCCTGGGGAGCGGGGGATGAGCTGGTGCTCTGGCATTCGTTTATTGGCGCGCTCGACTCACCGACAAACACGTGGCGTGGATATGCGCTGATTGATTATCACGGTGAGTCACGCATGGCCCATGAGGCCTTTACGCTTTTAAGTGAGGAGCTTGTACCATTTAAATCCGTCGAGCGCATCGAGGACGTTTCTGCGGGGCAGCATGTGTATCGCGTGACTGTGGCTGACGGGGCCGAGAAGTACGTTGCCTGGGGAGAGGGGCGTTGGCGCGCACCGATTGGAATGAGTGAGTATGCATCGGTGGTGATGGAGGTTGGATCGCCGGTGCTGTGGAATACCGTTCATGAATCGATTGAGCTGACAGAGGAACCCGTGTTGGTTCGATAAGATCATGAAGACACCCTTGAGGTAAAGAGGGTGTTTTCTTTTTGACAAAACGCAAAAAAATGACTACACTCAATTCAGAAATTGCGTGCGAAGGACGCGGCCACGGGCCGTTTTTTGTTTTGCTCACTCTCCATGCTTATGCTCGACCTTTTGAAAACACATTTTGGTTACGATGCGTTCCGTCCATTGCAAAAGGACATCATCGATACCATTGTTTCTGGAAAAGACACACTCGTTTTGATGCCTACGGGAGGAGGGAAGTCTTTGTGTTACCAGCTTCCAGCGCTCGCTCTCCCCGGAATGACACTCGTGGTCTCACCGCTTATTGCGCTGATGAAAGATCAGGTGGATGCGCTGTGTGCGAACGGGATCTCTGCGGCGTTTATCAATAGCTCGCTTACACCAAGTGAGCGGGAGGCGGTGATGGAGCGTGCGCGCTCTGGTGAGTTGAAGATTTTGTACATCGCTCCGGAACGAGTCGACTCGTATGGTTTTTCAAGTCTCCTTGATGCGGTCGAGATCAGCCTCTTAGCTATCGACGAGGCGCACTGTATCTCGCAGTGGGGGCATGACTTCCGTCCGGACTATCGGAATCTGGGGATGCTGCGCAGGAAGCTTGTGGGAACACCGGTGGTCGCACTAACGGCTACGGCGACGCCCAGAGTGCGTAAAGACATCCTTGAGCAGCTCATCATGCCCAAGGCGGAAGTGTTTGTTTCGAGTTTTAACCGAGAGAATCTTTTTTACAGCGTCCGTCCAAAGTACAACGCGATGTCTCAGCTCGTGGAGTTGTTGCAGGCCCATGAGGGGGAATCGACGATCATCTATTGTTTTTCACGCAAGAATACAGAGGAAATTGCCCAAGCCCTGACGCGTGCCGGGCTCCCGGCGGAAGCGTATCACGCGGGGCTTCCTAAGCGTCAGCGTATGCAGGTGCAGGAAGAGTTTATCCGTGACGAGACGCCGATCATTGTGGCGACCATTGCCTTTGGGATGGGGATCGACAAGCCGGACGTGCGGCTCGTGGTGCACATGGATTTGCCAAAGACCATCGAGGGGTACTACCAAGAGACGGGGCGCGCGGGCCGCGACAGTTTGCCGAGTGAGTGTGTGCTGTTTTATTCGTACGCGGATAAACGAAAGCAAGAATATTTTATTAATCAACTTGGCGACCGCCAGGAGCATGCGCTCGCGACCAGGAAGCTCGAGGACGTGATTGTCTACTGTCAGAGCGATGTGTGCCGGCGGTTTATCCTGCTCGCCTACTTTGGGGAGATCGACGCGGCGACCTCTTGTGAGGCTTGTGATAATTGTACGGAGCCTGCAGCAGAGCCCGTAGAAGCCACGGAAATTTCACAAAAGATTCTCTCAGCTGTGCTGCGCACGGGAGAGCGGTTTGGTGCCGCGCATGTCTGTGACGTGCTGCGTGGCTCAAGAAAGAAACGGATCCTCGAGCTGCGGCATGATGACTTGTCTGTGCATGGGATCGCGCGTGATGTGTCGGCTGGGGCGTTGCGTGAGTATACGCATGCGCTGAAAAAATGTGGCTACTTGCAGCAGAGTGAAGGGGAGTACCCGACGCTGCAGGTGAGTAGCAAGGGAAAGCAGGCGCTTGTGAATAAAGAGGAGATCATGTTGCCCGTGGTTGTCATGGAAGAAAAGAAGAAGGCACGCAAGCGGCGGTCGGGAACAGACTTGGCATACGACGTTGAGCTGTTTGAAAAACTCAGAGCACTGCGTAAAGAGATTGCCGATGAGCAGAACGTCCCACCGTTCGTAATCTTTGGAGACAAGACCCTCTATGAGATGGCGTTCTATTTCCCATCGAACTTAGATGCGTTTTCTGGATTGTTTGGTGTTGGAAGGAAGAAGCTCGAGGCGTTCGGGGAAGCGTTCTTGGCGTGCATCGCCGAGGAGGTCGCCGCACGCGGGCTCGAGGAACGGTCGGTCCCAGTAAAAGCATCGAAGCGTCCTAGCACCAGAGCGGCGCGCACGAGTGGGACTCTCGAGGAGACAAGGGGGCTCTTAGGTGAGGGGTGCTCGATCGAAGAGATTGCCGCACGCCGAGGGCTGGGTTCAAGGACGATCGTGCATCACATTGAGAAGCTGGTGCTTGAGGGGGACGATATAACGATCGATCACCTCAGGCCGAGTAAAGAGGTGTTCGATGAGATCGAGGAGGCGTTCCGTGCAACAGGTGGAGTGACGCTCACGGCCGTGTTTAAGCGGTTGGGGGAGAAGTATAGCTACGATGATTTGAGGCTGGTGAGGTTGTTTTTGTCTGATCAGGAGTAGGTGAGGGGTAGGCGAAAAATAACACTCCATCGTGATGATGGAGTTTTGTTCGTAATGTCAGCTGAAATTAGGTTGTTCTTGGAAGTCGATTATCAGGTGCGGCTGTAATGAATGCCCATGGCCAGAAAGAAACCGATGGTTCCAACGAGAACAATGGCAGCGCCTGAGGGGATGTCTAGCCAGTAGGAGCTTAGGAGCCCGCCGATGATGGCTAGCTCTGATACGATAACTGATCCGATCATGTAGGTGCGGAACGTATTTGTCAGGAGGCGACTTGTTGCCGGTGGGATGATGAGTAAGGCACTGACGAGAATGATTCCGAGAATTTTCACTCCTAAGACCGTTGCGACAGATAGGCTCATGTACAACATGAGCGTTTTTGTTTCCACGCGAATGCCACTCACGCGGGCGCTTTCTTCGTTGAGGGAAAGGTAGGTTAGCTCGCGTAGTGAGTGCAGTAGCCAAGACAGGATAATGATTGTGGCAACAGCAATGATCAGCAGGTCGGTGGGGCGAACGCCTAGGATGTTTCCAAAGAGGAATGACAGGAGTTCTGGTTGATAGCCGCTAGTAAAACTCATGAGCACGACTCCTAGTGCCATTGAGCTCGTGAACAGGATGCCAATGAGCGTGTCTGAAGAAAGGCGTGTACGACGTTCAAGTAAAAAGATCAGGAGCCCGATGAACATCGACCAGGCAATAGCGATGGGCAGTGGGCTGAGTCCAGCCAGGATGGCGATGGAAATTCCAGCAAGCGAAGCGTGGGCGATTCCTTCCCCAAAGAAAGCCATCTTTCTAAGAGTGGCAAACACCCCAAGGAACGCAAGAAGTGCCCCAAGGAAGATTCCTGCAATAAACGCCCTTTGCATGAATGGAAGTTGGAATAGGTCAAAAAATTCCATAGCTAGTGTTTGTGTTTCTGCTGATTATGCACCGCTGCATGTTTTCCATACAGTTCGGTGAGCTTCTGCTGTGTCAGCATGGTTTGAGGGGGGCCTGCGCAGAGAAGGCATTTGTTGATACAAATAACTTGATCAACCAGTTTTGACACCATGGAGACATCATGTGAAACCAGAAGGATGGTTGTCCCTCGTTGTTTATTTAGGTTTTTCAAGATGTTGTAAAACTCCGCTTCACCAACGATGTCGATGCCTGTTGATGGTTCATCGAGCAGTAGCAGCTCTGGTTCATTCAGAAGCGCTTGGGCAATCAGTACACGTTGAAGCTGACCACCTGAGAGGGTGCCAAGCAAGCTGCTTGTCGCTGAAGCGGGGAGTCCAACCTCATCAAGTTTTCCTACGATGGCTTTTTCATCGAGTTGTTGTGCGACAGCCAAATTCATGAATTCCGTGACAGTAATAGGAAAATCATCTTGAAATTCAAACCGTTGGGGGACATACCCAATCTTTTCCCGGAATGCATTAAGTGGACGGTCGAAAAATAACACCTCACCCGTGTGCATGGGTACAAGCCCCAACAGTGTTTTAAGTAGGGTGGTTTTTCCTGATCCGTTTGGTCCAATAAGTGCGGCAATCTGACCTTGATCTACACAGAATGAAATGTCATCGAGAACCTGTTTGCTTCCGAAACGAACGGAAAGATCCTCGACATGAATAGCGCTCGACATAGATTAGTTGTTCTCAACGATGGTTCGTGCATTAAACAACATTAGGTCAATGTAGGATTCACGTCCCTCCACGCCTCCGATAGGATCAAGTTCAACGATATTGAGCTGATTGTCAGCAGCGAATGCTTCGAGGTTAGCAGTGCCGAATTGTGGCTCTGAAAAAATGGTTGAGGTCTGCGCGGTCTCAAGGGCGTGTGTGAGCTCCGCCAGATATCTTGGCGTAGGCTCTCTGCCGGCGGAAGGTTCAAAGGTTCCAACAATAGTGAGGTCAAACTCATTGGCAAAGTAAAACCATGCGTCGTGGAAATTGACCATGTTCTTGTTTTCAAGATCTGCGAACAAGTTTTCTATCTCCGTGTGTGTTTGTGAGAGTGCTTCAAGATACTCCGTCAGGTTTGCTTCAAACTCCGTACGCATTTCTGGGTAGCGTTCAGAGAGGTCCGCAGAAATATTTTTTGCGATTTGCTCGGCGTTGGAAATTGACAACCAATAGTGAGGATCTGTTTCGCCATGTTCATGACCATGTTCATCTTCCTCCTCCTCATGATCACCTTCTTCCTCGTGATCATCGTCGTGCTCTTCTTCATGATCGTCCTCTTCTTCGTGTCCGTCCTCCTCTTCTTCAGCTTCTGATTTGAGAGCGACATTCTTGTCCACGATGACAACATCTGTCCCCTGAGAAGCAGCTAGGTCGGATGCCCAGTCATCGAGTCCATACCCAATGGAATAAATAACATCTACTCCTTGCATTTCGCGAAGCACGCTGGGAGTTATCTCAAACGTATGAGGACTTGCTCCAGGGGGGAGGACTACATTCACAGCAATGTTCTCGCCGGCAATGTGTGCGGCAATATCTTGGAGTGGGGAAATGGTGGTAGAAACCGTTATCTGGTCATTGGTTTGAGTGGTGGTGTCTGTGGGGCTGGAGGAGGAACTCGTGTTCCATAGTACAAACAATGCCAGAGGGGCAATGACAAGTGCGGCGAGAAGGTGTTTTGTTTTTTTCATACGCTATGTACAGGTTTTACAGGTACCGGTTAATTCCAGGATGTGGGTTGGTTGTTTAGGAATAGGACAGGGGACACATTCAACGATGTCACAGGAGGCACATAAGAAGTGATCATGATGTGTTTTCTGCTGCTTCTCAAAATGCTGTTCCCCATGGTGAGAGTGAACTTCAGTAACAATCCCTACCTCTGTAAGTTTCTGGATGTTGCGATAGACAGTAGTTAAGTTGAGTGTACGAAGTTCCTGGTGAATCTGTTTTGCGGTCCAAGTGCGCTTCTCCTCAAATAGCTCAAGGATGCGGTGTCGGTCTTTGGTTTTATGGAGAGCGTGGCGCTCAAGTGTTTCTTCAATGTTGCAATGACTCATAGAAAGAATGATGGTTGCTGGAAACAAATATGCAAATAAGTTTGCATTTTGTCAAATCCGGTTTGATGGTCGCGGTAAGGATGGTGTCTTCTTCTTCGGAATTCCAGTAGGATGTAAGGCATATGCAAGTGAAAACAACGATCACCATTAACGCGCCCATAGACGATGTCTTTAAGGCGTTTTCAGATTTATCAAGAGCCGCAGATCTGATTGAGGGGATACAGGAGATTGAGGTGCTTGAGGGACCTGCCTGCATGGCTGTTGGAACAAAGTGGCGTGAGACGCGTGAAATGTTTGGAAAGACAGCGACGGAAGTGATGTGGGTGACAGAGCTTGAGGCCAATAAGCGCTATGCTGTTGAGGCCCAGTCACATGGGACAAAGTATTGGTCCGAATATCTATTCGAAGAAGAGGATGGGAAAACACACGTAAGGCTAACATTCAAAGGGACGCCCATAACGTTGCTGTCAAAGATTCTAGGCACCCTCATGTTCCCACTGTTTGCAGCAGCAACGAAGAAAGCTTTACACCAAGACATGATGGATTTGAAAAAGCACCTCGAGAAATAGTTCGAGAGGTTAAGAGGGATAGCGCTTTATAAGAACTCGCCGCTTGGTGAGTTTTTAGATTTTTTTGTTATGAGCCATGATTCATTGACAAAGCGCTTATTTTGTGTCATTCTAACGCCTCCCATTTTTAGGGGAGAAGCACTTTTCAAGACGTGGTCGGTATAACGGTTACGCACCTGGAGGCATGTAAGAAATGCCCAGAGGAATGTTTCCCACCTTCAATATGCCTCAGAAGCCCTGCACCGCTGAGGAGATTCGAGAGCTTTGCCGCGAGGCTGGCATGGAGCCCAAGCAACTCAAGGAGTTGCAACTGCCAGGTTCCTGCTGCCACGGTCAGCTTGGCTTGATCGTTGTGCTCGCAGACCCGCGGGTTTGGACACTGACCTACGAGAAGTTCGATGAGGTGCCCGAAGAGCCATTCTTCTGGTACTACCAGAGCAAGAAGGTGAAGCAGGTGCACTGGAACACCAAGCGCTCCCTTCCGTTCCTGGGTGGTCCTCCGGCCACATTCAAGTGGTACGTTCAGTACTCCACAGTGGCTACTCCTCGAGAATTGTCCGTGTTCGTTTTGGATACGAACGTGAACGATATGGGAGACCGGAAGCACTAGCGAAGTAGCTCTGGCGATCCCATCATCAACACCTGCAACGTTCTGGCTGCCGTCTTCACGGGGCTGCGATTGCAGGAAACGACCCAAGTGACACGCACTTGGGAACTAAACAAAAAACCCGAGCACGGCTCGGGTTTTTTGTTGGTGACCCTACAGGGACTTCGTTGGAACCAATGGGTGGAGGAGTTGATAGGTTGGGTGCGTTTTCAACAATCAATTCCTTTTTGATTCGTGTCTATTTAATCCTCAACGAATCCACTGCCTGTTGCCATGTCGCTTCAATCACCTGTTCATCTGTTACACCGGTCTTTACTGCGGTGAGAGTTGCGATCAGAGCCTTGTCTTCGATCAGGATAACAATTTGTTTTACAATTTCGCCCGACGCTGGTGCTCCATGCCATTCTGAGGATAACGCCGTGTACCCACCTACCATCGACTCAGTCCATTCGGAATAATCTGTGTCAATACAAGGTGGGCCGAATTCCAGACCAGACTTTTCAAAATCTGCGAGGCAGGATTCGTAGTCTGCATCGTTTCGATCTTGAAGTTCTTCTATTGACGTCGGTGCACCCTCTGACACGGAATAAATGAAGGTTCCTTCTTTTTCCGTGCTCGTTGAAGATTCTGCGAGGCCATCTAGGTAATCAAAATTGGAAGCAAACAATGTGCGGTCCTCGGACTCTCGCGTCTCCCAATGTAGCGGATATTCAAATGAAACACCGATTTGAGCATCCTTAAAAACATTCACATCTGTTGTCGAGTTCGTGAGATAATAACTGATAAGCAAGGCCAGTACGATGCTGATCAACACTAACGGCCATAGTAATTTCTTTTTCATAAATGTGCTTACACGTTTAAAATAATTGATGTTAAAATAACTGTACAAGTTTTAGAAAATAAACGCGACCATAAAAGTTCTGTAAATAAAGACAAAACGGTCTATTTTGGATAGTAGAAAGTTTTAAAAAATAAACACTCAGCGTCATGCTGAGTGTTTATTGGTGACCCCACGGGGAATCGAACCCCGCTTTCCAGGATGAAAACCTGGCGTCCTAACCGATAGACGATGGGGCCGTCTTATCGATGGGCAGCGCAATAATAGCAAATAGAGACAAGGAGTCAAGGAATAGGTGTTACTGGTGTCGCCGCATTTGTGCGGCGTCATCGGCACTGAGGTAATCGGCGCGAGACATGGCGGCTTGTAGGGCGTTTTCGATCTCGCTGCCACGAAAGTTCTCAAGGCCATCTTGTGCCTCTTGCCATGCTTCGAGCAGACGATCCGCCTCTCCTTCACGGCCCTTACCACTGCGCTCATTGAGCCGGGCTTGTTCAAATTTTGCTTGAGCGAGCTGAACATCCAGGACAGCCAGTCGTTCCCTGCTTGCACCAGATTGTCTTGCTGCCTGAATCTTTTGCTCTACCCCCATGATTTTTTTCACCGCCTCCACAGCGGGGTTGGGGGCCTCTTCTTTGTAAGTAAAGTCAGCGACACGTTCTTTCTCTGGTTTGTCATTGACAACCTCAAAGACAATGTCGGCATCTTTGCCACCTTCACCTTTTGGTGGCTTTCGGCCTTTTTTTAGAAATGAGAACATAGAGTTTAGATTTTAGGGAAGAGTTTTTCGGCGAGTGAATCGAAGTTGAGCAGGAGGTGATTAAGTCGTTCATGTGAACTATAGATGAATTGTTCGTGACGTTTTGATTTGTAGAGAATGACTTTTTTCTCAAGCCATGACATGTGCATGAAGTGCGTTACGTAGATTTTGAATCCGTGATGGAATTCTTCAAAGGTCATAGGACATACCTTTAAGTATCCACGTAAAAACCCATCAGCAAGCTTGAAGCTTTTTTCATCCCATCCATGATCAAAACAGGTGATCAGTGTACTGCGCGCTACTTCGTATCCCCGCGGGGCAATACAGGCCTTGTCTAAATCGAACGTTGCCTGCACACGACCGTCCTGTGTGAAAAAGACATTGTTATGTGTGAAGTCGCCGTGAATGAGGCAATCGATCTCTGGTCGAAGTTCGGCGACAGTTAGGGGATTCGCGTTTATGAACGCCTCTTGGAGGCGGAGGTTTTTGATGGCCACGGTTTCTACTTCTCGCTTAGATGATTCGTGCTGATACATGTATTCAAGCGCGAGTTTGTCTGAGGTGAAAACATCTTTGTTCCAAAGGGTGATGGGCTGAACATCTTCACGATTGCAGGTCAGACCAATCTGATGGATGCGGCCAAGCATTTCCCCAAGCTGGGTTGTGAGGGCTGTTGTGAGCTGCTCTGAGGACCGCGTCTCGCCATCGACAAAAGGGAAGACTCCCCACCAGGCATCGTCAAAATAAAACGCTGCTTCTCCATGTTTATCGCGAACGGGTGTGATGACAGGAATCCCGCCCTTAGCAAAACGTTCCTGTGCCACGGTAATGTCGTGGATGCGTTGTGTGTCCAGTGTGTTGTAGCGTTTGAGAAAGTAACGTTTGTTGCCACTGGAAAAGGTGAAGTTCTCGGTTGTGAACCCGCCAGATATTGGCGTGAAGTTATCAACTGAAGCAAGGCCATACAGCTCTTTGAGCATGATGGAGAGTGTAGTGAAGGCTTGTAGGCTCAAGCTCGGCATAGTGATTTGATTGTACCAAATTTTCCTATTATTACTTGACGAAGCCACTTTTATCCCGTACATTCGCCCTGTCAAGCTGTAGCACCCTTACAAGTTCCAAACGCTGAAGATGGAGGTGTGAATCGAGTAAACCCAAACCGTGAAGGAGCCCGAGATGGGTATGATCCTCCCCTGGCGAGATGTTCGCCTGGACCGAGTTCCTTCGGTCCAAGACTTCGAAGACACAGCAACTGAGATCCTCGAGATCGTCGGTGCCAACAGTCGCGTGTTCAAGGGGGCCGCGTTCAGCGGTTCTGTCGCACGTGGCGACCTCTCTCCTCGAAGCGACTTGGACCTGACCCTTGTAGGGTATGACGGTTCGTACACGCTCGCCAAGAGCTTGGCTCGAGACTTCGATGCACTGGCTGCTCGCCGGGGCATCCCGCTCGACTACCATCTCTGGCCAGCCTCTCTTGCCCGGCTTGGGCGCCATGGGTATGGCCCCTCCTATCTGGAGACCTTCCCGCGGCACCCCGACGCTTACGCTGTCGGCCGTCCTCTTGCTGAATGCTTCCGGGTTCGTCCGGGTTGCATCGACAAGGAGATGCGCACCAAGATGACACACAAGCTTCGCTCGACGAGGACGCGCGCCTGGATCTTCGAGACCAGGCATGCAAGCGACCTCGACATGGTGGAGCAGTGGCTGGTGGGATCTTGGTCTCGTGTGGTTCGCCCCATGCGTGTTCACGTGACTCTCGGTCGCCGACTCCTCTGGTGGCATCACGCTGCTCTCCCTCACGATGGGAAGGCTGATGTGATCGATCAGTTCCTGCGGGAACGCGCGTTCGAGCCATTCCACGAGAGGTACTCGACCCTTTGCGACTTGGATCGGGACTACGACAGACTCCTTGTTCGCGCGTGCGCAGGCAAGGAACGGCGAAGCCGCTACCTGAAGAAGGTGAAGGACATGCTCCTGAGAAACTTCCGGGTCAGTCTGGGGCTTCTTTCTGAGGTGTCGCGCTTCATGCGCGAAGAGCCGCTCGGACAAGCGGCTTGATACCTCTGCTCCGTCTACGACGGGGCTTTTTTGTTGAGATTTTTTGCTTTAACTGTTAGCCTTACGGCGATATGCGAATCTTAGGAATTGAAACAAGTTGTGATGAAACGTCCGTGGCTATTGTGTCTGAACAGGACGGACAGTTTGTCATGGAAAAAAATGAACTCGCTAGCCAGGTGAAGATTCATGCGCAGTATGGTGGGGTTGTTCCGGAGGTGGCAGCGCGTGAGCATGCGTCGATCGTCTTTGCGCTTATGGAGCAGGGGCAGATTCCTCATGATGGGGAGGGGATTGATGCAGTGGCTGTGACGGCGGGACCTGGACTGGTGCCTGCGCTTCGGATCGGTGTCGAGCTGGGGAAATCTCTAGCTTGGGCATGGAAGAAGCCACTCGTCGCGGTGAATCATTTGGAAGGGCACATCTACTCGGTTTGGTTCGAGCAGCTCGCTCCGTTATTCCCAGCGGTCTGTCTTCTCGTGTCAGGTGGTCATACTGAACTTATTGTGATGCGTGGTCATGGGCAGTATGAACTTTTGGGTATGACACGTGATGACGCAGCGGGGGAGGCTTTCGATAAAGTGGCTAAGCTCCTGGGACTTCCGTATCCAGGTGGACCGGAGATTTCACGCGCAGCCCTTAAGGGGAATCCTGCAGCCATCGATTTTCCTCGGCCTATGATGCATTCAGGAGATTATGACTTTTCATTCTCTGGTTTGAAGACAGCGGTGCGCGTGCGTCGAGCTGAGCATCCAGACGATACGGTTGAGGATGTGGCAGCTTCGTTCCAGCAGGCAGCGATCGATACGTTAGTTGCCAAGACCATGAAGGCTGTTCACCAGGTGCAACCTGCGTCCGTGATTCTTTCAGGTGGAGTGAGTGCGAATCGATTATTACGAGAGACACTGCACGGTCAGCTCACAGACAAGGCTCCTGAGGTGAGCTTCCATGCGCCGCAACTTTCACTGACAGGCGATAACGCTGCCATGATTGCGTTGGCTGGCCTCATGAAGGCCAAACGTGGCGAGTTCGTCGATCCACTGACACTCGTCGCGGATCCTAATATGCGACTTGCGTAGCTTTATGACACACACAACACATTCAGAAGAAGAGACCCAGGCGATTGCGGCAGAGCTCGCTACGACCCTTAAGGGGGGTGAGGTGGTGTATCTGCAGGGGGATTTGGGAGCAGGGAAGACGACGTTTGTCAGAGGAGTGGCTCGCGCGCTGGGGTTCACTGAGCCGGTTCGCAGCCCAACGTTCACAATCATGAATCGGTATCCAGTTGACCATCCAACCATCAAACAGATACTCCACGTTGATTTGTATCGCATTGAAGATACGTCAGAGCTCATCCCCTTGGCGCTCGAAGAAGAACTAGGTCGACCCAAAACAGTTGCGTTTATCGAATGGCCGGAGCGGGGTGGGGACCAGCTTCAAGATCCAGATAAGACGATTATCTTTCAGGTCGACGGCGATACTCACACAATCGAGATAAACTAAAACAGACCCCTGTGGGTCTGTTTTTTTTATTCTCCTGCTACGCGCGTAATTTCTTCTATGGTTGTGAGGCCGTCGAGAACCTTGAGCACACCATCTTGTTGCATGGTGGTCATACCTTGCTGCTTTGCCAGCTCTCGTACCTCGTATTCGGAGATCTTTTCTGAGAGAGCTGCTTTGATTTCGTCACTCATTGTCAGAATCTCGTAGATACCGAGACGGCCCTTGTAGCCGGTGTGGTTGCACTTCTCACACCCGGCACCTTTGTAGAACTTCCATTCAGATTCTGGGGCAACGGTTTCTCCTGAGGCTTCTGGGATAGCAGCGGTGACTTTTTTTACAAAGGCCAGCTGCTCCTCATCGATCTGCGTTTCTTGTTTGCAGTCTTGGTGAATGCGCCGAGCAAGTCGCTGTCCGATAATCGCATTCAGGGCTGGGGCAAGAAGGAACGGCTTTACTCCCATGGAGATGAAGCGAGGGATGGCACCAGCGGCATCGTTGGTGTGAAGCGTGGAGAGCATCATGTGACCTGTGAGCGAGGCGTTGATGGCAACCTCGGCCGTTTCCAAGTCGCGGATCTCACCGACCATCACAATGTCTGGGTCCTGACGCAAGATCGATCGGAGTCCACCCGCGAAGGTATATTTCTTTGATTGGTCGATTTGCGACTGGTTGATGCCTTCGAGTTTGTATTCAATTGGATCCTCAAGGGTAATGATCTTAACGTCTTCCGTATTGAGTTTACGCAAGATGGCGTACAGCGTCGTGGTTTTACCGGACCCTGTAGGACCAGTGGTGATCACCATGCCATGGGGTTTCTCGATTTCTTTGCGGAGTTTCTTTTCTGCCAACGGTCGGTAGCCAAGCTGGGCAAATTCAACGTTGATGGCGCTCGGTTTGAGCAGACGCATGACCACGGATTCACCCCAGGTCGTCGGGATGGTGGAAACACGAACATCGGTATCGCCTTCTTTAAGGAAGATGGTGAAACGGCCGTCCTGTGGTCGGTCTGTGACGTTGATCTTCAGTCCTGAGATCAGCTTGATGCGCGCGACGATTTTTTTCCAGAATTCGTGCGGAAGCTTGGCGACCTCTTCGAGCACACCATCAACGCGGAAGCGCACGGCGATCTTTTCCTCTTCTGCCTCAATATGAACGTCACTGGTATTAAACTGAAGCGCCGCTGCCATGACGATGGTAATGATGTCTGTGACCGATGCATCATCCATGACCTTTTGTACATCTGAGTATTGCTTGAGTTGTGTTTTGAACTGTTCCAGCTCATCGTCTGACACCTTCACACCCTTCACGACCGTCTTAAGTTTCGGGAGCGTCTCATAAGCCTTAAGGGCCACACGCAAACTCTCTTCTGAGATTTTGTAGATGCCGCCATTGGCCTTATGCCTTTCTTGAAGTTCAAAGAGTAGATCTTTCACTTCTTGTTTCTCAGGTTGCGTTGAGGCGAGGCGGATCTCAGGTCCGGTGTAGAGAAAACAAACAACACTCAATTGTGTTGCACGTTGCTCAGGAAGTAAGCGAAGAGCTTCTGGGGAGATAGGGAACCCCTTGAGGTTCACGTACTTTAATCCAGACTGTGCGGCGAGTGTTTCGGCCTCTACTTCTTTTTCCTTCAGGCGCACGCTGGCCATCTTTTCTTCGAACTTTTCTACCACCGTACGTTCACCAGATACTTTCGGTCGCGAAGCTGTATCGGCACCGGTGTACTTGAGGAGGTCTTCTATACTTTGGATGTCATTGCCCATATCAAAAACTAGGAGGATTCCCTCCTAGTTTACTTCCTTTTTCTTTCCGGTGCCACTACCTTCCGTGGACAAGACGGTGGAGCTTCGAGAACAGCTTTTTCCCGTGGGTTTTATGCACGCCACGCTTGAAAAAGAGGTACCAGGCTGCATATTGATACGTGACACTTGCTCCACCAAAGGCCATGAACAATGCCACGAGCGCGAGGGCAAAGATGGTGTTTACCGTTAAGAAGACGGAAAGTGAACCCGTGAGCAGTGTGGCTGTGAAGATGATGGCGTACGGAACGGCGAAAAGCACGATAAGTGCGGTGAGCAAGAGTCCTGCGGCAAAGACCAAGAAGAACAGCATGACGCCGTACTCGAACGCAGCAACCCACTGTCTTGCAAAGAGCTGTGCACCGAGGATGATGGAATCAATGAACGTCTTCTTTCGCAGAACCAGTTCCATCAGGGCAAACATGTAAATGGTATTGATGACGATGACGGCAGGGATGAATACGAGCATCAGCCCAAAGAAGAGAATGGCACTGTAAGCGGACGTAGAGAGATAGAACAGAAGTAGGGGTAGTGTCATCAGAACGATCAACAGAGACGTCAGGATTTTGTTAAGGAGCCCCAGGCCCAAGAGGGGCCAGAAATGTTCGCGTGCCTCACGTTTGAGTTCGTGCGAGTCTGGTGTGTGCTTTTTTTTCAGTCCAAGCAGGAGGGCTGCCTGAGAGATGGTTGCCATGACGATCAGGAGCGTGGCTGTAGCGGAAGCAAAGATGATAATGGCCCCTGTGCGATCTGGGCCAAGCACTTGAAGCTGAGTCATGTACTGAGCCGCCACATCGTAGCCGATGAATGTGCTATCCATGAGCTGTTCAAGGAAAGACCCACTTGCCTTTACTTTCTTTACTGAGGCGAGGCCGACATCAACCACACCGCCGGTTGAGAGTAGTGCGGCGAAGATACCAAAAATCCACAGGCCACGTCGCGTCCAGGTGAGGTTCCAGGCCTCACGAAAAAACGGACGGTATAGGGCTGTGGATTTTTTTGTTGCCATATCCTCCTATGGAAAGTTTACTTGGCGGCTGGTGAGAACAGAGCCTCAAAGGCTTCTTTCTCGATGGTCTCCTTTTCAAGGAGTTCTTTTGCGATGCGATCCAGCTGCGCTTTTTCTTTCCGCATTATATCACGGGCAGTCTCCATGGCGCCACGTACGAGCTTGTCGACTTCGGCATCAATCGCCTCAGCCGTCTTCTCTGAGTAGTTGCGTTGCTCATGGATTTCTTTCCCGAGGAAGACCATTTCTTGGCTCTCACCGAAGACGCGTGGGCCGAGCGCTTCGCTCATGCCGTAGCGTGTGACGAGCTCGCGTGCTAGGCGCGTGCATTTGCGTAGGTCGTCGCTGGCACCAGTGGTGACATCACCAAAGGTTTCTTTCTCAGCAACGAATCCTCCGAGCATGACAGCCATATCATCGATGAACTCTGCACGTTTGTGGAGACGTCGATCTTCAGATGGAAGCTTGAGGGTGTATCCTCCAGCGCTTCCACGAGAGATGATCGAGACTTTGTGAACAGGGTCTGAGTTTGGAAGCAGGTGAGCCACGATGGCGTGACCTGCCTCGTGATAGGCCGTGACCTTTTTCTCTTCTTTGCTCATGACAAAGCTCTTTCGTTCTGGTCCAAGAAGGACTTTCTCAATGGAATCCAGGACGTCTTCTTGGGTGATTTTTTTGTCATCACGTCGTGCGGCGCGGATGGCAGACTCGTTCAACAGGTTCATGAGGTCTGCACCGGAGAATCCAGGTGTGCGCTCAGCAACACGACGAAGTTTCACGTCCTCAGCAAGTGGCTTGTTCTTGGCGTGAATCGTGAGGATGGCCTCACGGTCGTTGATATCTGGGAGGTCGATCATGACACGGCGGTCAAAACGACCGGGACGCAGCAAGGCTGGGTCCAGGACGTCTGGGCGGTTGGTTGCCGCCACAACGATGACACCAATGTTTGGATCAAAGCCGTCCATTTCAACGAGGATTTGGTTCAGGGTTTGCTCACGCTCGTCATGACTTCCTCCCATACCCGTACCACGCTGTCGTCCCACGGCGTCGATTTCATCAATAAAGATGATGCACGGAGCCGCTTTCTTGGCGCGGTTAAAGAGGTCACGGACACGGCTAGCACCGACTCCCACGAACATTTCCACAAACTCAGATCCGCTGAGGTGGAAGAAGGGGACACCGGCCTCACCAGCGATGGCACGTGCCAAGAGGGTCTTTCCTGTTCCTGGACGTCCCATCAAGAGCGCGCCTTTTGGAAGGTTGGCTCCCAGGTCGGAGAATTTCTTTGGGTGCTTGAGGAACTCAACAAGTTCCTGCAATTCTTCCTTTGCTTCTTTGGCACCTGCCACGTCTTCAAAGGTCACTTTCTGCTTCGTGTCCTTCATCTCTCGGGCATTACTCATACCAAACGAGAGTGCCTTGTTGTTGGCTCCGCCCATCTGCTTGATCATGAACCAGAAGATGGCCATGAGGAGTAGGAGGGGGAGAAGTGATGGCAGGATGACTCCCAGGATGTAGGAGCGTGTGGAGCGGTCTTTGACAGTGATGTCGGCAGCCTTTAGCTCCTCGGCGGTAATGCCGTAGTCGATCAGAGTTTCAGAGAGAGAAACGGCAGACTCCTTTCGGGTGGTCTGTTCCGTATCGTCTTGCAACAGGATCGTGATTTCAGCCCCTTCTATTTCAATGCTTTTGACAGCACCCTCTTGGATCTCGCTGACCAAGGTGGCCATGGAGATGTCTTCAGGTGCCTCGCTGCTCAGGTTGACCCCCGAGAAGATGGCGGAGATCACCAGCACGGCAACGAGGGCAATGATGATGTTTTTTGAAAGTGGCTTCATAGGCGTTATTACGCTGTTGGTTGTTCTTCAGTAGAGGTCTCCTCTGCAGGTGCTTCAGTCTCTTCCTTTGCAGGCTCTTCAGCTGGAGCTTCTTCTGTCGCTGGAGTTTCTGTCTCTTCTGCGGCAGGTGCTTCAGCTTCAGCCTCAGTTGTTTCTTCCTTCGCAGGTGCTTCAGCAGCTGTCTGTGTGCCTAATCCCTTAAGGGAGAGGCCGAGACGGTGGTCCTTTGGTTCGATGGAAACGATCTTGAAGTCCATGACTTGTCCTTCCTTTCCGATCTGTCCGACATCCGTCACAGGACCATTGGCGAGCTCGCTTACGTGAGCGAGACCGTGGATTTCTGCGTCCAGTTCAACAAAGAAGCCGAATGGGTTCACCTTGAGGATGGTTCCCTTTACAACGTCGCCAACCTTGTAGCGCTCACCGACGTTGTCCCAAGGGTCTGTGATGAGTTTCTTCATGGAGAGGAAGATCTTGCTTCCCTCGATGCCGATCACGGAAGCCTTTACGGTCTCCCCGATTTTAAGTAGATCGCGTGGGTGGTCAATTCGTTGCCAAGCAATTTCACTGATGTGCACGAGACCCTCAAGAGAGTCGAACTTCACGAAGGCACCGAAGTCTGCGAGCGCAGTTACTTCTCCTTCAATAACGGATCCGACAGCATAAGAGGAGAGCACGTTCTTCTGCTTATCTTCCCAGATAGCTTTTTCTGAAACGATGAGTTTCTCGTCGTTCTCGTTTGCATCAAGAACACGAACGGTCATGGTCATGCCGATGTAGCTCTTGAGCTTCTCCAAGATCTTGGTCTTGTCGCCACCGCTTACGCGTGGGTAGTGGTCTGGAGAAAGCTGAGAGACAGGAAGGAACCCTGTGATGTGCTGGATGCGCACAATGAGTCCACCTTTGTTTGCCTCGATGATCTTTGTGTCGACAGCTTCGCCAGTGGTGAAGAGGCGTCGGATTTCTTCCCAGGCTTTGGCCTGACCAGCAAAACGGAAGGAGAGCTCGAGCTCACCGTTCTCGTTTTCAAGGTCCATGACGGTTGCCTCGATTTTTTCTCCCGGCTTAAGACCAGCGTACTCACTGGACTCAGCAAAGAGCTCGCGTCCGCGAACAACACCTGTGGCAATGCCACCAATGTCCAGACGGATTTCACGACGTCCTGAACCAATGACGGTTCCCTCAACGACGTCGCCGATCTGAGGAAGATTTAGGTAGTCTCCTTCTGCAAGGAGCTTTTCGAACTCGGAAGTGGTCTGTGTTGTCATATGAAAAAAGGCCGGCAGACGGCCACTAGGCACATGCCCAGGGGGGTCCACGCGGGGTTAGGGTTAATTAACAACGTCACGAGTGTAGCGGCAGAGGGGTTTTTCGTCAAGGTATTAAAGAAAAAACCGACCCGGGGTGGGTCGGGGTGTCGTCAGCCAGTTGCGGCTGCGCGACGGAGCTTGCGACGGCCCGTGCGTCGGGCCGCGAGCGAGCTCAGCAGAGGGGGCGTGGCCATGGTGGTGATGAGCACCATGATCATGCAGGCACCGAACATCTCCTGGCTCAAGATCCCGCTGGTCAGGCCGATGGTGGCGAAGATGATGCCGACCTCCCCACGCGGGGACATGCCGACACCGACCAGCAGCCGGTCCTTCTTGACCATCAGGCCACAGGCCAGCTTGCCAGCCATGGCGATGGCCGTCAGGATCATGCCGTCGATGAACACCTCCGTGTTCAGGAAGACGGCCGGGTTTACGATGGCGCCCGCGTAGACGAAGAACACGGGGCCGAAGCCAGTGATCAGGTCGTCGACGAAGTGCTCCACCGGGTGAGAGGATTCGTTCTCGCGCTTGGGCTTGAAGTAGATTTCCTCCAGGGCAACGCCGGCGAAGTAGGCGCCGACGATGCCCGCCAGCCCCACCTTCAGCGCCGCGGCTCCGTACAGGATCATGGCCGAGAGCACGATGGCTTCACGAGCCTTCTCGTCCATCTTGGAGAGCAGGCCCACGATCTTGCCGGCATAGCGGTGCCCCAGCAGGGGAACCACGATGACGAACAGGACCGATCCACCCAGCTTGAGCGCGAGCTGGCTCATGGGGATGGCCTCGGTGGCGTTGAGGTTGGTGCAGAGCGTCAGGGCGAAGAGGGCCAGGACGTCGTCGATCACCGCGGCGTTGATGATGATGCGAGAGAACTCCTCATCGATCACGCCCAGCTCTCCCAGGACCGCGGCGGTGATGCCCACAGACGTGGCCGAGAGGACACCTCCGAGGAACACGGCGACGGGCCAGGACAGTCCCTTGGCGAAGTAGGCGAAGACGAATCCGCCGATGATGGGCACGACCACGCCGACAACAGCGACCTTCCAGCCGGTCTTGGCGTCTTCGAGCAGGCTGTGCAGGTTGGCCTCCAGGCCGACCTTGAACAGCAGGAGCATGGCAGCGATCTCAGCCAGTCCCGTGATGAGCGGGATGCCGTGCTCGCTGCGCAGCTCGTGCATGAGATGCGTCTGGGTGAACACGATGCCGATCAGCAGGCCAGCGATCAGGCCTCCGAGGACACGTGGCTGCTTCAGGAACTTGGCAAGGGATCCCAGCAGAGTGGCCAGCAGCATGGCCCCTCCGATCCACAGCAGGTGGTCAGCAAATTCTCCGTGCACGATGACTCCATTGTATGTGTGCGGTTACGAAGCACGGGCGAGAGACTAAACAATTTTACAAACAATAGCAAGGGATCTGTTTGTGGAAAAAAGAAAACGACCGCTGTCGTGGCGGTCGGGGATGGCGGTCTAAGCCGCGTGGGCGATCGGGTTGTCCTCAAGCAACTCGCGCTGCTGCCAGGTGGGGAGCGTGTTGAAGTGCTCGATCTCCTGCTGCGTGAGCGGGAGGTCCTGGCGCCAGCCAGTGTGCATGTGGACGTAGAACGCCGGGCGCTGGTACGTGCCGCCGTGGCACGAGACGTCCTCCAGGATCGGCGTGGGGGCCGACACCGGGGTGAACCAGTAGAGCACCTTGCCGATCTTGCCGATCTGGCGGTGGTTCATCCAGCTCTCGACGTTCACGCCGGGCGCGGGGTTCTGCCAGCGCGGGTACGACTTCTCGTCTCCGCGGCGCAGGATGCCGCGCTCGTCCACGAACAGGTCGTCGCGTCCGTAGTCGTAGTCGCGCCCCCACAGAGGCGTCGGCGGGTACGTCTTGGCGTCGCGGTCCACCTGGTCGCGGAGGTGCTCGTCGAGCAGGCGCGCTCCCAGGAGCGTGTCCTGGTTGAACAACCGGCACGCCTTGGCGTGCACCTGGTTCCAGGGCTGGTTCACGTGCGCGTGCATCCAGCGCTTGATGACGCCGGACCAGCCGTAGGTCCTGCGCCACTGCCTGGGCTCGCGGGCGATCTGGATCTCCTCGGGGTCCTGCATGCGCAGGGCCAAGCGAGTCCTCTGGCGCTCGCGGCGGTTCGCCCATCGGGCGTAGGCCTTGCGCCTCTTGGGAGCGCCGTCCTCGGTCAGGGTGCGCTTGAGCTTCTTGGTCGCCATGTGTTCTCCGTTGGTTAGGTTATACACATGGAGCACCTCCTTTATCTGGTTGTGTTCGCGGGATGCAAACGACTGCAGAGAATAGGGAATTTTCCCCGAATTGTCAATCTATCTGCATGTCTGTACCATTGGGCCATATGACCCATCCACACCAATCGATGCTTGATGAGCTTTCTTACGCGATTAAGCATTTTGTCCCCACACTCCCAGAGGAAGTGGTGACTCAAGCCAAAGCAAAACTCGAAGAGCTTTCTGCAAATGAGGAGGCGAATGAAGAGGTGATCAAGAATGCGTTTCATGACATTGGTTTGCAGGAGTATCCACACCGGCATGCCTATGAGGAACTTACGAGCACGAGTGCTGAGCAGAAGTTGAAGGAGATGGTGCTTGAGCATGTTGATGAAGATGTTCGTTCGGTGATCAAGCCGCACTTGGACGCAGGTGTTTCATTGCCTGAGCTGGTGAGTAGTAAGCTGTTTGCCGAGCAGCTCGACGGAAAGCAGCGTTATCAAGTTGAGGATGGCATTCTTGTTGCCAAGGACAAACTCGCTGAGTCTCTAAAGGATGACTTGGGGGGCAATGGTGCAGATTACAAAGCGTTGCTTGAGAAATGGACTAAACATGCTCAAGACATCCAGACACAGATCGATAAGTTGGAGGCTCTGTCGCCAGGTGGAACCCCTGAGCAAGGGGAGGAGATTTCTGGAAAGGTCCGTCGATTCCGAGAAGGCTTCCTTCTCACGGAGCGCGATCCACAGCTTGAAGAAGTAAAAAAGGAGGTAGAATATTGGACAGATACGTTCGCAGAGGAAGAGGAATAAAGATGTGTAAAAATATCCCCCTCAGCAGGGGATATTTTGATTGAACTTCTCTATCTGTCGTGCTACTATCTTGCCGTATGCAAATATTGTGGCACGGACTTTCTTCCTTTGAAATCAAGGCAAAAACCCCAAACGGTGACATTACGATTGTCACAGACCCTTATCAAAACACCACGGGCCTTCGGTTCCCCCGAACCCTCTCGGCCGAACTCCTTCTTCGCACTCACGATGCGGACGATGCCAATAATGTAGGCGCCATTACAGGTGAGCCCTACCTCATTGACCTCGCCGGCGAGTTTGAGGTGAAGAATATTTTTGTTTTCGGCGTGAGTGCCCCACTAAAGAGCAAAGAGCAGAACCTTATATTCGTGATCGAGGCTGAAGGGATGCGTATTGCTCACCTCGGCGCGCTTGATCGTGCGCTCACAGACGAAGAGCTTCAGCGCATGAATAACGTTGATATTTTGATGGTTCCCGTCGGTGGCGGGCGAGTGATGGATGCGAAGGTGGCTTCTGAAGTGATTTCACAGGTCGAGCCACGCGTGGTGATTCCAATGACACATGGCCTTCCAACAATGAAAGAGAAGCTCGCATCTGTTGATGACTTCTGTAAGTCTCTCGGCGCCTGCCGACGTGAAGATTTGGGTAAGTACAAGGTGAAACGAAAAGACTTGCCGGAAGAAGATATGCTGATTGTTACGTTGAATAAGTAGCTATGCCTAAGGGGCACGTGCATCTCAATCCACTGTCACCGCAGCAGAAACGATTGCTCTGGATCAGTGTGAGCATTTCCGTGATCCTTATCGCGGCGGCTTGGATCCTGGTGACGCGAGCATCTGTTCTCCATACGTTTAATCAGGTCCGTTACCAGTTTGGCGATTCCATTGAACAAGCAGCAGACCATCTCGAGACGGTCGAGGGGGCTGCTGTCGAGGCCACTGGCGCGGTAGATGAAGAAGTGCGTACGTTTTCTGAGGCCCTTGAAGAGGCAACGGCGGCGTACGAAGAGATTAAAGAACAGCAGCAACAAGAGAAACAACAAGAGAATTTATAGGTATGCCAAGCAAGAAAACACCAAAGGAAACACCTGAGACTCCAGAGCCAGTTGAGCTGACGCGGAATGTTGTTCCACAGTCTCTTGTGGAGGAGATGCAAACGTCGTACTTGGATTACGCCATGAGTGTGATCGTTGGGCGTGCTCTTCCAGATATTCGAGACGGGCTCAAACCAGTGCACCGACGTATTTTGTACTCCATGTGGCAGACAGGGCTCCGCTCAAGTGCCAAGTTCAAGAAGTGTGCGGCTGTAGTCGGAGACGTGCTTGGTAAGTATCACCCGCACGGTGATAGTGCGGTGTACGATTCTCTTGTGCGTATGGCGCAGGACTTTTCGATGCGTTACCCGTTGGTGCGTGGACAGGGAAACTTTGGTTCACTTGATGGTGACGGAGCGGCTGCGTATCGATATACAGAGGCCAAGCTTCAGCGTGTGTCTGAGGAGCTTCTTGTTGATATCGAGAAAGACACCGTGGACTTCATGCCGAACTTTGACGGCACGCACAAGGAGCCAAAGGTGCTCCCAGCAAAACTTCCGAACTTGTTGATCAACGGAACGCTCGGTATTGCTGTGGGTATGGCGTCTAACATTCCGCCGCACAACCTCACAGAGGTGTGTGATGCGGCATTGCATTTGATTAAAGACAAGAACGCGACCATTGATGACTTGGCTCAGATCGTAAAAGGTCCTGATTTCCCAACAGGGGCAATTGCTTACAGTGTTGCTGACATGAAGCAGGCCTTTGCTACGGGTAAGGGGGGTGTTGTCGTGCGAGCAAAAACGGAGATTGTGGAAGGGAAGAAGGGCAGCTTCAGAATTATCGTGAGCGAAATCCCTTATCAGGTGAACAAGTCCACGCTCTTGCAGCGTATTGCCCAGAATGTTCGTGATAAGAAAATCGAAGGAATTCGAGATCTGCGTGACGAGTCCTCTAATAAGGATGGCGTACGTATCGTGATTGATTTGAAAAAAGACGCTTACCCGCGGAAGGTTCTTAACCGTCTGTACCAAACCACACAGCTTCAGGAGACCATGCATTACAACATGCTGGCACTTGTTGATGGTGGTAGGCAGCCGCGTGTCTTGAACTTGAAGATGATTCTGGAGGAGTACATTAAGCACCGTCAGGAGGTGGTGAAGCGACGCACAGAGTATGACTTGAATAAGGCCAAGGATCGCGCACACATTCTTGAGGGGTTGCGGATTGCTATTTTGAAGATTGATGCGGTCATCAAGGAAATTAAGAAGTCCAAAGATAAAGATGCTGCGCGAGAGAACTTGATGAAGAAATTTAAGCTCTCTGAAAGGCAGGCTTCCGCTATTTTGGAGATGCGCCTGCAGCAGCTGGCGAACCTTGAGACATTGAAGGTGGAGCAGGAGTACAAAGACAAGCTTGCCATCATCAAGGAACTTGAGTCGATTCTCAAGTCACAGAAGAAGATGCTGACCGTGATTGCTGGTGAGATTACCGAGTTGCGTGACAAGTACGGTGAGGATCGCCGTACAGAGATCATCAAGCATGGCGTGAAGGAGTTCTCTATTGAAGACGTTGTGCCAGATAGTCCAACGGTGGTGATGATCACACGTGCTGGATACATTAAGCGTATTGCTCCTGATACCTTCAAGACGCAGAAGCGTGGTGGAAAGGGTGTCTCTGGCCTCACGACAAAGGAAGATGATGTGGTGGAACAGGTATTCAGCACGACAACTCACAAGGACCTGATGTTCTTCACAACCCGTGGACGTGTCTTCCGATTGAAGGCCTACGACGTTCCTGAGGCTTCTCGAACGGCTAAGGGACAGGCGATTGTGAACTTCTTGCAATTGGCTCCAGGTGAACAGGTGTCTGCCACATTCTCCCTCGACCAGATGGAAGACATGAAGTACTTGCTCATGGCGACCACCAAGGGAACCACGAAGAAGGTGAAGCTCGATCAGTTTGAAAACATTCGACGCTCTGGACTCATTGCGATTAAGTTGAAGGACGGAGAGAACCTCATGTGGGTTCGCCCAACGTCTGGAAAGGATGAAGTGATGCTTGTCAGTAAGCTGGGGCAGGGGATTCGATTTAGCGAGGAAGATATTCGACCAATGGGACGTACGGCTGCCGGTGTCCGTGGCATGAAGCTCAAGGCCAATGATGAGATTGTGGGCATGGGGGTTCTCCGCGCATCAAACAAGAAGACCAAAGAAGACAAGCAGCTCTTGGTGGTTATGAAAAATGGCTACGGAAAGCGATCTGCTGTGAAGGAGTACAAACTCCAGCGTCGTGGTGGATCAGGAGTAAAGACGGCGAACATCACCAAGAAGACCGGACAGATTGTTTCAGCACGTATTGTGGCTGAAGATGACGCACGAGACCTGTTTGTGATCACTGAGGCAGGGCAGGTGCTCCGCTCACCATTGAAGTCTGTTTCTGTGCTTGGCCGTGCTACGCAAGGAGTCCGCATTATGCGCTTTAAAAAGAGCGAGGATACCGTGGCGAGCGTTGCGCTTATCTAGGATTGACAGTCTTGAGCGCTCCTGTTAGAGTTCCCGCGCTAGAAAACAACCATTATGTCTGTACCAAAGTCACGAAAAAGCCGTTCGGCCGTGCGCCGACGCCGCTCACACCATCACATGACCGCCATGAATATTGGCACTTGTGAGAAGTGTAAGGCGGATGTGCTGAGCCATCAGGCCTGCACCGAGTGTGGATTCTACAAAGGTCGTCAGGCCGTAGATCATACACGAGACGCACAGCGAGCCATTGCAAAGCAGCAGAATGACCATGCGCATCATGAGCATGAGAAGCCTGCAGCTGAGGCTCCAGCCGACAAAAAAGAAGATTCAAAGGAACAAAAGGCAGCGTAGTCCACGCTCGCCTTTTGTGTTACCATAGCGTCACATTGTTCTTTAGCTCCTTATCTTAGCTCTTTTTTATGTCGAATCGACATCTATCACGTACGATTGCTCTGCAGTCACTTTATCAATGGGACTTTTTAGGCATGCCGGAGGGAAAACTTCCGGAAATTATTGCATTCAACCGAGAGGAGTTTGCACCAAAGTTCGATGATGAGGGGTTTGTAGAGGAGTTAATAGAAGGGGTCATTGATAAGCGAGATGAACTCGATGAGGTCATCGTGCATTTTGCACCGAATTGGCCACTCGATGCGATCACGATTGTTGATCGCAATGTTCTGCGCCTGGGAATCTACGAGTTGAAGATTGCGGAGAAGATTCCTGCCAAGGTGGCTATTAACGAAGCCATCGAGCTGGCAAAGGGATTCGGAGGTCAGTCCTCTGGTCGTTTTGTGAACGGAGTTCTTGGAGCGATCTATAAGGACATGATGGCACGAGGGGAGATTAAGGAGGTAGATAAGGCGAAAGAGGAGAGTGGGGCTAGTGAGGAGAATAAAGAAGCAGAGCCCAGCGATGCTGGGTCCGCCGAAAAGTAACAATCAACTATGAAAGAAGATTTCAGCGAGTTGGAGCAGGCGATTGGGGTAACGTTTCAAAACAAAGACATGTTACGCCAGGCGCTTGTTCACCGCTCATACCTAAACGAACATCCAGATTTTCCACTCGGACACAACGAACGATTGGAGTTTCTGGGAGATGCCGTGATGGAGCTGGTGGTGACAGAATATCTCTACGAGAATTATGAGAACCCAGAAGGGGAGCTCACCAACTGGCGCGCTGCGCTTGTGAACTCAGAGATGATCGCCAAGCTTAATGATGAGCTTGGAGCCGAGCCATACCTTCACCTTTCCAAGGGGGAGTCCAAGGACAAGAACTCAAAGGCGCGTAAGTATATTCTTGCCAATGCCTATGAGGCGATCATTGGAGCAATTTACCTAGATGCGGGTTGGGATGCAGCGAAAGAGTTCATTCTCAAGCGCGTCAAAAAAGAGCTGCCCATTATTTTGGAGAAGCGGTTGTATATCGATCCAAAGAGTCGGTTCCAGGAATCAGCTCAGGAGCACTTGGGCATTACGCCATCGTATAAAGTTCTCTCTGAGACGGGACCTGATCACGAGAAAGTGTTCGAGGTTGGTGTCTATCTTGGGAAGACTAAGGTGGCAACGGGATCTGGAACAAGTAAGCACGAGGCTCAGGTGGCGGCTGCGACGGCAGGGATTGAGCTCAAGGGCTGGTAGAAATAAAAAACTCCGACGTTCGTTCGGAGTCGACCGACCCCGTGAGGGTCGGTTTTTGATTGGAGTCCAGTTCTAGGTGCTGAGGCGACCGAAGCGGCGGAAGTTGCCGGAGGTCAGAACCTTCTCGATCGGGGCCTCGATGATGCCCTTGGTGCTGTTGGCGGCGTGGATGAAGCTCAGTCGATCTTCAGCAACGACTCCGACGTGGCCGATGTGGTCCGGAGGAAGGTTGGCTACATCCTGGTAGCACTTTCCCCTCATGAAAATCAGATCGCCAGGGCGTATATCGCCTTGCTGAATCCTGATCATCACTGCTGCCTGTTGGGCAGCCTTGCGGGGGAGTTCTACACCGAACTGGCCGTGGAGCCATTGTGTGAAGCTGGAGCAGTCGACGATGTCTGGGGCCCATTCGGGCAGGGCCATGAGCTGGTAACGACCCAGCCCGATTCGACTGCGTGCCAGTCGAACAAGTTGCAAGTTCATGGGTACCTCCGATCCGATGGCAGGATAAACAAACTAGTCCTTCGCGTCAAAAAGAAAAACACCACGCGGGGCGTGGTGGCGTTGGCCTAGAGGTCCAGGCCGAAGATGCGGTTGAATTCGTGCCGACTGATGCCCATCCTGAGTCCCCAGTAGGCGAGGTAGTCCTGGGGGCAAAGCAGGAGGTTGTTTGCAAGACCCAGGTAGGAAGCATCAAGCGCCAAGAAGGCGTGAATGGTCGTGACACCGACACGTTTGAAGTCGATGTGGCACCCAGAGCAGCCGAAGATGATTTCTCCGAAAAGGTGGGGGTCCATGTCCCACTCCTTCAGAGTGTTGACGAGGGCCGTCCGGCGTTTCATCATGAGTCCCTCATTCTCACCCTTGCGGACGCGCACTCGATCCCGTGTCGGTCGACCGAAGCGCTTGTAGAGCCTCTCCCGGGCTTCGCGCTTGCGCTGCACCAGGTCTCGTTCCATGTTGAGCCCCTTGGGCGCCTCCCAGTTGTCGGGGAGGTGCATGGCCGCGTGCAGGACCGGGACGTGCTCTGCCAGATCTCTCTGGAGCGTGATCGTGTCACGCGTGTTGCGCGCCGGGTCCCTCATCAGGAGCTCGCCGACCCAGTTGGCCTGGTTGATCAGGCCGCCGTCCTTGATCCGGTAGAAGGGGGAGTGACGGAACGGGTTACCTGTCTTGCTCACGTCGCCGAATGCCGTGATTGGCTGTGCAAGTGCCGTGAGCACGACGGGGTCGAGTAGGTACACAGGGCGCCAGCCGAAGTCCCAGGCGTCGAAGTCGGGCGGGAAGCCCGTGCGCACCAAGAGGGTGTAGACCAGACGCTGCAGTTTTCTGTGGTGCTGCCCCCAGTCGAATCGGAAGAGTTCTCCGCACAGGCGGACACCCCACTGCTTGAGCGTACCGATGATCTCCGTGGGGAGCTCGGCCTGCTCGATGGGGGTGTTGCAGAAGGTGAGCACCTCTTCTTCACTGAGACGAAGTTCACCGGAGTGAACGACGGCTCCCAGCCTCCCTTCGCGTCCCAGTTGCAGGGCACGCAGCACGAGCTTGTGCTGAGGTCCGTTGCGCTTGCCACGGCGGAGGAGATCGTAGAACTGGTGCCAGGCGTCGCTGGCGGTCAGTTTGTTTCGGTCAGTTTCAGAGCTAAGCATGGCTCTCTCGGTGTTGGAAGGTTCAATCGACGGGGCTAGCGTCGAACCACAGTGCCGTGTCGCCGCGGGGTTAGCGCATACGATCTGGTGGGCAATGCGTTGATAGTTAATAGGATGGAGGACCTGATGTCAATAAAATCAGCAACAAAAATACCCCGTCTAAAGACGAGGTATTTTTGGTACACCGGGTGGGATTCGAACCCACGGCCAAGAGATTAAGAGTCTCCTGCTCTGACCAACTGAGCTACCGGTGCATGTCGACGGCCTTAGTATGCCAGGAGGATTGACGAACGTCAAGATATGGGCTATTATCCCCCTCGCAATGCAGGCGTAGCTCAGCTGGATAGAGCACTTGTCTTCGGAACAAGGGGTCGGGGGTTCGAATCCTCCCGCCTGCACCACAAAACACATCCCTCAAGGGGTGTGTTTTGTTGTAATTAAAAACTCGCCGGTGTGGCGAGGTGGCCTAGTTCAGACCAAGAGCAGCGTAGGGGCGCTTTCGTCTCTGGATGTCAGTCCAGATGATGTGGGTGGCTTTGCCGAAACGGTGAGTCTCCAGGCAACCAACCAATGAGCCGAAGCAGAAGAACAGGATCTGGCCCAGGTTCTCCGCTGGCTCAAGGATCAGTACCAGTGCCGGCATGACCGCGGCGAAGATCATGAACGCTGTGCACAGGCCCATGAGTGCAAGAAAGATGTAGTTGAACACAGAACTCCCTTCGAGGATTTCTCATATGGCAGCCTAGCAATACGGAAAGAAAAAAGCGAGCTTGCGTGGCTCGCGAGGGTCCTAGGGGTAGGGCAGCCGCTGGGGGCAGCCGATACGGGCCCAGGTGGGGAATGGGATGCGGACGCGGCAGGAACGGTTCTTGATCCTGCAGTGCAGGTTGTCGTTGGTGCCGGTCTTGTCCATGGGGCAGATGCAGGTGGCACGGTGGATTCCCGGGGGGAGATCCGTGAAGCTCACCATCTGCATGCCGTGACGCTGTCCGGTGTGGATGGCGTGGATGTTGGTGGTGGTCGCCAGGATGTTCTTGTCCCGGTGCGTGTGAAGCAGTCGGCGGTAGAGCGCGTCGCCGATGGGCATGGCCTTGGGGCCGCGTGCCTTGTAGCGATGGTCCGGGACCACCACGAAGGTGCCCAGCTCGTACCACATCTGTCCGGTGTGATCACGACCGAGATCCCAGAGCACGATGCAGCCCACCACGCGACCGCGTTCGGTCGTGTCGATGGCGAGCGTGACGCGACCCTCGCGCGCCGCCGGCTCCAACTGTTCGCGCGTCTTGGTGAGCAGGTGGGGCTCAGCGCCGGTGATGTCTTCGATCTGGGTGTACCAGGCGTCGTCACGGGTGAGAGTGCCAGCATCTGAGACGTATCGGATGCCGGGCGTCTGCCGCTCGCCCAAGTGCTGCAGCACGGTGGCACCAGCCGGGCTGGTGCGCAGTGCGGTCCTCATATCTGCCGGCACAACGCCGGTCACTGCCTCGAACATCTGAGAAATCATCCCGTCTCCTTGGTCCTTGCTTCAGCTTCTGAAATAGCTAAACAAGAAAACCTCCCATGCAGGGAGGCTCTCTTTTAGCACGAATGTTCTTCGAGCATCAAATAGAGACTCCCATGGAGAGAGGCTTTTTGCTGCTCTTCTTCTTTGCAGAAGTGAAATTCATACCAAAGACAGTCTTACATAGCTTGGCAGATACGGCAAGCTCCCGTATCCTTTTGTCTGTATGAAACAGATCGGTGATCACATTTGGCAGATCTCAGCCAAGGCTGAGGGGCCGCACCTCATGATTATTGGCGGAACGCACGGAAACGAGCGGACGGGTGTTGAAGTTGTACGTGCTTTGGTGGATAAGGGGCTTTCTCTTGAGGCTGGAACACTGACGCTCGCGCTTGGGAATTTGAAGGCTATTGAAATTAATGAGCGTTGCAGTGAGCCTCATGTAGATTTGAATCGGTCCTATGCAGAGGATTTGCTGGAGAGGGAGCCGAAGGGGTCCTATGAGGATCAGCGCGCACGAGAGCTTGCTCCACACATTGCAGCAGCCGATTACGTGATTGACATTCACGCAACAAACAAACCTTCAGAAGCGTTCATCTGCTCACTCTTTGCGCCAGAGCATCTTCGCCTCCACGACTTCTTTCCGGTGAGTAAGGTTCTTGGTGATCCTGAGTATATTCTCGGTGGCGCACCTGTGACGACAGACGAATACGCTGATGCATTTGGCGGAGCTGGTATTTGCTATGAGACAGGACAGGCTGGTGACACAAGTCGTGTGCAGGAAGTTCTGGAAGAAATGCTTGGTGTCATGAAGGGGCTTGGTCTTACAGGTGACGGTGGAGTCTCTTCTCCCGTAGGGGGTAAAGAGTACTACACGCTCTCACACAGAATTCTTTTGACAGAAGCCGGCTTCACATGGGAGTCGGGGTACGGTAACGGATCCTGGGAGGCGTTTACGACAGGTCAGGTTATTGGTCATCACGGCGATGAGCCACTTACGGCTGAGTATGATGGCGTCGTCGTGTTCCCAAAGATCGATAAGCACTGGCAGCTAGGATCCTCGGTAGGGTACCTGGCAAAGCGCATTGAAATTGATACTAACTGATATGAAGTACTCAACATTATTTGGAAAGACAACCAAGGAGGCACCACATGACGCGGATAGTCCAAACGCGCGTCTTCTGACACAGGCTGGGTATATTCATCAGCTTATGGCTGGTGCCTACACCTATCTCCCACTTGGCCTACGAACTCTTAAAAAGATTCAGCAGATCGTCCGTGAAGAAATGGATGCGATCGGCGGGCAAGAGATCTCCGTTCCAATGCTCACGCCAAAGAAGGTGTGGGAGGACACCGGGCGCTGGGGGATCGACGTGTTGTATCGCTTTGAAGGTGCTGGCGGAAAGGAGATGGCACTCGCAGCAACGGCTGAGGATATGGTTACGCCGCTCGTAAAGTCGTTTACAAGCTCGTACAAAGATTTTCCTGTGCTCGTGTACCAGATGAACGACAAGTTCCGCAACGAGCCACGGGCGAAGTCGGGGCTCTTGCGTGGGCGTGAGTTCAACATGAAGGATCTCTATTCATTTCACCTCACCCAAGAGGGGTTCGAGGAGTTCTATGAGAAGTCTAAGGGTGCTTACCTGAACGTCTATCAACGTTGTGGCCTCGATGCCATGGTGGTGAAGGCTAGTGGCGGAGACTTCACGGAGAAGTTCTCTCATGAGTTCCAGGTGAAGACCGAGGCTGGTGAGGATCGAGTGTACGTCGACAAAGAATCCGGTGACGCACTGAACCGAGAGGTGGTGCCAGAAGAGGACTGGGAGAATACAGACAAGTACGATATTCATAAGACCATCGAGGTGGGAAACATCTTCCCGCTTGAGACACGCTTCTCGGACGCGATTAAGTTCACGGTGCAGGGAGCCGATGGTTCTCCTCAGAAAGTGATCATGGGGTCATACGGCATTGGTCCATCTCGTGTGATGGGATCGATTGTGGAAGTCCATCATGACGAGAAAGGGATTCGCTGGCCAAAGGCTGTGGCACCGTTCCATGTGTACATGGCAAGTCTCTCGAGCAAGGATGAGGCCGTGCAAGCGCGCATCGACGAAGTGGCTGCTGGGCTCCATGACGAGCTTGAGGCAGCGGGCGTAGAGGTGCTCTGGGATGAGCGCAACACACGTCCTGGATCGAAGTTTGCTGATGCAGACCTTATCGGGCTGCCACTGCGCTTGGTGGTCTCAGAGAAGACCCTCGCGGAGAACGCTGTTGAGTGGAAGGAGCGTCATGAAGATGAAGCTCGCCTGGTGGGCATCGATGATTTGGTTGAGCAGGCAAAGCAGTGGCTTGCGGCACCAGAGAGGCTTACGTCACACGAATAAGTAAAAACAGGCTTCGGCCTGTTTTTTGATTAGCGTCGCCTAAGGTCATCGCAGAGACGTTGTTTATCGAAGGTGAATTCCTCACCGAGGATTTTGATCAACTGCTCTGCGTCCTCTATGCCGCTTTGTAGACAAATGGACGCTCCGGGAGATGGGGTGATGTTAAAGACGACGCGCTTACCAGTGATCTTTGCCGAGCCCATCTGTAAGTTCTTTGTGTTTGTGTTAACGATTTGTGGACGTACGCCGCCATAGCCTTTGGCAAAGCGAATGTCTTTGTGTGTCATTGAGGGGATGATGTGTTGAACTTGCTTCACAAACAGACGACGACCTAGACCTGGAATGTCGTAGAGGAAGTTGCGGATGACGTAGCGAAAAAGAATAGGGTCCGAGATAATGTTCAAGAGCGAGAGGATGGCATCGAGGCGAAGGCGGAAGAGTTTCATGAAGTCGATGAATGACTTTGGGTTTCCACGCTCGAGCCAGGGGAGGACTTTTGCTGTTGGGCCAAAGCGTGTGAGGGTTCCGTCATTTACTTCTGGGTCACCATGGATGGCGGCGAAGGGGAGTTTTTTGAGTTGGAGTGTGTAGACTTTTCCATTGAGTAGGCCGCGTATGCGGGAGAAGTAAAAACTACCAAAGACAGGGAGCAAGATGAGCTCACGACCGTAACCTGAGCGATGAGCGAGCCGGAGGCTGTTTGCACCGGCAGCGATTTCAAGGGCACGTGCTGTGATCATGGTTCCGTCACCAGTTTTGATTTCTGTGTACTCAGGGTGTTCTCTGAACGATTCGATGCAGCGCTGGAGATACACATCTATGTGTTTCCCTTCAGCATTTCTTGCTCGGGCAACGAATGACTCAGCAAGCTTCCCGTAGTTCACTGCAAAGCCATCCGTTGAGACAAGACCCAGAAGCGGTACGTGTAAAGGTCGCTCTCGTACAATGTGTGGTTCAAGTTTTATGAGTTCGTCTCGGTAAGCCTTTCGAAGTTTTGGGAATAGTTCGGCAAAGGTATCGAATCGTTCTTCAAGTTTTTTGACTTCGGTTTCGCCAACACCCAGGACCATCTTGTGTGTTTTGGTGTAGAGCGCTGGATCAGGATCAATATTTTCGATGTAGCCTGCGACAAGGTCTGCCCCGCGTTTCACTCGTGAGGCTTTTTCAAGGGTGTAGTTTGTTTCGATGTCACCAAAGTGAAGCGTCTGACTGTTGTTTGTGGAGCGGGAATTTACCGATCCGATCTGTCCAGACTTCTCGAATAAGGCTATGCGCTTTATATTTGTGTAGTTGGCAAGGATATAGAGAAGAGCGGCACCGGTGACGCCACCACCGACAATAACCACATCGTAATCGCGAGTCTGCTGTTGTTGATCGTACATAGTTTTGATTCGACGTCAGATTGCTGTTACGGTATCACCGACGTTATTCGACTGTCTGTAGTCTTGATTACAATCCTATGCAAGCCTTTTGGCACCTCAAACAAACTGACATTTTTTCTGAGATTCCTGATGAGGAAATTAAACAACTCCTCTCAAAAAGCTCTGATGAATGTTTTCATTCCAAGCAAACGATTTACACCCCAACGGATTTACAGAAGAAGATTTTTCTTGTGAAGACAGGGGAGGTTACGCTATTCCAGACCAAGGGCGGAAAGAGGATGATTATTGATATTGTGGCACCAGGTGGACTGTTCGGTGCCTTCGACCCAAGTGCTCTCACACTCGATCATTTTGCACAGGCGGCAGCAGGGACGCGGATTTGTGGGTTTGCCACCGAAGATTTTTTAAAGATCCTCTCGACGCATCCAGGTGCCATGCTTAGTACGCTCAAGCAGCTCTCGCAGCGCATCGCAGATTATGAGCAAGTGCTGGTGGTGTCTCATGGGGAGGCAAAGGAGCGTGTGCTCCAGGCACTGAAGCGATATGCGAGAAAAACGAAACCGTTTCGATTGTTTAAAATGAATGCACAGTGCGCTCGTCTGACTCATCAAAAGCTGGCGCAGCTCGCCGGACTTAATCGCGTGACCGTCACACGTGTGATTCAGGAGCTTGTTAAAGATGGCATCATTGAAGTGGACCAAGAGACCAAAGAAATTTGTTTCTAGATGTGGTAGCTCAGGCTACGGAAACAGAAGAACGTGAAGATGTCGGTGGTAGACTTTGTCTATCATTAACTCTTCACGATTTTTTATGTCACATTCAGTTGATACGGCCCATGTCCCATCAGGGCTAAAAGGGGGACTCATCGCGGGTATTTTATTCGGAGCCATGATGGGCATGATGGGTATGCTTCCTATGGTTGCCATGCTTGTTGGAAGTGAGTCTGCAGGTCTAGGGTTTTTTGTTCATCTGGTTTTTAGTGTTGTCATCGGAGTGGGATTCGCTCTCGTCTTTGGGCATAAGGCAGCGCGTAAAAGCAGTGACGCCATTACCTGGGGGCTTGTCTATGGATTCATCTGGTGGATCTTGGGTCCTCTCGTGATTATGCCTGTATGGCTTGGTATGGGGTTGCAACTTTCGCTTGAAGGAGCTCAGATGGCACTTCCAAGTTTGTGGGGTCACCTGGTGTATGGGTTTGTGCTTGGGCTCATGTACCATCTATCGATCACTAAACTGGATCTTGCTAAATAGGCACACAGAAGGGTCCTTCGCGGGGCCTTTTTTGATAGAAAAATCCCCACCGCGTTAGGTGGGGGGTGTTTAGGGAGTCAGATTGGGGCGGGTCTTGGCGGCACCGCGTGGGAGCGGATTGCCGTCCAGGTCCTGCCACGGGAAGACTCTCAGGGAGGGGTCACAGTCCTTGTGGAAGGCCGTGAGCCCCAGCTCTTCGATGTCGCGAGGCACCATCTCCCAGTCGTAATCGAACAGGGGATTGTGAGCATTACCGAGGCGGTCGAAGATTCGCGTCTCGTAGCTCAGGCGCAACCAGGTTCGCTTCGTGGGAACGGTTGCTTCCATGCCTCGGTGGGCACAGTAGCAGTCCATGAGGGTGATTTCCCAGGGGTCGCTCTGCCAGCGGCCAGCGCTCCCTGCCTCTGCCACCCAGTAGTTCATTGCCCAGAACACATCGTGCTTGGCAATGTCGAGCTGGGAGAAGTCGAAGGCCAGGGGGTAGTACCAGGTGGGTAGGCAATTGGCCACCGTGTAGGTGTGATTGCCTTCCACGGTTGGTATCCACCGCGCTCCCTGAAATCCATCGACGTGGACGGGAGCTTCTCTGAGCTGACTTCCAGGTTGTACCAGGGCCTGGTCGATGGTCAGATAGGCGTAGTAGTCGATGTGCCTCTCTGGGTTCAGGGCCGACTCGTTGGCTGCCAATCGTCTGATGACGTGAGCGAACTGAGCCAATTCTCGTGGGAGTCGGTACTCCAAGCTCCCAGGCATCTTGATGGGCATGTCCAGGGTGCGGGGAGCACCAGGAGTCATAAAGCGTGCACGGTTCTGCGGCTCCACGAGTCCGAGTCGCAAGGGGAGACGAGGATCCAGGAAGCGATCGAGATCAAACGGTTTGTTGAGATCACGCCGCACCTTGGAGGTTTCGTCGATTCCCTCTGGGAGCCAGGGGCTTGGGGTGAAGATGATGCCACCGTCTTTTGAAAACATTGGCATTGAGTAGCGCTTACCCCGATAGCTGGCGTGTTCTGTGTTCATGGTGTTCTCCAGGATGTAGCGGTTTCCAAGCGTCGCGTGTTGCGCAGGCCGATGAGGGCACCGGGAACGCAAGGGGAATTCGTTTCGATGGCTCGAGTGAATGCGCGGAGTTCCTGCTCATAGGGGTCAACGGTTTGGAATTCGACCGGGTTGCCGTTGAGCGTAATCACTCCTGCGCCGCGAGCTCCGAGCGTTTCCGTGCACAGGATTTCTGTGGTCTTGCTTTGCACAGAAATCGTGCGAGGCTTACGGGTGATGCCGCTGACAAACATGTCGACGAGTGGTCCGTCTGTGAATGCCATTGAGATCAGTGCCTGTTCATCGCGCTGATGGTAGATCGCATTGCTCGAAAGGATCTTGATCTCGGGGCACCCGGATTCGTCACCGGTGATGAGCCAGGTGGCCAGGTCGATCAGATGCGTTCCGAGGGCGGAGAGCACCCACCAACGACCGAGTTCCCCACGGGCACGCCAGGGGGAGTCTTCTGGGTTCATCTGGTACGTCCAGTTCATGGAGATGCGGTGTAGTTGCCCAAGGTTCCCTGAAGCAATCTGTTGCCGCAGCCACTGGTGACCTGCGTGGTAGCGCAGGTGGTAGCCCACCTGGAGACGTACGCCCGCTGCTGATCTTGTTGAGAGCATGGCCAGGGCATCGTGCTCGTTGGTGGCCATGGGCTTTTCAACAAACACATGCTTGCCAGAGTTCATCAGAGTGATGGCCTGTGCGGCATGCAGTGCATCGGGACTCGCGATGATGACAGCGTCGATGGACGGATCCTGTGCCAGGGTGTCGAGCTTTGTGTAAACACGGCCCTGAACACTCAGGCCCTTGAGGAAGGCTTCGCCACGCGTGTGTGAGCGACTGAGTACGCCACAGAGACGGGCATGTTCAATCTTGCAAAGAGCGGGGCCCAGGTGGCGCGAGGCAACCTGACCAGTGCCAATGATGGCAAAACGGATGGGTTCCATGGTTCCTCCCATGAGCTGACGAATCGTCATCAACTCGTGGAAAAGGCCGAGCGTGCGTAGCTCGGCGAGGGGTTACTTGATGGCAAGCATGCGGTCGATGCCCACCTTGGCCCGCTGGGCAACGGACCGTGGGATATGGACCACACGATCGTTCTGAAGCGGGTTGCGGGGATCGCAGCAGTCATCACACAGGATGATCTCCAGTCGGTCACCTTCCAGTTCAGCCAGGAGCTTCTCAAGCGTGCAGGCCTTCATGTACTGACACGTGGCCTGCGCACTGACCGCATCGAAGGTCTTCTCAGGAAGCTCCTTGCGCAGGCGGTAGATCATGCCCAGCTCCGTTGCGATGAGGAAGCGCTGGGCGTTGCTTTGCCGGGCGCGGTCCAGCATCTGGCTGGTGGAGAGGAAGTAGGCGCGCTCACGAGGAATGATGCCCTGTTCGAGCTTGAGCAGGCAGGTGCTGGCACAGCCACATTCGGGATGAATGATCAGCTCGGCATCAGGATCTTCGTCCAGAGCACGCTCGGCAGCATCATCGCCGATCTTCTCGTGGACGTAGCAGCAGGCATTCCACCCCTGGTGGTGGTAGGTGTAGATGTCGATCAGGTCTGGGTCGACACCGAATTCCACCACGGCCTTCTGGCGCATGACGGCCCCGAGGAACTTGTCGGGGGCCAACAGGATGCGTCTGCCGGGGAACTGGCGAGCGGCTTCAGCGATGATCAGGTGAGTGTTTCGGCTGGTGCAGATGTAGTCGCTGAGTGACTTGGTGTACACATCCGAGTTCACGTAGCTGATGACGATGCCCTGCGGATTTGCCTCCTTCCATTTCTCGATCCAGCGGTGACTCGTGCCGAAGACCAGGCTACAGCCGAGCACTTGCGGGCGATCGGGGACGAACACGCGCGTTGCATCGCCGGTGATGATCTTCGCGGTCGCTCCCATGAAGTAGACGCTCTGGAAATCCACACGTGGAACGCGTCGGCGCGCGACTTCCAAGGAGAGTCCGAGAGAGTCGCCGACAAGCGCGGCAACTTCATGGAGTTCCGGGAAGACGTAGTTGTGTGCGACGACCAAGGCATTCTTCTCTCGCGCTCGAGCTCTGATGGCTAGCGCCAGTTCCGCGAGTTCGAGGCATTTGGCAGCGGTGTAGCGGCCAGGGTAAAGATTTTCTGCGTGGGTGTTGAACAGCGTGTGCCATTGTGAGGCCAGTTCACGTGCGTGCATGATTCCTCCGAAGTGAGTGTTTCCTCAGCGTCACCCTAACAACCAGGAGCATTCTTTGTCAGCACCTGTGTCATAAATACAAACAGATAGAATGATTATCTTTATTTTCTTATGAAAGATTGATTATTTTGTAAACAAGTGTCACTATTTGTGACATATGGATGTGGATACAACGTTATTCAGTCAAATTGGTCTCTCTGAGCAACAAGGGAGAATCTATCTTGCCCTTCTTGAGGTGGGCGAAGGAAGTGTTGCCGAGGTGGCGCGTAGGGTTGGGCTGCATCGAGCGGTTATCTATAAAGATTTACCTGTCTTGCTCGAATTAGGAGTCGTTTCAATGGTTCTCCATGGAAAGCAGAAGCGTTATAAGGCTGCTCCTCTAAGAGTGCTCAAGCGTATTGAGAACGCTCGATCCGAATCATTTTTAGTTGAGTTGGAGGGGTTGATGAAAACGGTTCAGGGAACGCAAACGCCAGGCGTACAGATTCTGGAAGGAGCCAAGGGGTTGCAGCAAGTGATGGAGGATGTGCTTGCGACGCTTAAAAAGAGTGATGTTCTGTATCGCTATAGCTCCAGGGATCCAAAAACAGACATCAGCCTCTATGCGCCAAAAGACTATTCCATCAGACGTCAGGCAAAAGGGTTTGATCAGTACACGATTACAAATCACGCACTGAAAACCTCTTCTCACATTAATCGAATGAATCGTGTTTCAAAGGAAGTGCCGGTTCAAGAAGATCTTTTTGAGTACAACATTTCGCTGCTTATCTATGGCTCTAAAGTTGCTGTTGTTGATTTTGATCGGGAGCAAGCTGTCATTCATGATAATCAGGCGCTTGCAGATTTTCACAAAAGAATTTTTCTGTTGCTCTATCACCGTCTCTAGTTGACAGATCATCTCAGTGAGCTACGCTTCTTACGTATGAACAACACATGCCACAAGGGAATCATGCCACTCTTCGCGGATTACTCCGTGCAGAGTTTTTGTTTCTCGGGTGGTAGAGCTGTGATGTCGTAAGAGTGTCTTACGTGATCAATGTTCAAACAACCCGGGAAACCGGGTTGTTTTGATTCTCGAATACGTCGAGGTCAATTAATTCACTTCTCTCCGACGATCGTGGGGTTCACGATCGCTTGGTTAGAGTTACCCAAGACGGAGACACTATGTCTGCAGCACGCACGTACTACCTCTTCTTCGCGCTCATTTACATCGGCATGGGTTCGACCGTAACGGCCTACACGCCGTTCCTTCAGGAGATCGGCCTCTCGCTTGGCCAGATCGGCTTGGTGAACGCCATCTTCTGGACGGTGCTGATCGTCAGTGAGCTTCCCACAGGGATGATTGCCGACGGACGCTCACGGGCGTTCTCCCTCAAGCTGGGAGCGATCTTCTACGGCGTGGGTGCGCTCGGTTACACCCAGGCGACGGGCTTCTGGAGCGCAGCGGCGGCTGAGTCACTCATTGCCATCGGTGGCGCGTTTGTCTCTGGTGCGGGTGCGGCGTGGATTGCTGATGCCTTGCATCGCGAAGGGCGGAGCGATGAGTTGCGGCACGTTTACGCCACTGAGTCGCTCATCAAGTCAGGTCTCATGCTCATCGGAGGGTTTGTTGGAGCGGCAATCGCTCTGGTGGACTACCGACTGATTTGGGTGCCGTTCGCCTTGAGCGCACCGGTGGCTGCCTACGTCGCTCATCGGCACATGAATGGTCAGGGGGAACCGCTCGAGTACGTCAGTGAGCTCACGGCCTTCCGGCTCGCCTTCGCACAGCTGCGACGCTCACGGGCTCTCATCTGGGTGATCGGTGCGCTCATCGTCTTCGGGGCGGTGATCTCGTTCAACCACTATTGGGCCATCTACTTCAAGGCTCAGGTGGGGCAGATGGGTCTCGCGCTGATCTGGCCGGTCATGTACCTGGGTCTCATTGGAGCCGCCCAGCTCGTGCGAAAGGCTCGCATTCCGCTCGGTGCTGAAGCAAAGCTCATCGTCCTGGCCGTGTTTGTGTCGGGGGTGGGTCTGGGACTCACGGCCATGGCACCTGCACTGCTCTTCTCGATTCCTGCCTTGGTGGTGCATGAGTTTGGTCGAGGGCTCTTCCAGCCGCTCACTGACAGCTTTGTGCAGCATCGCGTACACAGCAGCTACCGCGCGACCTTTGGTTCGCTCCAGTCCTTCTTGGGACGTATGGGGTTCGCCATTGTTCCAGTGGTTGTTTGGCTGAGCATCGAAGGGAAGCCCAACACCCCCGAGACGATCGAGTGGGTCTGGCTCGCTTGCGCCGCATTGCTGATCTTGGGTTCTGGCGCGCTTTGGTTCACGCGTCCGAGTGAACGCTGAACCAAAAAACCTCCCCACACGGGGGAGGTTTTTCTCATTCTAGTGAGTCTAGATTTCACGCTTTCCTTTCAAGGTGTCCTTCAAAGCCTTTCCAGCTTTGAACTTCGGCACGACAACGGATGGGATGGTGATCTTTTCTGATGGGTTCTGTGGGTTCACACCGATGCGTCCTTTACGCAAGCGTGCACTGAATGTTCCGAATCCAGCGATGGTGACCTCGTCACCGTTAACCAGTGTTCGGGTTACGATTTCTTCAAATGCGGCAATGAAATCTTCACCGAGTTTCTTTGAGATATCGAGTTTGTCTGCAAGCCGTGCAGCGAGCTCAGCTTTGTTCATATAGTTGGATTTTGGAAGTGAGAATACCCGAAAGTTAGCAGAGAAATGCACTATTGTCAATCTTACCTTGCGTATTCAATGACGCGTGTTTCTCGAATAACCATGACTTTTACCTCTCCAGGATAGGAAAGTTCCGCTTCAATTCTGTTGGCAACATCTTTCGCTAAGCGATACGCCTCTAGGTCACCAATGCGCTCAGGATTAATGAATACACGCACCTCGCGTCCGGCTTGAATGGCATAGGCTTTTTCTACACCATCGAATGCACTGGCAGTGCGCTCAAGTTCTTCCATGCGCTGAATGAATTGTTCCAAGCTTTGTTTTCGTGCGCCGGGACGTGCTCCGGAGATAGCGTCTGCGGCCTTTACGATCGCGCCCTCAATGGTGCGTGGGCGGTCTTCGTGGTGGGCGATGGACTGATAGCAAAGCTCCTCAGGGAAGCCGAATTTTTTCATGATGTTATAGCCGATCTCTGGATGGGCGCCCTGCATGTCGTGATCAACGGATTTTCCGATATCATGAAAGAGACCACCTTTCCTACAGTTAAAGCTATCAGCTCCGAGGTCATCTGCCATCATGCCAGCGATCATTCCTACCTCGATTGAGTGCTGAAGGGCATTTTGTCCGTAGCTGGTTCGGTACTTCATGCGACCGAGAATGGAGATTAGCTTTGGATCAATGGAGCCTACGGGGATGCCAAGCTGGTAGAGAGCCTCCTCACCAGACTTACGGAGATCCTTTGCAAGCGTCTTCTTCGCATTCATGACGCACTCTTCAATGCGAGCGGGATGGATGCGACCATCTTTAATGAGCTCGTCCAAGGCACGCTTGGCAACCTGACGACGGATAGGGGAGAAGCCGCTGACGGTGATCTGTCCGGGGGTATCGTCTACGATTACCTCCGTACCGGTCAGCATCTCAATGGCTTTAATGTTGCGCCCCTCTTTTCCGATAACACGTCCTTTCATCTCTTCATTTGGAAGATCTACTTTTGTGGTGGTTGTCTCGGTGGAGACAGGGGAGGCGAATCGACTCAGGGCGAGTGAAAGGACTTGGCGAGATTTCTTTTCAATCTCTTCTTCGCTCATGCGCTCTGCTTTGCGCAGACGGCTCATGAGAGACTCTTCGATGTCAGCCTCTACTTGCTTGAGCAGGTGCTCTGAGGCTTGTTCTGTACTCATGCCTGCAACTTCTTGAAGCTTAGCGAGCTGTTCATCTTTGAGCCCGGAGAGCTTCTCCTTGATACCTTCGACTTCTTTTGTTCGTTGTTCAAGTTTGGTGGTCTTCTCTTCAACCTCCATCAACTTCTTGTCGAACATGTTCTCGCGCTTTTCCAATCGACGCTGTTGGTCTTGGATATCGCGACGACGGGCCTGCTCTTCGTGCTTAGCCTCGTCGATAATTTTCAAGGCCTTCTCTTTCGCCTTGATCAGAGCGTTCTGCTCTCGGGTCTTGGTCTCCTGAAGAATCTGTTGTTGCTTGTTCTTGGCGTCGGCAAGCATTTTCTCGGCTCGCGCTTCCGCTTCGTCCGCGGTGCGTTTTGCCTTGGCCTTGCGCAGGGCGTACCCCGCAGCAATTCCTATAAGCAACGCCACTAGGAACGGGATTATTTCGGTGAACATAAAACTTCTCACTACCGGAGAAGCTTTCGATGAGTCTACATTGTGGCAAAAAGGATCCTACAACAACAAATCTTCCTGCTCAGAGGAAGAAGCTGAATGAATAGCTGTGTTGTCAGCAAAAGTATGCATAGGGAAGCTTTTCACCTTCATCGAGAAGCGTCGTCCGGACTAACTATAGAATGGTGAATTACGCCTCCGAAGCGTAGCACCGGCCCCCTTCACTGTCAAAGCCGTTCTAGTAAATCTTGGACGGGAATCAAAGCAGGTTCTACGGCCCCCTCAAGGCTCTTAAGAGGGTGTGATTCATCGATCGAGAACGGTCCAATGGCCGTCCGGCGGAGCTCTTGAACATAGCCACCACCCCCAAGAGCGACTCCGAGGTCTCGAGCGATGGATCGGATGTATGTGCCAGAGGAAGAATGGATCGCAACGCGTAAAGGTTCGGTCTCCAGTAGATCGATCGAATGAATCGTTATCTGTCGAGCAGCGGCCTTCATGGGCCTGCCCTTACGAGCCTCCTCGTACATTTTCTTTCCTCCTATTTTGATGGCGCTAAAGGCTGGGGGGACTTGTTCGATCTCGCCGACGAATTGATTGAGTGCTTCAGGGGTGAGTAGTTGAGAGAGAGGGGCCTCTTGAATGTTGCCCTCGCGGTCGTCGGTATCCGAGCTCGCTCCAAGGACAAACTCCGCCTCATACTTCTTGTCAAGCCCCACAAGCTGCTGCATCTGTTTTGTCGCCGCGCGCCCAACACCAACAATCAATAGTCCGGTCGCAAACGGATCGAGTGTTCCAGCGTGACCAACTTTCCGAATGCCTGTGTAACGTCGAACACGATCCACGACATCATGACTGGTCATGCCAGCGGGTTTATCAATAAGGAGGAAGCCTTGACGATCAAGCATTTTTTTCTTAGGGTCGGGTGTCTTAGACATAGCGTTAAGGATCTTACCGGATCTTCAGCGCTGTGGCTAAGGTCGGCTACTGATGCACTGTGCATGAGAACAGTCAGGCTACTGCAGCAGGAAGGAGCATGTCACTCATTGGACAGAGTTGGGAGCTCATGTCGGAGCTCGCCAAGCGTACCCCTTGGGGACGCATCAGAATTCAGCCCCTCATCGAGGACATCGGTCAGGTGAGCATGGAGTTCGTTGCGTTCCTGGAGAACGGTGGTCGCGTCTACCCCCGACAGGGTCCGGTTTTCGACTTCGACGTCGAGCCTTACATTCCGGACGGCTGGGAGATTCGTCCCGAGGATCAGATCACTAGTCGTCTGACGGGTTCTTGGCAGCTGGATGTCACGAAGGTTGGCCTGTACTCAAGCGAGAGGCAGCAGGGTCAGAAGACGGTTCGAGGCGTTGATCTCCTGTGTGAATTGGAAGGCAAGAGAGTCCTTCCTGCCCACGTGATCGAGGAGCTGCTTAAGTATCCGGTAATGATTCCTGACTCCTGGAAGCACCGAAACGTGTATTTCTGGGGAACCGTTTATCGCGACGCTTCGGGGTGTCGGCAGATCCGAATTCTCAGCTGGACTGGCGCGCAGGGGTGGCACTGGAGTTCTCATTACCTCGAGCGTGACGATGGTACCCGTGTCATGCAAGGGCTCTGGACGAGCCAAGGGTATGCGGTACACGTCGTAGACTAGGACGTTCGTTTCCTACAGCATTTCGCGCATTGCCTCTCACAACCCGGCACGCGGGTCATGAGAGGTGTTTTTATTTTATTCCAAAATATTGAGGTTAATTGACACCAACCACCTCATCTAGTTAACTCCACGGCCTGAGGGACTCATAAAGGGGAGACGTTATGACTCAAACAGAGCGACTGGCAAGAAATCCGCGGCTGCTCTTTTGGGGGCGTGCGTTGTTCGATGTGAAGATGCTCACCGCCGTGGTGGTGCTCTTCTATCTCCACCGGGGCGTGACCATCGACGAGGTGTTCTACCTGAGCATCGTCTGGTCCATCGCTTCTCTTCTGACGGAGGTGCCTTCCGGTTGGCTTTCCGATACGTTTGGACGCAAGCGTACCTTGCTCCTGGGAGCGGGGCTCATGGTTGCCTGTCAGGTGATCTACCTGTTCGCCCATGGCCCGCTCATGTTCATTCCCATATTCGTGTTGATGTCCGCAGCCTTCTCTTGTTTCTCAGGGACCGACGAGGCCCTGCTGTTCGAGAGTCTCAAGGCGTCCGGGCAAGAGGGGGAGATGACCAAGTTCAACGGCAGGCTCGCGTCTGCACGAACGTTGTTCAAGATCCTGACCCCGCTTATCGGCGCTTGGGTTGCCAAGGACTTGCTGGAGTGGCAGTTCCAGATCCTGATCTGGGTGAACATCATCGCCGTGAGTGGTTCGGTGTTGTTCCTCTCTCGGCTGCACGAACCGCCTCAAGAGCTCTCTGTCTCGCAGATGGAGCTCGGGACGCTTCGTAAAGGCATCGCGACCATCAAGAGCCATCCCTGGCTCCTGCACGCGTCGCTCAACCGGACACTCCTATTCATCGGTGTGTTCATCACCTGGCGTGCGTACCAGCCATTGGTTGTCGAGCAGGGGGTGGCCGTGGAGTGGCTCGGTGTGTTCGACTTCTTCGTCTACCTGTCTTTGTTCGCGGCCAAGTGGCACCTCGACAAGATCGTGGCGTGGATGGGCATGGCACGGTTCATGTTTGTCTCTGCGGCGACGGTCGTCTGCGCCCTTCTCGTGGCGATTCTCAGTCCGGCGGCCTGGGTTCAATTCCTGGCGCTTCTGGTTGTCATCTCGGTCGGCTCAGCGCGCTGGCCAGCATTCGCCCACGCGATAAATCACCGGATCGAGTCTGGTGCCAGGGCAACAACGCTCTCAGTACTCAACATGCTCAAGGGGGTCCTCGACATCCCCATTCTCCTGTTTGCAGGCTGGCTCGCTGGGCAAAGTCTCGTCTACTCGCTCTGGCTTGCACTAGCCCTGGCGATCATCACGATCCTCGCGTTTCCTATGCGGCAGCGCGATCTGACCGTTGAAACGGTCTAACCCACCCATCAGCAGGGGTGGGATTTTTATTTTGTCCAAATTCGAGGGGATTATTCGGGTACGGTGGATGAACTGTTACTTTTTAAGGCCTTCTGTTTATTACAATGTTTTAGGCGCGGCGTTTAGTGTCGTCTGGATCGGCATTGAGCGCTGTGTCTAAGGTCAGCTACCTGTGTGTTGTGCGCAGGTTTGTAAGCCTCGCAGTAGAGGAATTGAACGATGGCTGGTTCAAACCAGGTCCTCGAGTTTGTGGGGAAGGTCCTCACTAAGGTCCCGTGGGGGAAGGTAAGCCAGAGCAGGCTCCAGACCGTGATCAACGACGCTGATCGCGTTGCCGAGGAGTTCGTCAAGTTCATCAACAATGGCGGTCGTGTGCAGGTAGGACCTCCGTCGGTCCTTGATCTCGATGCCGATCCGCATATCCCCGATGGTTGGAGCATTCGCCTCGAGGATCAGATCGGCAGTCACCTTGCTGGCAGCTGGGAGGTGGACGTCGCCAAGATCAACCTCTACCGTCAGCAAGTTGATAAGTCTATCGTGGGTTACGAGCTCAAGAAACAACTTGAAGGTCAGAAGGTTCTCCCTGCCCACGTACTCGACTACCTACTCGAGCATCCGGAGCTGATTCCTGGACATTGGAAACGTGAATGGATCTACTTCTGGGGAACGGTTTACCGCATCTCTGATAGGTGTTTGTGCGTCCGTTGCCTCCGCTATAATGGGCGTGGATGGTTCGGGTATTACTCCCCCCTCGATATGTGGTTGGGTCACCATGCTCCTGCAGCGTTCGTCTTGAGCTAGGTTCTGGGGACATGCTCTTGATTCAGGACTTCTGGATTCTTGTTTTCTAGCCTAACGCTCGAGAGCAGTGAATGCGCTTATTGCCCAACACGGGGCGATGAGTGCTTTTTTATTTTAATCAGATTTATTGACCAAATCCCCATTTTTGGCTACACTCGCGTACGTTATGAATATTACAGAACTTGCACGTCGTCTTCGTGTCCGCCCGGACGAGCTCCGCAGTAAATTGCCAGAGCTCGGTTTTAGTATCGGACGCAAGGCTATTAAGGTTGACAACCGACAGGCTTCCAAGATCATGCGCGCTTGGAGCGAGATGAAACGTCGTGAGCGTCTTGCTGAAAAGGTGGAGCGTCAGAAGGCTCGCAAGCAACTCAAGGAACTTCCAGAATCTGAACGTAAACAAATCACGCTACCGAATATTGTGACGGTGCGTGATTTTGCTTCCATCCTTGAGATGCCAGTGCCACGACTCATGCAGGAGCTCATGCAAAACGGGATCTTGGCTTCTATCAACGAGCGCATCGATTTTGATACCGCGTCCATCATTGCTGAGGACATGGGGTACCGCGCCCTTCGTGAGGAAGGCGAGACAGATGTTGAGGAAGATGCCGAGGGCATGGAGAAGATTAAGGAGCGTGTTGAGGGTGAAGATAAAAAGAACTTGCAGGAGCGTCCGCCGGTGATTGTGGTGATGGGGCACGTGGACCATGGAAAGACCCGTCTGCTCGACGCAATTCGAGAGACAAATGTGATGGATACCGAGGCGGGTGGAATCACCCAGCACATTGGTGCGTACCAGGTGGAGCGTAAGGGACGTCAGCTGACGTTCATCGACACGCCAGGTCACGAAGCCTTTACGGTGATGCGATCTCGTGGAGCGAAGGTGGCTGACATCGCGATCATTGTGGTGGCTGCCGATGACGGTGTGCAGCCGCAGACGCGTGAAGCGGTGAACATCGCCAAGTCTGCTGGTCTACCGTTTGTTGTTGCCCTGAACAAAATTGACCGAGCGGAAGCGAATATCGATAAAGTAAAAAGTGAATTGTCAGAACTAGATCTCGTTTCAGAAGACTGGGGTGGTAAGACCATCATGGTGCCAATTTCTGCGAAGCAGGGAACGAACATTGAAGATTTGCTGGACATGGTTCTGCTCGTTGAAGAGATGGAGAAAGAGAATATTGTTGCCAACCCTAATACTCGCGCGCTGGGGACTGTTATTGAGTCTCACGTTGATCCAGGTGCCGGTCCTGTGGCCACAGTCTTGGTGCAGAGCGGAACACTGAAGGTTGGTGACACGCTTGGCCTGCGAGGAAGTCTCTACGGTCGCGTGCGCGCCATGAATGACTGGAAGGGGGATTCCATGAAGGTGGCAGCACCTTCAACGCCAGCGAAGATCATCGGGTGGAAGCTTGCTCCAGCGGTGGGAGACATTATGGAGGTTCCAGAGAATGCGAAGGACCTGGAGCGCATCAAGGCAACGGATATGTCTCGTAAGGCTACGGAAGATGTGGCGTCCATTAAGCACTTTGCGAAAGAAGGCGATGGAGAAGAGGGTGATGAGGGTAAGCAGATCCTCAACCTGATCATTCGCGCCGATGTACTTGGATCGCTAGAGGCCATTCTCGGAATGCTTGATAAGATTCAGCATGAAGAGGTTGGTGTGAAGGTGGTGCAGAAAGGACTCGGAAATATTACGGATGTAGATGTGAACTCTGCTGAGGCATCCAAGGCCATCTTGATCGGATTTAACGTCCAGCCAGGTGGTGGGGCCGAGGAGCTCGCTCGGGATAAAGAGGTGGACCTACGTCAGTACAAGATTATCTACAAGTTGTTTGAGGACGTCTTGGCTGAGCTAGAGAAACGTGTGCCGTCTGAGACTATTATTACTGAGCAAGGTCACTTTGAAGTATTGAAGAACTTCCGCAAGACTGACAATGGTTGGATTGTGGGAGGACAGGTAAAGAATGAAAAAATTACTCCGGGCGCCAAGATTCGTCTTAAGCGCGGCGAGGAGTATGTTGGTGAAGGAGAGATCATTTCGTTCCAGCTGGGAGCGGCTGAGCTCAAGGAAGCTCAGATTGGACATGAGTGTGGAATGCGCTACAAAGGAAAGGTAAAGCCTGAAGAAGGGGACCTTATGGAGGCCTACACACAGGAGCGCAAAGCAAAAGAATTCAAAATTGAAGGGATCAACCTTCGCTAGAGAACGAGCAAGCACCTGGGCTTTCCCAGGTGCTTTGATTTCTGTACACTGTTGCCGTGTAGTCTGTGCTACTGCAAAAGGTTTGTGCACATGCTTAGATACACCCTGAACTCATAACCAACATTTTTATGGCCGAAGTTACATTTACATCAGAGAACTTTGATGAAGCTGTGTTGCAGTCAGATAAGCCAGTCCTCGTTGATTTTTGGGCGCCATGGTGTGGTCCTTGTAAGATCATGGCACCGATTGTAGAAGAGCTTGCTGGAGAAGTGGAAGGAGCTGTTATTGGAAAAGTAAACGTTGATGAGCATTCTGCGATTGCTCAGAAGTTCAACATCCTTTCTATCCCAACCTTTATTATTTTCAAGGGAGGTCAGGTGGCAGAGCAGTTTTCTGGATCCATGAGCAAGGACCAGCTTCGCGAAAAGCTTGAGAAGCACATCTAATTATGGATGCCGAGAACGTCATTATTATTGGCTCCGGTCCTGCTGGGTACACAGCCGCTATTTACGCGGCACGCGCGGACCTCAAGCCATTTCAGTTTGAGGGGCAGCAGCTAGGTGGTCAGCCTGGTGGTCAGCTTATGCTCACCACAGAGGTCGATAATTTTCCGGGGTTTCCTGAGGGGCTCATGGGACCTGAGATGATGCAGCGTTTTAAAAAGCAGGCAGAGCGTTTCGGGACGCGGATGGAACCTAAGGACGTGACGCGCGTAGATTTTTCGCAGCGTCCGTTCAAGGTGTGGGCTGGTGAAACAGAGCATCAGGCGCAGTCTGTCATCATCACAACGGGAGCACAGGCCATTTGGCTTGGTGTGCCAGGAGAGGAGAAGTATCAAGGTCATGGAGTGAGCGCATGCGCCACTTGTGACGGATTCTTTTTCCGCGACAAGGAAGTGGTCATTGTTGGTGGGGGAGACTCTGCCATGGAGGAGGCCATGTTCTTGACCAAGTTCGCGAGCAAGGTGACCGTCATGCATCGTCGTGATGAACTGCGCGCTAGTAAGATTATGCAGAAGCGCGCCATGGACAATCCAAAGATTGAGTTTGCCTGGAGTACGGTGGTAACTGAGGTGCTTGGTAACGGAGAGAAGATGACGGGACTCAAGATTAAGGACGTAAAGACAGGTGAAGAGCGTGAGTTTGAGGCCGGTGGACTCTTCATTGCGATCGGCCACAAGCCAAACACAGGCATCTTTAAGGATCAGTTGGAGCTCGATGAACAGGGCTATATCGTCGTTCGACCAGGTTCCATGATGACGAGTGTTGAGGGGGTATTCGCTGGTGGAGACGTTGTAGACCACACGTATCGACAAGCGATCACAGCAGCTGGTACTGGTTGTATGGCCGCACTCGATGCTGAGCGATGGTTGGCAGAACAGGAATAGATTTGAAAACTAGCCATAGGGGCTAGTTTTTTGGTTGCTTATCCACTGTTGTAGCACAGGCTATGGTTCGCCCTCTTGGCGGTGTGCTACCCTGGGTTCACTATGAACAATCCATTTGAAAATGCGCTGGCTCAGCTTGAGCGCGCTACGAGCCTCGTCTCGTTCGACCCAGACTTTTTGCGAGTTATTCGTCACCCAAACCGGCAGGTGCGCGTGAGCATTCCGGTAAAAATGGATGACGGACGGTTAGAGGTGTTTGAGGGGTATCGTGTGCAATTTAACAATGCGCGCGGGCCGTACAAGGGGGGGATTCGATTCCATCAAGATACGGACATCGAGGAAGTGAAAGCGCTCGCGTTTTGGATGGCGCTTAAGACGGCCGTTGTAAACATTCCTATGGGAGGTGGTAAAGGAGGTGTGACGGTCGATCCCAAGCCGTTTACCGATGGGGAGAAAGAACGTCTGTCCCGAGGATGGATGCGTGCTATGGCTGAGGTGGTTGGTCCTCAGCAGGATGTGCCAGCACCGGACGTGAACACGACGCCTCAGATTATGGCGTGGATGGCTGATGAGTACGGGAAAATTACGGGAGACACTAGCGGGGCGGTTATTACAGGAAAGCCGCTGGATGCTGGTGGGTCTGAAGGTCGCGGCACAGCGACAGCGCAGGGAGGCTTTTACGTATTCGAATCGTTGCGTGAGCGACTTGGTTTGCCGGAGCAGTGCACGGTGGTGATTCAGGGATTTGGGAACGCAGGTCAGTTTGCTGCCAAAATCTGGAGCGATGCCGGTCATAAGGTGATCGCTGTATCCGATTCGCGTGCGGCTGTGGTGAACCCTGAGGGGCTCGACGTGGCAGCGCTTATCGACCATAAGGCGTCGACAAGATCCGTGAGAGACTTTGCTGGCGCAGAGACGATTGAATCGATCGACGTACTTTATCAAGAATGCGACCTGCTTATTCCTGCAGCGCTGGAGAACCAGATCCATGAGGGGAACGTTGAGAAGATTCAGGCGAAGGTCCTTCTTGAGCTCGCCAATGGTCCAACGACGCCAGAGGCTGATGATGCACTCTTTGGTCGCGGTATCCCCGTTGTGCCAGATATTCTCGCCAATGCTGGTGGGGTGACTGTCTCGACGTTTGAGTGGGAGCAGAATGTCAAAGGCGAGAGCTGGAGCGAGCAGGATGTGTTTGAAAAGTTGAAGGTGATTATGGATCGCGAGGCTGTGGCGATTGCCGATCGGGCAAAGGAATTGGATACAGATCTACGTCGCGCAGCGTTCGTTGTAGCACTAGAGCGACTTCAGGAGGCCATGAAATAAAACAAACAAAAAACCCTGAACGTTGTCAGGGGACCGCCTCTCGTATGGGGCGGTTTTCGTTTAGCTACCCGTCAGGTCCAGGTTCCTGCGCACCATCGGTGCAAGGAGACTGTCCGGCCAGGTGAGCCGTGTGAAGTCGGTGAACAAGTCGACGTCTTCGCAATGGGCCTTGGGGACGTGCACCAGAGCCGCTTGGAACTTCAGGTCGCTTCTCAGGCACTGCGAGACATCCTTGGCAACTTCTTGAGCTCCATCGAAGATCCTTCGTCGATCCCAGTGGTCAGGGCCACGAAGGTGTGGGTCCGGGTAGGTTTGCACCCACCAAGCCTGCGCGCTCTCAATACCAACCTTGACCTTGATGCTCAAGCAGATATTGATGTCTTGCTCCAGCCAGATCAGGTCTACGCCGAGTCCGGCGTCCTCGTGGATGGAGGGGAGGAGGACGCGGGCATGTTCTCTGGCTGTGAGCGAGCGGATGCAGTAGGCCGCTGCTGATGCCCCGGCGAATGCGCGGCACCATTCGTCCCCGTTGATGCCGGGAGAGTTGTGGGCTCCACGTACGTGCATCCAGTGCTTCTGCTCCAGGTCGCACAGCAGGAGTGCGAGCTTGTGCTGGATCATGGCACCGAGGGCGCACATGGCGGAGAATTCTGGTGCTTCCGGAGGGAAGCCTTGGAGTTGTTGTTGCCACTTGTGTAGCACGATCAGATCGATGAGCTGCCTTCCTGTGATGTCGTGCCAGTAGCGCTTTGTTGCGAGGCGAAGCTCGAATCCGTAGAACTGCGCGTTGAGTCCGAAGGAGCGCTTCTGGCCCAGGCGTGAACGGTTTGGATGCGGGAGGTTGGACCTCGCCAACTTCTTCGCGTCCTTGTACGCGGCTGTGCTAATCCAGTTCAATCGTGGCGAGACTCTCCGGAGCTCCCGGTGGTCTGCCAGATAATAGTCGAGCACAAGTGACCTCCTTTTCTCGAGCGACAATCTCGAGAGAAGGGACTGTATGTTAGCGACAGGTGACCGTCAAGGAAGTCAGATTGTTTTGTAAATAAATACACCGCCTGTCGTGGGCGGTGTTTGCGTGGGAGCGGCTAGGTGCCGGTTCCGCGCAGGGGGGCTCGCGAGCGAGCGGCGTGGATTTGGTCCAGGAGCGTCTCGGGCCAGGTGGTGCGCTGTCGGCACAGGTCCAGTCGGATCGGCTTGCCTCGTTCCTTGCCTACGTGGACGAGGATGGGTTCGAAGCGACGGGGGTTGCCTTCTCTGGTCTGTTCGTTGGAGCAGTTGCGTGCTCCGCGGGCGATGCGGGCACGTTCCCGCTCGATCCCTTGAAGGTTTCTTCCATTGGGTTCGCTGGCGATCCACCAGGCGCGCACGCGGGACACGTCTACACGTGCCTTCACGCTCACGGCCATGGAGAAGTTGCCTTCGAGCCAGAACACGTCAATGCCATGGACGACATCTTCGTGAGCGGAGGGGAGCAGGACCGTGGCGTTCTGTCTCTTGCACAGGGCCATGATGGTGTAGGCGGCGGCGCTGGCTCCTGCGATGTTGATGTGCCACTGTCGTTCAGAGAGTCCTCTGATCCGACCGAGGTTGTAGAGGCGGTTCCATTGACTCAGGTTGAGTTCTAGCAGTAGGAGCGTGAGCTTGCGCTGCATCATGGTGCCGATTCCGGCGCGCAGAGCGATGCCTTGTTCGCACTGCAGGTGCTGGACGTCGAGGAACCACTTGTGCAGGACGATCACTTCCAGGAGCGATCGGTCAGGCTGCTTCGCGTACGGCGTCTTGCCGCGAAGATGGAGTCCATAGAACTGGCTGATGAACCCTTTGGACTGGCTTCCATTCAGGATGGTGCGGTCCGGGTGCGGGATGCGCTCTGCAGCAAGCTCCAGGGCCTGCTTGAAGATCTTGTCGGGGATGTTCCTTCTTCGCTGTGACCAGTAGAAGATGGCGCGGCGGGTGCCTAGGAAGCCATCGAGCATGGTCTACACCTCCTTTTCTCAGGTAGATCTGAGGGTGGAGACTACAGGTATTTTGGGGAAATGTCAAGGAATTAGCCTTAATATTGGCCTAAAAATAGGGATCTGCTATGATTTGCTGGTATGCCTTACGACCATCAATCGATTGAAAAAAAGTGGCAAGAAGTCTGGGAGAAATCTCAGGAAGGGCGCGTGGACGATTCAGGGACCGACGCGCTTTATTATTTGATCATGTTCCCGTACCCCTCTGGGGCGGGGTTGCACGTGGGTCACGTTGAGTCGTACTCAGCGGTAGACATCGTTTCGCGCATGGAGCGCATGCGTGGCAAGAAGGTGTTGTTCCCCATCGGGTATGACGCATTTGGTTTGCCAGCGGAGAACTACGCGATCAAGACCGGTGTGCATCCGGCGCAGACAACGCAGACAGCGATCAATACATTCCGCAAACAGCTCAAGTCCATCGGACTGTCATTCGACTGGGATCGAGAGATCTCCACGGCGGATCCGTCATACTACAAATGGACCCAGTGGCTGTTTTTGTTGTTTTACAAAAATGGACTTGCCTACCGAGCCAAGTCTCCGGTGAACTGGTGCACGGGGTGTAATACCGTGCTTGCGAATGAGCAGGTTGTTGATGGTGTTTGTGAGCGTTGTAAGAATGAAGTGATTCAGAAAGAGCTCGAGCAGTGGTTCTTTAAGATTACGGACTATGCCGAGCGGCTCTTAGCAGGTCTTGATACGGTCGACTGGCCAGAGAAGATCAAAGCCATGCAACGCAACTGGATCGGAAAGAGCGTTGGAGCAACGGTCGACTTTCAGCTCGATGGACGCGACGATAAGGTAACGGTATTCACCACTCGACCTGACACCCTCTACGGCGCTACCTACATGGTGCTCGCTCCTGAGCACGCGCTCGTCGAACAAATCGTTACAGACGACCAGCGCGCCGAGGTGGAAGCGTATCGCGTTGCAGCAGGGAAGAAGTCCGCGCTGGAGCGCACCGAGCTGCAGAAAGAAAAGTCAGGTGTGTTCACCGGGGCGTACGCCATCAACCCTGTAAACGATGAGAAGATCCCTGTCTGGGTGGCAGATTACGTGATGGTTACCTACGGCACAGGTGCAATTATGGCCGTGCCAGCACACGATGAACGTGATCATGAGTTTGCGGTGAAGTATGATATTTCGATTAAGGAAGTTGTTCAGGCTCCTGAGGAGGTCGAAGGATGTTTTACTGGTGAAGGTGTGGCGATTAACTCTGGAATCCTCGACGGACTCAGCACAGTCGATGCGAAGGCAAAAATGATCGAGCACCTCGAACAGAATGGAATCGGAGGGGCGAAGACTACCTACCGCATCCGTGACTGGCTTGTTTCTCGTCAGCGTTACTGGGGGGCACCGATTCCGATTATTTGGTGTGAGAGTTGTGGTCCACAAGCCGCCCCTGAGGAGCAGCTGCCTGTGCAGCTGCCTGACGATGTGGACTTTAAGCCAACAGGAGAGTCGCCATTGGTTGGTTCTAAGACCTTCCATGAGGTCACTTGTCCTGCATGTAGTGCACCTGCTCGCCGGGAGTCTGACACGATGGACACCTTCGTGGACTCCTCATGGTACTACTTGCGCTACTGCGACCCGCACAATGATGAAGCGTTTGCTGCACGTGAGAAGCTTGATCACTGGTGTCCTGTCGATCTCTACGTTGGTGGAGCAGAGCACGCAGTGATGCACTTGCTGTACGCACGATTCTTTTCTTATGCACTTCATGATCTTGGATACGTCGGCTATGAGGAGCCGTTCATGAAGCTGCGCAACCAAGGTCTTATCCTCGGGCCAGATGGTGACAAGATGAGTAAGTCCAAGGGGAACGTGGTGAATCCTGATGAGGTGGTGAGTCAGTACGGCGCCGATGCGATTCGGTTGTACGAGATGTTCCTTGGGCCACTGGAAGACGCTAAGCCGTGGGACACCAAGGGTGTTGTGGGAGTACGTCGGTTTCTGGAAAAAGTTTGGAAGTTGCAGAACAAGCTCGGCGAGGCACCTGTCGAGGGGCTCGAGACTCAATTGCACAAGACGATTAAGAAAGTCACGAGTGACTTTGAGGAGCTTCGGTTTAACACGGCGATTGCTAAGCTCATGGAGCTGACGAATGCTATGACCGCTACTGAGAGTGTTGGCCGCGATCAGTACAAGATTCTCGTGCAACTCCTCGCACCACTTGCTCCGCACCTTGGTGAGGAGCTGTGGCAGGTGTTGGGTCATGAGGGGTCTGTCTTTGCATCAACTTGGCCAACGTACGATGAGAGCAAGACCGTCGATGATGTGATTCGAATGGCCGTGCAGGTGAATGGAAAAGTTCGTGGTTCACTCATGGTGGCTCCAGACGCTGCAGAGGATGCTGTGCTCACCGCCGCGCGTGCTGATGAGAACGTGGCAAAGCACCTTGAGGGCAAGGAGACGGTAAAGGTGATTTACGTTGCCGGAAGGATTTTGAATATTGTGGTGAAATAGTTATGGAAGGTGTTCCCAAGGATGCAAAGAAGGTTTTTGGTGGCGTGCTTTTTGATGTCTATCAGTGGGATCAGGAGATGTACGATGGCAGCATGGCTGTATTCGAGCGGCTCAATCGGCCAAATACTGTAGAGACCGTTCTTGTGACGCCAGAGAATAAGATCATCATTGAACGACAGCGACAGCCGGATAGGGAAGACTGGTTTCTCTCTAGTGTTGGTGGAAGGATTGATGAGGGAGAAGATCCACTTGTGGCTGCCAAGCGAGAAGTGTTAGAGGAATCTGGATATGAATCAGACGATTGGGAGCTTCTCCATGTCTGGCGTCCGACGAGTAAGATTCTTTGGGACGATTATGTGTATGTGGCTCGTGGAGCACAAAAGGTTCAGGAGCAGGAGCTCGATGGGGGCGAACAGATTGAGCTTATGGAGGTGAGTTTTGATGAGCTGCTCGATTTGATTGATTCCAGGGAGCTCTCGGGATTCTCACAGATCTTTCGTGAGATGTGCATCCGTGCAAAGTACGATAAGCCTAGCTATGAAGACTTAAAGAAAACGATTCTTGGATAAGAAGAACTGCCCGTACGGGCGGTTTTTTGTTTGGGAATGTAAAAACCCATCGCTTGAGTGAGACGTCGTGTGTCTCGCTGTTGCGATGGGGTGCGTCCTAGCCGGCCTTCTCCTGGGGGAGTTCGGTCTTGTAGAGGACCTTGCCGGTCAGGGGGTTGCAGACGGTGCCGTCGTCGATGGCGCCGTAGCTCCAGAACGGGTCGTTCGGGTCGTCGCCGCGAGCGCCGTAGTTCCAGAAGTGGATGTTGTCTCCGCGCTGGACCGTGAACTGGTCCTTGCGGGTCCGCGCGCGAGCGACGCCGGACTGGACGTTCTCGGGCAGGGCCATGCCGGGGCGGATGTTGAGCAGCGCGATGAGCAGGTCACCGCGGCTGGTACGCGCCCTCCCGATCAGGGTGACCTTGCGGGTCATGGGCGCGGGAGCGTTGGTGACCACGGGAGCGCGCAGGGCGGCGTGGAGCTCGGTCATGCGGCTGATGAGCGGCTTGGCCAGGTCCAGCTCGCCGGTCACCAGCGTGCGGCCCTCGTGCCACCGCAGCTCGGCGGAGGGGTCTCCGTCGCGCAGGGCGATGGTGGTCCAGCCGATCAGGTCCGAGTGCTCGATCTCCAGGGCGAACACCTTGCCCTTGTTCTCGGTCGCGATGCGCTGGAGCGGCTTGAGGACCACGTCCTTGAACCACTTGCTGTCCAGCAGCTCCGGGAGGGTCATCCAGCGAGCGAACATGCCCGCGACGGGCTTGCCGGCCTGCTTGAACCCCCTCTCGTTGATCATTCGCTTGTGGGACATCTCGACCGTGACGATGATGTCCTTTCCTCCGGCGGTGAACACGCGCGGCTTCATCTGCTAACTCCTGTCAGGGTACATGTCACAGGCGGAGCGCATCTCGGCCCATGAACGCAGCAGAATAGCAGAATGAGTGGAAATGTCAATGGAAAAGAAGAGACCCATCGCACGCGATGAGACTCTTCTTGTCTCGTCGACGTGCGATGGGTCGCGTTAGGGGTTGGTTGTGGCCTCTACTTGAGGCCCATGGAGCTGGTGCGGGTGGTCCACTCGCCGATCTCGTAGACGCGGTACTCCATCAGGCGGGCGTTCCACTGCGCGCACTGGGTGGAGTTCAGCTCCGCCGAGAGGTTGCCCTCGCAGGAGAACTGGAGCGGGATCTTGTGGTTCGACTCCGCACCCTCAACCCAGAACAGCGCGACCTCCACCTTCACAGCTTCGCCGGAGAGTCCGGTGATGCTGAGGTTGGTGACGTTCGTGCTGAAGCTGGAGAACATGCCATCCTCCACGACCATCGTCTCCTGGCCGTCCACGTAGTGGACGCTGTCGAGACCGTTCACACGAATGGCGATCCGCGTCGCCTCCTTGCTCGGGAGGCCGTAGTGGAACCAGCGGATGTCGCCGAAGTCGAGCGTCTGCGACCCTTGCCCCATGTCGATGGTGAGGGGCTTGTAGGGCTTGGTCATCGGGCCGCGCGCGAACTCGGGCCAGTTCACGTCGTGGTTCTTGACCGTGACCGCGGACTGGTCGTCGTTGAACAGGTCGACGCGCACCACGCCGCGCATCTCGTCGCAGATGCGACCGAAGTTCATCTCGGCCGTGACCGCGGGGTCGATGCAGTACTGGTTGTAGGCGTTCTGCGGGTTCTGCACCGCCGGTCCTCGGTCGTAGCCACCCGCGAGGGCGACGCTGGAAACGAGGATGGCGATCAAGCTGCTGATGTAGCGCATGGAGTCCTCCGATGTGCGCAGTGAAACGATGGGCTTGAGGAGTTGTCCCTCATGAAAAATCCCGTAAAACAGACATTCGTGGAAAATCGCTGCTTAACGGGACCCTCCTTACTGTGAATTATGACAGAAAAAGATAGCATAAAATAGGTGTTTTGTCAATAGAATTAGGTAAAAAAACCCATAAAAAGTGGGTATAAAAAGCGTCTTTATTATTGCTTCGTTCTCTGTTAAACTCTCTTCACTATGAATCTTGTCATGATTGGAACAGGCTATGTGGGCCTGACGACCGGGGTCGGATTTGCGAGTCTCGGACACAATGTTGCGTGCGTTGATGTCAACGCAGAAAAGATTGCCCAGCTTGATATGGGGAAGGTGCCGTTCTATGAGCCGGGCGTTCAGGACGCTCTGACCATGGTTCAAGAGCAGGGAAAGATTGTGTTCACCACGGACCTGAAAAGCGTCATTGGTGGTGCGGACATCATCATGCTTGCTGTGGGGACGCCATCGACACGAACTGGTGAGGCGAACCTTGAATATTTATTCTCTGCCGCAGAACAGGTTGGATCGCTCTTGGATCACGAGGCAGTGATTGTGACCAAGTCGACCGTTCCCGTTGGAACAAACCGTCTTGTTCTTGAGAAGGTGCGTAAGGGGATGTCAGAGGCTGGTCGCGCAGAGCTCACGAGTCTCATCAACATCGTTTCTCTCCCAGAGTTTCTCCGAGAGGGAACAGCCTTTGAAGATTTTCACAACCCAGACCGTGTCGTGATTGGTGCGGACGATGAGATTGCGGCACAGACCGTTGCCAAGCTCCATGAGGGTCTTGATGCCCCTCATGTCATTACAAAACTCGAGTCTGCAGAGCTCATCAAGTACGCAGCTAATGCTTTGCTCGCTACTAAGATTAGCTTCATCAACGAGATCGCCAACCTGGCTGAGCGCGTCGGAGCGGATGTACGTGATGTGGCAGAGGGGATTGGGCTTGATAAGCGCATCGGACCGCACTTTCTGCGTGCCGGTGTAGGCTATGGCGGTTCTTGTTTTCCAAAGGACGTGAGTGCGCTTGCACAGCTCGGTGGGGCTAAGGGGTATACCTTTAAGCTTCTCTCCAGTGTGATCGAGGTAAACAATCGCCAACGAGAAATTTTCTTTAAACGTATTTTGGACGAGCTCGGTGGTGTGAAGGGGCGCCGTATCGCCGTCTGGGGGCTGGCGTTCAAGCCGGACACGGATGATATTCGTGAGAGCGCTGGTGTTGATATCGCGCAGCGTCTACATGCCCATGGTGCAGACTTAGCGGTGTATGATCCGCAGGCCATGAACAACACACGGCGTGTGCTCTCCGATCACGTTGAGTTCACTACCACAGCCATGGATGCAGCGCGCGGGGCTGAGGCACTCATTGTGCTGACAGAGTGGCCGGAGTTTAAGGAGGTGTCGTTTGAGATGTTGCGAGAGAATATGGTTGGTCAGCATATTTTTGACGGACGAAATCATTTCGCGGATATGGATCTGCATAAGAGAGGGTTCTGTTACCAGGGGGTCGGACTTGGAACTTGTGCGAGTTAAGACCATCATCAATTCACCATCAAAAACACTCGCCAGCGCTCTGGCGGTGTTTTGTTTTGGTATAGCGTTGGGGCCATTGGTTCCTGCCACGTGGTGGGAGGGGCTTCTGGTGGCAACGATTGGTTCGATAGCCGTCGCAAGCTTTCTGAAGCGACGAGATCTTCGATTCATCTTTGTGCTCATGGCAGTCTTGTTCTTTGCCTTATTTCGTTTCACCCAAGCAAGCTTGCCTTCACATGTTTCAACGGTTGCCGATGCGCCGAGCTCTGAGATTCGTGTCTCAGGTGTGATCGATGCGGAGGTTGAGCGTCGCGTTGGGAAACAGCGGCTTGTACTCGATCAGGTTGCGCTTGCTGATGAGTCGCGTGCTGGTCGTCTGCTTGTGTGGGCGCCGCTGTATCCCGAATTACGTTACGGCGACGAGTTGGTGTTTAACTGTCGGGTAGAGGCACCAGAGCCCTTTGAGGGGTTTGCCTACGACCGTTTTCTTGCGAGCCAAGGAATTCTAGGTGTGTGTTACCGTCCAGCGTACATCGATGTTCAACCAAACGAATCGTTCTCTCTAGTTGGTAGCATTCTTTCATTCAAGCGCGCCGCGATTGATACGCTCGAGCAAATAACTCCCGAGCCCCACGCTTCGTTCCTGGCTGGTCTCATTTTTGGTGGAAGCTCCTCGCTCTCGCCTGAGCTCAAGGATGATTTTTCTACCACAGGTACCTCTCATATTCTTGCGGCCTCCGGATTCAACGTCTCGTTATTCTCGTTGATATTTCTAAGCTGGATTCTCTCAACGAGTCTTGGACGTCGTCGTGCGCTCATCCTAACGAGCGTTCTGATTGCTGCTTATGTTGTTATCGCCGGAGCTACACCTGCGGTCGTACGCGCTGGCCTGATGGGTGGGGTGGTGATCATCTCCCACACCGTGAACCGAAAACAATCGCTTCTCAATGTGATGCTGGCAGCGGCCGCGCTGATGCTCCTCATGAATCCGCTTATCTTGCACGCTGACGTCGGGTTCCAGCTTTCGTTTGTGGCAACGGCTGCGGTACTTGGTCTAACCAAGCCCATCGAGAAGCATCTTTCCTTTATTCCAAAACAGTTCGAACTCCGCACGTCTTTTGCTGCCTCACTGGCAGCGATCGTACTCACACTCCCGATCATGCTTTGGCACTTTGGCGGATTATCACTCATCGCGCCGCTGGCTAACCTGCTCGTCCTCCCGTTTGTTGTCTATGCCATGGGGGCAACGCTCATTGCTCTCGCGCTCTCACTCGTTTCTCTTCCTCTTGCAACCTGGATAGCTCTGCCTGCCTGGAGTCTTTCGTCCATTATGCTCTGGTTCATTGTTACGCTTGGTGCGGTTCCGCTGGCAGCGGTTGAATTTGCACACGCACGTCTTTTGGCATTCGTGCTCGCAGCGCTCTACTTCTTATTCTGGTTTCACAAGCGGTATGCGCGCGCCAGCTAAGCCTCACTACGTCACGCGAAAGCGACTCAGAGAAGCGGCACTGGTTCTTGGGGCGATCCTCGTCTCTTTGGTACTTTGGTTTGTTTCCGTTGATCCATCACTGCCCTGGGAGGATAAACCGCTGCGGATGTGGATGTTGGATGTTGGGCAAGGGGATGCCATCTTCTTTCAGCTTCCGACGGGCGAGGAGTTGCTTATCGATGGTGGGCGATCGAGTCAGGTGCTCTCAAAACTTAGTACCATTTTGCCGCCGTGGGACAGTCATCTCGACGCCCTGGTCTTAACACACACAGACGCAGATCATGTCACGGGTTTGGTGAGTGTGCTCGAGGTATTTGATATAGATGTCCTTATGGATACGGGGCATGAGGGGCAGACAGCGGTCGCACAGCAATGGAGCGAAGATCATGGTATTGCCAGACGTACGCTCAAGGCCGGGGATGTGCTTGAGTATGGTGAGGTAGTGATTCGAGTCTTGTGGCCAAGCGATGAGGGCTACGCATCGCTCGAAACAAACGAAAGAAACGACCTGTCCCTGGTGCTCCACGTGGTGTACGGAGAGACATCTCTGCTGCTCACGGGGGATGCAGAAGAGGCCGTGGAAGAGGTGCTCTCCGCGTTCGTTCCTGATGTGGATGTGCTCAAGGTGGGACACCATGGGTCACTGACATCCACGAGCTGGTCACTCCTTGATACGGCGCTTCCAGAGTACGCCCTCATCGGTGTTGGTGAAGATAATAGCTATGGCCATCCACATCCCATTATCCTTTCACGCTTATCGGAGGTTGGGGCAACGGTATTTAGGACAGATCTAGATGGAACGATTCTCGTGGAGAGCTATGGAGACGAGCCAACGGTAGCCCCACATCCCTTGCCGTTCTAGTTTAATCATGGTAGTTTTGGCGCAAAATAACGAAAGAATACATTATGCCAGACACACAAAAGACCCTCGTTTTGCTTAAGCCAGATGCACTCCAGCGTGACTTGCTCGGTGATATTGTCAGTCGCTTTGAGCGCAAGGGACTCAAGCTCGTTGGAATGAAGTTTATTCGTTTGAGCGATGAGATGCTCGATGAGCACTACGCCCATCTTTCCGACAAGCCATTCTTCGCGAGCTTGAAGCAGTTCATGATGCAGACTCCTGTGGTAGGAATGGTCCTTGAGGGATACGACGCTATCGGCGAGGTGCGAAAGATTGTTGGTTCCACCAACCCACGTGAGGCTGACGCTGGAACCATCCGCGCAGACTTCTCCATGAACGTTCCATCTAACTTGATCCACGCATCTGATGGAGAAGAGGCAGCTGCCGCAGAGATCAAGCGTTTCTTCCAGGACGAAGAGCTCTTCCAGTACGAGAAGATCACTGATCGCTTCATCTTCGGTGAGGGAATCTAAGCTATGGGCGTAGAGGATGAGCGTCGGAGAGCTTGGGAGGCTCTGCAAGAGCAACGAGAAGTACTTCGTCAGTCTCTTTCAGAGAAGCTTCATGCATCCATGGAACAACTTCTTGGTGAGCGTGTAGATATTCAACTCGATCCATCGAACCAAGAGTTGTTACCCGGCCTTGAGAAGGATTCGTTAAACGAAGAGCTTCTCACAGATATTCGTCAGTTTCTTGCCCTACTTCATGAGGATGGCTCATGGCAGGATCGAAAGAGCCAGGAGATAGAAGTTGAACACTTTCTTCAGCGTTCAGTTTTCGGTCAAGAAAATCCTGTTTGGGGTGCACGTGCTGAGTTTTCAGGAAACGACAAATATGGACTCACATTGGGTCTTGGGGATGTGGAATTGAGCCGGCTTTCCATGGAGCAGATTGTTCGAGAAGAAGCGCAGCTTGATGAGACGTGGTACGTGACACTTTATGGTGTCTATGTGCAGTCGCGACCTGAGAAGATGGAAGATCTTGCTAAGAAGATTGCTCAGGCGGGCTTGCCACTTGATCCATGGATCCAGATCTGGTTGAAAGATCGACTCAAAGAACAAAAGACAACATAGAAAAAACAGGGCTTGACCCTGTTTTTTTGTTGGAGTAGGTTTTGATCTTGCACAGGAATGGTTCCTGGGCAAAAAGGAGGACTGTGAGTTCTTTCAAGTTTGAGCGTCCCTGGACCGCCAGGTACGGAAAGGAGCTGTTGGCTAAGGCCGCTGCTGGTGATTCTGTTACTAGGGCGGTTCAGTCCACGCTCTGGATGCGGTACCTGCCTCAATGGGATGGTTACGAACAGTGGCTTCAGGGTAAGGACGAGAAGTTGGTTCTGAGAATTCGGGCACGTGCCGAGAAGTCGGGGACGTTCAATCCGGCCTCCGTAGAGAATATTGAGGAGCTTGCAGAAGATCCCGAGATTGTCTACCAAAGTCTCTTGAGCCTTCTGTGTTACAACATGCGAAACTTCTCTAGTGAGACACCAGAACTGGTTGCTGCTGCGATGCTACGCGTAGCTCAGGGAGAGAAAGGGAAGCGGTTGCTCATGGATGCGGCCGTGGAGACCACAGAAGCGTTCGTGGATCTGGTTGGTGGTGGACTTGCCATGATGGTATCCATCGTTGCGAGTGTGGAGGACCGCGGCATTCTGTTCACGCGCAAGTTCCAGTACCGCCGCCTCTTGGCTCCGCTCCTCGCGGTTGCGCGACAGATTCCTGTTCCAGAGGGAGTGGACCCTGACTCGAGCAAGTGGGTCATCGCTCAGGTGCAGTCGATGGTCGATGTGGCCTACGACGCCATGGCGGTGGTGGGTGCCTCGGACCATCGAGTCCGTTCCTATCATGCCTTTGTGGCTGCGCAGCCTCACGTCGTCGGCTTGTGTACTAAGCAGGTTGTCGATCGGCTGGGTGTGCAGGCAAGTGATTTCGATAGGCACGGTCCGGCAGCCGTTGGACTGACGGCAGCCATGGTGCAGTTCCGTTGCTGGGCAGATCATGGGTTGAATGACGCATTGGTTCTCAAGACGATGGATCGGGTGAACATCACCAAGACGATCGATCTATACGATGGGCTCAAGGAGGGCTTCATCACGAGCAAGAGCATGAGGTTTGTGGCTTCCCACCCCGAACTTCTTGATGCTCGAGAGATGGACAAGGTGATTTGTCAGCTCAGTCATTGGGAAGCGAGCGGCTGTCCGGACTGGGATCAGTTCCTGGCACTGGGAGCCACACGTGAAGCATGGCAGGCTGAACAATTGCGACTTTTGGAGGAAGAAACTCGACGCGAGGAGGAACGGGAAGTTCGTCTGGCCGCCGAGCGTGAAGAGCGGCTGCGCCGAGCAGAGGCGGCTAAGAAAGCACGTCTCGCACAAGCACGAGAAGAGCTGGAGCGTCGTCATCGCAAGACGGGTGAAAAGCTGGAGCAGGAGATCGATTGGCAGCAGGTTGTGATGAACGTCATCGGGGTACTGCGCGAGCATGACCTGGGTGGAATTGATCAAAACCTTGCTGCAGCGATCCTTGTTGCGCTCATGCGCTCGGGTGACCGCCTGATGCCGCAGAGCAAGTGGCCCAAGCTCAAGGGGAACAGGTTGCGTCGTGAGGCGCGGCGGTTCCAAAGTGACGCACAGAGTCGTGACGTCGATTCGGTGGTACGTACGCTCATCGAGCTGCGACTGCTCAAGCAGCAGGGGGGAAAGTACTTCATCAACACGATCACGCCGCGCTACGCAGGCGCAGCAAAGGTCCGTTCAGCACTGATCAACATGGTGCCGAAACGCTGAGGCTCTGGAGAGCCTACTGTCCCGACCATGACGTCGGGATTTTTTAATTGTGGATGATGACTTGCTGCTTACAGAACTTTCTGCTAGCTTAGATTTTGTGTCCAAAGGGGCCATTCACCACTGAGGAGAGAAAAGTTCGATGGAGAATGTGAGTGAGGAGTTGAAGCAGATCTGGGACCGTCTCAACAGCAATGCCAGGAAGGTGTTGCTCATGGGACGTGCCACGCTCGAAGACGTGCAGGTGCTGTCCACGCGTTCCGACTGGTCGGTCAGGCGGATGGACGGGTGGGTCACGCGCTTCAGGAGCTACCGCCGCAACCAGATCACACGCCGCCGTCCGTGGATCGACCGAAACGTCGCATCGCTGGATGAGTTGATCGGTGAGGTGCGGCAGATCGCCAAGACCTGCCTGCGAGTCGCCAAGGCCTTCATGGAGAGCAAGCTCACGCTCGAGCAGGCTCGCTATGCCGCCGATGCGCTCATGGGTCCTCGGGCCCTGCGCTTCTTCTGCGAGCTCAACACGCCGGAGCAGATCCGTGCGCGTCGCAAGGCTCGCGCTGAGCGCTGGGTGAGCCACTTCCTGGAGATGGCGGACCAGCCCGAGGAGACCGTGCAGGTCCTCAGGAGAGAGGCTGGAAGCCTGATCTCGGCAGGGACACCGGTCAGTGGCATTCGCCAGTTCCTGCTTTCGCGCACGCCGCCGTCTGGTCTGGCTCCTGTCCGGGTCTAGAAGGCAACATCTACGGGGTTCTACGGAACCCTCTTTTTCTTTTCTTGACGGATGTGATCGGTGCGCTATAGTGAATACTGTTATGACACACACACGAAGTTTCTTTTTTAGCAGCTTCTTCTTCCGCCAGCGCGGGACGTGTTTGTCATAGCAGAATCCTTCTGCTAAAAAAACAACCGTCCCGAAAGGGGCGGTTGTTTGTTTCCTAGGGAGAAAACATGGCAACCTTGTCGAGGGTTTCGGTCGATGATGCTTACACGGTCCGCGATGCGACCAACGCGGACGTTGATCAGATTAACCGCCTGTTCCTCGCGGAGTACGGCGAGGGGTACCCCTATCTGATGCACGTGCTCAACGCGCGGCATATCAACCTGGTGGCAGAGCTCGATGGTCGGATCGTTGGGTTCGCACGGGCAGCACCGTACGGTCAGTATGTGGACGTCTGGGAGCTCTGTTCGTTGGTTGTGTGCAAGAGGGCTCGGCGCCACGGCATTGCCAAGCGTTTCACGGGGGTACGGCTTGAGCGACTGAAGGAGCGAGGTGTTCGCCTGGTTGTCTCCGAGGGGGTGACCTGCTACGAGGACTGTGCGAGCCAGCGCAACCTCACGGCGTTCGGCTTCCGACCCTGCGGTCTGCTCCCGTTCCGTCATCCCTGGATCCGCCCCGCCATCCTTGGCATGCAGCCCCTGACGCTCACGGTGCAGGTGCTGGAGCTCTCGGGGAAGACGGGCTTCGGCCGCAGGCGACTGTTTCTCCCGGAGAGTTACACCATTGCGGCCGAGGAGCTCTTCAGTCAGCAGGAGGTTCGTCCTCCCTGGCACCAGAGCCCTGCTGATCGCTCTCCTCCATCCAAGCTCACGGCCGGAAAGATGATTCGTGGGATCCGTGGAGCGGACTACGTGGACATCCCGATCAACTGGGAGATCGCTACCGAGCGCATCCAGCAGTTGCGGCTCGCTGGTTACGGCATGGGAGCGATCCTTCCTGGCTTCGGCCGGGTGGGGAGCCAGACCTACGATGTGCTGCGCATGCATCGTCCGGACGAGGGGATGAACGACCCCGACTTCAATCTGATTCACGTGGTGGATGAGCTCGCCGCTCACAAGGCGTTCATCATGCATGAGTTTGGACGAATTTGAGGCCTAAACGAGGCCTCTTTTTTCTTTGTGTCCACAGGGTATTTGACAGCCCGTGGTCCCTCCGCTAGCCTGAATAACGTTATGAATCACACGAGCTACATGATGCTACGCACGGTTTCTCGCGAGGACATCCTCGACATTATTGTCGTTGTCTTCCTCCTTGGCCTTGCGGTGGCATAGTGTTCTCGTACCAACTTGAAACACAAAACGCCACCGCCTTAGCGCGGTGGTTTCTGCTTATCTCTATGAATGAAAATATTATTGAACTCACGTACGACCTGGTTCGCATGCACACAACCGCTGATCGTCCTGATGAACTTCAACGCGCCATTCAGTACGTCAACGATTATTTCAAACCCATTGATTCGCTTGTCATCAAACGGTATGAATCTCGACACAAACCTTCCATCGTCATCTCAACGCAAGACACGCTCACCCCAGACATCCTCCTCGTCGGTCATCTCGACGTGGTACCAGCGACTGAAGAACTTTTCGAACCGCGCGTTGCAGGGACGCGCGTCTATGGGCGGGGAGTCTGTGACATGAAAAGTGAGTGTGCGGTCATGATGCGCATCATGCGCGAGATTGCCGCGCTGGAGGAAAAGCCAAACATTGCCCTCATGCTCACAACCGATGAAGAGGTTGGTGGATTCGATGGAGTGAATTACTTGATTAATGAGATTGGCTACCGATGCAAGATCGCCTTGGTGCCAGATGGAGGAACAGCGCCAGACGACCTGGTGATCACCAACAAAGGCATTCTTACCTTGCGACTGAACGCCACAGGAAGACGTGCGCACGGGTCGCGACCGTGGCTTGGTGAAAACGCTATCGATTCCTTAATCGCTGCGTACGCGCGCATTCGTGAGTTGTTCCCAAACACACCAACAGCAGAGGATCACTGGTATCACACATGCAACATTGGAACGATTCAGGGAGGAGAGACGTTTAACCAAGTCCCTGACTTCGCGACATGTGATCTAGATATTCGATTCACAGAGCAGACGAACGTAGACGATCTCTTTGCTGCCGTGAAGGAAAAAGCGGGACCAGACGTTGAGGTTATTAATCGCATCAGTGGCTCGCCGATCTTCACGGATCCAAATCATCCGTACGTGAAGATGTATGAAGAGGCCGTTGAAAAAACACTTGAGCTCAAGACGGAACATAATCAACACTGTGGCTCTAACGATGGACGCTTTCTCTCAGAACTCGGAATTCCTCTGATTATTTCTCGGCCGGTTTCCGGGGATCAGCACAGCCCTCATGAGTGGCTCGAGATAGAAAGTTTGCCCAAGTTCCACAGAGTGTACTGGCAGTTCATTCAAGCATTACATGAATCGTTCAAGAACTAGTTTCTTGTGCGACGCGGGTTCCTTAGGGGGCCTGCGTGGCGCAAGGAGCGTCAAGGAGGTTTTTCATGCAGGCAGCAGCTTTGGTGGGGGAGACGGTGCTGAAGACGTTCAATCCTGAGTTCGCCGACGTGACGGCGCAGTACGAATTCCGTGAGGCGGGGAAGGGAGACATTCCTTCCATCTGTCGACTGCTCTTTGGCTGGTACGGCCCGAGCTACCCGTACCCGATCAAGGAGTTCCACCCGCAGGGGTACTACCCGGTGGCCATTCATCGGGAGACGGGACAGCTCGTCGGGTTCGCTAAGGCGGTTCCCTACAAGGGCGGTGGCTGTGTCTACGAGCTCGGTGGGCTGATCGTCCATTCGGATCACCGCAACCAGAAGGTCGCCAAGTACCTCACGCGGATGCGTATGGCCTGGGTCAAGCAGCAGAACGCTGCGGGGGTGTACTCCGAGCCGGTCTGCTACCGAGGGGACTGCGCAAGCCAGACCAACCTGCTCAAGGTCGGTGGGGTGCTTACGGGCATCCAGCCGGGGAAGTACCCGGGGCTCATGCAGGGCGTTCTGGGGCGACAGCCTGAGACCGTGCTCATGTACGTGCGTTGGTTGCGTGGTCATACGCGCCTGGGACACCGGACGGTGTTCTTGCCGAGTTACTACGACGGGATCCTGCACGCGTACTTGCCCAAGACCGTCTACGAACGTCCGTGGGACGAGACGTTCCCGGAGATTCCCATGCCCGCGCCGGTCTACCACGACGGTTTCACCGTTCAGGCCGGGAGTGGCTCTGAGTTGGTCGACGTGCCGGCGAACTGGCCGGAGACCGAGGACATCATCCATGCGCTGCGTCAGCAGGGATTTCGTTTCTGCGGGGTTCTGCCCGGCTTTGGACGGCTCGCTGACGGTCGTGCATACGACTACCTGCGCATGTACCGACTCCAGGCGCGCTTCATCATCGAGGACGGTCCGTTCGACTTCGACAAGGTGCACCTGGTGCCGCAGCTCGGATCGCTCAAGCAGTTCTGCCAGAGCGAGCTTCTTGGAGAGTTTCCCATCGAGTAATGTTTACTTAAGTTCCGTAATGATCCACTTGTCAGCAAGAGGACGATTTCGAAACTTGATCTGAACAACTCAGGGGCTCAACGGAAGGGACACGCAATCCCTTCTTTTTTCTTTGTGGAAATTTTGTGGATGGGTAGTGGACCAGTATCCCTTGATTCGCTTGCGGATCTCTGGCAGCATGCTACAGTTTAATGGCCTTACGGCTCGGATGGGTGCGTCCGAATTACAATCTAACCCCCGGCCTGGGAATGCGCGGCTTCTGGCAACGCAATAGGGCCAACCGGTTCAGGAACTGAAGCAGTTCCATGACTATTCCAGAACGGACGACATGGTGGATTCGACAAGCTGCCATCATCGCTGTGAAGAATAGATGACGTAAGAACCTGAAATAGCTACTGGGTGCTCGTCAGGACCGACCCGTGAACCAACATCAAACAGGACCACCCACCCACCCGTTAGGCGCCATCAAACCACCGAGACTTCTCTCGGTGGTTTGACGTTTGGCCCAAAAATCACTAATCTCTCCCTCTGCTCTTTGCAGAGCGCAGAGACAATCTGTGCTTAACATCTATTGCCCCAGAAGGAGGCGACATGCGAAATCGATGGTTCCGCGGCCTTCACATCTTGGCCGTCGTGTGTGTTCTGCAGTACATCGCTATTCGGGTCTACACCTGGAACGAATTGGGTACTGAGATCACGCCCCTGGAGTACTTCTTGTGGGTCCTGATCGTGCATTTGCTGGTGTTCGAGCCGATCTACATTCGGCTGCGTCGCTCGCGCGAGGAAATCCGCGCCTCCCTGGAATACCAGGTGGAGAAGCGGGTCTCGTCGCTTCGATTCGTCGACAAGAAGGTGGCGTCGATGGTGCAAGAGTTGCTCCTGCGTCGCTGTAGAGAACAAGGCTTGCTTCCTGATGCGGGTTGGAGCGAGACGGTCGACTTGGTCGTGCGCCAGCTCTCCAGACGTTGGGGGAAGGTGCCGCAACCAGGGCTCATCTTGCACGCTGTCACAGCGCAGGTGGGGTTCTTGTTCGATGCCGAGCAGACAGAGCGGTTCGATGCCGGATTGTCTCAAGCCATGGAGCGCTACGCTCCGGCTTCACCTCAGGGGATGGACCGGCTCCAGTATCGAGCCGATCTCGCGCGTGAGTATGTGGTTGGAGTTGCCATGAGGCTGCACGAGCTGAACGAGTTCCTAGAGCTCGACCAGACGGCATTGCTGCAGGCGTCGCCCGACGACTTCGCTCTGGCGATCGAACTCTACTGCCTCGACGACACGGTCACGGACCTGTTTTGGTGCTGGGAGATCGAAGGGACGAATCAGTGTGCTGGTGTCGACGACTTCTTCCGGGTCATGCATCACTGCCAGCACCTGGGGATCGATTCCAAGGATCTGCGACGCTACATCGGTCACAACGGTGGGTACAGCTTCGTGTTTCTGGACGAATTGCTCCGGTGTGGGGTGGTTGATGCACAAGTGCTCCACGAGATCACTCAGCGTCCCGATACGTTCAAGGGAGTACGGAAGCAGGATCTGCAGGCGCTCATTGATCGTTGGCGTCGCTACGATTGCCCGGGGACGCTGAAGAGCTTTCGGCGTTTTCCTACCGACGAAGCGTACGAAGCTCATCTGCGTGAGCAGGAGGCTGAACGTGTGCGTCGTGAGCAGGAGACTGCTGAGCGTCGGGCCGAGGAAGAACAGAAGCGAGCGGCTTTGGAAGCAGCAAATGCCCCCAAGGGCATCAAGCGCGGACAGGCGCGGGCCCCGAAGCCCGAACCGGTCACGCATGACCTGAGCACGCTCGAGCAAGCACTCGAGGTGCCGGCGGCCTTCGGTGAAAAGCGTGAGCTCATGCGAACGATCATCGTCCGCGGTCTGATGCGTGTTGGTGATCGCGTGCCTCCATGGCACCAGCGACCAGCCCGCAATCGCAACAAGCTCTGGCAGCAGATTCGTCGCTGTGTCCCCACGGTCGACAAGCCCAGGCGCGCCGTCGACGCTGCTGTGCGTGAGTTGCTTGCGCACAAGGTCCTGACAAGGGACGGGGAGAACTTCCGCTTGGCCGATCCCACGGAGCGGCAGAAGCGCGACCATCCCAATGGACACCAGCTCCTGGTGAACGCTAAGGCACTGGTAAAAAGCGCTCAGTTCAAGAGCAAGGCAAGCTGATCGAATGTACTCGATCCGAGGTCCACGCAGGACCTCTTTTTATTTATTTCTTGACCTGAAGCGGATTTATCGCTAATTTCATTGTCTCCGGTTGGAGTAAAGGAGGTCACTTGGCCGGAAAAAAGAAGTACATTCACGGGCTGTACATCTCTTCGGAGGGCCCAGGTCATTACACCAAGCAGCTCAAGACAAGCTTAGCTGGCGGACTCGAGATTGGGGTTGTTGACCCCAGGCAGTCGAGAGTGTTGGCCACTGACAACGGGTTCCTCTGGGATGAGGAGTTGGTGCCGGGAACCGTCCGCGCCTTCCTCCGAGGACAGAACATCGACTCTGCTGGTATTCCACATCTCGTTTCTTTGCTCACAAGGGTGACGAAACAGATCGGCCCCATGAAGAAGCAAGGGTACATGGAGACGCTCAACCACATCCTCGCCGTCATCGACGGTTGGAGCGCAGGTGGTTTGGGAGCGCTCGAGTTCATGTATGCCCTGGAGCGTGCAGGGTTCCTCTACAATGAGTTGTCCGACTACGGGCAGATCATCAAGCGCTTTTACGTGTTGGCGAAACGCCATGTGTGCCTGGACGAATGGCCACCTGAAGCGGAGGTCACGGAGACCTACGAGGGGAGGCGGGGAATCTGGTTGGTGCACTTCCACCTGTTCCTGCTGGTCATCGAAAGAGCCATGAAGGACAAGGGGATGTGGGTTGAGGGACAAACCCCTTGTTCGCCCACGCGTTTGCTGGTCGCACTTCACGTTTCGCTCCTCTTGTTCGAAGATCAGCTCGCGGGTGAGGAGTTCAAGGGTATCAGCGTGGTGGAACGAGCCACGTTTCTGTTCTTGTCTCAGTGGCCAGAGGAAGAATTGCCGCACGTGGAAACCTGTGTCCGACGCTTCGGTGTACGCACGGCCATGAGAGCGGCTGAGCTCATTCCCTTGCAGAGACAATCAACGGCAGAGCTTACGCTCGTGTGTCGGAACATCTCTGTGTTGGGAGAGCTGGATCCCCAGCAGGCAAGCGCGCTCATGCGTGAGTGGGCCGCTGTAGGTCGTCCTGGAAAACTTGTCGATTTCCAGTCGGCGGGTGGAACGGCACAGGCGTGGCAGGAGAGGCTTGAAGAAGAGAAGAGACTGGCTGAGGCTCGGCGACCCCCGCCTGAAGCACAACCCGTTCGAAGGTTTGAGATGCCTGTAGAGCGCTCTCAGCCCATGTTCAAGAAAAAGAAGCGAAAGAACGTAGAGGACAACGCACAGCTGATTGACTTTGACGAGCTCGAGCGAAAGCTTGATGTCGTTGGGGTGATGCAGGTTCATGGGGAAGAGAAGATCCGAGCGCTGGTCGTTCGAGGATTCCTTCGTCATGGGGAGCGACTTCCTCCGTTTGCCGAGCTCCGACCTAGGGAGATCAGCAAGCTCTGGAAGCTCTGTCGAGGTCCTTTCGCCAGTAAGCGCGAGCTCACGGCGCTCGTGCGAGTACTGGAGTCTGCCGGCGTTCTCAAGCGCGAGGGCAAGCGGTACCGACTGCACACGCCCACAGCGCGGCAGCCGGACGCACGGCAGCAGATCGAAGCCATCAAGACGCTGATCACCAGCGCACACGCGAGGTCCTAACAAGGACCTCTTTTTGATTGACAAAAAAGCCTAAAATACGTAGGTTTTTTATCCGGCATGAAAACCGGTAAAGGAGTGATCGATGGGAGATTCCCACGATCTGAATAAGATTCGAGATTCACTGGAGCTTCTCAAGCGAGAAGAGCTTGTTCGCGTCGCTTCAAGGCATGTCCTGTCCGTCGATGTGTTCGTCGGGAAGTGGCTGATTGATGGCGAGGGACGCAAGGAGCATCGCGGTGTCATCCGTGCTGCGCTCAAGCGTCAGCTTACTCACGCGGGTCCGACCCCTCGTGGCGGCTACGACGACCGGCTCATCGAGATGCTTGGCGTCTATCAAGAGGCGACCGGGCTTCCACTCGCCGAGACGCTGACCTACCTGGGCCTGCTCGAGATTCACGCGTTCAACTACCGGAGCCACCAGGAGAGTGCGCGCTGCCTTGCGGCGGTGAAGCATGTGCTGGATGTCTTTGAGCAGCAGTTCAATCAGGTGAGTAAGGGGGGCACTGACGCAGAGCGGAGCTTGAAGGACCTGCTCAGGGAAAAGGGATTCAACCCAGACATCCCTCTTACGGGAAGTACCTGGCGCAAGCGCTATGCCGAGGGGGCTATTCACAAGATGGCCAGCGTCTTCGGCTGGAATTGTCAGGGGGGGAAGAGGCTTCCGTCTACGCCGCTGACCACGTCGGAGGTGTTTCAGTCGGTCATGGCGCTGTTTGCTAGGGATTGCCTGAATGTGCACTTCATTGGCTTGGGCCACGTGGCGTCAAACTTCGAAACGCTGATGGGCTTGAGGCACTTCGAACGGGCGGTTCAACAGTTTCACGAGGTGTCCAAGGCTGGGATGACACAGCGGCAGATGCGAGAGATTCGTGAGCAGCACGGCATCAACGTGCTGGCCTTCTTCTGTGGCCTGATTCTGGATCTCGCGCTTCGCCCCGAGGACTTTGAAGAGGTTCGTCGCTCAGGTCTGCTTGAGGGCAATGGCGCTGAGGCGCGACGTGTGCTGGAAGTCTGGCAGACGCTGGACCGTCCGTGCACGCTCAAGCAGTTCGTGGACGTTGGGGGAACGCACTACGACTGGCAGCACTACGTGGAGGAAGACCGTCGGCAGCGTGAGGAGAATCTTCGCAGGGGGCTCGATGCACAGGAGCGCAAGCGACTGGCCCAGCTGCCCAAGAACAAGCGGAAGCAGGAACAAGAGCTGCCGACGATTGACTTCCGTGCGCTTGAGGAGCGTCTGGTCGTTGTCGAGCCGTTCATGGAGTGCTGTGAGCCGTCACAGGTCCGCACGCTCATCGTTCGTGGGTTCCTTCAGCATGGAGACAGGCTCCCAGCTGCCGCTGAACTGCAACCCAGGGAGATCCGAAAGCTCTGGAAGAGCTGTCGAAGCGCCTTCACGCGCAAGCGAGAGTTGGAGCGCCTCGTCAGGTACCTGGAGCTGCAAGGCGTGCTCAAGCGTGAGGGGAAGCTCTATCGCCTGGGTACCCCCTCGGCGAGGCAGCCAGACGCACAAGCACAGATCACGAAGATCAAGACGCTGATCAGCAGCGCACACGCGAGGTCCTAACGAGGACCTGTACCCCGACTTCTCGTCGGGGCTTTTTGATTGACAAAAATGCTTGTGATCGGTAGGTTTTTGGGCCGGAATACAAACCGGAGAAAGGACAGGTTGATGAGTGATATCGATCTGACGCGAGTGGAGGAGGCGCTCAAGCGCACACGTGAAGGAGAGCTCCTTCGTCTGGCTGCACGCAACCCCATGAGCATTCCGTTGTTTGTGGATGCGGCGGTGAAGGCCGAAAGAGTGAAGGGTGTTGAAAAGGCGGTGAAGCGTGCGCTTTGCCGGCAGCTCAAGGCTCGGAGGCCGGGCAAGGGGTATGACGTCGTGCTCATGGAGATCCTGAGGGAGTACAAGGGCGCAAGTCACGAATCGTTGGATTCGTTGGTTGCACTGGGCATGCTCGAGCGGCATGGCTTTTGCTACGACGATCATCGCGACAGTCTGGCTTGCGTTGAGGCTCTGGTGAGCTTTAGCACGGAAACGATGGAGATGGTCAGGGACTACGGACAAGAAGCAATTTCCTTGACCGCTAAGGCTCTTGCTCAGATGGGGATGCGGATTAGCCCTGGTGGCTTGGAGGGGCGCATTACGCAGGCGGCAGACGGGTTGGTTCACCACATGGCGATGGGGCTTGGGTGGAATTGCAGGAAGAAGAATTCTCTTGCTACGCCGATTACCACACCGGCCGTTTTGCGTGCAACGCTGCACATTCTGCAGAATCAAGAGATCGTGGTGCTTTCGGCAAGTGCCTCTGGGCAGGCACGAATTTTGGTGGAGGCCACTCAAATGGTTCATGCCGTTTCCCAGCGCGGGATGACGGATGAACAGATCCATGCGCTGGTGGAAGACAAAAATCCAAATGTGCTTGGTCGCGCTTGCGCTCTTATAACCGACGGTGTTGTCACGATCGATCAGCTTCCCGTGGTCATGGCGACGGGGCTTCTTGGGCGAGGTCGACAAGTTGTCATGCGTGTCCTTGGTGACTGGAATGACCTTGGGCAATCTTGTTCATTGCAGCAGTTCATCGATCTTGGTGGCAACCGCGAGTCGTGGGAGCAGTACGAACAAGCGCAACTTCAGCGAGAGCGGGAGCGAGATCGACTTCGGGCTGAAGAGAGGGAGCGAGCAGACGCCAACGCTCCCAAGCATCGCAAGCGTGGACAGGCGAATTGTCAGGAGAGTGAGACGGTGAACGTCGATTTCGGGGCTCTGTGTTCCGAGGTCAACGTCCATGTGAGTTTTGCTGATCTTGATCAAGACCTGACGCGCGTGATCCTGGTGCACGGTCTTCTGCGCGAAGGAGACAGGCTCGTCTCCATGGCGAGGCTTCCTGCGCGTAAGGAGTCTAAGCTCTGGAGTCAGTGCCGCCCGCACCTGGGAGAAAACCCTTCCCGTAAGGCCTTCAAGCGCGGGTTGCAGGTTCTGATCTCGCGGCGCCTGGTGGCGATTTCGGGAGGGAAGCATTCGCTCGCTTCGCCCAGCGCTCGCTACCCGGAAGCTCAGCAGCTTCTCAAGCAGCTGCGTGGCTTGGTCGTCAAGTACGCCAGCTAGAAACGAACGGATCCACACGGGGTCCTGTGCCTCGACTTCACGTCGAGGCTTTTTTATTGACAGAGATCTTTGAAAGGCATAGGTTCTCTATCTGGCTCAAAGAATGGGTCAGCAAGGAGAGAGCCATGACACATCCAAAAGAATTGGATGAGATTCGAAAACAGCTGCGGGGACCTGTCACAGAAGAAGTTCTGGAGAAGGCCGTCTCGCACCGGCTGGGGCTGGAGATCTTTCTGAGAGGTCTCTTTATGGAGGCGCCTGTCTCTAAGGAGTTTCGACCATTCGCCGAAGCGGCCCTGCGTAGGCAGGCGCTGGCCTCGCCGGTTGGGAAGCAGAGATATGATGAGCGACTTCTGGGGATCGTGGGTACTTATCGGTCGCAGTTTGTCGGCTCAGTGAGCACGACACTCAAACACGTCGCCCTTCTGGAGTCTTTTGGCTTCTGCTACGAGGATCCAAGAAAGACATCAGTTTGCCTGGTAGCTATCAGGGACTATGTCAATTACATGAGGCGAATGATCTGCCAACTGGGTCCAAATGGCCTGAGTGCAGCCATGGCGTTTCGTGTATCACAGGACACACCTGGCTACGAGGTTACTCATCCTGAAACCTCCCTTAGCTACGCGCGGCTCATCTTGCATGCCATGCAATGTGGTGTGCCAAGGCCGCATGCGACACCTGTCACGAGCCCGGAGGTTCTTCAGGCCGTTGTGTCCGTGACGTTGCAGCGAAGTGACGATCGTGGGTATTTCCGATCACTTCTCAGTGGTGGGTTAACCTCGACGCAACAATCGATTGTCATCTCAAATCGGCTAGTTGAGCAGCTTCATGTGCTCAGTTGTGCTGGGATGAGTGATGAACAGATGCGCGTTGTTCGAGAACGACATGGCGCGGAGGTGTTAGCCCTGTTTGCTGGTCATGTTCATTCTGGTCGTGCTGTTCCAGATCAGTTCAATGAACTGATCGCGCTTGGTGCGCTGGAAATGAAAGAGTGTGAGCTCGGTCAGTTGCTCGAGCAGTGGAACGCTGCTGGTCAACCTGGAACCCTTGCATTGTTCAAGGATATAGGTGGGACTAAGGAGGATTGGGAACGCCACCTAAGCAATAAGAGAAACCAACGTGCACAGGAGCTTGAGACGGGTTTGGCACAGCGAGAAAAGCGTCTGCGCTCCATGATGGGAAGCGGGAAAAAACGTAGGCACACGAGCTACGTTCCACCCCAGCCAAAGACCATTAACTTCGACACACTCGAAAGACAGCTGGAGGTTCATTCGCTGTTTTCCGAGTTTGACGAGGCCTGTGTCAGAGCTGTGATTGTGAGAGGTTTCCTCAAACATGGAGACCGGCTCCCAAAGAGCCTTCATGAGGCAGAGCAGCGAGATCTCAAAAAACTTTGGAAAGCTACCCGGACCCTGTTCGGAAGCCGTCGAGAGTTCAACGCACTCTTAAGCGCCATGGAGAAGGCACACGTTGTCCTTCGTAAGGGGGGTAAGTACCAGCTGCACTGGCCGGGAGCACGCTTCCCGGAGGCACGCGCGCAGGTGCTGGAGATCAAGAAGCTCCTGGCTCGCGCATAGGAGGTTCACCTGAGGTCCATACGGGACATCACCTCGACTTTTCGTCGAGGTTTTTTAATTGACAGAGACCCATGAAAGGCATAGGTTCTCTATCTGGCTCAAAGAATGGGTCAGCAAGGGGAGAGTCATGACGCATCCAAATGAATTGGATGAGATCAAGAAGGGCTTCGAGGGCCCAGGAAGAGAGAAGATTTTGCTGAAAGCAAGGTCTCATCAGCTGGGTCTGGGGATCTACATCGGGGAGATGCTTTCTCGAACAAGGGTTTCAGTTGCTTACAAACCGTTTGCGGCAGCAGCTCTGAGGCGGCAGTCTCTAGCGACACCAGCTGGAAAGCAGGGATACGATGAGAGGCTCCTGCAAATTCTGAAGGTCTATCAAGAGACGTTCGGCACCACGGTTACGTCGACACTCTGGCACGTGGCCGTGCTTGAGGAGTTGGGGTTCAGCTACGACGACCCTCGTCAGACAGCCGTGTGCTTGATGGCATTGAAGGAGCACCATCGTTTGATTCAGGAATTAGGTTTCCTTTTCAGACCTGGTGACAAGAACCAACAGCGAGGACGCGTTACGGTTTACGATTATTCGGGCTGCGACGTGACACGACCGGAAACATCGGTTAAGTACGCAAAGGGTTTTCTTTCGATGCTCAGGCGCGCGCTCCGTGACGACAAACGTTCGCATGAGGATACGATTCCAACAACCTCTCCGGAGGTACTGTGTTCAGTGGTGGATCTCGCTTTTCTGGAGAAGGAGAACTCTCCAGCAGATGCAAGAAAGGAATTCGAGGCGGGGCTGCTCAATCGCGCGCCAGTTGTGGTCGTTAAACATAATCCGTTCAGGCTTCTGCATTTCCTCCACTTGGCTGGAATGAAAGACGCAGAAATGAGAAAGATTCGTGAGGCGCATAACGTCAATGTCCTGGTTGAGTTCGCCAGGCATGTTAGAGGAGGGTGGGCTGACATTGGTCAGTTCGATGAGCTGATCGCTGTTGGTGCGAGGTCAATGAGTCACGAACAGCTTAAGTACCTGCTCCAGCACTGGAGCGCTGCGGGCAAACCTGGGACACTGCAGGCGTTCAAGGATGCAGGAGGTTCACAGGAGGACTGGGATCGTAAGGTTGAGGAGGATGAGGTCCAGCGCAAGCGGGCTCTAGAGGAAAGTCTTGCTTCACAAGAAGAACAGCTGCGCGCCCAGCGTGGGTCAGGAAAGAAACGTAAGCACACCACTTATGTGCCGCCTACTCGCAAAGATATAGACTTCGACGGTCTCGAAAGTCAGCTGGAGATCCATCCGCTGTTTTTCAAGTTTGACGAGGCCTGTGTCAGGGCTGTGATTGTGAGAGGTTTCCTCAAGCACGGAGACCGGCTCCCAAAGAGTCTTCATGAGGCAGAGCAGCGAGACGCCAAGAAGCTGTGGAAAGCTACTCGGACTGTGTTCGGGAGCCGCCGAGAGTTCAACGCACTCATGAAAGCCATGGAGCAGCAGCACGTCGTCCTTCGCAAGGGGGGTAAGTACCAGCTGCACTGGCCGGGAGCACGCTTCCCGGAGGCACGCGCGCAGGTGCTGGAGATCAAGAAGCTCCTGGCTCGCGCATAGGAGGTTTATCTGAGGTCCATACGGGACCTCTTTTTTGTTGCCTGGATCACTTGACGAACGGCGTTATATTTAGTAGTTTAAAAATCCGTGTGCTCAAAATGGGGCACGGAAGGAGGGTTCATGGCAGAGGTGGATTTGATCAACGAGGCCGAGCACGAGGCGTTCAACGCGCGCACGCATCGTTTCGCGCTCTGGGTGTTCGCGATGGAGCTCACTGGCGCTGGTGCGCTGGTGGTGACGGCTTTGTACGGAGGCAGCTTCTGTCTGCTCGCGATCGGGCTGTGCTTCCTTCGCTCACTGGCGATGGTGCTGTGGGGTCACTGGCTGCTCAAGGAGGCTCCCGAAGGTGGTCTGATGGGTGACTACGATGACCTCGACGAGGACGACGACTGGGAGACCTGGCCCGAGGCGGTGCCGGCTTCCATCTGAGGCGACGACGCCTCTTTTTTTGTTATACTTTCTTTGTATGAAAAAACTGTATTTACCTATTTTACTTGGGACAGCCCGTGAGGGGCGAATGTCCGAGCGTGCGGCGAAGTTTCTTCTTGCTAGAGCGCAAGATCATGATTTTGAAACAGAACTTCTTGATGTGAGAGATTTTGTTGGGGCGGGTGTTACTAAAGGGATGGCTGAAGAGCCGGCGAACCGTTGGCAAGAGATTGCGGCTCGCGCGGACGGGTTCATCGTCGTCGCGCCGGAGTACAACAATGGTTACCCTGGCGAACTAAAACTTTGGCTCGACCAGCTCTATTCAGAATATGCGAACAAAGCTGTGGCCATTTGTGGTGTGAGCGCGGGTTGGGGAGGGGGTATTCGCGTGGTCAAGCAGCTCGTGATGATCATGCATCAGTTCAAGATGTTCCCGATTCGTAATGCGCTCTACTTTCCTTCTGTGCAAGATTTGATTAGTGAGGAGGGAGAGATTGGCGAGGAGCGCTACGAGAAGAATGCAGCGACGATGTTCGAAGAGCTTGTGTGGCTCGCCGAGGCATTAAAAGCAAAACGTGAATCGTAACTCTTGTGGATGGCGCTTTACTTGACTAAAGTGAAGGGCCATGATAGCTTGCTGATATGAAGTTAGAAAACAAAGACACGGAGAACTTGTTTCTCGCCATCTTGAGTCTACAAACCCTTGAAGAAGCCAAGGCGTTCTTTCGAGATTTGTTGACTGAGAAGGAGATTGAAGAGTTTTCTAATCGTTGGAAAGCGGCGCGTATGCTCTCAGAAGGAATCCCGTATTCAAAGATTCAGATGGAGACGGGGCTTTCATCTCGCACGGTAGCTCGTATTTCTAAATGGCTTCAATCAGGTATGGATGGCTACAAACTTCTCATTAACCGAACCCATCATCATGACGATCTCTAGGAGATGCGTCATTTGAGTTTTCAAAAACACGCGTCTCCCGGCGCGTGTTTTTTATTCTGTAATCAAACACTATGAACAAGATATTACTTATTGGAGGAACCCACGGTGACGAGCCCGTTGGTGTGCGTGCACTTGAGGCAATTGAGGGGCGTCGAAGTGACTTCGATTGGATCGAGGGAAACCCACGAGCACTAAAGGTTGGAAAACGATTTACGCAGACAGATTTGAACCGCAGTGCTCCCGGTGACTTACAGTCGGAGAATTATGAGGAGAGACGGGCGGCTGAGTTGGTGCGACTCTCTGCCAAGTATGAGTACACCATCGATCTGCACGGTACGAGTAAGCAGACAGGCATCTTCTTGATCGTGACGAACCCTACACGGGCGAATCTTCGGCTCGCGCGGATGCTCGATGTTGATCGTGTGGTGATCTGGCCAGCGATCACGCCCGACTTGGAGGGGCCCGTGAGTGAGTTCTTCCCCTGTGGGCTGGAGATTGAGTGTGGGTCGAAAGATGCTCCTCAGACGCAAGTGGAACTAGAGAAGATTCTAGAGACGTTTCTTGAGCGGGGTGAGCGGACGTCAGAGCGGGGGCAGGTTTTCTATGAGGTGTACGGAGAGCTTCGCGGAGACCCAGGTGTCGAGCTTGAGGAATTCGTCGAGGTGACAGTCGACGGGGAAACGTTCACGCCGCTGCTCGTTGGAACCTATCAAGATGCGTATGGCGTGGCGTGCTACAAGCTTCGCCGTGTGGATCCGGAGACGTTGCGTTAAGCAACGCTCCTGTCCCTGCCACTGAAACGCTTTCAGTGGTGAGACCAGGAGAGAGCCATGACGATCCGACTGATTGATCCGACGCGCGATATGGATCGCGCCATCGAGCTGTACCAGACCTGCTTTGCCGAGCCGCCGTGGAACGAGCGGTTCGATGAGGGTGAGCTCCGTGCAGAGTTCATGGAGAAGCTCAGCTGGCCCGACGCCATTTTCCTCGTCGCAGAGGATGATGACGGCCAGGTGATCGGCGGCGCGCTGGGCTTCCATGTGTGCCGTAAACCTGACGTGTGCGAGCGCATCCCCGATGTGGATCGCAACAGCTTCTACGTGGCCGAGCTCTTCGTGGATCCGGACGCTCGGGTTCGCGGGGTATGTCGCAAGATGAACAGCGCCCTGCTCGAGCTCGCACGTCGCTTCGGCTACAGCCGTGCGAGCGTGCGCACGAGCGTGGAGCAGGGGATCATCCGGCATCTGTTCGTTGGTGGGCTCGAGTTCACTGTGGTGGCTCGGCAGGACGTTGTCTCCACCAAGTGGATCGATGGCGTCGAGCAGCAGGTGCCTGACACGCGAGTGCTCATGTGCGGAGCGATTCCCAACATGCAGGCGACGACCAGTGTCGCTGCAACGAGAGTGTGATGCACTCAAGACGGTAGGTGACTACCGTCTTTTTTTCTTGTAGACTGCTGAGCATATGAAAGCTGTTGTGCAGCGCGTTAAACGCGCATCTGTGACCGTTGACGGAGAGGTGACTGGGGCGATTAAACAGGGGCTCTTAGTGCTTTTGGGTATCCATCAAGACGATACAGATGACAAGATTGAGAAGATGGCTGGGAGGCTAGCTCGTCTGCGGATCTTTGAAGATGACGAAGGAAAGATGTCGCGGTCAGTTCAAGATATCGGCGGGGGTGTACTCGTCGTGAGCCAGTTCACGCTTTGTGCAGATACAAAGAAAGGGAACAGACCGAGCTTCGTTGAGTCGGCGCGACCTGAGAAGGCGGAGCCGATGTACGAGGCTGTGGTCGAGGCGCTGCGCGCACTGGACGTACCTGTTGAGACCGGGCGTTTCGCTGCGATGATGGATGTGGAGCTGGTGAACGATGGGCCTGTAACGATCCTGTTCGACTTTTAAAAGACACTCCCCGGTTCGCCGGGGATTTTTGTTTGGAAAAGTAAAAACCCACCCGTCGTAGAGGGTGGGGGTGAGGCCTAGGCGGCCTCGAGGGCGTCCAGCTCGTCGAGCCAGACCTTGAGCAGGTTCACGTCCGGCGGAGCGCGCCAGTCGCCGCGGGGGGACAGCGCCACCGAACCCATCTTGGGGCTCGAGGGGACGTTCTCCCGCTTGTACTGCATTCGGCTGAACCGCTTGTAGAACAGGCGGAGCCACTTGCGGATGGTGACCTGGTCGTAGGTGCCTTTGAAGGCGATGCCGGCCAGGAAGTCCGTCTTGGTGGCGCTGAAGCCGTGGCGCAGCAGGCACCAGAGGAAGAAGTCGTGCAGCTCGTAGGGGCCGACGATGTCTTCCGTCTTCTGTTCGATCTCCCCGGAATCGGGGCGCACCAGCTCGGGGCTGATGGGCGTGTCGACGATGTCGAGGATCGTGGCCGTGGCCTCGGGGAAGAGGTTCTTCTGCGCGACCCAGTTCACCACGTGCTTGATCAGCGTCTTGGGGATACCACCGTTGGGGTTGTACATGCTCTGTACGTCCCCGTTGTAGGTGCACCAGCCCAGGGCGATCTCGGAAAGGTCGCCGGTGCCGATCACGAAGCCCAGGTCCATGAGGATCTCGGTTCGCTCACGCGCCTGAGCGTTCTCGCACTTGAGGCACTTCCAGCACGGCTCGTGGCCGATGGCCTTGAGGCGGGCTGCCACCAACTCTTCGATGGGGATGACCTTGACGGTGAAGCCCAGAGCCTTGGGCAGGGCCGTGGAGTTGCGCAGAGTCCGCTCCGTGGTGCCGGGCCCCGGCATGGAAACGGCCGTCACGTCCTTGATGTCCCAGTCCATGCGCTTGTACAGCTGGGCGAGCTCGAGGGCGGTGCAGGACGAATCCAGGCCGCCGGAGTTGCCGAAGACCACCTTGGGGCTCTGGCCGCGCCCCACATGGAGCAATCGCCGGCGCAGGCCGATGATGGCGTGCATGAACACGTCATCGCAGCGTCGGTCCAGCGTCGCGGGGTTGCTGGGTACGAATGGGTGCGGGTCGATGCGTGCGTGCAAAGGCTTGTTCTTGAAGAACCAGTCGAGGCTGAAGGTCTCGACCTGTACGCGTCGCACGGGCGGGGCTTGGGCGATACACTCGCCGAAGCTGCCGGTGAAGATGCGTTCGTGGCGCAGTCGGCCGACGTCGATGTCTCGGATGAGCGACTGAGGCCCTTGCGCGAACCGTTCGGTCTGTCCGATCACGTGCCCGCCTTGGGCGATGAGGCAGTGCCCATCGAAGACGACGTCTCCGGTGGACTCCTCGATGCCGCTGGCGGCGTAGACGTAGGCGCCGATCTGGTCGCCCGAGCGCTGCGCGATCATCTGTCGGCGGTAGTCCGCCTTGCCGATCTCGCTGTTGGATGCACTCAGGTTCACGATGATCTCGGCGCCAGCCACGGCCAGGAATGCTCCTGGCTGAATGGGGAGCCAGCCGTCCTCGCAGATCTCGACACCGAAGCTGCCGGCACACTGGCCGTCGAACATCAGGTCGAAGATCAGGTCGGTACCGACCGGCACCTCCTTGCCCAGCAGCGTCATGGTGCGCGACTTCAGGTGGCTCGCGGGCTTGAACCAGCGGGCCTCGTAGAAGTGCTTGCCATTGGCGAGCATGCTCTTGGGGATGACCCCGAGCACTTCGCCCATTTGGCAGACCACGGCGACGTTGAACAGCATGCCATCCATGACGAGCGGCATGCCGACGACGATGACGGCCTTGACGCTCTCCGTCTTGGAGAGAAGCAAGCTCAGTGCCGCCAGAGCGGCGGTCTGCAGAGACGGCTTGAGGAACAGGTCACCGCAGGTGTAGCCCGTGAGCGAAAGCTCCGGGGTCACGATGAGCTGAACACCCTTCTCCATGCACGTGAGATCTTCGAGCTGTGCGATCTCCGCGGCATTGGCCATGGGATCAGCAACGTGGACCGGTGGGACCACGGTAGCGACGCGGACGAATCCGAGGTTGGGTTCCATGTGAGTCTCCAGTTGGAAGGTTCGTTTCAAACGTGAGAGCACGATCAGGCTTGATCTTGCGCTCGCGTAAAAGCTCGTGCGTGTCACGAGCAGGAGTGGATCAAGGGGTCAAGTTTCCGAGGATCCAGGAGAGGTAGTGATCGCGTGTGTCGTCGGTCAGATTGCCAGAGATCCTCTGATCCACCATCTGGAAGAGAATCGTGGCACGCAACCACTGAGCGAACGCGAAGGTACGAATCCCTTGGTGGACGGTGTCCGGGTCGATGAACTGGGAGATGGGCATGCGCACGCGATCGATGCGCTCACCTTCGTCCTTGTTCCCCAGGCCCGTCTCGGGTCCCGTGACCTGATCGTCCTCGACGAAGACCACGGAGAGGAAGGCTCGTTCGGCGAGGATGCCAGCCGACAAGCTCATCGAGTGACCGCCGTTGAGCATCTGCACGTCCTCTTCGGTGATGGTCGTGCCACACTCTTCCAGCGCTTCCTTGACCAGCAGGGCCTTGGGGCCCAGGTCGACGTCGAAGCGCCCCGCGACGGTCTCGGTTTCCGCGCCGGTGGGGTTCTCCTCCCGGCGCTGGGAGAGGTGCTCCTGGCGAATCAAGATGACCTCGCCGCGCGTGAGATCGACGAGCAGGCCGTTGACCGAGTTGCTGACCCGGACGACTTCACGGTTGAACCCGTGACCGTCGTTCCAGACCTCTACGACGCAGAAGCCTTCGTGCGCGAGAGCAACCACCTCAGGGGGGTATTGTTCTTCGGACATGGTTCCTTCTCCAACGATGTCTCTCTGCATCGAGAGGCATCTTTGAAAAGGGGCGAGAGCGTGTCTCGCCGCCAGCGCGTGCTAGTACAGCACGTCGCCGTTGTGGTCCCAGTTGCGGTAGCCGTGGCCGTCGGGCTTGTGCACGATGGACTTCATCACGGTGCCGCCGTTGGCTTCCTCGCAGCGGGCGAACGTGACGTTCACGCCGTGGGAGGGATCCTTGAAGATGCCGCCGACCAGGAACACGGGCGTGCCCCAGGGGAGGGGGTTGCCCAGGCTCAGGCCATCCGGGTTGTCCGGGATTTCGGCGATGAGCTCGAACGCCTCCTGGAGGGGTCCGATGTCGATCCAGTTGTCGGCGTTCCACTGCACGACTTCCTGGTTGCTGACCTGGTAGCTTTCGGGTCGCCAGACCTCGCGGATCACGACCATCTGCACACCCATGTCACCGAGCACACGGATGTAGTCCATGATGTCGTCGACGTTCGCGATGCCCTCGCGGTTGATCACCAGCGAGGCACGCACGAGCAGTCCGAGCTCTCGGGCTTGCTTGATCAGCCCGATGGGGCTGTGCTTCTGCAGCATCAGCGCACGGTTTGTGTCCGGCTCGTGGTGAGCGATGGACAGCGTGATCATGGTGAGGCCGGCGTCGACCAGCTTCTTGAGCAGATTCTCCTTGGGCATGCCCGGCAGCATCAGGTAGCCGTTGGTGTGCATGTCCACGAGCGGGACGTACTCACGTGCCGTACGGATGACGTCGATCAGGTAGTCGTCGTCCTCCTGCGTGGGGTCCGCCCGTCCGGTGAGGATGGCGTGACTGGCCCCGAGCTGCTTGGCGTAGCCGAGTCCGACGCGGAGTCGGTCCATGTTGAAGGTCTTGCGAGTGCGCGGGTCCACGTCCGTGGTTCCAGGGGTGGTGCGGCTGATGCAGAACTTGCATCCGGCCGTACAGCGAGGGTTGTCGCTCATCTGGAACGAGATCGACTGCGCGCGCATCTGGCCCGAGCCGTGTGCGATGGGACGGGACTCCTCCGGCTCCACGGAGGAGCTGGCGCGCGCGGCGCGGAGCGAGTGCAAGAACAAGGTGCCTGCAGCACGAAGCGTGCCGCGCAGGCCGAATCGGGATCGGGTCATGGCTGTCTCCTTCAGCATCGTCCGCCCCAGGTTGGGGCAGGCGGTGAAAAGGGGCGAGGGGCATCGGGGTTGCCAATGTCTCGCCGCGTTGTGGTTGTTCAGACCGTCTGGAGGACGTTGTAGGTCTCCTCGTAGCCGAACACGCGCTTGTAGCGCTCGATCTCCTCGGGGTCACCGATCGCCTTGGCGATGTTGTCCGAGAGCTTGACCGTGCTGTACCAGGTGCCGCCCACGTAGCGGGCGTACCAGGGCTTGATGACCAGCGAGCGGGTCGGGAGACCCAGGTCGTTGGTCAGGTTGGTGCCCCAACCGAAGCTCACCTTGATGCGGCCTCGGAAGTGGTAGAACAGCTTCAGAATGGTCGGCAGGTCCAGGCCGTCCGAGAAGATGAGCATCTTCCCACGCGGGTCGATGCCGAAGCTCTCGTACAGAGCGATGAGCATCTCACCGTAGGCGATGGGGTCGCCCGAATCGTGGCGGAAGCCCTTCCACTGTTCCAGCTGCTTGCGCAGGAAGTCGCGGAAGAAGGCCTTGGAACCGAAGGTGTCGGTCAGTCCGATGGAGAGACCTTCGCCGTAGGTGGCCCACCAGATGTTCAGCATCTCCTGCTGGCTGGCGAGCAGGGCCTTGTCCGGGTCTTCTGCAGCGCCCGTGAGGGCCGCGATGATCATGGGCTTCTGGTGGCCGTTGGTGCCCATCGGAAGCAGATCGTGGAGCATGGCGGATTCGACGTTGGACGTGCCCAGGAACTGGCCCTTCAGCACTTCGGCCATGACCTGGTCCACGTAGTGCTGCCAGGCTCGGAAGGCGCGACGGCGCGTGCCGAAGTCGCAGACGAGCAGTCCGGGATGCTTCTTGATCTCGAGGATCTTTTCCCAGAGGCGCTTCTTGCCCTCGGCAATGACCACGTCTCGCTCCAGGCGCGACATGCCTCGCAGGCTCTTGCGCGTACGCAGGCCATTGATGGATGCCAGGCCGGGGACTTCCCAGTGGATGCCCTTGGACCAGAGGCCCATGAAGCGAAGGTCGAGCTGACCTTCGGGGGTCTCTTCCAGACCGAAGGTTGGCCGCTGAAGCGTGCGAAGGTGATCCATGTACGCGGGACCGAACATCCGGTCTCCGTATTCGTCGGTGCCCAGCACGTAGTGCAGCTCGGTTCGCTTGAACCGGTCGTCTTCCAGCGTCTCGAGGGTGGCGGTCAGCTCGTCGACGTCCAGCTCTTCTGCCAGAGGAACGTCGGTGTTCCGGTTGGTCAGGCGGTAGTCGACTTCGACGTTGCCATAGTGCAGCACGATGGGTTGCCCCATCGAGTAGGTATAGAAGTCGTCATCGAGCATGCCGCCGACGACAGGCCCTTCACATGCGGCTTCGACAAGAGGGTCGCTCAACATGTCTTTCTCCAGGTTGATGGTACAACCCCGCGATGATGGTCATCACGGGGAGAAATCTGGACTCGAGGGTCTCGAGCGCAGGTTTCTTGTAAATAGGTCGCGCCGCCGAGCCGAGACGGTCTCGACAGGGCGGGCGACAGAGTTGATCATGACACGTCGTTCGCGAGCGACGTGTCAGCTGGGGAAGTAGAGTCCCCGGATCTTGGCGGCCAGGTCGGTCTCGGGGAAGAAGCCGAGGGTGGCCGCGTGGGTGCGCGAGAGGCGCATGGAGATGCGGATCACGTTGCTCATGCGAACCTTGCCGTTGAGCAGAAGCTGCATGGGGCGCTTGTGAGCCTGTTCGATGTCCACGGTGACTTCATCCTGCGCGCTGAGGCGGGCGAAGTTCCAACGCTGACCACGGTAGGTGGTGCCAGCGCCGACGAGGACCATCTCGGGCGTGCCGGCCGTCAGAGGCATGCCGCCGTAGGAGCGAGCCCAGCCGGTAGAGCCGGCCGCGGTGGCGAGCATGAGTCCGTCTCCGGAGAGCCAGTCGAAGACGAGCTCGCCGTTGAGGTAGACCCTCATGGCCCCGCTCTGCACAGACTCGCCGTTGCTCATCGCGCGGATGAACGCCTCGTTGAACGCGAGTTCCTTGATCTGACTTCCATCCTGAGCCAGAGCACTGACTTCCAGCAGAGGCTGTTGGTACAGGTGCACGATACCGCGACGCAGACGCGCCTCGAGTTCATCGACGGTTCCGTCGTTGAGCAGGAAGCCGACGGTGCCGGCGTTCAGACCGATGGACGGCCGTGGGTCGCCGAGGTTTCCTTGCACGCAGTCGAGCTTGAAACCGTCACCACCAGCTTCGATCCTGTGCGTGATTGGACCTTGGGCGAGTGCGTAGACGCGATCACACATGAGTGCCAGTGCGACCTCGCGCTCGCGGCGCTTCGGATCCTTGCTGACGTTTACCAGCACCTGCGCGCGACCAGTCAGCTTCTGGCGGACCGGTCCCAGGGCTGCACCGCTGGTGTACAGGCGCCACTGGCGCATGTATGCGGCAACACCGCGAGAGACGAGGTGTTCGTACTCCTCGTGCAGACCGGCACAGTTGCGGATCTCCTTGCTGGAGCCGGCACGGGTGTCCTTGAGAATCAGGCTGCGCGGAGGTAGGTCGCTCTGGTTGAATCGATAGCCTGCCCTGGGCAGGAACAGGAACCGAGATTGGGACCAGAGCATCTGGCCCTTGTGCCAGCTCTTGTGGATCTGACTGTTCTGCGTGGCGCCGTTCTCGATCAGGTCTCCACCGATGACGATCCAGACGTCGTGCCCAGCAACCTTCAGGCGCTCATGAATGTCCCAGGTGCGCTCGTACTCGTCACGCTCCAGGTCGCTTAGGTCCAGGATGATGCGCGGATCGCGATCACCGAAGGCGATGCGGCACATGTTGGCACGGTGCAGGGGAGTGGTGTCCCCGTTGCTCTCTTTGTCCGGTCGACCTCCACAGGGGATGATCAGCAGACGGTCATCGGGGGTCATGTTCTCCAGGATGATGTCCACCATGCTTTCATGGTGTTTCCCGGGCGGGTTGAAACTTCCACCGAGGAAGTAGGTCCGTCCAGACGGTGCGTTCATGGGTTCCTCCGAAGGTCAAAGGGCGGGGCTCCAAGACCGGGATGGTCGTGGAGTAAAATCTGGGCTCGACTGGATCGAGCGCAGGTTTTAAATAGGCCCGCTGCCGAGGAGGAGTACTCCAAGGCGGGCGGGCAAGGGGTGTGAACTACGAGAGTCGCTTCGCCAGGATGGCGCCGCGGGACGCCATGGTCCACAGGCCGACGTGGTGCGCGGCCTCGCGCGGGTGGCCGATGGCCGGTGCGTCGAAGGTCTCGCAGGCCCAGGTGAGGACCACGATGTCGAAGCTCACGATGGCCTCGATGTACGCGGCGCGCTCCTCGGGGACGTCCGTCGGGGACTCGTAGGTGAACAGGCCGTGGTTGCGCGCGGACAGTGCCGTCACGACCAGGTCGAGGTCGCAGATGTCCGTGCAGTCGCCACAGACCAGCAGGTTGCCGATCTTGTTCCCGTTGATCCAGTCCAGGAAACTGTTGGTGTAGAAATCCTGGTTCTCGACTCCCTCGATGCATCGCCTGTGCGACCACTCCATCGCGCCGACGAAGCCGTTGATGCAGTCCTTGCGGATCACGGTGACGTTCGGCTCCTTGAGCAGGAACTCCAGCGCGGGGTCGATGTCCTCTTC
>JAERTI010000044.1 GCA_016844925.1 Candidatus Uhrbacteria bacterium
TGCACCGAGAAAATTGGGGTCCGCAATTGATGGTCGAGCGGTCATCAAAATCCGAAATTCCAATTGCCGATGATTCTACCGCAGCTTCGCCTTCAGCAGCGGACGGAATTCGCAATCGCCAGTAACGGAAGAGAAGTGCCAATAGGGGACACCTAGAAAAGTTGCTCATTGAGCTATAGTCTAACGCGTGTTAATGGCATTCCCAATTACCGTGTCAGAGGCCGGATCAATGACCCGTGACGATCATACACAACGCGTCGCTTTAGCGGTCTCGCATCTATCTGGTGCCGAGTTCCTGAGGGCTTTTGTCAAAGAAGCTGCGTTGGCATTGAATGTGCGGCACTTGTTTGTTGGTGAGCCCTCTGACAGTCCGGAAAAAATTAGGGCTTTGGCTTTTTGGTCTGGTGACAAGTTCGTGGAAGGGTATGAATACCCGCTACCCCATTCACCATGCGAGAATGTTCTTGGGCAAAACACCTGTATGTTTGTATCTGGCGTGCAAGAGCTCTTTCCGCTCGATCGTGACCTGGCTGATTTTGGGATTGAAGGCTATGTGGGAACTCCCCTTTTTGCCCGAAATGGCACTCCTATTGGCTTGCTAATAGCCCTTCATGATCGTGTCATTAATACAACCCAAAAAGTTGGGGAATTGTTCGAGTTTTTCGCACCTAGAGTGGGCTCTGAATTGGAGATTTTTCACGCCGAAGAGCTTCTAGAAGATTCAGAAACCTGGACGCGCAGCGTAGTAGAAAGTTCGCCGATTAGCATAGTTATTGGAGACGCCGGCGGGACAGTTCTTCGATGTAATCAAGCCTTTTTGAGAATGATAGGGCGAAAGCCAAATGAGGTGCTTGGGAGAAACATTCTTGAGTTTACGGCAGACGGAGACGTTGCTGCATCCAAGCGAGCGATCGAGCAAGTCTTAAGCGGAAGTCATGAGAATACTCGCCTTGAAAAACGATACATCCGCTCCGATGGCGAAACTGTCTGGGGTGATCTATCCCTGACTGCAACCGGAAAGAAAGATAAAGATCGAACGCATCTGATCGGTATGATTGTCGACATAACAGAAAGGAAACAACTTAGGGAGGACTACGAAACTCTGTTCGAACTTTCTCCTGACTTCGTCGGAGTGGGAACGCTCCAAGGCTACTTCACGAAGGTGAACAAGTCTTTTTGCGAGAAACTCGGATTTGAAGAGAGAGAGTTCTACAACAAACCGTTTGTGGAGTTTGTGTTTGAAGAAGATATTGAAGCGACCCTAAACGCACTCAGTAAAGCGATCACGAATCCCGAACCGCAGGTTTTATTTATCAAGAATCGTTACCTCAGCAAAGGTGGTGAACTCATTTGGATTGATTGGTTTGTCCGCACCAATCCAACTGACAACACATTCTATGCCTACGGGCGGGACATGTCGGAACAATACCTAGCGCATGAGGCATTAAAAGTTTCACGGGACGAGGCGGAGCGGGCAAATCGTTCCAAATCGGAGTTTCTGGCGTCGATGAGCCACGAACTTCGTACGCCGATGAACGCCGTCTTGGGTTTCGCTCAGATGTTGAAATACTCGATGTCGGAGCCGCTGTCAGACCGGCAACTTGAATACGTGAACAATGTGATCGACGGCGGCGAGCATCTCAATACGCTACTTGATGACGTATTGGACCTTGCAAAGGTCGAATCCGATCAGATCGTACTTTCCTTGGAAGAGGTAGAAGCTAACAGCGTTATCGCAGATTGCATCTCGATGGTGCAAGCCTTGGCGGCTGAGAAAGATGTCACCATCATTAATACTCTCATGGGGGATGACGGTGCGTCCCTAAATTCTGATCCGGCTCGTTTGAAGCAAGTTCTGATCAACCTTCTGACCAATGCCATCAAATACAATCGGGCGGGAGGGACGGTGACAATTGATGGGGCTGTCGTCGAGCACGAATATTATCGCCTATCTGTAATCGATACCGGTGTTGGTATTCCCGAAAATAAGCGCGCCATGATTTTCGAGATGTTCCAACGTTTGGATGCCGACCCAATGATAACTCGTGATGGCATCGGTATCGGCCTATCCGTCTCTAAAGCTCTCGTTGAAAAGATGGGAGGTCAGTGTGGAGTGGATAGCGAAGAGGGCGCAGGCTCTACCTTCTGGATAGAATTGCCGCTGTTCTCAAACGAAGAGGTATTGATCTGGACAGATGAGTACAAGGTCGGCGTCGATGCTATCGATGCTGATCATCAGACCATTTTCTCTCTCACCAATATCCTGTCTGAAAACCGTGTCGGAGATGAAGAGTTGGACGCAGCGATCGAAGAGTTGATCGATTACACACAATATCACTTCAATCGCGAGGAAGCGATCATGGAAGCATGCGGTTATCCCGACTTTGACGCCCACATCAGCCACCACAAACGCCTTATCACGAGGCTCAATGAAATTGCGGCGGATTGGCAGGCCGATCGATCGCCGACCACACGCCATATCCTGAGGGTCTTCCTCAAGAACTGGTGGGTTGACCACATTACCAACGTGGACAAGACAATCGCTAAATATGCCGATGGCAAAGATGATATTTTGACTGACTTAACTGCCCGGAGCTTTCCGAATTGACGGCGAAATGTCTGCATAGGGTCACCTCCGGTCTTTCGTCTGCCGAAATCTTGATGTCCGGTTTCTGTTCAGTTTGCCGACATTTGCCGCCAGCACAGTGAATGACGCCTTCTGGCTAAAAACTGGCCTTTCCCCGTACGCTGTAGTTCTTCTGCACTTGATACTAAACCGGACCGTCAAGCCTATCAGTGGCGTGATAGAATGGCTTCCATTTTCGGTCCGTTGCATCAATCGTTCATAATATGACCGTCGCGCTCGGAAAATCGCTCAATACAGTTGAAATTTGTTTGCGAAGTAGGAATTTATTGACTTTGCAGGATTTTATGTTATAGAGAGCATGCCTCATAGGCCAGCCTTTCTCGCTCGTTCGATGACGGCACGCTATTTGACATTCGTATAGGTTTGAACCGGACCGATGCCTGCCTGTGGGCGGGGTTGTTGGGGCCGGTTCCATACGAAAGACGGTGTGGTTGATTTTACATAATATTGGGTTCGTTCCGTCACTTTTTTGCCGGCGCAAAAGCAACCATCCGGCATCTCGAAGTTGCTCACCCCCCTCCCGACCTCCCCCCATCAAGGGGGGAGGAGTTATGTGAGGTGGTTGCGACAGCGTCCCCTCCCTCCTTGTGGGGGAGGGTTAGGG
>JAERTI010000045.1 GCA_016844925.1 Candidatus Uhrbacteria bacterium
CTCAACAGCAACGACGTGAGCAGCTTGCTCAGGTAGCCGCCGAGTTCTACGATCAGAGTCACAAGGTTTATGGCTACAGGAAAGTGTTTAGGGACATGAATGATGCTGGAATTCCTTGCTGCGACGAAACGGTGCGGCGAATAATGGGTGAACTCGGCTTACATTCACGAACCAAGCGGAGATTCGTTGTAACCACCGATTCTAAGCATTCTGAGCCCATCGCCGCCAATGTTTTGGAACGTGACTTTACTGCCCAAAGGCCCGATCAAAAATGGGTTGCCGACATCACATACATTGATACACAAGAAGGCTGGCTGTATTTGGCAGCAGTTATGGATCTGTATTCTCGACGTATTGTCGGCTGGTCAATGTCCGACCGGATCGACGCGGCTTTAGCTAAATCAGCTCTGGAAATGGCGATTATTCAACGTCGTCCAGATGCCGACTTGATGCATCATAGCGATCGTGGCGTTCAGTACGCTTCGGGCGACTATCAGCAAAAACTCGCTGATTTGAATATCGTTTGCAGCATGAGCCGTAAAGGCAATTGTTGGGATAACGCAGCAATGGAAAGCTTTTTTGGCAGCCTGAAAACCGAATGGGTCTACGGCAAAAAGTATGCAAGTCGTGAAATAGCAAAGAATGACCTTTTCAACTATATCGAGTTGTTCTATAATCGTAAACGTCGGCACGCTTCACTGGGCTACGTGACCCCAGCCGCATTCGAAAAACGCTACCAAGCCGACAAAGACCAAGCGGCCTGAAGTCTACTCTTGAAGTGTCCGCCATCTGTTCAGCACCTCAATTGCTTTGCTTCGCTTGCAATCGGGTTTGGGCGTTCGTTGGGTTGAGATTGCCGCGCTTCGCTCCTAAGAAACTAGATCGCCGGGTTGGGTTGGACGAATTTCGTAACCCATTTGTTGAGCACGTTTTCTGAGGTTTTCTATGACACGGTGGTGATATTGTTGTTCGTAGTATTGTTGGCCCTTATCGACGTAGTCCATGCCGAATTTGAGCATACGGTAGATAAGGATGGCTAGTTTATGTGCTGTGGCGGTGATGGCTTTTGGAGCGCCAAGGCGGGCGCGCATGCGTCGGTAGAATGCACCGAGGGCGGTTTTGCTGTGGTGTAGGCTCTGGGCGGCTAGGCGTAGGGCCTTGGCAGCACGGTTGTGGACAGGACGGGTTTTGGTTTTGAAGACTTTGCCGCCGGTAATACGATTGTTGGGACAGAGGCCCAGCCACGACGAGAAATGTTTTTCGTTAGGGAAAGCCGACATGTCGAAGCCGCATTCGCAGATGACTGTTTGAGCGGTCATGGTATCGATGCCGTCGATCTGAGTGAGGTCGACTCCGGTCATTTGATATAGGTGGGTACGTAGATCGAAGTAGGGTTGGTTTTTGCGGCGTGAAGTTGATTTTCTTTTGGGTTTGGTGGTAAGGTCTTCTAGGTCGGCCTTGGATTCAAAGGAGTCCATGTATTGGGCAATTTTTTGATCACAGGCGAGGATTTTTTCTTGGTAGATATCATATAGTTCGACGGCCTGTTGTAGGGCGAAGAGGTGTTCTTGGCGGTATTCGCCGGTGAGGGCCTTGGCGATGGTTTCATGAGAGTTTTTTACGAGAGGATGTTTCATTTTTGCCAACAGGACCGGGTCGCGTTGACCAGAGATTATTGATCGGATGATTCTCATGCCGGTCACGCCGGTGATATCGCTGATGACTTTGTGCAGTTGTAGATTCATCTGTTCGAGTGATTTTTGCATGAGATGTATCTGTTTGGCGCAAGATTCGACCAATCCCTCACGGTGTCGCCAATAGCTGCGTAAGACGGCGATCTGCTGGTCTGGTCGAAAGGCACCGGCCAAGAGTCCGAAACTATGGAGTTCTTGGAGCCACTGGCAATCCTGGACATCGGTTTTGCGGCCCGGGACATTTTTGACGCGGTAGGCGTCGACGAGCTTGACTTCAAGACCGTATTTTTCCAATACGGCTACTACTGGAACCCAGTAGACGCCTGTGGATTCGATTGCTACAGTCTCGATGCGACAAGCTAGGAGCCATTTGGCCATGTCGTGGAGATCAGGTGTTAGACAGCCAAATGATTTTACGGGCTGTTGGTCTCTATCAGCAGGGACGGCGACATAGTGTCTGCGGGCTCCAATGTCGATTCCTGCGGCATTGAGGTGAACGGGCCTGAGGTTGGCAGTGGGCTTCTTGCGATGACGCTTGCTCATGAAAGACTCCTGGTACAAAGTTAGTTCGAATGAAAACTCTGACCCGGGGTGTATTATTGATAGTACTCTCCTAAACGGGATAACACGAAGAATACGAGTGTACATCGTGCTTCACCAGACATATAATCTCCAGCCCCGGAGCCATACTCGCAAACGGGTACAAATGACACCAGTGGAGCGACGGCTATGACTGTCAGAACCAAGGACAATAGTGTACCAGAAGACGTTTCTTTCACATATACCCCGCTTTGCGGGTGAGGGGCTCGCAATGACGGTCGGGTCAGAATGACAAAGAAGGAAGAGTTGGATCGATGTTTACCGGGTTGGGAGAAACTGTGCAGGATGTTAAGGCGGTGCGGGCGGCCAAGGCCGGCAAGCGGCTTGTCATCGCCCTGGGGCGGTTGGTTGATGATGCTAAGCTGGGTGACAGTATATGCGTCAACGGGACCTGTCTGACGATTAATGAGTTGGATGGTGATGTCGCGAGCTTTGATGTGATCTCTGAGACGCTGCGCACGACGACGCTAGGCAGCTTGAAGGTTGGCGGGCGTGTTAATCTTGAACGGGCCCTTCGGGCGGGCGATCGCTTCGGCGGACACATGGTTCAGGGACATATTGACGGGGTCGGCACGGTCGATGAGGTGGCCGGCAGTGG
>JAERTI010000046.1 GCA_016844925.1 Candidatus Uhrbacteria bacterium
CTATCGCTGCTGTTTTGCCTGTTGTTCAGAGCCATGCTAATATGTTGTTTAGACTATTGTTCAGACTGTTGTCTTCTTAACAACAGGGAGTGCAGGGCGGATGAGGAAGAAAAACCTAGGTATCAAGGGCAAGACGAAGAGGCTCAACCGTTTCAAGGCCGAGCCCAAGAAGGCCCCTAATCTTCACATTCAGAAAAGGGACCAGGAGATCATTCGCTCGGTTCACAATTACAAATTTTTGACTGGAGAGCAGATCAACAGGTTGCACTTCAATACATCTATGACTGCGGTCAATCGTCGCCTCCTCCTCCTTTTCCACCATGGTTATCTTAGCCGAGCTTTCCAGCCTGAAATCCTGGGTCGCACCCCAGCCATCTACTACATGGACAAGAAGGGTTACCAGGTGCTTGAGGATGCGTATGGCATCGAGGTGGGAAGGCCTGTAAGGGTAAAGAAGGACGTTACTTTACAATTCCTTTCTCACGAGTTGGCTGTGTCGGACTTCTTCATCGATCTCAACCACCGACATCACGGGATGCGTACTCGGGAGGTGTTGTTCTGGGAGCGGACCAATTCGAACATCAATACGAGGGTCATCGATAAGAGCCAATCCAAGACAACCTACATCCCTGTGCAACCAGATGGGTTCTACGCCGTCCGGGACAAGCGAACCGGAAAGGTCACGTTCACCTTCCTTGAAGTGGACATGGGAACGATGCGGCTGTCGCGGATTCGGACAAAGCTGATAGGATACAAAAACCTTGTCACAGGCAGAGAAGTTCAACGCATTGTACTCAGCGCCATGTCGAGACGGGAAATTGACTTAGGTCAATCAAAAGGTGGTATTAAGGTTCTTTTCGTCGTGACTTCTCCGAAGCGCCAAGAGAACATTCTTTCTCTCGCCAAAGCATCCGGAATGCCCAACCTAGTAAGAGCGCGGTACTTGCAGAACTCCTCGTTTATCACGTAGGCTGGATTCAAACAGTATTGATCTCTTCGATGTGACTTCAATACCAACTAGAAAGATCTCTCTTTTTCTGATGCCGCTATGGAAGTCCCTTCTGCCACAAATAAAGCAATCTCTGTTGAATCGCTATCGCTTTCTTTTCGCACCCAGGACGGCCCTCTGTCTGTGCTTGGTAGCATCTCTTTTTCTCTCACACCGGGAGAAGTTGTCTCTCTCATCGGCCCTAGTGGTTGTGGAAAGACAACTTTGCTCCGCGTTCTCTCTGGATTGTATCCTATCGATGGCACTGCGATGAAGCTTGAAGGTCGCGCGGCTGTTTTCGACCATTCTCCAGCCGAAGCTTCGAACCTCGGCGCCATCGGATTTGTCCCGCAATCGCCTTCGCTGGTTCCATGGCGAACAGCTTCGGAAAACGTCCGCCTTCCGCTGGAAATTGGCGCACACTCATCCGCCAAGGATCCAAACGAGGTTGTTCAGGACAAACTCGGTCTTGTTGGTTTGTCGTCCTTTTCCTCCAAGCTACCGATCCAACTCTCCGGTGGCATGCAATCTAGGGTGGCAATCGCACGTGCGTTGGTTCGCGATCCCGAGATTTTATTGCTCGATGAGCCTTTCGGCTCTTTAGACACTGTTACCCGCCGCCAACTTCAATTAGAGTTGGGCATCCTTTTCGTTTCGCTCCACACAACCGTGGTGATGGTTACACATGCCCTTGAGGAGGCCGTTTTCCTTTCTGACAGAATTATTCTTCTTTCCGGTAGACCATCCCGAATCGTTCAAATTTTCAATGTCCAAGATTCTCGTCCAAGAACTCTCGACTACTTCTCCACCGAACAGCTCCTTTCCACTGTTTCGGTTCTATCACATTCCATCACAGATGCCTCTTCTAACTAGCTATGTCCTTCTTAAGTAAACAACTCTCTCTCACCAATCCATACAGTGACAAAGAGATCCTTCCAACTATCGAAGATTACCTGTTGTTTTACAATCGATCGAACGAAGATGTACGCGTCATTGGCTCAATACAAAAAGAACTCCGTCATTGGCTCGCTCGGAGAGAGTGTGCTACTCGGTTTGAGAAGAAATTGACAATGCTAGAAATCGGCCCTGGCGACGGAAGAAAGACCACAGGGATCGTTCGTTTTCTGGAAAAACGAGGCTACGCAGTCAGCATTGATATAATAGAGCCAGAAAAAAGCTGCGCAACAGCCTTCAAGAAACACCTTCAGCTCTCGAGTTGTCGCAGTGAATTACGCTCCGTATCCTCAAAGCGCTGGGACTCCTTCGTTTCTAGCGTACCCAATGAGAATTATGACATTATACTCTGCACTCACTCTTCCTACGACTATATTAGTCAGGAGAGTGATTTAGAGGATGCCGCAGAGCTTCTGAGAGCAACGGTGAGCCATCTGACGGCATCTGGCCTAATGCTATTAGTAGTAGGCGATCGAAAGAACTCGATTACACATCTTAGGAACTTCTTTTTCTACGGCGAAGATATCGCAAACAGAATCACCGCCCTATCTTGTTCTATTTCCCATATTCACCCATGCCCTTCAGTGAGAATCCAGAAGCGGTCTATTGATGGACAAACCTTTGACGTCTCAGACATCATACGCTCTCGATACCATGGCAGCAGTGCCCTCTGGAATCCCTTTGTTCGATTCATCCTACACCTAGACCCCTTTGGACTCTCAGAACAGGACCACATTCGCTTTTTCAATTTGCTGTTGACTATTACAGTCTTTCCGTCAACGGCATCGATCTCCGAGCCCCATGGCTCGACGGATAGTTATTCAAACGAAATCTATGCCCTCCCCGTCAATGACGACTTATTTGTTCTCACCAGCGCCCAACAAAGACAGTTGGGATGAATAAGCTTGTTCCTCTTCTTGTCCCAGCCACCTCTCTAGCAATTTGGCATTTTTCTGTCTTACTCTTTTCAATCCCTCCTTACATTCTACCAAGCCCCCTAGCTGTTTTTGCTGCTTTTGTCGAACATCATAGCCTTCTTTTTTCTCATGCGAGCGTGACCCTACTAGAAGTAGCGATTGGCTTCATAATCGGAAGTGTCTTTGGAATGCTTCTCGGAACTCTTATGGGGATTTCAAAATTTTGTAACAGGGCCTTATATCCGTACGTAATAGCGAGCCAAGTGTTTCCAAAAGAGGCGCTCGCACCTTTGTTCGCGATTTGGTTCGGTTTCGGGCTTATGCCAAAAATTATAATATCTGCGATCATCGCGTTCTTCCCTGTTGCAATCAGCACTATGCGCGGCCTACATCATGTCGACCCGATGTTGTCAGACCTATTTGAGCAACTTAACGCGAGCCGATGGCAAATGTTCCTGAAGCTACGCCTACCATCTGCGCTTCCTCAAATAATGACTTCTCTTCGAATGGCCATCCCACTAGCCATTATCGGCGCTATTATCGGTGAGTTCATCGCCGCCAGTAGAGGGCTTGGTTATCTAATTCGAATGTCCTCTACAGAGTTTTCAACTGAGATGATTTTCGCAGCGCTTATTGTTCTCGGCATCATTGGGAGTTTCCTCTATGTTTCTTTTGTTTATTTGGAGAGGTTTGTTTTATCTAGACATGCGGCCGCGCGTCTTGTAGACAAAGAGTAGCTACACTCTGGAGGGAACATGGGCAGCTTCTACTACCTAACTCGCATCGCCTGCTCTCTCTTCCTCTTCCCTATTTTTCTTTTGTCGCCCGGCTGCAAAGACAATACGAAGTCGGTCGAAAAGGCTGAACTCTCCTTTCTCCTCGATTGGAAAGGGGGCGCGTACTACCTTGGTTTCTATAACGCCCAATCTTTGGGTTACTACGAAGATGAAGGATTGAATGTTAATTTCGAGGAGGCAACAGGTGCTTCGGAGGCAGCGAAAATCATCGGCCAGGGAGACTACCCAATTGGCCTTTCGACCGCCGCGAGCACACTTATGGCCTTAGAAAACGACATTCCAGTGACTTCTGTCGCCGTAATTTATCAGATTGATCCTGTGGTGGTGTTTTCTCACAAAGACAGTCCGGTGCGGACGCCCAAAGACTTCGCTGGAAAAAAGATCGGCATTCCTTTTGAGAGTATTGCGTATAAAGAATATCAAGCACTAGTAAAGAAATCTGAGATCTCTCGCGATCTCATTACAGAGGTCGCCGTTGGATTCGACGCATCACCGTTGCTAACGCGACAAGTCGATGCGCTTGTCGGTTACACGAACAATGCAGCGGTTCAGGCTGAAATCAAAGGCGCTGAAATAGAGCGTCTTCATTTATCTGATTTCGGTGTCAATATGTATGGGACGAATATCATCTGCAATAGTCATTTTCTTGAGCAGAACCCGGAGATAGTGCGCCGATTTTTGCGTGCTTCTATTAAAGGGTGGACTGACGCCGTTTCTCAACAAGAGGACTCGGTTTCTAGATTCTTGTCAGCATACCCCGGACATGACGAAGCGTTCTCACGAGCCAGCTTTTCGGCAACAATCCCACTGCTTTCGGCGAAGCAAAATGTAGACGAAGGCGGGGCTCCACTCGGCTGGCAACATCCAAAACGATGGAATGAAACTCAAGAACTATTGATTGAGATGGAACTCCTAGAAAAGCACCTTGACCTGGACCGTGTATATACCAATAGCTCTCTATAATCTAACGATACACAACAAATGAACCGGATCACCGAAGAAGTAACGCGAAGGTATCTAACCGCTGTCTTTGGCGTCGTGCTGAGTGTTTCCCTATTCTATGGGCAACATTTTCTTAAAATAATCAGTCCGCCGCACCTAGTGACCATCCAAAAGATTGCCAGTTTTTCAAACGGAAACGAGCGGAAACTACTTTCAGATCCAACGACAAAGCAGGCTACAATACAGCTCATTGGCAGCGCGTACAAAGAAAAGCGCGACGGCAATTGCGTGGTAGTTTTCCCATACGCTTATGTTCTTTTAGTTGTCGTAATAATGTGCACTTCGATTCGCACTGCGATCAGTCAAGCTCTCTTTACCGTACACAGACCAACACTATGGCTCTCCACTCTTAACAAAAAATTCAGATTCTGGGCAGCAACCTGCTTTGGCATTGTTCTAATTAACTACTTATTCTTGTGCAATCAGGCTCTGCTTATCTTCAAAAAAGGACACCCATGGTCGTTGCTCATTTGCGCTCCCTTGCTGTTAGGACCTCTCGTTTTTGTAATACAAGGCCGTTTCTATCGTCGGAATATTGACACTGCAATAATGCGACTAAGAAAGATGCACTGGACGAACGACGCAGCAAAACAACACGGCGATCTCATTCGTAGCAAACTAAGTGAATTTCTGGAGCTCCTTGAGGCATATCGTTCATTGAATATCGCACAGTTAACAACGTACTCAACGGCACTAGTGATTATTATCATCTGGGTTATCGCCACCCCTCCAACGAATCGAGTTGACTCCTATTTGTTCCTGATGCTGATCCTGTCACTGCTATCCGTCATTTTCACTATTTGGGAGTGGTTCGCGTGCCGCAAATGGTATTTTGACATCATTGACTGGGAAGACCCCGGCGAAACGAAAGGCTAGAAAGTTCTGCAGCTGAGCTTCAAATTTCGTTTCTCCCAACGTAAGAAAATGAGCACCTTCCTCAATAGAGGCCGATGCTCGCTAGACGCTTCAGGCTGGAAATTCGAACCGCACACCGCGGACGCACCAAAAATAACGAGAGCGTGACAACCTCAGCGAGGCGCCGCCGAGACCTTGAACGTCAGGTTGAATGAACTACTGCTCGTCTCGTACGTTCCTCATATCGCATGCGCCTCCTATTTTCGCTTCTCTCGATCTGAGCAACCCAGTCACAGTGACATTCAATTCTGTGCGGGTGCGGTGCCAACAAATGTAGAATACTAGACTAGACGAGTGCTTCGGAAGTCGCCGGATCGGCGGAAATCCTCCCCTGTTCTCTGGTCAAATAGAGCTGTGTCAATAGGCTTTTCTACCACCTTGGGTAGGATGGGGGGGTACTCGACGCCGATTTATCCGATAGATGACTTCTCCTAGCTCCACGAATCGATAGCAGCGCGGACCGGTGAACTGACTGCTGTGCCGATCTCTCATTGCTCAAGACAAAGATCGAAATACCAACGAGGTCAACGCAGGATACTAATCTAGACGACCCAACTGCACTCAGGAACCATGCGCAATTCCCTGTCCGTATCGGTCCTTGAGGCGGTCGATGAGCCAAGACGCTGCCTCCTGGTCTATGTCAGCCAATGGAATTCCAGCCTCTTCAGTGATGACCGTGGTGGCCGAGTCCCCTTCGATGCCCGCCTGAGCCAGGATACGGTACATGAGGCGTCGCTGGGCGTCGGTCATGCCACCGTTGGGCGACCTCGATGATGACGAGGTGCCTTGGTCGCTGCCACGACCACTACCATCCGAAGGAGCGCAACGGACGCCATCAGACCCGCCGGTGTGGCCAGCCTCGCGCAACTCACCGTTGTCTCCACCGAGTTCTTCAAGCGCGACCAGACCGATGTTCACCGCGTCTCGCAAAGCGCGAGCCTTGGCCCGGGTCTCGGCCATGCGGATCAGGTGCGGGACGATCTTGGCGTTGACGTTGCGCGGGCTTGCATCACCAATGCCAGTGAACGTGCCTTTCTTGGTCTGGATGTCGGCCTTAGCGATGCAGACGAACTGATTCTCCTCGGTCGGGACTTGGACCAATGAGGTGCAAACCTGGCTGAGACCTTCCTCGTGGGCACGAGCAAGCAGGCCAGCGTAGGTGGCGACCTCTTTCTCACTCACCACGTTGCCGTGCTGGTCCTTGATCTTGATGCGGGTTGTCAGGGGTGTGTTGGAATTAGACATAGGGATGTCCTCCATGGAGCAGCGTCTGGCTAGGTTCGCGTTGTTGGGGAACGAAGACGACCGTCTTGCGGCCCCATTGTCCCACGGAGTTGGATTTTCAAAAAGAGTGGATGCGGCGGTATAGACACCGCTTCGTTGGGGGTGTCTATTCTACTTTTTTACGGGTGGATGGTTGGGGTGAAGACGTCTTCACCCCTTGGTTGTCCTCCAAGCTCCCACTTGTTTCTTCCTGTAGTTTTCGCGTTTTTCGACGGGCGTATTCCTCGAACTCCTCGTAGGATGGCTCGAATCCGGCCTTAGGAAGCAATAAATGACAATCTAGCGACCTTGCGAACCCGTCAAGTCCCGGGAACATCGTGCTAGCAGTTATGTTCATACTCCGAAGGTCGAACACAGCTTCGATGGCCACCTCTTGCGGAACTACCATTTTTACAATCGCAGTTCGCTCAGCCACTTCCATCCAGTTTACGTTCATATTCTGGGTAATCAACTGCGGATTCAATTGTGTGGGGAAGGGCTCCTCTCGAGGGAGAACATTACCTTCAAACGACTTTCGAATGTCGAGGGGCATCAGAAAAGACCCCTGCTGTGCCGCGAGCCGTTCATTTTGCCTGAACGGCTCTATCTGTTTCACTGCTAATATCCGCGTTGGCCCCCTTTCCAGTCTTTGCCAGAGAAATTCCGCTATTTCTTGCTTTATTGCAACTTGGATCGCCTCATCGTGTGTTCCAGCTGACACTCCAGCGTACTTTTCGAAGAAGTGCTCTGCCAACAGTCGCTTGTTAAACGCCCAGATGGCTGCGTTCGGGACATCACGAACACCCTCGGTTGCAAAGAAGGCTGCTATGTAAAAAGAGGCCGTAACATCAAGAAGTCGTGTTGGGCCGCCATAGTGACGAAGCAGGGCCAACCACTCAACGTCCTCCTCTTTTCCCGGTGGTGCATCAATGAAGTGAAAGGCGCGCCGCTGAAAGGCTCGGAGAATTAGGTACTCCCGCATCTCCCATTCTTCAGGATGGATCTGTCCGGACGCTTTTCTCTCAAACACGGTGCTCAGCGGCCATGTTGCGTCAGCTTGCCCTCGAAACAGCCAATATGCCCCCATCCTCCTCGCGATATTCCTAGCCTGGTCCCAACGGTCAATATGGACCTCGATGCATGGTCCGAATTCAACCATCACTCTTCTTTCTGCAGCGCTGTCCCACCCCTGCTTCCAAGAGGATCAATCCTCGCCTAACGCCCATGTCACCCACCGTTCAATGAGTTGCTTTTTTGTTCCGGAGACATAGAGTCCCTCTCGACGACACTCTTCCTTTATCTCCTCCAGATACAGCACTCCGTCCAACACCTCTCCTGGCGGCTGACCAACGCACGCGTCAAGAATGAAATCAACACGTTCGCGCTTGAGCCCGGGGGCGGTTTTTTCAAGTTCATTTTCAATAAACCACTTCAAGTCCCCCGTCTTGACTCTCCGCAGTAGCGCTGACAACGCTTGCGCAAGCGATTCCGTCCATACAGCCTCAGTCTGTTGTCGTTCCTCGCGAGGTGGCGTAGGACGGGATTCACCTGCCGCCTCCGAGGCAGCCAGAATTGCTGGCCAAAGCTCATCAATACTTTTGCTGACTCGGCTAATATCAATCTCCGATGTGGAACACTTCGCGATGTCCAAACAGAGCTCCCGAAAACCCTCGCTGTTAAAACGCTTAGTTTGAAACAAGCCGATAGGCATCTCCGGTTGGTCCCCAGGGAAAAAGCCAAACAGCAGTGGCATGACCGGAACACTCTTTTGGCCATGTAACCACAGAGCCCCTGCTTCAAACAATAACCATGAAGAGTGTTGATTCTCCGGTGTAATACAGATCACCCCACAGGAGGCTTGTTTGAGAGCCTTCTGTATTTCAGCGGGCCACATCGCACCAGATTTGATTCGGCTGGAATAGAAGGGCTTCACACCGGGAATTATCCTGGGAAGCCAATCGTCGAGCACTTTGGCAAGGGCCTTACTCTGTGTACCTGACCAACTGATGAAGACCTTCATTTCACGCGCTCCTGGGAACGGTTCTGTTCTCATCTGAATAGACGGTTTCCCCTTGGGAGTATTCGATCCCACACCTGTTCCAACGCCACTATCAAGACAAAGTCAGGGTACCTCTCAAATCCCCGGTACCCCCTTCTCGATGACTGACTCAAACCGTACTCCAAGAAGGTACTTGCTAGCAACTTTCCGGCGGCTCAGAAAAAAAGCTCTGCCAGTTGAGCTGTCAGAGCAAGCGTACTTAGGTGGTCAAGATTGAAGCTGGACGGTCAGTAGACGTCCAGCTTGCGCCTCCAGCCCTTCAGCAACGGCCACGTTGGGCCAAGGGAACTCGTGGGCCGAGCGCGTGACCGCGTTGACCAGGTCAGCCCGCGTCAGTCCAGGTTCCCGGTCCCAGGCCGTCAGAATGGCACCGATGGATTCGGTGGCACGGATGCCAGGCGTTTGTAGGACCTTGTGGTCGAACAGCGTTTCCAGCAGCTTCCTGCGATCATGCTTGTTGGGGCTCAACTGCTCCTGCTTGGCCTGGCTCCAGACCTGCCCGAAGTCCTCGTCGATTTGTTTGCACGCCCGGATACCCAGGAACAGTGCGGCGACCATGTCTGACGACCGTCCCTTGTGGATGCGCTTGACCTTGGCTTGGCGCTCCACACTGAACAGCATCAGGTTGGTGCACAGCACTCGCCAGACCACGGCAGCGATCCACAGCGCGCCAGTACCATCGTCGGCCGAGGTGATCTCCACTCCGAACCGAAACACCTCACCCATGTCGTTGACCGGCTTCTCGTCGGCGAACACTGCTCGGAATCGCAGGTGCAAGCCATCGTAGCTTGCCTCGACCCTTGCATCCGAGGGAAGCATAGTCAGCACCTCAGCGAGCATCTCAGGCACGTCGTACACAGCGTAGGAGGGCGAGACACTGGCAAACAGCGAGTAGGTCTCACTGGTTCGTCGCAGCCGCAACTTGACCCGGTCGTCGCTTCCTGTCCTGTCGAGCCAGTGGTTCAGGTTGCGCGCGCGTAGCTCAGGAGGACACGCAGCCAGGTAGGCACTGCCACCAGGGATCCTGGCGCGTTGGCACAGCTGGCGAAAGCCGTGCTTTTCCGCACCGATGCGGTCACCATCGAGCACCAAGTATCCCTGCTCGTCCATGGTCAGGGCGTTCAGGGGCACGGTCTCATCGTGACGGTTTTCGTCCTGCACATGGGCAATTAGCTCACTCACGGCGGCGTCGAGCACCGGCAACTGGTCCCACTGCTGACGGGAGCGCAGGACACGCGTGTCTCGCTTTTCCAGCTGGATACCAATGGGATGTAGCTTGGGTGCGGGTGCAAATCCGTTGACTAGAACAGTTTCAGTGGCTGGGGTATTCATCGTTCTCCTCCATTTCAGATGGGGTAGCCACCGTTGCGTTGGAGGCCACCACCGTTGTTGCCGTGGTATGGCTCGTCGCGGTAGCCACCCTGTGACTCGGGCTGGCGCTGTCGCGACTGGTCCTGCCGCCTCTCGCGCACCTGCAATGTGCCCGTGAGCGGCACGGCATCGAGGCGGATGTTCAGCGAACCGTCCTGGTTGATGAAAGCCACGCCTACACGAATCCAGATGGCCTTTTGGCCTTGACCGCGCTCGACGATGGCAAAAACGTCCTTGGGGAGTTGGTTGGACACAGGCTCCTCCATGTCTTGTTCGCTTGTGGGCGAATAAGACAAAGTCGGGTTGGTTAGCCAGGGACATAGATCAGCGGAATGGCTGACCGAGAGAGTAGCCTCACTCACTGACTAGAATATCAGTTTGAGCTGTATTGAATAGGCTGGAAAATACGGTGCAATTTCTGGAAATACTCCGACCTATCCCCATTTGAGCTTATTCATCATTTCCTCGACTCCCTCCTTTCTCTCTTTCCCCCTCAGACTCCCCCTATCTCTCATACCTCTAAACAACACTTATTGGTTTATATATATCCCCGACATCTATACAGTCGATGATACTTAGACAGCCCCCAATAGCTGTATCGGGGAGAGGGATTGTTAAGGGGGAGGGGTATCCACAGCTTGTGTGGGACACCAACCGCTTCAATCAGGTAACCTACTGAAACTTGACGGACTTTACAGATTTGGTAAGGTATGGCGAAACAACAATAAAAGACCATTCCGGCGTGTACCTCATTGCCTTCAGTGCATGGGGCTGAACTACGCGCAAGCGGAATGTTCTAGCTTCAGTATTGTCGCTGTCTAGGAGGACAGAGACCCGTCTGTTCACAGCACAACGAGTTCAGCGTTGTGTCGTCTTGCGTAGCAAGGCTTGTGACGGACGGGTTTTTGGTTGTGTGCTCAAGTGGTTTTGTGGATAGATTCGGTACTCTATGTGGTTCTTCAACCACATCCTCCACTCGTTTCAATAATCTAGATACATGCCACAATGTGTTCAGGCTCACATCTGGGTCTGAGAATCAAACAAGAACAGCTATGGGAGGAACCACTACTTTCTGTCAAATCGTACGCTTTCGGCTGCGACGACCGATGACTCAGCAAGCTCTTGCTGATCTGGTTGGAATCGACCGGAAGAACCTGTTCCAGTACGAGAAGGGGTTGGTCATTCCCTCCTTCCCCATAGCTATGAAACTGGCCCAAGCCCTACATGTAGACCCAAGTGCTCTTTGGCCTGAAACTGAGCAGTGGCGCGAGGAGATTCTAGAGCGAGAGCGTCAACTCGGTCTAATACCTGGTCATTACCGCGCGGCCGAGCAAAACCACCATAACTAGCATTTCTATGCCCCAAACCACCCCCTCAAAAAGAACGTATTTATCTTCATTCCCCACCTGCCTAGCCATTGTGCCCAATGCCCGAGAAGTCGGCTTGGCTGTCATGGATCATGGTGGACTGGTCCACTACCAGGTGCTCAACCTGCGCAATCATCCTATCCCTGAAGGTCGGGAAGCTGCTTTTCGATACGGCGTTGCTACAGTCTTGCAACGTCATCCGCAGATCAATCGAGTGGCAGTAGCCCTACCCAATCGTTATCAGCAGCACATCCCCTTGATTCATGCCGAACGGGCGTGGTTGGAACAAGAAGCTCGAGAGCTGAGATTGGCATACGCTGAGTACGACCTCAACGAAGCGAGATGTTGGTACGTTGATGACCAGGAGACACGTTCCACCAGGAGAGCACTGGCCTTCTTGTTGGCCGATGAATTTCCAGAACTTGCACCTATTCTGCCGTATCCCGACAAAAGTAAGAAAGCAACATACCGTTTCCGGTATTGGTCACAGGCATTTTCTGCCGTAGTTTTGGCCAAGTTCCATCTTGAGCACTCACGAAAGCCTCTATGAGAAACATCTCAAAAGGGAACAAACAACTAGCATCCTCTATCTCGGTTCGGATCACGGATCGGGATCTGAAGTTATTCGAGGCACTGAGTTCGTACCGTATCCTATCTACGGCCCAAGTCGCTTCTTTGTTCACCCCGTCCTACAGCGCTGCTCAGACGCTTCTTCGACGTCTCCATCGTGCTGGGCTCATACTCCAACTCTTTCAGCCCATCGGGGGCTCGAAAGCCGCCAAGGAGGCTGTATGGGCTTTAGCTCGCAAAGGCGCAGCTGAGGTGGCACGAGCTCGCGAGTCTCCGTTACCAAGCCACCTTACCGCCAAAGATGAACGCTCCAATTTGTTCATCGACCATACGCTTGCCCGCAACGACTTTCGAATCTGCTTTGAACTACTACATCGCGAAGGAGCCCTCGAGCTCCTTGCCTGGAAGCAATCCAAGGATGAGTTGTGCTGCAGATCTGAACTGCGCGGACCATATGGGGGACGCAACACCGTCACCCTGATCGCCGACGGCTACCTGGTCGTACGCTGCAACAACAAGGTCTACTATCTACTCCTTGAGTCCGACATGGGTACTACAGCACTCAAGCGCATGGACGAAAAATACCGCGCCTACTGGACCTGGTGGAAAAACGGGGGCCATCGAAAACGCTTCGGTGCAACCAACATCCGTGTTCTCACGGTGACCACTTCCTACAAACGAATGGGGAACCTGCAGAATCTCGCCAAGAGTGCCCCGGATCGGGAAAGGAATGGCTCTGGTCTGTTCTGGTTTTCCATGATGGGCTACATCGATCCTAACGCAGCAGGCGAGGTCCTGGATCGTGTGTGGTGGACAGCTCTGGTGAAGCAACCCGATGCCCAACGATTATTCAAATAATCACAGCCTATGAAAATACGACGACGCCGCCACAAATCCATCACTATGGGTCGAAAGAAACACAGGTGTGAGATTTGCAGAAAAAAGCTCACTGGCAATTTTGGTATGTGCTACTGGTGCCGAAAGCGACGGCAATCCTAACTTTCCAACGTTCTCTGAGGCCCCCGAGACACCATCTGTTCTTGGTTCGGCTGATCTGCTCGTCCAACGACTGATCGGCCGGCCTTCTCGCGGCCCCTGCAACCTCGCAATAGTGGGCTCGCTCCTGTGTCCGTGGCCGTGCTCAGGCACAGGGAACCACTCATCGTCGCACGGGATGTTGAGTGGTGGAGGAGCAAATTCGCTAGAGGGGCTCAAACATTGTTTCCATGTCTCCAACTATCAGCTGTTTACAATGTAACAATGCTTCGCTTAGTTCCTAATTACGTCTTCACGCATTCTATCAAGATATTCATGCATTTCTAACAACTCGGGACCGCTAATTTCTATCTCAAATTCTACCGATGCTACCGCGATAAACACCTGCTCTGTCCCTGCAGCCACAAACGGTAGCGGTATTGGTGTAAGCGCTCGATCTGAAATTTCTCCAGCCTCAACGACCGCAGTTGATGATACTTGTTCTCCGCATTCTCGCTGGATTCGAAAATACACTTTGTCTTTCGGATCAGCTACACACCCTTTTCTCGTGTAAAAGTTTGCTACTTTTCTTCCGCTTCGTGCAACAACCAACTCGCGTATCACAATCCAATTCTTTTTGTTGTCTGCGGATGGCAAGAATTTCTGGACGACGTTATCAATAACCAGTCTTCGCTCTTCGATATTTTGGGGACTTTCTATTCGAGTATCGCTCTGCTCTTGCTGACAAACGCTAGGCATTTCCCGATCTGAGTTTGTTATTCCTTTTTTAATTGTTGTTTTCTCAAGAGGCTGTTTTTGAGACCGACGCCCGTTTCTGATTTCCCAATTTCGATTGAATCCAAACCGGCCTCTAATCATATACATATCTGCCAACAATGTCTTCACGTCTATATTGACCTTCCCCCGCCTCCTGAGATCTAAAACAATGCAAATTATGCCAGCCAGAAAAGAACACGACGCCACAGCACCGAACGCCACAACTAAACTAAACTCAGCTGAGTTAATGAGCCCATCTACTGGAGACAAGGACAATATTTCGTTTAGAAACGCGACGGCAGAAGATGCCGCTAGTCCGAAAAAACCACCTCCAAAAATAGCCAACAAACCCAATCGCCCTTCAGTCGCTCTGACCTTCTCCTCCAAGGTCAGCCACTCATCAACAGAAATAGCAACACCCTTTGCCTTTCTTTTATTTGGTATTTGTATTTCCTGAGAAACTGTCGTGGCGTCACTTTGTTTCTCCGTGGTCATTTTTCGCTGACCTTTACTCAGCAAGTAATCCGCCAACCTGTATCTCGTATTTGGTCTTGAGTTGCGACCAAGGGACTATTGCGCTAGCGTTCCGCCAAACGCCTCATCAAACCAACTACTATCTAGCGGGTTGTCGAAGACTACGTGTATCCAAAACTTCGTGTTCTTATTCGTTCTATTTTCGCTCTTTTTGTTTATCGCCACAATTTTTCCGGGTAGTATGTTTGCAGAGAGCTGCAAACTCACTGAATCACCAACTTCCGGTATATCTACACTGTGCTTTTTGGGTGCATTGGCTACAGACAAAACCCCACCCAAACCAAAATCCCTGATCTCTACCTCTAGGACAAGCGGTTCATTTCCGTTCTCTTTAGAGAACAGCAGAATTCCAGGAGCCTGCTCGGCAGTAGTGTAAAATCTGTTCCACTTCCGCGAAGCAAGCGCTCCATTTTTACCAACAAACTTGGCGCCTGGTGTGGTCCGTGTGGGTGCGTCAGTGATGTGAAGCTTCTTTTCCACTCCTGAAGAACTGTATGGGCCCCAGGGAACAAAATAACTGCTTCCGTAACCTGCCGCCATCGCCGCCGCAATGGTGTCCTGGTCGGCCAAGATACATCCTTCACGACTCATCCTGACGTCTGACAACAGATCTCTAAGGAATACCAATTCGATACACTCAAAATTATTTGCCTCGTTTTTTGCATAACCGCCGACAACGGCGACTCTTGCTTGGATTAGATCTTTTGCATCACCACTTAGTACTGACACCTCCAATAATGCAAAAAATATCGCCTGCGCGGCGAGAAGTGAACGCGTTTCTTTCCCCTCACCCACAAAAAAGAAGTTAATTTCGTCTCCAAAATCAGAGATTTGATATCCTTCTTGTCGTCCAACAGCTTCCCTTATTCTTCTCTTTACCATTGTAAGTGTAGAATCTGCCCCCTCCTTTGCCTTCTCCACCGAGGCAACAATATCGAAGGAAAGCAGAACACAATCAAAGGCTTGTTCCTTGTACTGCTCCCTACGAGCGGGAGTTACTCCGCCCTTCGAAAGAGTAAACTCCAGGTAGCGTTTATATAGTTCTTCGGAAATCTTGCATCCATAGTAGCACTTTTCTTCTAAATTATGCGTTGCTGGCGGGGCCGCCACCTCATCTATATTAGGAAAACCTGAGATAATCTGCCTTATAATTTCCAAATAGCGCTCGATGTCCTCTAAATAGTATTCACCGAGTTGTTGCTCATAGTATTCTGATGCGGCTGATCTCATGGACTTTTCGATTCTCTCTACCCAATTCCACCAACAAAAAATCAACCGCTGTTCCGGTGAAGCTGCCTCAATTTTTGAGTACAACTCACGCATAGCGGTCGAAAGATCCCTAAACCTAGTTGTCTGAGTGAGTACCTGGGAGTTCCCTGGATAGCACATCTTCTCTTTCCAGTACGTTGGCGACGTGACGTTCTAACGGAGGGCTTTCAATGATTGGATTTCGCAGTTCCAAAGATCAATGTACTCAGGCAACACTGTCTGAATAAAATACTCTCGCTGCCCTTCACCTCGGCTAGCGAGTGTAACCCCTTCACGCGTAGATGTATCGCGAAGGAGCCCTTTCACACCGTCTTTATATGCCTCAGAAACCTCCAAACCAAAACCAACAGATGCCTCGTCCTGCCATACCGCGAGTAGTTGATTGCAGCGCAAGCCAAAATTATTCAGTCTGTAAAACCTGTTGAAGTCGAACTCCGGACAAAACTCTGTGGAAATCAAATTCTTCAAGTGCTCAATTGTTCGATTGAATTGAGGATCGCGTCCCGCTTGCTCAAGTGCACTGGAAATCTTCGGCTCGCTTGAGTATTTTTCTTTGAACGCTTCCAGTCTCTGTTGATCTTTGTTTACTACGCGTGACATGAACTTGTACATTCCGTATTTGCTGTGATGAGCGCTCACAACAGGCGGGTTCATATGCGCTGATACTCCAACGAAAGCCATTTTCAAGCGCTTCAGCTCCTCCTCGCCATTAGTTGCTGTGTCAGCAGTGTCCAAATGACCTGCAATATTCCCCAGTAACCACTCTCGGACAGAGCTCTCTTGTAGTGGATTAATATGCTTTTGTACAAACACAGGCAACTCACCAACGTTTTTATCGGTAAGTTGCTCTGGAAACACATCCCTCAGTGAATATCTTTTAAGCACCCCTCTTGATTCAAGTAACAAAGGGATGTATTGACCAATCCAACGAGATCGCAGGGTCAACTCTTCAACACAGCAAGAACAAATCCCCCAGATAGGTGTACTTCCATGAAGCACCTTTTCACGGTAATTGAAGTATCGAAGCCAGCCGTTGCGCTCTTCTTCGTCAGGAATTGACTGAATAATGCTTTCATTTAAGGGCAAATGAAATTCATTCAATATTTCACGAATAGCATCTGAATATAGATCTTCCAGCATGGTCCAAGCCCCTCATTTTTCAGGTTGTGAAAGGTGCTTTTTCTCCCCTTTATAGCGTATATTTATCTACTAAATCTGTCAATAGTGCGGCCTCGACCGGCAAACACAAATCTAATCACATCGCTCAAAGGTGCAAGTCTACGCATAGAATCCCCGACGTCGCACTCGTTAGAGTCTTCAAGAGAACCCCTTGCTCAATTCCTCTCGCTAGCTTTCAGTGCCTCGATTCGCTCCATCGTCTTCCGCAATGCGTCAGTGATCTTGACCAACTCATTCGCGTTCCGAGTTGCTCGCCACTTGACAACGAGATCAAACCCACCGTTCTTCTTCTCGGTGATTTTGACCGGAACAAACTTACCACGCCCACGGCGCTTCTTCATGTCCGGCCGCTTGTCTGGATCAACAGCAGCTTCCTTGATCTCTTTGAGCAGTCCTTCCACTTCCTTGACCGTCATTTCTTCACGAGTGGCTTTCTCGAGCACAGCCTCAAGCGTATGGTCGGGATCAAGGAAGACGTTGCCTTTTCGAGCCAGGGCCACGGTCACAAACAGCGAGATTTTTCCCTCGTGGAGCGCTTCCCGGAGCACCTCATCCGCATTGGCCACGGATAGGTAATGCTGCACGTTCCGCTTGCTCATGTTTGTGACTCGACCCACCTCGCCGTTGGCCTTTCCCTCCTCACGGAGACGCTGACAAACCAGGGCCTTTTCCAAGTCAGAGAAGTCATCTCGCTGGAAGTTCTCGGAGATGGACAGCGCCCAGGCGCGTTCATCCGTGCAATTCGGAAAGACCCGCGCCAGAACCTTCTTGCGCTTGAGTTGCTTGAGCGCGGCTAGGCGACGGTTGCCTGAGATGATCTGGTGTCGCCCCTCCCCAACCTCTCGAAGAAAGACGGGGGTGGTCTGACCGTTCGCCTTGATGTCGGCAGCCAGGTTGCCGATGTTTTTGACATCCCTACGGTACTGGAAGGTGGTGTCTTCGATGTCGATTAGTCCGATATCGACCATTTCGATGCGTGTTATTTCTTTAGTTCGAACCATTTCGTCCCTCCCGAAAATTGGAAACCCAAATTTGCTGTTTTCGATGTGAGATGTCAAGTCAACGAGCGTTTCTGCCATTAGTCGAACTACTCACATAGAGAACTAATATTGCAGTCTCTGCTGCCCTTGCTCCCGACGCTCTGGGGCGATACCGGAGAGTTCATCAGAGTATAGGGGGGAGACTGTGGACACTCACTCAAAGCCCGAGAAGGCCCAAGAACCGATCGCAAAAGCTGACCCTCAAGGGAAGGAGACTGCTGAGCCAGATGTCCGTACCAACGACCGTGAATCCGAGGAAAAACCCAAGAAATTGTCTGAAGTAGTTTCTCAAGGAAAATCCACATCGGAGCAGGTTGATAAGCCAAAAATCCAAATCATGGATGTGGGCTTACTGCGCCGTCGCCGTTTCGTTTCAAATCCCCCGACCCTCGACGCCTTTGAGGAAAACTACTCGCTCTCGAAAGCACTCTTCGCCGAACTGCGCAGGATGCTGCGCAGCAAGCTGTTCGCGGTTCGGAGAGAGCGGCGCCTTCTCACCTTCGCCTACCTTGTAGTGAGTTCCATCTCACTCTTGCTTTTAACTGTCCTTGGGGTTCCGAACGTAATCACACTGAACATCATTCTACTTTTCTTACTTATTAACGCCCTGCTCTCATTCTTTGGAATGAATCCAGCCACAATCTTGGTTCACAGAGCGTTCATCCCGATGATCAAGTGCGAATACTGTGACTCTCCACTCAAGACCGTGAGCATGATAACTTGCGAGTGTGGATTCAAACTGTCTCAAGAGCGTCATATATTTAGCCCTTGCCCAAATCCAGCCTGCAAGCGTCTGATCGGATTCGTCAACTGTCCCAAGTGCGAGTCCAGCATCCTCCTGTACTGAAGGTGCTCGATGACCTCCTGGCTGAGCGATGCGTCGCTGACAGAACAGAAGCTCATTGCCGAACTACTCAAGGGTAGTGGAATCGAGCTGGTGCATCCGCACACAGTTGACCTGGTTCCTCCGCTCGAATCGTTCCATCCCAGGAACCTGACCGAGTTGGACAAGCTGGTCCTCGGGCAAGTAGATGCCCGTTCTTGGGGACGAATGGGGAACTGGCTGCGCCGGGATGAAGTACCCTACGAACCATCCTACGATTCAAGTGACCCTGAACAGCTCGTGATTGTGCGCGTGACCACCTCTGAGGACGACGACGTTCATGCCCAGGAGGTAATGCAGTGGTTCCGGTCGCTCGGTAGCTTGGGGCTCCCTGTAGCGGTTGAGTTCATTGGGGACAAGGAGCAGATCTGGCTCCAACTCGCGGTCCACAAAGACTTTGTCCACCAAGTACTCTCTTCTTTGAGGATCCACTATCCGAACGCGGTCTTCGAAGAGGCTGAAGATTGCATAGCAACAACCCTGAACCAGGGACAAATCCAGTGCTTCGGTGACTACGTACCCCACAACCTCTGCGTTCACCCTTTCCAAAACCTACTCGGCCGTGCTCGTCTCATCCATGACCCCCTTGCTCTTCTGATCGCAGCCCTTTCCGAAGTGAACGATGGTATCGCCGGCTTCCAAGCGATTTTCAAACCAGCGCCGGCAGCCTGGAACGAGAGGATCACCGCGATCTGCAGCCAGCAGAAGATAGACCCAGATCTCAAGCGCGCGGCCCAGGAGAAGTGCGCCAGCCCTCTGTTCGCCGTGGTTCTGCGCGCCTTTGGTAGCTCACAGAAGTTCATCTCTCACCTCGACGGTTTCCTGGCCCAGGCCGGTACATCAGAGCAAGGTTTCACCCTGTTCAGCTACGACAACCTACTCTCTTCTGAACAGATTGGCTGGATGCTGGCCGAACGCAACAGCTACCGCTACGGCATGCTCCTCAATACCTGGGAGCTGGCTTCGTTGGTCCATCCACCATCTCCAACCATCGCGGCGCCCAAGCTTGCTCGGGTGGTTACCGTTCGTCCTATGCCCACGGCTGTCTTGGGTGAAGGGCTGTGCATCGGTGATGGATTGGAGGGGGACCATCGTCTTGAAGCTCGTATCCCGGACAAGCTACGCATGCGGCATCTATACGTGGTCGGCAAATCCGGCACGGGCAAGTCCACCCTGTTGCTCAACATGGTCCTTCAGGACATCAGACGAGGCCACGGCGTTGGAGTACTCGACCCTCACGGCGATTTGGTCAAAGACGTCCTACCCTTCATCCCACCGGAACGACGAGATGACGTGGTCTATCTCGATGCCGCCGATCGCGAGTTCCCTTTTGCCTTCAATCCACTCCAAAGCAACCGCTACACCACAGTTGTCTGCAATGACATCATCGTGTTGCTTCGAAGGATGTTCTCCGACTCCTGGGGTAACCGAATGGAGCACATCCTGCGCCACAGCTTGCTTACTTTGCTCGAGAGTAAGGGGCCCAAGACGCTCTATGACCTGGATCGCATACTGGTGAGCCCGGTCTTTCGGGAGAGCGTGCTTGCGACCGTTGCCAACCCACTCCTCTTGAGTTTCTGGGAAGACGAGTATCCCAAGCTGTTTAGGGACATCGGCCCGGTCAAGAACAAGCTCTCCCAGTTCCTCATGGACGAGACCCTGAGGAACATCATTTCCCAACGCGAGGGCAAGGTTGACGTCCATGAGGTGCTTGCTGACCAGAAGATTCTGCTCGTCAATCTGGCCCAAGGCGAGCTCTCCGAAGGAACCTCGCGGCTCCTCGGCGCGTTGTTCGTCTCGCAAATCCAGATTGCGGCCATGGCCCGAGCCACCGAGAAGGTCGAAGACCGCCCTTCCTTTTACTTCTACGTGGACGAGTTCCAGAACTACACCGTCTCCAGCTTTGAGAAAATCCTGTCCGAGGCTCGCAAGTACGGGCTTTCGCTGACCATGGCCAATCAGTTTACCCACCAGCTGACCGACTCCATTCGTCAAGCGGTCTTCGGCAACATCGGTTCGATCATCGCCTTCCGGGTCGGCTCTGAAGACTCCAGGTTGCTCTCTCGTTACTTCGCGCATTTCGATGACCAGGATTTTCTCAACCAGGAGACCGGAGAAGCCAAGGTCATGGCTGAGAAAGCACAGTGGGATTTCAGCCTGCTGACAGCGACACCTCCAGTCGTAGAAGCCCCTTTCGACGCTGAGGGCCTCATCGGTGCCTCTCGGGAGAGATACGCCAGTTCGCGAAAAGCCGTGCTTGAAGAGTTGTCCTCAAAGCCCAAGCCGAAATCTGAGGATGAGGACAACACGACTGCTGTTTCAGCGGACAATGACCTCAGTTCGAAGGTTCCGGACGATGAGATCGTTGTGGATGTGGAACTGTAAAGGATGCCTGCACCTGGGTTGTCCAAGACAGTGTTTTGCGACGGTTATGATCTGGTCGCGGATGAAACTAAGATTCGCAGCCATTGACGCGGAATCTGATGAAGGGGGGGTGAAGACGTCTACACCCCTTACAGGGCCCTCAGTATGCCAAACAGGTTTCACCATTTCCAGGTGGACGTGAATACGGGCCTAACTCTCTGTAACTACGAAATAATCGAAAGAAACGACATCGATGTCGCTTCCAGAATCTCGCTTCAACGAAAGGGCAAAACGTGACACGACGCTACGAAGGCAAGATGTCTGGAGAGCGGTTTTTGGTAAATACTGTCACCAAGGAGATTCACGACCTCGACAATGAAAACTACAGTTGTCGGATCGATGAAACTATAGTCTCCAGAAATGACAAGCCATATAAGTCTATCGCGGCTGCCCAAGCCGATGGATACGAGAATATTCACTGGTGTAACGGAAGTTCAACTCGATAGAAATTGACTGTCAGTATTGTTCGCTTCTGTCGAACGGCAAATCTAGTCGTGTCCTGTTTCTAATTTGCACCACTCTTACTTACTATTGCCTCCTCCATGGCTCTTCAATTGACTTTCAGTTGATTCCCTGTATATTCTTCTAAATCGCATCAGAAGGAGGTTACCATGGCGAGACGATATTCTGGAAATATGAACGGTGAACGGTATCTCGCGAATACCAACACGAAGGAGGTTCATGACCTCGACAACGAAAACAACAACTGCCAGATTGATGAGATCATCGCAGCGGGGCATGACATGCCGTACAACTCACTCGACGAGGCCCAAAACGACGGCTACGACAACGGCCACTACTGCATAGGCAACTCGGAACGATAGCAGTGCTCAGAAGCAGTGTTCGTAGCCGTCAATCTTCGCTCCCGTAGAATACTCGGCGGAATCCTAAGAAGAGGTTTCGGAATCCGACTAGTGCGGCTTTCTGAAAATCGAGAACGCTCCGCGTCCATAGTCTCTGCAAGTGTAGTGCAAATGGCACCTTTTCGACTCCTCTACCATCTTTCACTCTCGAATCCGCGAACCTAGCAATCACTGGCCATACGTGTCCGCCGTCTGTCTTCTCTACAGCTGCCACGAATTCTCTTTTACTGGGTAATCTAGCCCGCGGAACACCACGTTTCGTTGCCAAGTAGTCATTCATCACTATAAACAGAGTCTCAGCAGGAATCAGATCCTCAATCGTCGCCGACCGACCCGGGGTTCCCAAAGCTTCGCCAATCGTAAACACTGTCTCCTTCGGGACAATATGCCCCTCGAGGATCCTCTGTTTGGCCTCCAATCCAGCCTTGTCGCTATCGACGACAGTGACAATCTCTTCAAAGTCGTTCTGTGCGGCGGCTACCTCGCCGGGGAGTTTCTTTGTGCCTCCAGCTGGCCTAAAAGCAACCTCTAGACTATCTACGTACTTCTTCCGGTCTTTTCGAGCCAACACTTCTGCGAAAGTCTGGAGTATTATTGCATCTGACGGCCCCTCTACTGCAACGGCAAAACGCTTTCCAGGAAAAACCAATTCATGGGTCCTTGAAATGCCAAGCGCCTTTCGAATGGTCAAAGTTGTATCTGTGGTTTGAGTCCACCACTTGTGTGTAATCTGCGTTTGACCGTCTGTCTTCTTCTCGACAGTAACTATTGAGTTCAGCGCTTCTTCAGGAAGCATCCAAGGAGAGTGCGATGTATAGACAACTTGGTTGTGCCTAGAAACTGCCTTCAATATATCCAAGAAGGCTGATTGTTGGTCTGCGTGTAGGTGCAGTCCTGGTTCGTCAAGCAACAGCACGGTACCCGCAAGTTCCCCATCTATTGCCCCACCGCAGTTTACAAAGAAGGAGAGGAACGTTTTAAATCCTTCACTTCGATGACGCAACTCCGTCGCCGGCTGCTCTTCTCCATTGAGAACGTCTGACACCAATAGCATTGCGTAGTCACCGTCGAGCCTAACTCGAACAGCAATGTCTTGAACCCAGCCAGGGCACAGTATGTTCTCTGCTTTCCTGGCCAGCCGATTCTCCTCGTTGATTCGAAGTTCCGGTGTTAATTTCACAATTCGGGCAGGATCCAGCTGTAGTAAATGAAACAACTGCTTGGTGGTTTTGAATCTCTCGGTCGGGTCTTCTCCATCCAGCGTCTTTTTTATGACCTTGTCGGGTTCGCTTAGGAGTTGAAGGTATATCTTCAAATTTACTTTACCTACTACCTCAGCGAAGTCGGCAAAATAACGAAATTCCGGCTTTTTCTCGCGAAGCACCGTTACAACATCATGGTTCGGCGGGGGATAGTCGAAACAGTCATCTAGACACGCCTCGATGTCATCAATACGCGCGTGTGTTCCCGACGGACTCTTCAAGGACTCTCTACACAGGTTTGTTGCATTACGGAGCGCTGCGCACTGGGCTCTGATGTACTGCTCAAGTTTGCTCGCCTGTGGGGCCGCTGGGCGTCTTTTTGTAAACGTATCGATCAGTTTCTTCTTGGTTGGTGTGTCTTCCAGTTTGCGTACTTTGCCCCTCAGGTATTTTCGCACGCCGTTCAGACGCTCGATCACGTCATCCGCACCATTATCATCCACCACACGACGGCGCCGCGCCTTTACATCCGGGATCTCCCAAGTATACCTACCGCCCCAATGCTTGGTCACAGCTACCGTGTTGTTCGAACCGGGTTGATAGCTCGATTTTCTCAGCAGTTCGAGATCCTCGTCCTCCAGGACAAAGCGATTCGTGACCACCGGCATGTCGGCCTCTGGATCTTCCTCCAAGCTCTTCGGGGCGTCCATCGCAAGGTCATACGCCGCGCCACTCGAGAAGGACTCCAGCGCCCGAAGCACGTTTGTTTTCCCGGCCTCATTCTTCCCCACAAGCACGGTGAGATCTCCGAGAGTAATCCACCCTGAGTCCAGGATTGACCGATAGTTTTGTATCCGACAGGCAACGAATCTCATAACCTTCCTCTCCCTGGGTTGTACCCAATTAGTCACGATCACATATTTGTCAACACCTCGATCACCGGGTCGTGGCTTCTCTCTACTTATCCACAGGGAATACTCATGTAGGTGGTCAAGAAGCCAAGATTCGGCAAACAACCAAAACTAGCCCTCTTTGAAACGGGGCTAGTTTTAGCTATTTTTTGTTTGTTCGAGAAACTTGCTTATGGTGCACAAGAATATTCTATTCTCGACCATGTGTATTTCACGGTCTTTATACCACAATCCTAATTTTCTGCAAATTGTGCAAGTAATGCTTGTGCCAGTAAATTTCCCGAATCCGACGCTTCGGATGTCGGTTGAAGTAGCAAGTTAAAAGGGGGTTGATACTCGATGTGGGTGATGGCCCGGTCAGAGACCTCGATACGGGAGAAGACCTGCTGGAGAAGATCCTTGCGAGCTTGAGGGCGAGAGGATACCGCGTACAGGTCGGCCACTGATGATGCGCACTCCAGAGTACCCGTCATCCTCTGTATAGATGCGGACTGATCGGCGCGGAGGTACGCCAGACGCTTGTCGATGCCGCATAGCTCCGCATGATAGGCAGTCTGGAGCGGTTGATACTGCTCTACAGAGACCACACTGTCAGCAAACCCTTCGGCCAGCTTGGTCAGCCGGCCTTCAGCAATTTCCCGACGATGAACCAAGCTCTGTTCCTCTTTCTTTTTTTCTCCAATCCGTTTCCTCTCCAGTTCATTCAGGGCTTCAACGATCCCGTCTTTGACCTGGCTGGATATTTGAGCTTCAGAGAGGTGCGCTTCCACAGCTTCATCCAATTTGTCTACCCGTACAAAGGGAGTAGGGCACGTCTCCCGACGCGCATCTGGCATGCAACGGTAGTAACTATGGCGGGTATGTGTTTCTGCCGTCATCCGGCGTTTACAGAGGCCACAAAACAGAAGTCCTCGTAGTAGATAGAACCGTTTTCCCTTCTCTCCTGTATCTCGTGACCGCTTCAATTTTACTTTCTGTACTTTATTCCAGAGCTTCTCAGAAACCAGTGCTTCATGAATACCTGGTCGTGTCTCTTGCTTGTACCGGGTCAATCCCTTGTAGAAGGGGTCTCCAAGAAGTCGTCGAATCCGTTCTTTGGGGTATGGTTTGCTGGTTCTTGTACGAAGACCATATTCAAACATCTCATCGGCAAGCCTGGCCAGGCTGTATTTTCCAGTCGCGTACTTTTCGAACAGGAGACGGACAACAGGAGCCAAGTCTCCGTCGATTCGAATCCTCCCCTTTTCTTTTCTTGTTCGAGGGATATTTTTATAGCCTACTGGTGCCTTGGTTAGCAGACCGCCTGCCTCGAACTTTGCTCTGAGACCTTTCTTTACTTCTTGCGACAAGTTGTCTGAGTGGTACTTAGCCACGACCACGTTCATGCCGTGCATGAGACGTCCGGCAGCGTTGTTTTCGGTTGGTTCCACTACCGAATGGACCTGAGCTCCGAGCTGCTCCACTACTAGGCCATACTCGTAGTGGTTTCGAATGAGTCGGTCGATGCGATGGACCAACACATCGCCGACCTCGGGATTCTCTTCAAGGTACTTCAAGAGCTTCTGAAAGCCTTGTCGGCCAGTCTCTTTGGCGGTTTGCACATCTTCGAATCTAGCTACCACTTCGAAATCGCGCTCAGTCGCCCACTGCTCCAGCTTACCCCGCTGGAAAGGGATCGAGTACCCAACCTTTGCCTGCTCCTCCGACGACACCCGAGCGTATGTCACACATGGTTTCATACATCGGACTCGGCTGAGATGATTATCTTTGATAGCTGGGCGCATAGATAATACCTTTCTGGTATATTTGCTGTCAACTTTTCTAGGTCGACAAGTTGATAATTTGGAGCCATATGGCCCAATGGTGCCATCAGTTATGTTTTTCGAATAGACTGGATGATGCGGTTTCCAGACGGCAGCGTCTTTGTTAGAATCATACTCATTGAATTAGACTCTCAAGGACCGCGAAATCGTACTGTGGCGCTTTTTATTGCACGTCGATGGCAACGGCCTGGTGTCTGAGCGAATCAGAATTATCTGTCCGTCAACTCGAGTTGTGATTTCGACCCATGCGGTAGGTTCGATGTCTCCCGGGAAAAGAGCCCTTCTCGAGTGACGACATCCGGACGTGCAGGAGTTATCACGTACGTACTGAAGCGAGCCCTGGAGGCTATCCCGAGTGCGTTGACGGAAGAGGAGGTTTCCGAGCAGACCAGATCTGTTTTCAACGAACGCAGCGAGCGATAGGGTCGTGCGTCGCAACGGCTCCCGGAACCAGGCCTTCCAATCGGCTCCAGGGACTTCGTTGCTGCATATCCCGTAGCTTTGTTAGAGGACCGTACATGACCAACTTACTTGCTGTGTATCTTGGCCCAAAACGTCCAGGCGATAGTTCAACCCTTGGGGAATCAAAGCCACAAGAATGGCACCGTCAATGAAGTTGCCCGAAGCTTCCGAGCGGCCGGTGGACGCCTTCCTGAAGCGAAGCCTGTCACCGTGCCCCTCCCGATTACTCATCCGTGATCGGTTAGCCTAATTCCCATAGAGAAAACGTCCGCATAGCTGGTGCTGCAAATGCCTGCCTCGTCGGCACTCGTTTAGTGTTGGGGTCGACAGCCGCATGTGCCAAGCGAGCCCAGATGGGCTCATCTGGCGGGTAGATGTTCCGGCACAGCTCCTCGAGCACGTGTCCGAGCAGGCCGTTCCAAACAGTCAGCCACTGTCCCGGATTGATCCACATGTCTGGCGGCAGGTACTTGGACGCCACTCGACGGGCCTGCATGGCCAGCGTGGTTCGAATCAGCGCGGCCTTGACCAGGATTCTCACGATGTGGGCCTTGCCGCTGGGCAGATCGTTCATGCCCGAGCCCGACTAGGCGGACTTGTAGTAGGTCTCTCCCTCCCAGCGCAGTCGGTAGGCGTTGCGGACGTACTCCGCCGGCAGGTCGTCAGGCTGCGCGTTGGTCACGTAGCACTAGTAGTGCCCGGTGTTGGGGTTGCGGATCGCGACGACGCGGAAGACGTGCTGCAGGTTGTGTCCCGTGCGCGAGCGGTACTTGCGCACGTAGACGCGAAACACGACGCCGACGTCCACGACCGTTCGCCCCAGTCCTTTGAGGGCCTGGCGCAGCTTCCTGTTCTTGAGCTTGCGCGCCCTTCCTCGATGGACTCGATGCTCGACCTGGACCACTGGATCGTAGTCCGTGGGTAGAGGCGTCAGGAAGCACGCACCTACGCGATGGACGTGATGCCACAGCGTGGGTGAGCAATATCCACGGTCAAACAGAAACAGCGTGCCTCGGTCCTGGTGGCTGACACCGAAGGCTTTGTTGTCGCCGTAGGTCTCGGGCGTGATGCGGTATCTCAGCAGCTCTCCTGTCAACGCTCGGATTCGCGTGTGGACTTTCACCGCCGCAGGACGCGAGTGACGGCAGCCGCGCCAGATAGAACGGAGCTCGACGGCCACCTTGATGACCGTGGCATCGACAGCTACGACGTCATGGAATCGGCTCAGGACACCGTGATACTGCGGCGCATCGGTCGCCGCCTTCTGCATGAGCAACTCCAGAAACCAGTCCATCAGCCGGTCCAGCTCGGGAGTCAGTCGATCGAAGAAGGCGGAGCGGACGATTCGAATCCCAGTCCGGAGCTCCAAGGCTCGCCGAATCGCAGCCAGCGATTGAGAGCCGCGAGTCGAGATGCCCAGGACCATCGACATCAGCAAGGCGTAGGCGTCTACCTTGCGCTGCCGCTGGACGCATCCAACGAGGCGAGCCGCAACGCGGACATCATGAGGGGCCACCAGGGACTGTAGGAACGCTTCGACAGTGGTAGGCTCGGATTGGGTCACGGTCTCCTCCGCGATGACGGGTTGTTAGCACTTCCATCATCGCGTGCCCGTGGCCCTCTGTCGATCCTCCCTTTTTCAGTGATATCAGCTGGTTTCAGGCGTTATCCGAACACCAATGCCCGATTACTGGCTCGGAGCGGTGGCTCCGGTTGCGACGCCTACTCAACGGCACAAACCGACTACAAATATTTTTCTGCTTCTCCTTTCGGTAATCTGGTTCCGCGTCTCTATTCGGCTACATGCGAACTTCCCTTCATTGACTACCCATCGTTCCAAACCAGATATTCCTTTTGTCTGCGCTCTATGATACTCATTGCCTAGGAGGGTGCATCATGAGGCTCGTTTCCTTTCTTCTTTTTCTCGCTTTATTTGGATGTACCAATTCCGATGATGATGATGATGATGCCCCTTATGACTACTGGTGTGATGACTTCTCCTCAAACTGGGTTGAGGTAGCAGCGAGTGAAAACGATGCCTGCGGAATTACCCCTCAGGGCACTGTTCAGTGTATTCGTTACCAGCCATCTGAAATAGCCGCTACGGGGAATTTCATTTCTATTACTGCGGGAAGGTGGCATTTCTGTGGTCTCTCAACAGACGGGGCCATTTCTTGTTGGACCGAAGGTGGTCAGGAGGAGGTAGACGTTCCCTCAGGGTACTTTTCCTCAGTGAGCGCCGGTTTTTACCACACCTGTGCAATCAATATAGACGGCTTAGTTCAATGCTGGGGTTCGAATAGCCACGGCCAAACAAACTCAACCCTGACTCCTTCTGTTCTCGTGAGTTCTGGACTGAATCATTCCTGTGCGGTTACCGCTGATGGCGAAATAGTATGTTGGGGATGCGTCGAAGAGCCCCCGACCGAACTTCAAAGCCTAGGACATTGCGATCCCCACCCACTTACAATGTCTGCCCTTTCTTCAGGGAACTTCTATAACTGCGGAATATCCGACACAAACATTCATTGCTGGGGTTGCGCAGATAATCAGACTGTTAGCAACTGCAATGTCGCTTTCAGCGCTCCTTCAGGTGGGTTTGTTTCCGTAGATGCTGGGCATTATGGACAAGCTTGTGGCGTCGACACTGACGAAAACCTCGAGTGTTGGGGCGATGTCCCAGTTCGATGTGGTGCACCGGACCGATTGTTCTCCTCTGTTTCTGTCGGAGGAAATGTCACTTGTGGTATTACGACAGAGGGCACTACGATATGCTGGGGAAATCTCTTCTACAACGAACCTGACTATTCCATGGACGCAAACTGATTCATGTGTTGTTTTATGCCTGCTTCTACGGCATGGCACTATTGCTCTTTGATTGGTCTTCTGCTTCTCGATCCTCGCCATTGCCGACTTCGTCGATGTGGTGGCGGCACCTGATCTGCAGATATCGACGACACGGTGGCAATGTCCCAGCAGGTGAACGAGTTGTTCCTGGAACTGTCGTCGGATCGCGCCAAGGACAACTGATTCCCGAGGGGCGAAAGTGACCGACGGGTCGCAAGGTAGGCCGTTGCGACCGTGAGTATCGTAAGGTGGAGCCGGAATCCGCTCCATCGACTTCTCTCGCATAGTCCAGGCCAACCTCCGGCCTGTCATCTTGATAGCAGCGCTCAACACACCAACGCCGTTTTGCGAAGATAGGTATCTCGCCTAGCGCGTCCTTTCATAAAAACTGCTGAATATGTTGTAGTGCGTATGAACCTCCGCACCCTAGGTCTACCTCGCTAGCCTGAATCTTTCACGAACGTAGTACGGCGA
>JAERTI010000047.1 GCA_016844925.1 Candidatus Uhrbacteria bacterium
CATTTAATCTGGAAAGAGAGGAATAACATTGCTGCCTTGGAAGCTAGGAGGCCAGGTATGGGCACCCTGTACCACGCGACCATATGGGCATGGATTGATGAGGTTATTTTGAGCAGGCCAAGCTTGATGAGCAGGCTCGAAAGGATCAGATCAAAAGAAATGTGTCAAGGGCGGAGAGAAAGTGTACCGGCGGGCCGGAGCAAAAGTGTACCACTAGCCGACAGACAAAGGGCCCCCGAGGGGGCCCTTTGAGTTTGTGTTTTCGTCCTCTTCTCAGCTCGGCAAGTCATCCTTTGTGTTGTCATCTTCGGAAGACGTACCGGGACCAGGCCCACGCTTCATCTTGCTTTGCTTGAGCCGGTAGCTATCACCATTTACTTCCAGGATATGCACGTGATGGGTGAGGCGATCGAGCAATGCCCCTGTCAGGCGTTCCGACCCGAAGACCTCTGTCCATTCGTCAAACGGCAGGTTGCTCGTCACCAGGATGGAGCCTTGCTCGTACCGTTGGCTGAAGACTTCAAACAACAGCTCGGCTCCTGTTTTTGAGAGCGGCACAAACCCGAGTTCATCAATGATGAGCAATTTGTAGCGAGCAAGCTGCTTCTGCATGCGGAGCAATCGTTTCTCTTCTCGGGCCTCCAACAACTCGTGGACCAAGGCCGCTGCCGTGACAAAACCGACAGATAAGCCTTTTTGGCAGGCTGCGAGACCTAGCCCAAGGGCGATATGCGTTTTCCCCGTCCCGCTGTTGCCGAGGGCTATGACGTTCTCCCGGCGTGTGATGTATTCACATCGAGCGAGTTCACGGACCAGGGTTTTGTTGATACTGGGCAACGCGAGGAAGTCGAAACTATCCAGGCTTTTGACTGTTGGGAATTTAGCCTCGCGGATTCGCCGCTCCACCATTCGCCGTTCGCGTTCAATCAGCTCCAATTCGGACAAGCGCAGAAGGTAGCGGGGGTGGTCCAGGCCCTCGGCGGCGCTTTGCTGGGCCACCTTCTCATACTCCCTGAGAAACGTTGGCAGCTTCAGGGCCTTCAGGTGATGTGCAAGGAGCAACTGCGGAGTTTCGCTCATACCTCTGCCCCATTCAACAGGGACGAGTAGGTACAGACCTGAGTCGTCCTGACCTGGGCATTAGGAAGGTACGGGTAGACATCAAGGTCAAGGCGAGGCGGCTTCTGCTCAATGTGGCAAAGCAGTAAATGCTTAACTGCGTCAAAGCTGATCGCTCCCAGCTGTAGGGCTTGCTTGACCGCAGCTTGGGCGTGGTCGAGGGAAAAGACTTCCATCAGTCTCAATACCTGAACATACTCCCGCTTGCCCGCGGTCCCCATACGACCTTCAAGCGACCGTCGTAGGGTTGGAAAGCATTCAGGCAGTTGCCAACCAGCAAGTGGGGCAGCTTGATCCAGGGCCTTGATTTTCCTCTCCAGCAACGCCAGATAGTGCAGTGGGTCAAAGGTGAAGTCTTCTTTCGCGTACGAGCGTGTATGCTTGGCAATGCATTCTGTCCCACAATGGATTTCGATTCGATCGACATAGGCCTTGATCAAGACCTCCCTGTGCCCGTAGGTCGTCGGAACGGAGTAGTCATTGGTCTTGTAGCGCACCAACGAGAGCGAACTCACCCGAGTCGGACACTTGGCGCATGCATCATAAGGGACCGCAGGCAATGGCAGAAATGCCTCCAAATCACGTTGTAGCCGCTGCCCAATGGTTTCCTCGTGCCCCCGAAGCGTTTCTCCCTGTCGCTTGCGGCAACAATCCTCCAGATAGGAGTTCAGGGCCTCATAGCTGGGGAAGTGAAGGATTGGGACCATGAAGTTCCGGCGAGAGAATCCCACCAGTCCCTCCACTTTGCCTTTGTCATTGCCCTTGCCGGGACGCCCGAAGCGATCATCAAAGAGGTAATGGGACTGCAACTCCCCAAAGGTACGAGAGCGCACCCGCTTCCCATCTCCGAGAATGCGGGCGACTGCGATCTTGGTGTTGTCGTAAAGAATGGACTGTGGCACCCCACCGAAAAAGGCAAAGGCCGCGTTGTGCCCGTCACAAAAGGCTTCCGTGGTCTCGGCAGGATAAGCTTTGACGAAAATGGCATCACTCTGGGGGATGGAGAAAGCAAAGAAATGGGCCTTTTGCTCGATACCGGCTATCACGACTACGGCTTCACCAAAGTCTGCTTGAGCATGGCCAGGGGGATGCACCAAAGGAATGAACATCTCCTGCGAGCGCAAGGTCTGCTCCCGCACGTAGTCCTTGACGATGGTATAGCCACCGGTAAAATCGTGTTCATCTCGTAGCCGCTGTAGAATACGTTTGGCCGTATGCCGCTGTTTCTTGGGGCGAAGCTTGTCATCTGCCAGGATGGCATCAATGATCCCGGTAAATCCTCCAAGCTTGGGAGAGTGAATCGGCTGCGACCGTCGATACCCTGGGGGAATAGAAAAACTGAGCATCTTTTTTACAGTCTGACGATGTATCCCGAAAACATCGGCCACCTTTCGTTTGCTCATCCCCTCCACATAATGCGCCCTTCTGACCCGCTGGTACATTTCCACTGTATACATCCCTCCTCCCTTCCTTCGATCCCCTTACGGACAGATCGGATGGAAGGCTCTAGGCCGGTACACTTTTGTACCGGCGCAACCGAAATATTCGGTCGCTTCAGAGGGTCATTTTTGCACCGGCGCGTATACTTTGGTGGTTTTTGCCTTTGCCGCTTGGTTCCTCCTGTGATCAATGGCCCTTTGTAATGTCTTTCTATCTGAGAGTGTTGCCCGGACTTCTTCATCCATTTCACGACGTTTTTGCTTTTGCATTTCAACCAAGGGCTTTTTACAAAGCTCAACCACGGCGCTTTTTCGTTCGCCTGGAGGAAGAGGGCATAGCGCATAAATGTTTAATGGCTCAGAGTAGCCTGAATGAATCTGGACTTTCAGCTTTCGTTGGATGGCAGTCGCTACGACACCCAACATG
>JAERTI010000048.1 GCA_016844925.1 Candidatus Uhrbacteria bacterium
CATCAGGAGAGACAAAAACCATTGAGGTCGGTGGGGGTACGGGGATCATTATTTCCGAGGATGGTTGGATTCTGACTAACGAACACGTGATCGAAGATCCAACGCTCGACTACACCGTCTTCCTCGTCGACGGCACTGAGTACGATGCCCGTGTGGTCAGCACAGCAGATGATACGGACCTTGCACTGCTTAAGGTGAGCGCCACGGGGCTCACAGCGGCTTCTTTGGGCGATTCTGACGATCTTGTGGTGGGGCAGACGGTCATGGCTATCGGAAACTCACTCAATCGCTACGAGTCGACGGTTACCAGGGGGGTTGTGAGCGCTTTAGGGCGTTCAATCTCTGCACAGTCTAGCGATGGCAGTGTCACAGAGCTCGACGACATTATTCAGACAGATACGGCTATTAACCCTGGAAACTCTGGAGGACCGCTGCTCAATCTCGATGGAGAAGTTGTGGGCGTGAACACAGCGATTGATTCGGAAGGGGAGAGTATCGGGTTCGCGATACCGATCAACGAAGCAAAAGCATTTATTGAATCAAATCAGTAAACAAAACACCCGCTATGAGCGGGTGTTTATCTTATCGGCGATACTTCTCGACAAAACGTCGAAGGATTTCCATGGGGACGGTGATCTCTTGCTTGCTTGCTAGCTCCTTGAGAGGTTCTGCTTCTTCAGGTGGGAAGTACCCTGCATTTTTGTAGATGTCGATGCGGTTACGGATAACGGGGATGTCGAGCTCTGGGTGGAATTGTGTCGCGTAGACGTTCTGGCCCCAGCGGAACATGTGGTAAGGGCATGCTTCAGAGCTCGCGAGCCAGACGGCGTCTTCTGGTAGGTCCTGGCAGGATTCTTTGTGGCCCGCGAACGCTGGGAAGACTTCGGGGATGCCCTGGAGAAGAGGGTCCTCCTGAGCTTCGGGGCGAAGGTGGATCGTTGTGGCTTCAACGCCCTCGGCATAGCGTTCTTTTGAAACAGTCGCTCCGCGGAACGTTGCCGCCATCCCGAATCCATAGCAGGCGCCTAGGTAGGGGTGGTCTGCCTGCATGATGCGATCCAGGAGCGCGGAGAGCCATGCTTCTGCCTCATGTTGCTTATCTGTTTTCTTCTCATCGGCATCGCTGACATTCCATGGGCCGCCTCCGACAATAATGCCGGAGTAGTCATCAAGAGTTACTTCAGGTAAGTCATCTCCCTCCATGCGCACGCGGACGACTTCGTCTGTTGAAAGTTTTCCGTACTTTAAAAAAGCATCGAACTCATCTTGGGCGGCTAAGTCATTGCCGCGGAGCTGTAGGATCAAGAAAGGTTTCATGTGATTGTTTGGTTACGGTCCAGATGATAACGGGGCGCAAGCTGTTTGACAACTTATCGTGCTCACGTATGATGATTCTAGGTATGAAGACACAGATGTACACAATTTCTTCCCGCCGCCGCGGTCGCCACTAGGACGACTCGCGTTTTCAATTCCGTAAAACAACCGTCGTCCATAGGGCGACGTTTTTGTTTTACCCAACCCGATAACACAGAAGGTCCGTACGGACCCTAAACGTTATCGAATCAAGAAGGAGAGACAAATGCCCCGCATTCACACAAGCCCCATGCATCTGCCCGATCACGTCTGGCAGACGATCTCCGTGGCTGTAACGGCCGAGCCGAAGATCGATTCGACGCGAAACACGCCTGAACGCCTGAAGGATCTGTACGAGAGCGACCTGGCGGTCGTGCTCATGAACGGGTCTGAGGCGATGGGCTTCATCGCTGCCTGGCCGGTGGCTGAGGGGTTCGTCGAGATTGGTTCCATCTGGATCCGGGAGGACTTTCGTGGTCAGGGCCTGAGCAACGCGCTCTACCGTGCCGTCGCGAGCCTGAGTGGAATCAGCGATGTCGTCACGTTCGGCATTACCACCAATCCGATTTCGGTTCGCGTGGGAAAGCGCGTGGGGCTCACGATTGTAGAGGACTGGGATCGCTGCGTTCCGAGCCATCTGAGCTGCGGTATCTGCGAGATCATGACGCCCGCTGAGAGGCCCACCTGCCCTAAGCGTGGGGTGAGCTGCTGGTTGCGCGTCATGGTTCGAAAGTGAGAGCGCACGACCTGCCAAGACACACGGTCATGGCAGGTTTTTCAATGTAAAAACCCCGCTGGCGTAAGCGGGGGGGATCAGAGGTGCTTGTAGCGGGCCTCGATCTGGTGCACGAGCTCGGTGAACTCGGGCATCAAGTGGTTGTCAGGCCTCCAAGCGATGGAGTCCATGAGGTTGATCTGCTCGACGATGCGTGCGCCGGGGATCGGCGTGTCACCGTCGAAGTCTCGTCCCATGAGCCACACCGTGTCAGCAACACGCAGGGCCGAGGGGATGTCGTGGGAGATCACCACGACGGTGCGGTGCTCACCCATGTTGGTGGTCTCCACCAAGAGCTCGCAGACGCGTTGCTTGGCCAGGGCATCCAGGCCAGAGAACGGCTCGTCCATCAGGATGATGGTGCTGCCGCAGATCAGCTGCTGAGCGATGGCCACACGCTGTCGCTGGCCACCGGAGAGCTGGGCAGGGAAGTGGTTCAGCTGGCCCGCGACGCCGAAGCGCTCCAGAAGCTCCATCATCCGAGGTTCGTAGTCCTCGGGTTCCAGATCAGGGTTGCCCTGGGCGCCCAGGAGCATGTTGCCTCGCACCCTTCGATGGTCGAACAGGGGGTAGCTCTGGTAGACCACGCCCACCGAACCGGGAATGACTGGAGTCAGGATGTGCTCGATCTCGTCTTCTTCTTCGGGTTGCGGAGACTCGTGCTTGACGTCGACGCCGACCAGGACGTCACCCTCATCGGGCTCGATCAGTCCGGCCAGGATCTTGAACAGCGTGGTCTTCCCGCAGCCCGACGGACCGAGGATGGCCACGACCTGTCCCTGCTCCATGTCCGGACGGATCACGTCCGGGATCTCGACGTTCAGGCCCTTGAGGACTTGGTTGTCCCCGTAGGCCTTGGAGATGCCCATGGCGCGCAGCAGGACTTCACCGATCTCGTAGGGATACTTGGGATCCATGTCAGTGACTCCTGATGGCGGTGTGGGGGGCGCCGAGGCGCTTGAGCAGTGCCAGGAAGTAGTCGATGCCGATGCCCAGGAAGAGCACCAGGACCATGACGGCGGTCTGCACGCCCGGGTCAGTGTACTTCTTGGAGTCGTACATGATGACTCCCAGGCCGTTGACCCGAGAGATCACCTCCACCATGGCGAGCATGGCGAATCCGATGGCGTTGTTCTGCCGCATGGCCTCCAAGGCGTCGCCGAAGGTACCGAAGATGACGACCTCCTTGACGATCTTCCATTCACCCATTCGCAAGGTCCGAGCGTACTCGAACCTTTCCTGCGGAATGGTGGCAACCACGGACGCCATCGAGGTGACGAAGAAGACCGTGATGCCAAAGGTGAGGAGCGCCAGCTTGACGGAGTCTCCGCTGCTGAACGCTTGCCTGGCGATGAACGACAGGCCGGCGATGGACAGGAAGCGCATCTTGGAGATGCCCAAGACGGCCGGGCGAACCGGTCCGAGGGTGTACAGATAGCTCACCCCCAGGGAGATGAGCGAGGCGAGTCCCAGAGCCATGGTGGTCAGCTTCAGGCTGGCCAGCAGGTCGTGGTAGAAGCTCTGCTTGCTCATCAGCCCCATGAGGGCATTGAACGTATCGATGACACCGGGAACGGTGGGGGAGCGCCACAGCTCCCAGAGTGCGACGGCGATGATGATCCAGATGATGGACCACAGCCAGAAGCCTGCGGGAGACAGGGGTTGGTTCGGAGTGAACCACCTCTTTGGATTCATGTTGCGCCCTCCTAGGGTCGAGAAGGTCTCGGCCGTTGAAACATTGACCTGAGTAGCCAGAGGATTCCAGCTACTTAGGAAAATGCCCGACGTTCACTCAAGATGAGTTTGGTCGGGCAGCGTGTGTCGTTGCTCTACGTGACTAGAGCGTGATCACCTTCACTTCCACGCGGCGGTTGCTCGCGCGCCCCTGGGGGGTGCTGTTGGACTCGATGGGGTTCTCCTCCCCGTGCGCGAAGACCGTGATGCGGTCCTTGGGGAAGGTGGCCGGAGCGACCTCCTCCAGGTAGGCCTTCACGGCGAAGGCGCGGTCCTCGGAGAGGGCCTCGTTGAGCTCGTCGGAGCCCTGGTTGTCCGTGTGCCCGTGGATCTCGATCCGCGTGCTCTCGGCCATCACCAGCAGCGTGGCCAGCTGGTCCAGGTCGCCGGCGGCGCTGGGGTTGAACTGCGCCGAGCCGCTCTGGAAGCTGATGTTCCAGTTGCGGCTGCCGATCACCTGACCGGGCGTGCTCGAGGCCTGCGCGAAGTCCGGGGACTCGACGCCACCGCCCTCGACACCCTCGAGCTGCGAGGCAGCCAGCAGGTACTCGCCGTTGAAGACGTCGTCGAAGGCCGGGTAGGACGGGAGGTCCTCGGGCCAGAGCTGCACGGCGAGGTCGCCGTAGTACTCGTAGGAGCGCTTGAAGGGGTTGCCCGCGGAGGGGTCGACCCCGTAGAACTGCAGCGCCTCGTCCATGGTGAAGGCCTGGCTTCCGCCGAGCCGGACACGGACGGTGCGGGTCTTGTCCCACTCCTCCATGCCCTCGTAGTAGGCGGCCCAGTCCTTGGCGTCCATCACCGCGGTGCGGTAGATGGCGTAGGAGGCCTCGCCGCTGTGGGCCAGGGCCTCACGGCTGGAGCGCACCTCGAGGTTGCCCTCGAAGCCCGCGGCCAGCCAGTTCACCACCTCGTCCTTGTGGGCCTGGTTCCACTTCCGGATGCCGAAGATCGCGTTGGGCATCTGCCCGCTGTTCTCCAGGGTGGAGTAGATCTTGGCCAGGCCACCCTTGAGCCGGGTGACGTTGACGTCGCCCGGGGTCCAGGTGCAGGTACCCGCGATGCAGACCTCGACCTCGCGGCCGGTGAGCTTGCCGTTGCGGACCTCCGGGAGGACGTCGCACTGGCCCTCGATGTAGGCCTTGTCGGCCTCGTCGAAGCTGCCGGTGTACAGGAAGTTCAGCGCGTCGGGGTCCCAGGTGCTCCCGTTGGGGTTCACCGGGATGTTGTTGAGCGCGGCCCAGGTGATGGCCACGTTGATGTCGCCGTCACCCTGGACGCCGCCGAAGCGCTTGCCGCGGCAGAAGTCCGGGTTGGTCACGCACTCGGGCGGACCCATGAAGGTGTCCTCGCCGAGCGAGCGGCCGAACCCGCCGATGATCTCGGCCTTGTACTCCGGCCCCAGCTTGGCGAGCTCGCGGTTGAGCCCGTCGACGTACCACGCGGCGGCGTCACCCATCATCGCGGTGTGGGTGTAGCCGGCGGTGCAGTTGTCCTTGCCGGTGCGGTGCATCTCGGTGGCGCAGGCGATGAGGCCTTCCTTCTGGTCGCCGTACATGTCCTGGCCTTCGATGCGGAGGTTGACCCCCCACTTCTCCATGATGGAGCCCTGCATGGTGCGGGGCCCGCCGTTGGCGTGGTTCACGCCGGCCATGGAGTTCCAGGGGATGACGCCCCAGTAGATCTCGGTCGAGCTCATCTGCGCCGGGCTGTCACCGGGGATGGTGACGCCGTCGGTGCTCGCGCTGACGCGCTGGTTCTGGAAGTCGCTGCTGAGGTCGACCTCGGCGTCGATGGTGACCGACTCGGTCGCCTCGGGCGCGGCCATCTTGTAGGCGGCCATGCCGCCGATCACCAGCACCGTCACACCGATCAGTCCGAGGCCCAGCTTCGCCAGCGCCATCTTGTTCCAGGTGGTAGCCATTTCATCTCTCCAGGGAATGCCTAGCCCTCGCTAGGACTTGTTTTTGCTTCTTCTTGCGGCGAGGCGCTTGCGCATCCTCGTCAACTCGTCGTCTGAGTCCCCAGACGTGGAGGGGGCAGATTCGGGCTCTGCCTGAGGGAGCTGCCGTGCTCTCTCGCCCAGTCTGCGGGGGGCAGACGTCGGCTTATCACTTGGCAGCTCGAGCGCCGCCAGTTCGTGAGAAGTGCCGCTCCACTGCCGGAGAACCTGCTGGCTCCCGGCAACGTTCGCAATGCTCACATGGGCCAGGACATCACGTCCTTCGGCCAGGCGGATCTCGATCTCAGCCGCGCGCATCTCTGCAACGGCCCTGAGCTCTGCGACCGCTTCGCGGACGGAAAGCTTCTGCCGTGTGTAGGCCCCGGGTTCACCGAGGTGACTTCCAAGGGCGTCTTGCCGCAAGTCTGCACTGCGAAGTTGAGCCTCCTGAAGGGAGAGCTCTTCTTCGATTCGCATGATGTCCAACTCGAGCTGATTGCTCATGGTTTCGAGGTGATCCCGAAAGGCGGTGGTTCCTGCGATGAGCTTGCCGAACTTCTCGGCGGTCTGCTCCTTCAGGCCCGCCTTCTGGATCAGGACTTCTGCTCGACGCCTCTCACCGGAGTCTTCTTTCTCCAGGGCCTGAGCCTTGAAGGCTTCAGCCTCCTGCGTGCTAGACGTTTTCTCTTCCTGACAGTCGGCGATGAACTGATCGATCGCCGTCTGGGCCAGGTGCATCCTGCGCTGCTGCTCTCGAAGCCGATCGATGACGCCATGCGTCTTGGCGACCGGATCTTCTTCCTCGGCCTCTTCTGGCTCCCAGTCGTCGAGAGGGGATTCCTCGTCTTCGATCAGGAACGTTCGGTAGACCTTGGTGAACGCCACCAGGTAGGTGGCGTAGAGCAGGCCAGCGAATCCACGAACCTTCTTGCTCAAGGCTGCCAGGCCCGCCAGCACACCTCCACCCAGGATGGCGGCAGCTACGATGAGCATGCCACCAGGGGCGAAAGCGGCGGCGGCGAGCAGGGGCAGCAGGACGTAGGCAAGGGCGCCCACGACAGGAGTGAGAAGCACGGCACCAGTCACCTTGGCCGCCTTCTCCTCTGCGGGAGTCATGCGCAGCCGTGTGGTGATCTCGTCCATGAGTGCTTCCTCCTAGGGGTTGCCTTCGGGCTCCACCGGTTCGGCGTCGGGGTGACGCCCCTTGATGAAGGTCTGCGCCGAGACCAGGTCGGTCCGGCGCTTGTCCAGGTAGGCGACGGAGGTCTGCACGGCCGTGTCGATGGTCGTCGTCCTCGCCTGCGCCTCCTGTTCCTCGGCCTGCGCCTCGCCTTCGAGCTGCGTGATCCTCTGGCGGAGTTCGGCAGCCTCGGCACGCTTGGCCGCGGCGCTCTCCACCAGCTCGGACACCTGCTCGTCGATGGCGGCCTGGCGGCCACCTTCGATCTCGGCGCGGATGTCCTCACAGGCACGCAGGGCCTCCATGATGTCCCACAGCACGTTGCTGGGGCTGAAGCTGTGCGTGGCCTGCATGGCACCCACCACGAGCACGGCACGCTGGCCGGGATCGGTGATGGTGGCCTCGAACTGCTCGTTGAGCTTCAGCCAGAGCGTGAAGGCGGGGTCCGCCGCGTGGGCGAGCTCCTCCTCCAGCAGCTGGATGAGCTGCGCGGGGTCCAGGGTCACGATCTCCGCACCCAACGGCGCGGGGGTGGTGACCGGGGGCATCTCCGGCGGGGCGAGCTCGTCCTCGAGCGCTGCCATGGCGGCAGCCATCTCTTCGTCCGAGAGTTCCGGCGGGTCCGGGGTGGTCTCGATCAGGAGACCGGTCTTCTTTCCGAGCCTGGTGAAAAAGCCGTCGTCGCTCATGCGTCCTCCAAGGTCCAGAAACGGACCAGTTCAGTGGTTCTGCAAAGGGGTAAGTAAAGGTGTTCAGTTGTACAGAACGACGCGCATTTTTACGTCAAAAACCCCAAAATGTCAATACCATTAAAGGTGTGGATGAATTATTCGCTGGAAGGGTTCATATTTAGTACCCTTTTACGGTATGTTTATGCAGTTTTTGTTTGTTTTACTTCTGATTATTGTCGCTTCAGCCGCCTATGCCGGGCACAAGGGGGCGCCATGGGTACCCACATGGAAAAAAGACATGGAGCGCGTGAAGCGGCTTCTTGATCTTCAGTCTGGAGACGCGTTTGTGGAGCTTGGGTGTGGGAACGGTCGGGTCACACGGCACCTGGCTAAGACGACAGATGTGCGTCACGCTATCGGGGTGGAGCTCAGCTTGTTACAATGGCTCGTAGCACGCCTGCAAAGCCGGCTCGATGGCACAGCAGGCAAAGCCGCGTTCGTGCTCGGCGATGCGTTCAAGCATGACTTGTCTGAGTACGATGCCGTGTACTTGTTTCTCATGCCTGAGGCCTATAAAAAAATCGTGCCCAAGTTTGAGCAAGAGTTGAAGCCTGGCGCGCGCGTGGTGAGTTACATCTGGCCCATCCCTGGTTGGGAGCCAACGGTTGCTGAGCAGCCTGAGGGGGCATCGAACATTTATCTTTACCAACGTCCTTTATGAGTGTCCAAGATCAAAACGCCTGGGAGCGAGAGCAAGAGGTAGTACAGGCCGCGCGCGAGAGCACACCGGAGAAATTTGTCGGTTTGGAAAAACCAGCAGACGCGCTTTTCAAATCCATTGGCATCATGAATACCCCGGCGGATCTTCCTGTTGGGTATTTTAAATATCGCCCTGAGGATTTCATCGTGGAAGAAGAGCGCCCCGACGGAACGGTGATCACCGTTGATGGGAAGCCTGCTGGGACAGAGTTTGAGGGTGGAGAGGGGACCGTGTACTTCGACATGACCAAGGTGGGTGTCTCGACCATCGACGCAGAGAATCGCATTGCCGAGATCACAGACTATGCAAACAAAGACATCGGTTACGCGGGGATCAAGGACGCGGTAGCGCTTACGTCGCAGCGCATGTCGATTCGCGGAGGGATTCTCAATGAGGTTTTGATGCTCAAGATTCCTGGAACCATCCTCCGTAACGTCCATGAGAGCAAAGGGGTGATGCAAGTTGGGGGTCTTAAGGGGAACCAGTTCACGCTCATGATTCGTACGGAGAAGCCGTTGGATCAAGCTTGGGTGGATGAGAAGATTGAACACATCAAGACCAAGGGCATCATGAACTACTTTGGTGTCCAGCGATTTGGAACACCACGTTTTCTTGCGCACCACGTCGGACGCTCTATGCTGGTAAACGGCGCAGCGGCTGGAGTGCGCGCGTACATCACTGGCGAGAGTCAATTTGAGCTTCCGTTCTTTGCGCAGAAGCGCGCAGCAGCCGCAGAGCAGTGGGGAGAGTGGAAGGCTATGAGGGAGACACTCGGCGAACTGCCCTACACGTTCCGCCACGAGCTCGATATGTTGGATTCGCTCGTAAAGAGCGATGGGCACTTCTCGACCGCTCTTGAGGCTGTGCAACAGCAGTCTGGGCTCTGGGTGCGAGCGTACGCGAGTTTTTGCGCAAATGAGGCGCTCTCTATGGCAGAGCGCGATGGGACAGACTTGCCGGATCCCATGCCGCAACTACTGAATAGCGATGCGGCTGTACAGCGAATTTATAAAGCACGACTTGAGCAGGATGGCCTGCGGAACCCTCTTGGGGCGCTGAAAAAATACCCGTTCATTCGTGTTGGAAGAAACCCAACGATTAAGCCGAAGATTTTTCCTACGATTCACGCGTACAAGCTGACGGACGAGGGGCTAGCGATTAACTTCTCGCTCCCTAAGGGGGCGTACGCCACGACGATGCTGATGTACATGTTTAACTCTGTGACAGGGTATCCGGTGCCTGAGTGGCTTAAGACGGGGTATGTTGATACCAAGGAGGTGTTAGGCACTGGGTCGTTGGTTGAGGTGAAAGAGAGGTTGGGAGGGGATATTGATCGGATTATGAAACGGAAGGATGAGAAGGCTAAGGAGATGAAAGCTGGCTCGTAATATCGTTTGAGCTTCGCGAATGTTTCGTACAAATACACATCGAGCCTGTCGAGATGGTGGTTGTGTGGTCTCGCTATGATGGGGCGAGCCGATCACTGGTACGAATTTTGAGATCTATAGGGACACTATCCGACTCAAAATTGTCCCAGCGCTCGTTCGCTGGTGTAGG
>JAERTI010000049.1 GCA_016844925.1 Candidatus Uhrbacteria bacterium
CGTCTCCCAGGTAAAGCTTCATCCCTGCTATACCGGTATTGGCCATGAAGTCAACAGCATCAACAAAATCCTGCCATTTGTATACGGTAGATTTTTCCCAACCACCCGTCGCAGTTTGCCAAAGCAAGAAATTCTCCGACATACTCCTGAGTATTTCAGGCTTGTTGATGTATTCTATGACTTTTTTGATTGTATCCGTTCAGATCCCTTGTTAGTTTGAGCGCACCTGCTCACCCCTCTCGGCAAAGAGACGTTGAGCAAAGCTCCGCCACCGTTCCACTGCCAGAAGTTTCTGAGAAAATCTCTTGACATCATAGTGTCGCAAAGCTATTGTACGGGACCAAGGCAACAACAGATTGGATCCGTGGCAATGGGTTATTTTGGATCGAAGGCAACGTCGGGTTTGTGCCAGGCCATCATTGCAATGATGCCGCCGCATGACACCTATATTGAGACGCATCTGGGTGGTGGCGCGATCATGAAGCGAAAACCACCCGCTTTGCACAACATCGGTATCGATCTGGCCCCGAAGGCTCTGGCTGAGTTCGAATGCAACTACCCGGTAGAACTGATAAGCGGCTGCGCACATCGCTTTCTGGCCGACTACGATTATCAGGGTTCGGAGCTTGTCTACAGCGATCCGCCGTATCTGCTCCGCACCCGCACGTCGGCTCGCCGATATCGGTTCGACTACGAGGAGCAGGATCACGTCGAACTGCTGGAACTGCTTAAGACACTGCCTTGCCAGGTGATGCTCTCCGGCTACCCATCGGCTTTGTATGACGGGCTGCTCAAGGGTTGGCGAAGCATCGAGGTGCAGGTCATGAACCAGGGCGGTGTGCGCACCGAGAAACTCTGGTTCAACTTCACCGTGGACAAGGTACATTGGGCCAGCTACGCGGGCCGCAACTTTACCCACCGACAACAGGTCAAGCGCAAGGCCGCCAACTGGGGAAGACGCTACCAGGCACTGCCCCAAGCGGAACGTCTGGCGGTGCTGGCGGCCATGATGGCCGTTGAAGTCCAGGAGACGAGCTAGCCCCTGCACCTCCTCAAGAAGGCAACTGAGAAACTATTAGCGCTTCAAGAAACTGCCGCAAGAGTGAATCGATCTGACGATCGAAATATCGAAACTACGCAAGGATCCATACAAGTCCCGGCAGGAAAACAATGCTGCTGAAAGACCACGATCTCCGACAGATTGATGAGTCCTATTTGAGAGCTTTGGAACGCTCGGAACTCCTGAGCCTCAGCGTGAAGATCCTCAAAGATCTAAAGGAATCTCGGGAACGGCTTAACCAAAATCCCTCCAACAGTTCTCAACCACCCAGCAGCCAACCGCCCTGGGTAGGTTCGGATGGCGATGAGGACGATGCCTCTGAAAAGGAAGGGCGCGACACGCAGGAAAACGATGCCTCCAATCCGGATCGAAGCGGTGATCAAGAGAACCCGGACCCGGAAGTAAAGGAGAAGGACAAGGATGGGTCCGAGAACCCATCGAGTGGACGAAAAGCCGGAAAGCAGGAAGGATCGCCGGGCTACGGTCGCACACAGGACTTGCCGATAACCGGAGAGGTGAGCCATCGAGCCGAACATTGCGCCGCATGTGGTCGTGGCTTGCGCGAAGATGCGACATTTGTACCTCGTACAGGCTTTTTTGTTCTCGACATCAAGTTGGGAAACGAGGAAAGTCCGGGCCTCGATGTAACCAATGAGAAGCATCTTTATGGAGATACGATTTGTCCATGTGGGCATGTGACACGGATCATGCCTGAGCGTTGTCCACCGGATTCGCAATGGAATGTGGAACTGACCCCATGGCGCTTGGTGGGCCCGATGTTGATGTCTCTGATTTGTTGTTTGTCCTTGCGTATGCGACTGAGTCGGCCTCGCATTCGAGAATTGCTATCCGAATGGTTGTCCCTGAGGCTGAGCACAGGCACCATTCATCAATGCATCCATGAAGGCGGCAGGGCCGTTGCCCCCCTGGAAGAACAGCTGATCGAAGAAGTGAGAAAATCGAAGCTGTTGCATACAGACGAAACAGGGTGGAAGGAAAGGGCAAAAGCGCTTTGGTTGTGGGTCGTCGTCACCTCTCAAGTGGCGCTCTATGTCATCGGCAGTCGGAGAAGCGAAACCATCGAAAAGATCCTTGGCACAGAATACTCCGGGTGGATCATGACGGATGGTTATCAGGTGTACCGCCAATACACCAATCGTCTCCGGTGTTGGGCACACCTGCTGCGAAAGGCCAAGGGGCTCAAAGAAAGCCTCGATGAAAAGCCCCGCGATTTTGGCGTCAAGACCTACGATGTGCTCACCACGTTGATGGAAGCCATCTACCAGGCTCGTGACGCACCCGGAGAAGATCTTCGCAAAACATATGATGCCTTGCTCGATGACTTCTGTCAGTTGTGCGCCGACCAATGGGATGCCACGCACGAGAAGACCCGTCAGCTTGCCAGGGAATTCCTCCTGGATTGGGACGCCATATTTCGGGTTCTTGAATATCCGGAACTACCCTTGACCAACAATGAGGCGGAACGCATGTTGCGCTTTTGGGTGATCTCCAGAAAAATCTGCTACGGCACTCGCACGCATCAGGGGAGTCGCACCTTTGCCCTATTAGCCAGCGTCATTGATACTTGCCGTAAGAGAGCAATCAATCCTTGGGTATACCTTGCCTCCGTCTTTTCCGAACGGAGGAACGGGCGGATGGCTCCTCCCATCCCTGCTGCCAGTTAAAAACCTTCACGCCAAACAACCACCACCAAGACGTGCCGGGCCCTCTACTGCCCCGGACCCCTTCAAACTAACAAGGGGTCTGAACGGATACCCCGCAGGGCGTTGAGGCAATAGCCTCCTTCATCGCAACCTGAGAAAGGAGCAACAGGCCCAGTGCAGTTCTGCTTCTCTTAATCAATCGATTTATGATATCTTCAAAAACAACATACCCAACCACAGGTGCTCACCGCCCCCATAGGCGTTGCGCTTTTACCCGGCAGAATCTTGGGCGCAATGACAGGGCTGTAAAACCATGAATAATGCCAGATGACAACGGGAGGTATGCTTCTGTGTCGTACAGGTCAACGGACTAAGAGGAGATATGTCATGGATTCTAGACGTGCCCGTATGTATCTAATCGTTATCACATTCACTCTTGCTGTATTCATTGGCTCCTGTGGAAGTGATGACCACGAGATGTCAAGGTTGAATCCGATCACAGGTATCGATGATACATGTGTGCATCAAGCACATTATAGATCGATGTCAGTTAGTGGTATTGATGATGCTGATTATGAGGGATACTTATTCGGTTTAACGCTTAATAACCTCACCCCAGATGACTTTAAAATAAGTTGGACCGAAGCACAAAAGGTGAATCAAGTCAGATATAACTCTACAGATGACTGGGCATCAGTATCCGTTCAGACCCCTTGTTAGTTTGAAGGGGTCCGGGGCAGTAGAGGGCCCGGCACGTCTTGGTGGTGGTTGTTTGGCGTGAAGGTTTTTA
>JAERTI010000050.1 GCA_016844925.1 Candidatus Uhrbacteria bacterium
AAATAGCCCCGCCTCTCTCCCATCCCCCCCAGGAGGGAGCGCGGGGCTATTTTTCCGAGATGGTGAATGAATCACCGTTTCAGAGAAGTAGAGGTGGGACATGGAATCGGAAACCATCGTCATGATGAGCTTTGTGTTCAATGGCGTCATGCTGAGCGCACTCTTGATGCTGCTCTTGCTCAAGCTGGTCGTAGGACGGGTGAACAGCGCTACGATCACGGTCGGAAAGACTGTAGGACTACTGGCGCTGATTGTCCTCATCCCCCTCTTGCTGGTGGGTAGCGTGCTGATCGCCGGATTCCAAGAGATCCAGAGTGACCTGATCTGTGAACCCTGCCAAGGGCATGAACCCAACCAGGTGACCACAGCGCTTGGCGCTACCAACGCAAAGCAGGAAGCGGTGTTCATCTCGTGGACGCCGCCGAACCAGAGAACCTTCGCAGTCGCGAGCCCCATTCTCACCTTCTGAAAACGCGCGGCAGGAGATCCCCCTGCATGGCACGGTGCCATTGCTCCCGCCCGCGTGACGGCCGAGCTAGAAGTCTCATCAGACTCGCTTAGCGCCCCGGCTTCCTCCATCGACGGCAGGAGGAAGCGCGGGGCTTTTTATTTTGCTTCAATAGATTGACAAAATCGCTAATTTAAGATATTGTGAGGCATCCTTTCAAACGGTTTTTCGTGTAGGGCCTGATAGCCTAAGCCACTGAAAACACAGCATTTCCTAACGAAAAGGGGCGTGCGTAATGTGTCGAAGATTCGATGCATTACGTGCGCCTCTTTTGCTTGGTTAACCGTCGATCTCATCGACACATCTCATGAGCGCCTGAGGCAGAGGCTCTCGTGGGAGACATCCCAACCTCATAATTCCTGGGTGGATACCCAGGTGGTCTGACTCTGTTAGATAACCGTGGTGTGCGGCACGTTTCCGCACAGAAAGGTAGGTGGAGTATTTCCACCCATTTCCTGTTTGATGGCCCCAGCCGCAGCTCGCTGCTGCTGGGAATGTTCAACCCCTACGTCGGTACTCGAGCGCGCATTAGCGAAGTCTCGATTGCCAAGCGCGTGCAAGGCGCTACAGGCCCGGAAAGTGGCGACTACCAAGTTGTCATCCTGGGACTGGAAACGCCGGACCCCACCAGGCCCATGCACGTGAACCTCTGGCTCGCCAGTTGGAACAACCCGGAAGAAGAACGTGCCTTCGTGCGAGGTTACGATCTGGTCAAGCGCAACGGTGTTATCGAGTTCTTCGGTGACCACCCATGGGGCCACCACCCCAAGCCACCCCAGATCATGTTCAAGCACAACTGGGATGCACTCGACCTGACGGGCCAGTTCGCCTGGCGCCGAGCACAGCGCCACCCTCTGTGGATGCATGGCCCGCACGGAGCGTACGCAAGTCAGGCAAAGGGACTTCCCGCCTGTGCCATCCGTGAAGGTGACCTTCATCGGTGGGCCCTCCACCTGACCGAGGTCAAAGCCTCCATCGGCAGCACTCCGGGTTCTCACTTCCGCTTCCAAGCCGAGGACCTGAAAAACCAACCCTGGCATGGATACCTCGACCTGGCGACCAAGGACGGTCTGCTTTGGAAGGGGCTCTGGCCACGCACCGAAGCAACGGAGATGAGGTAGATGGCTGATCTCAAGAGCTGTGAGCTGATCTTCTGCACGAACGGACCCGACCGTTGGGTCTTGGCCGACGCTCTGTTCGGCGCGCACGACAAGCTGTACGCCATCGAATTCCGCCTCACGCCCACTGATCCCAAGAGTGAGATCGGACGTGACGCCATGCTCCGTCTGGAGGCCCGTCAGGGTGCCGGCAAGGTGTCCGCGCTGGGAACATGGGTGAGCTGCTGCCTGCGCAGTATCTCCCCGGCCGACAGCATGGGCATGCACAAGCTGACCATCAGCACCAAGGCCAGCCCCGGCTTCCCCTCGGTCCTGCTCTCGGGCAGTTACCACCCCACAACCAAGATGGGGCGCTTCCAGCAGATCCGCGCACCCCGCGCACGGCTGGACATGGCAGGCTCGGAGGAATCTGAACCCGAGCCTCCCCAGGCAGGCTAGACGACCCGGATCCCCGGGTGCCCGACAGTGCACACGCTGCGTCGGGCCTTTTCACGAGCGCTTGAAACATCGAGCTCTCGTGGAACTGTACGTACCCTTCAAAGCTGCACGGATCTTGTATCTCCGTCGGTACCAACTCGGCTCTCACCAGCCTTTCAGAAAGGAATAGGTGAACTGGACATGGTTAGCACAAACCATCTGGTGCAGATCAGAAACGAGAGAAACAAGTGGCGACTCCAGCACGAGCAGGCGCGTAGGATCCACGGTCCCGAAAGTGCTCTCGCAATGGAGGCCCGCACTTGGATCGAAGACCTGGATGTTGATGAGCAAAGAGAGCAACGCGCTCTGGCCGGGTTCTGGAACACCACCCCTGCCAGCAGGGCCATGGTGATCAACGGCGATGGCCACCTCACGTTTGGTGGCTGCTGGGAGGTGCACCGCCTCGAATTCAGCCCGGATCCACTCCGAGACGCGGTGATCATTCGTCACAAGCTCGCTTCGTTCGGGCTGCTCGTGCACGAACTTCCGGACCCCAGAAGCCCGATGCGAGTGCGGATCAAGTTCTACAAGAACATGGAAGTGGGCGTGCCTTACCCACTGGTAAGCACCTTCGACTTCCCGCTGTGGTACCCCCACCTGGGCGGAACCCCCGACTTCCGGGCTGAGCTGGAAGCTTGGCTCCACGACTTCACCGAGATGCTGGAGAGTACCTGCAGCAAAGCGGGAATCGACACCCTGTTCATCGCCAGCTCTGGAGACTGGGCGAAACTGAAGACCTCGTTGCGCTTGTTCGACGGAACCCCGGAGCTCATCGCCGAGGCCCTGAGTGAGCACAACCTCGCCTGGCCCTGGTGGCTGGGCACGTAGACGATTCATCTTCTCCCCCGGGAATACGCCCGGGGGAGACCTGACCGATGGAAACGCCATCGGTCCGTGATATGAGCGCTTGAAACATCGAGCGCTGATAGAAACGACGCCGCACGGGCTCTGTATCCCCGCCGGCACACACTCGGCTCTCACCGGCCCCGCAGAAAGGAATAGGTGAACAGACGTGGTTCAAGTTACATGGAAACGAGAAGAAGAGAGGGTATGGGCCTTGGCCGGCCCTGACCTCAGCCAGATCCAACGACTCATACGAATCCTGGAAGCGCGTGATCACGGTACGTGTGGCCTGACCGTCACACGCATTCACCCCCTGCTTGATCACTCCATGGCCTCTGCCAGCTCGATCTCCACGGTTGCCACGGTGCACCAGCTTCGCGAGCTCGGCCGACAGCAGATCCAGCTCATGGTGGACATGGTCACGGACGTGAAGGGTCCAACCCGCCGCTACAAGGGCACCTACAACTACGGGACCGGAACCGGTGAGTTCCACCTCTACCGCCGCGCTCGCGACTTCCAAGAGCTCGAAACCTGGAACGCATTCAAGGACGTCCTTCCACTCGAGCTTCAGCCACCTCTGGTGAGCGAGCCCGTGAAGGCCCGGAACGGTGGTGAACGTGTCTGAACGGACCAAACGCGTCGTATGGCTCATAAGGGAAGTTCGAGCACTCACCAATTCAATCGTGCGCGCACGAGAAGAAGGTGGAGCCAGCTACAAGCAGATCAGCAGGTGGCAGTCTCGACGGGACGCACTTCGCGAAGAGATCCAGGAGCTGCTGCGAAACTTCACCAGCTATAACGACAACATGCCAGCCTCAACAGCGCTGGAACTCATCGACGTGAGCGAACCATCGCTTACACAACCATGGTCTGTCGTGCCGATGAAGCTGGGTGACAACCCCTTCTCAGGCGGAGTGCTGCTTCACCCATTACGTGGCAGTTTCGGCATCCTCCTAAATGAAATGCCCGTCCCCTCGGCAAGACTGTCAAAGGAAGCACCTTGCGGGTCGGTCACACTCAAGCTTCACCGAGAGCATCGTGGATACGGCTACCCGCTGGCTGATTGTTGTGACGCCATGTGGGCTGGGCGTCGTGCTGGAGACCAGATCTGGTCGCCGATAATGGAGACAAATCGACGCGACACCTTCACAAAACGACTCGTCAAGGAATGTCAGAAAAGACGGTTCGACACGCTCTACCTGGGCAACGCCAGTCTCTGGCATGACCACGTCAACTACCTGGAATGCGGAATACGCATGCTCACAGTCACCACTGAAAACCTGCCCCACGAGCTCATGCAGCTTAGAGGTGGATGGCCTAGCTGGCTGAGAGTCCAGG
>JAERTI010000051.1 GCA_016844925.1 Candidatus Uhrbacteria bacterium
CTCCAGAAATATGCTTGAATCAGCAGGGCCAGCTGCATATCCGCGTCGGTGCAAACCAGATAGGCCGGTTTGGTGTAGGACCATCGTCCGTTCTTCCGTTTTTTGTAACGTAGCGGTGCAATAACCACGACTTGGATGACAGCTTTCTCTCCTGCAATATGCCACTTGGCCTTGGAAATATGCTTATAACGAATCTTGGTCATCTTTGGGCCGTTGCAAATCTTGAGATTCTTCCACGCAATGGTTTGGTCCTTGCGCAATTCCTCAGGAGTGGGCAACTGCTCACCATATGAGCGGGGCCGCCCAACTGATTGACCTTGAGATTGCTCTGGAACGCTATGCAAGTTGATGTCGCTGCGCGTTCTGCCAATATAGGACGTCTCGCGAGGAAGGTGTGGCAACAGTGTGGAGTTGGAATAATCGCCATCACCGCAGACCCAGATGATTCTCTTCCTATTTTTGCCGGAGGTATCCAAATGCTCCCGAAGCAGTCGAAGCAATCGAACAGCATGAGATCCGGGACTGTTCAGAGCCTTGGTCTTTTCATAATACTCCACGTCGTTCGGGGAAGCATCCTTGGCTGGTTTGGACAATTTGGGAATGATTTCAATAGCAATCGGAATCATGCGTGACCGTTTTTGATTAGTCGGGTCCGGCACGGCGACCGATAACTGAATGAAGCGTTGGGCAAACATCAGGTTCGTGTGAAATGCGGGTCCGAGGGGATCTCTGGACCATCCGGCTCCCGCCACTTTCTTGCCCGTCTTTCTAAGATGTGAATCGTCCACAGCGACAACCAACGGGGTTCTCTTGGGAAGCAGGTCGAGCACCCCGTCGAGAATGGGACCGAACAATGCTGATTCGTCTATATGTTCGCGATAGAGTCTGTATGCTTTGGTCCAATCCTGTTGTTGTCGGCCCAATGTGTTAAGCAGCCCGGTTACCGTGTGGCGCTCATTGCAGAGCAAATGGGCCAACATGTGTTGAGAGAGCTCATCCTGATACACCCCTTCGGCCCCGAGTTCGGCCTGATTTGAAATGATCGCCATGACGTGGTCGGCTAACGTTTCATCTTTTTTTTTTGAAGCGGTGATGGCGGCGCATCGGGGCGCTCCAGGATCATGGTGCTTCTGTCGTGAATCGCCCAGTGTATGACTTCGCCCTTGGAAAGCCCTGCGGCCTCGGCAATTGCAGTGGGGAAGTTGACGTAGTATTGGTCCGCGCTTTTTTTCCTGCTGATCAGTTGAACTTTCGTTGGATAACCCATGCGATATCTCCTCTTTTGACATACTCTAGCATATACACTAGAGCCCATACTGAAGAAAACTCCCGAGATACGCAAGGGAAAATCAAAAGAAAATGCAGAGAGATGAAAAATCTAGTTTGGTGCCAAACTTCAGGGCTACAGCATTATACCACACGTTCCCCACCTAATTCGAGGGCGATAATGCTATTTTCTGCGATCCATTTCAAGCCCGTCTTCGGATGAGCTTCGACAGCTCGATTTCCTGACCTATCCACTCTCGTATCAATTCGCGAAAGCGCCTGTAGTTGAGGAGTTCACGCTCCACTTGTGCCACATGATCTGGGCGCACATATTCTGTGTGCCCTTTACCGTCATGGCTGAAACTGAGTTGGCAGTACTGCTGACCGCGTGCCCTGGCTTGGTGTGAGAGAGACCCTGGACGCATACGCCCCAAGCCATTAATGGCGGCCTTCGTTTTCTTGATTTTCGCTTCAATTTGTTGTTGCTTTTTCATGACGTGTTGTATCATGCTATAGATACAACACGTTGTCAAGCGCTTGAAACGCTTTTTTTGGCCTTGCGAATTCGCAGAGGCTGAGGAGATCGGCAGGGAGGGCCGCAGATGTCAGACATTGATGCGATAGTGGAACAGATGCAGATCCGTCGTGTGGATCATCTGCCGATCATGGCAGCATTTTGCCGACGTATCGGCCTCATTGAGACCGTGAATGCTACTTCCGGGACCGGGATGGCGGTTGATGTGGGCACCGTGGTCCAGGCCATGGTCCTTGATACGGTTTCGACTCGCAGTCCGCTCTACCGGGTGGACAAGTTTATCGAGGCGCATGACACGGAAGTGTTGCTGGGGCGCCAGCTGCCATCGCAGGCCTTTAACGACACGAATCTCGGACGGGTTCTGGATGCGATCTATGAAGCCGGAAGCGAGCAACTATTTTCGCAGGTGGCATTGAAAGCCGCAGGCGTTTCCGCGCTTGATATGCGACATGTCCACTTCGACACGACATCGGTAAACGTATGGGGCGACTACGATACGTGCAGTGAAGATGGCGAGGATGGGCGATTGAACATCACCTATGGTTACAGCAAGGATAAACGTCCTGACTTGAAACAGTTCATGATCAAGATGCTGTGTGTCCACCGGAATATTCCAATACTTGGCGGCTGCGAGGATGGCAATGCCTCGGACAAAACGGTCAACAAGGCTCTTTTGAGTCGATTGAGTTCATACCTGGCCGATCACGGAGTTCGCCCGGGTGCCTTCGTGTACATCGCCGACTCGGCCCTGGTTACTCCTGATAATCTGGATGAGATCGAGCCGAATCTGTTCATTACTCGTCTACCTTTCAATTACAAAGAAGCGAATCGCGTCGTTGCCGAGGCCGTAGTCGACGACGTTTGGGCCGACGTAGGCACCGCGAATGAGACACATGCCAGTCGCAAGCGGCCGTCCGCATGCTACCGCGTTTGCGAGAAGGAAGTAACAGTGGGAAAACGTCAGTATCGAGCGATCATTGTCCACTCCAGCGCGCACGATAAGCGACGTCTGAAACGGATAGATCGACAACTGAATGAATCGCGCAAGGATGCCGAGAAGAAACTGCGGCAGGCTGCAAAGATCGAATATTTCTGCCGGAAAGATGCCGAGGAATCCGCTAAACGTCTCGCGGATCAGCACGCGCAGTATCACCAGATCGAGGCCGAAGTGATCGAGCGAACCAAGTATGCACGAGGCAGGCCGCCCAAGAACGGCAAACGCAAAGTCAGTGGCGTGACGTTCTTCATAGGTGGAGCTATCAGCGAGCGGGCTCCTCTGGCGGAACAGAAACGTGAACAGGCTGGCTGCTTTGTGCTGCTCACGAACACCCCGACGAAAGGCGAGATGAGCCATGCCCCACAGGAGGTACTGCTGGCATATAAAGAGCAGCACGGTGTTGAGCGCGATTTCGGATTCCTCAAAGATCCGCTCATCGTAAACGATCTATTCCTGAAGAAGCCCGAGCGCATTGAGGCGCTTGGCTTTATCCTGCTGACATCACTACTGATCTGGGCGCTCGTTGAACATGCCATGCGATCCTACCTGCAAAGCACACAGACGAAGCTCCCGGGATGGGACTCAAAGCCAACGACCCGTCCCACGACGTTCATGCTGTCCACCAAGTTCTCGGGACTACAGACCGTCACGGTCGCCGGAAGAAAGCGGCTTGCGCAACCGCTCAACTCAACCCAGGCAAGGTATCTGGCCGCATTGGGACTCAACGACTCATGCATGTATAGCCCGATATAGGCAGAAAATCAGGCGTCAATAAATGCCTTGAGGGCGGTCAAAAAAGGTGGGGAACGTGTGCTATGAGATACTGCTGAATGCATATAGATAACAGCATGAGGAATACGGATGTGGTAACGGACGTGTTTCATTGCCGGCCTGATTTTGAACAGGCACTTGCCAGTGAGATTAAGCATGGTGCCGCGGTGTCTTTGACAACACGTGTGGTCAGTCCCGGATTGCTGGCTGTAGAAAGAGCACCGGGAGCACACCTTAAGAAACCATGTGTGTTTGAGCGGCAGCGCATCGAAGATGCAGGT
>JAERTI010000052.1 GCA_016844925.1 Candidatus Uhrbacteria bacterium
GTTACCCGTCCTGTTGGTCTACCCACACGAACCCTGATCAGAAATCTGGATCCGCCAGCATGTCTTCAACGAAATCTGCCGATAGAAGTCCAAGACGAGATCTGCAGCTGTCCACAGGAAAGTCGTTCATATCGCGGTACATCGGCCTCTGCGAAATCTTCAAGAGTTCGAAGAGGTGCTCTGCATCAACAAGTTCGATCAAATACTTCCCCGATGCGTACCGCTCAACATGCTCCTGGGCGCCGCTTCTAAATCGAGATGTGGTTACAAATACACCGTCTGTCAAGCCGTGGAGGACAAGTGCTCCAACGAGCGCTCGTATTTGTTCAGCCTCAACGGAGTTCTTAGTTCTTTTTACTTGCACACCGATCGTGACATCATTTCTCCGCATGAAGATATCGATGCCGCCATCACCTGAATATGCGGTTACTTCGGTCACGAACCCCAAAGAAGCGAAGACGGAACCCACGACTTCCTCAAAGAGCTTTGGTGACAAGCCGTTGCGCTCTTCATAGCGAGCAATGAGATACCGCATCGCCTCGCCCAATGGGACGGACACGTCCTCCATGTCCAGTTCGCGAAGTCCTCCCAACGTTCCCCAAACGGTGGGGATTCCTCGCTCTTTCGCAGCCTCCCGATAGCGCCACCATCCGCACACTGGGCACGCTTCGACATATGCAGATGAGCGGTGGCCAATCTCCGTGCTTCCCAGTGAGCGAAGAGTGGACTTGCAGTGGATGCACTGCTTGGTCTCAAAACGGGGATCCCAGATTCCTGCGCGCTTCGCAGAAAAAACTTCATCGTGTGACCAGATGCTCATGTCCTTTCCTTTTGCTCCGCTCGCTCTAACACCTGCGATTCTGCTGCAGCGGCCCTGAGGAAGGGCGTTTGAACTCCCACCCCCGTCGCTGAGCCCACCTACGTGCCAACCTACCACGTGCCTGCCGCTGCCAGCAGCAATCCTTGTTAGGGGCTCTCCGCATACCCCAATGACGCCGATAGCCATCAATGGCCCTCTGAGGCCGGCGGCTTCTCCTCGTGTGGGGTTCGTAGATAGGGCCAGTCCTCGAACATGGACGGTCCAAAGGGGTGACCTGTTGATTTCAGCCTACCAGTGGTCGATGGATATCGCCCATCCGCAAGACGGAACTCAAGAATGGCCTGGATGATATGGGTTGGATCGCCCCGCTCGGACTCCCTCAACCGGAGAACTACCGAACCGGGTCGTTGACCACGCCAATCCGTGCTCGGATGCAGCAATCCCAATGAATTGGCTCGAAAGCACAAGAAATGCGTTCTTCCATTCTTCCCGATTTTGGGCGTCCAAGTTTTCTCAGCCACCAGAACCGAATCTCCGGGCAGGAAATCATCTACAAGCGCTCTCACTATCTCGGTTGGTACACCCGTGTTTGATCGGCCAAACGGATCCCCGAGGTCAATGACGAGCATCTTGGGGTAGACGCCCTCTACGTAGACGTAATACCCGTGCTTGGTGCGTCTGCAATCGACTCCGAGTATCCTGCCGTCGTCCATAGAGCCATGTTCGGCCTCGAAATTCTCCCATGTTCCTCCAAGACGACCGCATGTCATGGCCGAGGCTCGCTCAACAGCTTCGCGCTTCGAGTGGTATCCAAGAACGGCGGCGACGAACAACCCAAGGAACAACACGCACACCGCCACGGCCGCGAACGAAGATGCTGGTCTTCTTACTCTGTTCGTGGATCGAACTGCGTTTGCAGACTCACCGCTCACGTTGACCATCACCCCGATCTTGATGCCCCTAACACCTGTGTTTCTGCTGCAGCGGCCTTGAGGAAGAGCGCTTGTATCCCCACTCAAATCGCTGAGCTCACCCGCGTTCCAACCTACCACTCGCCTGCCGCTGTCTGCAGCAAATATTGTTAGGTTTTGTTTCGCGCAACCCTACGCGGTTTACACAGAAGCGAAGCAATATCAGCCGTTCTTGAGCTGTCCAATCCGCAAATCTGCTTCGGGCGGAATTTGGCGGCAGGAACAGCAAGCGGCATGAAGCCAACGCAATCCAACAGATTTGGCTGATTTCGGTGCAAGGCGTCGACGATCCCCGGCCTGTCCAACCTACCGACTATCCGAGATGGGCACAGGAGTTCCGCCAGTATTTTTCGCTCAAGAAATCCGTAAGTGTCATCGATTCGTCCTACTCCCTCCCCTTGTTCTTTTCTGGTCGCTTTATACGCTGCATACACGTAATAGTCCTCTCCGTCTACCCGCCATTTCTCAAACGAGACGACACCTACGCCTAGGACAACAACGTTGTTCACCCAGGGGAGCTGCCAAAGCTCATGGTGCTGTTTTGACCATTTCAGTCGCTCCTCTAGGGGAAATTCCGTGTCGGTAATACAGCGTTTATGGAGCGCGTTGAAAATGCTGCGAGGAAATTTGACAGCATCGTCGAGTTGATACGAAAATATACACTTCAGTTGTCTTCTGTCGCGCCGCGCGTGATCGAGAAACATATTGTACTGCTCTACGTTGTCGATGGCTTCACGTAGAGCTGCATGGGACAGCGTGCCTTTAACTTCGAGAACTACTTTTGTTGATTCTGGCGTGACAATGCAGAAGTCGCCATCTCGATAGAAAGGGGAGTGATCCGTCGAGTCCCAAATCAAAATATCTGTTTGTTTCGAGAGCCGAACCTTTCGGTATGCGGAACTTAGACAGAAACCCGTACCAACCTCGAAACGCTTAGGGAGCTTGCTCGACAGGTGGTTCCTGAGAATCGTCTCGCGGTAACTTCCAATCGTTGCCCAGTGTCGCCCACTTAGCAGAGCGTCGAGCCGGTCCATTTTTGATTGCAGTTCCGCGGTGTAGCTCGCTGAAACCGCCTGGAGTTCAGCCAGCACGTCTTTCTCTTCTTCGCTCACACCCTACCTCCAAAAACCTAACACCTATTGGCCAGGTCTCCGTACGCCCTTCGTGCTGCCTGCAACAGCGTCATACGAGCGATCTGCCGGCGAGGCGTGTGCGGAGTGATCGATGTGCGTATGCCTCGGAGTCCCGCCCGGTTTCAATTGGATGTTAGCGGATATCGAGGTCTGCATAATACCGATATCGGCTGC
>JAERTI010000053.1 GCA_016844925.1 Candidatus Uhrbacteria bacterium
CTACGGACACCAACCTCGCTGTTGGTTACAAGACCTCAGGTGACGTTACAGCAAATCTCTACTGGAACATCGAGCTTCCAGCACAGGACATTTCCGGTACCTGCACAGGTACAACAACTGTTACAGCAATCGCTGCTTAATAAGCGCATGATACAAAGACACCTCTTTTGACAGAGGTGTCTTTTGTTTATTTAAAGGTTTTGTGATGTGGGGAAAGTTTTTTCTCCCTATAAATGTTATTATGTAACGTATAGTGCTTTAGGCAACAGTGACATTTTATGGCATCAGGAAAGACATGTTCTTTGCATGCAATTCTAGGGATCGTTCTGTTTGGTGTCGCGCTGTTTGTTACGTTGTCGATGAATACTCGTGACACGCAGGCAGATGCAGTATCGACACAACTAGAGGTGACGAATAATGCTCCGACGGTTTCGGACGTGTTTATAAATAATTCGGCGTACACATTTGCCGATAGTTTTGTTGGTGGGACGATTATACTCGTTGCTGGTGGCCAAAAGACCGTTCACGTCACAGGAAATGTTCGCGACACAAATGGTCGAGGAGATATTTCAAGTGTAGAGCTAAAGTTTTTTAAGACCATTATTGGCAGCGGCTGCATTTTGGATTCAAACGATTGTTACGAGGTCCAGGTGTGTTCAACACGAAATGACACGGAGGGAGACTTAGAGATTCTTGAATATGACTGTCCGGTGGATCTTGATTACTGGACGGATTCAACATCGTTGGGAGGTACTTCACCAGCCTCACATTGGACCACTAGAGTCGTGGTGACCGATAACGCAAGCGCAACAGGATCTGATACCTCAACCACGAAAGAAATCGGTACCCTTCTTGCCCTCGATATCCCTACGGCTATCGATTACGGAACGCTCAGTAAAGGAGAAAGGACAACGTCTGCAAACAATCAGCACATGCTTTTAGGGCAGCGGGGGAATGACGTTGCGGATGTCGAGGTGTCTGGAGCAGATATGACATGCACAAACACTGGTACGATTCCTTACGCGAATCAAGAATGGTCGCTTAGTGATACGGACCACTCCGCGTCAGGCTCTTATGATCTTTCAGGTACGGCCGTCGATACAAATATTGCCATTGGTTATAAAACGAGCACGGATGTGAGTAAGAATCTGTACTGGAATATCGAGCTTCCTGCTCAGGATGTTTCTGGAGTTTGCACGGGCACCATGACGGTTATTGCTAAGGCTGCCTAACTCACCATCAGCAACTTTATTTATGTGAAGAGTTTGTTTAGATAGTTTAAGTAACGGAGTTAACAAGCTGTTTAATGTTATGGCATCAAAAGACCTTAGTTCCTTGCACTGGATCCTCGGTGCCGCTCTTATCCTCATAGGATTGTTTGTGACAGTTTCTCTTGTGGGCACAAGTTCACAGGCCGACACGGTGAATACTCAGACCAATGTCACGAACCATTCTCCAACCGTGGAGGACGTGTTCATTAATACATCCCAATGGGCTTTTTCAGATGGATTTGGTAGTGGTACGTTGAACGTTGTGCCTGGTGGAGCTGAAACTATCTGGATCAATGGAAACGTCCGCGATCAGAATGGTGGTGGGGATATTGATGATGTGAGTGTTGAGTTTTACAGAACGACAATGAGCACGGGTTGTGCGCCAGATTCTAACTATTGCTATACCGCAAACGGCTGTTCAACACAGAATGATACCGAAGGAGACCTTGAGGTCCTTGAGTACTCCTGTACATTCAATCTTGATTACTGGACGGACTCAACTAGTACAGGTGGAACGGCGCCGTCTGACGATTGGACAACCACGGTCACCGTGACAGATAACGCTGGTTCCACGGGCTCTGATTCTTCTGTGACGAAAGAAATTGGAACTACACTTTCGTTGGATATTCCAACCACCATCAATTTCGGTACCCTGAGCAAGGGGCAGAAGACGACTTCTCTGAATAATCAAACACACGTAATCACACAGCGAGGAAATGACGAGGCAGACGTCGAGGTTTCCTCTGCTTCTGATATGACCTGCACCAACACGGGTACCATTCCTGTGGCAAACCAGGAGTGGAGTTTGACAGACGAGGATCATTCGGATGCTTCCATGGCTGACCTCTCGGGTTCTGCGACTGATACGAACTTGGGTGTTGGCTACAAAACCTCAGGTGATGTTTCTAAAAATCTTCACTGGAATATTGAACTTCCAGCATCAGATATTTCCGGTACTTGTACGGGGACGGTTACAGTCACGGCTATTGCTGCTTAGTAATAAATGATCATAAAAATTTAAGAAATTTTTTAAGACTATGTCTTCAAAAGATACCAATTCCTTGCACTGGATTCTCGGAGCCGCTTTGCTTCTCATTGGGCTGTTCGTTGTTGTTTCTCTTGTAGGTGTGAACTCACAAGCTGATAGCGTGAACACGCAGACCAACATTACTAATCATTCGCCAACGGTTGAGGATGTGTTCGTAAATGACGCACAATGGGTCTTTTCTCCTGGTTTTGGGGGTGGGTCAATCACTGTTGTGCCTGGTGGTCAGCGAGATGTTTGGATTAACGGAAATGTGCGTGATCAAAATGGTCGAGGAGATATTCTCGCGGTAAAAGGCCAATTTTATAAAACTACAGCAGGCGATACTTGTACTCCCGATTCAAATGACTGTTATGCAGAAAGTTCCTGCTCAACCCAGAATGATACAGAGGGAGATCTCGAGGTTCTTGAGTATTCTTGTTTAATGAGTCTTGATTACTGGACAGATTCTACGAGTACAGGAGGTGCTTCACCTAGTACTGACTGGACCGTGAAAGTTGAGGTTGTTGATAATGCCATGACGACTGGATCAGATTCTTCAGTAACAAAAGAAATTGAAACAACGCTTGCTCTTACTATTCCAACAACAATTAACTTCGGTACGCTCACAAAAGGTCAGTCGACAACATCTGCTAATAATCAGCATCAGGTTATTGGGCAAAACGCGAATGATGAGGGGGATGTGGAGGTTTCGTCTGCTGCTGACATGACCTGTACGAATACAGGAACAATTCCTGTTGCTAACCAAGAGTGGTCGCTGACTGATGTCGATCATTCAGATCCAGCAGGTACCGACCTTTCGGGTTCTGCTGCGGATACGAACCTGGGTGTTGCCTACAAAACAACGGGAGATGTATCGGAGACACTCTATTGGAACATTGAGCTTCCAGCATCGAACATTTCCGGTACTTGTACGGGTACAACAACGGTTACAGCAATTGCTTCTTAATGCAGTGCTACAAAAAACACCTCCATATGGAGGTGTTTTTAGTTAATCTTTTTTCTTCGTCACTTTCTTTTTCTTCGTCGCCTTCTTTTTCGGTGCAGCCTTTTTCTTTGTGGCTTTCTTCTTTCTGCCACGACCAGGTCCTTTTGCTCGTTTCTTTATGAGCATTTCTATAGCGATCTCTCGAGTAATGTCTTCAGGTGCACGAGTTTTTCCAAGAGACGCGTTCGTCTCACCGTCAGTGATATACGGGCCAAAGCGACCGTGCTTCATAAGGATCTGCCCCTTGGTTGTAGGGTCCTCGCCAAACTCAGCAATCGGTGTGGCCATCTTTTTCTTCAGTGCAGCGGCTTCTTTTAAGATCACGCGAGCCTCCGCTTCACCGATTTCAGCAGGGTCATGGGGGTCTTTGATGGAAGCAGTCACTTCTCCAGCTTTGAGGTAGGGGCCAAATCGTCCCTGAGCAGCGACGATCTTTTCTCCCTCTTCTGTGACACCAACATCTCGTGGGAAAGAGAGGCACTTGAGTGCATCCTCGAGGGTCAGGCTTTCAATGTTCATGCCCTTGAGAAGTGAGGCGCTCTTGGGTTTTGGTTTCCCTGCCTCTTTGTCTTCCTTTGTGTACTCGCCGATCTGGACGAATCCTCCGAAGCGTCCTGAGCGAACCATGATCGGTAAGCCGGACTCTTCATCTTTGCCGAGCTCTCGGTCGGGCATGATGTCTTCACGAGAGAGTTCTTTTGATTTTATTTCGAGATTTTTATGGAACGGTCCGTAGAATGCCTCTAGGGTTGGGACCCACTCAACGGTTCCTTCAGCAATCTCATCCAATGTTCGCTCCAACTTCGCCGTGAACTCATAATCAACGATTTGATCGAAGTGTTCCACCAGTAGGTCGCTCACAATCATGGCAATGTCGAGAGGGTAGAGCTTTTTGTTGTCATCACGCTCAACGTATCCACGATCGATGATGGTACCAATCGTTGGGGCATAGGTAGACGGTCGTCCAATGCCATGCTCTTCCAGAACTTTCACAAGTGTCGCATCGCTGTAACGCGCCGGTGGCTCGGTGAAGTGCTGTACGGGCACAATGGAAGTCGTGTCCACAGCATCGCCCTCGGCTAAGACAGGAAGAATCTTTTCTTTGGCGCTTTGGTAGACCTTCATAAAACCATCAAAGGCGATGGTGCTACCGTTTGCGCGGAAGATGTAGTTCTTGGCGGTCAGGTCTACGCCCGTACGGTTAAGTTGTGCAGAAGGGAGCTGAGAGGCGAGTGTTCTGCGCCAGATGAGGTCGTAGAGCTTGTAAGCTTGAGGTTCTAGGCCTGTTTGGATGGATTCAGGGGTAACGGAGACATCTGTGGGACGAATAGCCTCGTGAGCCTCCTGGGCGCCCTTCTTCTTCGTCTTGTAGCGTTTTGGGCCTTCTGTGTACTTCTCACCAAAGGTTGAGGAGATGTACTCTTGAGCTTCACCTAAAAACTTCTCTGCAAGATTCTGAGAATCGGTACGCATATAGGTAATGCGTCCTGTCTCGTACAGCTGCTGGGCAAAGCGCATGGTCTGCTTGGCACTAAAGCCGAGCTTGTTATTGGCATCGATTTGCAATGTGGAGGTCGTGTATGGAGCAGGGGGAGCCTTCTTTACTTGTTTCATCTCCACCTTTCCGACAGTCACCTGTGTTCCTTCAAGATCATTTACGATCTTCATGGCATCTGCCTCTGTGCCAATAGCGAGCTTCTCTAGTTTGTTTCCGTCGATGGATTTTAGCTTTGCAGGGAAGGCTGCGCCGTCTTTAGCGAATTCTCCGTCGATGGTCCAATATTCATCTACCTTAAATGCACGACGTTCACGCTCACGTTCTACGATCAAGCGTGTAGCGATGGACTGCACACGTCCGGCACTCAAGCCGTAACGAATCTTTTGCCAAAGAAATGGAGAAAGCTCGTACCCAACAAGTCGATCGAGAATACGGCGCGCCTGCTGTGCGTTCACAAGATTCTGATCGATGGTTCGTGGCTCGGCGACAGCTTCTTCAATGGCGTCGCGGGTGATCTCATGAAAGGTAATGCGCTTGGTCTTGGTCGGGTCCAATTTAAGAGCCTGGGCTACGTGCCAGGCGATCGCTTCTCCTTCGCGGTCTTCATCAGTAGCCAGGTAAACTTCATCAACTTCCTTCGCGGCTTTTTTCAGAGCCGAAACAGCCTTCTTTGATTTTGTTGGAATGGTGTAGGTCGGTTCAAAATTGTTCTCGACGTCCACGCCAATTTTACTTTTCGGTAAATCACGAATGTGACCGAAAGACGAAAGGACGGTGTAGTCGCCGCCCAGGTATTTTGAAATTGTTTTTGCTTTCGTCGGTGACTCGACGATGAGGAGTTTCTTCATGTATTCGTATTAGTAACGGCTTGGGGGAAATGCGTCAAGTTCCATTACTTCTTTGAATAATAGCCCGCTCCCTCGTGCCTGATGGCGTTTTTTATTTCTAGGAGGGAGAGGAGACTGCTGACTTTTGGGGTTGGAAGACCTAGGGTTCGGACGAGCTCGTCTAGGTGGATGGGGGTGCTACTTAGTTTGCTCAGGAGGGTTCGCTCGTCTTCGTTTGCAGGTTCGTAGGCAGGTACGGCAGGTTTTGTCGGTTCAATACCTATAATGTCCGCGACACAGGTAACAGGAGTAGCTCCAAGCTTTATAAGGTTATTTGGCCCCTCTGAGAGGGGTTCGTGGATAGAACCTGGGACCGCGTACACCTCGCGGTTGTGTTCCAGGGCGGCGCGGGCCGTGATGAGCGATCCAGACTTGAGGGCGGCTTGTGTAACGAGCGTGCCGTGGCAGATGCCGGCGATGACACGGTTACGGAACGGGAAGTGGTGTTTGAGCGGTGGGGTACCAGGAAAGAATTCAGAAATGAGAGCGCCGTCGTTTGTCAGAATTCGTGAGGCTAGGGCGCGGTTGCGTGAAGGGTAGATGCTGTCATCGTCGATGCCTGAACCTAGCACGGCTAACGTAGTACCACCGGCTGCAAGTGTTGCATCGTGGGCTACGGCATCGACGCCGTAGGCGAGTCCGCTCACAATGACAACGTTCTCGCGAGCAAGGTCTGTGACCAGGTCTTCTGTTGCACGCTTGCCATAAGGCGTGGCTTTGCGTGATCCAACGACGGCAACATGACGACGTTCTGGATCAGGAAGGGTGCCGCGGACGTATAGGACCGCAGGGGGGTCGTAAATCTCTTTGAGCAACGGTGGGTAGATTTCGTCCTTCATTGTTATCGCTTGAATGCCATGAAGCTCAAGCTTGCGCATTAGGGCGTCAGGGTCGATGTGAATGCGTTCTTGGAGAAAACGACTCGCAATTTTTGGCTCGATTCCCGCCTCAACAAGCTGACTCGCAGACGCCTCAAAAGCGGCTTGCATGTCTGGGAAGCGACGTGCAAGCCGCGCTGTTCGAATCGCGCCAAATGAACGGAAGTGTGTGAGGCCAACCCAATAGGGGAGGTCAGCTCGCATAGAGGGTTTCGATCACGTTGTTGATGATTTCTGGGAGAGCTTGCTGCTCCTCAGTTGTGAATTTTTGTAGAACGAACTGGTCGAGTGGAATGTCTGGATGTGAGGGGCGGCCGATGCCCACGCGAATACGTTTTATATTTGTTCCCTTGGGAAGTGTATTCAGGATAGAGGCCATGCCACGGTGGCCAGCTGCTCCACCACCGGCTTTCACGCGTATATCGCCAAATGCAAGGTCTGCATCGTCATAGATAACGGTGACGTCCTCAATAGAAACAGGGTACTTATTCATGACGGATGCCAAGGAGCGTCCAGAGACGTTCATGAATGTCTGTGGTTTTACGAGCAGTGCACGTTGGTCACCAAGCATGCCTTCGGCAATCAGTGCCTCAACAGAGCGTTTTGATTTGAAGTTAGCCTCCATGCGATGGGCAAGTTCATCGAGCACAAGAAAGCCCACGTTGTGTCGAGTGAGTTCGTACTGTTTCCCAGGATTTCCCAGGCCGATGAACGATTGCATATTATTTTGCTACGGAGCGCGCGAGGACAATACGGATTCGTATGGGGGTTCCCATTAAACCAAATTCTTCTCGCAGACGGTTTTCCAAAAAGCGAACATAACTCGGGTGAAGTGTGTCAGCTCGACGAGATTTGATCACGAGGTCGAATGTAGGAGGTGCTGTAGAGACTTGCTTGAGACCAAGAAGTTTTGGTGCTCGTGGCCCCTTTCCAAGTGACGGTTTGTGTTTGCGCTGAGCCTTTTGAAGGAACTCCCCTAAGGCATTTGGTGTGAGTTCAACAGAGCGACGTTCGGCAACAGCATCGATTTGATCAAAGAGTGTTTTGACACGCTGTTTGGTCAGAGCGCTCACAAATAAGACCGGTGCCCATTTCAAAAATGGGAGAGAGGCAGCGACATAGTCGCGGTACTCGTTCATGGTATTCGTCTTCTTGTCTTCAACCAAGTCCCACTTGTTCACAACGACGATGACGGCAGAGCCGGAGTTCTTCAGGAACCCGGCGAGTGTTTTTTCTTGCGTGCCGATCGGTTCGGTGGCATCAACGACAAGTACCGTCACGTCGGCGTAGCGAACGACCCACTCATTGCGTTTCACAGCAGCCGCCTCAAGGCCGCCGGACTTGCGCACCTTTCCTTTCTTTCGCATTCCAGCCGTATCGATGAAGATATATTGCTTGTCGCGATGTTTGATGAGCGTATCGTTCGGCTCTCGTGTGGTGTGGGCGATGGGGGAGGTGATGAAACGATCTTCACCAATAATCGCGTTGAGCAATGTAGACTTTCCAACGTTTGGTTTTCCGATCACAGCCACCTTTGTTCCCACCTGCTCTTGTGGGTCTACAGGAGGCTTTCCAATGGTCTCGAGTTCCTCGTAAATCTTATCGAGCAGGTCTCCCAAACCTGTTCCTCTGGTGGCGGAAACAGCGATGGGTTCTGGGAGGCCGGGGAACTGCCACTGCTTCTCATGGATGCTGAGCTGCTCGATACGTTTCTCTGCTTTGTTTCCAACGACGATGACAGGGCGTCCTGAGGCAGCAAACTTTTTTGCGAGCTCTTGCTCTTGAGGCATGGCACCAGACTTCAGATCGACAACAAACAGGAGTAAGTCTGCCTGGTCAATGGCGAGCTCAGCTTGTTTTTGAATATCTCGCTCAATGACGTCAGCAAGATTCACGTCCAGTCCACCAGTATCAATGAGACGAATGATCTGCCCACGCCAAAGACAATCTCCTTCATTACGGTCGCGAGTCGTGCCAGCTACATCAGAAATAAGCGCCTTTTGTTTTTCCAAAAGGCGGTTAAAAAGGGTAGATTTTCCAACGTTTGTGCGGCCAACAAGGGCGACGGTAGGAAGGTTCATATTAGTCTAATAGGGCTAATCCAGAGGCACTCTCGCCCAGAATGATCAAAAAGTCCAGGTTTTCCTGAGTGGCGAGGTTTTCATAGTCCTCATCTGAGAACGCGATTTCCTTTGGCACGATGTCACCAGAGATCATCCAGCCAGTGGTGCTGAGCGTTACGTCTGCTTGGAGAAAGTCTCTCAGGGCCTTCAATTCTTCTGCACGTTGACCATTGGTGAGATCGTAAATAACTGTGTGCTCATAGCCGCGGGTGGCAGCATTGCCAATGCTTGTAACATCAAAGCCTTGGCCGTCCAAGAGTTGACTTGTACGGAAAGCAAGACCGGTAATGTTTGTTCCATTTTGAATTTCAACACGTACAAACTTTGGTTTCTCTTCTGGGGCATCGGCGTACTGAGGGGAGAGGAGCTCATCCTCGGTAAAAATGTTCTCTGCGATGTTTTGGAGCGGAGACCAATCATCATTCTTTGGCAGGAGTACGTACGCGCCATTGAGCACGGTCGCGTACAGCGGGGAGCTCTCTGAGGCGTCGACGACGTGGTGCACGATGCTTGTGGCATCCAGGTCCTTAAACTCTTTCGCCAGACGCACGATCTCCCAGACGTCCAGGTTCGTTGCGATGTTGGCCTGCAGGGCATCGAGCATCTTTGAGATGCGCGATGGGTTTAAGAAGGTTGAGGCGGAGAGAACTTTATCTTTCACTGCCAGGATGATTTTTTGCTGGCGCTTGGAGCGAGCAAAGTCCGAGCCCTCACCGTTGTTTCCGTGACGAGAGCGAACAAACTTGAGTGCCGTGTCGCCGTCCATGTGTGTCCATCCTTCATAGAAGGTGATGGATTCGTAGCGACAAGAGTAGTCAATAACTTCTGGTTCGTTTTCTTCCTCAAGCTTTTCTTCCAGGATGCCTTTTTCCTCTTCTTCGATTTCTAGGATTTCTGCGAGCTCTTCCACATCTTCTTCCTCGACATACACATTTTCTTCCTCTTCAGGTTCAGCGTAGCCACAGGTGGCAAATTCTTTTCCGTGGCTTGGGTAGCTCGCATCGGTAAAGGTGTTCTCGACATAAATATCGACACCCCCTAAGGCGTCTACAAACTCAGCAAAGCCATCAAAGTCAACACGCAGGTAGTAGTGGATCTCTTCATCAAGTACTTCACCGATTACCTGTGAGGCGAGTGCTGGACCAGCGCCAGGCTCGTCGACCTCACCGTAGGCGTTTGCGTGATTCACTTTGCGATAGCCGTAACCAGGAATAGGAACGGTCATGTCGCGGGGGAGCGACATCATGCCGATGGCGCCGTCGGACGGCTGGTAACTGGTAAAGATGATGGTGTCGGTCAGCTGTGGACCGCTGTGGCCCTCGCCTCCAATACCCATGAGCAGAAAGTTCACTCGATCCTCTTCTTCGCCTACGAGCTCACGGTCATCCGAGCCAACAAGGTGTTTAATCGTTGAGAATAAGGAAATGCTCGGGAAGGTTCCCGAGCTATCTGATGTATCAACGACTTGGTAGGAAAAGACGGCGCCAGCAGTGGCTGCGATGATGAGAAGAACAATCAGTCCTTTTCCAAAAAAAAGAACCGGCGTTCGCTGTTTGCGGCGCGGGCGTTTGGGGGGTTCTTCGTTAAGAAGATCAATCTTATGCTTGTCCATAATCAGGGGTATTGTAGCCGGATTGAAAGGAGGTTTCAAGCGTTTGGGGTTCTCTGGATAGTATTCTTCGTTTTGTTTGTTGCCTTAGACCCTTGAGTAAAGGCTGATTTTTTGATACGGTGGAAACACTTTTACGCCCTCGCCTATGAATAGCCGCTTTTCGGCCTTTGAAGACAAGTTGTATAACAAGTTTGGTCCAGTCGGTGGTGCCGTTTTGGCCTTCATATTTGAGGTGGTGCAAATCGTGCTCATCTCAAGTGCCATCATCATTCCGGTTCGCTACTTCCTGATTCAGCCGTTCTATGTGAAGGGAGCGTCCATGGAACCAAATTTTTACGATCATGAATACTTGATCATCGATGAGCTCTCCTATCGATTCCGAACACCAGAGCGTGGAGAGATTGTGGTATTCCGTTACCCACGTGACCCAAGTCAGTATTTCATCAAGCGTGTTGTCGCACTTCCTGGTGAGACCATCGAGATTACTAGTGGGGAAGTGGTCATCTACAACACGGAGCATCCTAATGGTCTCAAGCTTAACGAGGAGTATTTAACCGAGACAACCAATGGTAAGGAGCGTGTCACACTTGGGCCAGATGAGTACTACGTTCTTGGCGACAATAGAGACTCTTCGCTAGACTCACGAAGTTTTGAAGCGCTACCAATTGATAACATTATCGGACGTGTGTGGGTGCGGGGTTTGCCACTCTCACGTATCGGAACGTTCGAACTACCTGAATATAATCTCTAGACTTATGCCTGCAAAGAAAAAAGCCGAGCCAGCAAAGACGAAGAAAAAGGTGCCTGCAAAAAAGGCTTCAGCAAAAACGGAGGAAGTGCCAAAGAAGAAAGTTAAGACTCCTGAGCTGCTTCGTGGGTTCCGCGATATTCTTCCTGATGAGCAGGGGAGGTGGAACATGGTTCGTGACGCGATTCGAAATATCGCAGAGGCATACACCTTTGATCGTATTGATCTTCCTGTTTTGGAGCGAACGGATTTGTTTCAGCGCACGGTTGGAAAGGCAACAGATATCATTGAAAAGGAGATGTATACGTTTACCGATCCTTCTAATCGGTCGGTTGCTCTCCGTCCAGAAGCAACAGCATCAGCAGCGCGTGCGTACATTAACCATGGCATGCTTGAGCGCCCTCAGCCCGTGAAGCTTTGGTACATGGGGCCAATGTTCCGTCACGACCGTCCGCAGGCAGGTCGTTACCGTCAGTTTAACCAAGCAGGATTCGAGAGTTTTGGTGTGCATGAGCCGATCGTTGATGCACAGCTGATTGTTCTGGGTGTACAGATTTTCAAAGATCTTGGACTCGACGTGAAGGTTGATATTAACTCGATTGGAACACCAGAGTGCCGACAGGCGTACCTCGCAGAATTAGTTGCGTACTTCCGTCAGCATCGCAGTAAGTTGTGTGATGAAGATAAGAAGCGATTGCAAAAGAATCCACTCCGCTTGCTTGATAGTAAGGATGAGACCACACGTGAGCTTCTTGATGGAGCTCCACAGATTCTGGATTGGTTGGATGAGAAGTCAAAGGAGCACTTTATGAAGGTGCTTGAGTTCATCGAAGAAGTGGAGATTCCATTTACACTTAATCCCTACCTTGTTCGCGGACTGGATTACTACAGCCATACCGTGTTCGAGTTTTTGCCCGCTGACGACACTGGTGAGAAGGCGCAGAATGCTCTTGGGGGAGGTGGACGCTACGATGGGCTTGTTGAGCTTTTGGGAGGACGTGAAGAGACACCGGCGTGCGGATTCGCTCTCGGCATTGAGCGCATCGTGCGTGCGTTGGGAGACAAGGGAATTGATCCACCACAGCGACCGCAGCCACAAGTGTTCTTTGCCCAGCTGGGAGATGCAGCACGTCGCATTGGATTGAATCTTTATGAGGAGTTCCGTCAGGCTGGTATTCCAGTCGCCGAAGCGTTTGGTAAGAATGCCCTTAAGGCGCAGCTGGAAGCGGCGAATAAGTTGAACGTAGACCTTACGCTGATTCTGGGACAGAAAGAGGTGTTAGATGGAACCATTATTATCCGAGATATGGAGTCTGGAGCGCAGGAGATTGTGGATGTGAAGAAGGTTGTTTCTCTGGTCGAGAAAAAGCTCCGGAAAGAAGAGGGAGTTGCTCCTATTACTCAGTCTCCGGTTGTAGAGAAGTAGGTGGGGACGAATCGGTTGACAAAAATGCCGAAATTGAGCAAAATCCCCCTGTCTTATTAAAAACCCTTTAGAAAGGAGTAAAACTGTGATTAAAGTAAAGCGTAAAAAAGGCGAGAGTTTCGAGAGCGTGTACCGTCGTTTTGGTCGTCGTGTGCAGCAAAGCGGTAACATGCTTCAGGCTCGAAAGCTACGATTCCACACAGCTGAGCCGAATAAGAACAAGATGCGCGCTAGCGCTCTTCGCCGTATGACGGTTACCGCCAAGCGTGAGTACCTCATGCGTATCGGTCAGCTCGTTGAAACACGTCGCAATCGCCGACGCCGAAGGTAAATTCTATGTCCCTGTCTGAACAGATTACATCAGACATGAAAGAGGCCATGAAGGCCAAAAACAGCGCAACGCTATCCACGTTGCGTTTGTTGCGTAGTGCCATCAAGAACAAGGCCATTGATCTTCGTCATGATCTTTCTGACGATGAGGTGCAGGCTGTGATCAAGTCACAGGTAAAACAGCTGAAGGACTCTATCGAGTCGTTCAAGGAAGGTGGTCGTGATGAGATGGTGCAAGATCTTCAGGCTGAGCTTGAGGTGCTGGGCGCATACCTCCCAGAAGAGATGGGGGATGAGGAGCTTGAATCTGTCGTGAAGGGTGCGGTAGAAGCATCTGGTGCAAGTTCAAAAGCTGAGATGGGTATGGCCATGGGCGCTGCCATGAAGGCAGTAGCTGGTCGAGCTGATGGGAATCGTGTGAAGGCGATTGTTATGAAGCTTCTTCCCTCACTCGCGCTCGTGCTTGCCGGAACGTTCACGCACACAACATCAGCCCTGGCAGCCATTCCACTGGATTCAGAATTGGGCAGCATCGGGTTCTCTGCGGACTTCATGGTAATGGGACTTCGAGCCTTTCGTGTCATTATTCTCTGGTTCGGGATCGCTGCGATTGTAAACATTTTGAACGGAGGATTTCAGTACATGACATCTTCCATGCGTGACAAATCTCATGAGATAGCCATGGGTAAGATCACCATGGGGTTGTTTGCCACAATAATCGTCGCAGCAATGTTTGCTTCCGTCACGATTATCTTGCAACAAATCGGATAGTGAAAAAATAAAAACAGATTCGTAAGAGTCTGTTTTTTCATATCCACAGTTTTACCTGCTCGTTTATGGGTACATGCGGTACAATAGGTGCACGCAAAGGCGTATTACACATGCGACGCCTGATGACCCATACAAGGCACCCCGTTTTCTCTCGCGCGGCCACATTTGCCGTAGTGAGTTTTTGTGTTTTACTCCTCTGGTTCCTTGGGGCAAAAGAGGTTGCTGCACAAACGGCTTTTGAACGGTTTGGCGATGCGACGACACTTTCTCAAGATCCAATCGGGATCATCATTGCGCGTGTCATTCGGGTGTTCCTCGGTTTGACGGGTGTTATCCTAACCGCGTTGGTGGTCTATGCAGGTTACCTGTACATGACGGCACAGGGGGTTCCAGCTCAGATTGAGAAAGCAAAGAACATCATCAAAAATGCCGTCATTGGTTTGGTTATTATATTCTCTTCATTTGCGATTACTACCTGGATTTTGAATGCCCTTCTAGATGCCACATACACTGGCAGTGTTGAAGCTGTTGCGGATAGTTATTCTGAGCCGTTTAGCACAGCACTAGGTGCAGGTGTGCTTGAGGATCATTACCCAGAACGGAACGCTTCAGATATTCCGCGGAATACCAATATTTTTGTCACGTTTAAGGAGGCGATTGAAGTTTCTAGCATTATTAAGGATTACGATACAGATCCAACGTCCACTGACTTGAACTTAGACAGTGTTCTTATCTACCCGACGGAAGATGGAGTCGGATCAGCACTTGCCACAGACGCCGTTCAAGTTTCCGTCACGGACGATCACGAGATTTTCGTATTTGACCCGGTTGATTATCTTGGGAATGCAGAGACGGATACAAACTACACAGTCGTATTAACCTCTAATATTGAGACAGAGGATGGCGATCCTGCCTTCACGGGTTCGTCAGTGAGTGGGTATGATTGGACCTTTGAGGTTTCAACAGAAATCGACTTGACCCCACCGTATGTCGTGTCAGTTGTACCTGCCGCCGAGTCAGAAGAGCCGCGTAATATAACGATCGAGATCAACTTTTCGGAAGCAATGAATCCTATTGCTGTAACGGGAACCTATGACGGGTCAACGGAGCTCTTTTCAAATCTTACGGCCATTGCTGAAACGAGTGGTCAAGTAAATGGCACCTGGGAAATTTCAAATGGATACAAGACCGTCGGATTCACAACAACAGATGCCTGTGGGGAAGATCCATGTGGTGACATTATTTACTGTCTCCCAGGGGAAGAGGAGATCGACGTGACGGTGAAGGCGGCTACGATTAACGAGGATGATCCACCACAAGCTGCTATTGGAAGTCCGCTTTACGATGGTGCAGCCGATGCAGCGAGCAACTCGCTTGATGGTGACAATGACGAGGTTGCTTGTGGATCAGATTCAAACACGATTACCTGTCCTGATGGCGACGATAACGACAACTACGAGTGGAGTTTTGAGACGACAGATGAGATCGAAGACACGGTTCCGTACATCACAGCGCATTATCCCGATATCAGCGAGGGGGAGATTGATCAGACAGATCCAGTAGCGGTCTCTTTCAACGGGTACCTAAAGTCCTCAACAGTTAACACGAGCTCAGTATCGCTTTGGCCAGATCCGTACTACGGCATGTGGTTCAATGTGCGTAAGACCGATGATTACGATGAGGATGGCACATTAGATTCGTCAGATTTTGATGGTGATGGTATTGAGGAGTTCTTTAATACAGTCATGATTCAGCACCCAACGTTTGTGAGTACTGATGAGGGTGGTTGGGACTACTGGCCTGTGCTGACAAACGATATCAAGAGCACGTATCAAATCTGCATGTTCCCAGCGATGGATGAACTCAGTTGTGGTGATCCAGATGACCCACCACCAATACGATCTTCCTCCGCGCCATGGTGTTGTGAGGGCCGTCCAGGTACAAGTGAGTGTCAGACGGACGCACAGTCACTGCTGCCAACGCCGTCTGAGGGTGACATCGTTCTCCCAAATAATATCGAAACCGCACTTTAGTACATGAAACGTTTCCATTTCCCACGTCTAGCCGGCTTCTTGCTGGCGCTGACCATCAGCGCTGGCCTTGTCTTTGCGCCGCCGGTAATGGCTCAGACAGTGGATTTTGAAGCGTTTGCAACGGCCGCAGGGTTCTCTACAGATGCGGACGTCACGGTCATTATTGCGAGGTTGATTCGAACGGCCATTTCTCTTGTGGGGGTGATTGCTGTTGTGCTGATTATCATCGGAGGCTTTAAATTCATCACTGCCGCTGGTGACCCCACAAAAGTTCAGTCTGCCAAACGAACGATCATGAATGCGGTGATTGGTTTGGTGATTGTGTTTGCTTCCTTTGCGATCACACAGTTTATTTTGAATGCGCTTGTTGATGCGACGGGGGGTACGGTGACTGGCACCTCATCGAGCTACACCTCAACTTCAACATCAAGTACTACGAGTTCACAGTTTTATCTAAGTTCTTTGAACAATGAATGTTCAGAGGCGTTAAAGAACTTGCAGTTACAATTTGTCTTTTCCAGGAGTGTTGATGCTTCATCAACAGCGCTTGGTATTTTGGTTCAGGATGATGGGGCGGATGTTGATGGCACCTTTGATATTTCTGGAAGATCGGTGACGTTTACGCCAAATCAAGTTTGTCCAGAGGACTCCTCGCAATATTGTTTTGATGCATCAACCGACTACACGGTGGACGTTGTCTCTGGAGTTTTGGTGTCCACCTCCGGCGCAGACCTTGTTTGTACAGATGCCTATCCGTGTAATTTCTCGTTTACAACAGGAACGGAAATTGACACAGAGGGACCCACCATGGAGATCGATGATCCAGAAGACGGAGATTCCGTCTATCAAGATGGCGACCCTACAAAGCTTTGGGCAAATACAACGGATGACACAGGTGTATCGACCGTTGATTTTTACGTTGTTACAGGTGACTCAGCTATCTACACGGCAGGAACAGACTTCTCAACCGAAGGCGTGCTTACTGGCGGCGATGCGGTAAATACGTTCTTTACGGACGATGCTGAAGAGTGGGACACAACAGGATACGTGACGAACCAGGAGTATCGTATTTGGGGAAAGGCCTATGACTGTGCAGGTAACACGGCCACTGCAGGTAGAATTGAAATTGTATTGCGTGCCGCAAACTGTAATAACGCCACTATTGATACAGAACTTGGGGAGGAGGAGTTGAACTGTGGTGGGGACTCAGACAGTGAGTATTACTGTGGTGCTTGTGCTGGGGCTGCTTGTGAAGAAGATTCCGACTGCTCTAGTGGTGAGTGTGTAGATGGTGTCTGTGTTGATCGTGTAAAGATCACAGACATGTCACCTGGTGATGGTGCTGAAGGGAACCTTGTGACCATTGAAGGAGCTTCTTTTGGAAGTACGCCTGGAACGGTGACGTTCTTGGGTGGTGATGGGGATGATGACGATGTTGATACGAGTGCTTACACGTGTAATGCAGAGGTGCAGTGGTCTGACACAGAGATTATTGTCGAGATTCCTACGGGGGCCGTAGATGGATATATCGCGGTAACGACAGCAGACGGGGATACGGACACGACCAATGATGACTATGGTCCGAACATGGCTGAGTTTGATGTAAATGCGATTGTTCGCTCTGGTATCTGTCAGCTCTCGCCCGATAGCGGAGAGCCAGAGACGTCCGTGGGTGTTTACGGAATTGGATTTGGGTCATCTCAGGGAACATCGGAATTTCTCTTTGGGTCATACACCCCAGGAACATACATTTCATGGGCTGATGAAGAGTATATTGAGGTGTCCGTGCCAAATGTGAACAGCGGTGTCTACAAGGGGCAGGTCATAACAGGGGATTACGTTTGTATTGACTCCGGTGGAACATCCACAGGAGTCACTTGTAGCGAGGACAGTGACTGTAATACTGATGGTGGCGAGAGTTGTGCGACTGGTTGGTGCTCAGAAACTCTTCATTACTGTGAAGAGGATGACGACTGTGGTGATGATGACGGGACCTGCGAGTCCATCATTGTCGGCTCTAATAGGGTGAGTTACACCATTGAAGATATTGACGCAGATGTCACGCCGGTCATTTCATCTATCGATAGCGGGTGGACGGCCTGTGAGGGTGGTTTTAATGCTGGTGATCGTTGTTCTGATGATGATGATTGTGGGGCGGGAACATGTGAGGACGCTGGAGATACTGGTCCGCCAGGGCAGTACATCACGATTTACGGAACGGGATTCGGTACGACAGAAGGACTCGTTTGGTTTGAGAACCAAGACTCAGGTGTCTATGCCTTAGGTGATACGGAGTTCCCAGATGTGTGTGGGGACGATTTTTGGCATTCCACGTCAATCACGGTGAAGGTGCCGGAGGAGTACAATACAGACTCTCCGACGGCTGTTGATTTTGATGAGTATAATTTGACGGTTGAGCGACCTGATGGCGGTGAGTCTGACGCCGTCGATTTTGAAATTTTGGATGACACCCCTGGGCCATCTGCTTGTCGCATCACCCCATCGGCTGGTCCTGCTGGTACAAGTGTCACGATTTACGGTGAGAACTTTGGTGACAGTGGTGACGTTGAGTTTTATTCAGAGGAAACCGCTTCTGTAGGCGATTGGGATAACGATGAGCTGAGTTACGTTATTGTTCCTTCTGCGGCTCTTACGGGTCCTGTGGCAGCGACAGAAGACACAAGTGGTTATAGTTCAAACTCGTTGAATTTTTCTGTAGGCGACTGTCGTGAAGACGCAACGCTTTGTTCTGAGGCTGAGGCTTGCTGTGCAGATGGTTCCTGTTCCTCAAGTTGTCCTGCATCAACCGAAGTCTCCAGTCATTACGCCTACAAAATCTCCACGGGCATTACACCGCTGGTTCCTGAGGTGGTGATTCAGTGTTCTGATAGTGCGAAGTCTCCATCCCCATGGGAGGGTTGGAGTGACCCAGAGGACATTTGTATCGATGCAAACATCCGCGCAGATTTCACTCTCGCTATTGATCCGACAACGTTGAACGGATCGACGGTTGTGGTGGAGCGTTGTGATACAGAAGATGGAGAAGGGGGCTGTACGGAAGCTGGGTGGAGTACCGTGGATTCGACAGATTTCTCGTTTGTCCGCACGGATACAACCGTTATTTTGCAACCAGTTAGTTTCCTCGCGCAAGATACGTTGTACCAGGTAACGCTTGATGGTGATGGCACGCTTCCAGACATTCAAGCGACAGCGGCTGCCGGTGGCGGATATCTCGACGGGAATTTTAGTTGGCAGTTCCGCACACGTGAGAGCACGGACCAGTGTGAGGTCGGCGATGTATTGATTACGCCTAATGAGCATACTGCCACAGAAGTTGGAACCATTTCTTACTACGCTTCGCTTGTTGCTGCGGGTGACAGCTGTGTCACCATTTCTTGTAGTGGTTATGAGCTTGAGTGGGATGCTGATAGTTCTGCAGCCACGATTCCAACAGAGGAGCCTGGAGTAGGTATTTGCGATAACACGGTGGTGGCGGTATCAGAAACGCCAGCTGAGACTCCTGTGATTATTTCTGCTGAGGTAGATGCCGAAGGAACACCATCGGGCGATGGGGATCTTTATATCAATTTTGTTGATCCTGAAGTTGAGGACTACTTCCCAGACTGTTCCACAGCCTGTATCAACGCGTTGCCGTATGCAGAGTTCAACGTCGCCATGGATGACAGTTTTACCTATGGTGCAAGTGGCAACATTCGTATGGCTGAGTGTCCTGACTCACTCTGTCATATAGATGAGATCGATTACGATGCCGTGGATTTTGTGAGCTCAGCGTCCTATTCAGATACAACACACATACTTTCTATCGTCTTCAATTACGAGGAGACTATGGAAGCGAATACCTGGTACCGAGTATGGATCGATGGGGAGGTTGAGTCAGCTACAGGAGTAGCACTTGAGGAGTCTGGGTCAAACTACGGCACCGAAGCAAACCTTTATTTTGAAGATGACTTCTCTTGGAAGTTTAAGACCAAGGACTCAGATGTCACCTGTGATATCGATTCGGTTTCTGTGAATCCGTCCTTGATCAACATGAGTTACATCGGCGAGCGTGCAGAGTTTGATGCGACAGCTGTCGGTGAACCAGATGACTGTTCGGCAAGCGGGCAAGCACTACAGGCAGGTGACTACACATGGGACGCGTGGACAGCGACGGATAATCCCGACACGATTACACCTGCCAGCGGAACGTCTACGACACAAGAAAACATTGTGGCCTACATGGTTGCTGACGGCGCCATCGATCTCACGGATGAGATTCCTGCGTACTGCACAACCTCTTGTTTGTACGCCGGTGCACCGGTAACAGAGTTTGACGCAGTTTGTGGAGATAATAGCGTTGATACAGGAGAAGACTGTGATGACGGAAATGATGCTAATGGCGACGGTTGTTCATCCACCTGTCTTTATGAGACGGATGAGGTGAGTCAGTGTGCACAGGAGTGTTCTGGATCTGGAGCGACATGTACATCAGATAGCTCCTGTGAGGAAACGTGTGAGAGCGCAACATGCTCAAGCGCCTCTGACGTTGGGAATGCTTGTACGGCTGATGAAGATTGTGACAGTGGTAGTTGTGGTGACGAGGCGACCTGTGAAGATTACGAGGATGCAGACAACGAATGTTCCAGCAACGACGCCTGTTCAGGTTCCTGTGTTGGAGAGTGTTCTCTCACAGGAAGTAGTTGTTCAGGACCTGACACAGACTGTTCTTACTCCAGTGGTGATACCTGTGACATCACGGGTATTGGCTGTTGTGGTGATGGAACCCTCAATGCAGGGAACTTTGAAGAATGTGACGACGGCAACCTCTCCAGTGGCGATGGCTGTTCATCAAGTTGCCAGAACGAAGGATCTTCATCTGTTGGCGCTGCCTGTGGGGATGGATCACGTGATTACAACCCGAGCCAGGGTGGAGAAGATTGTGATGATGGCAACAATGTTAGCGGTGATGGCTGTTCAAGGCAGTGTTTGAACGAGGGGTCTACCTCTGATGAAGATGCGTACTCCAGCTGTGGAGACGGATTCATTGGCCTAGGTGAAGAGTGTGACGATGGGACAACGGATGGACTCGATGGCGTCATGGAAGACGGTGATGGTTGTTCTGTTGCTTGTTTGAACGAAGGTTCATTATCTATTGGTGCGACATGTGGAAATGGAAGTCGTGATTACACACCTATTGAAGGAGGGGAGGATTGTGATGATGGAAATACAGAGAACGGCGACGGTTGTTCATCTGACTGTTTGAATGAAGGCGCCTCTTACAACAATACGATTATTTCGTTCTGTGGCGATGGAGACATTACCTGGCTTGAGGCCCGGGGAGGTGAGGAATGTGACGCTCCTACCACCGCAACGTATGTCAACGGCGATTACGCTGTAAGTGTCGTGGCAACAGGTGCACCGATGGAGGTGGATTCAGCAACATCACTTGCAACCTCTGATATTTCTGTGACAGCCGAAGATGAAACAGGGACAGCCAATCTTCAGCTCGAATGTTCTTGTACGATGGACTACATGTGTTCTACAGATGGATCACTTGGTTGTGGTGATTCTGGTTGTTGTGTGCCACGTCCTGAATATGGAACGATCAATCCAGCAGATAATACGTCTGCACCTGGTGATGGTCACTGTCGAAACACGGCTGTGTGGGTTGAGTTTACGGAAGACATGAATGAGCTGACCTTTGATGAGAGTGTGGATGAAAATGATGATGGGGTGATTTCAGATGACGAGTTTGATGCAAATCTTTATCTTGATCTTGTCGAGCTAGAAGGATCAGAGGTGACAAGCGCAACGTGTCCGACAGACGATGGGTACGTTGGAGTTTCGTTTGCCATGGAGGACCAGCCAATCTTGGTTCGCGCCTGGAGCTGGTTGAAGCGAACCGTACTTGGATTCTTTGGTCGCACAGCGGTTGCTTCAGATGCCTACGGTTGTTACGTCCCTGTCACCTACGAGACCATGCGTGTTGATAGCGATGGTGACAGCGCGATTGATTCCATGCGTGTGTATCTCCGTTACAGTACGCTTCTTGAGGAGGATGCAGAATACCGACTTGTGATGCTTGGAGATGATGAGGATGAGGATACGTTGCACGAAGGGCTCATCAGCGCGTACGGAGGGGCACTCTGTATCGGTACGGCATGTTCCGACGATGAGGCCACGCAGAGCTTCTATGTCGGCGAAGAGATTTGTGAGCTTGATGAAGTGGTGACAGAGGACCAAGGTGACATCACGGCAGCATCCTATGAGGATGCAAGTTCGGGATTGTTTACATCTGCTGACGAGGTGCATCAATTCCTTGCAACGCCATACACGATTCGTTCTAGTGGTGTCCGAGAGGAGATTACAGAGCTTCCATTGGCGTATGAATGGGAATGGAGCTGGATTTCAACGTCGACGAGCAATACACCAACAGATGATGACGTGGTTGAAGTTGTGGCGGATGTTGATGCGGTAACAGCGCAATTCCAAAGTGCCGGACTGAACGGGGTTGATGTGGCTCTGGCAACGGCAACGATTACAACGGATGAGCTTTTTGAAACATCAACGGCTGGTTCCACAGTGACCGGTCCGGAAGATGTCACAGCATTGCTTTGTGAGAACGTCTGGCCTGCCACAGACTCCAGTCTTGGATTCCCGTATGTTGAGGATGATCTGCCAAGTTACTTCTCGTTCTATTACTGTCGCGATGCAGGTGAAGAGGGGACAGACGATGACCTTCCTGCCTTAAACGATCCAATCGAAGTTGCTTCACTTTCGTCATCTGGAATCACGAAGGAGTTGATCTTCCAGGTGGATGGTACGAGTGATGCTATTGGTGTGCGTGTGATTCCGAACGAGGAATACCTCTCACCAAGTGCTTGGGTAGAGGAGCAGGGATTCACGGGGTCTTTTACGGAAACAACACTCGATGGCTACCAAGCTGTGATGGCTGGAACCACGTACTACGTAGCAGCGGCCAATGAATACCAATCAACGCTGTATCCAAATATCTACGTTATTTCTTACAACGAAGATGCTGGTGATGAGGCGTCTGAGATCTTTGCACTGATCATGGATACCTTTGTTTTCAATGCTAATGACGATGATGTTGAAGATGTGGCCTTGTGTCGTTATGGATCATCGGATTACACGACAGACGAAGATGGAAGCTATATTTCTTGTGAGTACGAGAGTGATTGTTACGAGGCCTGTGAGGATGGAAGTTGTTCTCATGATGCCGAGGATATTGATTGTGTAAATGACAAAGGAAAGCTCACCCGTGACATGAAGCGTCTTACGGATGTGACAGACATGATTGCGGTGATCGATGCCTATGGCGAGGACAACATGCACTGTTCCGTCACCAAGGGGCAGAGCTGTGATGAGGATGACGATTGTCCTGGTACGGAGGAGTGTCTCGAGGGATATCCAGAGATTCAGACGGGAACCTTTATTCCTTCGCTCACTAATTCGATTTGGGGTTCCTGGAATAGTGAGCTGAGCAACGCCCTGGGCTCAACACTTCCAACCGATCCAATCAACGAGTTCTTCCAGTGTGACGAAGAGGGCTATGACGAAGCATCTTGTTGGAACGGGGAGTCTGGTACATTCATGTGTCCAGATGATTCTCATTTGTACAGCTATCAAAGTGTTGGTGGTGAGGCGTACATGCTCTATGCGCAGCTCGAGATCGCAGGTGAGCGTACATGGGCCTACGATATTGACATGAGTAGCACGGATAATGTCACGGTTACGGTTGAATATCCCTATCGTCACGCCCCATCAAGTTCGCTTACCATTCAAGACGGATTCGATCGTACAGCAGACTTCTGTGACGGTGACGCGATTGGAGAGGATGTGATCTGTGGTGATGGTATTCAGGGTGTTGGTGAAGCTTGTGAGCTTGGTGATACAGACGTTGAGCTTTGTGACTATGACGGCGATGGAACAGCAGACGATGGCCAGGTCACCGTTTCTTGCTATAAGGACTCGACTGACCAATGTGTCATGCAGACAGCCTCAGAGGCAGAAACAGAAGGGGCTGAGTGTTTCCCATTTGAGTGTGGAAACGGTGTCATCGATGGTGATGAAGAGTGTGATGACGGATCACTCAACGGTACCTATGGATTCTGTGGTGATGATTGTACCTACGACGACGCCTACTATTGTGGAGACGGATACCTTGCCGGTGGTGAGGAGTGTGACTGTGGAACCACATCCAACTTCAGCACCCTCGCTTCTGACACCTGGGCGGTTGCTGTTGGAACTTGTGATGTATCGAACGGACAATACTCATCAGATATCGATCTTTCGTGTGCGTACAACTGTACGGCTCCAGGATTGGCTTGTGGCGATGAGGTCGTGAACGGTTCTGAGGAGTGTGATGGAGACTACGAAGAGTATGCCGGCGCGCTGTGTGACGATGGTTCTGGTACCGAATGTGTTTCAGATGATGATTGCGATTCTGGGGTCACATGTGGAGGGTCAGCCACCTATGATGCTTGTGGTATTGGAGATGTCTGTGCAGATTACGAAGATGCAGGAGACGCGTGTACTGATGGCACAGATTGCGATTCAGGATCTTGTACAAATGACACCTGTGATGGTGCCAGTGATGTGGGTGTTGCCTGTGATTCCACATCAACGCTTGGAACCTACATTTATTCTTCCGGTGTGTGTGAGTCGCATACGTGCCCAGACTTTGATTACGAACTCTTCCGTTATCGAACTTGTGCTGGACCAACGGATTCTAACGCCTGTGAATGGAATACTTGGCAGGATTGTGTTGGTGGTACACAGCAGTGTGGAAACGGTGAGGTTGAGGGGACCGAAGCTTGTGACGACGGAAATGGATCAAACAATGATGAATGTACAAATAACTGTGAGCTCAATGTCTGTGGCGATGATCACGTGAATGTTGGTGTAGAGAGTTGTGATGATGGCGATGACAACGGTGAGGAGTGTGAAGCGGGCTATGAGAGCTCTTGTACCTACTGTACGACCACCTGTCAGTACCAGGTTCGCTCTGGTGGATACTGTGGTGATCAGGAGGTGAATGGAAATGAGGTGTGTGACGGGGCGTATTCAACAGAGTTTATGTACTACGATGCAGGTGTTCGTGAGATAAGTGGGACTTGTGATGAATATGACGTGGATACAAAGACCGTTAGTGACCTTGATGATGATGGAGTTGATGAGACGTTTTCATGCCGATGGATTGGAGTCTGTAATGGCGGAAGTGAAAACGGTGATTACTGTACGCTCGACTACGCATCCTATGTGGTTCTTGGAACCATCGGTGATCTTAACTCTGGTTCTGATCGCAACAGCTGTGGCTCAGACGGAGAGTGTGTTCCACCTGTCTGTGCCGGTGATTGTGGATCTTCGTGTCCTATTAGTTTCGAGACAACTAGCTTGCTTGTACAGAGCGAGCTTGAGGGGGCTGAGCCGACAGGATCCATCGATTTGTACAGTTACCAGAATGACGAAGGAGCTTCTCCTGACAACGGTGTGATTTACGTACCTGCGTGTACGGTGGCAACATCTCTCGTGGCTGATATCGATGACGAAGAAGTGGTTCTTCCAGATGTAGACATTGTCTTTGTGACGGACTTGTCTGGTTCTATGGATTGGGATCCTGATAGAAATGATTACTGTGAAGGTGGAAGTAATGATGGGGATTCATGTTCAGCGCATAGCGAGTGTGGATCCACGACCTATTCTTGTAGTAGTGGATACTGTACAGGCGGGATTTTCAACGGTGATGAATGTTCATCAAGCGCTGATTGTCCTGAATATGCTTGTTCGGAATACGGGGCACCTGTTGGAGAACGTCGAATTGATTTCGTTGTAGACGCAACAAAGGATGCCATTCAAGATCTGTATGATGCCTATGATCTTTCATCTGCCGAGATGCAGGTTGGGTTGGTGTCCTACTCAACAAATTTTGAAAGTAGTGCTTCAGCGTTCTGTGACTATGGTGGATCAACGGCTCCGTCTCGTGACGGTGCCTGGATGGATACGTATTCTGACGACGGAGTGGGGCTGCTGAGTGATTCATGGGAGAATTCAGTTGTTGCTTATGTGGATGCGTACACGGCTTGTGTGGAAAGAGGTTCTGGTGGAACAACGACTTATTCTGGTGTTGATAGGGCGCTTACGGGTCTATCAGCTTCAACGGCGGATGTGAAGATTGTGGTGCTTCTTTCTGATGGGGACCCATCTTATAGTGCGGATTTCTACCTCTCAGGTGACGGCGATACGTGTACTGAGGAGACCTCAAGCTACCAGGGTTCTTGGACAGGAGTGGAAGCCTGTGTGGCTGATATTGCAGATGATTTCATGGAAGATAATTCTTACTCAGACATCATCTTCTATTCAGCGGCCGTAACGACCGATGATGACCTCAAGGGATACATGGCCCACATGTCGAGTAATGAATGTGCTTGGGACGATATCGAGGATGAGGATGACTGTGAGGGGAACTATGCCTTCGCGGCGGAAACGGCTGATGAAATTACGGAGATGTACGCAGCTATTGTGAACTCTATTTTGGGAACGAACGTAGCGCTCTCGGCTGAGAATAATGACAACGAGATCATTACAACGATTGGAGAAGTGCTCCCTGGTGGAAGCACCACGCTCCCATTCCCAGATGAGTTTGTCTGTCAGTCCTCTGAGCAGACGCTACCACTGCGTCATGAATTCTACGGAAGTGGCTACATGACCTTCGATGACATTACACTCACTTACTGTCCGTACGAGTAATATGGATTTGAACGATTACCCAACCGAGCGAAACATTCCGTGGAAGCCAGTGGCTCTAGGTGCCGGCGCTCTGGTTTTGGTTGTTGTGTTGATTGTCGTTCTCCTGCGGGTGTTTGGTGGGGGAGCGGAAGAGGTGATTTTGATTCCACGTGGTGAGGCAGATGTAGAAGAGTTGTCTGTGGGTGAGATTACACAGCTGGCCGAAGAGCAGCAGTCGGCAGATGTGTGTGAGTATCTAGATGATGAGCAGGAAAAAGATAATTGTTACTGGGGTGTTGCCAAGGAGAGCGCGGATGCGTCCTATTGTCAGAGCATGGTGAGCAATGCGGATCGGTGTCATGACAGTGTGTACTTGAGCCTGGCACTCGAGAAAAGTGATTGGGCCTACTGCGCCGAGATGATTGACGGTACACGACGTACGCAGTGTGCGGAGCTATTTGCTTCGCCCGTGACTGATGAGCGATGTGAACCAGGGAGTCAGCGCTGTGAAGATCTCGATCAGTTAGCAAGAGCGATTGAGGCAGCTGACATCGAGCTCTGTAGTCCAATTGAAGACGGGTCCCTGTATGAAGATTGTCTTGTGGGAGTTGAGGATGTCTTGCTAGAAGTCGGCACGCCAGACCCAGATGAAGATGCTGACGGTGATGGACTGACGCTTGCTGAAGAGCAACAGTATGGAACCGATCCGAACGATCCTGATACTGACGGTGATGGGTACTCCGATGGCGACGAGGTTGCTTCCGGATATAACCCTACCGGATCAGGTTCTCTCTAAATTCAACGATCAACTGCCAACTACATAATCTTTCTCTCTATGTTCGACGACGTAAAACAAGAACCAGAAGACATCTTTGCACAGACAGATGCCACGGCTCCTTCGCCAGCTCCACCTACGCAGCCGCCAGCGGCACCTGCGCCTGCTCCAGCACCAGCTCCAGAGCCAGCCCCTGCCGCACCAGTTGCCCCAGCGCCTGAGCCTGCAGCACCAGCTCCAGAGCCAGTTGCTCCAGCGCCTCCCGCTGCACCGGCACCAGCTCCCGCTCCTGCAGCGCCAGCACCTCCGGCAGCACCAGTCCCTGCACCTCCCGTGCCACCAGCACCTCCGGTAGCACCTGTTGGTGCACCTGAGATGGGAGAGATGCCAGCAAAGAAGGGGATTCCGTGGAAGCCGATTATTCTCGTGCTAGGTATTCTTGTTGTAGTGGGTGCAGCCTTTGCCATCTCAGCACGTATTCTTACGTCTCAAACACCAACCACACCAGAGCCACCTGAGGTTACGGAAGTGCCGGCAGAGCTCACTTCAGAACCAACTCCAGAGCCAGAACCTGAACCAGAGCCGGAACCAGAGCCAGAACCAGAACCAGAACCAGAACCAGAGCCCGTAGTTTCTACGGCAGATTCAGATAAGGATGGTTTGACGGATGTCGAAGAGGAGGAGCTTGGAACCAGTCCGTTGAGTGAGGATACAGATGGTGACGGTCTGTTTGACCCAGAAGAAGTGAACACCTGGAAGACAAACCCACTCAATCCAGACACCGATGGTGATGGGTTCTTGGACGGAGAAGAAGTGGCAGGTGGGTACAACCCCCTTGGAGAAGGAGTGTTGAATGAGATTCCAGAAACGGAATAACATCATGTTCGACAAAAAGAAAAAACAAATCGAAAAGCCCACCGCCGTAGAGGCGCAGGCTCAAGCAACACCCTCAGGACCCGAGGCGCGCGTCTTTACGATGCCTGAGCGCTATAGGCATGGTGCAGAGGGAAAAATGCATGAGCCAGAGAAAAAGAAGAAATCAAAAGCTCAGGTTGAAGTAAAAGCCCCTGCCGCCCCATCAGCACCGCCACCTCCACCAAAACCGAAAACTCCTGCCAAAAAGGGCAGGAGCACGAAATTGATTGTTATTGGTGGTCTTATCGGAATTATTATTTTGGCTCTTGGGGGATGGTTTGCGCTTACACTTGTTGCAGAGCCTGAACCGGTTGTCGTAGTAAGGGAAGAACCTGAGGAACCAGAAGAGCCTCAGGTTGTCGAAACAGAGGAACCGGAGGAGCCAGAGGAACCAGAGGAGCCTGTAGAGCCAGAGGGAGATCCGTTTGCTACGGAGGTGACTCCTGGTGTGGACTCAGACTCTGACGGACTCTCAGACACGGAGGAGGATCTTGTGTATGAGACGAACTCACGACTTCCAGATACAGACGCGGATGGGTTCTTGGATGGCAATGAGGTGTTCCATCGCTATAACCCAAATGGAACAGCACCGGGAACGTTGATCGAGTCAGGATTAGTGGTGCTCTACCAAGGGCAGGCTGGTTTAGAGCTCTTCGAGTTTAGCTACCCGACGGTATTTGAAATGGAGGAGATCGATGGTGAAATTGTGTTGGATGCGCAAACTGGAGAAGGGTTTAGGATCACGTTTGAGGAAAAGGCTGTGGCAGTGGATCTTGTTGATTGGGTAGAGCAAGAAGTGGGTCTTGAGGACTATGTTGAAGATACGACCAAGACAGGACTCCCGCTTGTTCAGTCCAACAACTTACTTGTTGCCTATATTGACTTAGGGTCTGCCGTACTCGTGTTTAACTACGATACCGGGATTAAGGCGCGCGTCGACTATCTCCAGACACTCAAGATGATGATCAACTCGGTTGAGCTTGTGGGAGCTGTGGCGGTTGACGAAACATTCTCTGAGCCCGTCGAGGTGGTGGACGAGACGGCGCTATGATTCGCGTCGAACTGAACCAGTCTCGACTCCGTGGTGGACAACGTATCCCCCGGGCAGTTCTTGAACGAACGTTGCGAGCGACATCAAGGGCTCTGGGCTCGCCAGAGGCGACGATCTCTGTCGCCTTCATCTCTCCTGCACAGATGCGCAAGCTGAATAAAGCATGGAGAGGAAAAGATCGAGTCACTGACGTGCTTTCGTTCGAGCTGGATGAAGGAGAGGTAAAAGGGGAGGTGCTCATGAGTTATGAGCAAGCTGTTAAACAAGCAAAAGAGGTTGGGCACAGTACTCGAGACGAAATAGTGTTTCTTCTCGTGCACGGCATTCTTCATGTCTTTGGTTATGACCACGAGCGCCCAGTCGACAAAAAGAAGATGTTTCCACTGCAGGAAAAAATACTGACGTCACTTGATATTGACCCGCGGCTATGATGACACCCCGTCAACTTGTAAAAAGTGTGAGACACGCCCTTCGAGGTGTGCGTGTTGTGTTTGTCCATGAGCAAAGTTTCCGTATTCAAGTTTTGGCTGCAGCTGTTGTTGTGACATTAGCAGCGACTTTGGGGGTCACGCGGAATGAGTGGATTGTCTTATTGCTTTTGATCGCTGCGGTGCTTAGTCTTGAGCTCATGAATTCTATTATCGAGAGGTTGGCAGATGCGTTTAAGCCACGTATTCACCCCATTGTGAAAGATGTGAAGGATATTATGGCTGGAACAGTACTGATTGTTTCGATGATTGCGGCTATTATAGGTTTGGCTATTTTCTGCCCGTATTTGGCTCCGCTTGTGGGTCTGACTGCTTAAAGTTATACTGGTTTTACTATGTCTGAGGAGATTTACACAGGATTAGATGTTGGGACCTACGCTGTACGTGCGGCCGTGGGTAAACTCGTCCCATCCCCAGAGGGGGGAGAACAGATGCATATTATTGGTGCCGTAGAGGTAGCTTCTTCTGGTGTCAGCAAAGGAACCATTACCAATCTTGAAGACGCTGTCTCAAGTGTTTCTCGCGCCCTTGAACAAGCTGAGCGTATTACCGGAGTACCCTTGAACAAAGCTTGGGTAGGTATCAATGGAAGTCACATTATCTCCCAGGAGTCTCGAGGGGTTGTGGGCGTTGGGCGCTCAGACGGCGAGATTCGTGATGAAGATGTTGAGCGTGCTATCGAGGCAGCAAGGACCGTTGCTACACCAACGAACTATGAGATTATTCACGTGATCCCAAAAAGTTTTACGGTTGATGGGCAACGTGGAGTAAAAGATCCCGTGGGCATGAATGGGATCCGTTTAGAGGTAGATGCGTTGATTATCCAGGGTCTGGGATCTCAGATTAAGAATCTTACGAAGGCGGTCTATCGAACGGGGCTCGATATCGAAGATCTCGTCTTCTCTATTCTTGCGACGTCTGAGGCGGTTGTTTCTCAGCGCCAGAAGGAATTGGGAGTGTGTGTGGTAAATATCGGTGCCGCAACGACAAACCTCGTGGTCTATGAGGAGGGCGATGTTCTCCACACGGCCGTGTTGCCTATTGGGTCAGACCACGTGACATCAGACATCGCTATTGGACTGAGAACATCTATCGACGTGGCAGAGCAGGTAAAGCTCCATCACGCGACCTGTCTGCCAAGTGACGTGCAAAAGAAAGAAGAGATTAATCTTGGTGAGCTAGGAGCGCCGGAAGAGGAGATTGTTGGACGAAAGTTTGTGGCTGATATTACCGAGGCTCGTGTACAGGAGATCTTTGAACATGTTGATCGTGAGCTGAAAAAAATTGACCGCTCAGGCATGTTGCCAGCTGGTGTGATTCTCACCGGTGGGGGAGCAAAGCTTAGCGGGATCATGGACGCAGCAAAGTCATCGCTCCGCCTCCCGGTCTCATTGGGAACACCTATCGGAGTGACATCGGTGATCGATCGTGTGAACGATCCTTCTATGAGTACGGCCATGGGACTTGTTCTCTGGGGACATCACATCCGGGGTGCCTCTGGAGGAGGGAAGTTCGGTAACCTGTTTGGGAAAATTGGTGACATGGAAAAAATTGGCTCAGGTTTGAAAAAAATCTTCAAATCACTGAAACCGTAATTGAGATGAAAAAAGAAGATATCCACATCTTCTTTTTTGTTATCTTGACGATGGGCTGGCGAATGCTAAAGTGTGGATGATTTTTGTGCTCAGTAAAGCCAATTTTGAGCACTAGAGTTGTTCAAGGGGGGATCTAACCCATTATCGGTGAACACCAAATTTCTATGGCGCAAGTTAAACCAGACATCGAGACGTTCGCAAAGATCAAGGTCGTTGGAATTGGGGGTGGAGGAGGAGCAGCTGTAAACCGGATGATCTCCGATAACATAAAGGGCGTTGAATTCACGGTGGTAAACACGGATGTACAGGCGTTGAATCAGAACCTCGCTCCACGGAAGATTCCTATTGGAAAAACGATTACACGTGGACTGGGAGCTGGTATGAATCCAGAGGTCGGTTCTCGTGCCGCTGAAGAAAATCAGAATGAGATTCGTGAGGCCGTGCAGGGAGCTGACATGGTGTTCCTTACCTGTGGTCTCGGTGGGGGAACAGGAACGGGTGCGATCCCTGAGGTGGCAAAGCTTGCTAAGGACATCGGCGCTCTGACCGTAGCGGTTGTTACCAAGCCGTTTACCTTCGAGGGAGCACAGCGCCGCCGCATCGCTGATGAGGGATTTGATCGACTGCTCCAACATGTCGACGCCATCATCACGATCCCAAACGATCGCGTATTGCAGATTATTGATAAGAAGACTTCCCTCATGGATGCCTTCACGGTCGTAGATGACGTGCTTAGGCAGGGTGTACAGGGAATCGCTGAGTTGATCACGGTTCCTGGGCTCATCAACGTCGACTACGCTGACGTAAAGGCCATTATGGAAAATTCCGGTTCGGCCCTGATGGGTATTGGGCGAGCCAGTGGGGAGAATCGTGCCGTCGAGGCTGCTAAGCAGGCTATTGCTTCTCCGCTCTTGGAACTCTCTATCGATGGGGCCAAGGGAATCCTCTTTACCATTACCGGTGGAACGGATCTGGGAATGCATGAGGTGGCTGAGGCGGCCAAGGTGATTACCAGTTCTGCAGATGAGGATGCGAAAGTCATCTTTGGTGCCAACATTGACGAAAGCATGAGTGAAGAGGTGCGTATTACCGTTGTGGCTACAGGATTCGACTCCCGTGAGCGTCGCACAAAGGCTCCTGGTACCGTGGAGGTTCAGGCACAGGGTAGCTGGTCGCCAAACAACTTCCTGCGTGTGCGTGAGGAAGAAAAGACACCTGTCGCCAAAAAACCAAAGGTGAATTTCCAGGCAAGACCTATCGAGAGGGAGCCTGTTGCGGTGAAACCTGCGCCAACACCAAAGCCGATTAAACGCTCTATTCCAACACCTGCACCAAAGCAGGAAGAAGATGAAATCGAGATTCCAGCCTTCATTCGAAAGAAGATGATGTAATTAAGAAAAACAGGAGTCACCACTCCTGTTTTTTGGTATAATAGCCCGCGTAATGCAACGTGTAATAGCTTTTTTCGATGTATGTATTGTGCCGTGTGTAATCACAAAGATACAAAAGTTGTTGACTCACGCGTGTCCTCTGACGGAGCCAGTGTGCGTCGTCGACGTGAATGTGAAAAGTGTGATTTTCGCTTTTCAACGTTTGAGGAGGTGGAGTTATTGGATTTAACGATTGTAAAAGAAGATGGCCGTCGTGAATCGTATGACCGAGAAAAGCTTACGCGCGGTCTCGTGAGATCACTCCAAAAGCGTCCGTACACAGATCTACGTTTTCAAAAACTCGTTCATAAGATTGAGCGTGATATTCAAAAAAAGAGACGTGGGCAGCTAACCTCACAAGAGCTTGGGGAGATTGTGATGAAGCATCTCAAGACCTTCGATAAGGTGGCCTACATTCGTTTCGCATCTGTCTATCGTTCGTTTGAGGATGTTGAGACATTCCAAAATGAGCTCAAGAAATTGACGCCCAAGAAACGGGTAGCTAGATCCAAAAAGTAACGCTCTATGTCAGAATCGAATTCATCTCGTGAACAAACGTTCATGGTCATCGCCGTAACCCTGGCCGCGCTTGCCGGTGCGGTTTCTGGTGCTGCATCGGCATTTTTGCTCACGGGCATGTTTGACGTCTCATTAGATACAACGATGAACACACCGGTGTCCGAGCAAGTAATGGAATCGAGAATTGTCGAATTGATTGAAGAGGAGAGTGCGACCATTGCGGTGGTGGAGCGTGTCACGCCGGCCGTGGTAAGTATTGTGGTGAAGAAACAACGAGGAGATGTGGACACGGGCTTTTTCTTTAGTCCGTTTTTGTATCCAGAATCATCAGACCAGGATCCAACAGAGCTTATCGAGGTGTCTAGCGGAACAGGATTTTTTGTCAGTGAAGATGGATACCTGTTGACTAATCGTCACGTGGTGGACGAGTTGGATGCCAGCTACTTTGTTGTTAATAACGACGGTGAAGAACTTCCGGCCGAATTGATCGACATTGATCCGTTTCATGACATTGCGGTACTGAGTGTTGAGGGGGAAGGGTTCCCCGCGGTGACCCTTGGAGATTCAGGTGCGTTGCAGATTGGTCAGACGGTGATCGCTATTGGAAATACGCTTTCTGAATTTCGGAACACGGTTACTAAGGGAGTGGTCTCAGGGATCAATCGACGTGTGACAGCAGGGAATGCCTATAATACAGAAATTATCGATGAGGCTATCCAGACAGACGCAGCGATTAATCCAGGCAACTCTGGCGGACCGTTGATTAACCTGCTTGGTGAGGTTATTGGAATGAATACGGCCGTGAGCTACGAGGGGGAATCTGTGGGGTTTGCTATCCCAATCAATGAAGCCAAGCGTGCGGTGGAAGATGTAAAAACGTATGGACGCATTGTGCGGCCGTGGCTTGGGGTCCGTTATGTGCTTGTGGAAGCCGAGCAGCAAGAGGGAGAAGAAGTTGTCTATGAGGTAGGGGCTTTGATTGTTGCTGGTGAGCAACCTGGTGAAACTGGCGTTGTCGAAGGTTCGCCCGCTTATCTCGCAGGATTGTTAGATGGCGATATCATTACTGCCGTAGGTGGCGTGATGTTGTCAGAGGATAATGCGCTTGCGGAGCTTATCAGTGCGTATCACCCAGACGACGTGGTTGAGATAACGGTTTTGCGTGACGGCGTTGAGTTTGTCTTTAATGTAACGTTAGCTGAGTATGGCGAAACAGAATAAACGAACACGCGTTGTCTGCACCATTGGTCCCTCTAGTGCCAAGCCGACGACTTTGCAAAACATGATGCGTGCAGGTATGGATGTGGCGCGTTTAAATTTTTCACATGCAACTCACAAGGATCACAAACGGCTGATTCGTTTGGTTCGATCAGCAGCTCGTGAGGTGGGGAAGCATGTGACGATCATTGGAGATCTTCAGGGGCCAAAGATTCGTTTAGGAAAATTACCTGAGGAAGGAGTGGATCTGAAAACGGGTTCCAGTGTAACGTTCTCAACGTCCACGAAGGTATATGCCGGTGGGGCTCTGCCAGTGACATATGCGGGTTTGCATAAGGATGTGAAAAAGGGAGAGCGGTTTTTGATTGATGACGGCCTCTTGGAGCTGAGAGTCGAGCGTGTCCAAGGCAAAACTATTCATGCCAAGGTGGTTACAGGTGGAAAGGTGACGTCCCATAAGGGAATGAACTTTCCTGATTCAACACTGAGAGTGAGTGCCATTACAAAAAAGGATCGAGAGGATGCGCGATTTGGTGTCGCACAGGGAGTTGATTGGATTGCCTTGAGTTTTGTGACAAGTGCGAAGGATGTTCGGGCCCTCAAACGATTGATCAAAAGTGAGACACCAGTTGGTCAGACACCTGCACGTGTGATTGTGAAGATTGAGAAACCTACAGCGGTCAAGCAGTTTGATGAGATTCTCAACGCCGCAGACGGCGTGATGATTGCGCGAGGAGACTTGGGAATCGAGATTGATGCTGAGGAGGTGCCCATTGTGCAGAAGCAGATGATTGAAAAATGTCGTTTGGTTGGTAAGCCTGTGGTGGTAGCTACGCAGATGATGGACTCCATGATTCGTAACCCACGTCCAACACGTGCAGAAGTCTCTGATGTGGCTAATGCGGTGTTTGATCATACGGATGGCGTGATGCTTTCTGGGGAGACGGCCACTGGACGATTTCCTCTCAAGACGGTCAAGATGATGTCGAAGATTGTGCGGGAGGCCGAGGGTTCCGAATACGACAACGTTGCGTTGGTGTACCACGAGCATACGGGTCCAGGAGTGTCTGTGGCGCATGCAATAAGCTTACTGGCCGCCGATGGTGAAATTCAGGGTGTGCTAGTAGCTCACGCGTTGGCCCCATGGGCAGAGGGCGTACTCCGTGCACATCCTGAGATTCCACTGTTTCTTGCGACGGCAACGACACGCGAGGCGCGGCAGGTGGCAATGCATTGGAGTGCGATCCCATTTGTTATGAAGGTGCAGCGAGAGTCAACGTTTGTGGCTTCAGCGTTGCGTCGATTAAAGAAACAACGTTTGATCAAAAAAGGCATGACGCTCGCGGTAGTCATGGGACAACGTCATGAAAAAAGATTCGATCTGATTACCGTGCAATAAAAAATCGCCCTCTGCACAGTGGCATTGGGCGGTCGAGCGAGTCGACGCGTGTCAGGCGCTGAGGAGGGCCTCGGCCTGCGAGATGATCTCGGTGTGGTCACCGATGGAGCGCCAGTCGATGTTGGCGTCGCGGAGAGTCCTGGCCATCTTGCCGAGGTTGGCCATGTTGATCTCGCCCTGGAACTGCTCCCAGGCTGCGCGGCGGGACTCCGGGGAGTCTCCCATGGCGTAGAGCTCGATGAGGACGTAGCGCCCGGAGCGCTTGTCGTCGAAGTCGAGGGGGTCCTTGCGGCGAATCACGGGCTTCTGCTTCTGCTTCGGATCGGCGGTTCTGAGCTCGGGCACGAGCAACTCCAGCTAAGATTGAGGGGAGGTTCTGGGAAGAAGAAATGGACGTCAAGCTGACCCCTCATGTCAGCCCGATAAGAATGATACTAGAGATCTTTTTCTTAAAAGTCAATAAAACCAGGGTCATGACCCTGGTTTTTGGTTCTTTTAGCTGTGGATGTTTACGGATTGAGCACCGTCTCGTTTTCGTCGAGGAGCTCTGTTGCCGTGCGGCCCGTGTACTCTTGATCTGAAATGAACCATCGTTCACAGGTGGGTTCAAGGCAGGCTTGTAGGGCGATGGTGTACTCCGTGTCAGGTGTAAGATCAGAGAGGTCGAGACTCACTCGGTCATGTTCACCGGCTTCTGTGCGAGTGAAGTCTGAGGTTGGGTCACTAATGGTGATGAGAAAGTGATTATATTTTTTCTCGGGCTGTGACCACTCTGCTCGTAGGTACGTTGATGATCCCACGGTCTCACCATCGATCTCTTGTGGCTGAAAGGGAAGAATGCTGATTTGAGCGTCGAATGTTTCAGAGGCACCTTCGTAGAGGTGTGTGTGAAATTTGCCCGTAGAGTCAACGGCAGGTGGGCGTGCACCGAGCCAGATAAGGTAGCCAATGAGTCCGATAAGGATCACGATAACGAAAATGCGAAGAGGTTTGTTCATATGTTCAACATCCTAACATACAAGAAAGAAATGTCTGACTTGACGAGGGTGGGGGCTATCGTTATGCTTTAACCAGCTATGACAAGCCTGATTCACAACACAGCTTGGTGGCACGGTCTCCGTTAGGAAGGCCGATGGATTTGTTTATTGCAAACCGCCCTTGGTCTTCCAGGGGCGGTTTTTGGTTGGGAGCGCGTTTTGATGGGTCGAGATGCGCTCCCGGGCAACAACTTCCCCGGAAAGGAGAACGCTATGTTCAGGGATGCTCTTGAGGGAACTGGGGCGTTTGATCCGCCTACGGACAAGGAACGGACGCAGCGTACGCTGCAGTACATCTGGTGTCGTCCTGCGCTTGATGAGGTGGTGGCTCTGACGGCTGCTGCTCTTCATCGGGAAGTGGACGATGTGCTGACGCAGGATGTCTACGAGCACCTCGACCAGGCCGATGAGATGCTGAGTGTCTACCAGGGTTCGACGTTGGTCGGTTACATGCTGCTGACATTCCCCCTTGAGGGGCTCGTCTACATCGCCGGCACGATGGTCGACCCAAAGTTCCATGGCGTCGGCATCAAGGCACGGGCGACGCAGGTGGTCATGAACAGGCACAGCGACCGACGCTACTTCGCCGGCCGCACGCAGTCGTCCATCGTCTGGGCGAGTGTGACTCGTTCGGCCAAGGTCGTGCTGCCAAGCACGCAGGGGAGGGAGGTCGAGTCCGAGATGGTCGAGATGCGTCAGCGTCTCGTCGAGGGGCTCGGCATGGACGACGCCATCCACGAAGGATTCTACGGCGGGCCGCTCTACGGTGAGAAGCCCACGCACCGCGACGAAGCGGTGCAGGCCTGGTGGGACACCTTCATCAACTTCGAGCGCGGGGACGCCGTGCTCTACATTGCGAGGCTCTAAGTGGGGCCCTGCCGACCAGTACGCAACTGGTCGGTTTTTATTTGTCTGTGAGCAGATCGAGATCTATATTGAGCAATTCGATCCGGTCGGTGAGAAGTTTCTTTGCATCCATGACTCCTTTTTCGAACAAAGGTCTTCCAAGGAGCTGTAGGTGAAAATCTAAAATCTCTTCTGCAGCAATCAGGCCCATATCCATATCATGATTCTTCTTAAAGAACGTCTGGATGTGTTCAATCGCGTTTGTTCGCTGCTTGTCTGACAGGGGATCAAAACCTCGTTTTTGCTTGTTCATAGGTAATCAGAACGATTTGTTAGGCTAACTTTAACACAAAAGACACGGTTACTTTTTGATGATCCACACCCCCTTGCACCTCCTAGAACCCTATGTTATTATTTTCGCGCTACAGCAAGTAAACACCTTGGACCGGTGGTGTAGCTGGTTAACACGTCGCCCTGTCACGGCGAAGATCGCGGGTTCGAATCCCGTCCGGTCCGCCACGTAAAAACACTGACTTCGGTCAGTGTTTTTACGTGCCACGTGGTCGACCTGCCCGTTATGTCGACTTTACGTGGCTGTGTCTATGTAGAACGTCAGTGTTCACGTGGCACAGCCATTTTGCACCATTTTCATGTACCGCCTTTACGTGGCTGTATCTATGAGAACGTCAGTGTTCACGTGGCAAGCCAACAAGTTTACAATTGCTGATATGTTCTACGTTTACGTTCTTGAAAGTGAAAGCTCCGGCAAATGGTACATCGGTTATTCTTCTGGTTTAAGAAAGAGAATCCAAAGACACAATCAAAGTGGAAACGTCTCAACAGCCAATCGTGGGCCATGGGCACTTATTTATTACGAAGCTTATATAGATAAACAAGATGCGCTGGGAAGAGAGAAGTTTTTAAAAAGCGGTTCAGGTTGGAGATTCTTGAAGAAACAGATGAGACACTACCTTAATTCTGGGTGATATAGATTTTTGCAAAAGAAATAGCGCACCCACGATCAGCGGAGCCTCACACGAGTGAGCCATTTCCGCTGCGCGAGTGCGCGAGCATGTCCCGGTTGGGACTACTGGATGAATTCCTGCCAGGCCGGATGATCCTCGGGGATCTCCCAGACCGGGGCGTAGACCATGCCGGTTTGGATGGTTTCGCCGGTGTCGATGAACTCTCCGCTCTCCAGAGCCTCTGCGGCGAGTGCCTGGTTCTCGGACCAGTTCTTGACCGCGAAGCGTCTCTCGGGGAGCTCAGTGGACTCACTGGTGACCGTGCTCAGGCGAGCTCTGTCGAACATCACCATCAGCGCCTGGTTTGTGTAGCGTCCGATTCTCGTTCTCATGTTGATCCCATGTGTGGAGGGGGTGGAAGCTGTGAACTAAACGAGTTTACAGACCACCCACTAAATCAGAAAAAATGCTTTTTGTCAATCCAAACACCCAAAAACAGGCCGTTTCAGGACTGCCTTCTGGAGCTGTATGGCGTTTTGTTTATAGACAAACCATCTTCCAACCCGTTCAACTACGCCCGTCTGAAAACCTTCACAGCAAGTGAAGGTTTTTTTGATATCTTTCTAATTTCTCGTCAATAAATATTGACAAAAAGCCATTTTTATGATAGTTTTGCGCGTCGCAACCCCGCGGCCCCATAGTGGAGTGCGCATGACCACCCGTCCCTTCCCGACCGTTCAGAGCATCCTCGACGCCTGTACCCAACACGAACACGCCTTCGTTGGCATGGCTGTCCAACGTGCTGCCGCTGCCCTCATCGAGCAGGGCAAGTTCAAGGCCGATGACGAACCGACCACCGACATCCTGATCCAGATCTACACCTGGATCGGGAAGAGTGCTATGGCCGATTCGGATCTGCTGATGCTCTCGATGGTCCACCAGACCGGCCAGCCCCTCGACGACGCCATGAACTACGTGCAGGGCCTCGCTCGGGCAGCCTGAGCCAAGTCACAACCTCGCCGCTCACCCAGAGTCGCCACACGGGCTGCTCATCTCTGGTGGGCGGTTTCGTGTTTTAGTAGGCAAAATGTCTTCCCATCCGTTCCACGACGCCCCGCAAAAAACCTTCGTTTTACACGGAGGTTTTTTGATACTACGATAGGCCATATGGCGAAACATAGAATCTATACAACCAGCTTCGCAAGTGTCTACCCTCATTACATTACGAAGGCAAAGAAAAAGGGACGCACGAAAGAGGAGGTGGATGAGATCATTTGTTGGCTTACAGGGTATTCCCAGAGGGAATTAGAATCCCAAATCAAAAAGGAAACGGATTTTGAAACGTTCTTTGATAAAGCGCCAGAGCTTAACCCTTCACGGCGATTGATCAAAGGAGTGATCTGTGGGATCAGGGTGGAGGATATGGAACAATCAACCATGAAAGAAATTCGCTATCTAGATAAGTTGATCGATGAGTTGGCAAGGGGGAAGGACATGGAAAACATTTTGCGAAAACCATAACCATCAAGTTAATCAGCTTTTTCACATGAAAGTCATCTCTCTCAATTGCTACGCGGGTATTGTGTATGAACCCCTTCTTGATTTTATTCGAGAACATGGGCCAAGCACGGACATTTTTTGTTTTCAAGAAATGGTATCAAGTACTACCTCCGGCAAAATGCTACCGACTGGCGCACGCTCAAATCTTTTGCAAGAAATCTTGAAGCTATTACCTGAACATCAGGGGAGCTTTTCAGGAATGCAGGATGGATTCGATACTCAGGAGATTCATGGGGAAGATTTCTGTTTTGGAGTAGCGATGGTTTGGAAAAAAGATCTGCAGGTCGTTCAGCAAAAAGATTTTTTTATCTATCGTGGAAAGAATCAGCTTGTAGGCAAAGATTGGTCAACGCTGGGTTCCACGGCACTTGTTGTGCAGTTTAAGATAGATGGGGGATTATTGACGGTATGTAGTGCTCATGGAACATCGTATCCATCAGATAAGCTGGATTCACCTGAAAGGATTATGCAATCGCAAAAAATACTTGATGAGGTGGGGGGCTTGGAAGGGGAAAAGATTATCATGGGGGATTTTAACCTCTTTCCAGAGACGGAAAGCATAAGGTTGTTTGAGAAGGCGGGTTTTAAGAATCTTGTCGTTGATCACGGAATTCAAACAACACGTGGCTCTCATATGCGTGTGTTATTTCCAGAATATGAAACGGGAAAATATGGATTTCAGGAATTTGCTGATTACACCTTCACTTCACCTGGCATCGATGTTAACCAGTTTCAAGTTCCAGATGTACCAATTTCTGATCATCTCCCAATGATACTTGTGACAAAGTAACGATTGTTTCCCTCTATCTAAAAACACTGACTTCGGTCAGTGTTTTTACGTTATGAAACTAACCGGTGTCCGTTTATTCCGTTGTTGCTCCGTCAAAGTGCTCCTCTACCTCGTCTGCCTTCGTTGCATGCACAGTGCCGTCTTTGTGTTCTGGTGGGGAATAGACGGAGTAGAGCTTGAGCTCTTCTGTGCCGGTGTTGGTCACGTTGTGCTCAGTCCCAGCAGGGATCACGATGGCGAAGTCGTCTTTGACCTCGTGTTCGACGCCGTCCAGAATCACTTCTGCACTCCCTTGTTCGATGCGGATGAATTGGTCGAGTTCGTGGGTCTCCATGCCGATCTCGTCTCCTGGCTGGAGGTTCATCAGGACAAGCTGGCTCTTCTTGGTGGTGTAGAGCACTCGCCGGTAGTCCTTATTGTTAAGCGTCGCCTCCTCGATGTTTGTAATATAGCCTTTCATAGAAGTGTTATCTATCTGTTACCTCAGTAGTATACACAAATAAAAATCACCCGGCTGGCGGGTGAAGAAGCGGTTGTGTAGGAGCCGCTCGTCAAGCTTAGTCTTTTCGGGACTATTCCTTGCTGATCTGAATAATGCCGATCGACTGTGTGTAAGCCGGAAAGGTGCCCATGCGCATGCCGTGGTACGACACGTTGCCAATCAAACCGTGCTCAGGGTCTTCCTTGAAGACAATTTGCACCTGATCCTTGTGGTGCGCTGGGTGCACGTAGATGCTTCCGCCTGCTGAGCGGATTAGCGTGATCGTCGGGGGTGGGGGCGCCACACTGACCAAACCGGCCTCGGCCATCTTCAGGGCTTGTCCTCCGCAGTATGGGCAAATCGTTGCCGCTGCATGTTCTCCGCACAGGACTTCACCTCTGCACTCGTCAGAGTTACAGATCTTGATCTTCACACAGGATCTCAGCTTTGGGCTTTCGCTTGGTTAAGCTCTGCATTGAGCGACTACAAGGTAGTCAACAATGGCGCTTTTGTCAATGGGTTAATGACAAATAAAAATCACCCGGCTGGCGGGTGAGACGAGAACGGCTACGTAGAAGCTGTTCTGCTGTGTCTAGCGCGGAGCCCCCAGGCGGAGGCGGCGGTCGACGTTGGCGATGGTGGCCATCAGGACGTTGAGGGCCTCGACGGCAGCGGTGAGCTGCGGAGGGATCCGGTCCAGCTGGTCCATGACGGACGGGTCTCCGTCCATGGCCGCGACCGTGATCTGCGCGTGGCTCTCCTTGATCTGCTCGAAGATCGCATCGGCGGTCAGGCGCAGGACCTCGATGCCGTTGGTCCACATGGCGACCTTGAGGGCGGGGGTCATGAACTTCGCCAGGTCGGTGTAGCTGATGCGCAGGGCCTCGACGGCGCCGTGCGCTCGGAGCGTGGCGCTCCGCTGACGGGTCGGGTCCAGGATGGCCAGCTCGCCGATCAGGTTGCCGACGTCGGTGATGGGCGGTACGTTGGGGACGGAGTCCACGCGGATGGAACCGCTGGCGAGCACCCAGCACTCGTCGGCGTCGAGCGAGCGCATCTGGCAGATGACGTCCGACTGCTTCCAGCTGACCGGCGTCGCGCGCTCGGCCATCTCTACGAGCGTTGCCTCATCGAGGTGCTGCCCGAACAGAGAGAGCTTCAGGAGCTCGGTGCGGGTCGCGAGATCGCCGAGGGTTTCGGCGGTGAAGGACTGGTCCATGGACAATCTCCGGGTCCAGGGTTTATAGATGAGCCGTTGCGTCGATTGCTCGTCGCGCGCGCACCGTAGCAGGGCGGTGACACCCTGACAAGCTATTCTGTTGTTCGTTACTGACAAAAATGCCTAGATTTGAGGTATTTTGGCTAAAAAAACTAATGCCGCATCCCCGTTTTGAAGCCCGTTGCTTCAGGGGTTGCGGCCACGAAGGCGTCTAAATTGTTGAAACTATCTGCGTGTAAACACTCCAGATTCATAGTCCCACTTGAAGGTGATGCTTGCGTTGATGTCACCTTCTTCTTTTCCTGCAGCGCGACCAGCGTCGCTTACGTACGCCACTCTTGAGAACACACCCAGAACGATGGTGTTCGGATCGGTCGTCGACGGCACCACCTTGATGATGCATTCGTCCTCGATGTTCCCAATACCACACGTTCCTTCGGTGGCATTCATTATTTGGATCATGAGATCCTCAGCGGTCGTCTTGTCACAGGTCTCGGTAGCCGGTGCGCTGTTGTGTGCATTGTCCGGCGCCAGCTGTATCGTGCACCCCGTGAGGGTGAGTAGAGCTGGGATGATCAGCAGTGATCGTCGCATGTAACCTCCTTGGGCGACACGTATTTATACGCCAATTTTGCATTATTGTCAATCCTGGTATGATGACGTCGATTGAGATCATGAAGAAAATTCATTCAAAAGGAAACGTTTGGAAATACGCTGCCGACACGGGGGCGTGGTTTTTTGTTACGTTGGATCCGGCTGCTCGAGAGGCCTTTGACTGCCGCAAAGGGAAGCGATGTGGATGGGGGCAGGTGGCTGTGAGGGTCACGCTGGGTAACACGGTCTGGAAGACATCGGTGTTTCCCGATAAGAGGCATGGCTATGTCCTGCCGCTCAAAGCGCAGATTCGGAAAAAAGAGGGGATTAAAAAAGACGACATGATCGAAGTAATACTTGAAATGATATGAGCGCACTTGAAATAAAACAGCTGACAAAAAAATACGACGACACGGTGGCCGTCGATGGTCTTGATCTCACCATTAAGCGAGGAGAGTTCTTTGGGCTTCTTGGTCCTAATGGGGCAGGGAAGAGTACAACGATTAAATGCATAACAGGCATCGCACAGTTTGATCAGGGGAGCATTACGGTGATGGGGCATGATGTGCAGAAGGATTACCAGGCCGCACGTGCAACCATTGGGCTTTCACCGCAGGAGTTTAATGCCGATATCTTCGCACCAATCGAAAAGATCCTCGATTACGTTGGTGGGTACTTTGGCATGGCTAAGGGGTTGCGAGAGAAACGCATTGAGGAAGTGATTAAACAGTTTGGGCTCGAAGAGCATCGAGGGAAGCCGTTTGGAAAACTCTCTGGTGGGCTCAAGCGCCGGCTGATTCTGGCACGTGCGCTCATGCACGATCCTGACATTCTTATTCTGGATGAGCCAACGGCCGGGATCGACGTTGAACAGCGACATGCGCTTTGGGACCACTTAAGAGACTTACACAAAGCAGGAAAGACCATCATTCTCACCTCTCACTATCTAGAAGAAGTGGAGAAGTTGTGTGACCGTGTGGTGGTGATTAATAAAGGAAAGAAGATTGCTGACTGGGATAAAGCTCACTTCACCAAAGGGGAGAATAATCTTGAAAAAGCGTACCTTGAGCTTACGCGTAACGATCTGCAGGTATGAACATGATTCGACTCACAACGGTTTCTCGACGCGAGATTCAGCGCTTCCTGCGTATCCCGATTCAGACATTGGTATCCCCATGGATCTCAGCAACGCTGTATATTCTGGTTTTCGGTGTGATTGTCGGGAGCCGAATCGACTTTCTTGAAGGGATCGACTACATCGATTTTGTCTTCCCAGGTATCCTCATGCTCCAGCTCATCGGTGGGGCCGTGGGGCAGAGTTCGTCATCGCTGTACTTCCAGCGTTGGACGCATGTGATTGACGAGATGCTTTCCTCGCCGCTTTCTTATGCCGAGATGATTTTTGGATACATTATCGGGGCTGTTGCTCGCGCCCTGGCAGTCGGCATGGGAATCTATGTAATCGCCCTGTTGTTTACAGATGCGACACCTGACCATGTGTTTGCGTTTCTTTTTTACCTTGTGACGATTGCGATTATCTTCTCACTCATTGGACTCATCATTGGTCTCTGGGCGGAGAAGTTTGAGCATCTGAACGTCCTGCAGTCATTTGTCATCACGCCACTCATTTATGTAGGAGGCGTCTTCAACTCCATCGACATGCTTCCCGAGTCCATGCAGGGGATTGCGCGCTTGAATCCCTTTTTCTACATGGTCGATGGCCTGCGCTACTCAATGATCTCGTATTCCGAGAGTCCGCTTGTTGCTGGTGCTGTGGGGCTTGTTACCGTCGCTGTTGTGTTGTTCCTGACGGTGTGGACACTCTTCCATCGCGGGTGGAAGCTGCGAGCCTAGAGTTCTTCTTTAATAATTTTCTCAATGAGCGCTTCAGGTTCCAGTCGAACCTTTAAGCCGCTCTCCAGTATGGTGTCGAACGTTGTGTGATGTGGTCGCACAACGTTTTTGAATTGAACACCTTTTGATTCAAGATCGCTGACAAGTGTTTCGATCGAATCTTGCTTAGGATAGATCTCGATGTGATCGAATCCGCTGACTTGAGAGTTGTTGGGTTTTTGATCAGATAGTTCCAAAAACCAAATATCTCCTAGTGAAGTTTTCAGTGGTTGGAGGAATTTAATGTAAGCAATAGGTCGACCTGCTATAGGGGATTGATGAATGTAGCTTGAATACGTTTCAAATAGAGTTCTGAGATATTCGAACTCTTCTCGGGAGCCGCATTTGTAACAAATGTGATCAGCAGTTGCTTGGGGTGTTGTGCTGGCGACCCAGGCGTCAAAAAATGTGACAGCTTTTTCTGCATCTAAGCGAAATGAATCGTAGGACATCATATGAAGTCTATTCTACCTTGTAACAAAAAACCCTGCTGTGGAGCAGGGGAGCGATCCGTGTGATCGCTAGAGGTTGGTCAGCAGGTGGCTGACGTAACCGCTCGTGCTCAGCGTGCCGCCGGGGAGGTCCCGGGTGCGGTGACGCTTGAGGGTCTCGATGACGCCGAAGCGGAGTGCCTGGGCCAGCTCGAGGTGGCCGACGTGCTCGAGCAGCATGGCGCCCGAGAGGATCAGGGCCGTGGGGTTGGCCTTGCCCTGGCCGGCGATGTCGTCGGCGCTACCGTGGACGGACTCGAACAGAGCGATCTTGTCGCCGATGTTGGCGCCGGGGGCGACACCCAGCCCACCGATCACGCCGGCGCACAGGTCCGAGAGGATGTCTGCGAACATGTTCTCGGACACGATCACACCGAACTGCTGCGGTCGCATCACCAGCTGCATGGCCATGGCGTCGACCAGCAGGTGGTCCGCCTTGATTCCGTCGTACTGCGCCGCCACGGTCTCGAAGGCGTCCGTGTAGGCGCGTCCCCAGACCTTGTGGATGTTGCGCTTGGTCACCAGGGTCACGCGCCCGATGCCGGCCTCACGTGCGTGGTTGAACGCTCGCAGGGCGAGGCGATGCATGGCCTCTTCGGTGAAGTGTGCCACCAGGCGCACCTCGCGCGTGCCTACGGGACCCACGGACTCCTCGGAGCAGGCGTAGAGCCCCTCGGTGTTCTGCCGGTACAGGACGAGGTTGACGTTCTGACTCGTGCCGGGCAAGCCGACCGAGACGGCCGGGCGCACGCCCGCGTACAGGTCCAGCTGCTGGCGCAGACGGACGTTGACGCTCTTGAAACCGCCACCACCGGGGGTGTTGGTCGGGCCCTTGATCGCCAGGCCGACCTGACGGATCAGGTCCAGGGTCTCCTCGGGGAGCTCGTTGCCGGTCTCTTCCAGGCAAGCGAGTCCCGCCTTGGCCTTGATCCAGTCGATCTTGCCTCCGGTCATGTGGTCCAGCACCTGACGTGTGGCCTCCATGACCTCCGGCCCGATGCCGTCGCCGTCGATGTACACAATCCGCAGTCTGTTCATGTTGTTCTCCTGTGCCCCTCGTGCGGGGATGGAGGTTATAACAAACGATTTCGATCTTGTCTAGAAATAAAAACCCCAGCGTTGTGCTGGGGTTTTCTTTGGTGGGAAGTTTATTTCCAAGTAAGGCTCTCAAGTGCAGCTGCTGCCGCTTCTTCGCCATCTGGATGTTGATAGGAGATGCGAATCGAGACGAGGCGGTCATCATGGATGTAGGAGTCACCGGGCCACCCAAGCTCGGTATAACGTCCTATTCCTTTACGGACAGATTCGTCTGCAAGGGTGGTTTCCTCGACGGACGCATGGTTGTTTTCAAGTTCTCGTGAGAGATAGTCATCGTTGAGTCGAATATCCAGGGAGAAGGCATTTGTGTCGTAGGTGGCCTCTACTCCAGGGCTGTCCTGGGGAACAAAGTTTCGAATAACGATTCGCTCAGAACTTGTGTCTGTGTCTTGATCAGCGTCTACGGTGATGATGAACTCATCTGTTTCAATAACGTCCTCACCAAGTTCATTTATCGTTATAGGTATGTCTGGTTCAAATTCTGGTGGTTGGTAATCAGCGGGGATTGGATCCAGTGTTTCGAAGATGCTCTCTGAGAGAACGGGATAGTCAGTTTCGCCAGATTCTTGGGTGACATTACGTTCACAACCAGCACCTAGAAACAAGGCTGACAATGTGAGAATGGCGAGCCCAGCAAGTTTCTTATTCATAGAAATTATTTACGAGATCGCTTTTTCTTTTTTTGTTTTGGTGGAGGTCCTGGATCGAGTCCAACGAGCTTCTTTAGCTGCCTCACCTCACTCTCGGTCAGATGGCGCCAGTTTCCAACAGGGTAGCTCATAGGGATCTTAAGGGTTCCTACGCGTGTACGCTGAAGGGTGATGACGTCGTAACCTAGGGCTTCACACATGCGACGAATCTGTCGATTGCGTCCTTCGCGCAGAATGATGGCGAATTTGTAGGGGCCAAGCTGGCGAACTTTTGATGGGAGTGTTCGTCCGTCATCGAGGACAACACCGTTCTGCCAGCGGCCAATGTCGATTTTTTCGATTGGGCGGTCTACGCGTACCACGTACTCTTTTTCGTGTTCATAACGAGGGTGCATGAGGCGGTTTGAAAGAATGCCATCGTTTGTAAGCAAAAGGAGTCCTTCCGTTTTTACATCAAGACGGCCAACAGGGAAGATACGCTCGGGGTAGTCGAGCAGATCGATAATGTTGTCCTTCTTTCTTGTGTCGGTGGTAACAATGACCCCTGAAGGTTTATTCACCAAGAGGTAGATTTTCTTTGGTGGTTTTTTCCGGTCTCGTCCTTCAACGCGAACATCGTCGCCAGGGTTCACTTTTGATCCAAGGGTGGCGAGCTCATCGTTGATGAACACTTTCCCTTTTTCAATCAAACGATCAGCTTCTCTGCGGGAGCAGTAGCCGTGTGTAGAAAGGTATTTGTTAATGCGGATGGGTTCAGACATATCGGGGGTAGGGTATAGGGGAAACCGTTTAGCGTCTAGTCTTAGGGGTTTTTGAAAGAAAAATGACGCTCGGGGAGCGTCGGACGCGAAGTTGCGTCAGCGGGTCGGCGTGGAGCCGTCGGTGCACAGGCCGGTGAGGGCGTCGGGCGTCGAGGCGTCCGCGCAGGTGGGGGGCCTCAGGCCGGTCTTGAGCTTGTCGGCGGTCACGTTGACCTTGAGCCCGGAGCTCATGTCCACGTCCAGGCCTTCGGCGTCGATGCCGTCGCTGAACATCTCCACGAGGCCGGTGAACAGCGTCTCGTTGTTCTGGCCCGTCGGCGTCGTGGTGAAG
>JAERTI010000054.1 GCA_016844925.1 Candidatus Uhrbacteria bacterium
GTCACTGCTGCGCGTTTCAGAGCATCGGTAGTAGATGCCTTGAAATGATCCCCTAAGCTCATCGCCGGTTCATTAGAATTCCTCTTCATGGGCATCGTATGCGAACCCCAATGTTCACGGACAACCGTGTGGTTTACTCCGTAGACCTTCAGACGGCCGCGAGTCACGCATTCGTCGTCATATTTTTTCTGCTCGAGGATCTCGAAAGACCACCCGTCATAACCGAGCGAATCGTTGAGCCTTTGTACGACGCTCGCGCCGTCGATGTATGAGAGCCCATCGTCGCGCTTCTTGATCAGTGTATCGGCAAAAGGGTGTTCAAGGAGAGCAGCGGTCGGCGATTTTTCGACCATGATTTGAACCTGATTGCGCTGGTGAGCCAGGCGAAGAGCGTGGGCGTGTTTGCAGAAGAACACAGTCCCGGTAGGCTCTCCATTGCCGTTGGAGTTTGTGCTTCCGTGCTTCTGGAAATCGGGGCACGAACAGACCAGGTGACCGTCTTGTTTCTTAACGGTATAGTAATGGTCCTGGTGGGTTTCGGATGGTACGAGATAAGAATCTCCGAGTTTTACTATTCTTCGATTCTGCTGAACGATGTTTCCCGCTCTCTCTTCCCGCGTGTGCTTGATTGCCGTCTCCATGATGGCCTCCGTTGAGAATAGTGGGGCTGGAACTGCCTGCTTGACCTCATCCTCTCCACAACCAACCGCACTATAACTATCCCCTTTTCCAAGGTGTCAGAGCCCTGGGGAGACACGGATTGTTTCCAAAAAAAACATTCATCTGAGCAGGGCTCGAGAACGAAGTTGGTCCGGATATTGGGGGTAAGGTTGAACAACAGCGGAGACACCTACAGCAGGGAGCTAAGAGCGATGGAGACTATTACGGAACACACGATTTTCACCTGGGCGGTCGACGACGAGTTGAGCGTCTCAGTCCGTTCTGAGACAGCGAGTGAAGCCCGATCGAAGATCGCCAAGGTACTGGAACTGACAGGTCTGAGCGACGAAGTGGATGGAGATGGAATCAAGCCTTGGGAGGATGATGTGGATGAAGCTTGCCTCGTCCACACCGATGGGCGGGAGGTAGTCGTATCGCAGTTCTGGGAATCTCAAGGGATTGCCGAGATTGCCGACGGCGATATAGCGGTTATCACCAATTTCTCAGAACTCGAGCAGTGGGCGAGGGCGGTCGATCTCCGGAGCAGGTGAGGTATCTTGGTTTTTATGTTTTTGAGCGCGTCAATATCGTTCGTATTTTCACGTAGAACGCTCTCAGATCGATTCTCGTGCAAGAACGTTGTTGCGCGAGAGAATTAACGCCTCTCAACACGATCGACGGTTAAAAACACGGAAGAATCGGTGGCGCAGAGAGCCTGTATTCTCGGCTGGTGCTGTCGATCCGATTACCTTATTATACCGGTATCGTGAGGAGGCGAAAAGATGGATTCAGAAGACGCTGTCACTGGTAAAGTCGTTCGCCTGATTCTCGGCGCTGCCATCGCTATGGTGGCCGTTCAGATCGTGTGGGGATTGCTGAGACACCTGTCGTGAGCGGGGTATGTCTAATGAATATGAATCTTGACTTACACGTCTTTTTCAAGTTAATTTCAGTCAGTTCTATAATCGTGAGGAAATCCTATTATGGCTGAAGAAAAAGAAGAAGCAAGAGGGCCAGAACCCAGGTATGTCAGATTTAACAGGGACTCCAGAGTTTTTGATGCCATTCCCGCGGGATTATCGGCCAGTGCAGGCGGTGCCCTGTTTGGTTCGATTGGTGGCCCCGTTGGAGCCGTCATTGGAGGGCTGACAGGAGCAGCAATTGGATTTTGCACCACGGTACTGACAAAGAACCTCGGAGAAGAACAGGGGGAAATAAAACCCTCTCTCTGAGGTATAAACATGAGTGACCTCCTGTCCATTATCCAGAAGTATCAGATCCAGGTATCTGCGGCTCTCTCTCTTCTGGTCGTTGCTCTCTATCTTTTAACCCGCGCTCATAGACAACGTGACCTATCGAAGGCCGTCAACCTTATCCTTTATACGGGAGGCATCGTTGGCGGAGTCAAGATCATGTGGAACGCCAGCCTCGATGAGCGCTATCATGCTCTCGGAGCGACTGACTGGGTGTTCATCTTTATCGGAGGTGTCGCTGTGTTGTGGGTCAGTTTCAGTGGGATATGGAAGATAATGACTCGTGAGGATTGAACCGGGATAGCGTGTGATAACAGCGTTAACGGAAACACAATAGGTCGCCCTTTTCAGGTGCGGCCTTTCGTCATTCTACGAATCGTACTCGACCTTGAACGTTGGGCTCTCTTCCGGACGCGACTGACGCTTATCGTACAATCGTGTCGTCGAGACATTGGCATGTCCTAACCAATCCTGGACCTTGGCGATGTCTGCGCCCTTTTCCAGTGCAGTCGTCGCAGCTGTAGCACGTAGCGCATGGGGTGACAGTCCATCGAAATGGACTCCCGCCTCCTTGGCATACCGAAGAACGACGTGCTGGTACACCGCGTCTGGAGAGATGGACTTCTCGAGATCGCCGGTTGAATTGTTCTTCAGCGGTCGAAAGAGAGGCATGGCCTTATCCTTTATAGATGCCAGGTGCTGTATCTCTCCTCCTTCTGGGAGGAGGCCTGTGGCCACCAGATATTCCTGGATGAAGACGATTACCCTGGGGTGTATGGGAATGAAGCGAATCTTGTCGCCTTTTCCATGGACCTCAAAGTGTGCCATCCCTCGTCGCATCCGCAAATCCTTGATGCAAAGGCTGCATAACTCGTCTCGACGTAGACCATGATAAAGAAGGGTAGCAAGGATTGCCCGATCGCGCTTGCCCTTGAGGGTTTTGGCTGGCGGGGCTTCGAGGAGGCGTTTGGCCTGGTCTGTCGATAGCGCTGGCGTCTTTCCTTCGTTGGCGCTTTCCTTGGGGCGCTCTACTCCATGCACAGGATTGATTTGAATGGAATTCTTCTCGCACAGGTAGTCGAAGATCGACGTCAACGCCGACAACCTTCTTCTTATAGTAGAAGGGGAGAGCGAGCGCTTCTTAAGGTCGTTACGCCAGGCGATGACGTGAGCGCGAGTAACCTGGCGAAATTCTTCCGGCTGCTCGATCCCTACGAACGTCATGAAATCGCGGAGGTCGTTCTGATAAGCCCTTCTGGTTCGCTCGTTCTGGATGTTGGCAAACCATTCGATTTCGGGAGGGACCTGGGCAAGCCCTTGGAACTCAGCCTTGGTCAATAATCGACTTCCCGGCTCCGTCGATACGACATCCTCGGGGTGGACCTCTACGACCGCCTGAGTCTGTGCCTCGTTCTTAGCCATGGTGACGCTGCCTTCGCTGAGGATGTTTAGTTACGATAATATATTTTATCATAACTAAAATGAATTGGCAAGGCAAAAGGTTGACCTAGTCGCCGGCAGGATGAGATTCCGCTCGATGAGGTTGAGAGAATAGTTGTTTGATATATTATGGGAGCCACTTGGAAGATGATCTGTTTTTTTTTAGCGACGAA
>JAERTI010000055.1 GCA_016844925.1 Candidatus Uhrbacteria bacterium
AAAATAGACCTCTCGATGAGGTCTATTTTACCCTCTCTCCCCCCACCCACCAAACGGTCCACCCCAGCGAACGAGCGCTGGGACAATTTTGAGTCGGACAGTGTCCCTACAGATCTCAAAATTCGTCCCAGTGATCGGCTCGCCCCATCATAGCGAGAGCACACGACCACCATCTCGACAAGCTCGATGAGTATTTGTACGAGAGATTCAGTAGTTATTTGAAAAGCCGTAATTTCTAGGCCGTAAAAATAGATCGCTTATAAGCCTCCAAGTTCTCAAGCGCAATACCCGTCCCCTTAGCCACACACTGCTGAGGATCCTCAGCCAAGAACGTCGGTACACCCGTAGCCTCTGCAATAAGCGTATCCAAATTGCGCAACTGAGACGAACCACCAGAGAGTACAATCCCCTTATCCATCACATCCGCACTCAACTCCGGTGGCGTCTTATGCAACACCTCTTTTACCGTATTAATGATTCCCTCAAGCTCATCCTGAATCGCCGCCGTCACATCGTCAGATGTCACCTCAATCACCTTAGGGAGCCCCGTAACCATATCTCGCCCCTTCACTTCCATCGCGAGCTTATCTGGCAAATACATCGCCGCGCCGATTTCGATCTTAATGTTCTCTGCCGTTCGCTCACCCACAGCGAGCGAATACTTCCGGCGAATATACTCACTAATCGAAGAATCAAACTTCACTCCACCAATACGCACAGACTCGGACGCCACAATACCCCCAAGGGAGATCACCGCCATCTCAGACGTTCCTCCACCAATATCAATAATCATGTGCCCCGAAGGAGAGCCAATAGGAATATTCGCACCAATGGCCGCCACAATAGGCTCCTTAATAATGTAGGCCGCCTTGGCTCCAGCCGCGAGCGTTGCATCGATCACCGCACGTCGCTCTGTGGACGTGATTCCCCCCGGCACAGCCACCATCACTTCTGGGCGGAACAATCGCACACCCCCAAGAGCCTTGTTAATAAAATAACGAAGCATCGCCTCCGTTGTCCGGTAGTCAGCGATCACTCCGTCTTTTAATGGTCGTCGCGCCACAATGGTATCTGGCGTACGGCCAAGCATGTCTTTTGCTTCCTTGCCCACGGCAAGGACTTTTTTATCTGTGTAACTCACGGCCACCACGGACGGCTCATGAATAATAATCCCACGTTTAGGAAGATAAACGAGGACAGTGGTGGTACCCAGGTCAATGCCGATCTTTTTCTGAAACATAGCTAGAGTTCAACGTGAATCTCCTTGTCCTGATCTAAAATAGTGTTCAGGCGATAACGGTCATCGCCCCACTGCTCAGACGCTTCGGCGGGATCCGCGTGCGTCACCTGTTTATCAAAATCCAGGTCCAGCGTCAAAGTGTGATCAAGTGCCCCCGCCTGCTTAAATACATCCAAGACGTAGGTTCCATCTTCAATCGCAGCCACAACATGATCTGAGAGTAAGAACGTGAAACTTAGTGACCCCGTCTGACCCGGCTCCACAGAGAGAAACCCTCCAAACGATGTCAGCCCAAGCTCCCCGACAACATCTGTCTCAACACTTGCTTGAAGAAGTTCAGAACCCTCTGGGACATACACCCGTGTATAGGTGCGGTAGCGCGTGGTCTTGTAATCAAATGTACCTGTGTGATTGTAAGTGACAACAACTTCCCCCATCCACTGACCGAGGCTGTTGCGACTAATGTCATAAGCAATCGCTCTCTCGACAACAGGATCTGTTTTGAGCGCGGCAAGGTTCGCATCCACTACCATAAGGGTATCCACCTCCCCTGGCTCTATAGCGCCACCCCAACCAACACGCTCAATCATCTCCTGTACTTGCTCATCCGTCGAAAAGAGAAGAAGCTGCTTGGCATCAAGCGCTTCACGCGCGTAGACGAACACCGTCTCCCACTCAGCATAAGAAAGCTGGTACAGACGTGACTTCATCTCATCAATCAAATCAGCGAGAATCTCTTTTCGTTGCGATACGGGAATCCCCTCCGCCTTAAATCCAAACTGAACTTGATACTCCAGAGCATCGGCAACATTCTCTGCCGTGAACGTCTGTCCACCAACGTCAATTGACCCGGTGACCTCTAACAACTTTGATGCAAAGGTCGGCGTGAGAGCTATCACATGATCGATCTGATCTGTGTGTGGAACACTCGAACCCTCCTCAAGGTAGCTTGCCTCCTGCAAAAACAGCTCTATTCCCTTTTGTGTAGAGATAGCGAAGTCTGGCGACCAATTGCTATCTCTGAAAAACCACTGCGTTGCAGCATTGTAGTCCTTAAGGGGTGCTGGCGGTTCAGCGACCACCTGTTCTGCCACCGCATTATCAAGCGTGTAGACATCAGCCGTCTCCATGTGCTCGATGTCACCACCGTCAACCTCAAGAACTCCATAGGACCCGATAAACCCACCCCCCGGACGGATCTCGTCATTGTTTAAAAACAGGAGGAGGTTTGTTGACGACTCCTGCAGTCCCGCATAGGCCGGCAGTAGACGCGCCCCGATCGAAAGAAGATCCAGCTGCTCTTCCAACAGAGATAGCTGCTCACGCACAGGATCAAGCATGCTCACGATGGGATCGAGAGCCGTTGCTCCAGCAAGTAGATCAATCTCTTCTTGAGCAATGCTGATCTGCGCAATCAACAAATCGATTTCATCCGCAGATGCCGCAAGGCGTGCAAGCACGGCGCGCTTGGTCTCAGTTGAGAGGTCGTCAAACGTCACCTCTGGCGACAATCCACTCTGCACACTGTCGAGATACTCTTGTGAAATCCCTGCAAGCTGCATCATGTCTTGCCCAAGATCAAAAAGTGGATCAAGCGCAACGGCAATAGCAGAGCTTGTCTGGATCAACTCCGAGATAGAGGCCACATAGGTACCAACGCGCGGTATCCAAGCAACGGTCACCAGGATGGGTAATCGTCTCTCAGCCATGCTCAGATTCTCTTGAGCGCCTGAGAGTGTCTCCCGAGCACGCTCAAAAGAAAAAGCCTGTGCCTCATCCTTGGCAACAAGCAACTGATCACGAGCGTCAGACACATGAGCAAATACCTGACTCGTCACGACAACGAGGCAGACCGTCCATGCAAGAACCAAAATCAATGTGGATACAAAAAGTGTTCGCAGGATGCGCCTACGCTTGTGCTGCCTCTGCTGCGCTTTAGGCTCGGCTCGATGGAGAAAATTGAGGCTGTGACTCATGAACGCTCACGATACTTCTTATAGTAGTATAGCGCACTTTTAATCTGTACCCGCGTCAGAGGGTTCAAAAGCTGCTTCACAAATCCCCCCTCAGCTGTTTCCCGACGATGGTAGTGAATTAATTCAACCTGCGGGTGATACACTACACGCCAATCAGCTAGCCAGAACCGACGGCACCAATCCTGATCTTCAAAATAAACAAAAAAGTTTGGATCAAATCCCCCCACCTGCTCATAGGCCTCACGACGGACAAACATCGCCGCGCCAAGAATATAGTCGACGTTCTGCGTTCGCGAGAGATCCGCGTCCGCACGCATATAATTCTCAACGGTCCTCTTGGCAAAACCCATCCCACGCAAGACGGGCACCCGGCGATACAAAATCACCTGCGGCTCCATGAAGTTGTAGGCACTGTACTGGAGCGAACCGTCTGGATTTGAAAGTCGTGGACCAACCATCCCAATATCAGGATGCTCTTCCATGAACGTTATGAGCTTCTCAAGCGCCCCATCGGTCAGGATCATGTCCGGATTAAAGATGAACAAGAAACGTCCTAATGCCTGCTCCATGGCCATATTCATTCCACGACCAAAACCAACATTCTCGGGTGAAGTCAAAACCTTCACCTCAGGAAACTCGGACAGGACCTTCTCTTTTACCCGCATGGCGGGGTTGTTGTCGACCACAATAATCTCAAACGAACACTCCGGTTTTGAACGGTAAATTCCCTTCAGCGTCTGACGCAGAAGCCCTGGAGTGTTGTAGTGCACGATAAGAATCGAAACATCCGTCATACAAACCATTTTCTCAAATCTCGAGCCCGAACCTCACTCGACTGAAGTGTTGCGCGTCGTTTAACCCACATCACCGGAATTAATCGAACGGCATCGAATATCGCCCTGAATCCACCCTTCTCAAATGCGAGCACGTACATAAACCGAAGCCCTTCATACACCACGATCCATGGAAGAGCCAATAGCAAGTTTGAGAAACGAAGATTTTTCACGAGGAGCAACCAGTGATTCCGTGTCGAGAAGTAATTCCTCACAGACGATTTAATCCGACGATTCCGAATGCGCTCCCAGAGACCCATCTTCTCCGGTCCATACATTCCACGATAGTGATATGCAACGGCACTTGGAACGTACAGTGACGGCCACCCAGCGTGCTGCAATCTCCAGGCCAGGTCCACATCTTCCTTGTACGCAAAAAAATCTTGATCAAAAAATTCATCACCGTACCGTGTCTCCTGCAAGGCTCGTCCACGATAGAGTGTCAGGGCTCCACTGATACCAAACACCTGCTCCACTTCATCGTACTGACCACGATCAAGCTCCCCTGCCCCACGGTCCGCCACCGTACGATTGCGCCGCGGGTTCAATCCCGCAGAGTCAAAGCGATCTGATCGAATCGTCTCTCGCAACACCTCATCAGCCAGGTTCTCACCAAACGCTCGCAATAGCTTTCCACCAAAACTCCCCATCTCAGGATGAACCTGCACCACGGCCATGAGATTCTCTAAATACGTCTCAGACAAAATAACGTCTGGATTTGTGACGAGAATGTAGCGCTCCTTCCCCCCCTCCCAGTGATCCAGTGCATAGCGAATCCCCTGGTTGTGAGCAGCAGAGAACCCTAAGTTTCTGGCATTTCGAATAACGGTCGTTTCCGGGTAGTTCTCCCGCAAAAACGCCTCTGCCCCATCGCTTGAACCATTGTCTATGACAAGCACGTTGAAATCCCTGTAGGTCTGACCCATAATGGACTTCATAAGGTCCGGAAGGAACTCCATGGAGTTCCAGACCACAATATTGATACTTATTGAGGGATCTGACATAACAGGGCTATGGTAGACAATCAAGAGCAACAAAACAACCATTGGTTCATACCCAAGCGTTATGGGTATGGCATAGAACCCGTCACTTGGCAGGGTTGGCTTATGACATTGGTGTTTATTGGCATCGTTATTGGAGCAGCCATCGTCGATTTTCCCGTGAAAGACGAACCTTCTCCGAGACAGGTTGGGCGCTTTTTCATCGACCTCTTCCTGCTTACATCCCTCTTCCTCATAATCTCATTACCTAAAACGAAAGGTAAGATGCGCTGGCGTTGGGGTCAGCGTGATGAAGATGCACTATGAATACACAAAGGCCAAAGGTTGGTGTGGGGGTACTGGTTGTAAAAGACGGCAAGGTTTTGCTTGGCAAGCGCAAGGGTGCGCATGGTGAGGGGACATGGCATTTCCCAGGGGGCCACTTGGAAGGTGGTGAATCCTGGGAAGATTGTGCGCGCAGAGAGACCATGGAAGAAGCCGGGATACAGATCAAGAACCTCAGGCTCTTTGCGACCATTAATGATGTTCACCCAAACTGGGGGCAGCACTACGTCACCTTGTTGATGCAGGCCGATCATGACCAGGGAGAGGCTCGTGTCTGCGAACCAAATAAATGTGAACAGTGGGACTGGTTCCGTTGGGAAGAAATGCCTGAGCCTCTCTTTGAACCAATACAAGCCGCTCTAAACCAAGGCCTACACCCACTCTCTCTCACGCACGACAAGCTCGTGCGCGACAAAATCCCAGAGATTATCGAGCTCAGCGGAGATGTGGCCGTGATTCATACGGCTGACGAAAAAGAGTATCGCTTGCGCCTTCGCGCAAAACTCATTGAAGAAGTGAACGAGTATTTGGAGTCAGGATCACCAGAAGAACTCGCTGACATTCTCGAGGTCATCCACTCCCTCACCGCCCTCGACGGCGTATCTCGTGAGCAACTCCAACTCATCCAAACAAAAAAGCGCGATGAGCGCGGTGGGTTTACTCAGCGGATTGTCCTTGATGAAACCCGGTGATCAACGTGCCTTCTTTGTCACATCAAACCCAAGATACTTTCCTACCATCAGACGTGTCTGTGCATCGATCGCCGGGAAAGACCCAAAGACAATAAACGTAATCGGCAACAAGGCCCACTGCAAAAGCATCACCACCCAGGTGTGCTTTTTAATTTGCTTTGGTCGACGTGGAAGCAATGTAAGTGAAACCAGAGCAGAGATAAGGATTCCAATCATCGCCAGCTGCATCAGGTGCTGCAAGGTAAATGGTGCTGCCTGAATCAGTGCCTCACCACGGCCTGTTGCCACCCACAAGGGCAACCAACCAAGAACAAACATAATGATCGGCGCTGTGGCCCACGTCCACATCCCTTCAAGGTGATTGAACAAGTAACGTATACGTATACCCAGAGGGATGCCCTTATGGCGCCGGAAGCCATCAATCATGTAAGGCAAGTGCTCTACCCCCCAAGCCCAACGGCGCATCTGTTTGTAGAGCGCTGCGAGTGACTCACGATAGGTCTTTCCTGTGACAGCATCCATGGACACTGGTAGGAACATCGGTGTCACTCGGTAGTCACCGCGATAGTGCAGGAACGCTTGCATGAAAATACGTGAATCCTCGCTCACAATATCCTTCTGCCAGAACCGAACATCTTTCAACATCTTCCACGGCATAGAATGCGATGAGAACGTCCAGAGCCTATCTGGACGTGTCAGCTCGCCGAATAACCAGAACGTTGTACCAAAGGCTCCAATTCTCACCGGCGCAGAGGAAGTCCAGATATTGTTTGAAAAGAGCGCAATTGGCTGGAACGAGCTACGCGTTGGATCCTCCACGGTCGCATAAAGATATGTCAGGTAAGAGAAGTACTGCGGATGAGCGATCGTATCGACGTCAAACGCAGAGACAACAATATCCTCGTCCTTAAGCTCTGGAAACTCTTGAGCAAGCACCTCTTCGAGTCGGTGCCCCATCCAGTTCAGGTTAGATCCCTTACCAGGGATCTCCCCAGGGAGTCCCTTGGGATGAATGGTCGAGATGAGCCGAAGGAATACGTTTCCAAACTCCTTTTGAGCCCGAACTGTGTGATTCTTAAATGCCTGCTCATCCGCCTGCTCACCTCCAAGCACCACAATCATCCGCTTACTTGGAAATGGACTCTCCTGCAAAGAGCGGAGCGTTGTACGAATAATGTCGTATCCCTCCTTGTACGTCGGAAGAAAAACCACGTGGTGAATACGCTCAACACCCTCCACATCAGCAAGCTTTTCCTGCCAATCGATCTGAGCTGTTCGCTTAAACTTTCGCCATGAGATCAAGACGAAGATATTGAAATACAGCACCCGAAAGAGCCACAGGAGATCAAAGACGATAATGAATACAATCACCCAAAGAGGCTTGTAAAAAGAGAGGGACAGGGCGAGCAGAAAAGTTCCCCAAACCGTTAGGCCGGGGAACATCTCCCAAAAACGCATTTTTCCGTAAGTGTAGGGTTGCGACATTACTTCTCTGAAGAGATATCTCTCTTTAACCGATCAAGGAATTTATTGGCATGATCTTTTCCACCCAGACCAAACGCGAGCCCGCCAGCAAGAGCAAGCATGGCCACAAGTCCGGTGAAGAGAACGCGAATCAGCTCTGGGGCAATCTGCAACTGAACCAGTGCTGCCATAAAGGTAAACACCAAGATGGCCCACTTTGCCACACCAGAAAGAAAATCTGCTGACTCAAGCTTTGCTGCCTCAACAGAGGACTTCACAACGTTCTGAACAAAATTTCCGAGTAAAATACCTGCAAGCAGAATGATGACTGCGATAATCACGTTTGGAATGAAGAGCACCACCTGCCCGAGATAATCCGTCACCTGATCCCAACCGAGGATGTCCGTAGCGGCAATAAGGGCAATGACGATGAAGAACCATTTCACGATCCACCCGAGCAAGCCACCGATGTGCAGACGCAGGCCAACACGATCGAACTGAGAGGTTATCTCAAGACGTTTTGCCAACTCATCGATGCGCAAAAGTGTGACCACCTTAATGACCACCGTTCGTAGAACATGTGCCACGATGACACCGATAAGAAAAACGAGAATCGCTCCCAGCAGGTTTGGCAGGTAAGCAATCACTGTATCCCATAGCTCCAGTAGCGGCCCTTGAAGAATTTCTTCAGTAAAAGACATATGTTTTTAGGCTAATAATGTTGATTTTACAGTAGCATTTTCCCCCACCCCTTTCTACTTCTTATCCCCACACCTAGGCACTCTTTGTAATCATAGGTGGCCGATCATAAGAAGGTAGAACAAATCCTTGTTCAGGCAGTTGCAGAAGATCCACTTCAGCAAGAAGATCACCCAGAGGTCTCTTGTCTGTATTCTCCAGGCCCCAGACTGGGATCTTCTGCGTCAGCGCCAGACTGTTGGCAAGCGTCACAGAGACTCGACTGGCGGTAAAAGACCCTGGGCCTGTCACCACAATCACCCCCTTTAAATCCTGAATCGAAAGCCCCCACTTCTCTAGCGCCTTATCAAGAGAATCGAGATGCTGCTCCGGAGGAACCAAAAAAACCTCGCTTTGAACAATATTCTTTCCATCAAACAATGCGAGGATTAACTCTGAAATGTCTTGTGAGGCAATAGCCAAGTGCATATTACACTGTGAGATTATCGACCATCACCACCTTTTCTCCATTCAAAATTGAAAGCAAGAATCGATCTGCCACCTGCCGTCGATCAAGAAACTCGTCCTTTGGCATCAAGGTGTAATTGATCTCATAAGGAATCTCCTCCTCAAACTTAGTGATCATCTTTTCAAGATCAGCCTGTTTAATCTTTCCTACGATCAGAATGTCCGTCGCGATCTCTGTCGCATCAACGAAACGTCCAGTGAACGCAAAATAGTCAATTTGCCCCTTCTCCTGAAGATCTTGGACAAAATTCTTCTTCAATAAGATTTGTACTTTCTGAAAGAGAGAACGTAGATCTTCAAAAAGAATAAAGTCTGTATTCACCTGGTAATACTTCTTTTTCTCTGAAAGACGCTTGGTTTCCTTTGCAAGGCCTTTTTTCTCGATAATCAAGCCAAGTTCAATCAAATTACTGAGTTCTCTCCGCACGGAGTTCAACTGTGCATCGATTCTGCGCGTCAGTTCGCGAACAAAAAACGACTCATCTGGGTGCTGTAGAAATAGCGCCATCAAACGAGCTCGTGTCTTTGAGCCAAACATCTGCTCAATTTTAAAGGGGTTTTTACTCATATGGATTTCGGTTGCACCTCCATCGCATCCGGGTATAATGTACACAAATGACAAATGGAGGGCAAATGGAAATCGCATGAATATCAAAGCATCCCAATACGAGCCCACGAGTCCAGAGGAAAAGATTCGAGGGACATCTGTCCTTCTCCCGGTCGCCGATCGAGGAGGATATGTGTTCATGTTGGCGTACACAAAGAAGGAAAATGCCGACACAGAACTCCTCCTTGAGACCCTCATAGACCAAATCCATCGCCTTGCCGATTCTTTTGGGAAAGAATCGAACCCACAGCACCGCTTTGAACAATTTCTTGGCGCATTGAATGAAACGCTCTCGAGCCATGTCAGAGAGGGGCGCTGGACCGTTCCCATCAATAACGTGCACGCTATTGTAGGCATTGTCTCCGGTGGGCAAATGTTTCTCTCTGGAACCGGAGAGCTCACAGCCCTGTTCTTGCACAAGAAACCTTCACAGCGCTACCAGATCTATAATCTCTTCCGTGGCATTCAAACAGAGCAATCGCTCCCGACCTGGGAAAAACCTTTCGCTGTGGTTCTTGACGGTGATCTCCACGAAGGAGACGTCTTCTGTGTTTCAGACAAAGACTTGCAGCAAGCCATCGAAACCGATGAGCTTAATGGCATACTTTCAACACTCCCCCCTGTAAGTGCCGTTGAAAAAATCCGACAGTATTTCTCCCACAAGGACCCTCTCCTTTTAGTGATCATCAAACTCGATGATGGCTCCACAGCAAGCATTGCCCCAGAGAGCGGATCGCCCGCCGTTCAACGAGCAGATGTTTCTGTTGAAGAACTTCTCGACACAGAAACATCTACCAGTCGCTTCCTTGAGGACCAGCGCCCAAGCATCTCCTCTCTTTTTCGGGGAGTCCAGCAATGGGTAAAGACAAAAACACAGTCAAAGTCCCGAATTCTCCAGGACCTCAATACAGAACGATCATTTGTCACAACGCTCAAACGCCTTGGTCGAACCCTCATGCGCGGAATCATCTTCCTTGCAAAACGCTCGGTGAAACACGCCAAACGTGCCGTGCTAGCCCTGAAGAAAAAAGAATCACGTGAGCACATCAAGCAACAGGTACTGACTGGCGGCGGAGCAAAGGACCGAGCTCGCGCCATCATGCAATCGGCACAACGCGTGCCCCGCTCTACCCTCTTTCTTGTACTAGGCGTCCTCATCGCCGTCATTATCCTTGCTGTTGGTATTTCCACCATCTCAAAGTCGCAGGCTCGCTCAGCTGAAGAAGAAGCCTATGCCAAACGCCTTACCACCATTGAGGACACCATCGAGCGTGCAGCCAGTGCTGTCATTTACAAAGATGAGGATCAAGCGCGCACACTCTATCTAAACGCCGAAACGCTCATCGAAGAGCTCCCAACCGACACACCAGAACGCACCCAGAAAGTCTCTGAACTCACAGCAGACATCCAAGCGGCCATGGATGATATTCGTCACCTAGTTACTATTCCTAACCCACCATTGCTTGGAGACCTTGCCACGGTTACAGATGGCGTCTTTGGAAACGCTTTGGTTCAGACGCCAGACTCACTTTACGTTTTTGGTTCCGATGGGCGCGCGTATGAACTGAATCGTTCACAAAAAAGCTTTGACGTCTCCAGTGAAGCCCCTGAATCAGGAAGTATCGCTCAGCTGGGAACCCAAGAGGACGGCCGTGTCTACACCATGGACTCCATCGGAGAGATCTACCAGGTCACTGACACTGGAGCCAACAGTGTGAACCTGATCGACCCAAGCTGGGTAGACCTACAGGCCTATGCCGATCGCCTCTACCTGCTGCGTCCATCTTCCTCTGACCAAGAAGGTCAGATTGTGCGCTACACCCGAAGCGGATCTGAGTTCACTTCAGAAACAAACTGGATTACCTCCCGCACCGTTTCCTTTGACAATGCTGTGTCACTCACCATCGACGGCACCGTCTACGTGCTCATGCGCGACGGAAGCATCTCCCGATTCAGCAGCGGAAGCGAGGACGGCTGGGCTGCCGGAGCGGTTGAACCACGCATCACAGGCGCCACAAGCATTTGGACGGACGCGGATTCATCCTATGTCTACGTCCTTGAGCCAAGTACTCAACGATTGATTGTCTTTGATAAGACCTCTGGTGAATTCTTAGTCCAATATTCCTCAAGCACCTTCACAGATCTCACAGACTTCGTGGTTGACGAATCGGACTACACCATTTATCTTCTAGCCGGATCGAAGCTCTACAGCATCGCCACTTCACATATCGATGAATAATATGAAAACAAAGTTACACCATTGGATCGTCATTGCCCTTGCCATTGTCGGCATTGCCCTGCTTGCCTTCTGGCCCCCAGCAGCTGGAAAGGACCTCACTCCCTCAACCTCTGACGACGGACTAACAGGAAGTTGGTACACAGAATGGGTTGGAGAAGAAGGAGAGTCCACCTGGATGCAATACGACATTGATTACCCCAACTACATCGTCACAGCCTCACACAACTACTTCGAAGAAGGGACCTACGAGATCGTGAAGCAAGCCATTGATGGCTCAATCGTCATTGAAAAGACCTGGAATACCCCTCGCGGCCTCCAAACCTACGAGCTCACCATCATTAAAGACGACGAAGCTCAGACCATCTCGTTTGAAGGCGTAACGCTCAAACGTGTAGAGCAGTAAAACAAAACACCCACCGCTCAGCGATGGGTGTTTTTAATTTGCTTGTTGCTTACTTGAGGTTGACGGCTCCGCCAGCATCCTCAATATCCTTCTTCATCTGCTCGGCCTCTTCCTTAGCTACACCAGCCTTTACGACGGTTGGAGCAGCGTCAACGATAGCCTTTGCCTCCTTAAGTCCCTCACCTGTGATAGCTCGGACAGCCTTGATCACAGCGATCTTGTTGTCACCAGCGCTTGCCAGCTCAACGTCGAACTCGGACTTCTCCTCAGCTGCACCAGCGTCTCCGCCAGCACCACCAGCCATCATCATGGCAGGAGCAGCGGCACTTACACCGAACTTGTCCTCGAGTACCTTTACGAGCTCAGCGAGGTCCAAAACGGACATCTGCTCGATTCCCTCTACGAGGTCCTTGAACTTTGCAGGAACCTCTACGGCCTTCTCCTCTGCGGCAGGAGCTGCTGCAGCCTCTACCTTCTCCTCTGTTGCTGTTGCTTCTTCTGACATAGTATTGATTGATTCAATCGTTGGATTAACTCTTTGCCTCCTTAATAGCGTTCAATGCGTAGACCAGGCCTCGTAGGTTGCCCGCGAGGACATTCACGAATCCAGATACTGGCGCATTGAGTGAGCCAACAACCTTGGCAAGCAACTCTTCCTTGCTTGGCAAGCTTGAAAGCTGGGTGACGGCAGCGGAGTCAACAAACTCCCCTTCCAAGATTCCACCGACAAGCTTGATGTCTTCGCGGTCCTTGGCATACTCAGCCATCAGCTTTGCAGCTGCGACCTCGTCGTCGTATCCGAAGCTGGTAAGGATGGATCCCTGTAGGTCATCTTTCCCGACCTTGAATCCATTCGCTTCCAACGCACGGATCAGAAGGGTCTTCTTGGCAACCAGGAGTTCTACCCCCTGCTCACGACCCTTGCTGCGAAGCTCGTTTGCGTCCTCCATGGTGTAGCCCGATACGGACGTAAACACCGCGGATTTCATCTTTCCGAGCTTGTCGGAGAGATCAGCGATGATCTGCTCCTTCTCAGCACGTGTTTTTGGCATAAAAATTGTTCGACCTTTAATTAAAAACTGCAGACTTGCGCCGCAGTAGAAAAAGGTCGAAACCTTTCACCTCGACGGGACTTATGCGCTAGGCAACCCGTTGTCTACGGCAGATCTTCAGTTCGAGGAGATAATAGATCATTCATATTAGGCTGTCAACCGTTTACCAAATAAAAAAACGAGTGGTCGTACACTCGTCAGGAAGCCTTGTTGAACACCTGATCGCGCTCAAGGATCTCGACCCCCATCATCGGAGGGAGCAACGTCTTGAGGCCCAGCTCGTACTTGCGTGAGAATTCAGATGGGCCAGCAATTGACCGGCCAGAGAGCATGAGCACTCGCTTGTTCCCCAGACCCACATCGCCGATCACAGACAAGGACCAGTCGTTGTGTGTGCCCAGAACCCATCGCCCGAGACCAGCCTTACCTCCCTCAGGCTCCCACGTAGGGTCACCTGTTTCCCCCACGATGATCTGCTGAAGACGCCAGGCCAATGCTCGACCAGGATGATCACCCTCCTTGGCCATCCAGTACGAATCGTTTTCAGGAACAGCTATAAATACACTCACGTTCACCTTCTTTCTGCCGGATAGAATCCAACGAAATTAAACTAAAGAAAAAACAGCCCTGCGTCAAGGCTGTGCGTTGGGTGCTAGGGCACCACTCGGAAGTAAATGATCATGATGTCATCGTCAGGATCGATGCAGCGTGACGTGGTCAGAAGTTCGATCTCGTCCCAGGGCGTGACCCAGGCGCGGCCGCGGAGCTCCCTCATGACCTGCTCGACAATCTGGTTACCGCCGTCGACGCACAGGGCGAATAGCTCGTGTTCTCCAACCTGTGAGAGCGGGAACGCGCGGCACTCGGGGATCGACGGAAGTAAATCTGCGAACTCCCAGTCACCGAAGGTGCGCGTTGGCTCGAGCCGAAGCGTGTGAGACTTGTCACTTGTGACGATCTTCAGGTACGTGATCGTTCCATTTCCGGACATTCGTTGATCCAAGGCGAACCGCTTCTGAGCCAGTGCGCCGGCGAGCCGACGTCGCTCAGCGCGATTGCTGTAGACATGATCGTCGGAAAGCCTCCTGTAGCCGACACCTCGATCCATCGAGACATAGAAACGTCCATCCCCCACCTGAGACAGGTAAAACGTTTCATCAAGGAACGTGACACAACTCGCCACAGCCCCCACGAACCTCAGGCCTGCTCCAGGCTTCAGGCTTACGCGTTTGCGCCACGGCTCAAGAGACGTCGTCACCGCACTGAAGTTCCCATGCGCATGCACAGGTTCCGGCCGAGCCGTAAACCGATCGCGCAATCCCACAGCCACCTCGGCCGCAAAGTCAGCCACCTGGTGAGACTTGAGGATCTTGATGTTGTTGCGGTCTACTTCTGCCCCGTGACCATCGACCACGGCAGCAAAGAACGGTTCCCCCTCCTGGGAGTGCACCGCGCAAGCATCTTCGCTCGGACACCCCTCGTAGCGAGGGACGAACACGAACCGGTACTCAACCCGCATCGGGTCTCCCTTCTTCGCGCCTTATGCGCGAGAAACAAAAGATGCCTGTCTCCAGGCATCCTGTCAATCACTCAATGTGCTAGCCGCCAATCACGGTTCCCAAGAACCGCTTCCCTTTCAAAAGATTATCGAGATTCTCCATGTTCTTTCCGTTTAAGATTCCTACACGGATTCCGCTATGATGAGCCAATCGAGAGGCCACGGGATCAAACGGTGCGCTCATGCCAGGGTCCCACTCATTCCCCACCATGGCACGAAAGTCTTTCCATGAAATGTCGCAGATCACCTCAGCGTCTTTATGCTTATTCGGATCTTTATCGTACACGTAATCAATGTTCGACAAGTTGATCACCACCTTAGCCTTCAAGCGCTTGGCAATACGCGTAGCCACGTAATCTGTTGACCAGCCTGGCTTCCATCCTGCTGCAACCATCACTGGCTGCTTCCATCCACGGATTGGCCGACTTGGATCTTTGAGCATGACCGGGTGCGCAACCTCTCGCAGAACAGTCCTCATAAGATGTCCGTTCAAGCGTGTCGCATGAATCCCCAACCAGTCCAAGTCATCACGCGTAAGTTTTCCAACCTGCCGTGCGGCCTCTTGATAATGCCGCGCTGTTCCTCCTCCGCCTACAACGATAACAAATCGCCATCCGCGCTTGATATGTTTTTTGATCAACTTCTTCAGGTCCTTCAGGAACGCGTGATCAATGTTCCCATTAGGAACCACGAGAGAGCCACCGACAGAAATAACAAGCGTAGACGGTTCGAGCGAATTGGAGTGGGTCATAAAAAGAGCGCCGCTGGGGCGCTAATGGGTTACGAATGTTGAGATTGTTTAATAAGCCAGTTGGTGGCGAGTGAGATTGCCCACAACATAAGTGCTGCAAGCAATGCGGGCACAAACCCCTCAACCACAAACCCTTCTACGATCGTGGAGACAAGCCAGATCATAAAAGCGTTAATGACAAAGGTGAATAGACCGAGTGTAAGAATCGTGACAGGAAGCGTGAGAATAAAGAACAGTGGACGCACGAGAGCGTTGGCGAGTCCGAGCACCAAGGCAGCGATCAAGGCGTTGTAGAACGTCTCGACGCCAAAACCTGGCACCACATTGGCAACAATGATGAGCGCGATTGCATTGATGATCCACCGGAAGAGGATATACGCCATAGCTACCCAGCAAACTTCTCTTTAATAGACTCTACCTTGTTCTCCACCTCAGAAAGCTTTTTCTTGAGCTCACCTGCCAGCTCCAACCCTCGCTCAAACTGCTTCAAGCCCTTATCGAGATCAAGGTTCTCCTCGGAATCAAACCACTGCGTGATCTCCTCGAGCTCCTCAAAGGCTTTGGCAAAATTGATCTTTTTCTTTGCTGGCATAGGTTAAACAAGTTTCTGCTGTCCTTTACCGTCTACGCGCGTTACCTGCGCATCAAACGATCCTGCGGCCAATTGTACACCAACCTCCTGACCGACACCAACCTTTGAGGCATCCGCTACAACAGCGCCATTGACGGTAACAATTGAGTACCCTCGAGCCAGGACCCGCTTTGGATCCACCTGCCTAAGCACACGTGCAAGCCCCTCGAGCTCAGATCGAATCAGCGGCAACCAATCCTCTCCCGCCACCATAAGACGCTCATGAGCCGCACGGAAACGCTCTTTCTGCCGCTCCAAGATAAACGAGATAGATCCTGTTGCACGCTCAATAACCCGTGAACGCATCTCTATGTGGTCACGCATCCGCTCCTCCATATGCCGCGCCATGGTCTCGATCTCGTAGCTCACATCAGAGCGAGACGGCACCACGCGCTCGGCTGCGTTCGATGGTGTCGACGCACGCACATCTGCGACAAAATCTGCCAATGACTCATCACGCTCATGCCCCACGGCACAGACAACGGGAATGCTTGAAGAAAAAATCGCACGGGCAACCCCCTCATCATTAAACGCATGAAGATCTTCAAGACCACCCCCACCACGGGTAAGCACCAGTGCGTCAGGGCGCTCCGACTCGGACAGCGCGTTGAAATACTGAAACGCTCCCACAATCTCTTTCACTGCCTGACGCCCCTGCACATGCACATGCGCATGTTCAACCACCACGCCTCCCCATCGATTATTCAAAATGCGCAAGAAGTCTCCGTACGCTGCTGCATCGCGAGATGTGATGAGTCCGATGCGTTCAGGGAACCGAGACAGACTCCGTTTACGGGAAACATCAAATAATCCCTCAGCTTCCATTTTTTTCTTCAACAACTCATACGCCCGGCGCAGCGCCCCCTCTCCCACCGGAGCGACTTCCTGCACATTCATCTTAAAACTCCCGAACCGCTCGTACACCTTTGGATACCCTTTCACCTGCACCCGCATACCGCTTTCGATCTGCACCTTCAGTTGCCAGGTCGTCATGAAACATTTGAGCACCGCCTCCTCTTGCTCATCTTTCAAATCAAAACTCACCCACTTTCCCTGGGCGATACGAAAGTCCGACACCTCCCCCTCCACCACCGTCTGATCAGAAGGAACCTGCCTGAGCGCCTGATTTACCAGGTCCAGATATTGTGCGACAGAAAGAACGTGAGGATCCATTACAGTGGGAGGTTAAAAAAATGTGGTTGATAAAACTGCACAAGGAGCCAAAGACTGACTCCCAAAATAAGATGCGAAACAATGGTCTCAAGCCAGACATGCTTCCCTTCTTTGAGACCAAATAGCCCTAAACCCAAAGCGGGGTACACCACAAATCCAGCGACAACCCAGCTGAGCACAGCAAACACGAGCAACGAATGAATGGTATAGGGAGCGTTTGTGACAAAGAGCCACCCCTGCCTCACGAACAACACGTAAATGATCCCAAACAAGAATCCAAAGATGAGATGCAGAAGCAAGCCAATAAAAAATACTTCGTGCTTATGCTTGATCTTGATGCCAAAAATCGTCTTTACATCGATCAAAAGTGGAGCATTCTTCACATTCCCGCGCTCTGCGATCTCAAGCACAATCGCAGGAAGTGCAAAAAAGAATGCCACCAATCCTCCCAATGCTCCGCCAAGTAAATAATCCATATTACGGGTAAATAACTAACGCCACTTTCCTTCCATCGGTAATCTCGTCTCCCCCATTCCAATCGTGCATCGCGTAGAGCAACGTGTCAAAGTCATAAAGATACGCCTCACCTCGATACGTTCCAGGGTCATTCACGATGAACTGACCAGCTTCTGTATATCCACGCACCACCAACATGTGATAGATCGGTCCAGGTGCTGTGAAATGTGGGTTGTTAAGCAAGCGCCCGGCAGCCGGAATGATTACGGGACGCCCCTGTACCAGATGAGACTTTAGATCATCAACAGACGGATCTTCAATCAACTCGTACGTTCTTCCAAACATGAGCTCAGCAAACACTCCTGTCTGTTCTGCAGTCGTGTCCTCGTAGTAACCAAACAACTCATGCTCAAACGCCACAATGGTCTGAATCGCTTCATCTGCCTTTCCTGCCTCAATCAACCCCTCAGGTTCACCCTCATAGTACCGCTCCACCATGTACACACTTGCCTCCTCACAAGACTCCTTATAGGGCTCACCCCAGTCGGCATGCGGAGCCTGTGGTGTAAATGGCACAGCGAGATTAATCGACAGCGGGAGCTCGACAGCAGGCTCTGCTGCTACCTCTTCTCCATCTTCGACAACCTCCTCACCATCGACAACTTCTTCCGTGTCATCGTCAAGAACCTCCCCCTCTTGCTCAGGCAACGCGACAATCTCCTCACCAGCTTCCACATCGTCCACATCAGCAGGGGCCTCTATCTCAACCTCCTCAACCTCTTGCTCATCGCCCGCCTCTTCGACAGGCTCGCCAAGCGCCTCCTCTACTTCTTCGACACCTTCCTCCACCACCTGCTCAAACGTCACGGATACCGGCAGCTCTGGCAGGCTCGCTGTCCGCCACCACTCGGCTACGGCGCCACGATTCAAATACAACGCTGCTCCCAGCGCAATCAGCAAGATAATAAATTCTGCAAAACGTTTTACGGCTTTCATAGGGCGATACAAACCCCCACATCATCAATAAATTCTCCGCAAGCAAACCCCTCGGGGCACTGCACATCAGATTCACACTCACAGTACTCCACACAAACATCAACACACACCTCGACATCTTCTCCACGACAAGCGCTCCCACAATCTTCCCACAAACCCCCGGCCTCCTGACAAGATGCCTCTGTTAGTTCCCCCGCGGACCGTTCACGCACCTCAAGAACAGGTTCCTGTGTGGGAACACAACCTGTTCCCAGTAAAAGCACCGTCATTACTAGAGCGACGAACTTCATAACACGGCATGCTCACGTGCCCAGCGCTGCAGCTTGTACGTGGCGATTACATCATCCTCGTTGTACTCCATAATCTTCTGCAGCAACTTCGGCTTCTTTGTCTTGAGCCATTCTTCAAACCACATCACCGAGTTTGCCCCTGAGGCGTCCTTTGCCCTCCACTGGAACCCGATGTAGTTCGCAATATCTTTAAGTGAATAGAATGACAGTGGGAAAATCACCGCCGGTCGCACCACCGCGAGCAAGTCGATCATATTACGGTCAAGAGCCTCACGCGCGATCTCACTGATTCCATAACGCATCGCAAAGCGCTGCACAACTTCGTGCTCAAACCAACCGTAGTGATAAATAGGTGCATCTAGATGCCGCTCGATAAATTCAACAAACTCGGCCCACATGGCTCCCTCTTGCTCCGGACTCTCCGCAAAGAATGAGTGATACGTCTGCTCTCCCCCCTCCACGACCAACACACCAAACAAATACTCAAAATCCCTTAAAGGATCTGCTTCGATATCAAAATATAATTCAATAGACGCTTCTGGCAACTCAACGCCATGACGAATCATGTGCCGGTTCTCTGTAATCGCAATCGCCTGATCCCGCATGGTCTCCAGGCGCCCTGAGTGAACATCCGGAGCGATGGACTCAAGCTCAGAGACAGATTTCACAGCCAACTGACGAATCGTTTCAATCCCCGCCTCAGAGAGACGCTTCACCTCTTCGCGCCAAACACGATTCAAGAGCGAAAGATCCTCACAGCTCTCCGACTCACTTCGACACTCTGTAAACCATGGCGACTGCTTACACCCAGACGTCACAAAGTGCACCGGACGCTTTCCCGCAACAATCTTCTCAATCTCTGTCAGCGTAAGTTCGTACTGTGCTTCAAACTCTTCAATCGAATACGGCATCACCTCATTGTCCGCGCTCACAACATACCCCTTATAGGGCTTCGTCCCCTGCACGCGAGCCAGCAGCTCGGCATAAAAACATCCCTGGAACTTATGATCGTCTCGCACCTGTCGTGAACGTTTGATGTCTGCCGCGACATAATAGTGATCTCCGAGCTTGGACCGACCCTCAACTTTTTCCAAAATGTCTGGATGCCCCACCCAGTGCTTGTCTACAAGCACCCCATGAAAAATCGTCTGGCGCCCCTCGGCCATAAAGGCGAGCGTCTGATTGAACGCCTCGTCAGGATCCTCAGCCGTCACCTCCACCAAATCCTCACGATCAGAAATAATGTCGCGTTCCTTATCCTCAATCATCCCGTCATCTTGAAGCCGGTGCATGAGCGCCTCGTGGGGTCGCGCTGCCTGCGCGTGAGCATCAAAATACACCCAGTTTGGGCACTTGAGGTATTGATAAAATGTCCGCTCTGTAATTTGACCTTGCATGAGATAAGTATAACATGACCTGGCTCTTGATTGTGCTGCTTAAAGAAGGAGAGTCCCATGCGCATTCGGAAGATTCCGTTCCCGCCCATCAACCTCCAGGCATGCCTGGATCCAGACCATCCCGATCACGAGGCTTCATGTACGGAGCTCAGGCGCCAAGCCTGCGACTACGGTATTGCCATGCTGTCCGTCGAGGGCGTGACCCCCAGCAGCTACGCGCTGGTCCGTGCCATGATGGAGAGCTACTGGAGCCAGCCCAAGTCGGCACTGGACCTGGATGTCCGGCCCCAGCACCACCGGCAGGTGGGGCGCATGGAGGCCTACTGCGAAACGGCCATGCCCTACCCCGAGCGCCTCGCCGCGCTCGAGGAAGACCAGCAGCCGTACCCCCACGCGGGTCCGAACCCACTGGAGCGCTTCTTCTGGCGATTCGGTTCGCGCCCCAGCACGAGCCGCTTCCCCGAGCGTCACGCTGACCCGGTCATCCCCGAGCGCTTCGAGCGCGAGTGGGAGCCGGTCATGAACAGCTGGGGCGAGATCGTCCTGGATACCCTGTTCGACCTGGCCGAGGCCTTGGAATTCGCGTTCCGTCTCCCGCCCGGCACCATGCTGAAGAAGCTGCAGGCGGGCCCCCACCTGATCTCGCCGACGGGCTGCAACCTCCTGGAGCTGCTGGCCAAGCGCTGCTACAAGCCCGTAGAAGAGCTGTCCTTCGCGCTCAGGCAAGCTGACAGCGAGAACAAGCTCCGTCAGATCAACCGCAACCTGAGCCTCACCGGCGCGGTCCTCTCTCACTACCACGACGACTTCAACCCCATCACCATCCACGGCCCGGCGAACATGCCCGGCCTGATCTGCTGGGCACGAAGTGGCGACCCGTTCACGCCCGAGATCCCGTCCGGCTGCCTGTTCGCCCAGTTCGGCGCACAGACCGAGCACCTGTTCGCCGGTGGCCTGCACGAAGATGGTCCCATGGCGGGCATGCACCAGGTGGTGGTGACCTGGGAGACGCTCCGTGCGCTCTGGATGCGCATCAGACTGGGCCTGCCGCCCATCCGCGTCTCCTCGACCTTCTTCGGTCAGGGCAACGCAGACCAGCCCCTGGAGGTTCTGCCCCCGTTCCGTGTGGACGGCTGGCGCCAGCGCTACCCGAGCACCACCTTCGGCGCTCACTCGGCGGCCGTGATCGAGAAGATCGGTCTGGCCGCTCAGCAGATCGCTGGGTAATCCCCAACGCCCCGTCGTACCACGACGGGTTTTTTGTTACGATAATCTCTAGGAGAATCCATGGACGACGACCCAGCCCGCCGCGCGCAACGCTTTCCACTGCTGATCAAACTCGACGAAGACGGTATCGAGTTCACGCACTTCTTCAACCGCATGGGGCACGTTCGCCTCCCACCCCAGTTCCCCGACCCGCTCCAGAAGCGTGTCCTACAGCTGATCGAACGACTCATGGCTCTACAGATCCAAGCCCTCCAGCTCATCCCCGATGAACTACCTCGCTACCAGATCAACGGCACCTGGTCCCCGCTCCCCGCCTCGCTCACCCCAGAGACAGAAGACACCCTCTTGCTGACTGCCTGGTGGATGGAGCTCGAGAGACGAAAGACCACCCGCCACGACGACTGGGACTGCCAGGAGTGCGGGAAGCTCGTCACACGCAAGCGTGGAATCTGCCAGAATCACGAATGTGTCTCGTGGGACATCCTCCACATCATCACGGGAGACCCTCATCTCCACCTCGTGCCCAAGACCGGCACAGACAACGACTGACCCTCTTGAGGGTAACCTCTCCGATCTTACGTCGGAGTTTTTTCTTTATCCATTGACAAAACACATAAAAAGCCCGTACGCTCCCATCGCTCACACAAGAGGCAAGCAACTCCGCCCAACTCTTTGCACGCTCTAGGTGCTCGCGTGAGACAACAGGACCATGGAACAGAGGCAGACCGCCTTGTTCGCCCCGCGGCTTCTCGTCGCATCCTTCATCATCCTCACGGGCGCTGCCTGCGGTGACCTCTCGGTCTCCGACACGGCGCTCAATGAGTTCGAGCACGCCGGTGGTGTGTGGGAAACGGACGATGGATTCAGCCACATCGTCTACGATGGCAACAGCTACGGCGACTCCATCACCGACTGCATGAGCACGGAGTACGACTTCGCCCTCATGTTCGGGGAGTGCTACGAGTACGCTTCCATCCCCTACGCCCTGGGCGCGGTGACGAGTGGCGGCACCATGGACGTGGAGAACCAGTCCACGGGCTCATGGGCCACCATGGACGCCTCCAGCTTCCTGGACTTCAACGGCCTCACCCCCGGCATCGCCCGCGTGCTCTGCTACACGGACAAGCCGGAGGAGTACAAGGCCGACTGCGAGGTCGAGAACGACTACGACAGCTTCGCCCCGGACTTCTACATGGAGATCGACACGGGCGACTACAACACCATCACGGTCTACCGTGGCAGTGCCAGCAGCGGCCTGGGCGAAGTGTTCCTGGGCAAGGACGGCGACTACAACTGCGACGGCGTGGACACCCCGGACGCCACCGTGCGCCTGGTCCGCACCTCGCTGGCCTACGACAGCGCGATCATCGAGCTGCTGGGCGAAGGCGGTCACGTCACATGGCCCGAGTGCATGCCCGACGGCTGGTACGACGAGCCCGAGGACACCGGCGGTGCCGGCGACACGGGTGGTGACACCGGCATGGCGGGAACCGGTGAGAGCGAGGAGGTTCAGAACTTCCAGTATCCACCGATGTTCTACATCACGAAGATCAACGCCCTGTGGCAGGTGACGCCCCAGAGCCAGCAGGCCTACCAGGCCACGGCGGACAGCTTCTTCGAGGAGCACCACCCCGAGCTCTACGGCAGCGACATCCACCTGTTCGTGATGCGCCGCATCGACGCGTACTTCACCGACGCCTCCACCCGCGTGTTCTACGACACCCTCCTGAACACCATGGACCTGGCCGTCGCGCTGGATCTGCAGGCCCCTGCGAACAAGATCTTCGGGCACTGGATCAAGAACTACCGCCACTGGGAAGCCAACCGACAGAACCCTTTCTAGGAGGAACTCCCCCTGACCTACGACGGTCAGGGATTTTTATTTGTTTGGCATCAAAAAACTCAGGGAAAAACCCTGAGTGTTACTTACCGATAATTAGCCGGCTCATACACATTCCGCGCATTCCACAGAATCCACCCACTCGCGCCCGCATCTCTTGCCGCCTGTATCTGCGCCTCGATCAAATCTGCTGTGTATACCGCTCCGATATCGAAATCCTGTAACCATGGCCGACTCCGCGCCGCCAGCTCTTCATCTGAGCACGCACACAACCCTCGTGTCAGGCGCAGCCCCTCGTCAAGCGACATCTTCACAATCTCATAGGGATGCTTGGCTGGATTCGCTAGCCCCTTAAATCCGTCTGGGTAGTGACTTGGATAGACCATCGGTGAAATGTAATCAGCGTACGGCAACACATCTACCAGGCGCTGACCAATGTTGTAATCGTTATAGGACCAATACGTCATCCCGAAAAGATCGAACGACACAGGAATCTCTTTCTCCTGCATGGCCCCTCCTACAGTTTTAAAAAACCGCTGCATCACATCCACCTTTGACTCGATGCCATCGTACACGGGATACACAATCGCATTGACTGCGCCATCTGAAGCAAAGCGCACATAGTCATACTGAATCTCATCAAACCCGAGCTCATAGAGCGCCTCCCCAAGCTCAATCACCTCCTGGGCAACAATTGGCGCTGCGGGGTCAACCCAAATCGAGCCAATGCTGTCATACCAATAGCCTCCCCCCGCTGTCCTGAGGGCTACATTCGGCCAGACGCGAGCCATTTCTCCATTGCGCATCACAGCAATGCGCGCGATGCGATAGATCCCCGCCTCAGCAAGTTCTGAGAGCACTGGCGTAAATTCCTCAATGTCGACAATCGTCCCATCGTCCAGCTGCGCATCAATCACCACGGCGTTAAGTCCGGTCTCAGTTATATACCCAAGCAACTCATCGGCACGAGCCGAACGCGCTGTGACCGCTGTCCAGTAGATGCCGCGGACTTCATCGGGAATTGGCACACGTGTCGTGGTCGCCACTTCTGGGGCAACCTCTTCTTCCAGCACTTGCTCCTCAGCAACTTCTGATACTGGCACCGTACGCTCCTCGTCTTGCTCAACAGAAACAATCCCTCCAACCAAAAACGGAATTCCTGCGAGCACAATCAAAAACACAGGCACCATCCAGGTGAACCTGTGTTTTGTTTCCATATTACTGTTTGTCCTCCACGCTTACCGTTGTCATTACATCTCCGATAGCGATAGCGTCGACAATCTCGAGCCCTTCAGTCACGCGACCAAAAATGCTGTAAGCCTTAGGGAGTGGTACGTCAGCCAACATGATGAAGAACTGAGAACCGTTGGTGTTAGGACCAGCGTTGGCCATGGCCACAATGCCACGCTCGTACTGATACTCATCCTGCAGCTCATCCTCAAAGCGGTAACCAGGACCACCGGTTCCGTTTCCATTTGGATCACCTCCCTGAATCACGAATCCTTCTTCGCGACGGTGGAATGTCAGGCCGTTGTAGTACTCACCCTCTGTCAGATAGACAAAGTTTGAGACGGTCTTAGGGGCCGTGTCGGCAAAGAGTTCAAAGACGATATCGCCTTTCTCTGTTGCAAGCCGAATCTGCTTTCCTTCAATCTTCTCAGCCTCCAGCACTCCAGGGAATGCCCATGCCTCCGGTGTTGTGTCTGCCACAATCTCTGTTTCGTTAATGGTTAGGTCTGTTTCCTCCTGTTCAGGCTGCGTCTGATTGCAGCCAGCCCCCATGAGCACGAGCAGTGCCAGGGGCACAAGTACAAATCGTTTCATACGAGAATGAGATACTAAACCTTCTTTAGCTAAAATGCTAGTCCGAGCTGTGTCATGACCAGGTCAAATGACGGAGCTCCGAGAATCACGATCCCTGAAAGGATGGCGATCATGATGGAAAGCACAGCCACAAGCTTCTCTGCACGCATTGGAATGTGATCACAGTTTCGGCAAGTGCCAATGTACACAATCTTTCGATGCACCTCTACAGGCACAGGCTCGTGCGTCACCTTGCTCTCTGTGACAGAGACAATCGGTGCTTTCATCTCAATAGCCTCTTCCACAACCTGCTGTACCGTCTTTTCAATCTTTAACTCAACCGTCTGCTTTGCCACAGGCTTCTTGGCGACAGGTTTCTTAGCCGTCACCTTCTTAGCAACAGGCTTTTTCTTCGCAACGGCCTTCTTCTTCGCCGCAGGTTTCTTTGCGGCGGTCTTTTTTGCGACCGGCTTCTTCGCAACCGTCTTTTTCTTTGCGACAGGCTTCTTTGCTGTCACCTTCTTTTTTGCTGCAGCAGGTTTTTTTGCCGCAGGCTTTTTTGCAGCCGTCTTTTTCTTGGCAGCTGCCGATGGCGCCTTCTTTTTTGTCGGCATAATGTTTCTCTCCCCGAGTCCCCCCGAGAAATAATGAACGAAAGACTGACATCGCGAGCACCCCTATGGCACATTCACTCCTGTCAGTCTCGAGAATTATGATTGTTGATGTCATTATAGCACACGGCTCACGGCCGTCACTAGTGTGGATCCGGAAAACTCGATCACCGCACTCACTGATCCGTCCGTCAGATCAAAACTTGTCGCAAGCGGAAGCCAGGTAAGCGTGTCTCGATCGAATTCATAGAGCACCACCTCTGTCACATCCACTCCACCGCTCACCACCACCGTCAACTCCCCCTGCTCGAGCAATCCACGGTCGAGTGTTAACTCATACACGGGCCCAAGCGCTCCCTCAACTCCAACCTCTACTCCCTGAAGCCGCTCTACCGTAAGCGAGGCCGCACTACGCGTAAGCCCACTCACTTGCACAGCCCCATCCGGTGACCCAGCCACCATCTCCTCCGGTGCTGGCGACCACACAAGCGCAAGCGTGCCGATCAAAACCATGGCCACCATCGCCGCCACAGCCCAATTAGGTTTTTCCCGTCTCTTCTTCCCCGCCATATACCCCCAGTATATCAGGAAACAAAAAATAGGGGGCTCGATGCCCTCTATTTTTTACTCCTCACCACCTCACCTTCCATTCGGTCCACCACGGCGAACGAGCGCTGGGACAATTTTGAGTCGGACAGTGTCCCTATAGATCTCAAAATTCGTACCAGCGATCGGTTCGCCCAGCCATAGCGAGACTACACGCCCCCATCTCGACAGGCTCGATGAGTATTTGTCGAAGCAATCGAAAAGCCTCAAGTGTCTGCTTCACGAGCACTAGAACAGCTTCCCTTCCTCTGCATCTGGCTGCATTTTCTCTCGCTCACGAGTAGGCCCCTCCCACGGGAATCCCTCTCGACCAAAATGCCCGTAGCTCGCTGTCGCCTGATACACAGGCTTGAGCAAATCTAGTCGCTCCACAATCGCCTCAGGCCGAAAATCAAACTTCTCTTTAATCAAATTTGTCAGGTCCATCTTAGCCCCCTTGGACTTCACGCCTATCCCAGCCGCATGAATATGCACGGGTTCAGCGCGACCCATCGAATACACCAGGTTCACCATCGCTGCAGACGCCAGGCCCTCTGAAACAATGTAGCGCGCGGCGTGCCGAGCCATGTACGAACCAGCACGATCCACTTTCCCTGGATTTTTTCCAGAAAGTGCACAGTCCCCATGTGGAATCAGACCCCCATAGGTATCCACGTTCGACTTGCGCCCACTGGCACCAGAGTCTGCGCGGAATCCCACCTCTGTGAAACTTCCAATGGGATTAATGTAAAGCTGCGCGCCCTGCTCTCCCACAATCGGTACGAGCAACCGCTCCAGAAGTGCTGTCTGTACATCCTTGTCAGCCACGCTCACCTGGTGCGATGCACACACGGTCACGCCCACCACCTTGTCGCGGTCCATGACCACCTGCACTTTTCCATCAGGCTTGAGCCAAGAGAACGCAGGATCTGTCTTGCGCAAGTCATCAAGCCGTCGAGAAAGGTTGTGTGCGTAGACCACTGCCCGCGGCAGAAGCTCGCGCGTCTCACTCGTCGCGTACCCGTTAATCACCACGTTATCCGTCGTGCCGTTTTTAATGCGCTTCATTTCATCGGACTGCGCCTCGATGTTTACAAACACCTCCACATCATCTCGGTAGCCGATGTCCTTATACACCTTCTGTGCGAGCGCCCCGATATCAAAGTCCGCCGTTGAGGTCACCTCCCCACCAATCATCATCATTCCGTGACTCCCCATTACATTGAGATCCACCTGGGCCTGTGGGTCTCGGCGCAAATATTCATCAACAATAGCATCGGCAATCTGGTCACAAACCTTATCCGGATGCCCCTGTGTAACAGATTCAACAGTCTTTTTCATAGCGACGACAGGATAACAGATGAGTACCCTACCTTCAATTGTTGACAACTCACAGGGAGCAAGGTGAAATGCCTCAGCCGCACACGATGTGACGGTAGAAAGGCCTCTCGATGCCCCCTGCTCCTGCTCCCCCGTTCCTGACTCGACTCGACGCCTACAGCCTCTCCCAAGCCGAGAACATCCTCTTCCTGGGAAGCCTCTGGTTCCTGTTCATGAGCTTCCTCATGTTCGTGCAGCCGGGCCCTCTGGATCCGAAGCTGCTAATCGGCATGACCATCACGCTTCTGGCCGGCGTTGGACTTGGGTGCTGGAGCATCTGGTACCAGCTCACCGGCGAGCACAACGTGTACAAGAAGTTCATCACCCTGTGTGAGGAGCAAAGGCTCCTGCAGCAAGGTGAAGAGCTCGCCGCCAGCTACGCGCAGATCAACAGACTCCGACGCATCTACAAGGAAGACACGAGCCTGTCTGAGACCATGGTGGCGCGCATGCTCAAGGACCTCGACCTCGAGGAAGAACTCCTCCGCGAAACGCAGGTGGCCCTCCACCTCAAGCAGGCGCCGCTCCTGCAACGAGCCTTCGAGGCAAGCCGCCACGCGTTCCCCTGGGAGAACTTCACCGAGACGGCCAAGCAACCCGCTGTGAGCACCTAGCTCACGACGCCCACCGACCCTCACGCGAAGGGTCTTTTTCTTTTGACAAAAGCTCTCAAAACTCCTAACGTCACCCCCTGCTCTTTCAAAGGAGACGCGGATGGCAACGACCAGACTCCGGTGGCTCAGCCGGTACCCAATCCCGGGAACAACTGGCCAGCTCATCGGTTCCAAAACAAACGGACTACGCCCTGCAGCAAACGCCTCAGGTGTGCTTTCAGAGCACATGTCCAACCACGTCCTGAAGAAAATCAATGGCGACCCAGAAGTTCTCGAAGAGATCCTCAGGGCCGTGGTCAACTACTCGGTGGCCGATTTCCAATGTGCCGCGCATGCGCGCACGGCCATCTTCCGGTGCCTGGTGCAAACGGGTGACAAGTACCTCACTCAACTAGACAGCCTGCTCACCAAAGCCCACAGGACCTTCTCCAGAATCCCCTACGCTCTGAACATGATCGGCTTCACTGAAGCATGCGGGTTCCGCTACGATCGCGTCGAGCACTACCTCATGCTCATCGAAACCCTCGATACCTTCATGGCACGTGAGGTGGGGCCCTGGCTGCCACACGACGACAGACGGAAGCGACCTGCTTACGTTAGCGGTGCGGCCAAAGGCCTGTCAGAACAACTCGGTCTCGAACCAGGTTCTCTGAAAGCGCTCGGTAAGCCTCCGCTCAGACTTAGACCACGAACTCTCGCTCTAAGCTGCGAGCTTCACCTCACAGCGCCGGGCGTGAACGAGCTCATGCAGTACACCACGGCCGGCGGAATCGCCCTCACCCTCGGGGCCCTCTGGAGGACCGTCGATGCCATGCTCCACGCGGGCATGTCTTCCGGATCATTACGCAAGTTCGTCGAACGACTGAACGTCCCCATGCTTCGCTGGGCGCACCAATGCCTCCAAGCAGGCTCCATCGATCTCAAGATGGTTCGTGCACTACCCCAGCAGCCACTGGACTGGTACATCGCACAGAAAGACCTAAACCTAGACGTTCTCCCTGTGCTGAAAGCCTGGTCCGATGAAGGCCACCCCTGTGGGTGGAGTGAGTGGATCAAGTTGGGTGGTACCACAGACGCCTGGCAACAAGAGGCCAAAAGGCAGGAGCAGCGCAAACTCGAACGAGAAGCGCACTTCGCTCAAAAGCAGGCAGGGACAAAGCCGCCATCGCCGCGACCCAAACCAATCCCTACGGTGTCACCTGCGAATCAAACCCCCACGGGAAGAAAGCGACACCATCCTGGCCACAAAGCACAAGAGCAGACGCAGGAAATCAACTGGGGGGAGACTCTCGTGAATCTCGTAGAGATGGTTCAAAGCCACCTAGACGATGTTGATGACAATCTCTCCGCTGGAATCCTCCTCTCGCTCATCCGCTCGGGTGATCGCCTCATGCCACGGTCCCGCTGGCCCAAGATGAAACTCAACAAGCTTCGTCGAGAAGTGAAGCGGCTGGTCGACGGCGCAAGCAACCGTGAGATCAATGCCGCGCTTGGATCCCTAGAGGCCATCCGCCTTGTCCGGCAGACCGCTGGCAAGTACCACATCTCCGAAACCACGCCGCGCCACACGGGCGCAGCCGAAATCCGCAAAAGGCTCATCAGCCTCTGCAGCTCCTGACCCTCCTGAGGGTCTTTTTTCTTGACCAAGCCCTCCATCTCCCCTACGGTGGCCCTCCGGCGTACGCTGGTAAAGGAACGTACCGTGTCACCACACCACACCCCTTTCGAGCAAAGAAAGGGGCCCACCTACTTCACCTACGACGAAGTGCTCGCAAAGAGCGACGTGCAGATCATTGCCCTGAGCCTGCTGATCCCCGTGATGTTTGGCGCTCTGGCAGCGGCCTGGATCTACTTCCCCATCCCAACCACCGCCCAAGACAACATCCCGCTCTTGGTGACCGCTGGCTTGATCTCCTCGCTCTGCGCCGGAGGCATCGGCGTCTCGCGCCTCCTGCGCTTCGACCGCACGCTTCACGCCGTGCGAACAAGCGACGAGGGAAAGAGGCTCTTCAACCGAGGGAGCACCTTGGCCACACTCCACCAGGCAATCCTGAAGGAGGAGGAAGATAACCACTTTCCTCGAACCAAAGATTCCTTTGAAAAGCGCGCACAACGCTACCTTGACCGCTGGACGTACTACATCTCGCAGGCCGAGGCGCTCCACCGAGAGCAGCACAACCTCCTCAAGCTCTTCTACCGAAACGAAAAGCAGCCCGATCCCTGGAAGGATCGATGCAACTGCCCCAAGTTCGGACTCTGACCCTCCTGAGGGTCTTTTTTCTTTGACAATTCAACAAATCAACGCTTAGATACCGACGTCACAGCACGCGTGACAGAAAGGATGCTTCGTGAGCGAACAGAAGATTACCCCAGCTGCCCTGCGCACGGCCTTCAAGCAGTCCATCAGAAACTCTCTGGTGGTGGCACTCATCCTGGTCATCTCCATGGCCGTTCTGAGATTCGGCGTCTCACCGGAACCCAACGCAGAGGCCCATGCAATCGTCCTGGGCTTTGCTGCGCTCCTGCTGGTGATCGTCCTCTGGCACATGATCGGCAACATCTTCTTCTACTGGACCCACCCCGTCCGACGCGCAGCACTCCCAGACCACCAGGAACCCTCCTCCTGACCACGCCGACCCTCCTGAGGGTCTTTTTTCTTTTCCGCAGAACCATTGACATTTCAGTTAAAATGAACTATATTCTCGCTCTGCTTCATTTGTCATGGTGGAGCGGATGAACCCTACTGAAAGGAGACATGACGTGAGGAAAATCCTCTTTCCCCTGCTGGTCGCGGCGGCCACGCTGCTCACCGGCTGCTACGGAACGAACGTGGTCATCAACCCGGCGGAAGTCGGACGCGAGCTGAACCCCAGCGGGCTCAGCGAGACGATCCTCCAGCCGAGTTCCTTCAACCTCGACTGGTGCATGTACACCTGTCCGAAGCTGGTCCGCCTCGAGGTCGCCAAGGCCACCCGCGAGATCACCATCGAGCGCGTGTTCCTGCCCAAGAGCAACGTGGACCTCAGCGACGTCGAGATCGCGATGCAGTTCCGCGTCCGCCAGGACCAAGACTCCATCAACACGGTGTTCTCCGAGGTCACCCCGCAGCCCGCGGGTGTCGAGGACACCATGCTCATCTCCAACGAGATGATCTACGCCACCTACCTCGAGCGCATCGGCCCGGAGGCCGTGATCGAGGCGCTGCGTGAGTACACCGTCGAGGACGTGCTCTCCAACGTGGGCGAGATCGGCGCGCACTCGCGCGACATGGTCAACCAGCGACTGGGCGACAGCCCCGTCGAGGTGACCGAGCTCTCCTTCCCCAACGGCATCGGCGACCCGCCCGAAGAGGTCCTGGTGGCCAAGCGGCTGCTGTACGCGGTCGACGAGGAGAAGGCACGCGAGGTCAAGGCCCTGGAGGCCGAGCTCGCCGTGGAGGAGCAGCGCCAGGCCGTGCAGATGGCCCGCGCCAAGAACGACCTGGCCGTGGCCAAGGTGGTGGGCGTCCGCTACGACGTCTACACCGAGCTCAAGATCATGGAGCGCTTCGCCGAAGAAGAAGTGCCCCTGGGCTACATCCCCGGCGCCAGCGGCCGATAGAAGGAGAACGACATGAACTTCCTCGGACTGATTTCCTTCCTGGTCTTCGTCGCCCTCCTGATCGGCGGCGGTCTCTGGGCGATCCGTCACTCCATCACCCGTGAGGAGGAGGACGAGCGGAAGATCTTCAAGTACGGTGGCTGGGTGGCCATCGCCCTGGGGGTGTTCATCACCCTGGGCGTGCTCAACAGCTACGGCAAGATCGACGCCCCCAACCCCCTATCCGCTCCCGAAGCCGAGATCTCCTCGGTTCCCGCGGAGCGCGCCGAACCCCGAGCCCCCACCTTCGAAGAGGACACCACTCCCTCGGAGATGGAGAAGGCGCGGGAGGATCAGCGCAAGTCGGTGGACGAGTTCACCGAGCACACGAGCAAGGACGACGCGACCGACGAGTAGTCGCGCCCCTGCACCCCTGGCCACACCGGTCAGGGTTTTTACATACAAAAAAATCACCGCTGCGTGCGGTGAGTTGCGTCTAGCCAGCGTCGGCGCGCTGGAAGGTTGCCCAGCGCCAGGGCGTGAGCCAGTGGGCGGTGAGCGTGGGCGGTATCTCGACGTCCTGCAAGCCAACTTGCTCGAGCTCTCGATCCTTGGGCAAGAACCGAGTGCCAAACACGATGTCCCACAGAATCAGGTTGCTGGAGAAGTTGGTGTTGGACTCCCCCATGACCTCACTGTGATGCCAGCGGTGCAAGTCGCACGTCGCCAAGATCCAGTTGAGCGGACCGAGGATCACGCGGATGTTGGCGTGCTGCATGCCACCGTTAATGGCCGTGAAGACACTGAACAGCACCAACGTCTGCGAACTCGCTCCCAGCAGGACCAGCGGCGCCACGGGCGCGAGGTACGTTGCCAGGAAGTTGATCGGGTGCAGGCGCGTGGCCGAGAAGAAGTACAGCTTGTCCGAGCTGTGATGCACCGCATGGATGCGCCAGAGCCAGTCCCACTTGTGCAGCGCGCGGTGCGCCCAGTAGAACCCGAAGTCGCCGATGACCAGCGCGAGCAAGAGCTCGAGCGAGAGTGGCCAGTGGTGTGGCCACAGGCTGCTGCCCGCCATCGCGGCCGCCTTCATGGATCCCCAGACCAGTGCACTGAAGCACACGGCCTGCACTAGCGGCGGAAAGATCACCGCCGTGAAGATGAGATGCCAGAGATCCACCTTCACTTCACGGCGCCCTACGCGCCAGTCCTCTCGGTGCGGCATGCACACCTGCACGATCATCACCGCCACCCCCGCCACAATGGTCGTGGCAAAGGTGATCAGCGTCTCGTCCACCCCCAACGTCAGCAGCGATCCAGCTGTGACCAGGGCGATCAGCAGAACTCCCGGGTACAGCGCGTGTTCAATCAGCTTCATCATTACCCCCTATCCGAGCCCGAGCGGCTCGAAGCCAGATTGTCACGCACATGCGTGAGTGTCAATAAAGAGTTGACAAGCCCCCCTTGGGGCCCTAACCTCCAATCACCTGCGACTGGAGATTGACATGCAGAGAATCTTGGAGATTGCGCAGAAGGCCGCCAAGGCCGGCGGGCAAGAACTCGCCCGATTCCGTGGTGAGAGGATCGCCCTGGAGAAACGCACCAAGCTGGACGGCTCGGTGGTCACCGCCGCCGACGGTGCGGCTTCCGTCGTGATCCGAGATGTCATCCTGGCCCACGACCGCGACGCGTTCATCGTGGACGAAGAAGACCCGACCTCGCACGATCGCGAGCGCCCGGACCGCATGTGGGTCGTGGACCCCCTCGACGGAACCCGCACCTTCGCCAGCGGCAGGGATGGCTACTGCACCCTCGTCGGCTACGTGGTAGATGGTGTCCCCCGCGTGGGAGTCATCTACTTCCCGGACACGAAGATCATCGTCTACGGCGGCAAGGGTCTCGGCGCGTGGATCGACGCCCCGTCGCTCACCAGGCCCACCCGTCTTGCGGGATGGTCGCCTGAGGCCCTCGAGAACAGCAGGCTGTTCATCCCGGACAAGCCCGAGGCGCGTGAGCTCTACAAGCGCCTGACCACCGCGCTGGGCACCAACCAGCTGGAAGGTCAGAACATCGCAGGGGCCATGTACCTGGCCCTGCTGCGCAACGCCTGCGAGTTCGTCATCACCCGCATGGACAACCCGTTCATCTGGGACATCGCGGCCCCGCACGCCCTCCTGCTCGCCATCGGTGGCGACATCGTGAACCTACGCGGAGAGCCCATCGACTACCAGAGAACCACCCTGCTGGAGCACGGCACGATCGGAATGATCCACCCGCACCTCCTCCCCCAGATCCTCGAGCGTCTTCCCCCACTGGAACAGATGCGGATCTGAACGCCCCGCCTAAGGCCTAAAACCAAAGGCGGATTTTTGTTATCCACACCCAACCCTTGCGTTCGGTTTTTGTTCGGTGCACAATGCGAACAGAAAGCGAACAGCAAATCTATGTCCAATCTCACAAAGAAACAATCAGAAGTGCTCAAGATCATTCGCCAGCACCTCGACACCGAAGGCTACGCCCCTTCGTACCGAGAGATCGCCGATGCTCTCGGCCTCTCCTCCCCCTCCACCATCCACGCGCATGTTCAAGCACTCGTGGAGAAAGGCCTGATCGCCACCGGTGAGGATGGTCGCGCACGCTCCATCGAGCTCGTCGACGAATCTCCTAAGGGACCTTCCGTCATGCTACCGCTTATGGGCATCATCACCGCTGGTCAACCTATTGAGGCTGTGGAGGACAATGAAGCCATGGCCGTGCCAGCAGACTTTGTCCTGGACGGCTCCAACTCATTCGTCCTGCGGGTAAAGGGCCGCTCCATGATTGAAGACGGCATCCTTGATGGAGACTTCGTCGTCATCGAGCGCAACCCTTCACCACGCAACGGTGAAGTCGTCGTCGCGCTGATGGACAATGCTTTTGCCACACTGAAACGATTTTACCGAGAAAGAAACCGTATCAGACTTCAACCCGCAAACAGCACCATGGAACCAATCTACGTCCAAGATTGCATCATCCAAGGCGTTGTCCGAGCTGTCATACGAAAATTCCAACCAGTGTAGTGAGACGTTTGGCCTGATTCGATAGCGAAGGGATCACGCAATCGAATCAACACAAACGAAAAAGCGCTCCGTCCGGCAAGACATTGAAGCGCTTCTCAGGAACTACCTAGTTACGCCACGGGACGATTCCCGCGCGTATGGCAGCTTTTGAATTGTAAACACAGGAGGGCTTGGAGAGCAAATGTCGGGATGCTCTCTAGGCCTAACCTCATCTAGTCCGGAGGTTCCGCTGCAAGGCTGGGGACAGGAAAGACCACACTCTGCTGGGTGCCAGAGTCGTCACGTCCGAGATCCTCTTTGCGGCCGAACCTTCGTCCTAGACGACGATGATCCCTTAATTCACAAAAAATATAGACTGTTTCAAAAATCGATGAGATTGCCTTGAATGGGCTGCCAACCCTGAAGATGTACTAACAGGTACATTGAAGGGATGGCTGGGCGCCCATGAAAGGCAAGATCGCTATTTTTGGAAGAGTCATCCATGCTTATGTCTTCTGCAGCTTTACGCCACACGGCCATCACCCTCTCGTTCCTTCCCTACAAACGGGACCGTCGTCTTACAAAAAACATACGTTCCCTCCGTCTCCGTGCCTCTCGCCGGCGTGCGAAGCAGGCCATGCGTCACGTTCTTACTCGCATGAAAACCGCTGGCTATGCACGAACTTCTTAATGACCCTGTGGACGTGATGGTCTCATTTGCAGACAATCGCGTCCTTCCACGCACCATGCGCTGGAATCAGAAAGACTACAAGATCGAGAACATTAACCTGGTTCACACCGTCCGTGAGGGTCGTAAGAAAGTCTTCTACTTCTCTGTCTCAGACCTCAACAACTATTTCAAACTCAAACTTGATCCAGAGAATCTCGATTGGAGACTGGTGGAGTTGTATACGGATGGATAAGAAAAAAGCATCCGTAGATGCTAGTGATGGAGCCGAAGCTCGAAGTGTCGATCTGAGCCGTCGACTAGCGTGAAGCCGAGCTTCTGGTAGAGAGACCGTGCGGCTTCGTGCCAGGGCTCGCTTACGAGCCTGATGACCGCAAGCCGTGGCCGAACCTCACGGGCTTGCGCCAGCAAGTCCTCCATGACCACACGCCCAAGGCCGCAGCCTCGGAAGTCGGTGTCGACCAGAACGTACTCAACGCTGCCGACACCCTTGCGCCAGTCGTAACTCACCATGAGCAGGGCCACCGCGACCATCTGGCGGGTCTCTCGCTCACGAATGATCGAGATGCGTGTCCGCGTGCGGTCCATGAGCCTGGCCTGGAACAATGCGTCGCGATACTCCAGATCTCCAGAGCGAAGCAGATCCTGCCCACGTTCGTTCAGAAACGTCAGGCAATCTCGGTAGTCTTCCAGCCGAGCGGCTGCGATTCTGAAACGATCATCGTCAAAGGGCATGATCACCTCCTTAGAAAAGACCCTACCAGACCCTCATGACCCGTCAATCACCATGAACCGCATCATCCTCCATATCGATTTTAATTCTTACTTCGCCTCTGTTGAACAGCAGGCGAATCCTTTTTTACGGGGAAAGCCCATCGGCATCACGGGCAAGCAAGTAGAGCGTTCTGTCATTACGACGGCGTCGATTGAAGCCAAAGCTCTCGGGGTAAAAACCGCCATGAGCACCTGGGAGGCAAAGAAGATTTGCCCCTCCCTCATGCTCTGGCCCGGGGACCCAAAAAAATACGCCGCCATCACAGAACGTTTCAATTGCATCCTTAAGGAGTTTAGCCCCAACGTCTCTCAGTTCAGCGTGGACGAAAGTTTTTTAGATATTACAAACGAGGCTGAAGACTATTTTGGCGCCACCTGCCTTGCGCAGGCTCTACGTAAGCGACTCCAAGAAGAGTGCGGTGAACACATCACCGCTTCCATTGGCATTGCTCCAAACAAGCTCATGGCAAAACTTGCCTGTGAATCCGTGAAACCAAACGGACTCACCGTTGTGCGCTCAGAGGATCTCATTTCTTTTATCGACACAAGACCACTTCCCGCACTCTGCGGCATCGGCAGGCGCATCGAGGCTCGCTTAAACGCCTTGGGCATCGAGACGTTCAAACAACTTCGTGAGTTCCCTCTGGAGGACCTGCAAACTGAGTTCAATAGCTACGGCACCTGGCTCCACGAAGCCGCCCATGGCCGCGACTCATCGGCTGTTGTCTCCTCAACCCAAAAAGGCATTCGCAACATGCACTCTGAAGATGTGAAGTCGTACGGCCACTCGTACACCCTCCCCCAAGACACCTACGACCCCCTCGTTCTCAAACGTTACCTTCTGGGTCTAGCGGACAAAGTTGCCTGGCGCATGAGACGTGACGGTATTGTCTCTCGCCGTGTGAGTGCCTTTGTACGCTTCGGTGATTTCTCAAGCCACGGCGAACAACGAACCTTTCACGCCCCTACCGCCAACGGACTCAAACTTTTTCAAATCGCCTGGAACATTATCCAGCCCCACCTTGGGTACACTCCCGTCAGACTTGTCGGTCTCTCCGCCTCACAGCTCACGCAAGGCCCCGAACAACCACCTCTATTTAAAAAAGACCGAAAGATCCTTTCCGTCTTCTCTTCTCTTGATACCCTCCAGCACCGCTACGGCTCCGGCGTCTGGCAACGCGCCTCAACCCTCTCCGCAAAGTTCAAAACTCGCTCCAGCGGGTTTCACTATGATCATGAAGTCTAATCCCTTATCATTGACATAAGGGATGAATTCCTCTATATTCACCAGCCTCTCACCCCAGTCGAGAGGTCCCGTTAACCCTAACCAAGGAGGTGCCATGACGACCATAAAGTAAGGAGGTCGCATGGTGAGAACCGCTTGGCTCTCGATCGAGCACATCGCTGTTTCTTCCAAGCAGCGCAAGAAGGTGTCCCCCAAGAAGGTGGAGAAGCACCGCAAGGCGTTTGAGGAAGACCGATTCGTCGAGCCCATCGACGTCGTGTCCTGCAGGACCGATGAGAAGGAGCGCTACCGCATCCTCGGCAACGGCCGTCACCGCTACTTCGGCGCGCTGGAAGCCGGCATGCCGCTCATCGAGTGCAAGATCCACGACTCGAGACACGAAGACTGGGATACGCACAACCACCCCTCCGCCCCCCAGGGCGAGCGGGTGTTTTTCTTTTTTTAAAAATCCTACTCACCACCCACCTTCTTTATCCAGTTATCTAAATAAACTTTCACCTGATCCAGGCATCCTTGCTCTCGATATGAGTGACCAGCACCTGAAATAACATGAAGCTCTTTCTCTCCAGGAAGAACATCAAATAATTTTTGTTGGTGCCTGGGGGGCGTACCTTCGTCTATCTCCCCAACAATAAGCAAAACGGGCATCGTGAGTTTCTTTGCGTCTTTCAGCAGGTCGTACTTAAGACGGTCTTCCATATGCGACCACGGGAGCCGCAGCTCAACACCAGGTTTTGATCTGCTCATCCGCGTCTGCCATCCTGTTTGCTTCCATTTATCGTCATCCTCAGGGCGATGTGCCTCCTGAGACAACGCTCCGGAAATCACTGACGATATGGGGGCCAAGCCCATGATCTCTTCTGGGTGCTGCTCGGCATAGAGCGCCGTCGAGATACCTCCCAAACTATGCCCCACCAAAAAGAATGGAGCGCTGTACCAGTCTTGTGACTTCGACCAACTGATGACATCTTCAAGGTCGCGATAATAACTCGTAATGGTCGCATCCTCATATCGTCCACCACTCTCGCCGATTGTATCTGCTGTGTCGAATCGAACTGTTGTAAACCCGTTATCTACAAAACAACGTGCAAACATCTCGACATGCACCTGCTCCTTAAACCCACCAAGCCCATGCATCACAAAAGCAAGTCCACGAGATGCTTCGGGTTGCTCGATCACCACCGCAATCTTCTGACCTCTTCGATTCTCAATAAAAACCTTCTCCATACCTACTTCCCAAACGTTCCCTCCACCAAATGCTCACCTGGGTCAGCGCTCCCCTCAAACTGGTTCACCGTAATCACCAGATCTGTATAGGCAAAGTAATCCTCGTTGTCTGGCGCGTCCCATTCCAAAACGAACTCTCCATCATCGTTGGTCAACATCTGACCGGCAGAGAAAAAGTCGTACGGGATCTTACGTACCATCCATACCTGGTAGTAATGAATCTCCCGGTCGATGTCTGGCAGTAGTGTATTGATCTCAAGATAGTACTGTCCGTCTTTGTCACCACGCTCTGCCTTTCCAAGTTCTTCTCCTGTACTCACCCAGCGCAACACGGCCTCACGTGCCTCTGTATCGATCGCTCCGTTGATGATTGCCTGTGAGATTGGGTCTGGTGTAAGAATGTTCACGATGGAATCGACTTCTGCCTCCTCTTGAGGTGGCTCAGAGCGAAACCATGTCACTGCCAAAACAAATACTCCAAACAATACCAATACGATCAATACGGTCCCAAGCGTAGACCCTAGTCGAAGTTTCTTTTTTTGTTGCCCGTACACCATAGCTAAGCCGCACGCTTTACAGCCTCGGCAACAACATCTGCCACTCCTTCATCAAACGGAGACGGAAGGATCTTGTGCACCGTTGGCTCTGGCACCATTTTTGAAAGTGCCGATGCTGCAGCTACCCGCATGGCAGGTGTAATTGTTTGTATCCGGGCCTCAAGTGCTCCTTTGAATATTCCAGGAAATGCCAGCACGTTATTCACCTGATTCGGAAAATCGGATCGCCCCGTTGCCACCACCGCCGCTCCAGCCGCTTCGGCAACGTCAGGCATAATCTCAGGTACAGGATTTGAAAGCGCAAAAATAATCGGCTGTGCCGCCATGGACCGCACCATCTCTTCATCAACAAGCCCTGGCTGACTCACGCCAATAAAGACATCCGCCCCTTTAAGAGCCTCCGCCAATGTTCCCGTTCTGCCTTCTGGATTGATATGCGCCGCCAACTCATCCTTATATGGATTCATGCCCCCGCGCCCAACAGCAATCATGCCGCGGGAATCCACCATGGCCATGTGCTTGAGCCCTGCATCGAACAATAAGTTTGCAATTCCCATACCACCGGCACCAGCACCGGCCACCACCACACAGACATCCTCAATCTTCTTCCCCACAACCTTCAACGCATTCATGAGGCCAGCGAGTACCACGATAGCCGTCCCATGCTGATCATCGTGCATTACAGGAATGTTGAGCTCTTCCTCGAGCCGACGCTCTATTTCAAAACAACGTGGAGCAGAGATGTCCTCGAGATTGATCCCCCCGAAGCCGGGAGCGATCCACTTCACCGCCTGAACAATCTCATCAACATCCTGCGTGTCCAGACAAATCGGATACGCATCAACGTTTGCAAAATGTTTAAACAAAATCGCTTTCCCCTCCATAACGGGCAACCCCGCCTCAGGGCCAATATTCCCTAAGCCTAATACCGCAGACCCATCCGTAACCACAGCCACAGACCGTCCCTTAATCGTCAGATCCCACGCCTGAGACTGATCCGCTGCAATCAACCGACACGGCTCAGCCACGCCAGGGGTGTAGGCAATAGATAAGTCATCACTGTTCTCCATTGGAAACGTCGACTGGATTTCCAGCTTCCCCTGCTTCTTCCGATGAAGATCGGCGGATTGATCTGCGTAGCTCATAAGTCGTTTACATCTCTTAGAAAGCTCATGCCACTAATATCTTTTTTCACACGCTCCCCCATTTCATCGAGCACGATCGTGGGGCCGTCATCACTACGATCATTCCAACGAGAGCGACTCGGTGATGCGCTGTAGGCCGCCTTCAGTCGGACTTCTTCCAGAAGACCTGTTGGAAGCTCCTGCAAAAACTGTGAGGGCTGGCTTATCATGAGCGTATCATAGCCGGCAGTGATGGGATATGTGTAAAACAAGTGCTTTCGTGCGCGCGTGGTCGCTACGTAAAACAAGCGACGTTCCTCCTCAAGTCCGCCTTTCTCCTCCAGCGCACGACCGATTGGAAACTTCCCGTCGATCAGATGCATCACAAACACCGCATCCCACTCAAGTCCCTTGGCCTGGTGAATCGTTGAAAGAACCATCTTCTCATCATCCTCTCGTCCACCTTGCTCACGTACAGATCCATAATCCGCACTTAACGAAACTTCGTCTAGGAACGTCGTGAGACTCTTATATCCCTCAGCAAACAACGCGAACTGTTCCAGATCGTCTAGACGATCCATAAAATCTGGATACTCAGCCTCGACGTAATCCCGGTAGTCACCCCCGGTCACCGCTCGGATCAAATCTGCCGGGAGCTCTTCAGCTGACATCTTTGTGAGCGTACGCACAAGCATGGCCCAACTGGCCTGTGCCCTCTTAGGCACTTTAATCTCTCGGGTCAGCACATCCTGCAGAGCTTCTATGTCTCGTATTTGTCCGATAATTTTTTGTGCGGTCACGATACCGATCCCGTTCATGAGCCCGAGCACACGCATCCATGCCATCTCATCACGTGGATTCTGCTTAATGCGCAAGTGCGCCACGATGTCTTTTACGTGAGCACGCTCAAAAAACTTCAGACCGCCGCGATACTCATATGGGATATCACGCTTCATGAGCTCGAACTCGAGCGTCTGTGAATGAAAGGCTGCGCGGAACAAGACCGCGATCTCATTAAGAGGAACACCCTCATCTCGCAGCGCCAGAATACGCTGAGCAATAAACTGCGCCTCTTGAGAACTATTCGATGCCGGCACAAGATTCGGTCGCTCCATCTCACCGCGCACAGCCGTCAGTTCTTTTTTAAACTGATCTTTATTTTGTGTAATCGATGCATTCGCCACAGCCAAAATATCTGGTGTAGATCGATAGTTGGTCGTGAGCCGAAATGTCTTTGTCTGATCGTACGTCTGTGGGAAGCCAAGAATATTCCTGATCTCAGCTGCGCGGAACGAATAAATCGACTGAGCATCATCCCCCACGACCAAAATGTTTCCATGCTCGGATGCCAGCTGCCTGACAATCTCTGCCTGCACAACGTTCGTGTCCTGGTACTCGTCGACCAAGATAAACTCAAACTGTTGTGCGAGCTTACGCCGCACCCCCTCATGGCTCTGCAAGAGCTTCCGCAGGTTGAGAAGCAAGTCGTCAAAGTCCATGCTGTCCGCCTCCCGCTTACGTACCTGGTACAGCTCGCCAATTCGTTCGATGATCGGCGCAATCTCTGTGAATGACGGATACTTCTGTTCAATCACTTGAGGAATCGTCTTCCCAGAGTTCATGCCGTAGCTAATCATGCCATGCAGCTTTGCTGGTGAAGGAAATCGCCGTGCACTCGTGTCGACGTTCAATGCCTTGATACAGACCTTCACCAAACTCTTTGCGTCCTCCTGATCTAGAATCGTAAAGCTTGGTGAGTAGCCAAGCTCACGGCCATAGATACGAAGCAGACGATTCGCGATCGAGTGAAATGTCCCTCCCCAGAGCCCGACTGGGTAGCGTCCCAGGAGACCTTCGACTCGAGAGAGCATTTCTTTTGCTGCCTTGTTCGTAAACGTAACGAGCAGGATGTTGTCCGCACTCACGCCACGCTCAAGAAGATACGCCACACGATAGGTAATTGTCCGGGTCTTTCCAGATCCAGCTCCGGCGAGCACCAGGGCAGGGCCATCTCCATGAAGCACCACATCCAGCTGCTCAGGGTTTAATTCTGCTTTAAAATCAATCGTTGAGCGCGAAAGATCAAAGTCATCTTGTAAAACAAATTCTTTCATAACGGGGCCATAGTATCATACGAGTCAAAAGAAAAAGACCCTCGTCAAGGGTCTCGTGTGTGCACCTAGAGCGGTGCGCAGGCCTTACGGAGCTCGTCCGTCATGCCCTCAAGGTCAGGCCCTCCGTCTGAGAGCTTGCGCATGAGATGCACGTCCGCCAGGTGAACGTGAGGGAACACGCTGGCACGGACCTTTCGTGCGAACCCGTCGTCCAGGAACGCCCTGGTCTCGGGAACCCGACGCGTGAGGCGTCGGTGGATGGCACGCAGATCATCATGCCAGGCGATCTGGCGAGAGTCGGCGACATCCTCTCTGCGATCGATGAGAATGGCCGCTTGCAGCAGAAGCTCTTCGAGCTGCCAGTGCAGATCTCGCAGCACCATGCCGTGGTAGCTCTGCATCAGCACGTCGCGTGAGCGGAGCATCACTGCGGCGGCAGCGTCTGCCCCCTCGCTTTTGGCCACGTCAGCAGCCTCGCGCATGATCGCGGCAGCTTGGCGCATATTGCGCACGGAGTGCCGGAGCGACCGCACGAACGGCCGGGTCACGATCTGCTCGAGCTGACGTGCGTACTGCTCGAGTCGATCCGCCTCACGGCGGACCGTTGCGGTCGAGCGTACAGCTCCGTCGCCACCTGAGCGTCCACGCACCGGCAGCAGACGATCATCGCCGAACAGCACCCTGGACTGCAGCCGGTGCAGCTGTGAGTTGCCGATCTGTCGACAGATGATGCGCAGGCGGTCGATGTAGACCTCCAGCACCACCTCGCGGAAACTGATACGACGCGTGATGCCTCGCACCGTCTGGATCCGCTCAGCGAGATCCTTCTGCCCAGCGAAGATGATGAGCGGAATGCGCCCCGGGTTGAACCGGCCCAAGGAGTCCTTGAGCTTGCCAGCCTGGATCGCACGCGCCAGCGCTGCCACCTTGTTCTCGTCGATGACGCGACCATGAGCATCCAGCAGCGCAGCGGCCACCAGGACGTACTCTTCACGCCCATCTTCCTCCAGGAGATGAAGCGTCCAGGACGTCTTGACCATCCAGTCGAAGGTCTCGTCCCAGCTCGCGAGAGCCGGAAGCTCGACGTGCTTGCCACGCGTTTGCGCATGCGCCATCCCGCGGCGCGCCTTGTAGACGCTCTCGTACGAGATGAAACACTGCTGCGCGTAGGTCACCTTCTCTACGCCATTGAGGCGCTCGGACACCCTGAGGTTCCGAGAGAGAATGCGACCGGGCTCCAGCTCCTTGATGCCCTTGAGGGCCTCGATGCTGTGCGCCGGCACCTCGTAGAGGCAGTGCGGCACGAGCTCGATCAGAGCGAAGTCCTTCACCTCGAGCGGCGGCGGCTTCTTGCCCTTGCTGGGCCTCTTGCGCAGAAGCTTGAAGCTGCGCTTGATGACGACCAGGTTGAGTGGATCCGGCCACTCGAACGGGTCACGGTAATGAGCCACGATTCATCTCCTCTGTATCTGTAGAATTCTCGGTGAATCGGCACTATAAAATAATAAAAAAACCCCTGAATGTCAATCCAGAAGCCTTCTTTTTTTAACAACGACGTACCCTTACCTACTTAAGGTATCGATACTTGTTATCAATGTGCTGATCAAATGTTGCGGAGTAAATCGCCACTCCCTCAGGAGTCGTCAAGAAGTACAAATACTCAGAATCTTGTGGGTTCAGCACGGCATTGATCGCATTCATACCAGGGTTACTGATGGGCCCTGGTGGCAATCCAAGATTCTTATACGTATTGTAAGGCGAGTTCACCCGAGAGTCCTCGAGGGTGACACCAGGATCATTCTTTCCTGTGATGTAGTTCACCGTCGAGTCGGCCTGCAGGGCCATCCCAATTCTCAGGCGGCTAAAGAAGATCCCTGCCACAAGAGCCATATCCTCAGGATCACGCACCTCACGTTCAACGATGGACGCGAGCGTGATCACCTCATGAAGCGTCATACCATTTTCAAACACGAGCGTATCAGGAATCACGATATTGTTTTCAGCCATGCGACGCTTGAGTGTGAGCACCATGGTGTCCGCAACTGTCTCAGCATTTGCTCCTTCGGCAAAACGATAGGTGTCAGGAAACAAGTACCCCTCAAGACCCTGCCCCTGTGGAATACCACCAAGCACATCCGTCGAGGTAAGCATCCACTTACCATTCTCCCCGCTCACTGTTGCCCACTCTTCATCCGTCACCTGTGCAAGAGCCTCGACAACTGTTTCTCCAATCTGCGCACGTGTATACCCCTCAGGAATCGTGACCTCAACTTCATTGGCTTCTGCAAACGCCAGCTCTGAGACCACCGAGGAGAGACTCATGCCTGGCGTTAGTTCAAAGCTCCCCGCCTGAAGTGTTGCGTTATTCAGCTTGACGTAAACTTTGAAAAACAATGGACTCGTAATGAGCTCCGCCTCCTGAAGCGCTGCGCCAATAGTCTCGACAGAAGCACCTGCCTCGACATCAAACGCCACCGCCTCAGCGTCAGCAGCGGGACTTATCATGTACGCATCGTACAAATACGACCCGCCCATGAGGCTTCCAAGCACTAAACAGATTCCCAGGAATAAAAGAATAGCTCGAATCATACTTATGCCCCATGGCAGTCAACGTATTTTTTTTCTGCTCCGCAAAAACACTCTCGATCTGATCGGTCCTCTGCTGTAAGCCAAGAGCTCGACTGCACCTTCCCTCCCCGACCAATGTTAAAGACCGTTTGAATATTCATCTCCTTAGCTAAGATCGCCTCTGGAATATTATCAGCAAACCGGTCACCGCCATTGGCAAAGACGTGTGGCTGAATCTCCCGAAGCGCATCACACACGCTCATATCCTCACAATCAGGCTCATGACCAGTCAACACAACACGTGCCACGCCCGCCATCGCCTCAATAATCTCTTTACGTTGCTCTTGAGGCATGAACACATACCCCTTCTTTTTTGTGAGCCAGTTGTCATTGTTAATAATCACAACCAACTCGTCTCCAAGCGCGGCCGCTTCTTGAATCATTCGAACATGACCCACATGAATAGGATCGAACCCACCTGAAACTGTGACAATAATGTTCTCTGACATAACGTCTAGATAAATAGATGGTCAAATTTTGTAAGCGTTATCAATGAAAGTATCAGCGGAAACGCCGCTCCACCAACAAGGCCGATGAGCATACCAACCAGAACATCGGATACATAATGTACACCAACAGCCACGCGCCCAAAAGCCACAATGACAGCACCTACCAAAAACCAGGCAAAAAACTCGCCCACCAGAACTTGCGACATCAGCGCCAGACAAAACACAAACGTTGCATGAGATGAAGGAAAGGACCTAGTCTCGATGAAAGGCTTAATCGTTGGCTGGTACCCCTGCTTGGCATACGGCCGCTCTCTTTGCACAAAACGAGAGATCAGAGCCGTTACAAGCCAAGGTAAAAACAAACCCATCCCGATAACTAACGCTAGAAGAATTGGACTCCGCTGGTTCAAAAGGGTCATGCCGTAAACAACACCAATCATGAGCCAAATCAAATCGTCAGCACAAAATACCGCCAGATGCCTGAGTACCCACGAGCGTTTCGTGAACTCATGAATAGATCGAGATAGTTTTTGATCAACACTCATACCGCTTGTTCTCTTAACGCTTCAAGAATAGTTTCGCGACGTTCGATGTCTTCCAGAATCGCCTCTGCATTTTTTGGAGGCTCCAAGTTCTTCTCTTTAAATGCGCATTGGTCTGCCACCGGACATGCCCAGCAACGCGGCTTGCGAATACACAGATACCGCCCATGTTTCACGAAGACCTGATTCACTGTCTTCTTACTTTTGTCTGGAATGATTTTCAAAAGAGCCTCTTCTGTCTTCTCCGGTGTCTTGGCCTTCACCCAGCCAAGACGATTTGTGACGCGGTGCACGTGCGTATCAACCGCAATGGCTGGTGTGTTGAATGAGGCGACCAGCACGACTGACGCCGTCTTGCGACCAACGCCCGCGAGCGACACGAGCTTTTCCATCGTCTGCGGAATTTCTCCACCGAACTTCTCAACCACGTCCGTCGCCATCGACTTAAGGTTCTTCGCCTTCTGTCTGAACATCCCTATCGTGTTGATCTTGCTCTCAATCTTATCGACGGGCGCGGCTGCCAACTTCTCTGGAGTCGGGAACGCTTTAAAAAACCCTGGCATCAACTTGAGCACCTGTTCATCCCGCGTCCTTGCAGACAACAATACCCCCACAAGATTCTGATACGGATTCCCAATCTCCATCGCCCCAGGGTTGGGCCAACGTTTCTTGAGTGTCTTCAACATCGCAATAAGATCGTTTGTCATGCTACATGAGGGGCTGCCCTGTCATCTCTGGGGGCTGCGGGATTCCCATCTGAGAGAGAATCGTTGGTGCCACATCAGCCAACATTCCTACCGCCGGCATAAGCGACGGATCCCCCTCAGGTACCTCTCCTGCAATGGACGGCTGCCCCTGTAGACGATTAGAAATAATCAAAAATGGAACAGGATTCGTGGCGTGCTCCTTGTTAATGTCTCCCGTTCGCAGGTTCATGAGCTCCTCCGCGTTTCCATGATCGGCCGTGATAAATACCTGACCGTCGCGAGCAAGGGTCTCTTCGACAATTTTTCCAAGCGCACTATCAACAGCCTCCACCCCCTTCTTTGCCGCCTCAAGATCCCCCGTATGCCCCACCATGTCGGGATTCGCAAAGTTCATGACAATAAAGTCATACTTATTCTCACGCATCTCTTGGACAACACGATCGGCGATCGCTTTCGCACTCATCTCCGGCGCCTCGTTATACGAAGCCACTTTCGGCGACGGGATGATCACACGATCCTCACCTGGGAACGGCTTCTCTTTTGTTCCATTCAAAAAGAATGTTACGTGCGCATACTTCTCGGTCTCAGCGATGTGCAACTGTGTCAGCCCAGCATCAGAAATCACTTCACCTAGGCACTTCTCGATTGTTTCTGGAGGAAATGCTATCTCAACTGGAAGCCCTTTCTCGTACTCAGCCATTGTGATTGGAAAAATGTTCTCAAGTTTGCGACGCTCAAACCCATCGAAGTCAGACATCACAAATGCTTTTGCCAGCTGTCGCATGCGATCCGGACGGAAGTTGAAAAAGACAACCGCATCATTATCCTGAATCGTTCCCACTGGTTCACCTCCTTTGGCAACCACCATTGGCGGGAACTCTTCGTCATAAACCTCTTTCTGGTAGGACGCCTTAATCGCCTCTAGTGGACTCTCCGTCTGCTCACCCTGCCCGAGCACCATCGCGTTGTAGGCCTTGCCTGTACGATCCCAACGATTATCTCGATCCATGGCGTAGTAACGTCCACTGAGTGATGCCACCTTTCCGATTCCCAACTCTTTCATCTTGGCGTCGAGCGTGGTGAAGAAATCAATTCCAACGTTATAAACCGTATCGCGACCATCTAAAATACCGTGCACGAACACCTCCGTGACCCCCTGATCTTTTGCAAGCTTCAAAAGGGCGTGACAGTGCGCATCCATCGAGTGCACTCCCCCCTCGGAAATCATCCCAATGAGATGCAGGCGGCTCTTGTAATATTGCGCATGCTGAATGGCATGTAAGAATGCCTCATTTGAAAAAAACTCGCCCGAGTCGATCGCCCGGTTAATGCGAGGAAACATTTGGTAGTACACGCGCCCAGCACCAATCGCCAAGTGCCCCACCTCTGAGTTCCCCATCTCCCCCCATGAAAGCCCCACCTCTTCACCAGAGGCGCGCAGGGTCATGGTTGGGTAGGTGCGAACAAAACGATCGTAATTTGGTGTATTGGCGCGAGAAATCGCATTTCCATCTGAATCAGGAGCCACACCAAAGCCATCGATCACAATAAGAACCGTTGGTTTTTTGATATCAGCCATAGCTTATCCAAGCTCCTCCTCAATCTCCATTAATCGATTATATTTTGCCAGCCGCTCTGATCGAGAAAGCGACCCCGTCTTGATGTAATCCGCATTCACAGCCACAGCCAAATCCGCAATCGTGGTGTCTGCTGTCTCACCCGATCGATGCGAGACACTCACTTTATACTTGTACTGCTTGGCGAGCATGATCGCATCGACGGCCTCTGAGAGGCTACCGATCTGGTTCACCTTAATCAAGATCGCATTGGCCGCCTTGAGCTCGATGGCTTTGCGCAAGCGCTCAACATTCGTCACAAGGAAGTCGTCACCCACAAGAGCCACCTTCTTACCAAGACGCCTATTCATCTCTACCCAACCATCCCAGTCATCCTGATCGAGTCCATCTTCCAGCGAAATGATTGGATACTTCTTGAGCCATCGCTCCCACATCGCAATCATCTGCGTACTTGTCAGACTCTTACCATCTACGTTCAATTTATAACGCTTCGTTTTCTTGTCGTACACCTCGCTCACCGCAGGGTCCATAGCGAGCTGCACATCCTTCCCTGGCGTATACCCAGCCTTCTTAATCGCCTGCATGATCAACTTAAACGCATCTTCATTCTTCTTGAGCGGCGCCGCATAGCCACCCTCATCTCCCTTCAACGTTGAGTGACCTTTTTTCTTCAGCAGATCTCCGAGCGCGTGAAAGACCTCCGATCCACAACGCACCTTCTCCTTAAACTTGCGCTGACGTGGAACAATCATGAACTCCTGAAAATCCAGAATCCATCCAGCATGAGCCCCACCGTTAAGCACGTTCATTGTTGGAATGGGCATGCGAAAACGATCGAACGGAAGATCGAACGTTTGCCGGAGATACACGTACAGCGGCATTTTCTTTGCACGAGCAGCTGCGTGTGCACACGCAAGACTCACACCCAAAATGGCATTAGCCCCCAGCTTCGATTTGTTTGGCGTGCCGTCCAGCTGAATCATGGCTGCATCAATATCTCGCTGCCGGGTAACGCGCATCCCATAAAGAGCCGGTGCAATCTTTTTGTGAACATTCGCTGCCGCCTTAAGCACTCCCTTGCCCCGATAGCGTTTTTTATCACCATCACGCAATTCCAAAGCTTCATGTACACCTGTTGATGCTCCGCTTGGCACGCTCGACGAGCCTGTCACACCATTTTTTAAAAGAACCGTAACATTCAATGTTGGATTCCCTCGGGAATCAAGAATCTCGTGCGCGTGAATGGATTCAATCTTCATAGTTTTAAAGCTTCAATGCCAGGAAGTTTCTCCCCAGCTAAAAATTGTAAAAGAGCACCTCCGCCTGTAGAGAGCAACGTATACTGATCAGCTAAACCTAATTTTTCGATGACTGGCATCGTGTCTCCCCCACCGACAATCGTCGTAGCCTTTCCCGTCCGATCGGCAATCGCCCCGGCAATAGATCGCGTTGCTCCACAGAATTCAGAAATCTCGCAATAGCCCAACGGTCCATTCCACACGATGGTCTTTGCCTCACCAATGAGTTCTTTGTAACGAGCAATCGTATTTGGACCCAAGTCCACAATCCTCTGTGTTGGCTTCACGGCATCGATAGGCACCACCTCTTGCCTCGCATCTTTTCGTAACGCTTTTACAACTACAACGTCTGTGGGAAGCAGAAGCTTGCTCTCATATCTAGCAAGAACCTTCTTAGCCTCACTAACCGCCTCATGTTCATAAGCAGACCTGCCAACCTCAAGCCCCTTAGCCACCAAAAACGCTGTAGCAATAGCTCCGCCAACCAACACCTTGTCTACACGAGAAGCAAAGTGCTTCATGATAGGAATCTTCGTACTCATCTTAAGCCCACCAATGGTGAGCACAAAAGGATTACGCGCCTTGGCTTCGAGTTTAGAAAGGACAGAAATCTCATTAGCCAAAAGCGGACCTGCATACGACGGAAGCTCTGAGGTGATGGCATCGAGACTTGTGTGTGCACGGTGCGAGACAGCAAACGCATCATTTACGTACAAGTCCGCAAGTTTCGCCAGAGCAGAAGCGTACGACGGTGCATTCTCTTTTTCTCGAGAATCAAAACGGACATTCTCCAACATCAACACGTCTCCATCCTTAAGCTGCTCAACGAGTTTGTGTACATCTGGTCCCACAACTGATCGTGCGACCTTTACTTTTCCTCCCAGCAAACCTGAAAGGCGCTTGGCGACCGGCTTAACGGTGTAGGCGCTCACACGTCGACCATTCGGTCGACCCAAGTGCGTCATCACAATCACCCTGGCCCCACGTTGAAGGAGCCAGTTAATCCCTACGGCACTTCGAGCAATCCTTCCGTGAGGACCATCGATGGCCTTTCCTTTTTTAATTGGAACATTTGCGTCAATCCGAACAAGCACCCGCTTACCCTTGAGCTTCATGTCGGAACGCAATTTTCGCAGTCGCATAACGAACCCATCCTATCACGGACAAGCCCTAGCCAAACAGCCAACTTGTCCACCCACCAGACTTTCTGAACTGCCTCTTCAAAAAGGCGTCCACTCCCCAAATATGACCGAAGCCACCTGTCATAAACAGCAAGAACACCATTGAATACATGATGTGCTCATTGAGAAGTCCATGCATCGTATTCATCTCGAAACCAGAGAAGTAATAAAGCAACATCAAAATAATAGCCAGCAACGATGCGAGTCTCATAAAAGCACCTAGAAGAAATGCTAGCCCAATCAACAAGAGTCCCCAGATGTTTAGTTGATCCACCAACACGCTTCCGGCCATAGACTGGAACCATTCAGCAAATGGTCCCGTAGATGCAGAGAGATAACCAGCCGCACTCCACCCTCCTTCAGCCGTGAGCTTTGACCAACCCGCCATAAAGAAAAGAAGGCCGAATCCTAGGCGTAAAAGAAGCGCTGCCCAAGAAAATGCGTCTGTAAATGCCGCTTTTGAAAAAAGAGAAAATGATGTTGATTTACGCATACTAGTATCGAACAGTTAAGAGATTGATTTCTGGAGGATTAAACAATCTGGCACGTGGCCCTGTCTCTCCCAAACCTGCTGTTATAAACAATTGCTGACGACCGTAAGTGAATAGACCCTTATCGTAATCATTTCCAAGCTTCGTCGGCACCTGTGCCAGTGAGCCTATCCATGGAAGACGAATTTGGCCTCCATGCGTATGACCAGCAATAACCAAGTCCGCAACTTCGACACTTGAATACAATATAGCGTCAGGATTATGAGACAATAGGATCACCGTCTGCTCTTCCGTAAGTCCCTCCATAGTCTCCTGAGGCTGCCCCGCAAACCAGATATCTGAGACACCTGCAAGCGTTATGAATCTTCCTTGAATATCCAGCTGGACAGATTCGTTCTCTAGCACCGTAATCCCCAACCGAGTGAGTGTCTCGATTACCTCCTGCTGAGCATCATCGAGGTAATCATGATTTCCCGTGACGGCATACACACCGAGCGGGGCCTCAAGGCCCTCCAGTGGCTCAAGAAACCTTACCTGATTTACCTTTGAAAAAATGAAATCGCCTGGAAGAACAATCACCTCTGCCTGAAGCTGCATGGTTTGATCAACTACCTTCTGTGTCCAGGCCTCATCTTTGTATGGACCCAAGTGCAGATCTGCCACAACAGCCACACGCACGCTCGCTTCAGGTGTTTCATCTAGAACGATCTCCTGAGTTCGAACAACCAATGTTCTCGGCTCGATGAAACTTCCATAAAAAATCGTCACCCACCCGACCAGGAGCACCAATCCAATCGACATCACCACAGGTTTTCGGCAAAAACGTTTCCACGAGGTAAGCATGTCGATCAAAAGCGCGCCGGCAAAGATCAAGTAACCAAAGATGGTGATTTCAAACAGCCAGGCCATAACTTAGAGATTCCCTACGTGCTCAGCCATGTCGAGCAAGCGCTGGGTATATCCCCATTCATTATCATACCAAGCAAGTACTTTCACCAGGTCACCGTCTACCACACGTGTCATACCCAGGTCGACGACAGACCCGTAAGGCGTCTGGATAAAGTCCGTGGAAACCAACGGCTCTTCCGTTACACCCAGAATCCCCTTCCATCGAGCGCTACGAGCGGCTTTTTTGAACAAGCTATTGATCTCCTTAGCGGTCGTTTTCTTTTTAAGGACAAACGTAAAATCGGTAAGTGATACATCCAACGAAGGTACACGCACAGAGATTCCATCAAACTTCCCTGTAAGCTCTGGCATCACCTGCGTGGTTGCTTTCGCTGCTCCAGTCGTCGTCGGGATGATGTTGGTCAGAGCAGAGCGCGCACGTCGAAGATCTCCTTTCCGCGCCAATCCATCCACAATGTTCTGCTGTGCGGTCACCGAGTGAATCGTCGTCAACATGGCCTTCTTAATCCCCATGGCATCTTGCAAAATCTGAGCCACAGGAGCCACAGAGTTCGTCGTGCACGAGGCATTGCTCACAATATTCTGATTGCGTTTACAGGCACGATGATTCACTCCCATTAAAAACGAAGGCGCATCTCCAGACGGTGCAGAGATAACCACCTTACGAGCACCCGCTGTAATATGACCACCAGCTCCCTCAAGTGTTCGGAAGAAACCCGTTGATTCAATGACTACGTCCACCTTGTGCTTTGCCCATGGAAGGTCTGCTGGATTGCGCTCGCTGTAGACGGGAATCTTTTTAGAGCCAATCTTAATGAAGTCCTTTCCTGCCGTGATCTCCTTATCCCATGTACGAAACACCGAATCGTACTTGAGCAAATGCGCAAGTTCCTTTGGATCGGTTAAATCGTTGACCGCCACAAAGTTTAAATCTTTGCGCTTCCAACCCGCACGAAGGGTCGTGCGGCCGATGCGACCAAACCCATTAATAGCAACTCGAATCATAAAAAATGTAAGTGATGAAAATAAGTTTATCTTCATTCTACCACTTACCTCCGTTGACTTCGAGGTGTTTCTGAGCTATTTTATCGGCGTCACCAAAGTGAGAGTGGCACCAATACCCCACTGGGAGGATAGAAGGACATGGAGCAGATGACGCTGATCGAACGCCTCTGGAAGGAGTTCCGCGAGAACACCCTGGAGGAGCTGAAGTTGCTGCTGTTGAACAAGCTCTGTCCCGACGGCGCCACCAACGCTGCCGTCGGCAAGGTCTGGACGATCCTGTCCAGCATGCGCGCCCGCATCAAGGGCAACGCCCTGATCGTCACCATCCTCGGCGTCGAACAGAGCGTCGTCCACGCCGCGCTCTGCGACGAGGAGTTCTGCTACTGCCACCCCGATGGCGAGATCAAGCTCCCCCCGGAGCCCGGCGCCGCGCGCCTGGCCATCCACTTCCCGCTCCCGAGCTCGGACACCCCCATCTTCACGGACTTCCTCACCGGCGCCACGCCCGCCTGAGGACCTCGCCCCGCCACCGACCAACGTCGGCCCGGCGGGTATTTCTTTTCCAAACAAAACAACAGGTTCACACCTGTTGTTTTATTATCACTCTGGCCAATTTATCTTCCCCTGCTCTTTCGTCCAAATGACCACACACCCAAACGGACCACTAGCGTTCCAATTATCATAGCCATTGAACTGCATCTCAGGTGTTGCTCGCAATTCCTGTCGCTTATGTTTCCCAAAGAACTTTTGATACACGCTCGAGACCCCTTGCCTGTTAGATGACGACTGCGACGCGTCATCGATCGGCACAAGCACCTGTTCAATTCCTCGACGCTGAGCTGTTTCAATAGCTTTCTCAAGCGACTGAAGCACGAACGATTCATTATCAACGGACTGGATCAAGTTCTCACGTGGATTATTTGCACGCACCAAGAGCGCAGACGTCTTTCCGTCTGCAAGCTGTCCCTCACAAAACAACACAGAACCAGCAAACCGCTCCTGCGCTGTGTCTCGCCCCAGCACATACGTAAACGCGTGCAAATCTGGATACCCACCTTTGGCAAGCGTGTCTCGCTTGGATGTATAGCACGCATCCCCCGTGTCGCCACTCATGATCTTTGGTAGCCCTTCTCCTGGCACCATGGCAACAGACATAGTCTTTTTTGAAACTTCCCCAGGTCCATTAATCTCAGCGATCTTTTTCTTCGCGGCAACAAAAGGGTTCTTCTCAACACCTTTTTCCACGCGCCAAACTTTCTTGAGCACCCGTATAAGTTCATCAGAGAACGGTCTGTGGTTTGTATGCTTAGGATCTTGATCGGGATGAAGATAATGTTCTGTTAAAACCTGCTCAATAAACTCAGCCGCCAATCCCACCTGCTCGAGGGCACCCAATTCTTCTCCATCCTTCTTTCCATCGTGGAACCATTCTTCATATTCAGGCCCACCCGGAGGTTGAAGAATGGTGTTATGAACGGCAGAGAGTCGTTGTATAACACGTTCATACAATGGCCCCTTGCCTCCAAGCTGAACCCACTGCTCCATCAGAGCAGCATGATTCGTTTTCACGACACTTTTCTGAGATGATACACGATCAAACTCCTCATACCCCATCACCTGCTCACGCATCTGCGCCACACGTTTTTTCAACCCTTCCTGAGCCTTTCCATGCAAACTACCAACCCGCTCTTCAAGTTCTCTTAATCGTTCTTTTGTTGTTGCCACCAGCTCACCAATAAACGCAGAGAGGGTCTTATCTGGTTGGTACGGTGGATATGGATCAAATACCTCAAAGTACGCTTGCCGCTCCACCTCCAGAGGCTTACCGGCCAGCACACGTCGAACCTGCTCTTTCTGTTTCTCCTGCTTCCCTTTGGTGGAGCGCTCGCGTACCCCAACAACGATTTCTTCTTCTTGATACCCCTCAGGAAGCTTTGCGAGCTCTGGAGTTTCGGTCACCACCTGCTCCCAAGTATCGATCACTTCTCTCACTTCGCCAGGACGAGCCCACTGACCAGACCCAACGGCAGCCGCAAAAATTTCGGAACCTAGTTTCGTCTTCAGTACGGACGGAACCTCATCGCGAAGAAAATCCGAAACAGCTGCCGACCTCACTTCTCTAAGTTCACTTAACAGCAGTGGAGCTGTGAGTCTGTCTATGCGACCCTCTTGGTAAAGCTGCCTTATAAATCGTTGCTCACCTTGCTTGTATACATATACCTGAAGCGTTCGCTTACCTGTTTCTGGATCAATAGGTGCAACCTTCTCAAGAATCTCCTTAGCCCAAGACCAAGAAAGATCCCGCTCAGGGACACTTTCCAAAGCTTTTATGGCCCTCTTTTGCGTAATCTGTGGCGTAATTTCCATAAGCGCCTCAACAACAGAATCCCTCTGAACCCCACGAAGCTCCGATGCTCCCCCATGACGCTCAATACGAATAACAATATCTGCAAGCCTTGGCGCATTGATCATCCCGTACTCTTCAACAAACTTTAACAGAAGCTCTCCATCTTCTGGAGCGTCATAAGAAAGCAAGCCACCTTCTACAAGACCATGAACAAGCGGACCCAAATCCGTCTTCCAAGGATCGTGTGCGGCATTGGCCGTGTGCGCCTGAAGCTTCTCAAGTTTTTTCAACGTCGGTGCCCAGGGGATATGTTCAGCAAGTTCAGGGTAATCTCGAATCAATTGCTCAACAACAAGCAAATGTATTCCCTGCTCTTGCATGATCCCTGCAATAACCTTCCAATCAGGCTTCACTTCAGTGTAGTTCTCAATATCGGAGAGAAATTCCGGATGATCCTGCTCTGGATCCAGGAGCCAAAAATAGGCTCGTTGTACAGCCACATGATCAAACACATGCCCTTCCTTTGGATACGCCTCAATATTGGCCAACATACGAACAGGATTCATGGCCACCATGGCATCCATTAAATCTCCCCGTAGTCCACCTGGAAGCTCAAAATCCTTATCCTCTTCTTTTTTATTGAGACACACTTCATGAACCTTAAAGGGCTTCTTTTGAATCAATTGCCTCAGGACCTCCTCCTGCGACATCTCCACCACATCATAAAAACCCCGATGCTTGTCACCTAGAAATTCTCGAATCCTTGATCCATTGTTCGCCATCTGAGCGAGCAACTTCTCTAAGTCTCCAGATGTTAAACGCAAACCGCCCTCGACCGCTCCCACCATTTTTTCTGGAACCTTACTTATCCCACGTGTGATAGCTTGCTCCTTTCTCTTAGGGTCCAGGCCCTCAACCAGATCACCAAACGCATCAATGTTTTTCAAAAACACGTTATTCATATTCAAGGCCCCACCAGAAATTTCTGTCTCGAGTAATATGGATTGAGCATCAAAAAGTACCTTCCTCAACTCATGATATTCCTCCGAAGTACGAAACTCAGCATCACCTGGAAGCGCATCAAGCTCAACGAGCTGCAACGTTTGTTGACGACGATCACGATTCGCCAGAAGTCCCCTCGTCATGTTTAACATCACCTCAGGATTGGTTGGAATCTTTTTTGAAGGAGCAATGATAATCAACTCCTCTGCGCCGGCAAACACCTCACCCACCACCTGCGCCTTCAGCTCATCCTTACCCTTGCGAATTTCCGGAACGGTGCCCTTAATCTGCCCAGGAGTGTATCGATTCTTAAAACGCTCCCCCACCTCAAACTGAAGCTGAGACTGAAGCCCCTTAGAAACCCCCTCAAACCCAGGCATGTCATCTGAAAGCTCACGATAGACGGCTTTTGCCCTCACATACTCAACCCCCTCCGCCTCAGACTCAAAATCAAACTCTCGATCATCCTCTCGCCAGGCGAGACGGAAGCGTTCTTGTACTTCTTTTTTAAAATGAAACTTAAACGCTCCCTTGTCCTGACGGACCTTACTATTCTCTGAGCTACCCAATTGTCTAAATGCTCCCCATGCCCCTTCCAAGTCACCTTCTTTTGCTTGTTGCAATAACCGATAGATATTTAAACGTTCTGCAAAAACACTCTTAGTGCCTTCAGAAAACGATGGGTTCGTAAACGCTCGATGAACAAAAAGCTCATGCATGCGCTCAGCAACATCAGGGTTAATTGTTAAAAACACCTCGGATGCCTTCTTTGTGAAAGTCCTCTTTGCTTCTCTTGCCACCTCCTCGACATCTGCCCCCTCAAGATGGTTAATAACCTCAAAGGCCCGTAACCCAGCCTGAGGATTTCTTTCCAAAATATTCACTGCCCCCCACATCATGCTTCGAACAAGAGCCCTTTGACTGGCATCCTTTTCACTCTCCCCAGCCCGAACAACATAACGACGGTAATGCTCGATAGCGCGCTCAGGATCAACTTCCAACACACGTATCGCCGCATCACGCATCATCCATTCCACAGCCGTATCTAAATTCTCTTCAGGAGTATGCTCTTGTGTCCAACCACTCACGTCCACATGCTCTCTATAAAACTCCTCTGCTGATCGTTCATCTTGTACGACCAATTCAGCGAGGGCCTCCCTCTCAATAGCACTTTGAAAAAACTCTGGAAATTCCTCACGGTGCAATAAAGCTTCCTTGGGAAACTTCCGCACAAACTCACGCAAGGCTTGCACCTCTCTTTTTTCGCGATCCCCCTTAACAGCGGCAAATACATCGTCATCTGGTGACAGATCTGAAACCGAACGAATCCTCCACAACTCTCCATACCCCCCCTGCTTAAACCGATCCATCCCACGCTCAAAATCTTTCTGTCGTTTTTCTTTTTCCTGTTCCAACTCTTGTGAAACGCGCACCTTCTCTTGCGCCGGCATCTCTGCCCGTGGTTGTTTACGAAACTCGACCATACGCAGACAAGTATAACAAAACAACGGGCCTAAGCCCGTTGTTTTTTCTGGATAAGTTTAGATAGAGAATCGTGCGAAGCTCTTGATCTGCATGTTCTCTCCCAATGACGCAATCGTGCTCTTCACGAATCCATCAATGGTCATGTCCTCGTCCTTGATAAACGGCTGTTCCATCAAGACGACTTCTGAGAACCACTTGTTCATCTTTCCTTCGACGATCTTCTCAATCACGTCAGCTGGCTTGTTCTGTGCCTCCATCTCCTTGGTGTAAATCTCCTTCTCCTTTGCAACAATGTCCTCAGGGACATCCTCACGTACCAAGTACTTTGGATCTGCAGCACTCACATGGAGTGCAATGTCGTTACAGAATTCGATGAACGCCTCGTTGCGAGCGACAAAGTCTGTCTCACAGAGAACGGATACCATGGCACCCAACTTTCCTGTTGAGTGAAGATACGCGTGCACGCGTCCCTCAGTTGTGGCGCGATCAGCCTTCTTCGCAGCCTTAGCGAGCCCCTTCTCACGAAGAAGTTCAACGGCCTTAGGAATGTCTCCCCCTGCTTCCTCGAGGGCTTTCTTTGCGGCCATCATGCCCGCACCAGTTTGTGAACGAAGCTCAGCAACTTGTGATGCTGTAATGCTCATAAAGAACGGTTTACGTTATTTTGATTGTTTTGTCTGCTGCACAGCCTTTGCTCGAATGTTGGCTGCGTCTTTGATAGCGTTTGCCTTTCCTTCTTTGATCGCGTCGCACATCAACTTAGAAATAAGTTCGATGGACTTCACGGCATCATCGTTTCCAGGAATGATCTTGCTCACGCCACCAGGGTTTACGTTGGTGTCGCACAAAGCGATCACAGGGATACCTGTTACGTTTGCTTCTTTCAACGCCGTCTTCTCCGTACGGACGTCGATGATAAACATGGCGTCAGGTACCTTGGTAACCTCCTGCATTCCACCGAGCTTGTGCTCCATGTCCTCGATCTCGCGAGAAATCATGAGGCGCTCCTTCTTGGTGTACTTGTTGAGCTCACCCTTGTCGCGCTGATCCTTGAGCATCTTCATGCGCTTAAGGGTCTTCTTGATCTGTTCAAAGTTTGTCAGTGTTCCACCGAGCCATCGGTGAATCACGTATGGCATGCCACAGGCGTCAGCGTACTTCTTTACGATGTCCTGTGCCTGTACCTTTGTACCGACAAACAAAATGACACCACCGCGAGCGGCAATGCCCTTAGCTGTCTCAAGAGCAGACTCCAACATCTTGTTGGTCTCCTCAAGATTAATAATGTGAACGCCCTGACGTGCACCAAAGATGTAGTCTTTCATCTTAGGATGCCACCGGGACGTCTTGTGACCAAAGTGCATGCCCGCTTTGAGCATGTCGGTCAACGACGGAAGATTTGGCATAAAATTCCTTTTTACATCGGTGGCAGTGCCGGGCCCGTTTTACGGGAGGATCCGGTCATCTGTTTGCCCCACCTGTAGGGTTAATTACGCGGCGGAGTATAGGAAATACGCGTAATTATGTCAATGTTAGGCGGCTTTCTTAGCATCTTTAGAAACGACGTTAAACACATAATGGGCGTTCCAAGACCTTGGCAATTCTCTCCCCTTTTTTTGCGCCGCCTCACGCTTCTTACTCAAAAACTCAAGCTCGGGATACATTCGTGAATCAACTGAATCACTTATCGAAGTCCGACCAGCACCTTTTAATTCATCAGAAATAACATCCAGTACATCTCCCAACCTTACTTTCTTTTTACTTTCCTGACCCAATCGCCTCAAGACGTTCCCTAGCAGATCCCCACCAACCTCTTGTCCAACTCGATTGAGCATCTGCACCAATCGATGATCCATACGGTGCTTTCCAGTGACCAAAATATCATTCACTTCTTCACGCACCTCAACAACATCCGGCTGTACACGCAAAGACTCAGTACCAATCTTAGCATCAGAAGAACCCTTGCTTTGATCTGCAAACTTACGATCTACCAAGTCTGGATCAAGCACCTCCTTAAATTGCCGTCTAGCTGGAAAAAGGCGTGACATCACATATATCTCGCGTTGCTGATCATCCATCCCTTTTGGACCCCCTTTCAGATAGACACCAAGAACATCTGTTACATCAGATGTACCCAATGGTGAAATGGGGCTTATCTTATTAACTTCCAGCACCTCATTGAGAATACGAAACATGTCTTGATATGTATCTACCTCTTCCTGATCAGCACGTTCAATAAACTCCCCCAGCATATCCTTTCCAACTGTCTCCCCTGCCTGTCTTAATTGATCGTATAAAACCGGAGCCACAATACGATCACCTTTAAATTTACGATAGATATCTTCAAGATTCTCTTGATTAATCCTTTTGAAATAAGCCTTGCCATATACAGGCTTGGTTTCTTTAGGTGTTTTCTTTTTAACTTCAACCTTCTGCCTCGCTCTACCTGACTCTCTCCTCTTTTCCCTTCTTTTCTTCAATGCACCCAAAGAAATCTCAGGGGACCCCTTACCCTCCTCGGGAAGCTCTGCCCACATTCGATCTAGCTCATCTTGTTCAAACACCCCATCGAGAACCCCCTTGAAGACATACTCTTTTACCTCCTCAGGCCAATACTGCTCCGGTCCACCTGGTGGACGACCCGCTTTAAACCACGCCTTATACTGTTTTGTAATTCCAACGATCGGCACAGACACGAGAACAATGTCATCAATACGATCTTTCTCAACCAACTTCTTTTTTGCGCGTTTAATTTGAGATTGCTTTTTCCCTATGCCATGAGCATCAGCACGAAGGGTAAATTGAACCCCCAAGTTCTTCGTGTCTGTTGTCTCCACACCTACACCGCGACGATGACGAGAACGACTCACCACAAAATCAATCTTCTGCACCATGTCTTGCATCAAGTCCCCCATCTGAACAGCAATCTCAACACCAAGATCCAACTGAAGTTTTTTAAAGAAGTTCTCAACCATCACCTCAGCCACGTGACCCTCATTCATCTTCTGAATCTCGGGAGACATCAATTTCTCTCGACCTTCCAAGAGCTCTCCTGAGATCATTCTGAACATCTGGCGTCTTTCTTCTGTTTTATCCATCCTTGCCCCCTCCTCCTCCGTAATCTGCCGATTCAACAAATCCATGAGCTCCCCCTTCGTTCTCTCAATCGCCATCATCTTATGGGCGCGCCTGGGAACGGTTGCTGGATCAAGGGAATACGAAAGTCCCCACGCCATATCAGTAACCATGTCACCGAGCGTGAGTCGTGTCTCTATTGTTCCGTCCTCCACCTCTTGTTTCCAAATGTATTCCCCGTCTCGATATTCAACAGGACGCTCCCCCTCACGAGGCTTCCACTCGCGTTCTGGATTATCAATCTCTCGAAGTTGCTGGCGGAGCTCTAGCATCAACTCCTGCTTACGACGCTGAATATCCACCACTTTCTCCTGCACTGCTTTCTCCGTATGTGAACGCTCCATGGCCTTGGTCATGCGGTAATCCACAACCACCGCCAACTTGTTCAGCTCTCCACGGTCCACTTCCTGCTCCTCGGGTTCATACTCTCCAGATCGCTCTTTTTCTTTCATCGATGCCTTAAGCTTCGCTTCATCACGAAGCACCTCGCTATACCCTTCTAATGATCGTCGCATCGATGGTCTCATAGTGAGACTAGTTTATCTGATAAACATCGCGTCGCCAAAAGAGAAGAACCTAAACTCACCTTGCACGGCCTGGTCATATGCACTTAAGACATGCTCTCTCCCAGCAAACGCGCTCACCAGCACGAGCAGTGTCGACTTAGGAAGGTGAAAGTTTGTAATGAGCGCATCGATGACGTTAAACGTGAAACCTGGGGTGATGAAGAGATTCACGTCGCCAGAGAAACCTTCTGCTGGCAAAGACCACTCGTGATCTGCGGCGACCCCCTCAAGCGTCCGCACTGTCGTCGTGCCTACTGCTATAACACGTCGCCCCTCCCGCTTGGTCGCATTGATCCGCTGAGCCACCTCCGGCGCGATCGTCACGTACTCTGCGTGCATCTTGTGTTCTTCAAGCGTATCCGTCTTCACCGGACGGAACGTGCCAATCCCCACATGGAGGGTGACGTACTCGATGCTCACACCCTTTGCACGAATCTTCTCAAGAAGCTCTTCTGTGAAATGAAAACCTGCCGTGGGCGCAGCTACCGAACCTGTCTGCTCGGCGTACACCGTCTGGTACTTCTCGATGGAGTCTGGCACCTCACTCACGTACGGAGGAATCGGAATCTCTCCGTGTGCGTTCGCATAATCAATAAGCTGCTGATCCGACAGATCGAATTGCACAGACATCACATCACTCTTGCTCACCACTTCTCCAGACACATCCCCGATCTTCATCGTGTCGCCGACCGACACACGCCGCCCAGGCCGAACCAGCACATCCCAAGCGTCACCACGTGGCCGCAATAAAAATACTTCGAGCTCGTGCTCGCCAACGCTCCCTCGCAACCGTGCGCGGAACACTTTTGTATTATTCATCACGAGCACATCCCCCTCATGGAGCTCATCGATAATCCCAAAGAACTGTTTCTCCTGTGTAACGCCACTCTCCCGATCCAAAAGCATGAGCCGGGAATGATCGCGGGGTTCTACAGAGTGCTGTGCAATGAGCTCTGGTGGAAGTTCATAATCGAACAGTTCGATAGGTGTAGGCATATGGCCCCTATTCTGCCTGAGGCCTAGGCGATTGACAAAATAGGGGCTCATTGCTATTCTCCCCGCGAATTAAATGTACGTATTAAGCGTGCGAAACCTATGAAAAAAGACATTCATCCAACTTATCACTCAGACGCCAAGATCTCTTGCGCCTGTGGAAACACCCTCGACGTTGGTTCAACTATCGAGGCAATCTCTGTAGAGCTTTGCTCACAGTGCCACCCGTTCTACACCGGTAAGCAGAAGATTATCGATACAGCTCGACGTGTTGAGAAGTTCCAGGCCCGTGCTTCTAAGAAAGCTGAGAAGGTCACTGGAAAGAAGGCTAAGCAGGCCAAGCGCACAGCGCAGAAGATTGCGAAGCGTGAGGAAGCCGAGAAAGCTGAGGCTTAACTGTTATAATGAAAAGCGTCCTTTATCCTGGACGCTTTTTAGTTTATGAACTTGATCGAACAACTACAGGCCCATCGTGACCGACTCAAAGACCTTGAATCCAAGCTCAGTGCTCCGGACGTACTTTCTGATCCGCGAAAGATCAAACAAGTAAACCAGGATTACGCGGCCGAGCGCGAGATCGTTGAGATTGGTGGACGCTACGACAGCGCTGTGAAGAATCTCCAGAACGCAAAAAGTGCCCTTGAGGAGACAGCGGAAGATGAGATGAAAGAGTTGGCCCAGATGGAGATCGACGAACTAGAAGCAGCACTCCCTGGTCTTGAGCACGCCTTCACCGTTGCCCTCATTCCACCGGACCCGATGGACAACAAAAACATCATTGTGGAAATCCGTGCAGGAGCCGGTGGTGACGAGTCTTCCCTATTCGCCGGTGAGCTCATGCGCAGCTACAGCATGTACGCTGACACGCAGGGCTGGAAGACAGAGCTTATCTCCGCGAGCCGCACCGACGTCGGTGGGTTTAAGGAAGTTGTCTTTAGCATCAAGGGGCTCGGTGCCTATAGCGCTCTCAAGTACGAAAGTGGCGTGCACCGCGTGCAGCGCGTTCCAGAGACAGAGAAGCAGGGGCGCGTGCACACCTCGACCGTGACGGTTGCCATCATGCCTGAGGCGGAAGAAGTGGACGTAAAAATCGAACAAAAAGATTTGATCATCGAAGCCACTACCTCTACTGGAGCTGGCGGACAGAGTGTAAACACCACCTACAGCGCTGTGCGTGTCACCCACGTCCCTAGCGGCATCATGGTGTACTGCCAAGAGGAACGTTCACAGAAACAAAACAAGGAGCGCGCGCTGCAGATTATTCGTGCGCGTGTGTATGCCATGGAGCAAGAGAAGGCGCGGTTGGAACGCGAGGAAGCTCGCCGTGGTCAGATTGGAACGGGAGGGCGATCCGAAAAAATCCGCACGTACAACTTCCCCCAGGACCGTGTGACAGACCACCGCATCAACAAAAACTTTCACAACCTTCCAGGTGTCATGAATGGCGGTTTCGAAGAGATCGTTGGAGCCTTGAAGGCGGCAGAAATTGAAGAGCGACTTCAGGAGCTGAGTTAATATGCAAGCCGTTATCCTGGCAGCAGGAAAAGGAGCGCGCCTACGCCCGCTCACTCACACCACCCCAAAACCACTCATTGATCTGTGTGGCAAACCGCTTATTGAGCACGTGCTCGATGTGTTGCCTCCGCAGGTTGATGAGATTTTTGTTGTCGTGAATCACCTACGTGAACAAATCATCGAGCGACTTGGAGACAGCTGGAACACTGTGCCGATCAAGTACGTCATTCAAGAGCCACTCACTGGAACTGCCGGTGCCGTACACCTGCTCCGAGAACATCTGCAGAGCTCGTTCCTCGTTGTGAATGCCGACGATTTGTACGAAGCAAATGATCTCGCGCAGCTCGCTAAGCACTCCATGGCGATACTCTTCCATGCATCAGACTCAGAAAAACGATCCGGCGCCCTCGTGCAGTCCAGTCGATTCATTGGTCTGGGCCCAGGACGCAATGCCGTGTGCGGGGCGTACGTCCTAGACCAGAGATTCTTCTCTGTCGACCCTGTTGAGATCCACGTGAGTCAATACAAAGAACTCGGCCTGCCACAGACGCTTGCTGTACTCGCCGAGCGCGAAACCGTCGCTGCTGTCCCAGCCACATCCTGGCTCCCGGTCGGAAATCCGGACCAGCTCGCGCAAGCTGTCCACCATTTTTCTGGAGAAGTCTGTGGATAAGTTTTGTACAAAAATCAAAAAGATCGAAAAAAGGGCCTAATGTGGGCCCTTGACTTATTTATTCGCCAAGGTATCGTAGGTGTTACCGTCGACTGAACGGAGCGCTGGAATACGAGGACGAGCTTGCTCGATCTCAGACGTCAGTGAGCCAACTCGGTCGAACTAGCAGCAAGCAAATGGATGAGGAGCCCTCGCGGTTCCGTGATCCTCTGGAAGGCGACCCACTCCTCACGGAGCCCCCCGCTCTCCTAAAGCGCCCTGTGCGTATTTGCAACGCTGTGCACCCGTCGCGGATGCAGGAACACCGGCTCGCCGGCCCTGACTGAAACGGCACGATTAGCAGACCATCCGGCACCCCTACGGGGCGCCAACCCAACATCAGAATCCCCCCTATCGCCAAGCAAGTTAGGGGAGATGAAAGAAGGTATGTCACGGTTCTACCGTCGACTAGGCTGCCGCTTGAGGCGACAAAACCCTTCGGGATGAAGCCGCGTGAACACGCCGCAAGGCAGGTTCGCAAAGCTGATGAGATGCTGATCACCTCTCTTGGGAGATCTAGGACGTAAACCGGTAGGAAGCATTCGGGGTCTAGGCCCTAGCAATCTCCTGCGCCCCCACTCGGCCGCTTCGGTGGCTGGACAGTGGAGAGCTGCAACCGGGGACTGAAGTCCACCATGGTCAACCAAGGCCCTGCGAACAACTCACAGACGTGAAGTGGCAAAGAGTGAAAGCTCGGAGCCTCGTCGACGGAAGAAGCCTCCCAGGCATCGACCAAAAGACAAACGGAGCTGACGTGAGCGACACCTAGATACACCAATCGAAGTGACACGTTCAAAGGAGCGGCGGAGATGGTCGAGGCGACTGGAAGCGAGAAGAGGCTACCCACCCGGGAAGCGAAACACTCGCCAAGGACGTCTCACCACTCCGACCGTTGAGGACCCTAGCCCCACGGGGCACCCCCTCCCTCCCTCGGACGCTCTCGGGCGTCCAACACACGAAGCGGAACCGCAAGGAGAAGCTTCACCTACACGGGAACGGTTGCGCAGCAACTGAACCCACGTCGCACGCCTCACGGCCGACCGACAACGCCTCGTCCGCAAGGACAACGCGCGGACCCAACGCTTTCGAGCAGGGTCCGTATTTCTTTTTCAAACGTTTTGAACACAACCGCTTTTCTGTTAGGGTTCGATCATGACCATTATGGAGGCCCTCCAATGGGCCAATAACAAGCTCAAAAAGGCTGGTGTTGAATCTCCCATGCTTGATGCAGAGATTCTCCTGGCACATACCCTTGGCCAAAGTAAAGCCTGGCTCTTTTCTCATTTCAACGACAAGCTCAAGACCCACCACAACGAACGTTTTCATGAGCTCGTCGATCGACGAGCTCAGCGAGAGCCCGTGGCCTACCTCACAGGAAAACGAGCCTTCTACGGCCGTGACTTCCAAGTAAACGCCATGGTGCTGATCCCGCGTCCTGAAACGGAAACCATGGTCGACGCCGCTCTGCACACCCTTGAAGAACACGACCCAGAAAAAACGCTCATCTGCGACATCGGCACGGGCTCTGGTGCTCTGGGGGTCACCCTCGCTGCAGAGACCTCACTCCCAGTCATTGCCATCGATGTCGACAAGCAAGCTCTCGCCGTTGCACAACGCAACGCCCAAAACCTTGGCACTGCTGACAACATCGACTTCCAACACGGCTCCCTGGCCGAGCCACTCATTCGCATTTTCAAAACCATTCGTGGACAGAAGAAGGTAAAGACGTCATCGGTCTACCCCTTTAAGCATCTGCTCATCACCGCCAACCTCCCCTATCTTCCCGAGGGACGACTCGACTCTACAGAGCCAGAAGTGCACGCCTTTGAGCCCCACCTCGCCCTCATCGCAGGCAGAGACGGCCTGGATGCGTACTTCGACCTCTTCCGTCAGCTGCGCGATAACCGCCACGTCCTCCCCCGCCGCCTGACCGTCCTGATCGAGATCGACCCAGAGCAACGACGCGGCGCCGAGAAGCTCATCACGCACAGCTTCCCCACGGCAATACTGTCCGTACACAAGGACCTACAAAAACTAGACCGCATCATAGAAGTCGAGCTCTAACGCTTGACTTTTGTCTTTTCTAAAGCAATACTCCAGTCGCCTCAACGAAAGGAAGGTTCCCGTGAACTCTCGTTCTTCGCTCTCGGAAACACCGTACAGATTCAAGTCCGCTTTCGATGCGTACCACCGTGCCTCGCGCGGCGAGTCGCTCACCAACCTGCGCGAGCGACGTGGCAGTGCAGCCAAGAAGTGCCTGGGCTGGCTGACCACCATCGTCGTGGGGCTGGCCTGCGCCGCACTGCTGTTCGCCGGCCCCGAGCTGATCACCACGATCCAGGGCGAGAACCCGCCCATGGGACCAGCGATGGTTGGCATGGTCCTGATCATGACCTCCTTCATCTGCCTCCTCCACGGAGGTCTCTGGCTTCCGATCCGTCTGATCGAGCTGGGTCGACTCAGTTGGAAGCTCAGGGGCACCAAGAGCCTCACGCGAACGCCGCGAGAGGAGCTCGAGCTCCTGAACACCCTGCACCGACTCGCCGAGCAGGTCCGAAACTCCCGGCTCCTGATCTACTGGTGCGAGAGTCGCTTCGGTGTCTACGAGCGTCTTCGTGACAGCGGTCAGGTGGAGCGCCACCCTGAGGAGCGAACCATCAAGCTCGGGATCGAGCGGCTCGTCCGCCAGGTCGAGGAAGAGACCCGCGCCGTCGACGGTCTGCTGATGACCCACAAGAGCACCACCAACGAGGAGCTCCAGGGACTGATCAACCAGATCAAGTCTCGTGAAGGTCTTCACACGGTCGGCACGCGACTGATGCTGCTCTCCACCATGGACCCGACCACGCAGCACGACCACTACATCGCAGCCAACAAGTACGAATACCCCGGCGACCCCGCGATCGGTGAGCTCCTCCCGATCCTGCAGACCCGCCTCAACTTCGCCTGAACACGTCAGGCCGACCCCACCCCTGGGGTCTTTTTTCTTCCCAAACAAAAAACCGCCCACATGGGGCGGCTCCCTCTATTCAATTTCTATTGATCCCTCTCCTGGCACCACCTCAATCCATGTCACGCCAGCATTCATCACAACCTCTTCTTCACCAACATAGAACCTTAGACGCTCCGAGGCGCTCGGCTTCTCCCAACGCACCTCGATCACCTGGCCGTCCTGTAGCACGTACCCCTCCCCTTCACCGGTCGTACGAACCTCTCGGCGACCAACGGAGTCGATGACGGATACGTCTGTGACAACTACAGCAATATTATCAGCTTCAATCCGCCCACCTTCATCTGTCACATGCGGCGCATCGAACTGCCAACGTTCATACCTTCCGGTTTCTGCGTTGTATTCCCAATCAACAGTATAAATCGGTGGGAAGAAATCGATATGAAGCGTTGATTCTGCCTCGGCAGGCTCTGGATCTTTAAACGTCCACAGGCCGTAGAGCCGCTCTGGGGCGACTCCCTGCTCCTCCCGAAGCTCGGAAAAAGCGAGTAGATTCTCACTCGAAGTAAAGACATTGTGTGGAGCGTATCGATCCGACGCGCGCCAGAAGTAACTCCCCCACCAGTACTGATTGAAATCGAATGTGCCCCCTGAGGCGATCAGGTCGAGCGCTGCGTTCGACCCACCAACGTGTGTGTAAAGTGCGTCGAGCTCATTGTTCCAATCAAGATAGTACGGACGCGCAGAGCGCACAGGACCAATCTTCTCTAGCTCCTGCTCTTCATGAAAAAATGCGAGCATGCGAGAGATCCCCGCCTCCACTGGCGCTTCCACAACCAGGAACGCCTCGTTGATTCCAGATGGCGGCCAGGCGTCTTCGTGATTGTCGATCATGACACCAAAGACACGCGGATAATCCGCAGGCTCTTCAGTCATTGAGACACCAGTTAATGGATGTTGATACATCACCACATCCTCAACCGTATCCTGATCATCTGTTTGAGCACCCTCCGTCTCACCACGATAGACAAAATCCGGAAGGATCATTGCCACAAGAACACCAAGCACCACCACAACCAGAAGACCGACGGACATTTGCCAGTCGGTCTTTTTCAAGCGCGTCTTTGCACGCTTGGTAGTCTTTTGTTCTTTCTTCTTTGAAGATGACATGATTATTCAGCAGCCTTCTCTTCACCCTCAGCCTTCTCTTCCCCTTCAGCAGGTGTCTCTGCACCAGCATCACCAACTGGCTCATCAAGTTCAGCCATCTGTTTTGCTGTTCGTGGCTTACTGACTCCAGCAATGGTCAAGTTTGCATCACCAACAATCTCCATACCCTCTGGAAGCTCGAGGTCTGATACGCGAATCACGTCATCAAATGTTGCAAGCTTGGAAAGATCCACCTGAATGGAGCGAACAAGCTTCGATGGGAGCGCTCGGACATTCACGGTATCTCGTGACTGCATCAGAGTTCCACCCAATGCCTTCACGGCAGCAGACTCACCAACGAGCTCGAGAGTTACAACCGCCTCAATCTCCTTATCCATATCTACGGATCGGAAATCGATGTGGATCACCTCGTCGCGAAGTGGGTCCAACTGATAGTCGTGAATCAACACGTGAAGAGGCTGTGCCTCAGCAACCTTGAGCTCGATAACGGAACTCTCACCAGCGGCTTTGTAGGTTTTAATAAATTGGTTTCGATCAACAGTAATCGACTGTGGATCAGTTCCAGCACCGTACACAACAGCAGGAACAAGACCTTCTCCGCGCAATACGGATGTTTTTCGGCCCTTTTCTGCTCGTGCCTGCGCTTGCAAGGTAATTTGAGACATAAGATAAATTCGTAAGTAGCGGCGCTATTGTGCTTAAAAACGTCGAATACGTCAAGTCACAAACCGAAAGGCACGCCTTAGCGTGCCTTTTCATTTTTCTTTGTTTGTCTGAGGCGTTTTCGAATCACTTTTGAGAGCTGCTCTCTATAAACTCTTCCCAGTGACTCTTCCCAGCCTGGCGCGTCCATCCATCGATGAACTTCGATCACATCGTCCAGTTCAACGGCTCGTTCAGATCGAAATCGCAGGACATCCTCATAAGCCAGGTCTGTCAGAAGCCCGACAGAACTTGCTCCCACTTGATTCACGAGAACCAGAGCGAGGATAGAATTTTGGCACTTGCGACACGTGACGTGCAGGAGCTGTGTCTGCCCTTGCGTCCCAAGCATACGCGCCTCCATGGGGTTATAACGCGTCTCGCACACCGGACAGAATGAAACAAGTTTGAGCCCTTCATTCCACCGATCAGAACCTTGTGTTGATGACATACGGCCAAGATAGATTTCTAAGAACGAGTCCCCACGAGAATGACGAGTGTAGCTCGCCCTCACTCACTAAAAACAATACCACGACTCATCTGAGATGACTACCGCGCCCACGGATCGCCACAGACTGAATCACCGCGGCAAGAACCAGCATCACCACCAAGGAACTTCCTCCGTAACTTACGTACGGAAGTCCGATACCTGTCACGGGAAACAATCCGAGGTTCATGCCGACATTCACGAGAAATTGAAGAAAAATAACGATCCCGACTCCCAGAACAAGATACGCCGTAAAATCGTCAGACGCTCGCCGGGCCATTTGCCATAGACGGACAAACAACAGCGCGAACGCCACCATAAGAAGACTAACTCCAAAGAACCCAAGCTCCTCGGCAATCACAGCAAAGATAAAGTCCGTCTGACTCTCAGGCAAAAACTTCAGCTGGCTCTGCGTTCCAAATCCAAGACCACTCCCAAACCATCCTCCAGAACCAATCGCAATGATCGCCTGCGTCACGTTATATCCCTGACCGAGCGGATCCAAACTTGGATCCAAAAACGTGAGGATGCGAGCCTTCTGATACGCCGCAAAGAAATATTGCCAACTCAGATAAAACGCTCCGACCCCCACGGTTCCCATAAGAGCAATGTACCGCCACGGCATTCCCGCGAACATCATCACCATAATCCACAACCCCATCAACACTGACGCGGACCCAAAATCGGGCTGCATGAGAACCAAGACCACTGGTACGGCCGTAATGAGGCCACTCTGATACAGGCTCCGTAGACTGAATGGACGCACAGCCTTTCGTGAAAAATACGTTGCCAGAGCAATCACAAGCGACACCTTCATGAGCTCCACGGGCTGGAAGCTCACTGGCCCTAAAACAAACCACCCCGTGGAGCCACGAATCGTATTTCCAAACACCAACACGGCCGCAAGCAATCCATTGCACAGGACATAGAATGCCAAGGAATAATTCTGGAGTGATTTGTAATTCGAAAGAGCGATGACAAGAAAGGCCGCTCCCCCCACTGCCATAGCAATAAGCTGCTTTTTTACATTAAGAAAACTCCCTGATGCCTGAGAAAGCTCCACGGAATAAATCGCACTGAGCCCAAGGGCCAGCAAGGCAAACAAGGCCAACAAAAATAACCAGTCCGCGCTACGCAGCTGGCCAATCCTCCGCACCATCGTGAGTGATCGTAGGTTCATAGGCTACCGGAAGACTCGAGTACGCGTGTCGCGCGTACTCTCCCCCTCAAGTGCCTTGTACGTATCAAGATCAAAAAGGTCAAGCTCGACCACCACCTCAACGTCCCCAACGGACGGCAATGCTCCGAACCAATTTAAGACCACCTCCTTACTTACACCACTATCTAAATCTGTCAGCGTCGTCCGATTCACCCCCACAACAGAATCTCCCTTTTTCAGAAGAACATAGAAAACAGGGTCGTAATAACTAAATGCCGTGGCATTCTCAAGCGTAAACGAAGTACGACCAAAAATCGTGTCATCAAATCTGGTCTCTTTGCTATAGACAAGATCGCTCACAATAATATTGAGACGATCTGACGACCACTCCTGATAATCATTCACTACATGATGATCCACGCGACGCCAACGCACATCTTCTATAGAAAGCGTTGCTTCTGTAATCGGCACATCAGACTCCACGGCCAAATCCACTACGGGTTTTGTTTCTCCTGGAAGAATAAACCCCTCATGAACCTCACCATTCTCGAGGTCGGTATCAAACGAATACGTAAACTCCGCCCACCAGTCAGCATTAGGATTGATAAGCGATGCATACAAATCATACGTACCGCCCCCTGTAGAAAACACCTTCTCACGATCCACATCCAAATCCTCCGCGGCATTGGCAACCGTGTACGCATGCAGGTCAGCCTGCCCATACGCCACCATCTTCGCTACCGCCAATTGCTCATCCCCATAACTAATCGCAAACGCATCAAGAAGATGCCATCCACCAAACAAAAGAAGTCCTGTATCAACCGCAATGAACAGCCCGATGGCCAATCGTTTAATCTGCGCACGGTGACTCACCCACCACAGAGAAAACCGATACTGACGCTCTGTTTCTTTTTCCTCTTCTAGGAGTAATCCTCCATCTTCCATACGATAAAAGTATACCACGAGATCCACCTATGTGGGCTTGGAATTCGCCTCCAAATCATGTAATCTTGGGTCGACATTGTTTTACCTGTAGATATCTTTTTTTCGTTTATGCCTGCAAAGAAGGAATCAGCTCCCAAGAAGAAACCTGCAAAAAAACCTGCCAAGAAAAAGGCTGGTGATTACGGCGCTCAACAGATTCAAGTTCTTGAAGGGCTAGACCCGGTTCGAAAACGTCCAGGAATGTACATCGGTTCCACTGGACCACAGGGACTGCATCACTTGATCTGGGAGGTCATGGACAACTCCTTTGACGAGGTCATGGCGGGTCACGGAGACACCATTACATTGCGTCTGCTCCCCGAAGGTCTCATCTCTGTAGAAGACCAGGGTCGTGGAATTCCAGTGGACATGCACCCACAGCACAAGAAGTCTGCTTTGGAACTCGTGCTGACAAAACTGCACGCTGGAGGAAAATTTGGTGGAGGTGGATACAAAGTTTCCGGTGGACTCCACGGTGTGGGTGTCTCGGTGGTAAACGCGCTCTCCACCTACCTCAAAGCAGAAGTCCGTCGCGATGGAAAACTGTGGGAGCAGGAATACAAAATCGGAAAACCACAAGGAAAGGTCAAAGCTGTTGGTAAGGCTAAAGGCACTGGAACCACCATTACCTTCAAAGCCGACGATTCCATTTTTGAAACAACGGAATACAGCCTAAAGACCATCTTGGATCACCTTAGGCAACAGGCCTACCTGACCAAGGGAGTGAAGATTGTTATTTCTGATGAACGTGAAAAGGGACAGGAATCTGCGTACGCCTTCTACTTTGAAGGTGGTGTGGCCTCCTATGTCCGTCACATCAACCACGGAAAGGAACCCAAGCACAAGAACGTCTTCTACGTTTCCAAGCACGACGACGACTCCGACATGGACGTTGAGGTGGCCATGCAGTACACCGGTGAGTATCACGAGTCCGTCCACTGTTTTGCCAACAACATCACCAACCCAGAAGGTGGAACTCACCTCTCTGGATTCCGCTCCGCCCTCACACGCGAGCTCAACACCTACGCTCGCACAAAGAACATCTTGAAAGAAAAGGACAAGAACCTCACAGGTGAAGATGTACGCGAGGGGCTCACAGCGGTTATTAGTGTCAAAATCAAAGAACCGCAGTTTGAAGGACAGACGAAAGCTAAACTTGGAAACCCTGAGGCACGTACAGCCGTGGAGTCCACCTTTGGTGAGGCGCTGCGTATTTACCTTGAGGAGCACCCAAGTGACGCCGAGGCTATTATTGGAAAGTGTCTCCTTGCTGCCCAGGCTCGACGCGCTGCACGTGCAGCCCGCGATACCGTTCTGCGTAAGGGAGCCCTCGACGGTCTCACACTCCCAGGAAAACTCGCTGACTGTTCCAGTAAGGACCCAGAAGACTCTGAGCTCTATATTGTAGAGGGAGACTCCGCTGGAGGTTCTGCCAAGCAGGGCCGTAACCGTGAGAACCAAGCCATCCTCCCGCTGCGTGGAAAGATCCTGAACGTCGAGCGCGCGCGCCTAGACCGCATGCTCTCCAACAACGAGATCAAGTCTCTCGTCATCGCACTTGGAACCAACATCGGCGAAGGGTTCGATATCGAGAAGCTCCGCTATGAGCGCATCGTCATCATGACCGACGCAGACGTCGACGGCGCCCACATTCGCACGCTGCTCCTCACCCTATTCTTCCGCTACTTCCCAGAGCTCATCACGCAGGGCCATGTCTACATCGCCCAGCCACCGCTGTACCGCATCAACATCGGAAAGAACTTCCGCTATGCGTACACAGAGGAAGAGAAAGAGCAGCGCATTGAGGAACTGATCGAGCAGAGTGGTAAGGGCAAGAAGGCTAAAGCAAAGAAAGCGAAGGCTGCCGAAGCACCTGCAGAGGAAGGAAAAGAAGCAGACGTTGAATCTGAGACAGAAGAAATGGAAGTCGCTGGTGTGAAGGTGAACATCCAGCGCTACAAGGGTCTTGGTGAGATGAACCCAGACCAGCTCTGGGAAACCACCATGGATCCAAAGACACGCGTCATGAAACAGGTGGAAATCGAGGACGCAGAAAAGGCTGATGAGGTCTTCGACATTTTAATGGGATCAGATGTAGCGCCACGTAAGCGCTTCATCCAGACGCGAGCGAAGCTGGTAAAGAACTTGGACATCTAGAAAGGACACAGGGTCACTTGACCCTGTTTTTTATTTGCGGTAAATAATTTCGTCGTACGAGGGCTGTTCTGTCCAAAAGGACGATAGCGACCGTGAACGATCCCCCGCTCAACGAACCCCATCTTGCCTTCGGGCGTTCCTAGAGGTGTTGAGCCCCCTGCCGAGCGAGATGACCTATGTACTGACGCTTCGGGACATGCTCGGCCCCACCGTCTGACGGTATTCGAGGTGCCGCAAGGCACGAAGCAGATTGTCAGACCCCCACGGCCAACGTAAAGGAGCAAAGACGAAAGTCGCTTCATGTCTTGTTGGCCCCACTGCTCGACGACACAACAGGTGCCCCACGGGCGATCCTAAATCTGTCGAGCCACCGCCTGACGATACTTCACCTGTGCCCCGCCACGAGTGGTCTCTTGTCAGACTCCTGATAGACGAGCATCTCCATGTCCTCAAACGGCGTGCTTGCTGTCTCTCCCCACCCCTTAAGGGTGGTTTTTTCTTTGATCTAATCATTGACAACCCAACCTAAACCCCCTAATCTCCCCTGTCGCCCAAAACGCGACTAAAGGAGCCGCTGATGTCCCGGTTCATCGGAATCAGGCATCGCGTGAAGAAGACCGCAGATGGTGAGGCAAGGCCGACCCTCCTGCATGTCTTGGAAACGGGAAAGACGCACGAACTGGAAGATGACAACGCTGAGCTGGACTGGGTCCGGGGAACCTTCCCCACGGCCTGGCGCCCCATCAAGGAAGAAGACGACCTGAGCGAGATCAACCCCCGCCACCTCAAGTGGCGGACGGTTCGCAAGACGGATGATGTCTCACAGGTGGATCCGGCGCGCTTGCGCACGGTCAAGGGCAAGCGGCAGATCGCCATCAAGATGCCCAGTGCCTTCGACGGCCTGCGCAAGGGCGATGTGGTCGCCATGAGCTTGGGAGGATCGGGAGACCGACTCGCCTTCGCTCTGTCCAAGACGGCTGAAGAGGTCGGCAGCACTGTGCTTCGCCTTCCCCCCGCTACGCTCAAGGAGCGCCGCGGAGAGGAAGAGAAAGCGCATGACGCCCAGCTGCTCGCCAAGCTCGCACAAGACGAACCCAACCTCTTCCACGAGGTCACGACCGTCAGCCGCAGCATCATCATGGTGCGCGAGCGGCAGTCCAGGCGCATGGATGCCATGAAGGCCCGCATCGCCTGCGAGCAGCGTCTGCGCCAGACCTTCATCGGTCAGGTGTTCTGCACCGACGACGCGTTCGACGAGCTCGACATCGAGGCCAAGTTCACGGCCATGAAGGCCAGCGACCGGATCCTCGGCGTCCTCGTGGACGAAGAGAAGGCTCGGATCAAGGAACTGGACCGCGCGGTGAAGTCCACCGGTGTGTGGAAGCACATCCTGGACGACGTCACGGGCGTGGGCCCAGCAATTGCCGGCCGACTCATCAGTGCCATCGGCAACATCGAACGATTCATGATCGAGCCGGACCAGCGTGTCATGGACGAGCTGTACCAGCGAAGCGTACGACTTGAGCGCGAAGGTGACTTCGAGGGGCTCAAGAAGTACGTCAAGCAGGGAGACAGCAACTTCCAGACCCTGCAGCGCGCCGCCTCATGGTGCGCGAAGAACAACCGCCCCGTTCAGTCCGCCCTGCTGGAAGAAGCCGTCGAGTGCCACCGCCAGCGCTCACAACTCCGACACAGGGCCCGCAAGAAGGGTCAGGCCAAGCTCAAGGCGTTCTGCGGTGTCCACCTGGTGGTCAGCGCTGAGTGCACGAGCTGCCTGCGCCGGTTCTCCGAGAGTGCCATGCAAATCAAGGGAACGGACAAGTTCCGCACCGACTGCCCCGCCTGCGGTGGTGCCATCCACTGGAAGGGCTTGCTCCCGCGCAACACCAAGGGGCGCGTGAGTAACTGGCATCCGGATGCTCGTCAGGCGCTGTACCTGCTCTCCAAGGAGCAGTTTGTGCGCCAGAAGGACCGCACCCGTTGGGGCAAGATGGTCCTGGAATACAAGCGCAAGCTGCGCGTGAAGCATCCCGAACCGGTTCAGGCCGGCGAAAGGTTGCTCTGGACCAATGGCATGGTGCACTCCACTGCCTGCTGGAAGACGGCCACCAAGTTCACCGAGTGGCTCTACGACCAATGGTCCGATCTGGCCCGCAAGCAAAAGCTCGCCGCGGCCCGAGCACGAGCCCGCCGCCGATAGGTGGCTACCCAGTCGATCGAAAGGACCGCTGACGAACGTCGTCGTCCCTCGTGATCAACCCCCTACTGGACGCGCATGGACGCGCCCTAGTGGCGATGTGGAGGCATGTCCAGTCTCGTCGGACGAGGGCGCTCGCGTTTTAACGAACGTGCCTTTGTTTGTCCGACCCCCCACCGCTCGACGATGTTCGTCCTGTAAACAACGACGTAGCGCGTGTTGAGCCCCCTGCTGATCGAGATCACGATTGACGAACATCGTGGGCGAAATGATCATCCCACTGAGTGACGAAATGGCTGATGTGCTTACGCCGCCCAGCTTGTCACTCCCCACCCTCACAAGGGTGGTTTTTTCTTTACAGGTCGGAAGCTTAGCTTCCGACAGGGTTGACAAGAACCCCCTTGAGACCTAGTCTCGACAGTCATGCAAAAGGAGGAGCGCATGATTTCCTTGCTCCTTGTCCTGTCCATCGCCCACGCCCAGGCGCCTGCGTGCTCGCAGACTGTCTACCTGGATGTGCTGCGCGACGGCGAGATGACGTTCCAGTCCAGCCTCGCCGTCGACCGATGGCAACCCACACTCCCATCCATGAACCCCCATGGCCTGACCGTCGGTCTGGATGAGGGGGATCTGTGCGTAGTGTTCATCGGTGCCCCGGCGGCACCGGACCGTGTGGTGATCATGAGGGAGAACGGGAAGCCGCACGCGCTCCCACCGGGGATGCCGGCCTTCACCCTGCGTGGTTCCGTCGAAGCACTGGAGGCCATCGAGCTGCACCTGGCAGACCGAGAGATCCTGACCCCCTTCGACCGCGGTAGTGTCCGCTACGTGGACATCCAGTACTCCGTGCTGGAAACTCGCCGCTACACCCCCTTCGTGGCTGTCGCCACCCCCTAGCCGAGCGGACCGGTTCGTGGAAACGTAATGGCCTCTGCTCAGCCCCCTGCTCAACGCGGCGCCATGTGCCCAAAGCGAGAAGAAGAATGTTGAGCCCCCTGAGTGACGAGGCGTGACGTGTTAAAACGTGCGTTCACATGTTGCTCCCCACCCTCACAAGGGTGGTTTTCTTTTTCCCCATCTCCCTTGCCAAAAAGACCGATCTGCGCTATATTCTTCGCAGACGGCCCCCAACAGGGGTTTTTAAAATACTTTATTGTTGTATGGCATCTACCTCACACAAAAAGGAAAATCCGATTCAGTGGCTTGTTCGCTACGTAAAAGAGTCCCGATCGGAAATGTTGAAGGTCACATGGCCCAGCAAACAGGAGACTATTAAGTACTCCATCATTACCATCGCTCTCTCTTTGGCCATCGCCGCCTTCTTTGGTGGACTCGACTGGCTTCTAAATAAGGGCCTTGAATGGCTCGTGTTCTTTACTGCCTAACACTATGGCTAAGCAAACCGCGAAATTTGGACGGCGCTGGTTCGCCATCCACACCTACTCCGGGTACGAGGAGAACGTTGCAGAAAACCTGCAGCAGCGTATTGAAACCATGGACATGGAGAATAAAATCTTCAACGTCTTGGTGCCAAAGGAAAAGAAAATAAAAATCAAGAACGGAAAGCGCAAGACCGTGGAGGAGAAAATCTTCCCTGGATACGTGCTCGTTGAGATGGTTGTAACCGATGATTCTTGGTACGTGGTGCGTAACACACCAAACGTGACAGGATTTATTGGAACCGGTACCACCCCTACCCCTATTGCTGAGGCTGAGATCGAGGCGCTCCAGAAGCGCATGGGTGTAGACGAACCGGAATACAAGCTAGACGTAGAGAAGGGCACCCCTGTGAAGATCACCGATGGCCCCTTCAAAGACCAAGAAGGAAAGGTCAGCGAAATCGACGAAGAGCGCGGAAAGATCAAGGTGCTCGTCTCCATGTTTGGACGAGAGACCCCTGTGGAGCTCGACTTCTTGCAAATTAAGAAGATCTAGGGTAAATAAAGCCCGCTTAAACGCATTAATCCTTAGCCGAGGTTGCCCGTAAAACCGGGAATCCTCTACCAAATACTATGGCGAAGAAACTCGTTACGCAGGTAAAACTTCAGTGCCCAGGTGGTGCTGCAACTCCTGCCCCACCAATCGGACCAGCTCTTGGTCAGCACGGACTCCCAATCGGAGACTTTGTGACTCGTTTTAACAACGAAACACAAGACCGTCGTGGAGAGATCGTTCCAGTCATCATTAACGTGTATGACGACCGAACCTTCGACTTCATCACCAAGACCGCTCCTGCCTCTGCCATGATTAAGGCAGCAGCAAAGATCAAAAAGGGTTCAGGAAACCCTCTTACCACCAAGGTTGGCTCTATCTCTAAGGCTCAGCTCCAGGAGATCGCCGAGAAGAAGATGCCAGACCTCAACACCAACGACGTCGAGCAGGCCATGAAGATCGTGGCTGGAACATGCCGACAGATGGGCGTTGAAATCAAAGGTTAATAATTATTGAACTGTGGGAGGCTCACTAGAGCTGCCCGAACCACATCATTATGCCAAGCAAACGTTTTGAAGAGGTCACCAAGTTGGTCGACAAAGACAAGACTTACTCCATCGCTGAAGGTATCGCCCTTTGTAAAAAGGCTGCCACAGCAAAGTACGACGAAGCCATCGAGCTTCACGTGCGTCTGGGAGTCGACCCAATGAAGTCTGACCAGCAGGTCCGCGGAACCATCGCTCTTCCACACGGCACAGGAAAGACCAAGCGCGTTGCTGCGTTTGTGCAGGGTGAGAAAGAGGCGGAGGCTAAGGAAGCTGGTGCTGACATCGTCGGTGGTGAAGAGCTCATCGCTGAGATTGCTCAGAAAGGAAACATCGACTTCGACGTCGCTGTTGCCACTCCAGCCATGATGCCAAAGATCGCCAAGCTGGCTCGCCTGCTTGGACCTCGTGGCCTCATGCCAAACCCAAAGACTGACACAGTTGGACCAAACGTAAAGAAGATGGTTACCGAGCAGAAGGCTGGTAAAGAGAGTTTCAAGAATGACAAGGCTGGAAACATTCACCAGATCTTCGGCCGCGCTTCCTTTACAGAAGCCCAGCTCGAAGAGAACTTCCGCGCGCTCATGGAGATCATCAAGCGCTTGAAGCCACAGGCTTCAAAGGGAATCTACATTAAGAACGCAAGCATCTGTTCAACCGTAGGCCCTGGAATCAAAATCGATACAGCGAGCTAATCGAAGCAATACAAAACACCCCTCATGAGGGGTGTTTTTGGTTGACAATCTTACAAATCTCCCCTACCCTCGATCCGTCACACCAGACAGGAGGGAGACATGATCGACCTGACCCAACCGCCGCCGAGGCGGTGGATCGAGGAGCATGTGAAGGGCGCGCAGCCCGGAATGAGTGACGAAGAGCTCGCAAGGCACATCCTGAGCGACCAGAAGTACTTCATGGCCGGCACCGAGAACTTCCCCACCCAGGAAGATCCGGACAATCGCCGTCCCAATGACTCTCTGCGCTACGCCACCGGTGGATGGGCCTGCTGCGTGATGAACCTCGAGGAGGACGCCGCAGACCTCATGAGCGTCATCCGTCGAATGACCTCCATCATGCTCGAGAGCGGTCAGACCAACACCGTTCCGCCCGCCAGCTTCCTGGTCTACACCTACATCTGCCTGCGCCACGGTCTGGCCGTGCACGCACGCAACGGCCTGGAGCTGCTCAAGATGCACGTACGACTCCGCCGCAGCGACCACGAGGACATCCAGATGCTCGAGGCCAAGCTCGCTGAGGCTGCCGCCTAGACATCTACGCCACGACCCTTCTCAGGGTCTTTTCTTTTTCTCCTGAGCATGGCAACCTATGGCCACTATGTCCGTACTTACACGACCAGAAATCCTCGATCGCATTGGCACCGGAGACCTCGCCTTCTCCCCCACCCTGGATCGTTTCCAGCTCCAGCCGCACGCCGTAGATCTACGCCTTGGCTACAAGTTCCTCATCCCCCGCAACTGGACCGTCGATGAAAAAGGCCGACGTGCCATCAAAGTAGCTATCGACGACGTGGAAGCACACCGCGAGCAATTCGACGAAGTACATCTCCAGCCTGGCCAATACTTTGACCTGCTCCCTAATGAGTTCGTCATCGGCACCAGCCTAGAGCGCATCGAGATGAACGCCATGGATCTCATGGCCATTCTCTTCCCCCGCACCAGCACCAACCGCCGCGGGATCAACCTTTCCCTCTCAGGCATCATCGACACTGGCTATAAAGGCAACCTTATCTTCCCCATGAAGAACGAGGCAGGCGACCAGGTGATCCGCGTGTACCCAGGAGAGCGTGTGTGCCAGGTCATGTTCCAGAAACTCTCAGCGACGCTGACCCCCGAAGAGGCTAATCTACACGGCGTCTCAGCTGCAAAATACACAGAATCAGGCTCACAAGAGTTTAAGCTCGATAAGGACGAAGAACGAGAAAGGCTTATCAGCGGCAAGCTCGACGACCTTAAGAAAACCTTTGGAATCTAGATAAAATCACCCAGCGGGCGTTGACAAAACGCCCGTTTTGTTCTATCTTGCTTGGTCCGCAAGTTCCTTCACCCCTTCACCAGGAGACCCCATGAACGAGGACATGGACCCCCGGACGCTCCCGTTCCGGCGCTACGCTCACCCCTTCGACCGTCCGGTCAAGATCAAGAGCAAGACCCGCGGCGTGAACCCGGGCAGGCAGTACATCGGCGGCTACGGTGGCATCGGCTGGGAGGAAGCCTTCCGCTGCCACAAGGACGGCCAGGTCTACCTGGTCAGCTGCTCGGACGGTGTCGAGAACGGCAAGAGCTCCCACAGCAACCGCGACCTGAAGTGGATGGAGACGATGCGGGACCGCATCGTCGCCCGCACCAAGACCGCGCGCCGGGGCCCCATCAAGCTCGCCAAGGACGAGTGGGCCATCATGCTCCACTTCGTCTTCACCGGCTGGCTCGACCCGCTCCCCGGTGAGAAGCACAAGACCGTCGGCGACACCAACCGGCACCTCAACGAGGGGCAGATCGGTACCATCGGTGGCATCGCGGTCATCATCGACCCGAACCTGGAGCGTCGCCTGCCCGAGATCGGCGACTTCCGCGAGGACCCGCTGGAGCAGCGCCTCGCCCCCAAGCGCAAGCCGAGGACCGAGGTTCGCGGCCCGAGCAAGTTCGGCGGCCTCTTCGCTGCCGCCTTCGAGAAGGCCGGCATCTCGGCCTAGGCCACACGCACGACCCCCGTCGTGACAGAGTACCCCCCGTACCTGTTGCGGCGGGGTATTCTGTTTCCCCCTACAAACCCTTGACAAATCCCCCTTGAGCCCCTATGGTGCTCGGTCCGATTCTGGACCCGCTCCAAGGAGCATGCCATGATGGCTCTTGTCACTGCCTCGGCCGAAACCGCAGGCGATCACCCCAACACCGGAAAGGTCGTGCGGCTGAGCACGAGGAGGATCATGCGACCTGTTCGCCAACCCATCGTGAGCCCCCTGACCCTGCTCAACACCGGGGATGGCACGCGCGGCAACGTCGTCCTGGACCCGGCACAGTGCACCGGTGAGGTGCCCACCAGTCCCACGTCCACGCTCATCCGCCTGCGGATGATCGACGGTCACCCGACCTTCGCGCTGATCGGCGACGACGAACTGTCGGGCCTGTGGTACACCTGGTTCATCCACCACGTTCACATCCACGTGAGCATCACCATCACCCCCACGGTGATCAGCGACGGCAACGTCGAGCTCTCGCTGGTGGTCAGCAAGCCCAAGGGCTGGAGTGGTCCTCGCATGGGCCGCGAGATCATCAACTACGTGCTGGACCAGATGACGGGCGCGCAACCCGAGAGCAGTCCCGTCTTCCTCGGTGAAGACGACCTGGACACCGAGGCCGAAGACGACGAGGACGAGATCTCCGTGATCCACGCCTGCCCCATCGACGACGACCTCGCCACCATCCCGCCCGGCGCCCTCGAGCGCCTGGACGAAGACGAGAAGCCTGGCCCTGCCACGGTGATCGTCATCGAAGACTGAGCCCTACAGGCTCCGCCCGCCATCCCGGTGGGCATTTTTGTTTGTTAAAAAAACAGGGCTAAGCCCTGTTTTAATCTACAATTGCTTCAATACATTCTTTAGTTGCCGACACGCATCCTCCACCCCATCGTACTGCACGTGATACACCACAGATGGATTCCCCAAGGCAAACCGCGATACCCTTGCCCCCTTCTTTGAAACCAGCACCACAGGCGTCCCGCAGTTATGCGCGGCCACCAGCTCTCCCCCAGTCCCAAGAGACGGGTAGCTCACCTCTGCAATCACCACATCGTTATGTCGACACTCGTTCACATCCACCTCAAAAACCTCGTGAACATTCCCGCCTTCCATAATCTCATTAAACGTATGGTCTCGATGCGGAATACAGGTACGCACCCCCATGGTCTCACATACCTCTCCTAATGATTCGTACAAACGACATTGCCCATCAAAGTCTTCTACGTTCGTCAGGGCTCCAGCAATGTACGCGCTCTTCACCGTTGGCGTGAGCGTCTGGGCAAATACATTCTCTCGACTAAATCGCTCATGAGCATCTTCTGTCACGTACAAATCCCTCACACCGCCATCGATCAAACTCTTCCAGCACGGCTCACACGCCCACCAGTGCCCGTACATGTACACATCAGCGCCTGTCGGATCGATCCCCGCGTCCGCTGCCGCCTTCATGAGCATGGGCTCAGCGTGACCTGGTGAATTGTGCAGATCGCACAGATCGTACCCTGTTCCCGATGGACACTCTTGAACCACACGTGGGCACACATGAATCTGCCCAGGCCCACGACTGTAACCATTTCCTGAACGCGCGATGACCTCCCCATCTTTCACAAGCGCGGCCCCCACGGGAAACAATGGATCCCCAGCACACTCTTTACGCGCCTGCGCAGCTGCCTGCATAAACATGTGGTCATGCGGGACATACTTGAGATGTCGATCCTCTGGCATGTAGGGATAACTAATGTTGGGTGAGCTCATAATGACTGTTATACTTATCAAAACTACAACAACTCTATGACAGAACAAGACACGCAGCAAGACGAAGCTTATATGCGCTCCATGGGCGAGCGTTTGGCACTCCTTCTAGCCGCCGCTGACATGCCCGACGACGTAAAGGAAGCCTTTGCTGCCATGATCCCACAGATGAATGCCGAGCAACTCGGGAAGCTCATGAAGGGCCTGGAGGCACGCATCCCAAGTGGAGAGGATCAGGAAGCCGCACGCCTTGCTGAAGCTGTGCAGAAGGTCCAGGAACAGCACGAGACTGCCGTGAAGGCCAGCGAAGAAAAGGCCATGGGGGCCCTCAACCACATTGAGGATCTGCTCAAAGCTGAGGAGAACTAAGTATGTCATGGGGGCAGCTCGTACAATTGCTGCAGGAGGCACCGCTGGATAAAGAGGTCAAACTTATGGCCATCGATGCACTCTCGCTGACACAAGATGAAACGATCAAAAACGAATTGATCAAGCTTTTGCTTGAATGGCAGGCCAGCGATAAGCAGGCAACGAAGGCCTTTGAGCAGCAGCTTGCAGGGATCATCTCAGAAGCAGATCAGGTCGCAGAGGTTCTGCAACAACGCCAAATCTCATCACAGACCGCTCTGGCAGATGAAGTCGGTCGCGAGGCAGCTATTGAAAACATCAAACAACACATTGCAACCCTCTAATCCTATGCACAACCCCGACACACCAACAAACCCGGACGACGCTGGCGCCAACCCAGACGACACAACCGAGCCAACCGGTGCGGATACTGGTGCAGACACCGGCGCAGATACTGGCGCGAATCCAGACACAGGTACTGACACCCCTGAAACCCCCGAGGCTGGTACGGAAACCCCCGAGGGTGAAGGTAATGATGAAAGCTCTCCCTTCAGTCGGATCGCTGATGCATTTCGAGAGAAAGCCGATCGGTTCATGACCATGCTTCGCGGTGAACGTCTTCCCGAGGAAGACGACACAGAGATGAGCAAGACGGAAATGGCTAAGCGTGGAGCAAAGGTTGGTATCAGTGTTCTGGCAACTCTTGGTGGATACAAGGGGGCATGGGATGTGCCTGCATGGTTTTATCAGAAGTTTTTCACCAACCCAGCAGAGCGCAAACGTATTAAAGAAGCTCTCGAAGAAGGTATAGATGAAGAAGATACTGCCTCATCTCCCCTTGAACAAAAACAACTTCAGATTCGTGCAGCGATTGAATCGTCCAAGTTTCTCTCGGCAGAAAAAAAGGAGAAGCTCTTTACGAAACTTCGTGACGCCATGACCACCCATGAGGGTGAGTTGGTCGCACTGGATAAAGAGCGCAATGAGGCCATTGCTCAGCTCTTAGATGAATACATTACAACTCGCGTTAAGGGCACTGTCGCGCTCAAAGAAGGGGTCAACACAGCCCTGCATGCCGCTGCCGATGCCACAGGCCTGGGAGTCGCCATGCGCCTGGCGCGCTCTGGAACCTACGGAGCTGTCTCGCTCTATGAACGATGGGATCGCGTAAGCCAAGAACGTGAAACTGGCGCACGAGAAGGCGGACAGATGAAAGAGTTCATGAAAGGCTTCGGTGAAACCTGGGACAAACTTACGCTCAAAGGCGAAGGAACAAAGAAAGAAAAGGCCCTTGGCTTCGCGGCTGCTGCCGGAACTGTTGGAAGGTTCTTGGGCATGGGCGCTATTGGTGTAGAAGCCGGACTCGACACGGACGCCGGACAAGAAATGCTTAACAGCATGCTTGACAAGTTCGCAGGCGACAGTCTCCCTGATGCAGAAACAACTGCAGAAACCATCACCCCTGAAGTCGCTGGTGCTGACACCGGTGCTGAAGCAGTCACAGCCGAAGCTGCTGACGCTATTATCGCGGACACAGAGAGTGGCACCACAATCAGGCTTGGAGAGAGTACATTTGAAGCATCGACTGAAGTGGGTGACGTCGGCCCGATCGAGTTTGAAACTCCTCAAATCGAATTAGGCACCGTGCGTACTGGCGATGGCATCTTGAAGACTCTTGAGAGACAGATGGAGGCAGCTCCACAAAACTTTGGTTACGAAGGTGATCTGACTGATGCGAAGGCCATTGATGCTTGGGCAAAATCCACTGCCATGGAAGCCGCCCGTGAAAGCGGTGTGGTCTATGCCGGTGGCGATGTGCGCTTGGCAGAAAAAGCCATCGATAACCTCGCCGTCATGGCCAAACCAACGGCGGAAGGCGGCATCAGCATCGTTCTTGTGAATAACGAGACCGGCGGATATCTCTCTTTGGAAGACGCAAAGGCTCAGGGGTTTACCTATGAGAGTGGAACTTACGCAGGGGGAGCAAAAGAAACTGAAGGAACGATTGCACGCCTTGATGAACTGAAGGAACGATCCGACGAACCAACATCTCTTGATTTTGAGCCAACCCCTGATGTCCCCCATTCCTTAGCGGGTGGAGCTATTCGATTTGAAGTTGGTCCGGGTGGAGAACTTGAATTCAAGCGTGTCATAGACACTGAGTGGTTCAATGAAAACAAATCTTCATTGGAAGGCATGATCGATACTGGTGTCTTTGAGGAAAGTGTACCTGGTGCCATGGAAGGAGTGACCGACTCCACGGAGCGCCTAGCTGGATACAAAAAAATACTCATCGTCCTTGAAAAGAAAGGGCTATCAGAATCCGCTGAGGCAGACTTTATCCGACGTCGCATTGCCCTCGACCTTAAGACGTTGGATATTTACGCACCGAATTTTCTCAATGAAGAAAATCTTACGGATCTTGAAGACCTGTCTGCAGACGTTGATCTATCCACTCCTTTCACTGAACAGGTGGAGTCCTCAAATCAAATAGACACTATTCACGTACCTGGCATTGGAAAAGTTTCTTTTGAATACTCCTCAGACGGCACGCCGTCTATGGACTGGCAGAATCTCCAAGATGAAATTGGCCCAGGTCTTCGTAGACAAGCAAAAGATCTTCTTACAAAAGGCTGGGAGGACGACTTTGGGGAGACGCGCGTTGGCTTCCTTACAGAGCAGGCAGCACAATCTGTAGCCGCAGAACTTTACCTAAAAAACCAAGCTCTCAACGAACTCATTACTGCCGGACATGACACTTCCCCTGAAGCAAAATTTCTTCAGCTATCTATTAAAGCCGACCTTCTTGGGAACGCCGGCATCCTTAATGAAGACAACCCTGTTATCAAATCCGCTCGAAGACTCACGGGTCTTGAGCCTACAGTCGCAGCACCACCTGTTGCTGAGGTAGCAAAAACTGTTGAAAGCGTACCCCTTGAAACAGGTGCCCCTGAATTAACTGAAGTGCATGAGGAGGCAATGAGATTTATGGAGACAAATACGGAGCTTATTCAAGGATATCTTGATGCTGAACCAGGTGAGAAAGCAGATAGACTTTCTGCATTTGGTGAGAATTACGCCACTCAGATTTACGAGATAAATAACGCGGGACTGGAGGGAAAGATGTCTATGGCAGGCGCTGATGGAACTCCTTTGGTTTTCGAGTTCGCTTTTGAAAAAAATGGTGACGTCTTGGACTATACGATTACTGGACCAGATGGCACACACGCCAACTTTTCTATTGAAATCGATAGTGCAACGCGTGAGCCATCAACAATAACTACATTCCTACCTTCAGAAGGGCCACCTGATGGTCACTTGCACGAGGCACCACCTGCACCTGAAGTGCCAGCGGGGCCCTCAGAAGGTCTTGAGAAAGCTCCGTTTGGAAACATGAAGTTCGATATTGCAGGAAAGGGTGATGTGCGCTTCACTTATGATGAAGATGGAAATGTAGACGATGTCTTCGTGCCTGGAAAATGGAACACGAATAGAGGTCTCATGAAAATTGCTTTGGCTGAGCAAGGCTACACCCCTGACAGCATCTCCGATGCATTTAGCGAAAGACGTGGAGGCTTGGGTCCAAAGGTTGATGGTGAATATGTCGCCCGAGATGCTCCTAAATACGCCGATACAGACACGAGTCACACTGGAGCTACTGCCGAAGATGAGGCACGAGCTTTTACGAAAAGCGTAACCAAACTGTATGTCCAAGAACGGGCACTAGAAGAAATGGCGCTACAGGACCTCGAAGACACACCAGAATACGCCGTACTAAAAGCCAAAACGGAATGGCTACGTGGAATCGTTGAAAAAGACCGTCCTTAAACCTGATAGTGCAGCAACACCGCTTGATCATTGAGCTTCGTCGTATCGACGAGGCTCATTTCAATTCGGTCGAATCCAGAAGCGAGCGGGACACCCCCACCGAACAAGATGGGTTCAATGGTGAGGTAAAGGTCTGTCACAAGACCTGCTTGAAGAAACTGTGAGTACACACTGGAACCACCGGCCACAACGAGCCCCTCCACACCATCACGCTTCAATCCTTCAACAAGCTCCTCGACAGGCATCATCGCGTACTCAACTGAACCCTCAGCAGGAACCTGATCCATGGGGGCAAAGCGTGGCTGCAGCTCGACATCCTTCGAGAGCACGACCGTGCGGCGCCCCGGGAGCGCCTTACCAATCGTCTCAAACGTGGTCTGCCCCATCACTAGGGTGCCGACCTCTTTTGTTTTATCAATAAAAAAACGGGTATCTTCCTTACTCGTCCAATCCAGAGAATTTTGATGAGGGCCCTCAGCGATCTTTCCATCCGCGCTCATGGCGGCGATAACGATAATGTTCATACAGCAATCTGCATCTTTTTTACCGGCGCAGCTGGCTTGTACTGTGCCTTAAACATCTTAAAGAGCTCGTGAACCAACTCCGCATCACCCTCTAGGGCTCGCTGAAATGATCGCTCTGGGAGCTGACAGAAGATCTCGTCATGACTGTGCTCATCACGCTCGACAAGCTCTTCAACCTGATCGTAATGATTCTCGTAGATGTGCGCGTGAGAAATCGAAACCGTCAACTTCCCGACTCCGACTCCGAGCTCCTGCGCAAGCATGGCCTGCAGGAGCGCGAAGCCCGCGGTATCGTGTGGGTTGCCAAGCATCATGTCGTTGGATCGAATCACAAGATGCACGTTCAACTTTCCGCCGATAATATTCGCTGTCCAACAGAACGGACACGGAACGTTTTTCTTTTTTGGTGCCGTGAGCCCATCGTCTGACGGATCCCACATCAAAACGACCCCCTGACGAGACGTGGGTTCGTCCCGTAGGTGCTGCACAAGATCCAGAAGTTGGTCGCGACCAAAATGATGACGCCAACGATACCCATAGGCACACTCAATCGTGCCATCTTCCTCGGCAAATTGATCCCAAATCTTTGTGAACTGTCGCAGAAAATCAAGATGCTTCTCCCCCATGACCATCCAAACAACCTCAGCGCAAAACAGACGCACAGGAATCTTTCTCAGTGTCAGTAGCGGAAACCCTTGTGAGGGTTCGAGTTCATACGTGAGCCCAGGGAGCGCTCGAGTTGATAAACCCGTCCGATCCGAAAACACCTCATCCCCCCGTTGATAGACACGTGCGATCGCGTCTTTGTAAAGCGCATCAAAGTTCGTCATAGCCCCCCAACTTTAGCACTGGCGGTCCGTGGTTTCCACCAGCCGTTTTTTTGTCTAAAATAGGTACGTTATTCATTAGCTGTGGACAAGTTTAGATTTGATACACTTATGAAGAGACCTGGTAGGTTCATTATGGTCGACGGCATGACTGGCTCGGGAAAATCGACGGTCATCAATGCTGTACAAACTTGGGCGCAGTCCTGTGATCACAAAATCTTCTCACTGAACGATTGGCAGCAAGATGAGCCGCCACGGTTCGAAGACATCCCAGACTACGACATCTACTTCACCTACGAACCAACACGCACCTGGGTCGGACGCGCCATTCGCTACGAACTCTCGCGTGCAGACCAACCCTACGGGGGTGAAGAACTCGCGCACGCCTTCGCGCTCGACCGACAAATCATGTACCGACGCCTGATCATCCCAGCGCTCCAAGCGGGCAAGATGATTATCCAGGATCGAGGTGTCTCCTCTTCCCTGGTCTACCAGCCAGTCATGCCAGATTCTGTGCCCCTGGAAACCGTGAAGACTCTGCCTGGCAACGCGCTCGCGCTTGAGCACGCTCCTGATGCACTCATCCTCACCAAGCTCAGTGCACAGATCGCACACACACGTCTACAAACACGAGCCGGAGACTCAAAGGGGGTCTTCATGAATCTCGACTTTCTAAAAAAACAGGAGGAACGTTTTGCCAGCACTTGGCTTAAGGAGCTCTTTGAGCAGCACGGCTCAAAACTCTTTACCCTTGACACGTCCGGGACCATGGAAGAATCCCGACAGGCCGCAACGGACCTTATCGATCATATTTTGACCACGTGCTAGCTATGCCTAAACAGCTCATTTCCGTCGGACAACTTATTGACCAATCGTGGGAGATCTATAGATCACGTTTTGTTCCCCTCATGACCATCTCTGGCTGGCTTGTGTTAACGGCCGTCTTCTACGCCATTGCCTTAGCGTTTTACCCATCTGCCAGCGTGCTGCAAACAGGTGCTGGGCTCACAACGTTTGAGGCGTTTGGTGTGGTGTTCTTCATGATCACAACACTCGTCCTTGCTCCCATTATCAGCTTCTGGATCTACACCTCTATTGGACGCGCTTTGTCCATGCACTTTGCGCGACGCACACCCAATACCAAAAAGGCCATGCTTCAGGGAAAGGATGTTTTTCTTCAGGCCCTGCTCACCTCAGCCATGGTCATGCTCATGATCCTGCTCGCGATCGTCATCGGTTTTGGGCCAGCTATTTTCCTCGCGACCGTTGCTGCACTCGCCAACGCCTCTTCACTCGTTATTCTAGCGAACATCCTGCTCATTGTTGGCATCTTTGTTGCGCTCTTTTTCTCCATTAAGTGGCTCGTCTACTACATTCTCGCTCCTCTCATCACCATCCTTGATGGGGACCGTGGCAAAGCCGCGTTGATCAAAAGCCGTTCCCTCATCGAGGGCCGCTTCTGGGACGTGCTCATGCGCGTGAGTGTGCCAAAACTTGTCTTCTTCATCTTCGGTGTGTTTGCCATGTCCATCTTCAGCTACGTTGTCGGCATCCTCATTGATGCCAGTGGTGGAATCAATCTAGACCTGCAGGTACGCATCAGCACCATGGTGCAAACCATTGTACCGATAGTCATCGCCGCCTTTATCAACCCTCTCATCATTATCTCCGACGTCCTGCTCCTGCGATCACTTGAAGAATAACTATGCTCATGACTGCAACGGAACTCCTGAAAGAAAGCCTACAACTTTACCGAAAACAATTTTGGCTCTTTGTCGGATACGCCGCGTGGCTCCTCGTGCCATTTGCGGCGTTTGTGATTTTAATGTCCACTCCAGAGCACCCAGCGATTCTCGGCCTCGCCATCTTGGCGGCCTTGGGAGAACTCTTCGTAGGGCTCTGGATCACGATTACGATTGTCCTTCTGACTAAGCAACTCTCCGAAGGAACCGATCTTGATGCTGCCCAAACCTCTCGCAACGCCCTCATGGGGATTCAAAATCTTCTTGCGACCATCTTTCTCCAAATCCTTATCGTCCTTGGAGGATTCCTCCTCTTGATTATCCCCGGCATCATGTTTGCCATCTGGTACGGACTGTCTCAGACAGCCGCCGTGATCGACGGCAAGCGCCCCATCGATGCCCTCTCCACGAGCCGCTCCCTTGTCCGCGGCAGGTTCGCTCCTGTTGCCTGGCGCATGATTAGCGTTCCCATCGGTATGTGGATTGTCTATTCCATTATCGTCGGTGGTGTCATCTATATCATCGCGGGATTAGCCGGCCTGGACCCCGTGACCGTCCTCTCGGAGGAGCCCGCCATCTGGGTAGAAATCCTAGAAGCTGTTGGGGAAATCTTCCTCATCCCACTAGCACTCATCTACTCCACTCTCCTCTACCTCGATTTGAAAAACCACCCACTTGAAGCCCCTGAAAAAGTCGCGTAACCTCCTGTGCATATGAAATACGAGCCGATTATTGGACTTGAAATTCACGTTCAGCTGAAAACCAAAACGAAAATGTTTTGCGGCTGTCCTACCCACGACAGTGCGGTGGCACCCAACACGAACGTCTGCCCTATCTGCCTAGGTCACCCAGGTGTCCTTCCTGTCCCAAACGTTCAAGCCATTCGCTATGGCGTACGCATGGGTCTAGCACTCAATTGCGATATCGCTCCGCACAGCAAGTTTGACCGAAAGAACTACTTCTACCCAGACCTTCCCAAGGCCTACCAAATTTCTCAATTCGATCTCCCAATCGCTGAAAACGGTCACGTCGACATCGTTGTGCCAGGAGCGGAGCGTGAAGCTGTGCGTATTGGTATCACACGCGCGCACCTTGAAGAGGACGCTGCCAAGAACGTTCATGGGGATGACGGAGCCACGTATGTCGACTTCAACCGTGGAGGCACCCCGCTCGTAGAGATCGTGACCGAGCCAGATTTTCGATCCGCACGAGAGGCAAAAATCTTCTTGCAAGAACTCCGTTTGATTGCCCGCTATCTTGGTGTTTCAAGCGCCGACATGGAGAAGGGGCACATGCGCTGCGATGCAAACATCTCGCTTCGAGAGATCGATGCAGACGGCAAGCCGACCACCACGGCCTTCAATCCAAAAACAGAAATCAAGAACCTGAACAGCTTCCGTCACGTGGAGCGCGCCATTGAGCACGAGATTCAGCGCCAGACAAAACTCTGGGAGGCTGATACCCCTCCGATGGAAAGCACCACACGTGGCTGGGACGATGCCAAGGGTGTCACGGTCGGACAACGCTCAAAGGAAGATGCCGCCGACTATCGCTACTTCCCCGAGCCAGACATTCCCCCACTCAAACTCGCAGAGATGGCAGACGAGGAACGTGGCCAGCTCCCAGAGCTTCCAGCGGCGCGACGCGCACGCTTTGAAGAAGAGTACGCGCTCAAACCATCAGACGCTCGACAAATGTGCGATGATCCAGCGCTCGCTGATTTCACAGAGCACGTCTTCTCTGAACTGCACGCCTGGCTGGATTCACTCGACGATGTCGAAGACATCGAGACTGAGAAGAAAAAACTTGGGAAGCTCGTAGCCAGCTGGCTCCTCTCCCGCCTCGGCGGCCTGCTCTCAGAGCGATCTATCGATGTGCGCATCATGAAGATCAATCCTGAGAACTTCGCTGAATTCGTCACCCTTATAGCCACTCGCAAGCTCAACAACGCAGGTGGACTGAAGGTGTTGGGGATCATGCTTGAAAGCGGAGAAGACCCAACCCACATCATGGAAGACCAACAACTCGGCCGCATGGAAGACGAAGGTGCTATTGCCAAGATTGTGACCCGTGTAATCGAGAGCCATCCAGAAGAAGTTGCTCGCTACAAGGCCGGTGAAGAGCAGCTGATTAAGTTCCTGATCGGCATGGTCATGAAGGCCTCAGAAGGTACCGCTGATGCAGGGATCGCAAAAAACATGTTGCTTGTTGAACTAAAAGCAGAATAGCTATGGCAACAAATCGATTTCTAGGACACTTGGTTGTTGCTGGTTTTGTAGAACGTGACGGAAAACTCCTCGTGATCCGAGAACGTGTCCCCCACGATGATCCAGACGCCCCGATTGTCATGAACCAACCAGCAGGGCATGTCGAGACAAAAGAAACGTTTAGTCAGGCCGTTGTTCGAGAAGTTCTCGAAGAGACGGGCTATAACGTCAAACCCATCGATCTCGTTGGGATCTATCAAAAAGTGACAGAAGACGCGACCATCGTCTACGCCTCATTTCGATGCGAGCTCACGGACCCAGAACAGCACCCCATCGAAGCGCCAGAAATCATCGAAACGCTCTGGCTTACCGAGGAAGAAGTCATGGCACGACAGGATGAGCACCGCTCATCAACGACCACGAGTCGCTTCAAAGATTTCTTTGCTGGCAAACAACTCCCCCTTGAGACCATTACACAATTCGATTGGAACTAATCAAAAGCCCACGGATTACTCCGTGGGTTTTTTGGTTAAAAAGTTTCGCACAAACAAGGTGGCTCTTTCGTGTTCACCAGGCTTGATCCACTCGACCCCCTCCACCCGCTTGAGCCACGTCATCTGACGCTTGGCGTAGTGGCGCGTGTCTCGTTTAATGTGCTCAATGGCGTCTGCGAGCTTTTCCTCACCAGAGAGGAATGCGCAAACCTGCCGATAACCGATCCCCGTCATAGCATCAATCTCACAACCGTAGGCATCCTTGAGTCCGCGCACCTCGTCGATGAGCCCGCGACCAATCATCTCGTCCACACGGTCATCAATACGCGCGTACAGCTGCTGACGATCAACACGCAGGCCAATCTGCAACACATCATACTGTGGCTCCCCAGCGGTCTTCAACTGCGAAAACGGCGTCCCTGTAAGCTTTGTCACCTCCAGCGCACGTACCACCCGCCGTTTATTGCTCTTGTCGATCGTCTGAGCGCCCTCAGGATCGAGCTGCTTATATTCATGATACAAGTCCCCTAAACGTCTATTCTCAAGCTCCTGGCGCAATTCTGGATCACTTGGCGTTGATGCTAGGTCGAGATTCTCAATGAGAGCCTTCATCCACATCCCTGTACCCCCAACCAGAATCGGCAACTTCCCGCGTGCGGTGATCTCCTCAATCTTGCGTTCAGCATATTCTTTAAATCGCGCCGCGGAATACTCCTCGTTTGGATCGACAAGATCGATCCCCCAGTGAGGCACCCCTTCAACCAAAAACGTTTTACGTGCACCAAACATCTGATCGATGCTCCCGCCTTTTTCAATCTCAGACTCGACCCACTCCCCCTCAGACTTTGCGGTCCCAATGTCCATGCCGCGATACACCTGCCTAGAGTCGACCGAGATCACCTCTCCGTCAAACGTCTTGGCAAGCGCAATACCCAAGGAAGTCTTCCCTGAAGCCGTTGGCCCCACGATGGCTATGATCTTTGGTTTCATACGCGCTCCCCTTCCAAGAGCCAGGTATCGGCTCGTTTTATTTTGACGTCGACAATCTCTCCAACGAAACTCTCGTCTCCGGGAAACCGTACCAACTTCATCTCACGAGAGTTGCCGTAACAAAAACCCGGCTGGGACGCCATCATCTCCTGAATCTTCTCTGGCATCTTGAGCATCTCATCCGTCACCTTCGGTCCCTCATGACGCTCTACGAGCACGGAAACGGTCTCTCCAACAAAGCGCTGATTCTTCCTGAGTGTCGTTTGCTCCATGAGCTCCTGCATCACATTCCAACGACGCTTCTTCTCCTCGTGGCTCACATCATCTTTAAACGCTCGCCACGCCGCGGTACCAGACCGAACGCTGTAGCGCGCCGTGTACGAAATATCAAAATCGGCTTTCTTGTACAGCTCAACGGTTTTCTCAAACGCCTCATCGCTCTCTCCACAGAACCCCACAATCATATCTGTCGCAAGCGCGATGTCCGGCATCTTGCCGCGCAGCCGCTCCACCACTTCAAGAAACTGCTCCGCGGTGTAACGACGATTCATGCGACGCAGCACCTCATCATCCCCCGCCTGCACAGGCAGGTGGATGTAGTTGAGATGGGCTGGAAGCGTCATGGCGTCTATCACCTCATCGGTCATGTGCAGCGGATGCGGCGCTGTGAACTGGAGTCGAGAAATACCCTCGATCTGATTCACCTCCCATAGCAAAGAAGCAAAGTGGTCTTTGTAAGGATTCTCTGAATCGAACGACTCCGGATCCGGTGCAATATAACTATTCACGGTCTGCCCCAAGAGCGTCACCTCTACACAGCCATGGGCAGCCAAATCACGAATCTCCTCGAGAATATCTGCGACGGGACGATTCTTCTCCAAGCCACGAGAAAACGGCACCACGCAGTAGCTACAAAATTTATTGCACCCCGTCTGAATAGAAACAAACGCTTGGCGCTTGGAGTGATACTCCGGCTTAAGCTTGAGATAGTCCTCGATCGTATCATCGCTGTTCACCAGCTCCGGTCGCAACTCCCCAAGCCAGCGTGGAAGCTGACCCATGTCTGCCGTCGGGAAGTAGAGATCTACAATCGGCAACTTTTTCTTAAACGCACGATCACGATCACGACCAGGCATACACCCCGTGATGCCGATGATGACATTTGGACTCTTCTCCTTGATTGGCTCAAGCTTTCGAATGAGTCCAAACACCCGATCCTCTGCGCTCTGTCGAACTGAACAAGTGTTGATCAAAATAACATCCGCCTTGTCACGATCGTCTGTCGACACTAAACCCACTCCCTGCAAGAGAGTCTCCATGCGTTCAGAATCATTTTTATTCATCTGACAACCAAAGGTTGTGAGGTGATAGGTTTGTTGCATACGGCCAGGAGCGTAACAAAAACTCTTTTAATTGAAAAATCGACTGACGTCGTATCAGTCGATGCCGTGGCGACCAGCTCTAGCCGGTCGCGGCCGTGGGCGGAAGCTCCGCCTGGGTGGTGATCAGATGGACGAGCGCCCAGCGCATGGGGATGTTGCTCCAACGAGCACGTCCGGTTCGATCACGTGCCTCGAAGGTGACGCGAGCGAGGGCATGCAGCTGATGCGTGATCCACGCGGGGTTGTCGGCCGAAGCGATCGTGTTGTCGATGAAGGCCTTGGCCCTGCTCTTCCACGCTTCGACCGAACCATGCCGCCGGTACAGCGGATGGTCTTCCGCGAGCTTGTTCAGCCAGGTGTCCAGCTGCAGCTGCGTGAGGTCGTGTTCGTGGAGAAGCTCGTAGAGCACGTCTGCCTCGTCTTGGCAGAAGATGGCTCCGATGCCCGAGTGGGGCTTCCCCAGGGTGATGCGCTCGAGCGCCGCCCGGAGAATGGAATTCTCGATCGGGGGGCCTGGGCCCACCCTCTTGCCGTCACTTGCCACAAGTCTGAGCATTCGCTTCATCTTTCGCCTCCGTGTTGGCCGCAGACCTTCCCAAAAAACCGACGTTTTGTCAACATATCCATTGACAAAAGACGTTTTTTGCGCTATAATTGAGCCATAATTCCCATGCTTAATAAACGTCAAAATTACAACCTATGGGACTGTTTAAACGTTTCATGAATAAGGAGGGCGGATCACAGGAGGCTAAAGCTGAGACTCCTAAGCCAACAGAAGCTAAAGAGGTAAAAGCGGCTGATGTCGGCCGCGAACGTGTGAAGGCCATCAAAGATGGTGCTGAATCTCTTTGGAATCGATTTAAAAATGCCGCAGAGAGTGCGAAAGACTCATTAGCAACAAAAGCTCGAAATACCCTTGATATGGCCATGGGTGGCCTGAAGAAGGGTGGTGAAATGGCTGTAGAAGGTGCTTTTACAGCTGTTGGAAAGGCTGAAATGGCTGCTGGAGCAGCTGTAGAAAAAGGGAAAGCAGCTGTTGAATATTCAGCTGAAACTGCCCGTGAGGGTTGGGAGCTTGGAAAGCTTGCTCTTGAAGCTGGAAAAGACGCCGCAACTCGTGCAAAAGAAGCTGCTATCGATGCTGCTTACACAGGCGCAGCTCTGGCAATCATGACCGGAGAGCGCGGAGCAGAAATGGCAAAAGCTCTTGCAAACCGTGGAATGGAGCTCGGATCTGAGGCGGCAAAGAAAACCGTCGAAGGAGCTGCAGCACTTAAAGAAATGGGGCTCGACGCCAAGGCGGCTGTTGAACGATACGGATCAGAAAAGATGGACCAGGCTGTTGCAGCTGCTGAAGCAGCAAAGCAGGCAGGTGTAGACTTTAAGAATAAGGGTGTTGACCTCTTGATCGATGGAATCGTAGCAGCTGTTGAAGCTGGTATCTCCATGGAGGAGGCTGTTGAAAAGGCAAAATCTGATACCGCTCAGAAATCTGCAGAGATTATGGGATCTGCTCGTGAGGCCATTGACGGACTCAAGGCAGCTGCCCGTGAAAAGCGTGACAACTTCTTCGGACGTGTTTCCGCTGGACGCGACAGCTTCTTTAAGAAGATGAAGGGCATGGTCCTCGAGGCACTTCGCCCTGAGATTGACCAGTTGATCCAGGACAAGGCACAGCAACTGCTTGCAGACCGCGAGAAACTCGCTGATGCGGATATTGAGTACGAGGATGCAGGAGAGGAGGATGCTGAGGTTGTCTCAGCTTAACCATAAATTTTCATAACAATATCCCACTATGACACGTGAAGAAATTGCCAAGCTCGTTGAGGGATCAGCGCTCTCTGAAGAGAAGAAGCGCGAACTCTTGAACGCCATGATTGACAAAGGCCTCACTCGAGAGGTTGTCGACATGATTAAAGAAGCGCTCGATGATGAAGTCATCGCTACCATGAAGGAAGCCGGTGCCGACATCACTGAATCAGCTGAGTTTAAGGAAGCTGAGAAGGAATTCGTTGCTGAAGTAGAGGCCGCTAGCCAGGAGCTCGAAGAGGGCATGGCTGAGGTCCAGAGCGAAATTAAGCAGGTCCAGCAGGACGCTGCTAAGCAGCTCGAGGAAGTACAGGCTGAAATCATCAAAGAAAAGATTGCTGAGTAAGCATTTAAAAACCAGGGCCAAGGCCCTGGTTTTTTGTTTACTTGATTCTGTTATTACATCGGGAACTTGGAATCAGCGGCTGCGCGTGCAGCGAGCTCACCTGCAGGAATTACCAAGTCTTCCTCCTGCCCGAAGACGTTCACCTTGAAGTCTCCCCCCTCGGCCTCCTTGCCGCCGATCACGATGGTCCACGGGATCTTTTCCATGGCCGCATTGCGAATCTTCTTACCAAGCCGCTCATCAGAATCGTCCAACTCTGCACGAACGCCAGCTTCCACAAGCTCAGCCTGTATGCGAGACGCGGCTTCAACCTGTTCTTGAGAAACTGTCGCAAGCCGTACTTGCACTGGTGCGAGCCAGAATGGGAACACGCCGGCTGTGTGCTCAATGTAGTTCGACAGGAATCGCTCCAGAGAACCCATAATCGCCGCGTGGATCATCACAATGCGCTCTGGGCTTCCCTCTTCGTTAATACAGGTCAGATCAAATCGCTCTGGCATGTTCATGTCGAGCTGGATAGTCGCCACCTGCCACTCGCGCCCAAGAGAATCTTTGGTCACGAAATCAATCTTTGGTCCGTAGAAAGCTGCCTCTCCTGGCTCTTCCACCGCTTCGACACCACGCGCCTTTGCCAGGTCGCGCAGTGCATCCTCTGACTGTTGCCATGTCTCAGGCGTACCCAAGTACTTTTCCGGATGCTCTGGATCGTGGAAAGAGAGGCGCACGGCCAACTCCCCAAACCCACAGCCCTTATAGAAGGTCTCGATAATGTCCCAAATCTTCAACATCTCTTCCTTCACCTGACCCTGGCGACAGAACACGTGCGCATCATCCTGTGTGATCGAGCGCACGCGTGAGAGCCCATGGAGCTCTCCTGTCTGCTCATCGCGATACACCATTGTGGTGTTGGCAAACCGTTGCGGCATGTCTCGGTAGCTGTGCATCTTTCGATCGAAAATCTGCGTGTGATGCGGACAGTTCATCGGCTTCATGGCAAATACATGCCCCTCACGAGTCTCCACCTTAAACAAATCATCCTTAAACTTCTCCCAATGCCCGGAGGTCTCGTAAAGATCTTTCTTGGTGATATGAGGGATCTCCACGCGCTTGTACCCTCGCACACTACGCAACGCCCACACAAAATCATCAAGCTTCTGACGCAAGAACGCCCCCTTAGGCGTCCACAGAGGAAGTCCGGGACCAACAAGTTCGGAAAAGACAAAGAGGTCCAATTCCTTTCCAAGCTTTCGATGGTCTCGCTTCTTCGCTTCCTCAAGCATGTGTATGTACGCATCAAGCTCCTCCTGCGTCTCAAAACACAAGCCATAGACTCGCTGCAACTGCGCATTCTCCTCGTTTCCTCGCCAATACGCCCCAGCAAGCTTCCAAAGTTTGAAGGCACCGATGCCCTTTACGTTCTCGATGTGAGGTCCGCGACACAGATCAACGAACTCACCCGTCTTGTACACAGACGCACGATCAGGATTATCCACATCGATATCCTGTGCCTCATCAGGGTTCATCTTTGTTGTCCCCTTCTCTTTCAGATCCTTGAGAAGCTCAACTTTAAACTCCTGTCCCTTGTCGGCAAAGAACGCGATCGCTTCATCAATGCTCATTTCCTCACGCTCCATGGCGTGAGCCTCAGCAATGATCCGACGCATAGTCTTCTCGAGCTTGGCTAGATTCGCCTCAGAGATTGGCTCTGGAAAGGCGATGTCGTAAAAGAACCCGTTGTCGATCACAGGACCGACACCGAGCTTCACACCTGGATACAGGCGCTCAGCCGCCGCCGCGAGAACGTGGGCTGCTGTATGCCGCATGGCATGTAGATGATCGTTGGACATAATCATGGTTATGAAACAAAAAACTTCACTTGCGTGAAGCACCGGGACCCGACCTAAGCCGGATGGTTCCACCCGATTTACTAACCTGTCTTTCTCAACAGGACAGCACTCAATTCATGATCCGATTCCCCGGATCCAGGACGCTCCAGAAGTGGTATTGATCGATGTTCTTCCTAGAAAGACTCTCAGTCATGGTCTTTCCTCCCTGAAGGCAACGCTTCGATCAACATGTCTTCTCTCACTGCGATAGACAAACGGTAAACCTGATACGCTCGCGCGTCAAGTCGCCCCAGAAAACAAAACAGACCACTTTACGTGGTCTGTTTTCACTCTATCGAATATCGATATAAATATGATCCTTCAGTCGAGGTACGGTATCTACCCAGAATGGAAAGAATTCCACACTCACATCCGTTGCAACCCCTTCCCCAACAAGTAGATCCTCCACTTCCTGCGCGCTCATCCCAACAAATCGTCCAACACGGAGCGCCTCACTTGTCTGGGACGTGATCGTCTGCGCCTCGAGGGTCACGAGCACGTTTGCTTCTTGCTCCTCTACATCATAGGCCTCAACACGCACCTCCATACCCTCTCGATCGATGCGGATAAACTCCTGCCCTTGTCCAAGCCCTTCGTAGAGCTTTGCCTCGGCAATGCCTGCAAGCGCCTGCTCATCGTAGTACACCGCGCTCACTGTCACCGTCATCGTTACATCAAACGCCGCAGCCTCTGTGTCTGCCTCGATACTAAACACTTGCTCATCCACACTCACCTCGTACGATTCTCCAGCAAGGTCATCACCCACCTCAGCTCTCAGCATGGCCTTAGCATCTGTTACAAGCTCATCCTGCAACTCCTGAGCAGCCGCATCAAGTTCTAACTGACCCACAACGGCAACGGTTGTAACACCGCCCGTAAATGCCTCGCCACTGGTTGCGTACACCAATTCCTGACGTGACGCTGATAGCCCAGGAATAGTGAACGTCGTTGGAGCGACATCTCCCGCTCCTCCTGGCTGATCAGCGTTCACAACCGCATCAATCGTTCCACCTGCAGGTACCGTTACCCCGTCCTCTAGTCGGAACAATACTCCCTCTGGTGAAAGTAATCGTGTAGTCGCGACCAGCTGCTGAGCAAATGACATCTCGTTATGCAATGTCACTGTTCCCGTGGCCACTCCCTCAATATCTGTCGTTGATTCACCTGTTGGCTCAAACGTCTGTGTGCGTCCCAACGTCCCTGACTTCACCGTTCCTCCAACATCTGTTTCCAGCACAGGTACTTCATACACATTTGCGACAAATTGTGCCTTCAGTGGCGTCTCCGTTGAATCAACATGAATCACAGCCGAAACCGTTGCCAGATACAAGACGGCCATGAGGGCCGTTGCCACGACAAAAATAAACGTCATGGCGATACGTCTGTAGATGATCAGTGGCACAGCACCAGGTCGATGGATATCCACCTCCTGCTCCTCCACCTCTTTAACAACCACCTTCTTCTTTACCGGAGCTTTCTTTTTAGGTGTTGTTTTTTTCTTTGCGGGCGCCTTCTTCTTCGCTGTCGTAGATTTTTTTACGGGCACGCGCTTTTTTGATGTGCTCTTTTTTTCAGCCATACTGCGTACAGTATACCAAAACTTACTCAACTGAGACATTCTGTGCCCCGACAAGCTCGGCGATGGCACTCACAATACGGTCAGATGTCGCTACAGAATAATCCGTCTGAATCTTACGCATCCGTCCACCAGACTCCACCATTAAGCACACAGGCTTGGGACCTGGAGCAGACGTAAGTATCTCCCGAAGCTGTTCAACCATATCCTGCGTCGGCTTCCCTTTGAGCGAAATAGAAAGCATGCCGCGTTTCACCACCTCCAGAGGTGGTGATTGATCTTGCCTATTCTGCTCGATTGATCGGCGCATATCAGAACTCACCCACTGTCCTCGCTTAATCATCTGCGCTGTATTGGGAAGACTATCCTCATCGACAGTGACAAAACTATTGGCCAGCAACTTCGCTTCTTCTCCCTCTCGAATAGACACCTTTGCAGAAACAAGCACGATCGTATCCTCGACAAGCACATCTGACACCGTCTTATAGGTACGCGGAAACACAATCACCTCCGTCCGACCACTTAGATCCTCGAGGGTCACAAATGCCATGGGATCCCCCTTCTTTGTAATAATCTGCTTCACGCTTGAAATAATCCCCCCGCTCCGGACGAACTCCCCATCCTTACAATCAACAACCTTCGCGCAATCTAGTAACGCTTCACCAAACGCTTCCTTAAACGGTTCATACGGGTGAGCACTGACATACAGTCCAAGCAACTCCTTCTCCCATGTTAAAAGCTCACGCATCGACGCCGGCTCTGAATCGCGCAAGGCAATCCCCCGATCCATCACCGCTGGTGCAGCAGCAAACAAACTCTGTTGATTTGTGGCTTTTTCTTTTTGAATGTTCTTGTTGTGCATCAGAATGCGGTCGATATTGTCGAGCAACTGCTTTCGCTCTCCAAACCGATCCAAGGCACCAGCCTTAATAAGCGCCTCAAGAGACTTCTTGTTGAATGCTCGATGTGAAACCCGCCCAGCAAAATCTGACAAGTCTTTAAACTCGCCATGCTCCTTACGCTCGGCAATAATTGCCTCGATAACCTCCTCTCCCAAGTTCTTAATCACCAAAAGACCAAAGCGAACCTGTTCATCCGTAATGTAGGTAAAGTCCTTAAGTGATTCGTTGATGTCCGGTGGAAGCACCTCGATCCCCATGCGCCCACACTCCTCCACCGCAAAGGCAATCTTATCCAAGTCCGCCGCCTCCGCGGTCATAAGCGCCGTCATGTACTCAGCCGGATAGTTCGCCTTCATGTACGCCGTCTGATACGCAACCATTCCATAAGAAGCCGCGTGCGACTTGTTAAAGGCGTACATCGCAAACGGTTTGATGCGCTCCCATAAATCCTTTGCCAAAGACTTTGGAATATTGTTGGCGACACAACCGTCCTTAAACTTCTTCTCCTGCTCAAGCATCAGCTCTGGAATTTTCTTTCCCATGGCTTTGCGGAACTTATCCGCATCCAGCCAGCTGTAACCTGCCAGTTTAATGGCGGTAAGCATCACGTCATCTTGATAAATGAGCAGTCCAAGGGATGCCTCAAGAATATCCTTCAGGTTCTCATGAGGGTAATCAATGCGCGAATGATCGTGCTTACGCTTAATGTACTCGGGGATAAACTCGATCGGGCCGGGACGATACAGGGCCACCATAGCCATGATGTCCTCGATACGCGTCGGCTCCAGCTCCATCAGGTACTTCGTCATTCCATCGGAAGACAACTGAAACACTCCCATGGTCTGCCCCTTGGCCAGCAGATCAAACGTCTTGGGATCATCAATGGGAATCTGTTCGATGTCGATGTCATCCCCCTTGGTATTGCGCACCAGACGAATCGCATCTCCAAGAATCGAAAGGTTACGGATTCCCAAGAAGTCCATCTTCACCAACCCAGCCGCCTCCACCGAGTGCATTTCGTACTGCGTGATGATCTTACCCTCGCGCGTATCAATCTGCAGCGGTGTGAAATCCGTGAGGTCTGTTGGAGAAATAACGGTCCCCGCCGCGTGAATCGAAACATGCCGGGCACACCCTTCGATCTGCTGTGCGAGTTCAATGATCCGACGTGTATTGGCGTCGATGTCGTATTTCTTTTTCAAATCCGGTGACTCACGCAAAGCCTTCTCCAAGGTCATGGGCATCCCCTGCGCCCCCATAGGAACCATCTTAGCGATCTCATCAATCACGCCATACTCAAACCCAAGCGCCCGCCCTACATCACGAAGACTTCCGCGCGCGAGCATTTTTCCAAATGTACAAATCTGCGCCACCTTCTCATAGCCGTATTTCTGACGCACGTAATCAAGCACCTCATCGCGACGGTTATCAGCAAAGTCGGCATCCACATCAGGAGCCGATGGACGCTGCGGGTTCAAGAAGCGTTCAAACGGAAGCAGGTAGCGAAGTGGATCGATGGATGAGATCCCGATCGAGAATCCCACCAGAGAACCAGCAGCAGACCCACGCGTCGTCGTCATGATGCCGTTCTCACGCGCCCAAGAAATAAAGTCAGACACGATCAAAAAGTACGGACAGAACCCCTTCTGCTCAATAATATCGAGCTCATAGTTCAAACGCTCGACCTCCTCCTCAGTCAACTCACGCCCCCCACGCTTGACCTTAAGCTTACGGAACGCACGCTCGGTGAGCACAGAAAGGAACGTCTCCCCCTTAGGGATCTCAAACTTTGGGAAGTTCCACTCCCCCAACGTAATCTCAACGTTACACCGATCCGCAATCTTCACCGTATTCTCGATCGCTTCAGGTACATCCTTAAAGCGCTCCATCATGTACTCACTGCTCACCACCGACGCGTCGTACTCCATCTGATTCACGCGATCGAAGTGCTCAAGCGTCTTCCCTCCCTTAATACAATTCAAAATCTTCCACGCCTCCACGTCCTGCGGCTTGAGATAAAACGTATTCTTCGTTGCCACCAATGGCACTCCCAACTCTTTACTGAACGCAATCAGCTGCGCGTTCGTGGCTTCTTGCTGGGCAATCTCAGGCCTGTCGACAAGTTCCAGAAAAAAGTTCCCCTCTCCAAACATCTCCACATACCCACGGATCGCCTCGCGTGCCTCGTCGAGCTTGTCCATCTTGATGAGCTCATCAATCTCCCCAAGGTGACCACCCGAAAGGGCGATAACCCCCTTGGTATGCTCACGCAGCACCTCTTTATCGATACGGGGTTTGTAGTAGAACCCCTCCATGAACCCAACCGAGGAAAGCTCGATCAAATTCTTGTACCCCTCATTGGTCTCTGCCAAACACACCAATCGATGCGGCTTAGTGTCGATACGCGCTCGCTTCATGTGACGTCCGTGTCGCGCAACATAAAAATCAACCCCAATGATGGACTTGATCTCGGCCTTACGTGCTGTTTTATAAAAATCAATCGTTCCGTACAGATTTCCATTATCTGTCACGGCGATCGCGGTCTGGCCCAAATCTTTCGCATGCCCCACGAGCTCCTTCATCTTTGGGAGCGCCTCAAGCAAGGAATAGTGCGAGTGGACGTGCAGGTGGACAAACTTGGACATATCAAGAAGGAGCTTACCAGCTCTGCCGTCGCTTTCCAAGGTAAGAAAAAACCGCCTAATAAAGGCGGGCGTAGCTCAGCTGAGCAGGTCCTTGAGGCTCTTGCCGGGGCGCCAGCAGCCATCAGGCTCGAAGATGAACAGGACGTTGACATCCTCACCGAAGAGCGCGTCGGTGTTGCCCGGACGGGAAGCGAAGTAGCTCTTGCCCCCCTTGCAGAACCACCCCACGGCCACGTGTCCCGGCAGGAGCTCCGGCTCCTCGGGCTCGGGACCGATGTCCTGCTTGTCCCACAGCGCGCTCAGGAGCGCCGAGAGATTCTCGAAGTCCAGCGTCTCGACTCGGTGCGAGAGATGCCAGGCTCGCGAGAAGAACGGGGCCGTCGGGACGGACATCAGTGTCATGGGGATGTCGCCCCCCATGGTGAACTCGTGCGTGATTCGCGGCAATCGCATGGCAACCTCTTGCATTTGTGCGCCCGGATTGAATCAGCTTTTCTCGTTTAAGTCAATCATAAAACAGGGCATAAACCCTGTTTTAACTTCATCTATACATCTATAACCGTCTTCTTTCTTGATCGACTGGGTTTCTTTTCCTTCTTCTCCAAGACATAGTCGACCAACTTTGTTGTTGCCCCCAGGACGGTTCCAAGTGTAGCACTCGTACTATCAAACTTGCTACGAATGGCTGAGATGGCCACCTCAATCTTTCCGATAGCATCTGTGGCCGTGTGCACGGCGTCATTCACGTTCTTGATAATCAATGCAACCTGGTACACCAGCCAAAAAATGGCGGCTGTTAACCACAGGGCACAGAATGCGAGGACAATGTAGAGAATGTCGAGTGGGCTCATAACCTCCTAATTGATACTTACGATCTCATTGTAGCACCGAAGTCTTTTTCGAGCACGCCACGAATCTTACCGAGCTCTGCATCCACCTCTGATGATTCCAACGTCCGATCTGCCGCGCGGAAACTCATATGCACGGCCATGGACTTGTGTCCTTCTTCAACTCCCTTGCCACGATAGACATCAAACAGCTCGACAGAATCAAGAAGGTTACTTGTCTTACGGATCGTTGTCTCGATGACTGCGTACGCTGCTTGGTCCGCCACAACAAAGGCTAAGTCACGCTCTGCTGCCGGGTGAACAGAGACCGGCTTGTAAACAACAGCCTGCTCACCCTGCTGAGCAAGCACGTCAAGATTCATTTCAAACACAGCAACACGATGATCGACCCCTAAGGCACTCGCTTTCTCAGGATCAACCTCAGCAACATACCCAACAACCTGATCGTTTACGACAATCTGCGCCTGACGAACTGGATGCTGCCACGGTTCTGGTGCTTCAGATGGACGAAGCTCTGCAGCAAAGCCCATGGCCCCCATAAGCTGCTCCACCATCGCTTTAGACTCCCAAAAGGGATCTACATCACCTTTTTTTGCATAAACTCCCGCAAGGGCATGTGGTTGGCGTGGCAACTTCTTCTTCCCCTCCCCCATGTCTGCACCCTCTTCATCCTTGCGGAACACGCGCTCAGACTGGAACATCTTTACTGTTTCAAACGTGCGTTGGTTGTGCACGACGGTCTCTAACAAGTTTGGAATGAGTGACCGAACAAGATAAGGACGGTCGCTAGCAAGTGGGTTGGCCAATTTCAAGTGATCATCAAGCGACTCACCTAGAGCCTCAAGAGTCTCAGGGCTCACAAACGCATACTGAAATACCTCCGACGCCCCTGCTCCATAAGCTAGGGCCCTGCGTGCGATTCGAGATAACTGTCGCACGCGATCTTGAACAGGCGGAGTGATTGGAAAGATTGGCAACGTCGAGGGAATATTGTCGTACCCATAAATCCGCGCAATCTCTTCGACAACATCCTCTTTAATGGAGACGTCCTTTGTTGCACGCCACGACGGGATCACAACAGTAAACACATCCTTCTTCAGCTTCACATCAAACCCGAGGCGCGTAAGAATATCTTGCATCTCGTCAGTGGAGATAGAAGAACCTAAACGATCATTAACCAACGAAGGAGCAAACGACAACGCTTCAGATTCAACAACCTTCGCTCGCTCATCGATCACGGACGAACAAACCTTCGCACTCGGACACAACTCTTGCATGAGCTCAACCGCTCGTCGCAATGCAAGCTCACACAGGTTTGCATCAAGCGACTTTTCAAAACGAGCGGAAGACTCAGAACGCAACGCAAGCTTCTGCGAAGTCTTGCGCACGGATACGGGCGAGAAATTCGCTGACTCGAACACGATTCGCGTTGTCTCACCGCTCACCCCACTACCTTCTCCGCCCATCACACCGGCAATCGCCAACGTCTTTGTGCCACTAGCGATCACCAACATTTCTTTTTCAAGTTTGTAAGTCTCCTCATCCAGACAGGTAATCTCCTCACCCTTCTTTGCTGTGCGAACGGTGATCTTCACCTCGTCTCCACCCAGAACGTCCGCATCGAACGCGTGCATGGGCTGCCCCAACTCCAACATGACGAGGTTTGTCACATCAACAACGTTATTAATGGAACGAACACCACAAGCCGTCAGACGATTCTTCAACCACTGCGGTGAGGGTTCAACAGTAATCCCCTCAAGGGCCACTCCCATATACCGTGGACACAGTTCCTGATCCTCAATCTTCACAGAAAGTGAAACGCCTTTCCCCTTAGAGATTGCTGCTGGCTTGTACTCCTTTAGCTCTGAACGAGTAAGCGCGGCGACCTCACGTGCCATTCCATAGTGCCCCATCAAATCCGGACGGTTGGTGAGCGATTTGTGCTCAATGTCAAAAATGACATCATCCAAACCAAGCGCCTCCGCCAGAGAAGTACCGGGCTTGGCATCAATATCCCCCAAGTCCAAAATGTCGCGCTCTCCCTCATCGGAAGCATCCAATCCAATCTCTGAACTTGCACAGATCATCCCTTCACTGACCTCTCCCCGAATCTTGGTCTTCTTCAACTCCACAGGCTCCCCCTCTCCATGCCAGCGCACCCAAGCCCCCGGCGGCGCAACGGCCACCTTCATGCCTTCGCGCAGGTTCGACCCACCGCAAACAATCTGCGACGTAGAACCACCGACATCGACCTGACAAAGTGTCAGTCGATCTGCGTCAGGATGCTTCGCGAGCGTCTTCACCTCACCGACAATAATTTTATCCAGCTCCGCAGCCTGATCCTTGAACGACTCAACTTCCACCGTCGAAAGCGTAATCGTATTTGAAAGTTCCTGATCTGAAAGCCCCTTAGGGGTCTGAACAAACTCACGAAGCCACTTTTTTGATATCAACATAAACTAAAACTGTTTGAGGAAACGAAGATCACCACTTTCCAGATGACGAATATCATCAATACCGTACTTGAGCATCACCAGGCGTGTAAGCCCGAACCCAAAGGCGAAACCGGAGTACTCATCTGGATCCACGCCCCCCTCGCGCAATACATTGGGGTGAACCATGCCTGCCCCGAACACCTCAAGCCAACCAGTTTTCTTACACAAACGGCACCCGTCCCCCTTACACAAGAAGCAGGTTACTTCTCCATTTACTCCAGGCTCAACAAACGGATAGAACTTTGGGCGCAATCGAATGTGCGTCTCTTCGCCATACAAATGCCTCGCCACGATTTCTAGCACGCCCTTCATGTGGGAAAGAGAAATCCCCTTATCAATCATCATTCCTTCCAGCTGGTGAAACGTGTGCTCGTGCCGGACGTCCGTTGCTTCATTTCGAAAACATCGCCCTGGCGCAACCATACGCAACGGGGCTCCGTAACGTCGCATTGAACGGATCTGAACAGACGATGTGTGCGTGCGCATCACCACCCCGTCGGCTCCCTCGACATAAAACGTATCCTGCATGTCGCGCGCTGGATGTGTTGGCGGGATGTTGAGCGCTGTAAAGTTGTAATAGTCACTTTCAAGCTCAGGGCCATCGGCAATGATAAACCCCATCGAGGTAAACAAGTCTTCAAGCTCTTGCTGCACCTGCGTCACAGGATGAATGGATCCACGAGACTCGCCACCAATAACTGGCTGCGTGACATCAATCCACTCTTTACCCATGGACTCCTCGCGCTGGAGCTTTTTAAACGTCTCTTCCTGACCCCCATAGGCCACCTCGATCGCTTCCTTTACTTCATTAGCAATCTTCCCGATCGCCTTTCGTTCTTCATCGGCAAGCTGGGCCATCTCTTTCATGGCTGCCTTCAACTTTCCTTTGCGACCAAGAAACTCGTTACGCAATGTCTCGAGCGACTCACGATCGGTCACCTTATCAACAAGCGCAAGGAAGTCATCTTTTAATTGCTCAAGGTCTTTTTTCATATCAGATCATCGATTTAAGCGCACCAAGAATCTGGTCGCCAAATGTCACAAAGTCTTTGTACGTTACAAGCACTACCAACACCATCAGGAACATGAAGCCCAGGTTGTGCACCACAATCTCCATCCGTTCATTTACCGCACGACCACGCAACTTCTCAATCGCAAGGAACAAAATACGTCCGCCATCGAGCGCTGGGAACGGAAGAATGTTAATAATCGCCAAGTTGATCGAGAGAATCGCTGTGAACTGCATGAGATAGACAAGCCCCATGGCTGCCACCTCCCCTGTCATAACAGCGATACCGACTGGACCAGACAAATCAACAGCCACCTCCTGTGTCACAACCAAGTCACGAATGAGTGCGTAAAAGGCGTAAGCCACCTCATAGGTGAACTGTCCTGTTGTGTAGATCCCCTGACTGATGGCTGAGAAGAACGGATATGAGACGAGCCCAGTGCCCACAAAACCAATACCGACCGCTTCTGTCTCTGCCGCCTCTAGGTAAGCTGATGTGAGTTGGTAGGTCCTGTACGTTTCATCTTCTCCTTGAACAACAACCTCCACACCTGTCGATGCCTCAGCAACAAAATATTCACGCGCTTCGATGTCGCTTTCAAACACGCGCCCGTCGATCGACGCAATCACGTCCCCTGGCACTACACCTGCCTCCGCTGCTGGAGAACCTTCAAGCACCTGCATGACAGCAAGCTCATAACTAGAGACGGTTGCGCTTTCTGGAAGCGTGTCGTCAATAATCGACGGGAGGCCGATCATGTACCCCCCAGAAAACAAGACGGCCGCGAGGACAAGGTTCATCACAACACCAGCAACCAACACCAAGAACCGCTGCCAGGGTTTCTTTGAAGAAAAGCTGTCTTTATCGTGTTTATGCTCCCCACTCTCTCCTTTAATCTTTACAAACCCCCCAAGTGGGATCCAGTTGATGGAGTAGATGGTGTCCCCCTTACGTATCCCAAACGCACGAGGAGGAAAGCCGAAACCAAATTCGTCGACTCGCATGCCCATCTTTCGCGCCATGAAAAAATGCCCCAATTCGTGGACAAATACGAGGAGCGAGAGGACGATGACAAAAAGTAAAATAGTTCCCATAAATCGCCTCAATAATAACGGTTTGCTCTCAGTAGATCAACTAAAACCACTCAGGATTGCATAAATTCTCCCCTTGCCGTACGCTGCGGGCGCCCTACCAAGAGAGGAGCGGCACATGCAAGGTGAACGGACCTATGGATTCCAGAACGGCGCCTCCGACGAGCGCGTCAGCACCCAGAGCGAGCACCCCGGCTTCCCCATCCCCCTGCAGTTCTCCGGCCGGATCGGTGTCCGGATCACCGGGGACACCGAGAAGGACTTCGCCCTGCAGCTGCAGGACGGCAGACCCGACAGGACGAACCTGCTGGTGCGGATCAACGACGACCGCCTGCACCTGCGGCTCCCGAGCGACTTCACCGGCGAGGTGACCATCCAGGTGAGCGGCTCGTGCATCGGTGAGCGCCAGAGCGGCCACTTCGGTAGCTGCGGCCACGGACGCAGCTCGATGGTCGACCCGACCGAGCGCACGATCCACTGATCGAGCTCTAGCTCGAATCACGACGCGACGACCCCCCACGGGTCGTCTTTTTACTTACACAACAGATCTAATCGCATTGACATCCCAGCGTGAACTGCTAGAGTTCCCCGTCCACGACAAGGAGGACGTGATGACAAAGGGAAGGATCTTGATCCTGGTGGCGGTCATCGTCTCAGGATTCCTGCCCGTTTCAACGCGGGCTCTGGAGGACCTTGGATGGGGAGCCATCCAGACGGCCGGCGTGCGCTGCCTAATCGGCGCCATCATCATCGGCGCGTTCAATCTCAAGAAGCTGTCACAAGCCTCAAGAGACTGGCGGTCCGTTGCCCTCATCGGACTTGCCACAACCATGGCGACCTCGGGTGTGACGTACGCGTTCCAGCACATCCCAGGAGGCCTCACCACGGCCCTGATGTTCATCGGGCCCATCTGGGTAGTCCTGTGGGAGTCGCTCCATGGAAGAACAACACGCTGGCAACGCATCGCCTGTGGTGTGGGATTCCTCGGCGCGATCTTCCTGGTTGGATCGGGTTTCACCGGCGACCTGGACTGGACCGGCGTGGCCGCGGCGATCGGAGCAAGCTTCGGCTTTGCCCTGTTCTTCATCAACAGTGCCAAGGCCAGCAAGGTCATGTCCGACGAATGCCTCGCCTTCTGGGCCTGGGCCTTCGCCGGCGTCGCCTTCGCCTACAGCCTCCCCTCAGCCAACTGGTCGGTGGAAGCAGCACCCTGGATCGCGTTCATGGGGCTCGTCAACGGAGCGCTGTACATCCTCGTGCTCTTCGCGGCCATCCGCCACATCGGCAACGCCACCGAGACCAGCATCTGGCAGTACACCGAGCTGATCACCGTGGGCGCGACGTGCTACTTCGTCTTCGGCGAAGTGCCTACCCCCACGGCCTTCATCGGCATGATCCTCATCCTCACGGCCGGACTCATGCTCATCAAACCAGAGCAAACTCCTGCGACGACCTGAACGATAGGCGTCGCTTTTTTCATAGAAACAAAAATAATAGACCTGCTCTGAGACAGGTCTATCGGGGTGCACTTGGGGTAAAGATCGGACTCGTCGGGGGGGTGACATACCGTTGCCCAGAGACAGCGCCGGATTCACACCGGCTTCCAAACCTCAAGATGCTGGAAGTTAAGCAAGTTACACGCTTCTTGTCAAGCAATACCTACTCAGTCTCCTCACTTTTTTCTACCGGAATATCGCCGCGCGCATGGGCATCTTCAATCTTCTTCAACAACCCCCTTACAACACGCACAGCAGATTCACGAGTCTCTTTCATCTGTTTATTAAACTCTTCATCGCTCATCCCCTCATAATAAAAACCAATGGTCTCAGGATCTATAATCACTTGAACCTGGTGATCAAGATCATCGAGCGCTTCTTCAAAATTAGGAACCTTATCGACCGGCACATTCTTCGCCATCTCTATAACCTTAAGCAATCGCTCCGTCAGTGCCGCACCTTCAACAAAACCTCCGAGGACTTCCTCTGCCTTCTTTACATGAGCGAGCTTAAGCCTCTCTTTACTTCGACGGGCAAGCTCCCCCGCCAACATCTCTCCTGGGTCACGACGTTCTCCCATATGTTTCTTCGTTAAGTGAATGAATCTGTTTTTATTTTTAGTAGCCGTACTTCTCTTTCATCTGAACCAAGAGTTGCCTCACTCACGTCATTATGTCAACTGAACAAAATGACGTTTTCCTTTTTGAATAAGCGCTCCTGGACCAACCTCTTGCTCATAACTCTCAACAACCACATCATCGACTTTCACGCCTTTCCCATCAATGAGACGACGAACTTCTGACTTACTTTTTGCCAAACCTGAATCAACAAGCGCGTCCACGATGCTCATAGGGCCACTAATCTTGTGCTCTGGAATCTCGTCTGGTCGTTCTTTCTTTTGAAAGAGCTGATCAAATCGATCGGACGCCGCCTGAGCCTCTCCGTCATCGAAGTACTGCGCCACAACCGCTCGAGCCAGACGCGCTTTTACCTCTCGTGGGTTCGCTCCGCCAGTGAGTTCCTTCTCGACAGCGGCAAAATCTTCCTTCGTTAAAATCTCAAACCCCGGAACAATCATCCCATCGGTCCAGCTCATAATCTTTCCAAACATCTCGTCACTCGTGTCGCTCAAGCGAATCATGTTCCCCTCACTCTTCCCCATCTTCTTCCCAGTCGGATCTGCCAAGAGCTTGCTCGTCACCACAAACTTCTCCTTCCCCGTCGTCGCCTTCATGAGCGTGCGACCGGCAAGCATGTTAAACGTCTGATCATTTCCACCAACCTCTCCATCAACATCCATGGCCACACAATCCTGCCCCTGCATGAGGGGGTAGAAAAACTCGTGCAGATAGATCGGCTTCCCTTCCTTCATGCGGTTATCGAACATGTCGCGCTCGAGCATCTGCTGCACAGTAAAGTTCGAGGCGAGCTCTACGACGTCAGCAAAACTCATCTTGCCGAGCCACTCACTATTGTATTTCACTTCGACGGGGTTCTCACCACCAAAGTCCAAAATCTTCCCAGCCTGCTCTTTGTAATTCTCTGCGTTCTCAAGCACCTGCTCTCGCGTCAATCGAACACGTGTCGCAGACTTGTCCGTTGGATCACCGATCATGCCGGTAAAATCGCCGACCAGAAGGATGATCTTATGCCCCAAGTCCTGAAACGCGCGGAGCTTACGCAACTGAATCGAGTGCCCGATGTGCAAATCTGGTCCCGTTGGATCGATACCAAGATAGAGCGAAAGCTGCTTCCCTTCTTTGAGGCGAGCCTCAAGAAAATCTCGTGACGGGTAGACGTGCTCTACTCCACGATCCAGGAGTTCATCGATTTGTTTCTGGTCAGTTGATACGGCCATATGCACCAATATTAGGCATTTTCCTTAATAAACGCAACGATTTCATCTCGCTTAGCTTCCATAGTCGCCTGATCCACAGCCTCCAAGTTCAAGCGCAGTTTCGGCTCGGTGTTGGACGCGCGGACATTGAACCAGAACGTCTCGAACCGAATTGAGATCCCATCGAGCTCATTGAGCTCACCGTCGGCAAACTTCTCTTTAAGCATCTGCATCATGCCAGCCTTGTCCTCCACTTTGAAGTTAATCTCACCTGAGTGAACATATCGCTCCAGAGGCTCGACCATATCAGCAAGTGACTCTCCACGACGCGTAATCTCCTGCAGCACCTGTGCCGCAACCGTCACCGGTCCCTCATACGTACCTGTTGGGAACGTGTAAAAGAAATGCCCAGATGACTCTCCGCCAAACACCGCCTCTTCACGGCGCATCTGCTCTTTAATGAGCGAGTGCCCCACACGCGTAACAGACGGCTTCCCTCCTGACTCGACAATCATGTCCTCGGTAATTTTTCCTGGACGAATGTCATAACAAATCGTTGCTCCAGGATTATCTCGCAACACAATTTGTGCGAGCATGCCGCGCAACACAGCCGGTGTGACGAGACGTCCTTTGTTGTCAATGAAAAAGATGCGGTCGCCATCGCCATCGGTTGTGATTCCAAGATCTGCACCGAGCTCAAGTACCTTCTTCTGAATGTCGACAATATTCTCTGGCTTAAATGGATCGGCCTCGTGGTTTGGAAAGTTCCCGTCGAACTCCCAGTACATGCGCGTCACGTCTGCCTCAACCATGCCAAACAATTCGTCGAGAAACTGCGCGCCCATCCCATTGGCACTATCGCAAACAATCTTCATCTTATTGATCGGATGCACGCCCGCATGAGCGAACTCTGCTTTGGCAGCCAAAGCAGGAATCCCTTCAACAACCTCGACGGTTCCATGAACACGCTCTGCCACCTCATGACTAGCCTCGATCCAATCTGCCATGTCGCGAATCCCACTGTCTCCACTGACAGGAATCGCCATCTCGCGCGTAATCTTAAAACCGTTATAGGCCGCTGGGTTGTGTGAAGCACTCACCATGATGCCCCCATGAGCCTTCAAATGTCCGACACCAAAATAAAAAGCTGGCGTGGACACCAGACCAATATCTAAGACATTCACTCCACTCTCTGTGAGCCCCTCCATGAGGGCTTTTTGGTACCCCAAGGAACTCTCTCGCATATCTCGACCAACCACGACCGTCATGGCTGTCTCTGCTCCCACCTCTGGCTGACGAAGTGCTGCGTAGGCCTGACCAATTTTTTTCGCTAAATCTTGGGTAATCTCCTCCTCCACCAACCCTCGAATGTCGTACATTTTAAAGATGTGTTTTGGAATGCTCATATGCTTTGACGGTGGGTCATGAATTTCGTACTATAAAGAGGTAAATAGCCTTTAATTGAAGGAAAATTATGGAACTGATCTGGATACTTGTAGGCATCGTCCTCGTAGTGGCGATGTGGCTCATTCTAACATACAACGGACTCATTCGATCGAAGAACCGCGTAGAGGAAGCTTGGTCAGATATTGAGGTGCAAATGAAGCGTCGCTATGACCTTATTCCCAACCTCATCAACACCGTGAAGGGCTATGCCAAGCACGAAGAAGGTGTATTCACAAAAGTAACTGAAGCACGTACGGCTGCCATGGGAGCAACTTCCATGGCTGACCACTCCAAGTCAGAAAACATGCTCAGCGAAACACTCAAGAGCCTGTTCGCTGTTTCTGAAAACTACCCACAGCTCCAGGCATCTCAAAACTTCCTTGAGTTGCAGCACGAACTTGCGGATGCCGAAGATAAAATCATGGCAGCACGTCGCTTTTACAATGCCAACACCCGAGACTTCAACACGAAACTCCAAGTCTTCCCAACCAACCTCATTGCAGGCGTGTTCGGATTTCTTGCTCGAGAGTTTTTTGATGCTCCGGAAGCAGAACTCGCAAAGCCTGAGGTCAAGTTCTAGCTATGTATTCGCAAATTGATGCGAACAAACGAAAGACGTGGCTTCTCATTGTCCTGTTCACCATCGTTATTGTTGGCCTCGGCTGGGTTCTTGGTGAAGCAGGTGGCATAGGAAACGGCGGCATTGTCCTCGCGGTCATGCTGGCAACCGCCATGAACCTGATCGCCTATTTCAAAGGAGACTCGGTAGCCCTAGCAACGGCAGGAGCGAAGCAAATCAAAAAAGCAGACAACCCGAAGCTCTATCGCATGGTGGAGAACCTCTCGATCACCGCAGGGATCCCCATGCCAAAGGTGTACGTCATGAACGATCCGTCTGCGAACGCATTTGCGGCAGGACGAGATCCGGAGCACGCCAGCGTTGCCGTCACCACAGGACTGCTCAACATCATGGAAGATAATGAGCTTGAGGGTGTCCTTGCCCACGAACTTTCACACATCAAAAACTATGACATCCGTGTCATGACCATCGTGATTGTGCTCGTGGGAGTCGTCATGCTGCTCAGCGACATCCTTCTGCGCATGGCGTTCCGTGGCAATGGAAACCGCGACAACCGTGCAGCACTGGTCATGATCGTCATCGGCGTCGTCCTTGCCATCCTCTCGCCAATTTTTGCCGAGCTCATCAAGCTCGCCGTCTCACGATCACGCGAGTATCTCGCTGACGCCTCAGGCGCCCTCCTCACGCGCTACCCAGAAGGACTTGCCAGCGCCCTGGAGAAAATCGCAAAGCACGATCAGCCACTCAAGCGAGCCAACCACGCGACCGCTCACCTGTTCCTCGCCAACCCGTTTGATCCGCACGTCGCCAAAAAGTTCGAGTCCATGTTCTCTACGCACCCCCCTATCGAAGATCGCATTGCCAAACTAAGAGGAATGCTCTAGCCGCCATCTTATGAGCCATGACATCGTCGACAAATTTTCTTCCCACCTAAAAAACGTGCTCACGCGCGCTCTGTGTTTTGTGGTGGAAAAAAATCAAAAGACCATCCAGCCAGAACACCTCCTCTGGGCCCTTGGTACACAGAAAGGTTGCATTGGTGCAGAGGTCTTGAAAAAAGCTGGTGTCAAAACAGCGGACCTAAAGAAGCTCGTTGGAGCAAAAGCAACGGTCACAGCCCTAAGCGCTGGCGCAGACCTCACGCTCCACCTCTCTGACGATGCCAAGCGTATCGTAGAAAAAGCCGTGCTCACGGCAAATGTGTATGGGCACCGCTATGTGGGTACAGAGCACCTGCTCTCGGGCATCATTCAAATCGATAGCCCCATCACACGTGCCTTCTTTGCACGTCACAAGACCGACCTCAAAGAACTTCGCAACCAGCTCTCCGTTGTTCTCAAGAGCACAAGTAAGTTTCCCGAACTTGCTTCATCCGTCACGGTCGAGAACGCCGACTTGCTCACACAAAACAGCAACAAGGAGAAGAGTGCGCAGCAATCCACCGGACAAGAAGAAGAAAAGAAGTCGTCCGCGTTGGAATACTTTTCTACCGAGCTTACAAGCGCTGAAGCGCAAAAACGTATCGATCCAGTGATCGGTAGAGAGAAAGAGATTGAACGTCTCATGGAGATCCTCTGTCGTCGCACAAAGAACAACCCCCTCCTCTTGGGAGAGCCTGGTGTAGGAAAGACCGCCATCGTTGAAGGGCTTGCAAAGCGCATTCACGAAGGGCAGGTTCCGCCCGTCCTCGCACACAAACGTCTCTATGCTCTGGACATGGCCCTCATGATCGCCGGCACCATGTACCGTGGAGAGTTTGAAGGACGCCTCAAACAGGTCGTCGACGAAGTGAAGTCAAACCCAGACATCGTGCTCTTTATCGATGAGATCCACACGATCGTCGGCGCCGGTGCTGCTTCAGGTTCCATGGATGCCGCAAACATTTTGAAACCCGCTCTAGCGCGAGGTGACATTCGTTGTATTGGTGCCACCACACCTGCTGAATTTAAAAAACACATTGAATCTGACACTGCTCTGGAGCGCCGCTTTGGAACGGTTATGATCGAAGAACCTTCGCAAGAAAAAGCTATTGAGATTCTCGAAGGTATCTCCCCCTACTACGAACGCTTCCACCGCGTACGTATTAGCCATGGGGCTATTGAACAAGCCGTGCGTTTGTCGTCTCGTTATATTCAAGACAAACACTTGCCAGACAAGGCCATTGATTTAATTGATGAAGCTGCGGCATCGACCCGCGTCCACCAGCACAACCCAGGACCCATCATGAAAGAACGGGAGCTCTATGACATGCTCGACAGCGTACGAGAAGCAAAACGTCTCTCGGTCACAGAAGAACGGTTCCACGATGCCATCGCGCTCAAAGATGAAGAAGACTTGATTCGCCTGCGCATCGAAGGGCTCCGCACCGAGGAAGACACCTCCCCCGTTCCCGTTATTGCTGAAGAAGATATCGCTCGAGTTGTTTCTCGATCTACTGGTGTCCCCCTTGAGGATATGCTCGAAGGCGATCTCAGCCGACTTCTCGGACTGGAAACACAACTTTCCGATCGTGTCTTAGGGCAACCTTCTGTTATCGACACCGTCTCCGGAGCCCTGCGACGCGCCAAGACCGGCGTCGCTCACCCCGCTCGCCCATTGGCAAGCTTCTTGTTCCTTGGTCCATCAGGCGTTGGAAAGACCGAACTCGCTAAGACCATCTCCGAACTGCTCTTCCACTCCAAGCAACACTTCATTCGCCTAGACATGTCTGAGTACTCAGAAGGTTTCACCATGTCAAAGCTGATCGGCGCACCGGCCGGCTACGTCGGCTATAAGGAAGGAGCAAACCTCACCGACCGTGTGAAACGACGTCCCTACTCTGTTGTGCTGTTCGACGAAATCGAGAAGGCACACCGCGATGTGCAAAACCTCCTGCTCCAAATTTTGGAGGAAGGTGAGCTTACCGATGCCACGGGTCGCAAGGTCAATTTCAAAAATACGATTGTCATCATGACCTCCAACGTTGGTCTTGAGCGTTTTGACCGTGGCGACATGGGGTTCATGTCTGGTGCCAGCGACCGCATCATGGCACTCAACCAAGATCTTCACGAAGAACTTACGCAACGCTTCCGTCCAGAGCTCGTGAACCGTATTGACCACACCTGCATCTTCAACCCCCTCGAGCAGGACGTCTTGGAATCCATCGTTAAGAAACAACTGGACGAACTCACGGCTCGTCTGAAAGATCAGGGTCTCCACGTACACGTTGAAAAAACCCTCATCCCCCACCTCACATCACTGTCACAACCAAAGTTGGGGGCACGAAATATCCGTGCACAAATTCAGAAGCACGTTGAACACGCGATCGCTGAACGCCTCAGTAAAAAAGATCGCCCAAGCAAACTTCGTGTGAAACTTAAAGGAAAGAACATCCAGGTAACCAAGTCTCGCTAGTATGGTAACGGGGGGAGACGAACAACAACGCTACCAGAAGTATCGCCAGCAATTGCACCAGGCGCGTCTTGAGGATGCCAAGAAAGCAGGAGGTACAGCTGGGACACAGGCCGGAGCAAAGACAAAAGGACAGATTAAGGGAGGTGATCTATTCACGCGCAAAGGCCAACCTGAGAGTATTCCAAAAAAAGGACAAGCTGGATCAAAAACCGCAGGGAGGATTAAAGGCGATGATTTGTTTCAGCGAGCACAATCTCAACCCTCACAACCCCAAAAAGACTCCACGCTGAAAGACAAAGCTCGAGACACAGCACGCACAGGCGCAGCGACCGTTGAAAAAGGAGCGGCTGCCGTGGAAACGGGAGCGGCAACGGTTGAAAAAGGAGCAGCGACCGTAGAGACAGGTGCGGCAACGGTGGAATCGGCTGCAAAAGGCACCGAAACCGCTGCACAGGGAGCTGAGGCATTAGCGAAGGGAGTTGGCGCTGCATCAAAGGCAACAGGTGCCGCATCAACGGCAGCTCTTGAAGCGGGTGAAGCTCTTTCTGCAACAGGTCTGGGATCCATTGTTGGCGTCCCTCTGGCAGCCCTTGGTGGTGCAGGTGCCGCCGCCTCAAAGGGGACTGAAGCCGCTGCGACAGCCGGAGGAGCGGCTGCGAAGAGCGTGAAGGAAGGAGCGAAAGTTGTTGGCGAGGGGGCAAAGGATGTGAAAGAAGGGGCTAAGGAGGTAAAGGAAGGCGCTCAGAAAGTAAAAGAAGGCGCCCGCAACGTGAAAGAGCAGGCTGGGGACGTTAAAGATGCTCTGAGTGAAGACGACGAACAAGATCAAGAAGAACTCCCTGAGGAGACACGTGACCGGATAAGAAAGATTCGTCTTGCTGGCGCGCGCATGCGTCTTTCAGATGCACGTGATCGCACACAAGAAAAAGGTCTCTCCCCTACGCGTTTTGAGATGGGACGAAAACATTTTGGTGTCACTGACCCAGACAGACCAGACGAACTCACAAGGACCCCTGGTGATGGTACGCGAGATCTTTTTGATGCCGGCGAACAAGACATGAAACGCAAGGCAGCACTACGGACCGCCCGCATGGCAGAACTCGTTGGTGGTAAAAAATTTGCTGGCAAACTTAGGCAAGGGGTTGCAAGTCCGGCTGCGCTCAAGGGCGGGCAACTAGGAGAACTTCCACGTGGTGGTGTGCAGACAAAGGACACGACCAAACAACCTGACACAGGAGCTGACACGGCACAACAGATGCAAGATGACATGACTATGCGCCACAGACTTGCACAGGTCATGATGACGCGACAACGCAAGCAACAACTTGCTCAACAGAAATCTCAAAAAGAGCAGAAGGCCATCGAAGAGCAGCGCGCCGAGGTGAAGCAAACAATGAAAGCCGGCTTCAGGCGCGGCATGATTTACATCGTAGATCTCGTCGCCGTTGCCCTTGATCTCTCTAGTGGATTCATCTCGTTCTTGATCGACATGTTTATCTATATGTTCTCCCTTGGTTGGCTGAATCTTGAGATGTTCTACGGAAAATGGATTGCCAAAGGAGAAAGCCGATACATCTCCCCCATCTCTTGGGCGCCATTTAAAATGCCTGTCGATAAAGACGCCTTCATGCTCCAGGGCCTTATTCTCATGGCTGACCTTGCTCTCATGATAGCTTTTGCCATTGTTACTACCGGCACCTTCTGCATTCTTCACGACTACATGCTCCTGGTCACAGACCCCTTTCTGGTCGCCACCTCCCTTGCAAACGGCGGGGGAAAGATGTGTCTAGGTGGTATACTAGGATCACTTGTGAGCGGCATTTAACCTTGCCGTAAATCCCATGCTATGACCGAACGAACCAAAAAAATCTTACTCATCGTGGGCTTTATCGCGTCCGTGTTCGGCATCGCGTTAGTCTTGTACCTGATGTTCTTCCGCCCCCCAGCCCCAGCTCCTACCGTTGAAGAAATTGAAGAGCTGTACCCTGAAGCGCTTCCGGAAGCTCTTGAAGCGCAGGTGCGAGAACTTCTTGAACAGGAAGGCATTGCCGTTCCTGAAGAAATTGTTCTCCCGGAAGCTGACACCATCGCACGTGGCGGCGTAACGCAGACCACCGAGCTCACAACCACAGCCGTCTACAACACCTCAATCTCTGCTGACGGTTCATCCATGAACTACTACAACAGCGGAGACGGACGGTTCTATACCATTGGTGAAGACGGAACCGTCGTAGCACTCTCTGATAAACAGTTCCCATCCGTTGAGAACGTTGTTTGGAACAAAGACTCAGAAAAAGCGGTCCTCGAGTTTCCAGATGGTTCCAATATTGTGTATGACTTCTCCGCGGAAAAACAGGTAACGCTACCTAGTCACTGGGAAGACTTCGACTTCTCCCCTGTGCAAGACGAGATTCTCGCTAAGTCCATTTCCCTTGATCCAAACAATCGCTACCTAGTGATCTCTTCTGATGACGGTTCTCAAGTGCAATCCATCCAAGCCCTGGGAGAAAATGCCGATAAGGTCGACGTAAACTGGTCTCCAAATGACCAAGTTGTCGCATTTGCTGATACAGCAAACGCCACTTCAGGAGGGCTCAATCGATCTGTCATCTATCCTGTTGGTAAAAACAAGGAAAATTACAAAGGCCTCGTGGTTGAGGGATTAAACTTCGACTCCCTCTGGTCTCCCGATGGTCGGCAGTTGATCTACTCCGTAACGGGTTCTTATAGCAACGACAAACCTCTGCTATGGGCTGTCAGTGCAACCAGTGCAACCATGGGTGAAGACCGACGGAGCCTTGGACTCAATACCTGGGTTGATAAATGCACCTGGGCATCCAGCTCCATTGCGTACTGCGCCGTACCAATCGACCTTCCAGACAACGCTGGTCTTGGTCGACATCTTTACGAAAACGAACCTGACGCCCTCTATAAACTTGACCTCTCATCAGGTCGATCAACACTCGTAGCGATTCCTGAAGAAGATACGGCCATGAACGACCTCTTTTTAACTGATGACCAGTCAGTACTGTACTTCTCAAACACCTACGGACAGATTGAGATGATGCGTCTAAAATAACCTTACATCCTATGCACCACAGATGGCTCACCCTCCTATCAATCGGCGCCTTATCCCTGATGGTGTTTATCTTTTTCATTGTTTACCTCCAGCCGGTTGAGCTCCCTGAGATTGAACTTGAGGTAGAAGTCGGCTCTCTCACAAAACCAACGATCACCTTCGTGAATCCTACCAAGGGCGCAGAAGAACCCGTGGTGCGCATTGTGGAGTTTAGTGATTTTCAATGTGCCGCTTGTAAGACGGTTGCTACCTCACTTGAGGTAGTCCTGGCCACCTACCCCGAGCAAGTTCAGCTCGTTTGGAAAGATCTTCCAAATGAATCGATTCATCAATTCGCCACCCCTGCCGCCATAGCCGCGCACTGCGCAGACCAACAAGGACAATTTTGGACGTACCACGATGAGCTCTATGCTCGTCAAAGTTACCTTTCTGAAAACCAGTTTTCCACCATTGCCTCAACCATTGGTTTGGATATGGATAAATTTGAGAGCTGCTACCAAGCACGCGACACACTCCCTATTGTGAAAAAAGATTTCGAAGAAGCTCTCGGACTCGGTCTCACCTCCACCCCAACACTCTTTATCGGCGATGAGATCGTCATCGGTGCTGTCAGTTCTCTGGACCTCTTGGACATGGTTGAAGCTCAACTGAACCAGTAATATGCGAACCTTGCGCGCCCTCCCCTTCTTGATGATCCTCTTGGGCGCGTTTTTGTTTGGAGGCACTGCCTTGGCAGAAGACGCCACGTCCACAGATGCCACAGCCACACCTGCTACAAGCGAGGTGGTTGAAGGAGCTATCATCCCAAACCTCACTGTCGACATCCCCGGCCTGACGTTTTCCTCGGTGATTGAAAAAGACGGATCTTTGCACATCAACTTCTTTGGGGAGTACATGGCGGCCCTCTACAAATATCTCCTCAATATTGGCGTCACCATTTCCATTGTCCTTATCATGATCGGAGGTCTTCAATGGGTTCTTAGCGCAAGTGGCACAGATGCCAAAGGAGCCAAAGACCGAATTCGCAACGCCGTCGTCGGCCTCGTGCTCCTGATGAGCGTGTACATGATCTTATTTATTGTAAATCCGAACCTTGTTCTTCTGCAGACTCCTGCCATCAAGGGTATCGACGAGGTAGAACTTGAGCTTGCCACCAGCGGAGAAGAGGGTGCTGCCGGCACCATGAGCAACGTTGAATGCCAAAACATTGTCGATGAAGCTCAAGAAGACGGCGAATGTAAGATCAGTCAAAAATTTGCCTCCCCCACTGGAAGGAGTGCCAGTTGCAACTACCACTTCCGTGATTCAGGTGGTGACTACAAAAAAATCAAAAATCTCGACTTCGCAGCTGGATGGGATACCTTGATCAAAGCTCCTTTCGACGGAACCCTCACCTACAAAAAGCGAACCTCCGCTGATAACCGCTGCGGAAACACCATCACGCTCACGGGTACGGGTGATGCTGCTGGAGCAAGTATTTCTATCTGTCACGTAAAAGATTTCCTTGATGAATCCGGCGTAGTGAAAACGACCGTGGAGCAAGGAGAAGGGATCGGGCACCTGGGCGGCGTCTGTTGTAGCGGAGAAGAAGGCCCGGCCAGCTGGCGTGCCATGCAAAACGGCTGGTGCACTGACACCGGAACAAAATGTACCGATCCCTACAGCCGAGAGAGCTGCACCTGCCAACCCATCGAACAATCCGGCAACACCTCCGGTCCACACGTTCACGTTACATGGAGCAATACTGCTGGTAATCTATTAGCATGTCTGGAAACGTAGTGTTATGAAACACCGCAACCTCTTCACTCCCCTGATCGCTCTGACAACCCTCTTGCTGGGCCTCTCTTTTAGTGGCACGGCCTTGGCTGAATCAAAGTTCCTCACCCCAAAGATGTCCGTGGACATCCCTGACCTGAAATTTACGGAGATTGTCCAAGAAGGAACCTCTCTTCAAATCAACTACCTGGCCGATTACATCTCCGCTATCTATCTTTGGTTGATAGGTTCTGCGACACTCATCGCCATTGTCATGATCATGATTGGTGGCCTGCAATGGACACTCTCTGGTGGATCCATCATGGGCGATGGTGGAAAAAGCTCAGCCTCTGCCGCTAAGACACGAATTAAGAATGCCGTCATTGGCCTGGTTCTGCTCATGTCTACGTACATGATTCTGTTCATTGTGAATCCCAACTTGGTTCGACTCGCGTTCCCAGAACTTGAAGCCATCCCTCTTGTGGATCTCCCAAATGAATCAGGTACAAACCTGGAAGACTACGAGTGGGCTGAATCTACGGCCGTCAGCAACGGAGCCAACGGATGGAACGATGTAGTCATGTATAACCAGAAGAGCTATGAATCGACCCCTTACGGCGTCTGTGGAAACGTAAAGACCTCTGGTTGTGGTGTTGCCTCCTATGCTATGGCTGCCTCACATCTCTCTGGCACGGAAGTGAAACCAGACGAGGTGGCCGCTAGATTTGCCGATGAAGGTTACCGTGTATGCGCTGAAGGTACTGAACCAAACCCAGAAGGCCCCTGCAGTACCTGCCAAGGAACAGCAGCAGCCGCATTCTTCCAGTCTAGCTACCGATCTGAACTTGGCATCGAGGGGAACTACATCGGACACACGCAAGCAGACATCACGACAGCGCTCGATGCGGGTCAACTCGTCATTATTTCTTACAGAACAAAAGGTGGTGGTGGTCACTATGTGGTCATTACCGGCTATGATGAAGACGGAAATGTTCTGGTAAATAACCCTTGGGGAGGCACAAAAGAAAAACGAAGCTGGAGCCAGATCACCAGTACGATTAAATCCGCTACAGCCATTCGAAAATCAAGCTAGTATGTTCGTCTGTACAAACTGTGATGCCCAGTCAGCCAAGTGGGCAGGAAAATGCATGGAGTGTGACAAATGGGGCACGCTGCAAAAACAGGAGGAGGTCCGCTTAAGCGGTCCTCTTAAGTCTGTAAAAGTAACAGCAGGTACCAGCAAGCCACTCAAGGATGTTGGTAAACAAAACGAACACGACCGCATCAGCACAGGCGACGGCGAGACCGACCGCGTCCTGGGCGGCGGAATCGTCCGCGGATCTCTCGTCCTGCTCTCTGGTGAACCCGGCATTGGAAAGTCGACCCTCGTGGCGGCCATTGCTGGTTCGATTAAAGAGACCGTCTTGTATGTATCCGGCGAGGAATCCCCTACACAACTTGCAGCACGATTCGCACGACTGGGTAAATCTGTCGATTCTGTCCGTGTCCTCGACCCCCTCCCGATTGAAACTCTCGTCGCTACGATTGAGAAAGAAGCCCCCGCCCTCGTGGTCGTCGATTCTGTTCAGACACTCTCCTCTTCACAGCTCGACTCCACCGCAGGCTCCCCCACCCTCGTGCGCTACGCCACCTCCCTCCTGCTCGACCTCGCCAAGCGCACAAACATCTCCGTCCTGCTGGTAGGCCAAGTCACCAAGGACGGCTCCATCGCCGGCCCTAAGACCCTAGAGCACCTGGTCGATGCCGTCGTGAACCTAGAGGGAGATCCCGTCCACGCCTACCGCATGCTCCGCGCCAGTAAGAACCGCTTCGGCGCCACAGATGAGATCGGTGTGTTCGAGATGAAACAAGAAGGCCTCGTGGCAGTACCAAACCCATCCGAGAGATTCTTGGCAGAGAGGTCCAACACCCCAGGCTCTGTCATAGCCGCCATGGTAGAGGGCTCACGAGTCTTCTTAGTCGAGGTCCAGGCCCTCGTAGAAAAAAGCAGCTACGGCACCCCAGTCCGCCGCGCAAGTGGCTTTGACCAAGGACGCCTACAAATGCTCATCGCCATCCTCTCAAAACGCGCCGGCCTAAAACTCGGCGAGATGGATGTCTACATCAACGTCATAGGAGGTATGAAACTCACCGAACCAGGAGCCGACCTAGCTGTCTGCGCCGCAATCAACGGCGCATTCAAAAACACCGTCGACGAAGCCGCAACGGTGTACATGGGTGAAGTTGGATTGGGGGGTGAAGTGCGGTCCGTGCCTATGATCGAGAAAAGGTTGGTAGAAATAGCCCGGCTGGGATTACCACGAGCAGCAGTGCCAGCGAAGAGTCGAGGAAAGAGTAAAGGACTGGAGATTGTGAAGGTTGGAAACGTGAAAGAGTTTTAAATAGAAAAACACCCTTATGCGAAGGGTGTTTATTTCAACTCATCAAGAAAACGAGGATATTTACTCAGATCTATTGCCTTTGCAAACTCAGAAACCCTATAAGTTCTCTCCATTATTTCTGGTTCTTTTTCTCCGTCTATAGATTCTTGTACACATTCTTCATCCACCAATCTTCGAGACTCAAAATTCTGGTATACAATTCCCACAATCTCATTTAGAGAATTCAATATTGGACTGCCAGACATTCCAGGAACCGATGAAAAACTAACTTCTAGATAATGTTGAGCGGGAGTATCTAAATCGAAGGCCGTTCTCACTAAGTAGCCTTTCAGAAACCGAGGTCTAAGGAATATTTTAAAATCTGAATTAAAAGCCTCGGGAAAACTATAGTTAGTGTAATCATCCCCCAACACCTTTTCTTCTCTTAAATCTAAAGCTAAAGGTTGATATAAATTAGAACAACTCTCTGAGACTCGTGCTAAGGCAAGGTCAACGTGTTCATGATATTTTATGTCCGTTAAACCACATAACCTTTCTTTTCCTTGAGAGTAGACTGTTCCACATATACTCGCCGGGTAACTTTTGGCTGAACGCAACACATGTGCGCATGTAAGGACCAAACCGGAACCTATATATACACCTGTACCAAGAAGATCTATTTTTTCTATTTCCCCCGGAGGCCCTGGACTCACATCAACAATCGGAAATATACTTTCACCAATAGAATGAATATTAATCATACTAATTACTCCAAATGAACCTTATCAAAACTCTTCTCTACCCTCTCCTTCACTAATGGATGTTTTTCTAAATCTGAATCTACTTCCAGAAGCTCTGCGGCCCTATCGCGGGCTTTTTTCATTATATCGACGTCAGCTGGGGTGGCGAGGGTGAAGTCTGGGAAGCCGGACTGGGCGTTGCCGAAGACGTTTCCTGGGCCTCGTAGTAGCAAGTCCTTCTCGGCAAGCTCAAAGCCGTTCGTGCTCTCAACCATCGCCTGCAACCGTGCCTCACTATTCTCAGAAAGACTGTCTGGTAACAGATAGCAGTAGGACTGAATGTCAGATCGACCCACGCGACCCCTTAGCTGATGCAGCTGCGCGAGACCGAAACGCTCGGCGCCGACGATGACCATGACCGTTGCGCCGGGGATGTCTACTCCTACCTCGATCACCGTTGTAGAGACCAGGACGTCTATCTTTCCTGCGCGGAACTTCTCAATAGTCTTTTCTTTTTCGTCTGGTTTTAACCTGCCATGAAGTGTCTCAATCTTGAGGCCCTTGAGGGCTCCCCCTGAGAGCTCCTTGGCCACCTCGCTGACAGACTTAGCACCAAGCTTGTCAGACGGGTCGATGAGCGGGCAGACCACGAATGTCTGCTGGCCCTGCTCGATGAGCCCGCGAACATGGCCCCACATCCCCTCTTGCTGTGGCTGTGGTACCAAAGCTGTCGCAACCGGCAAGCGACCCGGCGGCATCTGGTCGAGTACGGAAAGATCGAGGTCGCCGTAGATCGACAGCGCGAGTGAGCGTGGGATAGGTGTAGCGGTCATGGAGAGCAGGTGCGGCGCTGGACCGTCGCCTGTGTCGAGGAGTGCGTGGCGCTGCTCTACGCCAAAGCGGTGCTGCTCGTCGACAACAATAAGGCCAACATTGGGAATCGAGATGCGGTCCTGAAGGAGCGCGTGTGTACCAACAATAATCTGCGGCGTCTCGACGTTGCTCGACGAATATTCAAAGAGACTCTTATCAACATCCTGATCCCCAACTTTCGACATCGTTCGTGTTAGCAAACCCACTGGCTCATCCAGGAATACTGAGAGGGCTGCGTGTTGTTGGGCAGCGAGAATCTCGGTCGGAGCCAGATACACAGCGTTGTACCCAGCCGCATTCACACTCTTAATCGCTGCGGCAGCGACAACAGATTTTCCTGCTCCCACATCTCCTTCAAGCAAACGGTTCATAGGGTGAGGCTTATCTAGATCCTGCACAATCTCCCAAACAGCTTTACGCTGGGCGCCCGTAAGCTCAAACGGCAGGCCGCTGACAAACGTCTTGAGCAAATCCTCATCAAGAGGGATCGGATGTGCCTTGGCGAGCGTTCTATCAGAGCGCACGCGGGCGAACATCATCTGGTGTAAGAAAAGCTCGTCAAACTTGAGTCGAACAATCGCGCGATCTAGTTCTTCTCGAGACTCAGGAAAGTGCACCCCCTTGAGGGCCTCTGTTAATCCAAGCATGGACTCTTTCTCAAGAATCTCCGCTGGCATCCAGTCCACCATCTCTTCTGCCGCAGGGAGCGCGGCACGAATAGCGTCACGCAAGCGTCGCATCGTGATCGATCCTGTCAGACCGTACACCGGCACAATGCGGCCGGTGTGCGTTGATGTGCTTCCCTTCTCGATGATTGGGTTCACCATGGAGAGGCCGTAGCGATCACTAATCCGGCCAGCGAGCGAAAGCTTGGCTCCGGGCCTGAGCGTCTTCTCAAGATAACTCTGGTTAAACCACGTGACGGCCAGCTCCCCTGTCTCGTCTTCAACGACTGCCTCGACGATGTTCATTCGCCGACTCTTTGCCGGCCGCGTGCTGATCGACTGCAAGTTTGCGCGCACCGTGCACGTCTCTCCCGCCACCACCTCACCGGCGCCGCGGATCGTGGAAAAGTCGTCATAGCGAAACGGGACGTACCAGAGCAAATCGCGAACAGAAGAGACTCCCAGGGTTTTGAGAGCCTGGTAGGCTTTACCGCCGATGCCGGGGAGCTCTGTAACAGATGAACTTAGATGAATGGCCATAGTGGGGTCACTGTAACAAAAACACCCGAGATAGTCTCGGGTGTTTTTGGTGCGATCGGCAGGATTCGAACCTGCGACCCCCAGCTCCGCAAGCTGGTGCTCTATCCAGCTGAGCTACGACCGCCCATAAACGATCCAGAATTGGCGATCTTCTCCCTTTTCGCTGCGCGCTTCAGTCAACGACCGTTTTGGTCGTCTCCTTCAGTGCTTCGCTCAGGCAGTCGAATCTCATCCAATTCTGGAACGTTTATGATTCGCTCAGAAGATGAAATTCTTTGCGATTCATTGCGGTGCGTCACAACTTATACACCCTTCGCAGGGCGTCCGTCAAGCGCTCGTCTGTGCGGTGGATGTTCTCGATGAGGTAGGGCAGGAGGAGTTCTCGGACCTCGTTTGGGTCCTCGTCTTCAAGTGGGACTGATACGAGGGGGTGCCATGGGGAGTCGAACTCTAGGTAGAGATATTTGATCTCTGGTGGGTCGTAGACGATGGCAAAATCCTTGATGGCCTCAAAATCGTAGTACATGTCGGAAACCACTACACCAGTATTGGTAATCACCACAGGCACGCGGTCGGGCGGCATAAATGTCGCCAGGAGCGTGATTACTCCCGTCATGAGGATAATCACCGCGAAGAGGAAGTTGGCTGTGGCGATCGCGTAAATGATCATTACTACCCCAAAAATCCCTGTAACCAGGTACCAGGTTCGGGAGCGTTGATGCTGTGGATATTCATCCACTTCCCAGGCCATTTGAGGGGCGCCTATCTGAATTGGTGCTTCTTGGACCTCCATACGAGGGATATTTTAGCATGATTGCATCTGGAAAAGTAGCTTGATCTTTTAGAGATCTTATCGTATCCTAGCCCCCGTCACCCATTGTTTTGGAGAGGTACCCAAGTGGCTGAAGGGGACGGATTGCTAATCCGTTAGGTCGGTGTAAGCCGGCGCGAGGGTTCGAATCCCTCCCTCTCCGCCAGACTGGAGGGGTGGCCGAGTGGTTGAAGGCGCTGGTCTTGAAAACCAGTAGGCGTTCACGCGTCTCGAGGGTTCGAATCCCTCCCCCTCCGCCAAAAAACACTGAGCAAATGCTCAGTGTTTTTCTTTTTCCAAACCATTGACAAAAACCACTTTTTCAGGCATTATTTCGCGTTGCCGGATGAACTGGCGACACGGAGGTTCCTTCCCATGAAGACGTCCCACGGGATCATCGGCGGCTTGTTGGCCGCCCTTTTGCTGGCGATTGTCATGATGGCCAGCACCAACAACACCCTCGTCAACCTCGACGAGGAGGTCAACAAGGAACTGGGCAACATCGACACCCAGTACCAGCGCCGAGCCGACCTGGTTCCCAACCTGGTCGCGACGGTCAAGGGCTACGCCAGCCACGAAGAGAAGGTCTTCACCGAAGTCACCGCCGCGCGTGCGGCGGTCGGACAGACCAACATCAACGTGGACGATGTCAGCCCCGAGCAGATCGAGACCTTCCTCGCGGCCCAGGACAAGCTCTCCGGTGCGCTCAGCAGGCTGCTGGTCGTCGCCGAGAACTACCCGGACCTGAAGGCCAGCGAGAACTTCGTCGCCCTGCAGGCCCAGCTCGAGGGCACCGAGAACCGCATCAGCACGGCGCGGACCCGGTACAACACGGCCGTGACGGACTACAACAAGCAGCGCCGAGCCTTCTTCACCAGCATGATCGTCTCCATGACGCCGCTGGACTTCCCGGAGAAGCACACGGTCTTCAAGGCCCAGCCCGGCGCCGACGTCGTCCCCACCGTCAACTTCGACTGAGGAGACTGTCATGAATCGTCTTCTCAACGCCATCGACAGGCTGATGCTGCGCGCCCGCTTCCCGGGCCGGCAGCTGCAGCTGATCACCGATGCGGTCGCCCGCGCCGAGGCCAAGACCTCGGGCGAGATCCGCGTCGTCATCCTCGCCAGGTTCGAGGACGGCGTCAGTGACATCAAGACCCAGGCCGAGCGCGAGTTCCTCAAGCACGGCCTGCAGCAGACCCGGGACAAGACCGGTGTTCTGCTCCTGATCGTGCTCAAGAACCGTCAGTGCTACGTGATGGCCGACAAGGGCCTCAACGACCAGCTCGACGACGCGTTCCTCGGCACGGAGATCACCTACCTCTCCAAGGCCATCGGCAACGGTCAGGCAACCGCCGGCATCTGCGAGATGGTCGGCAACATCGGCAGCAAGCTCGCCGAGTTCTTCCCTCCTCGGGAAGACGACGTGAACGAGCTGTCCGACGCACCGATCCTGGGAGCATGAACATGGCCAAGCACACGATCAACACCATCCTGCTGGCACTGTTCTCCCTGCTCATGGCCTCCACGGCCATGGCCTACCCCCAGCCCAAGGACGGCAAGTTCGTCCACGACTTCGCGAACGTCATCCCCGACGCTGACGAAGCGCGGCTGGAAGCCAAGATCCAGACCCTCGAGGACGCCAACAGCGCCCAGCTCGCCGTGATCACGGTGAAGAACCTGGGTGGCGAGGCGCCCAGCACCTACGCCACCAACATCGGTCACGAGTGGGGCGTGGGTCAGGAAGGCGCCGACAACGGCATCGTCTTCCTGGTCGCCATGAAGGAGCGCAAGCTCTGGATCGCGACCGGCTACGGGGTCGAAGGCATCCTGCCGGATGCCACGGCCAAGATGATCATCACCCGCAGCATCGAACCCAAGTTCAAGGCAGGCAACCCGCCTCAGGGGATCGAAGCCGGGGTCGACGCGATCATCACCGTGGTCAAGGGCGAGGTCTACAACCCTCCCGCGATCAGCAAGGTCAAGGGTGGCGGTGACCCGCAGCTGGAGATGGATCCGACCATCTTCCTCATCCTCATGATC
>JAERTI010000056.1 GCA_016844925.1 Candidatus Uhrbacteria bacterium
AATACACATCGAGCCTGTCGAGATGGTGGTTGTGTGGTCTCGCTATGATGGGGCGAGCCGATCACTGGTACGAATTTTGAGATCTATAGGGACACTATCCGACTCAAAATTGTCCCAGCGCTCGTTCGCTGGTGTAGGCCGGCTGGAAGGTGGGGTGATGGGAGAAAAAATAAAGGGCATCGAGCCCTTTATTTTTTTGGGAAACAAAATACCCCGCTAAGCGACAAGTCTCCCAGAGGGATATTTTGCCGCTAACGGGGTGCGTTAGCGTTGCGTCCTGATGCGATCAGGCCGCGTTGGCGGAGACGAAGCGGATGAAGTCCGCGTTCTTGGCGATCTTCCGCGAGGCCCAGCGGGTCTTGTCCTCGCCCTGGATGTAGGCGAAGCGGATGGCGCGGGAGTCGGTCACCTGCTCCAGGTCGTTGCCCACGATCGCCATGTTGGCGTTGATCGTGGCGGAGCCGTCCGGGTTCTCCCAGACCCACACCGACCGGTAGTACCGGCCGAAGAGGTTCTCCAGGACCTGCAGGCAGCTCTCCTCGGCGACGAAGTCCTCCACGCCCTCCTGGAACACGATGACCAGGAAGCCCATCCCGCGCTTCTCGCCGTCGCGCTTGAGGATGTGGATGTCGCTCATGACGTAGCCGGCGGCGATCAGGTCCTCGAACACCTTGTCCACGCGGGCGGCCTTGGCCGGATCCGCGGGGTTGCCCTGCAGGGGGAAGTGCTCGTTGAAGCCGATGCGCTTGATGCCGCTGTCGCCCTTCTCCTGGTCGGCCGCGTTGGTGCGCTTGCCCAGGCGGAGGTAGTGACGCTCGCCGCGCTGCTCCTTGTGCTTGGCCTGGACGGCCAGCTCGCGTGCGGGGTTGCGGCGAACGGTGCGGATGCCCGCGGCCGTCAGGCGCTGGATCCACTTGCTGTTGACGCGCACCTTGAGCAGGGCGAATCCGAACGGCAGGGTCTGCGCCGTCGTCTCTTCGTTGTTCTCGTCAGCCATCTCTGGCTCCTTCTGAAAAGCGGACCGTGTGAGGGTCCGGGGGGTTGAGTTGCTCTAGTCACGACATCACCTGCCGTCGACTGAACTGGAGGATACTACCTGATTTTGGGGGTTTTGTCAACCCCTCGGGGCTAAGATTAGCGAAAACCTCGTCACCTGGCGACGAGGTTTTTATGGGGAAAACAGTGGTGTTTACAGGGATCCACGCATATGTTTTAATCCCCATCGAAATCATTAAGGAGGAATGACTATGAATATCAAAGATCTTTTGAGTCTTGAGTTAGGAGCGTCCGTCAGTATTTTTAACGAGCCGTTCGCCTATGTTGGCCATGCGCTCATTGAACTTGATGGTGGACAGAAGATGCGGTGGATCTACGACGACAACGATCGCATGCTCTCAATCATGCCGGATGATGACGAGCTGATGTTGTTCGAGATCGTAGACGACGAGCTTGAGCCGGATAATGAAGTGATCTTGTATCAAGGGAAGGAATACGAGTTCTCTTACGAGGATGCAGGGAAGGTTGTCGAGGTTGAGGCTGAGACCGCTACAGAGGAAGAGGATCGATTCATGTTTGCCGATTACGAGACATCTGGTGGCGGAATCGTGCGATTGATTAGCAACGCGAACACCGGTGAGAGCCATGTGTACTGGGGCCGAATGGTTTCAGAGGACGACCTGGCTTCGCTCTAGAGAAAAAGGTAAAATAGAGATGGTAAACGCCATCTCTATTTTGATATGAAACATTTTTTGACCCTCTTGCTTTCCGGAGTGCTGGCGGTGATGGCGTTTGTGTTTGCTGCGTATCTGGTTTTCACATCGTTCCGGCCCGAGCGAGAGATGGAGCTCATGCTCAGAGAGATGGCTCAGCTGCAAACCGTGCGGTATGACGCAGGGTTTAGCTGGAGCCAGGACGTGGGCGGGAATCGTGTAAGTACAACGCTCTACGGAACTGGTCAGATAGACGCGAGTCAAGCAGAGAACGTCGAGCACGCCACGAAGTTCCGTGTCGTTCACCTCAGTGAAGATGCGTCGTATCAAGATCTCTCAGGTGAGCTTCGTAAGGTGGATAGTCAGACGTATCTTACGTATGAGGCCCCTGGCCCAGATGTTGAGGGGGTGGATTTTGAAAAACAGGTTTGGGTTGCGTTTGCCTCCGGCGAGCTTCCAGGTTGGGGATCTGTACTGCCTGGGCTAAATGCGCCCGTTGAATCGATGACTGACACGGGAGCATGGACCGTCGAGGGAGTTGAGAGGCTCAGGACCCTTATCCCTCTCATGGATTTGTTTTACGTTGATCACAATGGCCTCACACAGATTATTGATGGGGCAAACACAAGAATTATTGATGGACGCTTTGACCAAGATGCGGTTGAAGCGTTTTTGTTAGATTGGGTGCGTGCGAAGGAGGGGCAGCAGCCAACCGATGCGCACCGGGTGTTGGCAGCTCAGCAGGCAGAGAAAGTGTCGCGCATGACGCTGAGGTTCTGGATCGGGACGCAGGATCATCTTTTGTATCGACTTCAGGGTGCCGGCGGATTTGTGCAAGAAGATACACATGAGTTGATGCCTATGGATGTTCGTATTGAACTTTCTGCGCACAATGAACCTGTAGATATAGAAAAACCAGAAGAAAACACGGTTGCCTTTACGCAGGTACTACAGGGGCTGTCAGGTGGCCTTCAGGGATCTGACGGAGCCACGTTTGGTGATCGACAAGACGGGCATGAAGCTGTGGTGGCTGATTCGGCAAGGCTTCCGGTAACGGAGGTGGAGCAAAGTAATGATCCCGACGGGGATGGCCTGGATAATCTCTTGGAACGGTTTTACGGCACGGACATGAATAATCCAGATACCGATGGCGATGGTCTCACGGACGGAGAGGAAGTTCATTCAGGATTGAACCCGAAAGGAAACGGATCACTCTTTGGGTTTGGCCTCGGTTTGTAATCTATGGCGAGAAACAGTAGCTGGCGAAAATCTAGACGAAAGGATAAGGACGCGCGCCTGACGTTTTTTCGCTATGCCGTTTTGGCATTTGCTTCCGTGATCGTTCTTAAGTTGCTGTTCCTCCAGGTGGTTCAGGGTGATTTTTATGACGCACTTGCCAGTGGGCAGCATGAGCTCTATGAGGAGCTTATTCCAGAGCGTGGAGACATTTACGTTCATGACTTGAAAGATGAGACATTGGTTCCAGTGGCGACTAATCAGCAGCTCTCGTTTATTTATGCCGATCCACGGCTTGTGGATCATGCGGGTGATACCGCTGAGGCACTGGCTGAGCTCTTTAACTATGATGCAACAGCCACAGCGGTTTTGGAGGAGCGTCTAGATCAGCCAGAGGATCCGTATGAGCCTGTGCAGAGGGATGTAGATGAGGAGATGTTGGAAGAGCTTTTGGCTCTGGATCTTTCAGGGGTGCATTTTATTCGCGAAGCGGATCGGATGTATCCGGAACCTGAGATGAGTGGGCATGTGATTGGGTTTGTGGGGAGTAATGAGGACGGGAGTGAGTCTGGCAAGTATGGCATCGAGGGGTACTTTGATGAGCTGCTCACGGGGCAAGCTGGGAGTTTGGTTTCAGATCGAGATATTGCTGGACGATTGATTGCGGTAGGGGATCGGTATTTAGAACCGGCTGTTGATGGTGCTGATGTGGTACTTACGCTTGATCGAACCATTCAATATCAGGCCTGTCGTGCATTAAAAAAGTCCGTTGAAAAACACGGGGCCGATGGGGGGTCTGTGGTGATTGTCGCGCCAGATTCTGGAAAGATTTTAGGGATGTGTGGTGCACCTGATTATGATCCGAACGTCTATAACCAAGTTGCTTCCATTCACACCTTCAACAACCCAGCCATTTTTGAAGCCTATGAGCCAGGTTCGATTTTTAAGCCTGTAACGATGGCGGCAGCGATTGATGCAGGGGCCGTAACGCCAACAACGCCATTTACGGATTTGGGTTACGTTATGGTAGATGGTTGGCACAAGCCGATTGGGAACGCTGAGAGCAAGGTGTATGGAGAAGTGGACATGACCCAGGTGCTTGAAGATTCTATTAACACCGGAATGATTTTCACCATGCGTGAAATGGGCATGGATCCTTTTGTGGAATACATGAAAGCCTTCGGGTTTGGTCAGCCAACGGGGATTGAGATGGATACAGAGTCAACGGGAACCATTGATTCACTCGATATTGGAGCGGAGATTTATGCGGCAACAGCAACGTTCGGACAAGGAATCACTGTCACACCGATCCAGATCGCTATGGCGTACGCTGCACTCGCCAACGGCGGGATCTTAAAGAAGCCGTTGATCGTTGATGAGATTCGTCACAGCGATGGCACCGTTGAGGAGCGCCCTAGTGTGGATGTGGCTCAGGTTATTGATCCAAAAACATCGCGCACTATTGCGGCGATGCTCGTTTCCGTGATTGAGCACGGTCATGGGCAGCGAGCAGGTGTGCCTGGATATTACATCGGTGGAAAAACGGGAACAGCACAGGTGGCGAATACGGATTCTGTCGGGTACTCTGAAGATAGTACGATCGGGTCATTTGCTGGATTTGGTCCGGTAGAAGATCCGAAGTTTGCCATGGTGGTGCGTATTGATAATCCAAAGGATGTTGTCTGGGCTGAGGCTACGGCAGCACCTCTGTTCGGTGAGCTTGCAGAATTCCTTCTCCAATACTTTGAAGTACCGCCTGTCAGGGCTCTGGAATAACATGTCATTATTTGATCTCAAAAACGTCTCTCGAGACTATGTAAACGGCGAGGTGGTCACGCGCGCTTTGCGTGGGGTGACTCTTGATATTGAGGAGGGGGAGTTTGTGGCGATTATGGGACCATCTGGTTCTGGAAAATCGACCCTCATGCACATTATGGGCTTCTTGGACGTGCATACGGGGGGTAACTATATGTTTGATGGCCGTGACGTGGCGAAGTTGTCAGAGACGGAGCTTGCGCGTCTGCGACAGGATAAGGTGGGTTTTGTATTCCAGGCGTTTAATTTGCTGGCTAAGTCTACGGTGGCACAAAACGTCATGCTTCCGCTCGTATATGGATCGCTCTCAGGAGCCGAGCGAAAGGAACGTGTTGCAAATGCAATTAAGGCCGTGGATATGGAGCACCGACGGAACCACTACTCAAACCAGCTTTCTGGCGGAGAGAAGCAGCGTGTGGCCGTCGCTCGAGCGCTCTCAAATAATCCTTCGGTCATTTTTGCGGACGAGCCAACGGGAAACCTTGATACGAAAACCGGAACACAGATCCTCGAGCTCTTGGCTGGTCTTCATGAGCAGGGGCATACCATCGTCATGGTGACGCATGAGGAAGAGGCTGCGGAATATGCATCGCGCATCTTAAGGCTGCGTGATGGTCAATTGGAATCAGATACACGTAACGGTCACCAGCGTCGCGGTGGGTACAAAAAATAACTATGCATTACAGCGACCTGTTTACAACGGCGGCGGAATCTCTCACGCGAACCAAGTCGCGATCCCTTTTGACGATCTTGGGAATCGTGATTGGTATTGGAGCGGTGATTTTGATGCTGTCGATCGGTCAGGGGGCAGAGCGATTTATTTTGTCGGAGGTGGCAGACCTTGGTGCGGATCTGGTGTTTGTTGAGCCGGCAAGTGGGGACCCAACTTCTGGTCCACCAAATCCGTTTATTGAACAAACGGTTACCCTTGATGATATGGATGCGATGGAGCGTTCAGGGTTGTTTTCTGTCATCTCACCGACGATTTACAGCTCGCTATCTGTATCTGCAGCTGAGTACAACGAGTTTGCGCAAATACAAGGGACTGACGAAAACTATTTAGATTTGTTCCCGGCAGACATGCGTTATGGCACGTTTCTCGATACGTCTGATGTTGAGGGGTATGCCAAGGTGGCTGTTATTGGTTCTGAGATTGCCGAGACCTTCTTTGGCGATGTGAATCCGGTGGGGGAGAAGATTAAACTTAAATCGATTAGCTTTAGGGTTGTGGGGGTCTTTGAAGAACAGGGCTCACGATTTTTCCAAAATCTCGACAAGCAAATCACTATCCCTGTAACGACCATGCAACGCGACTTGTTGGGAGTCGATTACATTAACTGGATTACCGCGCGCGCTGTGGGAGATGTAGAGGAGGTGAAAGAGGAGTTCCGTTGGCTGATGCGCGACTCGCACGATATCGATAACCCAGAAGGAGATCCGAATCTTGATGACTTCTTTGTGAGCTCACAGGAGGATGCTACGGAGGTGATTGGAGTGGTGGGGAATGTGCTCACGCTTCTGCTCTCGTCCATCGCCGCGATTTCTCTTGTGGTGGGAGGTATTGGCATCATGAATATCATGTTGGTCTCCGTGACCGAGCGTACGAGAGAGATTGGTTTGCGTAAGGCTGTGGGGGCGACGTACAGAGAAATCATGTTGCAGTTCTTGATTGAGAGCGTCCTGCTGACATTGGTGGGAGGGCTCATTGGTGTCATTTGTGGTGCAGCAATTTCGTACTTGGTTGGATGGGTGGTGGTTGAATACTTCCTCTCCACGTGGGTGATTGTCATCCCTCCAAATGCGATTGCTCTGGCCGCTATGGTTTCGACGGTTGTCGGCCTCGTCTTTGGGATCTATCCTGCACGTAATGCGGCTCGGCTCAATCCGATCGATGCACTGAGGTACGAATAACGTTTTTTGATAGGAAAACCCCCTAGCTAATAGGGGGTTTTGTGTTTGAGAGAGGGGTGTCCACATTGACAAAACCCCTAAAACAGGCTATTCTCTGGCCTTGGTTTGAGACTTCTCTCACTCTCAAGAACCCCTTCAAAGGAGGCACAGATGAAGCGAATCAGCTTGCTTCTCGCTGCCGTGCTGGTGGGCTGCAGTGGCCCGACCGAGATCGAGACGCCTGACAGCGACGGTGCGGAGGTGGTCACTCAGGCCCCCACGCCCCGTGAGGTTCGGGCACCGCGCACCAACAATGACTTCCAGAGTGCGGAGTACGTCGAGAGCTGGAACAGCGGGATCAACGAGGAGATCTCTCTGCTCGTCAGCGCTCCGGACCCCGTCGAGCTCTTCGGTGTGGTGACATCGAACTACCGCGTGTCCGTGCAGGATTCCGAGGTGCTGTTCGGCCGCAAGGATGTGTGGGACCCGGCCTGGGTGGCCTACGGCCCCACCGATCACCTGATCGATGAGGTTCCGTCCCCCATGGAGGCCGAGCGCCTCGAGGCTGCTGACCAGAAGTGGCCGGCAGCGCAGATCTACGCCGCACACGGCGACTACGTGAGTGCGAACCGCTGCGCCCAGAAGCTCTTCGACGAGGGGAGCTACAAGGTGGCGGCCATGACGGCCGTGCTCACCGGCGACACGGAGATGATGACCAAGGCCACGACCGTCATGGTCGAAGCGCGGTACATCACCAAGACCTTCGACGTCATCCGCTACGCCATCGAGCAAGGCAGGCCCCAGGCGGCGCGGCACATCGTCGACGCCCACGGGTTCGACCTGCTGGAGGTGACCGACGAGTACGCCGTGCGCCAGCTCGCCATCGCGGGCGATGGGTCGCTCCTGCCCCCGTTCATCGAGGCCAACCTCGAGAGCTGGGAGGCGGGCGGAGACCTGTCGCACCCGCACGGCGCTGAGACCATCGTGGCGGACATCGCCATGCTGGGACGGACGGACAAGGAAGCGGCTCGCGGCTACGCGGCTCGCTATCTGCGTCTGGAGCACGCCAACGTGCTGATCTGGGTTCACTGCGGGGAAGGCTGCTACGCCTCGCCCATGCAGGGGACGATCGAGCTCTACGAGCTTATCAAGCACGACTCGGAGCTCAAGCAGCTCTACATCGACCGAACGCGGAAGTTCGTGGACGAGGCCTGGCCTGTTCCCGCTCTGGACGAGTACGGTGAGGTCGAGAACCTGCCCGCGCAGGTTATTGCCGGTGAGCACGTGGGGAACATGTACGGCGGCTGGAGCACGGGCATGTGGGGTGGTGACGACATCTACTACGAAACCTCCCTTCTCTACACGCTCCTGATGAACGTTCATCAGAGTGGCGACGCGGACCTGATCCGACTGTGGACCGAGCTGCTCACCAGCTTCGGTCAGCGATCGGTGGCGGGGTTCGAGGACTCCACTCTCGCCTTCGAGCGGGAGATGGGTCGCGGGATCCTGGGACAGCCGGTCAACACCGACGCCCCGGACCTGACGCTCATCGAGCGCTACCTGCTCTCGAACATGCTTGGCAGGCCTGCCCCGGACCTCTCTGGTCTGTGGCAGGAGCTCGAGGATCCGACGAGCCGTACGCACTCCGACACCATGCATTCCCTGCAGTGGATGGTCAGCATGCTGCTGAAGGGGAGGGTCAACGACTCGGCCCGGACGCAGATCGTGGATCGCTACAGCCTGAACCTCGCCGAGGATGATTCCGGTGAGGGACGGATTAGCAGTCTGTTCCAGGTGGCGCTGAAGTCCAAGTACGGCAAGTCCTACTCCTTGGAGGCGGACCTCGACCGACCCTGGCGTGCTGTGCGCACCAACCAGAGCGCGCTGGACCAGCGGGCGGCGATGGATCTGCCGCAGATCGACCTGTACCCGGCCAGCGCCGAGCAGGCTCAGGAGATCCTGGCGCCGCACCTGCAGCGCCTCCAGACGGAGCTGCCCGTGCACTACGCGCGGTACATGGCTAGCCGCGGCGAGTAGTCACGAGAAGACGAGTGGGCCCGCGCCCACTGACCGATTGCCTCCGGGTGGTCGGTCTTTTCATTTTGTTAAATAAAAATCTCCCTGAGGTCAGGGAGTGAGCGAGAGGCGCGTGCGCACCTGCGCGAGCATCATGCTCACGTAGACGTTGAGGGTTCTGAGCGAACCCGAGTTGTCAATGATGAGGTCCGTGCGAGCAGCGAGGTGTTCTGTGTCTTGCTCGGTCACGGAGGTGTCGAGGTGTATGAGGTTGGTGAAGGTCATTCCACGCTCGCCAGGTTTTTCCTTGCGACGCTGGATGCGATCCAGTCGTGTGAAGATACCGGCATGAACGTGAACGTGCACGTACGAGAGAATCGTGCGGTTGAGCACGTCGTTATCGGCCAGGAAGCGTACGCCATCAAGGACGATGAGTTCCGCGCCAGGATCTGAACGAATCTCATCACAGACCATTCTCGCAATACAGTCTGCGCCGTGTAGAGCCTTGAGCTCTTCTGCAAGACGCACATAGTCATCCCGCGTGGGGTGTGTGACCCCGCGACCGATCAGAATATGCTTGAGCAGGCCTGAGATGCTGATGTGCCAAAAGCCATATTGCTCTGCCAGGCGTCTGGCGACGGTTGTTTTTCCAGCCCCAATCCTTCCGGAGAGGCCAATGACGATTTGAGGCATCGTGGCTCTCCTAAGGATTGCAGGGAGGTGGTATCATGGATATATCAGAGGTTTTTGTAAAGCTGCAACGTTTTGAAGATTCCTGCGATATAGTTATTGCAAGGTCGAAACGTGACGAATTCAGGCACGTCACACTAGGCTCGCGGCAAACCCCCGAATGTCGCGAGCCTGGGCATAGGCTGATTATAGATTCTTATGGAAAATGAATTGGAGGTGATTGCTCATGCACAAAAAGACCCGGAGATGTTTGGGAGATTGTACGATACGTACTATCAGCCCATCTTTGGGTTCATGTATAACAGGACTGGAAACGCAGAAGTGGCAAAGGACCTCACGAGCGAAACATTCTTCCAGGCCTTGAAAAACTTGCATAAGTACAAACCTCGTGAAGGAAGCAAATTTAAATCATGGCTTTTCGCCATTGGAGTCGCGCAAGTGGGTAACTACTTCCGTAGCCGCTCAAAGGTGCTGGAAGTGAGTACTGATGAAGCTCCGGAGCTCGTAGATCGCGATGAGTTTAGACCAGACATTGCCTATCAAATGGGTGAGGATGTCGGCGAACTTAAACAGCAGGTTGAGCTTCTGCATCGCGTGATGAAGCAGTTGAACCAAAAACAACAAACCATTCTTACACTCAGATACTTTTCCCACATGACCGTGCCGGAGATTGCCTCTACCATGGACATGAAGCAGGGAACGATTAAGTCACATATACACCGTGCGATAAAAAAGATGCAGACTCTCATGATTGAGAAGACTGCTGTTACCGAAACTACTGAGGAACAAACAACCCTTAAGACCTATGAAGCGCAACCAGCAAAACATTGAAGACCTCCTCGAGCGCATGGGATCCCAGGAGCATCCTGGTGACCCCCAGCACCGCTACGAGCTACGTCGTCAGCTTTTGTGTTCACGCTTCTTTGAGGATTGTAATCGCCAGAGTCGTTGGGATCGTCTCTTCACCTATACAGCACCGCTCGTTGCTGGTGGGATGATGGTGGGCGTTCTCGTGGTATTTGCTGCAGCTTGGCCACAGGATACGGCAACCATTCAGCAGCAGGTTGCTTCGCAACCAGTTGCAGAGGCTTCTATGGAGCTTGCAGATATCACGGTTGATGTAACGGAGTTTGTTTCCGACGCAGAGGCTCCTACCGTGCGACTTGCGGATTTCGAGCAGCAGAATCAGGTTCGTTTCGTTCCTATGCAGCGTAGTCAGGTCGTTCGAACACAGTAGAATTCATGGACAGTCAAAAGGCTGTTTTTTGTTTCCACAGTCACTGCAACGAAAGCTTGCGTAGTCACATTAGGAGTTGATATAATTTAAGTGCTCCACGGAACTAATTTGGGCAAACAATTGGCTTAAGGCTTAGAACCGGTTCACCTTGGTGGACCATGAGAGCCTCGCGGTTATCCCCTCGGGGAGAAGTTATTCAGAACGTCGTATCGGCCCACAAGCTGAACTGATCGTATCTGAGGCGCGCTGTGCTGCGGCACAGGGCCCGACTAGAACCAGCCAAATGTAGGGTCGTGGAGTAACAAAAAGCTCCAAAATGAGCGATATTTCAACTCAGTTCTGTGCGCACTCGGTCAACGACCATTTAAGGTCGTCTCCCTCGTGTGCTCGAACTTCATTGAAATCTCATCTCATTTTGGAGCTTTTTGATTCGCCTTAGAGTGCGCCTTCTTCGGAGAGGCGTTTTGTTTTGGTTGTTGTTCCACGGTTGTAGCCGCCTGGTGTTCCGTCGGATCGGACGACTCGGTGACAGGGGATATCTGGGTCGTAGTTTTTGTTTAAGATGTTTCCGACGGCGCGGTAGGCCTTGGGTCGACCTGCTGCTTCAGCCACTTCTTTGTAGGTCATGGTTTGGCCTTTTGGAATGTTTCGCACGATCTCGTAGATTACGTCAGAGAAACTGGTCATAGGGGCAGGGTTAGGCGCGTCTTTGTTTTTTGGAGAAGGTTGTCTTGGCACAAGCGCTTGATCATATATTCGACCCAAGCTTGATCATGTGTTTTATCGAACGTCTTGTCGATGAGTGGTCCTATATTCGAGAGGCTTACTTCGTCCTGTTCACGAACAAGCTTAAGTATCCGACCGCGATAGATGCGGTCTGGGTAGCGTTTATCCCGATGATGACGTTCTTTGCTCTTAGGGGTCGACCGTTTCGGAATACGCACGCGTCCAGAGAGGAACCGCTCTGCTACGGGACAGTCTCGACGTAGTGGACACCGCATACATTCTGGCTTCTTTGTGCAGATCATGGTGGCGAGGTCGAAGATTGCCTGTGGGACTTCATAGAAATGACCCCGGTGGGGGAGGAATGACTCGGCTTCTTTTGCAATACGGTCGTCGTCTTTGAGATCGCTGTAGGGCTTGGCAAGTAGAATGCGCCCGAGAACACGGCGAATGTTTGTATCGATGGGCATGGTGCGCTTCTTTTGTGCAAACGCACTGACAGCTGCTGCTGTATAAGGTCCAATGCCTTTGATAGATTTCCACTCAGTTTCAGTTTTTGGGACGCCATTTTTTGTGACATGGCGAGCCATGTCACGCAGGGCAAGTGCGCGACGATTATAACCAAGGCCTGCCCAGGCACGGATTACTTCTGCATTAGATGCTGCAGCGAGCTTCTTCCAGGTGGGGAATTGTTTCAGCCAGGACCGGTAATACTTCTTTACACGATCGACTTGTGTCTGCTGCAGCATGATCTCGCTTACCAGGATGCGGTAGGGGTTGCGTGTGCGTCGCCATGGTAGGTCTCGGCCGTGACGGCGATACCAGCGCAAGAGTTTTACGGCTCGTGTCATACCTCGTCGAGCACGCCAGCTTCTTGGAGCGCGCGGTAATGATCTGGTTTGTATCGGTGTAAGTATTCGACGACCTTCCCACGGACCGGGCTCGCGTCGAGTCCTATGGATGCGGCAAAGCGTGCGATGCGATCGTTGGCTTCTTGTTGCTGATCAGCTGACTCGATGAGAAGTTCAATCTCGGCAACGGCGTAATCAAAGTCACAATGATCGAGATCTAGCCGGAAGCCATCACGCAGATAACTTCGACGTGCTTTTTCGATTCGGACAAAGGGTCTATATCCAGCGGCTCTGATTTCATCCGTAAGATTGTCGCCTGGGAAACCGAACCATTCCGCAATAGACGTGTCATCTTCAAGTTCCTCGTAGGTTGTTGCAAGTCCCTCCCGATATCCACGTCGACCAATTTTTAACTCCCACTGTCCATTACGTTGGCGGAGCCACACGTCTCGTTTTCCAAGTGTGAGATCCTCTGAATCATAATAGATGTCGATGTTAATCTTCTCATGATCAAGGACGGCGCCTTCAACAAGTTTCTGTTCCTGTTCAGCATCAAGACGAAATTTTTGCTCCACTTCAATCATAGGTTTTTTGTGTGCGGATAAATGTTGATTCCCCTTGGGGCCATACTATCGTAAAATAGAGCGTGATAATGAACAACTTGTTTTTCTATGAAGATTGATCAGAATAAGATTCTCATGGGGGTGGTGACACTTCTTGCTGCTGCTGTTGTGGTTTTGGGAGTGATGTTAGTTGCACAAGAGGCACCAGAAGAGAGGCAGCAAATATCCGTTGATGATTCTGTTGATCGGCATGACCATGATGAAGATGAAGACTCGATAGAGATAGAGGAAGAGAAAGATGAGGTTGAGATCCAAGAGGAGGCGCCGGTCTTTTTTTCAACAATGACGCATTTGGAAGGTGACTGGGACTTTGTCGAAGAGCGCGAAGAAGGATTTGATCGCCAGGCAGGATATCTGCGCATGGGCATGGATTATGCTGAGCAGTATGACGCCATTTTGACGTTTGAGTCTGAGATGCCATTTGCCAGAGCGATGGTGAAGTGGGATGACAATGTCTTTCAGGAGGCGCTAGACCGAGGGATGGGCATTGGTACCCATTGTGACACACGGCCAACAGAGCCACGTTCCGTTGAAGAGTTTGCTGCAGATATCGCAGAGCGCAAGGCGCTTGTCGATGCGGTTGTAGATTCTTCGGAGAACCTTGGTTGCGCTGGAGCGGGTGGATTGAATGACTGGTATGGAGGAATGGTCGGTGCTGGATTCAATTATATCAATGGTATTGTGGGATTTCATTATCTAGCCATGCCTTTACGCGAGAGGCCGGAAGGTTGGGATAACCGCGCGATTACATCGGAGTACTATCACTACACGGCTCCTGAGGAAGATGATCTTCGCTACTACCCGTTTCGTGTGAGCAGTGCAAGTTTCACAGAAGATCCTTCTGGAGAGCTTGTGGTAAGTGCTGGTGACATCGGAGAGATTTCCTCAATTGGGGACTTGGCTTTGGCCGGTGAAACAGGGTGGGGCGCTGACTGTTCGCCTAACTGTGCCATCGACATGGCGGACGTTGATGCGATTGAAGATGCGATCAGAAGCTTTGTTGAGACACGTGACACGAGTCGGGTGGCGAAACTTCAAGTGTATATTTCTACACAAAAGTTTTCTGACCCGGGCATAGAGTTATTTTTTGAGCGCTTGCAGGCTTTGCAAGATGAAGGAGTGATTCAGTGGGCAAGTCAAAAGGAGGTTTATGAAGCCTTCGTTGAGTGGGAGCGTAACTAATTAAATTCATCGGAGTTTTTTGCACGTTTGCATTAAGTATGTCAGGAGGACTTTTTAAAAACCGGAAGATGCTAGAGGTAACCGACTTACGTAAGGATGCGTTGTCGATTATTGAGGCAGGTATGGATGCAGTGCAGACGGATGCGGTTCTTCGAAAAAAGATTTCACGAAAAAATAACAAGCTTGTTGTTGGACGTCGTCAGTATCAGTTAGACCGATATCGACGTGTGTTTGTTGTCGGCATTGGAAAGGCTTCACTGGAGGCTGCAGGGGTTCTCGAAGACCTTCTTGGAAACAGAATCACCGATGGTGTTGTCCTTGATGTGAAACGTGGACCGTTGAAATACCTCAAGAGCGTGAAAGGGAGTCATCCATATCCAAGCTCAGAAAACATTCGTGCTACCGGAGAGATTGCCGGGATCCTGAAGGGGTTAGACTCTCGAGATTTGCTTATAGCAATCATTTCCGGTGGAGGCTCAGCGCTACTTTGCTGGCCATATAATTTGGAGTGCGTGGATATCGTTGGGATTACAAAAACACTCATGAAAAAGGGAGCTGAGATTCACGAGTTGAATACGGTACGGAAACATCTTTCAGAGATTCAAGGAGGTCAATTCGCTCGATTGGCACACCCTGCAACGGTTGTGGGCCTCATCTTTTCTGATGTTCCTGGCGATGACTTATCCATGATCGCATCTGGTCCTACGGTCCTTGACCAAACAACGGTGGGAGATGCGGCGCGCATTCTAAAAAAATACAATGTTCTCAAGCACTGCAAGCTCCCTACATGCCAACTAAAAGAAACACCAAAAGATCCCGAGTTGTTTGCTCACGTTCATAATGAATTGATTGTCAGTGGGAGCGATGCGGCCAAGGCAATGAAGCGTCGCAGTCGTGAACTTGGATACAAACCACTCATTTTTTCAACCACGCTCGATGGGGAGGCACGTGAGGTGGGTGAGCTTTTAGCTGGACTACCGAAACCAGGACAAGCAGTGATCGCCACGGGGGAAACAACGGTAACGGTGCTGCACGATGGCAAGGGTGGTCGTAATCAAGAAGTGGCATTGGGAGCATTAGAGCACGTAAAAGAAGATGGAGTCGTTGTTTCTTTTGGAAGTGATGGAATTGATAATACCCCTGTGGCAGGAGCGATTGCAGACGCCGTCGTTCGTCGACGTGCTGCTGGCAAAGGCTTGATACCAGCTGAATATCTTGCCAAGAATCAATCCTATGATTTTTTTCAACAGACAAGATCCTACATACGGACAGGGGTCACAGGAGTGAACGTCTCGGATCTTCTATTGTCGATTCGGGCAAAGTAGCGTATCTTTGCGCCGAATCATTTCTATGCATATAGCCCTTTTAGTCTTCGAGCAAGAGGACGTTAAACTACTTTCTGGTTCCAAAATGTTCGTGAAGCGTGCGAGGAAAGCCGGTCATCGGGTGAGTATTTTGCGTGAGCGAGAAATTTACGTGGTTTTTAATGGACAGAAAAGGTCTCTTTATAAAAAAGGAAAACCCATCAAGAAATTTGATGCGGTGGTTGTAAGACCTTCGTTTAAATCAGACCCGTCCATTCACACTTCCCTTATTCGGCAGTTTGAGCTTGAGGGACAGTTGGTGATCAATCCACACACGGGCGTTCATCGTACAAAGAATAAAATTCGGACACTTCAGCTTTTGCATCACTACGAGATTGCGATGCCTAAGACGGTGGTGTTGTTCGGTTCCGATGAGCTTGACCATGTGATGAGTGATTTTAAGTATCCCGTGGTGGTGAAGTCTGCCTATGGAGCTGGTGGCTCAGGCGTGTTTATTGCTGAGACGAAACGTTCGCTTAAGCCGGTAGTTGAGCATCTGCTGCGAAAGCGAGGAGGAGTTCGTGAGCCTATCAAGATTCAGGAGTATATTGCTGAGTCAAAGGGGAAAGACTTGCGACTGTTTGTTGTAGGAAAGAATGTTGTTGCGACCATGCAGCGTTCAGCAAAGAAGGGAGATTTTCGATCGAACTTTCATCAGGGTGGTTCTGTTGAGGGGGTTGAACCGACACAGGAGGAGCGAGAGATGGCTGTTCGTGCAAGCGTCGACCTTGGTCTTGATATTTCGGGGGTCGACATTCTTCGAACAAAACGTGGGCCGGTCATTATTGAAGTGAACTCACAGCCAGGCCTTGAGGGGATTACCAAGGCAACAGGTGTTGATGTGGCTGGCGCGATCGTGAAGTACGTTGAGCGTCGTGTGAAGCGACGGAAGAAACGCTTGAAGACGGTGAAAGAAAAAAGAAGTGCTGTAGAGGGATAATGCGTTTACCAACTCGTAAATCTCAGAAGCTTAAACTCCCTCAAGATGAGGGACCTTTGTATTTGACTAAGGCTGGCATTGAGAAACTTGAACGTCGTCTTGAGAGGATTGAAACAACAGAACTTCCGCAAGCTATTGAGGATGTTCGTCGTACGGGAGAGTTTGGTGATTTCTCTGAAAATGCGGAATATCAAGAGGCAAAAGGGAGGATGAGGCGTTTACATAATTCCGTCCTTGTGATAAAGGACAAGCTCAAACGAGCTGTTTTGATCGAAAAAGAAGAGGGGATGCAAGGGGTGCAGATTGGATCAGTGGTTGTTCTTGAGACTGGGGATGGACAACACAAGACATTTGAGATTGTTGGACCGAGTGAAACCGATCCAACGCGCGGACGCGTTTCGTATAAATCTCCATTGGGAGCGCGCTTGATAAACCGCGAAGTAGGAGAGTCAGTGGAGATCGGTTTAACAACATACGCCATCGTAGAGATACGCTGAGCGTGATAGGATAGAGATACATGCCTAGACAAGAATTAGAAGACAAACAGTTTTACGGACTTGGAATTGCCCCAACACTGCTAGAGCGCCTCGATGCGCTCGGTTTTGTTCATCCGACTCCAATCCAATTTAAATCAATCCCTATCGCCATGACGGGTGATGATGTGATCGGTATTGCACAGACGGGGACAGGGAAGACGCTCGCGTTCTCACTCCCACTCCTTCAGCAGATTTCCGCGAAGGGGAAGCGTGGCTTGGTGCTGACACCAACACGTGAGCTCGCCATCCAGGTTGAAGAGACGTTGCGTAAGGTGGCAGGGCCCTTGGGTCTGCGCACAGCGATTGTTATCGGAGGAACATCGCAGCACCGGCAGGTGAAACAGTTGCGTGCAAAGCCACACGTGATTGTGGCTACGCCTGGGCGTTTGATCGACTTGATGGAGCAGAAGCATGCGAAGCTCCAGAACGTGGGTGTGCTTGTGCTTGATGAAGCGGACCGCATGCTCGACATGGGGTTTGCTCCTCAGTTGAAGAAGATCATGGCTGTAGTGCCGCAGGAGCGTCAGACATTGTTGTTCTCTGCAACCATGCCGGAGCAGATCGCACAGATCGCGCGTCAATTTATGAAAAAGCCGCTTCGTGTAGAGGTGGCACCAGCTGGAACATCCGCTGAGAAGGTAGATCAAGAGGTCTACATCGTTCCTCGTGCAGAGAAGATTGAACTGTTGGAACGGATCTTGCAGGAGTACAAAGGAACGGTATTGGTATTCTCTCGAACAAAATATGGCGCGAAGAATCTTGCGCGCAAGGTTCGACAGATGGGACATAGTTCAACGGAGATTCATGGGAACCGTTCACAGAACCAGCGTCAGGTGGCACTTGCAGGGTTTGCTTCAGGAAAGTATCGCGTAATGGTGGCAACAGATATCGCCGCTCGTGGTATCGATGTAAAGGACATTGAGCTCGTTGTGAACTTTGATTTGCCAGATCAGTTAGAAGATTATGTGCACCGTATTGGCCGAACAGGACGTGCGGGCACAACGGGGAAGGCGATTTCATTTGCCTCACCAGAGCAGAAGAAAGATGTGCGTGCGATTGAGAAGTTGATTAAGAAGCAATTGCCAGTCATGACCGCTGAGGGAGAGCCAGTTGTGCGTGAAAAAGGAAAGGCAAAAGAAACGTACGGCGGTGGTCGAGGAAAGCGATCAGGTGGTGGACGACCTCGTGGTAGCAAGGGACGTAAACGTAATTATGGTGGAGGGAGATCAAAGGGACGCTCAGGATCTGGCGGTAAAGGTAAGGGGCGAAGTAAGAAGCGATAAGTATGCTTACGAAGGCGCAGGAAAAATTGATTAAAAGTCTTCATCGGAAAAAGGGTCGCTTGCAAAGCGGCCTTTGTTTGGTTGAAGGACGAAAGGTGATTGAGGCAGCGGGTAGAGCGGTGGAGGATGTGTTCACCAAACAAGACTCATTGAATTTCGATAAGCTTGTCACAACGGAGAGTCCTCAGGATATGGCGGCGACCGCACAGATCCCACGTTTCACAACCGAAGAGGTGCTTTCCAGCGAGACGGTACTGCTTCTCGATGGGGTGCAGGATCCTGGAAATGTCGGAGCGATCTTTCGTCTGTGTCAGGGCTTTGGCGCAACGTTGGTGATGGTGGAGAGTGCGGATGCAACAAGCCCAAAGGTGATTCGTTCTTCTGTTGGTTCAATGTTCTCTGTGCCATGGATTAGTATTCCACGATCAAAGGCGAGTGACTTGATTGAGCGTGCCCCTCATGAGGTGTTGCGACTTGAGGCCTATGTGCCTCCATCTGATCCGTTCTTTGAGAAGAATATTGATAAGAAAGAGGAGGTCTATCGTGGAGAGCTTGGAGATGTTGATCTCTTTACCAAAAAGGAGCCGATGATGCTTATTGTGGGCTCTGAAGGGAGGGGGATTCAGCTTCCTGTGAAAGCGCCGTCAATGGCTATTGAACACGATAAAGCCTTGGAATCATTGAATGTTGGACATGCTGTCGGGATTGCATTGCAACATCGATACAGATCTGCAAAAAACTAGATAAGAATTGGGATTTCAGTAATTTGAAGCATTCTTGGATAACAAGCATGCTTTTTTGATTGTTTACACTTGACGTGCTGACACTCATCGCCTAACGTCCAGGCGTCGCTAAGCCATTCGAGGCGACGTGGAGTGTTGACATGAGTGACTTCAGGCAGAGAACAGATGGCGAGTCCGTCCAGCAGTGGATGGATCGTCGGGTGGGGCAGGTCTTGTCCGGAGCAGGGGTGGACTTCCACTGCACTGCGACGCTGGGGAAGGACTCGGCGCAGACGCGCATCGTCTTCGAGGTCAGTGACAAGCGCCCCAAGGGCGACGTCAAGCTGACCGATGGCGAGCTGCACGTGAGCTTGGGCAAGGAGCCCGAGAAGATGTTCCCCGAGGACGTCATGAGCTTCTTCGGCAAGGTGGCCCTCAAGGCCCAGGGTCTGGGCTGCAAGAAGGTGGCCTTCCGGCTGCCGGACAAGGGCATCGACGCGAAGTTCGCGGCCATGGGGGTGCAGACGGCGCTCCTGCGAGCGGACGAGCTGCAGACCAAGGTCACTGATCTCGGCATCGAGGATGTGACCTTCTTCACGGAGGAGGGCCAGTTCGCGGCCATCAACCGTGGTCTCGAGCTCGCCCGTGCGGCCAACACCAGCCGGTTCCTGACGGCGATGCCGCCGAACCTGCTGACCGTGGACACGTTCTTCAACCTCGCGCACGCGCACTTCAGCGATCTCGAAGCCGAGTTCCTCGGTGTGGACGGGCAGCCCGACTCGGTCGAGTACGACAAGATGGGGATGCTCGGTGCGGTCGCAGCCGGCAACGGCGGCAACCGTCGCGTGCTCGCCATCCGGCTGGATCCGCTGAGCGGACCCACCGAGAAGGTGGTGGCCTACGTGGGCAAGACGCTGGTGTTCGATGCCGGCGGCCTGAACATCAAGGGCACCCACGCGCGCGGCATGAAGGGCGACATGGGTGGCGGTGCGAGCCTCTTCGGTTCGGCCACCTACCTGGCGATGAACCGTCAGCTGCTCAAGCGCTCGGTCGTCTTCGTCTGGACCATCACCGAGAACGTGATCGGCCCGGAGGCCTACCGGCCCGACGACGTGCTCACGGCCTTCAACGGCACCACGGTCGAGGTGGACAACACCGATGCCGAGGGTCGTCTGGCCCTGGGTGACGCCATGGCCTGGATCTGCACGATCGTGAAGGTCGAGCAGCTCGTGCCCGTGTGCACGCTCACCGGTGCGGCCGTGGTCGCGCTGGGTTCGTCCGCGACGGCCATGCACCTCAAGGACAGCCGCACGCGGCTCAGCGAGGTGCGTCAGCTGGAGGACCTGTCCTTCCGCTGCGGCGACTCGATGAACATCCTGCACCACTACCCGGAAGCGGCGGCCGCTCTGGCCTCCAACATCGCGGACGTGAAGAACGCCGGCGGCAGCAACCGCGGCGCCGGTTCCTCGCAGGGCTTCGCCTTCCTGCTCAACTTCGCCCCCGAGGGCGTGGACGTCATGGAGCTGGACATCGCGGGCAAGTCCGGCAACTTCTCCAACGGCAGTGGTGTCCAGACGGGCACCTCCCTGCCGGCGGCCGTCTGGTTCACGATCGGACGCGAGAGCAGCTACGAGGCCCCGGTCAAGTAGTACGAGTGCCAAGCAGGCACCTCCCATCCTGAGAAACGGGTGGGTTTTTATATTGACAGATTCGTTCTACTGGGAAATAATTGGCCGTTATGAAATATGTATCTCTAATCTTGTTCGTGCTCCTACTTATGCCGGTGGCACTTGAAGCATCATCGATTGCTGAGCGTGTTGCGGGAAAGATTGTGTTGGATGTTGAGTCCAGTGGGGAGGCTTGGTATGTAGAGCCTGATAGTCAGGAACGGTATTTTCTTGATCGACCGGATGATGCGTTTGTCATTATGCGTGAGCTTGGTCTTGGAATTACAACGGTTGATTTGGAAAAGATTCCAAGTAGTGAAGAGTCTTCTGTGGGAGATTACGCGTTGAGGCAGCGGCTCTCTGGAAAAATTCTCTTGCAAGTGGAGTCCAGTGGAGAAGCTTGGTATGTCTATCCCGTTGATTTGAAGCGTTACTATCTTGGAAGGCCCGCGGATGCGTTTGCGATTATGTCGGAGCTTGGGCTGGGGATCTCATCAAGCGACTTGAGTCAGATTTCTGTGGCAGGAGAGGAGGTTGAGTTATCGACAGGGTCAGATGGGTACGTCTATGTCTCTGAACGTATTTCGACAGATCGTGGGAGTTTCTCTGCTCGGTATGTGAAGCTTGAGCAAGGGATGTTCACCATGGTGACGGACACCGCTGAGCTGAGTGACTGTGAGTCGGATTGTGATGCCAAGTATGTTGGTGAGTACGTTGAGGAGAATGGCGGACTGATTGGGATTCATGGGACATATTTTTGCCCGCCGGATTATGGAGAGTGCTCCAGTCGGGTGAATCAGTTTGATCCACCGGTGTATAACACGGCTGAGGGGGTGATGTTGAATGAGTTTGATCTTGTGCATCAAGGTGGGCCGATGATGGCCGTGGATGTTGAGGGAAACTATTATTACTATCATCGAGCGGGGGAGTTTGGTGATGGCGTTGAGGATTGGGAACGTGAGCATGGTGTAGAACTTCAGGCGGCCATTGCACATTACCCCTCTCTTGTAGAAGAAGGAGAGAATATTGTGGGCGCAGAGGTGTTACAGTCGTCAATGCATAGCTCAGCTACGCGTGCGGGAATCGGATATGATGAGGATTACGTATATCTCGTTGTGGTGACGGAAGCGTCAGTTACTGATCTCGCCTCGGTGTTTGATGCATTGGGTGTCGATTATGCGATGAACCTGGATGGGGGAGCGTCGACGGCATTGTATGTGGATGGAAGGTATACGTATGGACCGTCTCGTGAGAATCCGAATGCAATCGTTTTTGTAAGAAATTAGTGCGGAAATCTGCTCTTGCGAGAGCAGATTTTTGTTTGGGGGCAATGGTGTTGTGTGGTATTTTTCATAAGGACACTCTTAATAAGATGCCTTACGATTCACGGTCTATTTAAAGACTGATCCCCTATGACACTCATATACATTCTTCTTGCCACAACGATTATTACATCGTTGTCCCTGACGGGGATTTTTTTGCTCGTGATGCTGAAAAAACACATTCATAAAGGCATGCTGACACTCGTGGCTTTGTCTGCCGGTGCCATGTTGGGAAACGCTTTTCTGCACTTGCTCCCAGAGGCCATAGAAATGACAGAGGGTGGACCGATCGATTTATTCACGGTCATGCTTCTCGTCGTTGCGGCGTTTGTTGCTTCCTTCTTGTTTGAACAGTTTTTCTCCTGGCATCACTGTCACGACTCTGGAAGTTGTGAACTCGGTGAGCAGCCCTTCGCTCATCTTGTCTTGTACTCCGATGGCTTACATAACTTTATTGATGGTCTTGTCATTGCGGCAGCGTTTATGGCAAGTCCTGCCCTTGGAATTTCAACAGCCATTGCCATCGCGCTTCATGAGGTTCCTCAGGAGCTAGGTGATTATGCCGTGCTTGTTCATGGTGGCTTTAGTAAAATTCGAGCCGCTGTGTATAACGGGATTGCTGCATCTACAGTGATCCTTGGTGGAGTCGTAGGGTACTACCTTGTCGATTCTGTTGAGTGGGCCGAACCAGTTCTTCTACCGATTGCCGCTGGAGGCTTCCTCTATATCGCCGCAGCAGACTTACTGCCAGAGCTTAAGCACAACGAACGAAAGAAAACCATTCCTCTCCACATCTTAGTCTTCTTCACAGGACTAGCTATCATGATTGTTGCAGCCATGATGGAGTAGTAATCGACGAATCAAAAAACCGACAGGTTTAAACCAGTCGGTTTTTAATTTCTAGACGTTTTCTTAAAACTGTCGCTGAAGATCCAGTGTCGTTTTTCCGTCTTCATTACGCAAGATGACCGCCCAGGTCTCACCAGAGCCTGTATAGGTTGCTGTATGTAGATCTTCATTGTCTGTTGGAAGTACGCCCCAGCCACGTGAGATTGAGTACGCACCAGCTTCCATCTCAGCTTCCATGAACGCCTGTGCGTCATCGATGTTGAGTGCCGTTGAACCAAGAACACCCACAGCAAGGTCGTTATCGATAATGACGTCAATAACCGTGTCCTCGGGGAGTGAGATGCCTAAGAGAGTCTCGGCTTGTGCGCGGGTGTACGTGCTAGTCTCCGTGGTTGTCGATGTTGTTTCTGTACTGGTTTCCGTGGTCGTGCTGTCAGAACCAAATAGTGAGAATGCGAAGAAGAGGGCGATAATGACAGCTAGGACAGCGAGAATTTTTTTCATACAATTAGAGGTTATCGTTTATGGATTCAACAGATACGAGCTGTGCTTCGCGATCGTAGTCCTCGCTGTCGGTAATATCTTCACCGTAAGAATAGTTGCCGTAAAAGACGTCTGAGATGTCGTCCACAAGCGTCTTCCAGTCGTCGCCGTAGAGCTCTGCAGCGATTTCTTCTGTTTCAATGGCACGAAGGGTTGAGTGTTGCTCTACCGCATAGACCGTTGGGACGGTTGGGAACTTCACGAGTTTGGTTCCTGGGTGATAGGTTACATTCGATCCCAAAGGAAAGTCTGACATTACGTCTGCCGTGACAATGTGAAGGTTTGAGTAGTCTTCATACCAGGTAAAGAATACACGTTCATTCGGGAAGGCATGGCGAGACCCTTCATCATCGAGAAAGTAAACCGTTCGGCAAGTATGCGTGAAGTCTTCCTCGCCGGGGCATTGTGTTTTGACAAGCACCGGCGATACAGCCGTGACCTCATCAGCTGTCCACTCAGTGGCGTCCACTTTGTCTGGATCAGTCTCAGTATCTGACTCTCCGTCAGTGGTTTCTATAGGCGCCTCGCTGACAGAGATGATGTTACTTGGGCCGGTTGTCTCCTGGCCGAGCGTGTCAGTGCATTTGGCACGAATGCTATTTGCTGAGCGCTCTGTCGTAAACGTGTATTCAACAGACCAGACATCGGTCGTATCAATGTAGGTCATTGGACTCTCGTAGATGCTTGAAACAATCAGGGTACAGCTTTCAACTCCATCAGGGTCCGTGGCCGTGACAGAGAAAATTTCTGGAACGTCGTACGTGGCGGTCAGTGGAGACACGTCACTTACCTCTGGTCCGGAGACATCAGCGAGAGCTGGTGTCAGTGGGAGAAGTAAGAGTGTCAGCGAGAGGAGGAGGTATCTAGTCATACTTACGTGTTGTTATGAGGTGTTTACCTGTGATCAATTGTAGTAATCCCATGATAGCAATAACGGCTGTGAATAAGAACATACCGACATAGATACGAGCGCTCCATGCGTAGATGGCCCAAATAGCCAGAAATCCTGCGGCGCCAACAAGTGTCACGATGAGGCCAGACTTTCGAGCATAGATGCGATGCTCAGGAGGAATCGGTTTGCCCTCGGACTTCAACTTGAGATGAAGCCGAGCTTCTTTTTCTACGTTGTGTCGAAATGCCATGTGGATCTGTTTAAGAGGTTTCGTCTGTTAAGTAAGAATCGAAACGGATGCGGTGACAGGTGTAACCATCAGGATTCTTTTGGAGGTAGTCTTGGTGAGAATCCTCAGCAGGTGTGAATACGTTGAGTGGTTCGAGTGTTGTCACGACGGGATTTTCCCATCGTCCAGAGTCATTTACAAGCTCAATGAATGCTTCGCTTTGAGCACGTTCCTGTTTGTCGGCATAGAAGATGGCTGATCGATACTCTTCACCACGATCGTTACCCTGTTGATTTATTGTTGTTGGATCATGGATGCGGAAAAAGAGATCGAGTAGTTGTCGATACGAGACTAGTTCTGGATCATAGGTTATTTGAACAGCCTCAGCATCCAGGGTGTAGTCTCCTCCCTCAGTGAATGCTCCACCACCCGTATATCCAACGACGGTATCCACAACACCTTGTTGCTGACGAATCAACTCTTCCATTCCCCAGAAACATCCACCTGCAAAAACAGCCTGTTTATTTGGCATATGACGTATTGTAACAAAAAAAGAGAGCCGTGTGGCTCTCGCGTTGCTAGCTCGCGCGTTGGGAGCTGAGCAGCATGGTCTCCATGTTTCCTTCACGGAACTGGAGGCCGATCTTGTCCTGCATGTCCCTCACGATCTCTACCGCGTTGCCGAGGCAGAAGCTGGCGCCCGGGGAGGGGGCCAGGGTGAAGGCGATGGGGGCGTCCGTGGCGATCACGCGGTCGGCGTCCTTGCGAAGCTCTCCGCTGACCAGGTTCACGGGCTGTCCACGCACGCCACCGGCACCCTTGTCGAGGATGATGTCCTCGGGGCGCAGCGACGGGATGACCTTGCGGGCGCGGCGCAGGAACGCGCGCTTGCCCACGTAGGGCCACTCGTAGAGCATGTTCTCCAGGGCGAACTTGGAGATGTCCCAGTCGGCCAGGATCTTCATCAGGGCCAAGATGCCGCGGGGGCTCACGAGCCCCACGCGCAGGAACTCCCAGATGGTCGCGTAGTTGTGGCGCTCGAGCATCGGGAGTGGTCGGGCCGTAGGGCCGAACCGCGTCTCGTCCGGGTTGTAGACCGCAGGGTCGCCGTGGACGGCCGCGAACGGCAGCTTGGGCAGCTGCATGGTGTAGACCTTGCCCTCGAGCAGGCCACCTGAGCGCACGCTCCGGTAGAAGCTTCCCGCGACGGGGAGCAGAGCGTACTCTTTGTGGTAGCCCAGCGCGTGTGCGTGCAGCAGCGAGCCGGAGCCCGCGCAGACGCTGACGTAGCGTCCGGTGTGGGCAACTCCATCGGCGGTGCGCACGACGAATCCGTCACGGGACGGTTCGATGCGCTCGACTTCCAGGTTGTAGAGGACGTCGACGGTGACGCCGTTTCCGCTGGCCTCCTGCGCCAGTTCGATGAACTTGCACGCCAGCTGGTGGTAGTCCACCGCGCGTCCGTGCGGGGTGTAGAGCGAGACGATGTCCTGCTGAGGGTCACGTCCCTCCATCACCATGGGTTCGACCTTGGTGATGTCATCGGGGCCCAGAAGCCGGATGTCCGAGAAGTGTTTCCGGAACTCGTCGAAGCGAAGCTTGAGACGGTCGGTCTCGCCATCGACGGCGATGACCTGCTTCTGGATGACCATGGAGCCGTCGGGCAGGTGGCGGCGGCAGAACCCCTCCAGGAGGTCCGAACCCCACTTGACCCGCAGGGCGCGCTCGAGATCGTAGTTCGTCTCGATCTCGCCGCGGTGCAGCGTCTGGCTGTTGTTGGTCACGTTGGAGTTGACCTCGCCGGGCTTCTCTCTGCGTTCGATGACCAGGATCCGTTTGGCATCGGTGTGCAAGGCAAGGAGCCAGGCCTGAGCTGCTCCCGTCACGCCTGCGCCGATGATGATCGCGTCGTACATCTGTTCCTCCTTCGGCATTTCGGCAGGGTTGCCGATGCAGGACCGTAGGCGAAAAAGCCTTACTTGTCAATGCTTGTCTGACACGAAGTGCATAAGGTATCATCCTCACGAAACCTATCTATGAGACAAAAAGCCAACAAAAAATCACCAGAGGAACTGCGCGCAATTCTTGCCGCAGAGACGTTTAAGCGCACGTCGATTTCCTTTTACCGTTATGTGCACATTGAAGATCCAGACACACTAAGGGATAAACTTTACGACCTTTGGAAGGCCATGGGGGTCCTTGGTCGGATCTATGTGGCTAAGGAGGGGATTAATGCACAGCTGAACGTGCCTGAGCATAATTTCGATGCATTCCGTGTTGCAGTGGATCTCTTTCCTGAGTTCAAAGATGTGCCATTTAAGGTGGGGCTTCATGAGGACGCCCCTTCATTTATCAAGCTGACGATTAAAGTACGAAAGTTTGTTTTGGCCGACGGTCTCGAACCAGGAGAATACGATGTAACGAATGTCGGAACGCATTTGAGCGCGCGTGAGTTTAATGAGGCAATGGATGAGGGGGCGATTGTTGTAGACATGCGCAATAACTACGAGAGTGACATTGGTCATTTTGAAGGAGCGCTCTTGCCTGATGTAGAGACTTTTCGAGAAGAACTTCCTGTGGTCGGTGAAATGCTCAAAGGCTCTGAGGAGAAAAAGATTCTCTTGTATTGCACCGGTGGCATTCGTTGCGAGAAAACAAGCGCGTATTTGAAAGAGAAGGGGTTTCAAGATGTGAATCAGCTTCATGGGGGGATCATCGACTATAAACATCAGATTGATCGCGAAGGATTGGAATCGAAGTACAAAGGCAAGAATTATGTCTTTGATGGCCGCAGCGCTGAGCCTGTGACAGATGACGTGCTAGGAACGTGTTATCAGTGCAAGAGTCCTGCGGATACACACGTGAACTGCGCGAATACAGTGTGTCACGTTCTGTTTATTCAGTGTGATGACTGTCAGGAGAACATGTCTGGTTCTTGTTCTGATGCTTGTAAGCAAATTGCGGAACTCCCTGCTGAGCAGCAGAAACGAAAGCGTGCTGGGGTGAAAAGTGGAACAAAGATGGTAATGCGCTAAGAACGCATGAATGAAAAAAAGAGACTTGTGAGCAAGTCTCTTTTTGTTTGAGTGTTTAGTCGAAGATGAGTTTTGCGACCCCTAAAGCGGTTCCATCGAAGGGATCTTGCTGGACGACTGGAATCCCTGAGATTCGCTCCTGCACTTCTTTCATGATCCCGTCGCGAACGACACCCCCGTCGATGACGATCTCTGTAGGAGTGGTGGGAAGCCGCTTGATGTACGCGTCCACCTCGTGGGCGATCTCCTCGATGACTCGTCGAAGTTTTCCATCGTCTTCAAGGGCGTCGTCAACCCGACGCCCACAGTCTGCCACCTTCGCCTCAAGCGCAAAGAGGGAACAGGCTTTTCCTGGCACGAGGGTGGTAAAGAACGGTTCATGTCGCTGGAAAGTATCGCCGATGACCTGTACCAAAAATGCCCCGGTACCGTAGGTCACTTTCGTTGTAAGTGCATCAGTGCCGGCAGCAAAGAGGCTGGCCTGTTGATCACCTGCGACAGCACGTACTGGAAGATTGGCGCCAACAACATCCTCTCGAAGCTCGCCGAACAGTGATTGTGATGGGAGAACATGTGGGAGGAGCGATTCGGGTACCTGGAAGATCTCTAGGAGCTCAGAGTCCCATGCGGCATCGCGGATATTGTAAAGAAGCGTTCGTGAAGCGTTTGTGCAGTCTGTGACGTGGGGTTGGTCTTTGCAGAGATTCCAGAGGATCCATGTGTCGACGGTGCCGAACAGGGCTGTCTCAGGAACAGAGACGTTGTCTAAAATCCAATGAATCTTTGATGCAGAAAAGTAGGAGTCACTCGTCAGGCCGGTTTTCTCGTTGATGGTCGCTTCGTGCTCCTGTTTGATCTGCTCGCAGTAAGCTTTTGTTCTTGCATCTTCCCACACGATAGCAGGGTAGACCGGTTCGCCGGTTATCTTGTCCCAAATAATCGTCGTCTCACGCTGGTTGGTGATTCCCATGCCAACGATTCGATGAAGGTTGATACCGTCACATACTTCTCTTAAGAGTGTGCGACTTACCTCGAGGAGTTCCTGCGGATCTTGTTCCACCCAGCCCTCTTCAGGAAAGACCTTCCCGATTTTCTTGTAAACTTTTTTTACGATCTGGTTCTGCTCATCAAAAAGAAGTGCCTTGATGCCAGTTGTTCCAATATCTAGGACCAGTGAGAGTTTATCCATAGATAGCAGATTCCAAGGTCTCTTTCAGGGGTTCGTTGTGTGTGATGATTCGGTGTAGGGCCATAAGTAGAGGGAAGGTGTCTCGCTCCTTGCCAAGCATTTCCACAACAATCGGCAGCGCACGGCACCCCTCTTTGTTGCGCTCACAATCAACACCCTGAGCGAGTTGGACGCCAAAAGTTCTGTGTCCCGAGTGCTCACTGAATCCTGTGGCGATGAAGTCTCCAAAGCCTGCAGGACCAAGGGTCGTTTTATGATCACCACCTAGTTGTTCAATAATATCTAGCATTTCACCCATGGCCTTGCTTGCTAGCCATCCCTTCATATTGTCGCCCCAGCCAAGACCATGCGCAGCTCCAAGACCCATGGCGTAGATGTTCTTCATGACACCACAAAGGGCCGCGCCGTGTGCGTCCGCCGTCGTTTCAAGGGCGATGGAGGTATTCTTAAATAGTTCTGTGAGAGCCTCTCGTGCGTGCTCGCTGGCTGAAGCAGCTACAGCAACACCACCGGCACCTGCCTCAAGCTCTTCGCCCAAGAGTGGTCCACCGAGAATGGCAAACGGCTGCTCGGGTGGGAGGATGTTCGCGAGTACTTCGTTCATGGTCTGGTGAGAGTCTGTTTCGATGCTTTTGGCGAGAGAAACAATGACCGTGCCTGGGCTGAGTAGGGGAGCAATGTCCACGATGGCAGGTCGGATGGCGAACGATGGAATACAAAGAAAGAGAACATTCGCTTTGGGAACAATCGCCTCAAGTGGTTGCTGATCAGCAACACGTTCAGGATTTTTATCCCACATGTCGATCGAGACGTCTTTTTCTTTCAAGACAGTGGCTATGGCAGAGCCGATTTCACCGGCACCAAGAATGAGAACGTGTTGAGACATAGGGCGTGTTCATTGAGTAGTATTCCAATTATACCAGCTCACTGTGGGGGATCTAGGGGGTTGGGGACTAGTAATATTCTGAGAATCTGGTATAACCTTGCATTCTATGGCACAAGGAAATGTAGTCGTTCGATTTGATGACGTAACCTTTGGTTACACAAAGGAAAAGCCTAATCTAAAAGAGGCGAGTTTTTCTGTTCGTGAAGACGTGAAGTATACCCTCATGGGGCAAAATGGTGCAGGGAAAAGTACCATGTTCAAACTGATCACAGGGGAACTCCAGCCAGACAAAGGGAAGATTCACATCTCGCCAACGGCCTCTATTGCTACGGCCAAGCAGGTCATGGCACGGGAGCATCTTACAGAGACGGTGCGTGAATACTTTGCTCATGCGTTTGAGGAGGTACCTTACAATCTCGACAAGCGTGTTCAAGACGCTCTTGAGGTGGTGAACTTCGCTGTTCCACTTGAGAAGATCGTCGGAGAGCTTTCGGGTGGGCAGCAGGCACGACTGCTCCTTGCGTATGCATTGATTCAAGAGCCAGACATTCTTCTTCTTGATGAGCCAACGAACAATCTAGATCGAGACGGGATCGACTACCTGACAGCATTTCTCATCATGTACCCAAAGACGGTGCTTGTTATTTCTCACGACGCAGACTTTCTCAACAGCTTTACCGAAGGAGTGCTGCATCTGGATGTCTACACAGGAAAGGTTGATAAGTACGATGGAAACTATACAGACGTTGTTGAGGAGATTAAGGCTCGCGTTGAGCGTGATCGCGCACGGAACGCACAGCTGCTTAAAACCATCCAGGATCGTAAAGACAAGGTAAACTTTTTCTCCAACAAGGGAGGAAAGATGCGTAAGCTTGCCAGTAAGTTGCGCGATGAGATTGCTGAGGCAGAAGCGAATATGGTTGGTGTGAAGCGAGATGACAAGACGATCAACAACTTCACGATTCCAGCACAGCCATTTAAGGAGGCTATTGTAAAACTCGACGCGGTGAAGGTGATCTTGAATCACGAGCCGCATCGTGCGGAAGTAAACATTGAACTAAGGCGGAAGCAACACGTGCTTGTGAAGGGGCCCAATGGGATAGGGAAGAGTACGCTCCTTCGGACGCTTGCGGGTGGAACATCGCCTGAGGCAAAGATCGCTGAGGGGGTAAAGGTGGGTTACTATCGCCAAGACTTCTCAGGACTAGATTTTGACCAGACAGCCTACGAGTCACTCGCCTCGATGATGGACATGCCTGACAACGAAGAGATTCGTCGTACAGGCGCGCAGTTCCTCTTAAATGGAGATGTGCTCGCGACAAAGGTCGGAGCGCTCTCAGAGGGGCAAAAAGGACTACTCTGCTTTGCGCGGTTTGTTCTTCAGCAGCCAGCATTACTCATTTTTGATGAGCCAACCAATCACATTAACTTTAGGCACCTTCCTGTTATTGCAAAGGCGATCAATGCCTATGAGGGGTGTGTGCTGATGGTGAGCCACGCGGATGAGTTTGTTCAGCAAATTGAATTTGATAGCACCATCGATTTATCGAAGTTGATCAAATAGAAATAAAATCACCCCTCGTAAGGGGTGATTTTTTATTGGGGTTAGTACTGGAACCAGTTGGAAGGTTCCTGGCCGTCACCACCTGAGACGTTTTTCGGTGCCTGACGTGGGGATGGTGTTGTGTCACCGCCGAGTAACGTCAAGATCTGATCAAGTTTACGATTCATTTCAGCAACTTCCTCTTTCAGGCTAGGGCCTGCTGGTGCCTTGCTAAAAGACGGCCTGTTAGATGAACGCTGGAATGAGAGTCGTCCACGGGAAGGTGTTTTTCCAAATGAACCTTTTGTTTTGCGAAAACAATCGCTACACAATACAGGTTTCTTCCCGTTTGGTTTAAATGGAACGGTGCAGGGAGAGGCACAGTCGCTGCAGCGAGCCTTGTGACTAGCTTTTGTCCCAATAAATCCACTTCTTCCTTTGTACGCACCTCGAGGTTCTCGTTTGAATTTATGCATAGTAACGATTCATGTCAGGTCGCGAAGACTAATGGAATCTTTACTCTCTGTCAAGAATTTGTCTGAAGAAATGGCTCTGCAATAACTAGTTTGTGGCTGAAAATGGGATAACATACGAACAACCGTTGCTTCCAGAGATCGTTGCATAGCCATCAATACTACTCTCACCGGTTGCGTAGAATTCATATTCTACGGGGAATGTGTCGTGCTCATAATCAAGGAGCAGATCACCCTGACTGTCTACGGGGATGCCAGCGTCAACAGATGCTCCAGATTGTGCGTAAACATTTACGTTTTCTCCAGCAACGAGGTAGAGGCTCTGGTTTCCGATTTGAGCGTGCATGTCACCCGTTGGCTCGCCGGTATCAAGGTCATATTCTGTTGTGAGCTCCATTGATGCTGGGAGATTAGGGAAGGAGGCAACATCATCCCCGCAATCAGACTCTGCTTGTTCATGAGTGATGTTCCAGGAACCCTGTGTTAACGGGAACCACTCGTTGTCAGGTAGTTCGGCTTCCATCAGCTCCATGTGAAAAGATTGCGTGCCTTGGTCATGGTGCACATACCCATCAATCACATCAGAGTCCACAGCAGTGAATTCAAAGTACGCTGTGGAACCACCTTGAGTTCTTGGAGTTGTCTGATAAGTGTAGGGGACAGAAAAGGAGCTGTTGTGAAAGAAGAGCTGTTGTCCATCTGCGTGCATGATGACGTAGTTGGCATCAGGATCTGAGTAAACATAGGCAGAGCCCAGATTTCCGATATCTAACTTGAACGACCAGGTTCCAGAGAGAGGGACACCTGTAAGAGGGTCTAGATCACTAACGATATCTCCAGGGGAGATATCTGGACCATCGCCTACAGTGTAGGCGGCAAATGCACCGGCTGCGACAAGTATGGCTGCCGTGATAATAACGATAAGTCGGCGTCTGCTACGAGGGTGATGTTCTTCGGACATAGGATTAAGAAGAGTCATTAGTTGTGTGTGAGATGAACGGTACCAAGTACTCAGGAAATCACAAGTGGACTGATGGAATAGATAAAGCAAAACACCCGCTTGCGCGGGTGTTTTGTTTTTGTGCTTAGGCGCGCTGTACGTTTGTAGCACGAGGTCCCTTGTCGGAATCCTCGGTCTCAAACGTGACAGTGTCACCCTCGCGGAGCTCGTCAAACATGACATCAACGAGAGCAGATGTGTGGAAGAACAAGTCCTTCTCCTCACCCTCAACGCTGATGAAACCGAACCCCTTGTCAGTCAATCGTGCGATTGTACCAGTCATAGGTGTGTCTCATTGTGAATTATCCACAAATTCCGCCTCACGTGGGGAATTCGTCGGAACTCCACTCTGAGTACGTTTTGCATGCGCAAGACTACACCAGAATCAGTTTTTTGTCAAGGTCTGATTGTTGGGCATCTTGAGTATGAACTATTCCAAGATCCCTCTCTTTTTCATCACCCCCTCTGTCTTTTTAATAATTTCGGCCAAAGAGTGTTCTGTTTTTACAAGATAGAGATCGATGCCGCACTGTTTGCACGCTTCTCGATCTTCTTCTTGAGCGAGAACGGTAAGAACAATAACAGGCGTGTCTTTAAGAGCTTCGTTTGCACGGATCTCTTTGAGAAAATCAAAGCCATCTTTGACTGGCATAATGAGATCCAGCAAGACAAGATCGGGTTTTTCAGATTGCAGTAATTTCAATCCTTCATCACCGTTTTCCGCTGTAAGCATTTCGTACCCTGCTTTTTCAAAGCCGTACTTGTAAGTCTTTGTGTAGAATTCATCATCTTCGATGAGGAGGATTTTTTTCATACTAGGCATTAGATTTTTTAGAAGCTACCGTTGGGAAGGAAAGGAAGAAGGTTGAACCTTTTCCTTCGCCCGGTGATTTGAACCAAAGTTGACCATTGAGTAATCGAACGATCATTTTTGATATGTAGAGTCCTAAGCCAGAACCACTGGCATAGACCTTTCGTGCATTATCTGCGCGGAAAAATCTTGTAAAGATTTCTTGTTGCTCGTGTTTGCTTATGCCAATTCCATTATCTTTGATAGACAGAATAACAACTCCATCTACTTCCTCTAGAGAGATGTCGACTCTTGCACGTTGTTTACGTGAGTAATGAGCGGCGTTGGTTAAGAGATTTTGAATCACTTGCTCTGTAAGGTTTTTGTCGACACGAATTTGCGAAAGAGTCTCTGATGGTTTTTTGTAGTTGATCTTAATGCGTTTTTCTTCAAAAAGATGACTCAGTGCCCCGATAGTTTTTTCGACTAAAGACGGGAGGTCAACACGACGAAGTTGTAGATCAATTTTTCCGCCCTCAAGACGAGAGATATCCAGCAGTTGGTCAATAAGACCGATCATACGTTCTGTTGAGACCTCGATGTCCGTTAAGAATTCTTGTTGGTGTGTGGTGAGGTGGTCTATTCCTTCGCTCTTAAACGTTTCTAGGAGGAGTTTAATGCCTCCAATGGGGGTGCGGAGCTGATGAGAGGCAAGAGAGACAAATTCCGTCTTCATCATGTCAATTTGTTTCTCTTTTGTGATATCAACGGCAACCCCAATGAGTCCAATAGGTTTGTTGTTTTGTTTGAGAACAAAGTTATGCATCAGGGCTGGAAATGTTGAACCATCTTTTCTTTTGTGGACGATTTCACCTGAAAGATGACCCTTTTTGAGAAGTGTTTTATTAAAAGTCTCAACAGTAGTCAGTTCAGTTTCCGGGTGAAAGATTGATAAATGTTTTCCAATAAGTTCCTCTTTTTTGTATCCATGATCCTTCGCCCATGCATTGTTGACGTACGTAATATTCCCCTCGAGGTCGGCAAAGGCGATCTGTTGTGTGGATTGATCGATAACAAATTTATAACGATTGAGCTCGCCTTCGATTTTCTTTCTTTCGGTTATATCCTGTACATTTCCTATCGACCTCAGCGCTTTTCCGTTTTTATCGTATTCTGTATCACAACGTTCGTTCACGATACGAATACTGCCGTCGGGGCGAATAATTCGGTGCTCAATGTTATAAGGCTGCCTTTTCTTAACAGAAGTCCAGTAAGCCTTATCCACTTTCTTTCTATCATCGGGATGCACTCTCTCTAAGAACGCTTCATAGGTTGCTGCAAATTCTTGTGGCTTTAAACCAAAGATTCGATAGATTTCGTCAGTCCAGGTGAGTACGTTTTTTTCGATATCCAAGTGCCAACTTCCAAGATGGGCAATCTCTTGCGACTTGTTTAAGTTTCGCTCACTTTCTTCTAGTGCCTTTTTGGCTTTCTCGAGCTGGAAATACGCATCTCGAAGTAGGGAAACTTCAATTTCCAGACCTTCAATCTTTTCGTGCAATTCGTCCACTTGTTTTTTTGTGTCTTTAGACATGGGAGTGGATTAGCTGGCAATAACCTTTTTGACTCGGGAGACTAATTCGTCGCGCTCAAATGGCTTGGTAATATAGTCCATAATACCATGCTGTTTGAGCTTATCGAGACGTTCATCGGAGATTTCAAGAACGGTCAAAAAGATGACTTTGTACTTCGGTTTGATCTTTGAGATTCGCGAAAACAAATCCCAACCAGACATATCAGGCATCATGATATCCAAAAGAAGAAGATCAAAATTGTTTACATCAACTTCTTTCAGTGCCCGGTCGCCACTTGATACGCTGACAACTTCGTACCCTTCATTTTCTAAAATAGTCTTTACTACTTCCAATACGTCTCGCTCGTCATCAACATGAAGGATTCGTTTTTTTGCTTTTGGCATAGGATTACGCTCGTTATTTCGTTGGTTTATGTAAGTTCTTTTTTAATGGCAGTGTAAACGTAAACGCACTTCCTTTGCCCAGACCAGCACTTTTTGCAGAAATCTTGCCACCATGAGACACGACAAAACCTTTGGCAATGGAAAGACCTAGACCAGTGCCACCGTACCTTCTTGTTATTTCGCTATCTGCTTGAAAGAAGGGGGTAAACAGTTTTTTCAAGGTTTTTTTATCCATACCGATACCCGTGTCAGTTACCGTTACTCGTACGTTGTTTTGTGTTCTACTTACATCAACATCAACACGACCGCCCTCAGGGGTAAATTTGACCGAGTTGTCCAGAAGATTGTGCATCACCTCGCTTATGCGTTTGGTGTCGATGACGAGCAGAGGGAGGTTTTCGGCATGGCTTAAGGTAATGTCTATCTGTTTATTACGTGCGATTGATTGCATGTCATTAACGGCATCTGAAATAATTTGACCCAAATCAGCCTCCTCAAGAATGAGCCTTATCTTTCTTGAACGAATTTTCGTGATAGAGAGTACATCCGAAACAAGATCGTTTAGATGATCACCATTTCGCGCAATCATTTCTATGGCATTTTTTTGTTTCTTATTCAGTTTTCCATAATCACCACCTAGAAGAAGCTGAGCTTGAGACTTGATTGGAATAAGAGGGGTCTTAAGCTCATGTGTTGCCGTGTTTAGGAAGTCATCTTTAAGTTTGTTTAGTTCTTCTAATTTAGTAGCCATATCGTTAAAACTAGACGCAAGATGACCAATCTCATCCTTTGATTGTATATCGATCTTTGTATCAAGTTTTCCTTTCCCAAACTTCGTGACAGCCTTCTCAAGATTCAGAAGGGGTTTCACGATACTCCTTGAAACGATGACGGAAATTATGGTCGTAAGAACAAAAAAAGACAGTACGAGTAATAGCGTTAAGATCCTGTTTTGTTCGATGGCTGCTTGTGTCTGTTCGTAGGTTAACTCTTCCAATGATTGTGCAGCAGAAGAAACAGATTGCGATGTTATCAATAATTGAGAAATAATCCGTTCTTGCAGTGCCGTTACCAGTCCCAATGTTTCTGCTGAAGCTTGTTCTTCTGTGAGTGTTAATTCGTAGTGATAGTTTTCCACTTCTTTTTGAAAGAGATCGTCAAGGAGGAGATATTCAGCGCGAATATCTCTAACGAAATCTTGATTTCGATTATCTGTTCCGATTTTATTCAGTAGTAGGAGTCCCGAGTGATGACGTGTGTTCCATTGTTCTAGTACACGGTCTTCTCGATGTAGGAGGTACTCATTTAACAGTAGGTTTAACTCAAAGACCGCTGTTTGAATATCAGATGCTAAGACATGTTCCTTTTCTTGGTCACTAATAATATTCGTTGTTGTAAAGACGGAAACATAAAGAAAGGAAATCAGAACAAGTGATACCAGAGTGTTGATGAAGAGTTTGTATTGGATCCTCATGGGCTTATCGTATGATCGTAACTGCTTCAGGTTTCACTTCTTCCAAGGCGTGCAGGTAAATATAATCGAGATAATTTGGCATCTGCTCACTTTCAACGAGATCGTTGTTGATTGCCCATCGTGCTTCAGCCTCGAGGACTCTGATCAAGGACTGCTCTAAGGTGATATCGAATGTGAACTCTTCCCAAAGGGTGATCATACTCTCTGTGTCCAGGTTGAGTCTTGTTGCGACAATTTCTTGAGATTCCTCTTTGTGCTGTTTGATGAATTCAGTGGCGGCATCCACCGCCTGCACAAAACGTTTGACTGCTTCAGGTTCAGATTTAAGGAAGGCATTCGTACTCACAAAGTTAAATGTTTCGTTGTAGATATCCGAGCTCGGTAACCTGATAGCCATATCTCCTAAGAGGCTCACTGCATTTGTTCCGTGCGGTTCCCAGATAACAATGGCGTCAACACGTCCCTTGGCTAAAGCGTCTGGCAAATCAGAAGGGGCGATGTCGATAGCTTCTACCTCGGAGGACAAGATGGCGTTGTTCGTCAAAAAGGCATCTAGAAAAAATTGTCCAGTCGTGCCCATAGGGGTGCCGACTTTCTTTCCGCGCAAATCTTCTGCGCTTGTCACCCGGTCATTGCGAGCGATGACTTTTACGTCTTCATAGGAGCTGACAAACGTGCCAAAGACAGAAAAATCACTTCGCTCAAAACTGTTAAGCATGATGGGGGTAGGGGCGACGGTAGAAATATCAATCCCCTGATTGCCCTCGAGCATTGCCATGAGGCTTTGTCTTCCTGAGTCAAACTCTTTGATGGTGAGGTCCAGACCGTATTCTTGAAAGTATCCCTTTTCCTCAGAAATCCAGACAGCTGCGGGAAGTAAGCTCGCTTCTACTCCGAGCGTTGCCTTCAAGAGAGGTTCTTCTGTAGGGCTTGGTTGTGTTTGTGTTGTCCAGAAGTAACCACTCAGAATAAGAGCGCCGGTAAAGAATGTGACTGCGCCCCAGAACCAGGGGGGGATGTCATGCTTAATGTTCATAGTTCCTCCTAAATAATTTTCATCATCTCTACGGTCTTCTTACCTGTGACTTGATTTAGCAAATTATGAATACTGAGAACTAGTTATCCGACCAGACAGCGAGCTCATTTCCAGCTGGATCTAAAAATTGGAATCGACGTCCGCCGGGAAAGGAAAAGATGTCTTTTGAAATGGTGGCGTCGGCTGCTTGGATAGTTGCGAGCGCTTGCTCAAGATTGCTGTGGTAAAGCACGACGAGTGGGCCGCCCTTGTGAACCTGATCAACTTTTTCAAATCCACCCTCCAGTCCACTGTTTGAGAAAGCTGTATACCCTTCGCCATAGTCCGTAAACGTCCAGCCGAAAACGCTGGTATAAAAGTCCTTAACTGATTCAAGATCCGTTGCGTAGAGCTCAATGTATTGGATGTGATTGTCCTTCATAAACACAGTATAGCAAGGTGCGGTTGAGGCGTCAGTCGTCAAAACGTTCAGAGTCTTTTTGATGGTAGGTTCCAACGGCTGTACGTCTAAGTTCGAGTAGGAGCGCGCCGCATCCGAGCTTTTGTCCGAGAAGGTGTGCAAGGGATCGAATGTAGGTTCCGCTGGTAACGTCCAGTGTCACGGTGGCGATGAGAAGCTGTTGCTCTTGAGTCTCGATCGTCTCCCAAGAACGTCGGGTTGCTTCCTGTCGGAAATCGCCATGAACGAGATTGATCCGTTGGACTACTTGCTCACGAATGTCGCGAAGGGTACGTGAAGAGACGGTTGCGACTGGGGTGTTGAGCACGGTCATGTGTTTCATGGGGATGTCGATCTCGTTGAGACGACCCTCTCGAGCCCACCAATGCAGTGGTTTACCTTGGATTTTGTACGATGAATAAGGAGGAAAGGGGAGCAGGTGCTCGCCCTGGAGCTGCTCGACAGAGGCTTTGATGTGTTCTTCTGTTGTCACTCCGCCGCTCTCAAGTAGTCCGAGTGAATCGTAGGTATCTGATGACAAGCCAAAGAGAATAGTTGCCTCGTACGTTTTGTTGAGTTTTTGAAAGTCGGGCTTCTTGAAACGATCTTCATCCGTTAAAAACACAATCACTCCCTCGGCCATTGGGTCGAGACGTCCTGTGTAGGTCATGGGGCTGTTGCTGTACTCACCGTGCTGCCGTTTGATTTCTTCTATGCACTGTAGCGGTGTCCAGCCCAAGGGTTTGTAATAGTTGAGGATGGCCAAAAGAAATAGTTACGATGTTGGAATGAGGAGGTGGTAGAAAAATGAAACGAATGGATCAATGTCCGGTCCGTAGACAATGGCCCCACCAAGAGCTCCTGTAATGGTGATGGCAAGAAGTCCTGCTAATGAGAGAATGATGACAAGTGGTCTGAAGAGAATGATTGCCGTAAGTCGATTGAGGATTTTGTCGATGATACTGGGCAGATGGAACTTGTTCTTTTGTAAGAAGGGTCGAAGCACTGCTGACCAAAGATACGCTACAGCAAGAATAGAAAAGATCCAGGATGTTGCATTGGCAAATAAGGCATGTGTCTCGACGAGGACCGTCTCGCCTACACGCTCTTCGGCTACTTCGCCAGTGGAAAGGGCTAGCCAGGAAGTAATCGTACCGAGAAAGAGAAACGCAAGCTTGATGGAGGTACATGAAGATTTCCATCTAGAGATCCATCTTTGTGGAACGGCCTCAAGGAGGCTGTAGAAAACCAGCATGGCAATGGGGAAATGGACGACCATGGGGTGAACATCAAACATAGCTAGGTGTTTAGGGGTTTGGTAACGATTGGAATAACTTTATAGAGGTAGAGCATAAAAACAAGGGCAAGGAAAATAGCACCCATGTACTCGTGGAAGAGTTGAAAGGCGAGTTCGTGCGAAACGTATCCGCCAATAAAGAGAATAATTGCCACTCGAAGGATGTTGAGATAATACAGCGCAATAACACCAACGATGCCTGCGAGAGTAGCTCGTCCGTATAAAATGTGACGTTCTGAAGAAAGCCAGATGAGAACGATGATGTAAAGGAAAGCAAACGTGACAATTGAGTAGGCGCCAGCGCAGACGGGCCCGATGTACAAGATGAAGTTGTTTAGTCCAACAGTGAAGTAGTCCAAATTATAGATCGCCTCGTCTGTGACAAGGGGAGTGATCTTTGAGAGTGAGGTGAGAATGGAGGTTGAGATGGCTTCCCAGTGTAGCTTGATGGTTAGCTGGGCGATGGTATAGCTGAGGTAAAGACCCGCGATGGTGATGGTTTCTTTAAGAAAGTATCTGATGGCTGTTGCCCCAACGAGGGCGAAGAAGAGAAAAAAGAAGCTGATACTGAATGTTGAAAGAAGCAGGAGGTTGGGAATGATTTCGTGCAGTGTGCCGAGTTGGTTCACCGGGAAGATGAGGATTGCCAGAGCAAGAAGACTAAAGAGAAAAGATTCCGCTTTCGATATTCGGTAGAGTGGAAGTGTTTTTACAATGTGCCAACGGTAGAAAATGAAAAGAAGAAAAAGAGGGTAGGGGCTTAAGAGGATCCACCAATCATTGAGGCCATATCTATATCCATGTAGGGCCGAGGTGATTGTAGGGTGGACGATGACAATGAGTGTATAGAGGCCAAGGAGCACAAGCACGCGTAAAACAAAACGCCTCCCTCCGGGGGAGGCGTTTTTAAATGCGCTACGGATGTGTTTCCAGTGTGTGGTCATGTTTAGGCGTGTGGCTCGCCGAGGTACTCTGGCATCTTTTGGTGCAGCATGTAGCCAAAGAGGAGAAAGAGAAGTGTGTAGACGTAGGTGGAGAATTCGGGCACACCGCCAACAGGGACATCTGGATCACCTCCTCCAAACTCAGAAAGGTGTTTTGTCTGGAACGAGCAAGTTTGAGAGAAGACCGTGCAGGAAACGTTTTCACCATCCAGCTGCAGTCGCGTCCAGTTTCCTTGACTCGCGTCCTTACTGTAGACCATGAGTTCTGTGCCGTTTGCAACCCCAGGAGTGTTCATCGTGAGGGTAATGGCATTACTTAACTCAACCTTCTTGTCGTCAAAACCGAAGCTCATCTTTCCGGCCGCTGGGACGGGGAGCGTGGAGACGTTTGGGTTGTTGCCAAGTGTCATGGTGCTGAAGTCTGTCGTTGTCTCTAGATCTCCTACACTCTTGGTTGTCATGATGGTGTTTGCTGGGATAACGACAGCGACGGTGTCAGAGAGAGATGACGAGTTGGTGTATGCGATGGACTTCTGCAATTGCACGCGACTTGTTGATTCTGTTGTGTCCCCGTACCCGCTAACGGGTTCGGCAAGAGCTGAATCCAATACCGTAAAGCTGATATTGTCTCGAGTGGCTTTTACGATGTCTGTGTCTTGTGTGGTGAATGTCACCTCTGTTGGTGAACTACTTTTGTTACCGTAGTAGTCGTAGGCCCAGATGTTTGCCGTGTATTCTGTGTTCGGTGAAAGGGTATCAAGGTTTACCAAGATATTTCCCTTAAAGTCAGGGTAGGCAAGCAAGGGTCTTGTGGAAGAGCTGATCTCCGTGTCTGTTTCTTGAACACCGGTCGAGCCTTGTTTGATGAAAATTTTATAGGATTGGAAAAACGTGTCGTTTGATGGGGATCCTAGTTTGAATCCCACAATGTTTTGTCCAATAAATACAGGAGTAAGCGCCCCTGGCGTGCTTGGAGGTGTACTGTCCGAGAGGGTGGAGAACGTCACACTGGATGCAGCCTTCCTTGAATTTCCTGCGGCATCGTAGGCCCAAATGTTCGCTGTATATTGTGACGCTGGAACGAGGCCGCTCAAGGTAACTGAGCTTTGCCCACCATAGCTTATGTGGCTGAGTGCTGGCGCGGTCGTCTTATCAATAACTTCATCCTCATCGCCCGGCTCTGAGCTACCTTCTTTGTAGTAGATAACATACTCGGCGAAATTTTCATCAGAGGTGGCTGCTCCGAAGTTGAGTGTTACCTCTGAGTAGCTTTGAGAAGCAAGACTTAAGGAACCTGGTGGGTCTGGTTCTACGACATCTGTACCAGTAAACGAAAAACTTGCTGTCACAGAGATGTCTTTCTGGACGCCAGTCTCTGTTCGTGGGTTGGTTGTGGAGCCATCGCTCCAGGAGACGAATTCAAAGTCTGTGTCCGCGACGGCGGTGACGGCTGAACCTGATGTGTTATGGCTTACCGTTTGGCTCGTACTTCCTGTGATTGACCCGCCGATATCAGCGGTATAGCTGAGGCTGTATGTCGGTGCATAGGTAAGGATCTCTTCGTCGTAGATGCACCTGACAGAAGATGCACTCTTTTTCCCATTTCTTCTAACAATGGCTGAGGATGAACTCGAGGTGAGCTTCAGGCCGTAGGCACGGCGTTTGTTCTCGATTGTTGAGGACCAGTACCGAGCAAGTCTTCCTCGACGCTTCCAAACTTTTTTTCCAGATACGCGCCCTACACCATAAGCACCAAAGTCAAAAGAGTCTTTTGCTCCGGCGTTTGGAATGATCCAGTTATTAATCCCTACTTCTTTTAATGCTCCACCGGCTGTCGTGGCGCCGCCGGCTTCTGTAACAAGTGTGTCGAGATCAAATTTTGTCGGTACATGCCATCCCACGGGGCAAATACCTTGATGTACGGCATTTGGTTGGCATGATGGGCTTAGGCTGTTTTTGCAGGAGAGCGCCATGCCCATGGCTGTGTGCCATTGGTAAAGACCACCATCGTTATCACAGTTTGCGTCACTGTTGTTGTAACAATATTTTTGAAAGGTGCCCCCGTCGGCGTCTGCTTGGTTTCCGCTTACATCAATGCGCGTGCCGTAGTTGAGGTTCTTGCCAAACCAACATTGCCCACCAATAAGAATCGTGGGGTAGGAGACTCCGCCATAAGAAACGGCATCTCCACAGGTAAATTCTTCCTGAGCGTTTAGGGATTGTGTGGGCCAGAGCCCAGAAATAAACGTGGCAATGAGTATCAGCGTGCCAATACGTTTCATAGGCGATCCTCTGTCAGTTGCAGGTAATGAGTATCGATTGGCGTCATTATAGCATCAGTTTCTCACCTAGATGTGTATAACAAAATCGAGGAGTATGCCTGCGATAAGCGCGAGGCCTGAGAGGATGAAAATAATCTCGTAATTTAGCTGCGCTTTTGTGGTACTTAATGTTTGGACGATGTGCGAGAGAGCCTTCTTTTGACTCTGGGAGATGTCTTTGGTGTGTTTCACAGCCTCGATGAGGTGCTCGTCATCAATCAGCGAGGAAAACTGTTTCACCACCTTGTAGCGACTCCAGAAGTAGATAATGAATCCGATCGTCCCGGTGTACCAGGCGATCTTTACCCACGTCGGCTCAAAGAAGTTCAGGACGATGATGATGCGATAGGAGAACGTCGCCACAAGACCAATCCAAAAGTAGAGGAGTCGTAGGGGCTTAGGATCAGCTTTGATTTTTGTCATAGGAGTTTTTCTACGTGAGTCGATCAGTATCTGAATGGTGTGAATTACGAATCCAAGTCTTGGATAAACTCTCCACCAATGTACGTTGGTTCCCAGATATAGAGATCGATGAAGGCCTTATAGGTGGCGAGGATCTCGCGTTGTTTATACTGCGTCTCAAATAGATAGGGTTGCAGCGAAGCAGAGAACCCGACGCTAGATACACCCAATTTCTCGCAGGTCCAGATGGCGCGGGGGAGGTGGTAGTTTTGTGAGACAAGGATGGCGTTCTCGATGCCCCACAGCTCGTGTGCACGGACACAGGTGTCATAGGTTCGGCGCCCGGCATAGTCCACGAACACGTCGTCCTCCGGAACATCGTAGGTCGTCACGAGGGTCTCAAACATAACGTCTGGCTCAGAGTAGTCTTCAAAGCGGTTATCGCCAGAGACGAGGATCTTATCGACCAGACCTTCGTGATACAGCGTCGATGCTGCTTTGAGGCGATCGTCCAACATGTCTGAGGGGGTGTTCTGATCACGCAGCCCGGCCCCGAAAACAATGGCGACAGATGCGTGCTCAAGTTGGTGTGTATCTGAATAGACGTTCTCGCTCTGACTCATGGTCTTCCACAAAGGAAACAGGGCAATGAGTAGCGTGAGTAAAAGTAATCCAATCGAAGCATGTGTAAGTTTCATAGTCAGCCGATCATGCTGTCGCAACAAGATGATGTTTATCAAATCAATTACCCCCATTATAGCATTGAACTATTTCTGCTAGAATTGGAGTAACACTATGAAATTTTTTATTGGTCTTTTACTCATTCTTATCGCGTCACCGGCAGCGCTTTGGTTTTCTGAATCACAGCATCGAGTTAAGGACGTGTCTTCTGCCACTGAGGTGGACGCCTCAACTCAGGCGCAGGGATATGTCGTGTTTGAAGGCGAGCCGGTGCTCTCTGACGCTCCAATGTGTCCTGGACTTGATCAGTCCTGTCTAGCCGTCTCAACAATCGAGGAACAGTATGTGGCAGTGGAGCTTGTGGAGTGTGGGGTGCTTGATCTAGATGAAGGAGATGTTCTTCTTGAGCAAGTAGAAGATCGATGTGATGCTGACACAGGAAGTTGCGATCCTTGTTATCAAATAGAGAGAAGAGGCTGGGAAGAGGTTTCCGATACAACCTCCTATGCTGGTCTCCGCGTTGGTGCCTATGAGGTAGCCCTCTCGAATCAGGTTCAGTTTGTTGGAGACTTAACGTCTTTTGCCTACGTCACCGCTGAGGGTGAACAGATGTCTGCCCAGCCTGAGGAGGTTCTGGTTGGTGATGTGCGTTTTTCCTATGACTTTTTCCCTTTGAGTGATTCGTTACTTGTTGTGGGAGAGGCTCAGGGGGGAGTGGTCACTGATGAGGGGGAAAAGACATTTGTTGTCTCATCATTAGGCTATGAGGCAACCGTGGCGGAATTGGATGCGCGAGATGAGGCGTCTAAGTGGGGGCTACGTGTTCTTTCACTGCTTGTCATGGTCCTAGGCTTCCTTCTGGTCGCATCACAGTTCCTTGCACCGATCACAGATCTCGCAAAGATCGCACCGTTCCTAGGATCGCATATCAGCGCATGGATGAGAGGTGTTCTGTACTTGGTCGTGGCCATTGCCGCGTCGATGGTCTGGTCGATTATGCTGGCCACCGTCGTGCTGTTAAAGACATTCTGGCCAGCACTTCTTGTGCTTGCTGTGCTGATCGTATTTTTTGGCAGGCTCGCACCAGAGTCATTTATAAAAGATCTTCGACAGAAGATGAGGGGGGCATCGGGTAACAATTAACGAAACTGACGTATGAAAAAAGCAACATGTAAAGATCTGCGAGGCGCCTGTGATGCAGAGATTCAAGGCGAGACTCCTGAGCAGATGGGGGAAAACTGTAAACAGCACGTGATGGAGATGGTGGGTGCAGGAGATGTTGATCACCTGACAGCCATTGAAAGCATGAAGCAACTCAGTCCAGAAGAGCAGCAGGCCTGGTATGAAGCGTTCAAGAATGGATTCGAGGCGCTTGAGAATGTCTAAGATGTATACAGTAAACACTCTCTACATGGAGAGTGTTTTTTGTTGAAAAAAGAAAACCTGATTCCCGGTCTGGGATCAGGTGAGGGGTGTCGTTCAGCTGCTAGCCAAACGTGAGCTCGAGCAGGGCGTTTGCGTTGATCTGCTCTTCAAGCTGCCTCCGTGCGCGTCGCAGGGTCGGGAGGACACGTTCGAGATCTCCTCTTGCCAAGGGAACGAGCAGCTCGATCGCTTCCTCCTTCATCTCCGCAAAGCGCTTGTCGCTGACGTCTTGGGAACCCTGCCTTTCGCAGGCCTCATCGTAGAGATTCGCGAGAACAAGGCTCTCCAGACGCGCCGCGCGGGAGATGAAGACGTCGAGCAGGTGAGTCCTACACATGCCGCCATCGATACCCTTGAGCGCCAAGAGTAGGTTCATGTCGTTGTCCCCATCCTGGACAGTCGTTGATCCAGAAGGAGTTCGGTCTTTGTCGGCCATCCTGGCCTCCGTGCGTACCATGTTGTGTCGTGCGCTTGGGGATTAAAGGTACGTGCGTCACGACGTGCCAATCTAACCAAAAGGCGTAGGGACGTCAGTGATTAGGGCTTTTACTTGCAGCTTTGGCGGATACAAGATTACTATGGGCAAAACAACACCTATGCATTACGGAGAACCCCTCACGAGTAAAACACTCCAGAAACGGTATCCAAACGTTTACAAAAGTTTTTTTGCCCAAAATGAAGTGGTGGTATCTAGTCAGCAGATGTTATCGCTTATGGCGGGAATGGCTTGGAGAGTTGGGGGTCCCATCATCACGCAGAAAATCAATCAACGCTGTTACGTTGGTATTTCATCGAAAGGGAAGTCAAAGCAGCTGACGGTAAATAAGAACCTTGCTTATTTTTCAGACCGAGAGGCATTTGAGGTACCGAAGTACACCACATTGCCCTGGGACAAGGCCTTAGAGACACTCAAAGAGATACTCGAGAAACGATTGGGGCACCCCGTAGAAGGATTGTCGTTTTCAATCCTTCATGAGATTCCGGAGTCACGGTCATTAGATTCAGGCGTGCCAGTTCTGTTTGTTGTGGCGAGTTTTTTGCATTATGGCATTTTGACCGAAGAAGATTTAGCGGAGATCTCAACGCTTCCAAGTGAAGTGATTCAGGCAAAGGCGTGTCGTCTGTCTAAGCTTGTGTTTGAAATCCATAAGTACGCCTCAAAGCTTAGGCTTCTGTATCAGGCTGGTTCTACATCCGGATACATTGATTATGGATCCTTGATCGCTACAAGTTTTCCGATGCTGTATTTTGCTGAGGAGCGAGCTGGGACCGTAGAGAAACCCGTCTTAGACCTCCCGCCCTTAAATGGTTCTGAAAGTTTAGAGAGCCCTCACTTTCACGCATGGGGATTTCGATTGGATGAGTTGGGAAACATTCATGGAAATTTTCCACTTGATGTCGTTTGGATTTATCCAGGGAGTTACAGAGAGTCAGGAGCGGCAACGAGGTATACCACAACGGTTGTTGTTCCAAGCTTTGATGACCTACGAGATTATGCGAAGAAACTTTTTTCTCGTATTGAAACGACAGAGGAACACGCGCCTGCATTCTTGAAAGACATGGATCGCGATGGGGTGTATTGGCAGTATGCTGGGAGGGGGCAGATGGTCTCCAGGCTTCACTTGGTCCGGGATCTGATGCACATGTATGAAGATCAATATAGTTCTAGTAAAGCTGCACGTTTTCTTGATTCGCTCAACTCACTCTTTTATGTGAATGGTCCGTTTGAGGAATCACCATCAAAGAAACTTGAGGCCATGATTGGGATGTTGCGTGAGAAAGCACGCGCTGTAGGAGTGCCTATTGGCATCCGGGCCTACCGCTACGGAAAGATGGATGGAAATATCTTGGTCTATTCACCTGCACAGAAGTTTCGTAAAGAGCTCTTTGAGATCATTGAGAACTTGAAGGAACAGTTTGGGAAAGATATTCATGCCGATTTTGTTTCGTGGCGTGATGGCTGGGGATCTGAAGGAGTCATAACGGAGCAGCTTCTTATGAGGGACATACGTTCTGCGCTCTATCCAAATGGCGCGAAGCAATACCTTGTTTGGGATGCCAAAGATGGACTGCAGGAACTTGATGAGTCGAGTATGGAGCAACACAAGCCTGATCTTCTTCTCGATACAATCAAAGGAAAGATCTATGTGGGAGGTAAGCCTGTTACGTCAAAAGACATTCCAAGTCAAAAAGGCTCAATAAAAATTCTGACCCATCTTATAGAACATTTAGGGAAGCCTGTGTCGAATAAAGAACTTCCCGCAAAAACGTATACGTCTTATCGAAATGATCTTCAGGGCAAAATTGTCGGTCCATTGGAGAAATTGATTGAGAAGCGAACAAAAGGAACGATTGGGTTCACGTTACAGGGGCAGCTCACGGACTTCACTGTCGCGCTCACGCCAAAGCGATTAACCATAGGAATCAAGAAAGAACGGTAATCTACCGTTCTTTTCATGTTGTTTCAGTAGTTTTCAGAGAAGGGGAATGGCACAGTAGGATTGGCAAAAGCCAAAGGAGAGAGTCATGGCAAAAAAGAAGTGTACCGGCTGTGGAACCAGCATCTGGTTTGGTTCCAAGTGCAGCAGCTGCAAGCGACCGAACACGAGCTATTGCTCGGACCACGGTCACTACCTGAACTTCATTCGCGGGCGGCAGCGAGGTTGCCCGGAGTGCAGGCAGATGAACGAAGACATCAAGCATGAGTGGGGCTAGGATCCGCTCTGCGCGTCACCTGAGCGAGGTTGCCTCGCTCTTTTTCTCTGTCTCTTTTATCCTCTTCAGATTTTTTCATAGATCTTCAGTATTTTTCATGGTAGCGGTTTTGTAGTCTACAAGTGTCGATAGTGTGAGTGGAATGGTTCTGCTCGCCGTCACGACAACAGGAGTGCGACATGTTTCCCATCGATCCGTTCGGTCCGCCGCCGATGACGCCCTTGTTCCGCAGTGAGTGCGGCATGGGAGGGAGTGGAGGCCCCATCAACCCGAACCTCGGTCCCAGCGGCTGGGGCAATGGTGGTGTGGGGCTGCAGCCCGGTTACGACATCGGACGACCGCTGAACCTCTACCAGGAGGCCCTGCGCTTCTCTCCGCCGCCGGTCGCGCCGCCGCCGATGGAGCCGATCGTGTTCCAGCGGTACGAGCCCGAGCCCTACGTGGATCTGTACTGGCGCACCGACCTGGTGCCTGACTGCGGAGATGACCTGTGTCACCTCAGCGACGTGCCCTGCTTCATCGAGACTCCGAAGATCGAGGTCGCGACCATCGTCGAGCCCTTCGTCTTCAGGGACCTGTTCTAGAACAGGAGCGCTACTGACCTGCCCGCGGCAGGTCTTTTTATGAATCATGTTCATAATCATCGAATCGGATTCATCCTAAATCAGTAGCTCAACACATTCATGACTCTGATTTTTTCCGTGCCTGTGTTAGTATCTGGCCATGAAAAAGATTCTACTTGTATTCCTCTTTGTGGTATTTGCTACGGGAGGGTTTTTGTTCACGTCACGTGACTCACAGGCTGATGAGCCGGTTGTTGAGGAGGTTGTAGAGGTTGAGCCTGAGGTTCAGGTGGTCGTTGAAGAGTACGTCGTTACGGAAGATGATACATTCACATCCGTGACAGATCATTTCGGCATTCCGTATGCAGACGCGTTAGCGATTGTAGATACGGCTGAAGACGTTTTTGATTTTACCTCTATCAAGGTTGGCAAGCCGTTCCGACTCGTGTCGGAAGACGGTGTCATGAGTCGTCTTGAGTATGAGCCGGGAACAGAATATTTTGTTTCCGTGGATTTGTTGTCTGGATTCGTGACGACAAAAGAGGCGATTGCCTATGATATTTCCATTGAGCGCGCGGAGGTGACGATTCGTGAGTCTTTGTTTGTCTCAGGGCTCAATGCGGGTCTCTCTGAGGTACTGCTTCTAGACTTTGTTGAGATCTTTGCCTGGGATGTGGACTTTGCCACGCAGGTTCAAGTCGGAGACACCTACACGATTCTCTATGAGAAGCGTTCTCGAGATGGGGAAGAGGCTGGTGTGGGAGATGTCCTCTTTGGGAGTTTCACAAATGTGGGAGAGACGTCTGAAGCGTTTAGGTTTGTTGATCCAGAAGGGGAGACAAGCTACTACGATCCAGAAGGTCGTTCCCTGGCTCGTGAGTTCCTCCGTGCTCCTCTAAGCTATTCACGCATTAGTTCTGGCTACACCAATGCACGTTTTCATCCGGTCGTGAAGAGAAATATGCCTCATCTGGCCATTGATTACGCGGCACCCTACGGGACCCCCATTGTGGCGGTGGCAGACGGGATGGTCACCTATGCTGGTTGGAATGGGGGATATGGGAATTACATCGATATTCGTCACAACAGCGTGTACGAAACGCAGTACGCCCACCTCAGCTCAATGGCTGTTGGTTACGGAGAACGGGTCAAGCAGGGTGAAGTTATCGGCTATGTGGGCTCAACAGGTTGGTCAACAGGACCACACCTTCATTACCAAGTAAAAGTGAACGGATCCCTCATGAATCCTCTGGAGGTTGAATTTCCAAAGGGTGATCCACTGAGCGATGAATTGCTACCGATGTTTGAAGAACAGAAGAAAGAGATTCAGGCGCAGATGTAGTTAATACACGGATCAGAATAAAAAACGACTAGTTTGATACTAGTCGTTTTTGTTGGGAGAATACTTAAATAGGTCCTTATTTTATGTCGTGAAAAAATTATTGGTTATCGTTGAAATACATGGCGTCATTCGTCTCTTTCCAGACGGGGAACTTTTCCATGATGCGCGTGAATAGGGGACTCGCTATGTTCGTGTTGAGCCATGTGCGTAGATGGGTATATTCGGATTGGTTAAACCAATCCTTGTTCACATGCGCAAATTGCCTGATGAATGGGAAGATCGCTGCGTCTGTGAATGAGAATGCCTGGCCTGAGAGATGGGCTTGCTGAGAAAGTTGTTCCTCTAATTTTTGCAAAAACACCTCCCCGCGAGCTCTGTAGACTTCCTCTGGTTCAGGGTGTCTTTGTGCGTACTTATAACAATCAAGATTCTTCTTGAAATCCCCATCATTTTCTGTGATCAATTCCTCATCTTTTGTTGCAAGCCATGACTCCGGGTCACTCTTAGATAAGGCCCAATCCATGATGTCCAAACTTTCATCAATCACCTTGCCGTCAGGTAGTATCAAGACCGGCACAGTCCCTTTTGGGCTTGCTTCAAGCATCGATGCCGGTTTATCTCTCAATAGAATCTCACGCAGTTCCACTCGCATGCCACTTGCCGCAATGGCGAGTCGTGCCCGCATCGCATATGGACACCGACGAAATGAATAGAGGATTGGGTGCGTAGTCGTATTCATAATGTAGACGCGTTTCAAAATTGCAAAGATGGTCGAGTTGAAGCTGATGATGATTCAGTATCAGCATTGAATCAGTTATCAACGTCGAGCTCTAGTCCGGTACTCGTCATTTTGAACCCTTTAATCTCAATCTCTCCCGCGTGTACTTTTTTGTGGCAAGCGTTGCACAATGGCACAAGGTTGTATTTGTGATCCTTGTGAAAGTGTTTAATGTAGCCATGCTCATTAGCGTTTTTTTGAGGAGCGATATGATGAATCTCCGAGACGGTATCACGACAGAGGCCACAGCTCGTAGCGTAGAGATCCTTATTGTAGTTATTGCTTTGTTTTTTGGTGAGCAATGTTAAATCGTCTTCCTCTTGCGCGATTTGCTGACGAATCTTCGCTGCTAAGGCGAGGAATTTTTTGTCCATGTGTAACGATTCGGCAAACTCTAAACCATACACACTGCTCCCACTGCCTGTTTGCAATGTTCGGTCAAAAATCAATTTATCTGCTTTCTCATCATAATGAACATGTAAATGAACACTTACTACTTGCGGCAGTGCCTGTAACAAATCAATTCTTTGCAGTTGGTGTAAGTGGGTGGTGAACATGAATAACGCACCGATTTCTGAAAGACGTTGAATCGTTGCACTGACGATCGCAAGGGCAGAGAGCGTTTCTGTCCCACGACTTATTTCATCGCCGAGAATGAGACTTCGTGCCGTAGAGCGATTGAAAATGTTTTTCATTTCCATCATTTCCACCGCAAAAGAAGAAAGCCCCTTTTCAAAATTGTCTCTTGCAATAATGCGAGTAAACAGCTCTTGGAACAGCGTAAATCTCATTTGCTTGGCCGGAACAAAGAAACCACTTTGAGCCAAAATGATACACACACCCAAACTTTTCATGAGCGAAGATTTTCCGCTCGAGTTTATTCCGTACAATAGAACGCCACGCGTGTCTTCGTCGGTCATCTTGGCCATGGTGGATGAAGATGTTGACGCATCTTGCAACGACTTATCACCCATCACGACGTCGTTGGGAACATAAATCCCGTTTTCTTCGCGGGCTTCTACGAGAGGATGTCGGACATCCAATAATTCCAAATAGGACGTTTCTTCAGGGCTGGTAAGAATTTGCGGGCGAACGAGATTATGAATCAAAGAAGCTTTGATATTAGAAAGTGCCACATCAATTTTTCCAATCGTTGTGATGAGAGTATTCATCAGATCACAATAGTTTGCATCAAGCTGCTCTAATTCACTGCGGAAGAGATTACGAACTAACGCGGAGATTTGTTTGTTCAAGAGCGAAATTTTCTCAGAAATTTCTCTGATGATTTCCGCCGTGATTTTTACATTGCCGGTTTGAATCTTTACGGTGAAATCACTCAGTGCATACACGGTGCCGTCAATTGATACATAGCTATCAGACAACGCCTGCTCAATTAAAAAGTACCTACTTTTTGTGATCGAAATATGATGTCCATCTTTCTCGAGATGTTTAATCACAACATAATCACGTTCTGGCTTACCCGTTTGTTGTTCAATCAAATGAACAAATGCCGTCCGAATGGTTTCTAATTTTTCCTGAAGTTCATTTTTTTGTTTGATTAAACGATCGATCTCGTCGTTAAATCCGGCTTGAAAGAAACTTTGACTGATTTCACCTTGTGCGTACTTGCTCGTTTCATCCAAATTGAAAATGGTTTCTAAATGGAGAACAGCTTTTTCTAGGAGAGGTTGTTGCTCAACGAGTTCTGGGACAACGGATGAGCTTTCAATGCTGCTCAGGTGCTTTAAGATGCTCTGACTCGCAACCAAGGAATCATAAAGAAAATTGATTTCAAATGGATGCAGACGCGTAAGCTGAATGCGGCGTTTTAGGCGGTCAATATCATAGATATGCTTTAACTCCTCATCAATGTCCGCATAGATATAAATGAGCGCATCAGAGAGATCATAACGAGCCTCCAGTTCCGTTTGGTCAATGATTGGATTCGTGATTCGTTCCTTGAACAGGCGACGACCAAAACTGGTACGCGTGTTGTCAAGAAAACTGAGCACCGTCTGCTCGTTTGGATTAGGGGAAATGATGTTGAGTTGTTCGAGTGGATTGTTTCCTAGATACAGGAAGTTTTTGTCATTGATTTGTTGTGGTGCGGTAATGTTTTTCACCACCTCACGGTCATGCTCAATAATAAACTCAAGCAAGATGGCCAACGCCTCAGATGCTAAGGGCTTTTTCTCTAAGTTTAAAAATTCAATCGATGATAAAAACGACTTTATGTCATAGCATTGTTTAAACAATTCGTTTTGATAGCCAATGGGCAAACGCTTGTTGTCCGTATGAACATTCAACTGTTCTGATAACTCTAAATACTGTCGAACGGTTTCTGGAACGACATCTTGGCCTCCACACGTGAGCAGGACTTCATTCGGGTCATGCGATTTAAGCAGCGAAAAAAGCTGGTCTAACGCATACGTAGGGTCTTCCTGGGTACTGTGAATTTCAAAAACGGACGTTCTCCCAGTGGTCACATCAATGGATGCGTAACCGACCGAGTAATTGTCTTTATGTTTCTCTACGATTAAAGACGTGGTGAAATTGTCATCGTTGTTGAGACTGTATTCAAAGTTGACTCCAGGAGACAAAATGTTGTCCAGATAACGCGTGACGTTTGGTGGTACACCCTGCTGTTTGATAATGACAATGGTGTACTTGTTCTCACGGATAAGTTTTTGCACATAGCGATCAAACGTCGCCGTAGGAAAACCAGCCATGAGTGGGTTCTTAACATTGTTTTCCAGAATGTTTTTGTTTTTTCGCGTCAACTGAATGTTTAAAATTTCAGCAATCTCTTTTGTTTTACCAATCTGCTTCGTTGCATTATCAACCCCGTAGATTTCAAAAAAAGATCCGACTTCCATCAGTACGACTGTGTCAGTTCCATACTTTTCTTCGAACAGCTCTTGTAGCTGTAAATAGATGGCGATCAATGACTGATTTGTATCGTCAAGTAGCTCTTGAACACGTGCATGTATACCCATAACGCCCTACATTTTAGCAACTCTCGCAATAAAATCTAGTAAGACAAAAAACCACCATTGCTGGTGATTTTTTCTTGGCTCCCGCTACTGGACGCATTCAGAACAGCGAAATGGTCAGATTTGAAGCCGATGATGGTTCAGTTTGTTTGAGCTACTTTTTGAATCTTTCGACTCGTGTTGAATAGTCAGCATAATCGAAGGTCACTACTGCAATCCAAAACAAGAACAATGCCAATCGAAAGACAAGAACATTTCCGACCATCAATACGAGCAGTACATCCAATGTAATAAAGAGCATTCCGATCACAATCATTGAAAAGAACGTTGTAACATGACCCCAGATGAGGGCATTTTTTGTTTCGGCATTCTTGTAACTGTAAATGAAGTTTGATGTGATGGGGGCTATGACGATCAGTCCAACAAAAAGAAGTAAGGTATCCAATCTTTCAACTGGCATTCGAGCAACTTCGTGTTGCGTGAGTATGTAGAAAGGAATAAGCACCACATGTATTAGAATGTTTTTTGAGACAATCGATTTCATAAAAGTTTGTATTTGTTACTTGTTTTTTGGAGTATACGTAATCATTTCCTTTCCGTAATACTCATTCACGGCAGCGGCGGCGGCAACTTTGAGCTGCTCCAGCTCTTTCTGTGAACTCAAAGGTTCATTGTTCATCATTTTTTCGATCAAAAGAGAGTTCAATTTTGTTTGAAATTGAAGTTCAATGATCGTTTTTCCAATGTCGATGTCTCCGATTTTGATCATACTATCTTGTATTTACCTCCTGTCGCAGGCTTTCGTTTTCTTCCTGCAAAATCCGAATCTGCTCCAAGAGCGAGGAATAGGCTTCTCCACGGTCATTCAACAACTCTTCAATCACTTGATCATTTGAAGAAACTTCACCTTTTGTCTCGTATACGATCTTACCAAGGTCAATCATCTCGGTAAGCACGAAAACAAACGCAGCAACAACAAAAGCTACCAAAATGTAGCTCATAGTATTTTGTTGGATTTGTTGTGCGTGGTATTTGATCCTGTCCGTAATGGTCAGATCGCCACCCGTTTCGATTTTCAGTTTTTCATCGGGCATACTCATTACAATTTTGTCACATCACTTGAATGCGTAAAGTATAGCAAAATAGCAGTTTTTTCGGTAGTATTACCGTAAATTGACCCAAAGATGTGATCAAAACTGTAACAGACAGCCTGCAACGACAATACGATACGTTCATCGATGAGCCAGATGACTGGTTTTTCTTTTTGGGCTTGGCCGAGTACATGCAGTATTTGCGTACAACCGAGCTGACAATCCCGCTCATCGAAGGCGTTGAAGAGCAAATGCACCAATTTGACGATGAGTTCAAGCAGATCCATGCAGCCGTTGAAAAAGAAGCCAAACGAGCTTTTGAGGTCATTCAGGGGCGTATAGCAAAAGCAGGGATCGAAGATGAAATCATTGAGCGTGAAACAAACGAGTATCACGGTTTTCTTGACGGCACATGGAGCAGCACCGCAAGCCTTGGGCAAAGCCTCTATCGAAACGTGCGAAACATCGTGGAAAGACTGCGAAAACTGGATAGAGATGATCTGGTCAAGGAATACTTTGTTCCGTTTGTTCCTGATCCAAAGTTGACTGAAATCTACACAATTACACCAAGCCGTGACCGACTTGATGACCTTGAAAAGAAACAAGAGCAATCAAAGAAAACGCAGATTTGGGGTAGCTATTGGCACTTGGAACGTGCCAGATGGGCAATCATGGACGGGTTGGACTACATGAACAGGCAGAAAGGAACCTTGCGTGGATCATTGAACCGCATCAATGCGAGTCCTCTGATCCGTGAAATGGCCGCCATGGAACGACGAGATCCAAATCCGCAACTGCAACGGTTCATCAAAAGAGATTACCTATTTCATGCTCGACGGTTTCACACGTTTGTTTTGAATACTCTCGCCAAGGTTCCAAAGTATTTGCTCGATGATCAGGAAAACAAAGATGCTGGTAGTGTTCAGCTTGCATACAGCGACGGCACAATCCACATCAGGGGACAGTCACTCAGAATTACAAAGCGGCAGCATTCACTCCAAAATCGTCTCATGTTGAAGCTGTTTAGCGATCTGTATGTAAAGTGGGATTTTGAGGATGTTTTTGATGACCTGTACGAAGAGTCCCGTGGTAAAGATGATTGGAAAAAGCTGTACAAATTGATTGATGCCGTAAACGACAAAGTAGCCGTTGAATCAGATGCCAAGGAATTGATCCGCAAGAATCGTTACGAGATTTGGATTGATCCTGACTACCTGCCACCGAAGTAGTCCCAAAAGTCCTACAACATTTCAGAACCTCCATTTGAGTATCGTGCCTCTGTAAAGATTCACGGTACTTTTTTGTGTCTGACGACGTAGTAATAAAACAAGAACGAATACCCGTCGATCCGAAGGTCGTCGAGTTCTTTGCGCTGCTCAACGAACTCGGACAAAAGTACGCTCCCGAACTCTATGAAAATCAAGGACATTCAGATCATCCCAATCAGACCTCGTGATGGACTTGTCGGCTTTGCCAACGTCACGCTCGAAGACGGCCTCCATCTTGGCTCTATCGGCATTCACAAACGACTGGATGGTAGCGGTTACCGTATCACGTATCCAACGAAGAAAGTCGGATCAGTAGATACACATATCTACCACCCAACAACGACGCAAACAAGCAGATTGATCGAGCAAGCCGTTACGCAAAGAGCAGAAGAGTTGTTCGACCTGTAACGGCAAATCAAAGATGTAACAAAGACGTAACTATGATTGACACCGTTGTAATTATGCTTGACAAAGGCCACTACTTCATCACAGATCCGCAACGCTTTTCGCCCGCCCTGATGGTTCGAGATGAAGAAAACATTCCCTATACAAAGCATGTAAACAATCCAACAAAGCGGCAGAAAGAGGATGTCTACTATCCTCGACTGACTTTGCACTATCGCTCATATGGAAAGAAGTTCGAGCAACCTCTCGCTATTGAGTTTTCTGTACCAAAACTACTGTATGGCAACAACCTCGATGAGCTTGAAGATTCAGATTTCAAAACGATTGTCAGCACCCTCAAACGTCGCTGCGATGAGATGGGAGTCAAAATCTGGGTCGGATCGCTCGACAACGCACACGTTTCAACAATCCATTTTGGAAAAAACATTGAGTTGAAAGACGGCTATACCAGCACGCTTGCGATTCAAGAAATTGCCAAGCTGCACGGCTCAACACAGCAAGACCACAACAAGGCGGACTTTCGCAACGAAGGTCATGCGTACCAGATCTACACAAAGAACAGATCAATCGTTCTGTACGACAAAATGGCTGACATCAACAAGCCTGTCAGCCGAGCCATCGACAAGGACAAGGTAGCTGCCCAGCTTTCACTCTTCGATGTTCTCAAAGAACAAAACAAGCCACCTGAAATCCTGCGTATCGAAGTCCGATACACCAACCGACGACTTCTCAAAACCGAGCTTTCAAGGCTCGGCATCAACGTGGAGCTGACATTCCAACAGCTTTTCAGCAAAGTGATCGCCCAGAAGGTCTTGCAATCACATTGGGAGCGTATCTATGACAAGCGAGTACATTTCGCTCTTTCGATGGAACGTAGGCCGCAAGCTGTTCTCAAACAGCTTCTACTCACGCACCCAGACATGAAACCGAAACGTGCCATTGAATTGGTTGGCATGTACGTCTTGGCACGTGACAATGCTGGACTGCTTGGCGTGCGTACAGCTGTGCAATCACTTCGACCAAAAACAAATTGGCATCGCTTCAAAAAGCAGCTCGAAGCATTTGAAGACCCACCGTTTCCGCTTGTTGTTCACGGCTTCGTGAATGACATCAAAACACAGCTCAAAGACTTCAAATCGCTTCGGTATTCAGTTGCTGTCGATGCCGATGTGCGACATAATCAATCATAAGAACGTCATACTATGCGTGGAATCATTCTTGCCAGAGTCTCAACCGACGAACAAATGCAAACAGGGCAATCAATCCCTGCTCAACTTGAACGTGCAAGACTCTACTCAAACAAAAAATCACTCATCGTTGCAGATGACGACGAGTACCAGTTCGACGAATCATCGCTACTGGATCATCGAAAGAAGTTCGAGGCTGTTCTCGACAAGATTCGTGCATCCAAAGAACCGATAGCCTTGGTCGTCGAAACTGTTGATCGCTTGCAACGCAGTTTCAAGGAATCCGTTGAACTGGATGCGCTTCGTAAATCAGGAAAGCTCGAAATCCACTTCATCCGTGAAAACCTTGTCATCCACAAGGATTCAACGGGATCAGAGATTCAACGATGGGATCTTGCCGTATTTACGGCCAAGTCCTACGTGTTGAGTATTAGCGACAACGTGAAGCGAACTTTTGAACGAAAGATCCGTGACGGGCAATGGCTCGGCATGGCCTACATCGGCTACCTCAACGAACGAAGCGATGACGACAAAGAAGGTTTGATCGTACCCGACCCAGAACGTGCCATGTTCATCGTACGAGCCTACGAGCTATACGCAACTGGCCTTGAATCGCTTGCCAGCGTCCGTGAGAAGCTCATAGATGCAGGTTTCCGCACTCGAAAGGGCAACAAGCCTTCCAAGAGTCAGATTGAACGTATCCTCAAAAACAAGTTCTACTACGGCATCATGACTGTGAAGGGCAAAGAATACCCACACAAGTACCAGCCGCTCATCTCAAAGGGTTTGTTCGACAAAGTTCAAGATGTTTTTGCTGGCAAGACCAGTCGACCAAACAAAGTGCTGACCTCTGACAGGTTCATCTTCAAAGGTCTCATTCGCTGCGGTCATCCTGATTGTGGTTGTACGGTCACGCACGAGCGAAAGAAAAAGAAATACAACATGTACAGCTGCACGAACTCAAAGAAAGTTCATGAAGGACGGAAGTACATCAACGAAGAAGATTTCTTGACGCAAATCTACGGCGTATTTGAGGCTCTGACGCTTTCTGACGAGCAAGTCGAGGAAATCACCGAAGAGATCAAGAAATCGCAAGCAGCGAAGAATCTGTATCACACGAATGCTTTGAAGGGCTTGCGTGAAAAATACGACAGCTACCAAGGCAAGATCGACCGTCTTCTCGACTTATTTGTTGATGGGAGTATTACTAAGGCGGATCATGACAGAAAGTTGAAACAGTACAAAGAAGAACAGTATGACATTGAGCGTCAGATCACCGACCACACACAGGCAGACGAAAACTTCTATTTGTCCGCAACCCAGCTACTAAACGTTGCTCGTCACGCTCGTGTGATCTTTGAGCGTTCGGAACCACAAGAAAAACGCCAACTTCTCAATTTTGTATTTCAGAACTTCGTTTTGAACGATCGTGAATTGGTTTACGAAGTCAGAAGTCCAATGAAATCAATCATTTCCTGCAAGGAAGCAGCGTCACACAAACATAAAACGACCAGCGTTTCTGCTGATCGTCCTATGTGGCTCGGGGGGAGGGATTCGAACCCTCGACCCATTGGTTAACAGCCAATTGCTCTGCCACTGAGCTACCCCCGAATGTTTCTTTTTTTAAGAACGACAGGAGTATAACAAGGGTTTTGATGTGATGCAAGACCTGTTGGGGAGAAGTGATATACTTAGTTCCATGTTGAACTTTGCGAAGAAAATTTTGCGATTCCGTGCACTAAAACGGTTGTATGCGCGCCATGAGCGGGCGCTTGTGCCGGCGATGCTTTTGATTGGTGTGGTCGTTGATGTGGTGACGTTTCGGACCATTGAGGTGAATACGGCGTTTCTTGTTTTGGGAGTGTACGCTGTCTTAGCCGGAGTGATGATCGCTCTGATGCATTGGTACGACTCGAGCAAGCGACTTATTGAAAAGCCAACAGGGTTCGGGTATCTGCGACTCATCGCACCGCTCATTGTTCAGTTTACTTTTGGTGCGCTGCTGAGCGCGTCACTGATCTTCTATTGGTTCTCTGGTGCCTTCACCGTCTCATGGCCGTTCATTCTCGCGATCATCCTTCTCATGGGCGCGAACGATGTATTTCGAGAGCAATACCTCAAGCCGATCGTTCAGCTGAGTGTGTATTACTTCATTCTTTTCTCCGTGCTCTCGGTGGCCTTTCCGTTCCTGTTCAACTCCTTGAGTAGCTGGGTCTTTGTCTCCGCCGGGATTGCAAGCTTGGTTCTTGCGCTTGTGTATATCCGACTCTTGTTCCTACTAAGGCCTGACCTGCTGCACATGCGTCCGCATCCGATGATCCCTGTGGGGGTGATCTTTCTTGTGATGAACGGACTGTATTTTCTAAACATCATTCCTCCGATTCCACTCTCGCTCACCGATGCAGGGGTCTACCATTCCGTGGAGCGCACAGGATCTACGTACACAGTTCTAGCTGAAGAGGAGAGTTTGATCGATCAAATCCTTCCAGGTGAGACGATTCACGCAGTTCCAGGAGAGCGGATCTATGTGTACGCTTCGATCTTTGCGCCGGTCGATCTGAACACGACAGTTGTTCATCATTGGCAGCGTTACATTGAAGGGCAGGGGTGGGTGAGTGTGAATCGGCTTTCGTACAATATTAGTGGCGGTAGAGCTGATGGTTATAGGGGCTATTCTTATGCAACATCACACTCCCCAGGTACCTGGAGAGTGGACGTGGAAACACAGCGAGGGCAAGTGATTGGTCGTGTGCGGTTTGAAATCGAGGAGCCTGATGGTCCTCTGGCTCTCATTGAACACAAAAAATAAAAAGACTCCCGTGGGGAGTCAGGTGTCGAGCGTGTCTCGACTAGGAGCGGGTACACATGTAGTGGGTGTACCCGTTTTCGATGTGCTTGTAGAGCGAGGCGCAGGCCAGGAACATGGCTGCGGTACCCGCCAGGTCGATCAGGATCGGCATCATCTTCAGCGTGGCCAGTGGGTTGTCGCCCCAGTAGAGCGGCCTGGTGCCGAAGACCAGGATCACGATGAACACCACCTCGGCGTACACCTTGTACTTGCCCCACTGGTTGGCACCGCCGGTGTCCAGCTTCAGCCAACGCTTGACCGGACGGACCAGTGTGAGGGCCAGGGCCAGCAAGGTGATGGCAAAGACGATGCCCTTGTCCACACGCTCCAGACCGACGGTCCAAAGCAGTCCGATGAAGCGGATCTTGTCCACCACCGGGTCCAGGGCGCGACCCATGTTGGTCACGCCACGGTGGTTCATCCGCTTCCAGACAGAGAGCTCTTCCTCTCTCTCCCGGCTCATGACAGGTTCGTCGCTCTGCTGGAACCGCGCGAGCGCGCCGTCCCACCAGTCCGTGAGGAAGCTCAGTGTGAGCACGCCGACGGCGGCCCAGTCCAGGTCCAGCTGGAACAGTCCGATGCCGATCAGGGCCAGAGCCCCTCCAGCGACTGTGACCCAGCAGGGAGTCGTCCAGTTCAGAGCCTGTCCGATGACAGACTCCGAACGGCGCTTCATATCGTTCATCCTACCTCTCTTTACCGCATTGTGCGGAGGTTTCCACCCCAATGGTGGGTGTAGATGACCCAGGCCATGTCCTCGAGCCAGCTGAGCTGGGTGAGGCGGCCCTGATCACGGAGCACTTCCAGCGGCCCGCCCTGGGGCAGGGGGATTGTGTCCGTGACGATGATCTTGGTGACGGGGCAGTCATCTGCAGTGAACCGCTCAGCGGCCTTCCCACAGCAGACAGCATGTGTTGCTGCGGCCCAGACGTCATCTGCTCCGTAGCCTCGCAGGACCTGACCGAAGTCCATCATCGAGCCGGCCGTAGCGATCTCGTCATCGATCATGGCGACCACTCGACCTTCGACGTCCTCACGTCTTCCGACGATGTCGACGATCTTGGTCTTCTTCGCGCTGACTCGTCGCTTCAAGGCGATGATGTCCGGGAAGGTGAGACCGAGCTCCTTCTCGATGGCCTCGCGTGCCGGGTCGTAACGCTTGCGAGCGCTGTCGTCCGGGAAGGCGAGGCAGAGCTTCGTGGGGTCCACAGCCATGTCGATCACCTTCTTGAGGAGTCGACGCGTCAGGTAGACGGGTGTGACGAGGCCAGGCCGGCCCGCCATAGCGATCTGCTCGCTGTGCGGATCTGCGCAGACCCAGCGGTACAGACCCTTGGGTCCGCATGCCGCCTTGGCCAGCTGCACCAGCATCGGTGGCATGGTGAGCTCCTTGTCACCTTCATCCTTGTCTGAGCGACAGAGGGGGAAGTAGCCGGTGATGACTAGGACCCGAGCTGCCTTGCGACCACTCATGTACGAGAGGGTCCAGAGCAGGTCCATGACCATCTTGTCCGTGCCGGGGCCCGAACCGATGACCACGCAGTCATGCTCACCGATGTGCTTGCTTTCGAGCTGCACGAAGGTCTCGCCGCTGGGGCGCAGGTTGAAGCTCGGAGTGGCGACGTCGACGGGCGTGACACGCTCGCCTTCTCGTGCTCCTCGTTCTTCGATGTGCCTTGCTACACGCGCGGCAGCAGCCTCGAAGCCGGGGAGAGGGACCAGGGTCAGTCCGCCGTGTTTGTTGAAAGGAGCGTTCACGATCGATTCCTCCAGTCCTCAGAATTGAGGAACGTGCAAATCTAACCATAAAACAGCCTCACGTCAAGGCTGTTTTATCGTTCTGATCTTGGGTCCCAGGTGTCTCTAGGCTGCTTCTTTTGATGCGCGTACGCATCATTAATGCTCATTTGTCTCCGCACGTCCTCGAGATCTTTGAGGTCCTGTACGTGTTGCGCAAGTTTCTCTCGGCGCGCTTTTACGCGAGGGTGCTTACCCGCTTCACCGAGAAGGCGCCCAAAGAGTTTGTTTCGATACTTCCCAGGACGCACCCCCATGACATTCAGCGCCTTGCCCGCCGCACCTTTTCCATCTGGATCACGATCGAGGTCTGTGTTGTCGAGTGTGTAGTTAAACTGTTCGACGATCTTATTCCACGTCTCCTGCTCAATGCGCCGACGTTGTTCGTAAGGAAGGTACCCCATAGGCGTCTATTGTATCAGGCTCGTCGATCCGTTCCCAGGGCGCGCTCGCGTGGGTGAAGTGTCCGCTGGTGCAGTTGGCTTGGTAGATCGGTGTGCGCAGGTCCAGCGTGGCGATGATGGCTTTGGGGCGGAAGTCGAAGTTTTCAAGGAGATGGTCAAGCGTCCGTCCGTCGCCATCGATGGCGTGCACCATCAGAGGCTCTGCCATGCCGATCGCGTAGGCAACGGAAACGAGACATTCATCAGCAGCGCCGGAAGCGACAAGTTGCTTTGCGACGTAGCGCGCCATGTAGGCACCTGAGCGGTCTACCTTCGATGGATCTTTTCCAGAGAACGCTCCGCCACCATGGGGAATCACACCGCCATAGGTGTCGACCATGATCTTGCGACCGGTGAGTCCTGCATCTGCCTCAAACCCGCCAACAACAAAGCTCCCGGAGGGATTGATGATGAGATTGGTTGGGGGAGCGAGTCGGTAGTGGGAGAGGACGGGAATGACGACGTGCGTGACCAACTCAGCGCGAATCTGTTCTTGCGCCACATCTTCATTGTGTTGAACACTCAAGAGAATGGTTTCAATCAGTCCGTCACGAACGGTTACCTGACTCTTTCCATCAGGACGCAGCCAGGCAAGGGTCTTGTCGCCTCGCACTTGATCGAGTCGACGTGTCAGAGCATGTGCCACGGCTGTAGCGATCGGGAGGAGTTCTGGTGTTTGGTTGCAAGCATAGCCGTACATGATTCCTTGATCGCCGGCACCACCATCATCTACTCCTGCAGCGATTTCGGGTGATTGCTGCACGACGTATTCCAGGATGTTGAGTGGGTCCGTGTGGCCGATATCGCGATACACACGCTCAGCGATGGCCCGGTGGTTTACTTGTGCTGTTGAAGTAATCTCTCCACCAATGACGAGGGTGCCATGGGAACCAAACGTTTCGACGGCGACACGCGCAGATGGATCTTGGGCAAGGTGAGCGTCGAGTATCGCATCGGAAATCTGATCACAGACTTTGTCTGGGTGACCGGCGGTAACAGACTCACAAGTATAAAGAGAAGGGAGGTGACTCATAAGGGTAAAAATAAAACGACATCTCGCAGGAGATGTTCATAAAGAATTATCTGTCCCACGTAGGGCCACGTAAAACTCTTCGAGTCACGTGGCGGGGCTGGAAGGCGCACCGTCTTCTTTCGAAAGGTTGCGGGTGGGTCAATGAGCCAGAACTCTCACCACACTCTTGATATTGAATTGTAGAGAAAGACTAGCACGGATTTACGTTTGTTGACAGTGCGCCGGCTCTCAACTACGCTCGTCACCTGGCCAAACTGGAGGTGCCATGCATGTAGAACAGGAAAAGCTCTCTCGTTTCGACGAGGGATTGCACGAGCTCAGTCCGCTGATGCGACTGGTGCTGACAGATGCGGATCGGATTCTGGCTGCCGTCTGCGATGCGCCCAAGGACCTCCGTCTGCGTACGCAGATGGCAGATCACGACCGACAGGCCGACGAGCAGGCCATCGCGTTCGCGCTCCGGCAGCTCGGGCTCCACGCTGAGCATCACGGCATGACGTCGTTCAGCTTCACCAGCCCCATGGGGGAGGTGGGAGGATGGCTGTCGCACGTTCCCGAGTCCGTTCGTCGCATGCAGGCCCGCGTGTGGATGAGGGGCCTGCTCACCAGGTCCCTGAGAGGCCTGCTGGAGGAGAAGTACCACACTCTCACGCACGGCAAGCTGGGCCTGGGAGATCGTCGGCGTGTGCACGGTGTAATCCTCACCACACTCCAGGGGGTAGAGCTTCCGTGGTATGGGGGAGGAGATCTCATCTTGAGCTTGCTCAGGGCCATCCTGCCGCACTACATTGTTCTGGCAGTGCTGAACGACCAGGATCGAGTCGCAGAGTTGCGACCGCTCATGCATCTGCTGCCCACCCTCCCGGTGCTGGGCCTGATGCAAGGCAAGGAGGGTCCTATCTGGATCTACGGCGTGCACTAGCACGCAACGCGTCCTCTTCAGGGCGCTTTTTTGTTACAATGAGAGCACTATGTGTTTTTCTGCCACCGCGTCCTTTACCGCCTCAGCCGTACTCTCAGCGGCAGGTGTTGCCTCGATTAAGAAAGCGCCTCGTAAGCGTGATCAGTTCATTGCGGCGATTCCGCTTCTATTCGGCATCCAACAGTTCTTTGAAGGAATGATCTGGATGTTCCCTGATCATCCGTCTTATTCGATGTTTTTTGTCGTCGGCTTCCTGTTTTTCGCTGCGGTCGTCTGGCCGTTCTATATCCCGCTGGCCGTTTGGAGCCACGAGCCTGATCCTGAGAGGAAGAAGTCCCTCCGTGTCCTGGTGGTCGTAGGTGCCATCGGGGCGCTCTACATGTTTACACTTGGTATTCTGCAACCAGTCACTCTTTCGTTTTATGACCAGTCGGTTCACTATTCGATCCCTGATCCAATAGGGGTCTGGGGAATCCTCATGTATATCATGGTGATTATCTGCTCGTTTCTCCTTTCCACAAAACCGTTCCTCCATTGGTTCGGCCTATCGATTCTGTTTGCTGCCTGGTTCTCCTGGACGATTTATAACGTGACCTTCACAAGCGTCTGGTGTTTCTTCTCTGCGCTGCTCAGCCTAGCCATCTACTTTTACATTCAACAGTTGACACCGAAGAAATCCCGTGCGTAATCAAGGTGTAGTACAGTAAGCCTCGTAAACCGCGAGGTTTTTTGTATGGATTTATTTGAACACAAACGACAACAGAATAAACGCTCACGCGCGCCACTTGCCGAGCGGATGCGCCCTCGTACACTGGACGATTATGTCGGTCAGGCGCATTTGGTGGGAGAGGGAAAAATCCTCCGTCGACTGATTGACCAGGATAGGATTCCCTCGATGATTTTTTGGGGGCCACCAGGGACAGGCAAGACGACGCTCGCTCATATTATTGCCGGAGCGACCGGTTCTCACTTTGTGAAGTTCAGTGCTGTGGAGAATGGGGTCAAGGACGTGCGACGCATTGTGGCTGAGTCAATCGACCGAGAGAAGTACTCTGGAAAGCGCACTATTTTGTTCATCGACGAGATTCACAGGTTCAACAAGCTTCAACAAGATGCGTTTCTACCCCACGTCGAGGACGGGACGATTGTGCTCATTGGCGCCACGACGGAGAACCCTTCATTTGAGGTGAACTCCGCGCTCCTTTCGCGCTGTCGGGTGTTTGTGCTGGAGGCGCTCTCAACGGAATCGATCAAGGATCTCATTGAACGAGCCCTCATGGATCCTCTTGGTGGTCTTGGGACGAAGGGGATCAACATGGACGAGCAGAGCGTCGAATACCTGGCCCACATGGCCAACGGTGATGCACGTACGGCCCTTAATGCGATCGAGATTGCTACCGAGGCGTTCGAGTCGGGCGGTGACGTGACGATCGACAAGAAGGCTGTTGAAGAAGCTCTGCAGCGCACGCATCTGCTCTATGATCGGGCGGGGGAGGAGCACTACAACATCATCTCGGCACTCCACAAATCCATGCGTGGTTCAGATGCTGACGCAGCACTGTACTGGCTCGGTCGCATGCTTGAGGGTGGGGAAGATCCGCTCTACATCGCACGCCGGCTTGTCAGATTTGCTAGTGAGGATATTGGTCTGGCAGACCCGCGTGCACTCGAACAAGCCGTGGCGGCCTATCAAGCCTGTCACTTTATCGGCATGCCAGAGTGTGGCGTGGTCCTTGCTCAATGCGTGGCTTATCTTGCACAAGCCCCAAAATCAAACGCCCTCTACAAGGCCTACAACCGAGTGCAGAAAGATGTGCAGGAGCTGCAGAGTCTTCCTGTGCCGCTCCACCTTCGTAATGCACCAACAACGCTGATGAAGAATCTTGGGTACGGTAAGGGGTATAAGTACACACCCGCATTCAACGATCCTGCTCACGCTGACCAGTCTTATCTTCCAGAGGAGCTGGAGGGGAAGAAGTATTTAGATTGATTTGGTACAATTGTGCTAGCTATGAGCACGACTAACGAGGAGTGGAAGCAAAAACTTACTTCTGAGCAGTACCGACTGCTTCGCGAGAAGGGGACGGAGCCGGCGTTCAGCGGCGCGCTTTTGGATCAGCATGAGGATGGAACGTATCACTGCGCTGGTTGTGGAGCCGTTTTGTTCTCATCAGAGGCGAAGTTTGATTCCGGTTCAGGTTGGCCGAGCTTTGATCGCGCCATGAGTGAGGGAGTCATCGAGTTTGTCGAGGACCGGTCTCATGCAATGGTGCGCACAGAAATTGTGTGCAAGGCCTGCGGAGGGCATTTGGGTCACGTGTTTGATGATGGACCAAGTGAGACGGGAAAACGGTTCTGTGTAAATTCAGGATCACTAGACTTTAAACAAGAACAACATGATTGAGTTGTATCACATGGAGAGGTGCCCGTTCTGTGTAAAGGTTCGACTGAAACTTGAGGCGCTTGAACTGGATTGGATCTCAAAAACAAGTCCGCCAGGTTCGCCACAGCGAGAGAAGCTCATGGAGATCGGAGGAAAGCAACAAGTCCCATTTCTTGTCGACTCGGAACATGGCGTGGCCATGTATGAGTCAGATGACATTATCAATTATTTAGAAGAGACTTACGGATAATATGTCGGTATACATTGCTATTGTTTTTGTGTGTTTCGCTGGGTTCTTTCTGGCGAGCTACTTGTTTCACAAAAAGCATGAAAAGAAGGAGCATTTCATTTGTCCTTTTAGGGGGCGTTGTTCGGAAGTGATTCAAAGTGAGTTTTCAAAGTTCATGGGCATGCCAGTGGAGGTGATGGGATTGGTGTATTACGCAGGTCTTGCCATTGGTTATGGTGCGACCATTGCGTTTCCCTCCGTTTTCGGCTGGCTTATTTTGCCGCTCCTTATCGCCTCAACACTGGCGTTTTTCTTTTCGATGTACCTAACCTTCATTCAGATTGTCTCCATTAGAAAGTTCTGTACGTGGTGTCTTACCTCAGCAGCGTTCTGCACCATCATTTTTGGTCTCGCCCTCTTTGGTTCGTATGAATTGGTCGAACCGTTTCTGGTTCAGTTCCGCTCACCGATCTACGCATTTCATGTTCTGTTCATGGGCTTTGGTATTGGTGCAGCCACACTTAACGATGTGCTCTTCTTTAAATTTCTCAAAGACCTTCGCATTTCTGAGCAAGAGGCTGCTGTTCTAAAAACCGTAAATGAATTCATTTGGTTCGCGATCGGATTCATCCTTCTTACGGGGCTTGCCTTGTACCTCCCTGAGTTGGGGCCACGCATAGGCTCTTCACAGACACTCATGAAGATGCTCATCTTTTTGGTCATTATCGTGAACGCGGCATTTCTTAACCTCACGATCGCTCCAAAGCTTGTAAGGATTTCATTTGGTCAAGAGCATGATCATAAAGCTGGTGAGCTTGTTCGGGCACGAAGACTCGCGTTCCTCCTGGGGCCAGTCTCTCTTGTTTCTTGGTATAGCGCGTTTGTTGTTGGGGTGATGCCGACCAATGCTGGGTACGCATTTCGAGAAATGCTTACGGTGTACGTAGTGTTACTTATCGTAGGTATGGTGATTGGATGGATTCACGAGTGCCGACTCTGCGACAGAAAACCTTCTTCGTAGCCTCAGTCACCACAGTTTTCATTGATTCTATTGAGCTAAGCGATTACCATTGAGTTATCATTTTTTTGTTATGCAAGAAGCTTTACCACTCGTCCTCCCTGCGTTCATCGCGGGCATTCTCACATTCTTAGCACCCTGCACCCTTCCGCTTGTCCCGGCCTATCTTGGCTTCATCAGCGGTGCGAGTGCGAAGGATATGCAAGACCCCTCAAAGGTGGGGCAGATTCGAAAGAAAGTCTTTCTCAATGGCATATTCTACGTTCTCGGTTTCAGTGTCGTGTTTGTGGCATTGGGAATTGTCTTCGGTCTTGGGGGGGTGGCACTGGCGAAATATCAGACGCTCTTAACCAAGATTGGTGGAGGATTCATTCTCTTCTTTGGTCTCTACCTGCTAGGAGTGCTTGATAAAATTCCCGGTCTCAAAACACTGCTCTCTTCAGAACATCGAATGAAACTCCCTCAGTCCCTTGTGCCCGGCACAGGGTCAAGCTCTTTCATCTTTGGTGCGACGTTCGCCTTTGGGTGGACGCCTTGTGTGGGGCCGATTCTCGGTTCAATTCTGTTACTCGCTTCTTCCACCACAACGGTTTACCAAGGAGCGTTCCTCTTATCGGTATTCTCTTTGGGGCTTGCGATTCCGTTTCTGCTTCTTGCTCTGGGAATTGGACACGCATCAAAGACGGTGCACAAGCTCTCAAAAATTCTTCCCTATATTTCTGCCATAGGCGGAATCTTCTTAATCATTCTTGGAATACTCTTGCTCACGGACTCCCTTGGGGTCTGGCTTGGCTGGTCCTATCAATTGCTAGGAGAATTTGGGTACGAGTTGATCCTGGATTACCTGTAAGAAACATCTTATGAAATCATCAGTAAAGGTGGCTGGCCTGGCCATCGGTAGTTTCGCGCTGCTTCTCTGGGGGATGGGAATCTCCTCCGGAACAACAACCGGATCGTCGACAACAGCTTCAACCTCTATGGGGGGTCATGGGGCCACGACCGCAGCGGTCGAGCCAGCGTCGGCAACTGACACGACGCCATCGAGAACAGCTGCTCCTGACTTCACGCTGACGACTCTAGACGGCGAGACAATCACTCTGTCTGAGTATCAAGGTGAGAAGCCCGTGATTCTAGATTTCTGGGCGTCATGGTGCCACAACTGCCAAAGGGCTTTTCCTAAGACGGCACGACTGTATGATGCGTATAGCGATCAGGTTGAGATTATCGGTGTGAATCTAAAAGAGTCAGCATCGGCGGCCCAGGCGTTCGTTGACCGCACAGGCGCGACGTTCCCTAATGGATTGGATGCTGGGTCCATTTCTGGTAGCTACGGTGTTCGATACACGAACACTCACATTCTCATTGACGTCGACGGCAATATTGTTGATATGTTTGCTTCTGACCTCACAGAGGCGCACATCGAGGCGCTTCTCGGCGCTTAGCCTATGAAACAAAAACTTACCGCGAAAGAATTATTCCGCATTCTCTCGATCCCTGTTGTTGTGGCATCGCTCTGTTGCCTCTCGCCGATAGTGATTGTGCTCCTTGGAATCAGCACGACAGCGGTGGCTGCGTCGCTCTCCGACATTCTCTATTATGAATACCGTTGGTACTTTCGTTTGGCAGGTCTCCTAGCCCTCTCTCTTAGTCTATGGCTCTTCTTTCGCAGGAAGGGGATCTGCACACTTGATCAGGCTAAGCGTCGACGCAACGAAATCATTAATACGGCCCTGATCGTCTTCATTGTCTCGATTCTTGCCTACGTTGTGTGGCTCTATGGGGTTGTGGAAATCATCGGGATTTGGTTGGGAATTTGGGGGTAGAAAAAGATCTCGACGCTGTGATATACTGCCGCCGCTATGAAAAAGACGTTTTTACTTCTCCTGGGAGCCATTGTGCTCGTCGGTGGTGGCTGTTTCGGAAATGATTCAGCATCTGTAGACGAGGGTCCAGTTGAGATTGATCGAGATGCTATCTTGTTTGAAGCAAAGCAGCAGGGGCTTATCATGTCTGATGATGAGAGTGCTCAGATGGTGGAGGGTGTTTCAGAGGACGCTGGTTCCACACCGGAAGGGATCGAGCAGTACCTCAATCAAGACTTCTCTGAATGGAGTTCTGCGGCTCTGGCAGATGTAACAGGTGGCGGAAGTTATGGGATTGCTCACGCGGCATTCATCAGTGGCCAGTACCAACTTGTCGTAGAGATGGGAAACGTCCCTGATCTTGCAGAAGGGTACTTCTATGAAGGATGGATTGTTCGACGCGGAGCAAACATGTCTGTTATCAGCACAGGTGTTGCTGAGATCGTGGAAGACAAACTTGTGAACGTTTATATGTCGAACACAAACCTGACCGACCATGATTTCTACGTGCTTACCCTAGAGCCAGACGATGGCGATCCAGCACCGGCAGAACACATCCTTGAAGGAACATTGAAATAAAAAAACAGACCCTCATAAGGGTCTGTTTTTGGTTAGGTAATCATGAGGTAGCCAATGCTCATGACGGTCATGTCGACGATCGCGTGATTCAGCCACACGGGAAGCAGGGAGCCTGAGCGTTGGTAGAGCCAGCACCAGAAGATGCCCATGCCCGCTATGAGGATCGAGATGCCGATGGCCATCCAAAGTGGTGTGAATTGGGCAAGGACAATCACGTGGTGGGAAGCAAAGGCGATCGAGGAGATGAGGGCAGCCGGGAGAAAGGTGGTTTTGAGGAGCAGGCCGCGGAACACGAATGAGCGCCAGTAGTACTCCTCGAAGAGTGAGTGCGCGAGGCTCAGGAAGACGGCAAACAAGATGAAGAATTCCTGGATGCCAATGCGCAGAACCGTCTCACGGACCGCTTCTTCATATGGAGAGAAGAGTCCGGGGAGCAGGTTCCAAAGGAGGGTGGCTAGAGAGACGTAGATGAGGCTCGCGACGATGGCGGTGACCCAACCGCCCTTTTTTGAGCTGACCCGAATCGACGGCAAGCGCCACTTCAGCAAGAAGACTCCGACTGGGAGCGAGAGCATGAGGACCTTTGTCGCCGGGTAGAGAAAGAATGACCACTCTGGTTTCCAGAGGAAGTAGAGTCCCGCCCCGACAAGCTGCACGAACAGTGCTGGGATGAGAACCCAGAGCCATTTGTCTGTTGAGCTATTCTGGAATGTTTGTTGCATAGACCATGAACCAGCTGCCGTCTGGCCGCTGAATGACTGCGGGATCTTTCACAAAGTCTGTCTCAAGATCGATCAGGTCAACCTCTAGGATGACACCCTCTGACTCCCAGGTGCTTCCATCCTGAGAAAAGACCGAGCCGATAACACCTGTTTCTTGGGTGGTGCGACCGTAGGTATACATTCTGTAACCATCATCTGCGGGCACAGCGTTTCCTGCGAAGTGATTCGATGCGCCAGATGGGTAACGATCATCCTGAATCTGTAGATCGAGTTTTTCAACAAACTCAAACGTCTTTTTGTCGTCAGAGACACCATGCCAGGTGAGCTTGTTTGGATGGTCTCCCGTGTAAAGGTGGAGAGTACCGTCAATGTCGAGCACGGATGGAACAATGGCGTTCTCGCCAACATCAAAGGCCTGACCTTGATACGTAAAGGTGATGCCGTCGGTGGAATCAAGCCAGTGGGTTGTGTTCTCACCACTCATGCTCATGGTGGCCCACATACGGAAGATACCTTCATCTTCAAGATAGAGAACGGTCGGATCACCAGGGTCGTTGGCGCCAGGTTTGTCGATCCAGTTGATGTACTTCCAGATCCAGGTCTGTCCATCGTCTTGTGAGATAGCAACGGCAGTCTTATTCACTTCATCGCCCAGGGTGTAGCCAGAAAAGTAGAGATAGAGCGTGCCGTCAGGTCCGTAGACTAAGTCCGGTACATTAAGTTGTGCTCCAAGAGAGACGCTTGTCTTATTCCAAGTGAGGCCATCTCGAGACACGGCCGTCATGAACTGACCGTTCCAAGGACCTTCAATCTTGGGGTCAGATTCGGGGGAGGGGGATGCCTGTGTCTCCGGTACAAAATCACCTGTCAGCGCTTGCTCTTGTGGTTCTTCTTGCAAATGATCGGGTGGTGGACCTTTTGGGCCTGGGGCTTGCTGGATGCATCCTGCACCCAAGATCATCAGGCTAAGAAGAAGTAGTAGAAACGTTTTCATAAAGGTAGAATGGTTTTATCTGAGAGAGATCCTAACTCGTTACATAAAGTGTTATGACACATACATTCAAGCTTAAAGGTTTCTGGGTGGCAATGGCAGCCGTTCTTGTTTCCTTTTTGTGGATAAGTACCGCGCAGGCAGCAGCCACTGCAGGTGACTTGATTAAGTGTCCGGATTTCAGCTCGGTGTACTACTTGAGCGAGGATGGGAATCGGAATGTATTCCCTGATGAGGGGACGTATTTTTCCTGGTATGAGGATTTCGAGGAGGTAAAAGAGATCGACTGTGAGGATTTGGGTGATTTGCCAATCGGTGAACTTGTCGAGCATCAGGCCGGCATCGACCTCGTGACGTCTCCGTCGACGAATGCTGTTTACGCGGTTGAGCCAGGTGGAGTCCTGCGTGAGATTGATGACGAGGAGATGGCTGTAACACTGTACGGAGATGATTGGGCCTCACGCGTGCGAGACGTGGCAGATCCGTTCTTTGTGCATTACGACATCGGCGACCCCCTTGAGGAGGGGGAACTTCCTGATGGCATGTTCATCGAGGATGACGAGGGGAACCTCTATCGTGTTAGTGACGGTCAGGCAGTGGAGATCGACGACGTTATCTCAGAGACCAAGCAGCAGATTTTCTCTGAGCATGCGGTTGAGATGGAGGCCATGCAGCAGGAGTTAGATGATCTTGGTTATGACTTTGACATCCAGGCCTTTGCCGCAGAGATGATGGATCTCTTTGCCAATGAGATGGCTGGTTGGATGCAGACGGTTGAGGCGGGGGATCAGCTCGATTCTTTCTATGGCTCACTTGATGAACTCGGAGAAGACGTTGAGGAGCAGCTCCGCGCAGAGCTCGATGACCAAGACGGTGATGGGCTCAAGGACTTCTGGGACAAGCACTTTGATGAGTATGACGAGGAGGATGAGGAGTACTGGGACGAGTACATGATGGAGTGGGATGAGATGGAGTATGACGTCTACTACAATGACTATTGGGACGACTTTGAGGGCGAGCATGACTACGACGAGTGGTATGACGATTACGACGAATTTTGGGACGAGTACGAATGGGACGACGAGGCGTACGACGAGTACTACGAGTACTACGAAGAATTTCCGCAAAAGTACGAATATCATGACGAGTGGGAGGACTGGATGTATGAGGAGGATGGAGACGATTGGTGGGGTCACTACGATGAGGAGTACTGGGATGACGAGTACTACGACGATCACGGATATGAAGAGGGGCTCCATGAAGAATATGATGAATTCGGCAATGTCATCGGCTATTACTATGACCTCGACGGTGACGGTGTAGAGGATACAAAGGATGAAATTGAGGCGTACTATGAGGGGTTGTGGGAAGGTGATGAATGGAAATACGAAGACGAGCATGATTACGGTGACGATGGGCTCGGTGATGGAACGTACTATGATTACGGTGATGACGGCATCGACGACACTGGAGAGGCCGATGATAGCGAACACCTGTATGACGCTGACGGTGATGACACGTTCTATATCTATGATGACGAACTCGATGGTGATGATGATCACTATGAATACAAAACAGATGATTTAAGTGACGAGCACGGTGCGGTGGATGCAGAGTAGTCAGAAAAACACCCCGACAGATCGGGGTGTTTTTGGTATCATGGATTTATATGGAGGGAACGCTACTCGTTCTGCTGCTGATCCTGTTTGTGGGATTGGTGGTGCCAGAGCTCTTTCGGAAACTTCGTCTGCCATTTGTGACGTCCCTTATTTTGGTTGGGGCGTTTTTTGGTCCGCATGGGATGGCGCTGATCGAGGTGAACGAGACCGTTGAGTTTTTTGGGTTCCTTGGACTGACGTTTTTGATGTTCATGGCGGGTCTTGAGACGCGCGTGGATCAAATACAAAACGCCGCCGGTCGAGTGATCTTTATGGCGCTCGTCAATGGGGGAGTACCGGCTGTGGCGGGTTTTTTTGTTGCTCAGGCTTATGGATACAGCTTCACGGCTTCCATGATCGTAGCGGTTATTTTTACGAGTTCGTCGATTGCGCTCATTATCCCATCGTTAAAGTCCGCAAAGCTTTTTAAGAAGGCAGATGGCCAGCTCATCGTCTCGGCGGTGGTGTTCGAGGACGTCATGAGTCTCATCTTGTTGGGGGTCTTGCTGCAGAGCTATGAACCGATTACCACGTTGCCGTTGTACCTGTACTTTACGATTCTCATCGCCTCAGTTGCTGCGCTCAAGTTCCTTCTTCCACGCATCAGCCGAACTGTCATGAAGCGTGGGTTCTTTTCACATGCTGAACATGAGGATCATCTGCGCTTCATTATCGTCCTTCTCATGGGGGCGCTTCTGTTCTTTGATGCGCTGGGGATGCATCCAATCGTTGGAGCGTTCTTGCTTGGATTGATTCTCTCAGGAGCGATTACAACCGAGAGGCTGACAACTCAGCTACACACACTTGGCTATGGTCTATTTGTTCCCGTGTTCTTTTTCCTCATCGGAACGCAGATGGACTTAAGGGTATTTTTCACTATTGAGGGCTCCATGTCGTTCCTTGTGGTCATTGTGCTTGTCTCGATACTGACGAAGCTCACGAGCGGCTACGTGGCCGGGCGGCTTGTTGGTATTAAAAAGGAACATGCTCTGATGTTCGGTATTGCATCGACAACGCAGCTCACAACGTCCTTGGCCGCCTCACAAGCAGCGTTCACCCTTGGGATTATCGATGTTCCGTTCCTGACATCAATGGTCGTCCTCTCGATTGTTACCGCTGTATTTTCGCCAATCATTCTAAAGTTGCTCGGGCACTCATGACGCTATACAATACTCGCGCTATGAAACGTTTGTGGATAACTGGAGCGTGTCTCCTCTTTTTGTTTCCGTTCATCGTCCAGGCTGAAGAAGCCGAGTTTTTAACGGTGCATGTCAGTGCGGTAGAGCAGTCACTGGTTTGTGAAGGCTGGGACGATGATGGGTGTCGGACCGTCTTTCTCATTTCAGGAAAAAACTTTCTGAACGCTAATGGTGACCCTGATGTGTATGTGAATGGGGAATGGGCTGAAGTGATTCGTCAGGCTGACAATTTTGTTGTGGCCGTAGCTTCAGAAGATGCGTATGACAAGACACCTGTTGTGACGGTAGATAAAACGCTCCAACGTCCAGCACTTATCTCATCGGACGAGACATTATCGGACATGTTTACCGAGAGCGTGGACGTGGCTCTTGAGTCCATCGGTATTACTGATGAGGGAGTGCGTTACGTGACCGCGGGTCCAAAGTATGGGAATCCAGAGCGCGTGTACTATCGCGATACGTACTGGACCAGTGGCATGATCCTCATGATTGAACCAGCTGTGATCCGAGATCAGATTCAGCTTTTGGCTCGTGGGATTGAACCTAATGGTTCCGTGCCAAGCGCGATTCCCGTTGATCCAAATGACGCCATGATCCCATTGTGGATCGATCATCAAGATGCAGGGCTGTACTTCATTCGTTTGGTCTACGATTACATTGGTTGGACGGGTGACGATACGGTTCTTGATGAGAAGATCAATGGAAGAACAGTGTTTGCGGCCATGGAGGATATTGTTTCGTACCTTTCGACAAAAGATACAGACGGCAACCTGCTTCCGGAAAAGCCTGAAGGGTCGCTTCAGGACTGGTTGGACTCCATCCCACGAGCAGGGGAGGTGATATCGAATCAGGCGCTCTACTATCGCGCGTTACGGGATCTCGTCGAGCTAGCAGAGCTTTATGGAAAACCAACCCATGCCGAGGCGTTCCATCGACAGTCGCTGCTCGTTCAGTTTCAGATCAATCGTTTGATGTGGAATGAAGAGGGTGGGTACTTTTATGAGCGGTGTTACAAGGGTATCTGTGAAGAGCGTGTGACAAATGAGTCGGCGCTCGTCATCTTGTACGACGTGGCATGGCCATCGCGTCGAGAGGCAATGTTTAACGCGTTGAAAACACTCGAGACAGCGAGCAACGATGCGATCCCTTACGGGGATTGGGGAGTGCTTAACGCCTGGCCTCTCTACGATGGATTCACGAAACACGATTATCACAATGGAACCGATTGGCCCTTCCTCGACGGAATCAATGCAGGAGCTAGGTTAAAGTATGGAAACGATGATTGGTGGTACCCCATGACCCGCTGGTGGGAGTACAATCAGTCAACGAATGTGAAGATTTTGCCAGAGTATGTTTCGCCGGTAGACGACGATTCTGGTGACCTACAGGCTTGGTCTGTGAACCCGATCGTCAGTTTCGTAAAGTATGGTCTAGGACTTGACCCGGCATTGGACGGAAGCTACACGCTCAAGCGTGCTCCAACGGTTGATGTGCGACTAAAGAACATTGCGCTCAATGGCGGGAGGACATCGATTGACTTTGTTGCGGAGTAAATAGAACGATGTGAACAAAGAAAAAACCACCTCTTATGAGGTGGCTTTTTCTTTTGAGGCTGCTTCAGCTTTTGCGAAGCGGATCGCCTTCTGTCGGCGGTTCTCAGCAAGAGCCTTCTTTCGGTCGATTTTCCACTTGTCGCGGATTTGCTTGCGTTTTCCAGGCATAGATGTCAATTAATGTCGCGCGAACTATAACGGATATAGGTGCTCAGGTCAAGCCTGGTCCCCTCGGACGACCTGCTGGCAGAGCTCTTGAATTCGTTCCAAGCGTTTCATGCTCAGGCCTGTTTGCTGTCGAACCGTGTTCAGGTCAATGTCGATGATCTCACGGCAGAGCATGATGTCTGCCTTGGCGAATTGTTCGATCTCGTTGGGCTTCAGGTCCTTTAGGATGGTCATTGGATAGAGGGAGTCTAGATCGACCATCTGAGCGAAGGAACGCTCGTGAGGGTGGTTCCAGCCGGTGAGCTTCATGTTTTTGCAATGACCAAACTCGAGTGACTGGTCTGTGAACCGTGCGTTGGTCACGATCCACACCTCATCGAAGTGTGGGCACAGACCAACTTTGGAACCGTCGACAAGGTCCAGGAATCGCGACCAGGTGGCCATGGTGTCTTTAATGGTGATCGTCGCGCGGAAGTCGTGTCGAAACTTTGCCTCAATGAATGCTGCACGTCCGTCCTTTTCTGCGGTTACATCTATTTCGTGAGCAATACAGGCACCCTGATACGTGTCAGGGGTATCCGTCTTGTAGCCATAGGCGGCTAGGATCGCAGCGACGTATTTTTCAAAATTGTATCCTGCCGGACCGAGTTTAATGATGGCGTCGCGAAGGCTGTATCGTGCCGCGGCCCATGGTTTCTGATTCTCTAGTTCTTGCGTAACCAATTTATAGATCGCTCGCGTGTGCATTTTGGGAGTGAGTTTTCCCTCGATGACTTTCAGGATTTGTCTGGCGGTCTTTTTATCGACACCCGTTCTGGTGATCGATCCAATGATACGGTTTGGGTCAAAAGGGACGACTTGTCCGTTGGACTTCGTGATCATGTGTTTCGACGATGGTTTTTTGCTTGGCATAGTGGCTCCAGTATAACAATTCTTGTACAATGGGTCTCGTATGGACCTGCTGTCAGTCATTCATCCGGGACAAGTGCTCTTTGGGACAACGATCGTGTTGTTTGGTTCAGCGTTCACGCTCAGCTTTCTCATGCGCTCAAAGGCAGAGGTTGTTCGACCTCTCATAGGGGTCTTGTTTGTGATCTTGTTCCTACTACTGGGAACCGTTGCTATCGAGTTTTCTCGTGCGGCTACACCTTCGTACACGTTTGGCAACTTCGCCTCACTTGCTGAAGCACTTTCGACGCACCGCTGGCTCCTGTTCCAACTCCCGATCCTTTTGACGATCACGTCGCTCATGGTGCTTTCTGTGTACCGAGAGCACATCGCTCACAAGCACGCATGGCATTATCGCTCCGCTGTAATTTTCTCAATTGCCGTTAGTTTTGCCTCAGTGATCGCCATCATGTTTGAATCAATGCTCTAGTATGGCCCCTCATTTTAACGACCGCATTCACGAATCTCTCGCCACAGCCGCCTTATTCGCGGGGGCTATTGCGCTTCATGTGGCTTGGATCGATAATTTGCTTATTTCTCGAAGTGACGTGATTGCAGACTGGGTGACACTCAATCCAGCCATCGGTCCGATTAGCGGCCTCTACGTCGACACGCTCGGAGCGTTCTTTGTAACCTACCTTGTCTCCGCTGCTATCTGGCGCGCGCGCGACGTCTCACATTGGCGTGACCGAGTGTTCTGGTTCTTTGTCTTCAGTGTCGTGGTGTTCATTCTTATGACCCTCCCATTTGTGTATGGTTTTGCGGTAAGTTGAGTTAACTTGATTTAATCGATACAGTGGCCTTGTAAGGCTATTTTTATTACACGTATGAATATCAATGTTCGTAAAGGAGATGTAACGGAGGAAAAGTGCGACTTGCTGGTCGTAAACTGTTTTGAAGGAGTGAAGAAGCCTGAAGGCGCAACAGGAGCCGTGGATGAGGCTTTAGGAGGGAAACTCTCTCGTTACTGGGCCGCAGATAAGTTCACCGGAAAACTTGGAACGAGCTTCATGATGCATGTAGATGGCGATCTGCCAGCTGCCCGTGTGCTTGTTGTTGGATTAGGAAAGAAGAAAGGTTTTACCGTGGAAGCCGTTCGACAGGCTGCTGCCGTCTCGATGAATACCGCAGTTGCCCTGGGAGCAAAGTCCGTCGTTTCTGTTTTGCATGGGGCAGGAGAGGGTGAGCTCACCCCTCGTGGATGTGCTCGAGCGATGGCTGAAGGGGTACGGCTGGCTAGCTATAAGTTTTCTAAGTATAAGAAGGACAAGACCAAGACGCCGAAGCGTTTCGATATTGTTTCAACAGATGGACGTGTTGTGCGTCCAGCCGTAAACGGTGTTGAGGACGGGGAGATCGGCGCCATTGGGGCAAACTTTGCTCGTGACCTGGTCAACACACCTGGACACGAGATGCACCCAGAGGTGTTGGTCGAGACGGCGCGAGAGATTGTGAAAGGGAAGGGGACTCTAAAGATTAAGGTGTACAACCGAGAGAAGCTTGAAAAGATGGGAGCTGGCGGAATCCTTGGGGTTGCCAAGGGATCAGACTTTCCTCCGTACATGGTGCACATGATCTACAAGCCTGCGAAGCCAACAAAGAAGAAGGTTGCTCTCGTTGGAAAGGCTGTGACGTTTGACTCCGGCGGACTTTCACTCAAACCATCGGGTTCCATGGAGACAATGAAGGTCGATATGGCTGGGAGCGCGGCTGTGCTCGGAGCGTTTTCTGTGATCGATCGTCTCTCACCAAAGGTGGAGGTGCATGGAATCTTTGGTGCCGTTGAGAACATGCCATCGGGGCGCGCTGTCCGACCAGGAGATGTACTCCAGGCCATGAATAAGAAAACCATCGAAGTATTGAATACGGATGCTGAAGGCCGACTCACACTTGCTGACACGCTTTCTTACGCCGTGAAACAGAAGCCAGACGCCATCGTGGACCTCGCGACCCTTACAGGGGCATGTGTGGTTGCTCTTGGTGAGGAGATCTCGGGTGTGATGGGAAATAACGAGAAGCTTGCGAAACAGATTATGGAGGCTGCAGCAGGTGCAGGTGAAAAGATGTGGGAACTTCCTCTTGAGAAGAACTATCGCAAACTCATCGACTCTGACATTGCTGACATCAAGAATATTGGCTCTCGCTGGGGAGGATCACTAACAGCAGGACTCTTCTTGCAAGAGTTTGTTGGTGACACACCATGGGTGCACTTGGACATTGCTGGACCTGCATTTGCCGAGCGACCAATCGATCCGTACACAAAGAAGGGGGCCACAGGGCACGCTGTCCGAACCTTGCTCGAGTACCTACGTTCATTCTAGCTATGCGCGAGGCTGATCTGAAATACAAAAAGCTCGTTCTTATCTGCACGAATGAGCGAGAAGCGTCACGGGGGTGTTGTGCAAAGAAGGGTGCGGTTGGCTTGTACAAGAAGCTGAAGCTCGCCATCAAGGCGGCTGACCCAGAGGTGCGTGTTTGCCAGACGAGCTGTCTTGGAAATTGCCTCTCGGGTGCAAGCGTGGTCATCATGCCGGACAACCGTTGGCTTGGGGAGGTGACAGAGGATGACATTGATGAAATAATTGAACTCGTAACATCCTAACCATGCTGTATGACGGTAACCGTCTATTCCACACCAACCTGTCCATTCTGTAAGCAGCTCAAAGACTTCCTATCTGAGAACAATGTGACGTTCTCAGATATCGATGTCTCGACTGATCAGGAGAAGGCGCAGGAGATGATCAAAAAATCCAACCAGATGGGCGTGCCAGTCACGGACATCGATGGTGAGATCATCATCGGGTTCAACCGAGATAAGCTTTCTGAGCTCCTTGGGCTCTCGTAAGTTGACTTGAAGCGACACAATCATAAAACCGCCCCTGTGGGCGGTTTTGATGTATTCAATTTAAGCTTTTCCAAGAGTGTCTTCACCCTTCTCCCAGGCAACAGGGCAGAGCTCGCCGGTCTGCAGTGCTTGCAGGACGCGAAGTGTCTCCGTGACAGAACGTCCAACACCTAGGTCGTGGTAGAGCGCGTATCGGAGCACACCGTCTGGGTCGATGATGAAGGTTCCACGCAGAGCGATGCCTTCGTCTGGGAGCAGTACGCCGTAGTCCCAGCTCATGTCCCGGCTCATGTCGGAAAAGAGAGGGTAGTTGAGGTCGCCGAGTTCCTTGAGCCAGGCTTTGTGTGAGTGTACGGAGTCCGTAGATCCTCCGAGGACTTCAGCATCAAGAGCTTTGAACTCCTCGCTGCGCTTGGAGAACTCGGTGATCTCTGTTGGGCAGACGAAGGTAAAGTCCAGTGGGTAGAAGAAGAGAACAAGCCACTTACCCTTATAGTCTGAAAGCTTGGCACGTGAGAATTCGCCACCAGCGATGGCTGTCTCAACGTCGAATTCTGGCGCTGGCCGGCCCACCATGGCCACCTGCGGCGTGTGAAGTTCTTCGATAGATTCTTGCATAGTACGTACATGTTAGCGATTAATGAGTCATGATCAGGCTGTTGTAGCATTGGTCACGACTCGCTAGGCGCCCACAAGTTCATGCGGTAGTATGGTAGTCGATATGTCGCTCTCGTCAACCTCAATTATATATCGGTTCCTCGCACTCTTCGTTGCAATCATTTTTCTTGGTGCTGGGTGTACGCAGCCAGCAGCGGATGCGGTAGACGGTGTTGATCTGGGTGTCGACATTGGTCAAGAGTCGCCAGATTTTACCACGTTTACCTTCACAGGTCAGGAGGTCTCGTTGAGTGATTACCGTGGTGAAAAAGTTCTTCTGGATTTTTGGGCGATGTGGTGCCCATTCTGCGCCAGCGAGATCCCTGAGATTCAGGCACTTCACGAGCAGTATCCAGATTTAAACGTGATTGGCGTACATCGAAGTGCCACAGAGTCGTTTGAGGAAGCGCAGTTGTATGCACAGGATCTTGGTGTGACGTATCTCATGCTGAGAGATGATGATGACGAACTCTATGATCTTTACTCAGGAGGGCGACCATTCATGCCGCTCGCGATCTTGATCGATGAGGATGGCATCGTGCGTGAGCGACTTCTTGGACCAAAGACCACGGAGCAGATTAAAGAATTCTTCAAGTAACCGTATGAATCGACAGACCTTTCTTATCGTCCTTGCCCTGATTGCGATCCTATCCGCGGGGATCATCTATTACCAATATCAATTTTACCGAACGCCTATGACGGATTCAGGCGAGCTCTTAGATGAGCCTCAAGGAGAGGTGCAGGAGACAGACGGTGTTCTGCATGCTATTCCTTTGGGCGATATCATTACAGGGAATCCTGCCAAAGACGGTATCCCATCCATCGATGACCCGTCCTATGAGTCCGTTGGGGCGGCGGATTTGTATCTCGATGACAATGGATTTGGGTTGGCGGTCGAAGTCGCGGGATCCTATCGATACTACCCGTATCAGATTCTCGTCTGGCACGAGATTGTGAACGATACGTTTAACGGACAGGACCTTCTTGTGACCTACTGCCCACTCTGTTACACGGGCATTGTGTTTGAACGTGAAGTGGCTGATGAGGTAGTTGAGTTTGGAACATCAGGGAAACTCTATAACTCAAACCTGCTGATGTACGACCGTAAGACAGACTCGCTCTGGAGTCAGGCAATGGGTGAGGCGGTGGTTGGCGAACTAACAGGGGCGACCCTTACGCTATATCCGTCACTGACCGTCTCTTGGGCTGATTTTAAATCTGAACATCCAAGCGCCCAAGTGCTTTCTCGCAACACGGGGTTTGATCGAGATTATACATCCGACCCCTATGGCCCTCGTGGCTACTACGAGAATGCCTCTGTTTGGTTCCCGCTTTCAAATGAAGACGGGCGCGCACACCCTAAGACCATCATCTATGGTCACAGAAATGACGCTGCACAGAAGGCGTACGCTGCGGGAGCTATTGAGGAGACGAAGGTGCTTAACGATACGGTAGGGCCTGATTCTTTGGTTATTTTCTGGGACAGCAATTTGAATACCGTGAAAGGATTCTCTCGACAACTCGACGGTGATGTGTTGGAATTCGAGCAGACAGACGACTTTTTGACGGACACACGGACAGGTTCTCTCTGGAATTATGATGGAGAAGCCGTGAGTGGTGACTATCGAGGGCGTCAGCTAGAGGTGCTGCCTCTAGAAAATTCATTCTGGTTCTCCTGGGCAGCGACATACCCAGAGACCGAACTATTTATCAGTGAGTAATATGGAACTTCTCATTCTCGTCTTGGTCGTGTACATCATCACCACCATCCGTGTCATCTTTGAGTATCAGCGTGGTGTGATCTTTTTCCTCGGTAAATATAAGTCGACATACGCTCCTGGATTGAAGTTCATCTTCTGGCCGTTTCAGACGATGAAGAAGGTGGATATTCGTGTGAAGGCGGTTGATGTACCAGATCAAGAGGCCATTACGAAGGACAACATTTCCGCGCGTATCAACGCCGTGATCTACTACAAGGTGAAAGATGCTTCGAAGGCGATTATTGAGGTGGAGAGTTTCCGTCATGCTGTCGGACAACTTGCACAGACCACTATGCGAAACGTTGTGGGTGAGATGGATCTTGATGAGCTTCTCACGCAGCGTCAGCAGGCAAGTGACAAGATTAAGTTGATCGTTGATTCGCTCACAGACCCATGGGGGATTCAGGTGGACAACGTAGAGCTCAAGGACATTATTCTTCCTGAGGAGATGAAGCGAACCATGGCCAAGCAAGCGGAGGCAGAGCGTGAGCGACGTGCCGTGATCATTAAGGCGCAGGGAGAGATTGAGGCAGCGGAGAACTTGTCCAAGGCCGCAGAGATGCTTTCGGCAGCACCTGGCGCACTGCACCTGCGTACGCTCTCAACACTCAATGACCTGTCTTCAGACCAGTCGAATACCGTCGTGTTTGCAACACCTCTGGAAATCCTTCGATCGTTTGAGCGACTAGGGAAGAAATAGGTATGTCGACGCTATACGTTGTAGCGACACCCATCGGAAATTTATCTGACTTAAGTGAGCGGGCTAAGGCCACGCTCTCTTCTGTTGATACAATCCTTTGCGAGGACACGCGCGTCACGGGGAAGCTGCTTCATGTGATGAAGATTGACACACCCATGATGAGCTATCACCAGCACAGTGGTCAGGACAAGACGAAGAAAGTGATTGAGCTGTTGGAAGAGGGGAAGGACTTGGCACTGGTAACGGATGCAGGCACACCGGCTATTTCTGATCCCGGTGGGAGGTTGGTTGAGCAGCTCGTCGCGCACTTTGGGAGCGATCTGACCATTACACCGATACCGGGCCCGTCGGCGGTCATCGCTGCGCTTTCTGTCTCAGGCTTTCCAGCAGATGAGTTTATGTTTCTCGGTTTCCCGCCCCACAAAAAAGGAAGGCAAACGTTTTTCGATCGAGTGGCCGCTCTTGAATCCACAACGGTGTTTTACGAAAGCACGCACCGGATCATGAAAACAATGGCAGAGATTGAAAAACGCCTGCCAGAGCGACGTATGATGGTCGGCCGTGAGCTAACAAAGATGCACGAGACGGTGTATCGCGGTACGGCGGCAGAAGTGACAGCCGCACTTGACTCCACTAGTATAAAGGGCGAATTCGTTATCGTGATTCGATCAGTATGAACAACACTTTCTACATCACCACAGCCATTCCGTACGTAAATGCCGCACCGCACATCGGTTTTGCACTGGAGCTAATTCAGACGGACGCACGTCTACGGTATGAGCGCCTACGTCGCGCTGAGGGTCTTGTACGCGGCCTCACTGGTTCTGACGAGAACTCACTTAAGAATGTCCGCGCCGCTGAAGCAGCCGGAGAAGAAGTGGGAGCATTTGTTGAGCGACATGCCGAAGAGTTCAAGGCTCTGCAAGGAGTTTTGAATCTTTCATTCGATGATTTTATTCGCACACGAGAAGATCGCCACATGACAGGAGCCCAGAAGCTCTGGTCTGCTTGTAAGCCTGAAGATATCTATAAGAAATCTTACAGTGGCATGTACTGTGTAGGTTGTGAGCAGTTTTATACGGAGAAAGAAGTGCCCTCGGGGGAGTGCCCTGATCATAAGAAGCCTCTCGAGAGAATCGAGGAAGAGAACTACTTTTTTAAGCTCTCAAACTATCAAGAGCAGCTTGAGCAGTTGATCGAGTCGGATACACTTCGCATCGTTCCTGAGACGCGAAAGAATGAGGTGTTGAGTTTTATTCGTTCTGGTCTAGAAGATTTTTCAATTTCTCGATCACAGGAGCGCGCGCGTCATTGGGGAGTCCCGGTGCCGGGTGATGAGGAACAGGTAATGTACGTGTGGTTTGATGCACTTTCAAATTATATTACGGCGCTTGGGTACGCTCAGGACGATGAACTTTACAAGAAGTTTTGGTTGGAAAATCCAGAACGTGCACACGTTATCGGAAAAGGTATTCTTCGTTTCCATGCCATCTATTGGCCAGCCATGCTGCTTTCAGCTCGAGTACCACTTCCAACAGAATTGTTCGTTCATGGGTACATCACCGTCGAGGGAGAGAAAATGAGCAAGTCCATCGGTAATACGATTCACCCGAAGGAACTTGTCGACGAGTATGGAGCAGATGCTGTTCGCTATTACTTCCTACGTGAGATTCCTTCTCATGGTGACGGTGATTATTCGCGAGATCGCATGGAGGAGCGCTACGCAGAGCTGGCAAACCAGCTCGGGAACCTTGTCAGTCGTGTGGCAGCCATGTCTGTGAAGTATTTTGATGGCGCGCTCGATGAGGTAGAGTTTGATTGGTCAAAACAAGAAGGGGAGTTGGATGAGGCCATGAGGGAGTATGATTTCAAAAAGTATCTCGAAATCGTTTGGGCTATTGTGGGTCAGGCAAACGAGGATGTCGACAAGAAGGCACCGTTCAAACTGGTAAAGACAGATGAGGCTGCGGCCAAGCAGGTGCTCTCAGAGGTGGCAGGTCAAGTTCGATTTATCGGACGTGCGCTCGCGCCAATTCTTCCACAGACCTCCCAAGAAATCCTTTCTCGCTATGGTAAAGTTATCTCAAAGGGGGAGTCTTTGTTCCCTCGTCGAGATTAATCAAGCGTGTTGTTTTTACGTCATACGACGATAAACTGACACCGGATTCATATGGGATTCATTGATATTGTTCTTCTGGTCATCGTCGGAGCCTTTGTTTTTTTCGGATTGTTTTTTGGGCTCATTCATACACTGGGATCCCTGGTGGGGGCCATTCTTGGTATCGCAGTAGCTAGTCGTATTATTGAACCAACCGTGGAAGCGTTCGGTTTTTTGTTGGGCGGAGGTTCTGTTGCCAAGATCGTTCTGTTCATCATTATCTTCCTGATCGTCTCGCGCTTAGTCGGATTAGTCTTTTGGGTGTTTGAAAAGATTTTTGGATTTGTTTCGATTGTGCCATTTGCTAAATCCATCAATCGTCTACTTGGCGCATTGTTCGGGTTTGTCGAGGGGGTCATCGTAGTCGGTGTGGTGCTGTTCTACGCCATGCAGGTTCTTCCAGAGGATACGTTACTTGCCTTGCTTGAAGGATCGGCAGTGGCAAACTTCCTTGTTGCAACAGTCTCCGCCCTTCAGGTGCTGTTCCCAGAGAGTCTTAGAATCGTAGTTGAAGAATCATGAAGTTGATTGACTCGCACTGTCACGTCCATTTCAACGCCTACAAGGATGATATGGACGAGGTCATTCGGAGGACCCTGGACAAAGGGGTTTTTATGATTACCGTTGGGACGCAGCAAGATACATCCAAAAAAGGTCTGGAGGTGGCTGAGCGTTACGAGGGAATGTGGGCGGCTGTCGGCCTGCATCCGAACCACACAGTGGAGCAGACGTTTTGGGATGATGATGAGCTACCGCCCGAGAAGCAGGCGACACCGAAGATTAAGACGCGCTCTGAGTTGTTCGACACAGAGTACTATCGCGAACTCACGAAGCATCCAAAGTGCGTGGCCATAGGGGAGACGGGGCTTGATTACTATCGGATTCCCGAGGGGGTCAGCCGTGAAGAGGTGATCGCGAAGCAAGAAGCAACGGTGCGAGCACACTTTGATCTTGCTACGGAAGTTGCGTTGCCGGTAATTATTCACTGTCGTGATGCGTACGGTCCGCAGGCGGACATGATCGAAGAGTACGTTCAGGCAGGGAAATTATCCCGTCGAGGAGTGATTCATTGTTTTACAGGGACGGAGGCAGAGGCGCGGCGCTTCATTGATCAGGGATTCTCCATATCGTTCTCTGGCATTGTGACGTTCGCGAAGGAGCTACAGACCGTGGCTAAGGCGCTGCCACTCGACAAAATTCTCGTTGAGACAGACGCTCCATATCTGTCACCGGTGCCTGAGCGCGGAAAGCGCAACGAGCCGTGGAAGGTTGAATACGTCGCTGCAAAGATTGCCGAGTTACATGGAGTGAGTGTTGATGAGGTTGCAGAACGTACACTTAAGAATACAAAAGCGATCTTCAAGATCTAGGTTCAAAATTAGACAAAGAAAAATGCCGAGCGTAGATGCTCGGCTTTTGCGTACCTAGCTGCCGTCTGCGGCTAGGCGCTGGCCTGCTGAGCTCCGTTGCCTTCGGCAGGCTTCGGGAGCGGCTTGGCCTTGGGGTTGGCGGACGCGGTCTGCGGGCAGACCTTGCTCAGGGCGTCGATGAGCCCCTGCTTGTCCGTCTTGGAGGTGACGCCCTCGAGCCCCTTGGCGAGGGGGTAGAGGTGCTTGGCCAACATGTTCTCGTGCCAGACGATGGAGGGCTCGTCGGAGCCTTCCTCGCCACCGTCGGTCTCGGCGTCCTTCGCCTCGACCTTCTTCTTGCGCGGCGGGAGCTTGAGCCCGTCGGCCTGGCTGTGGGCCAGGTTCTTGAGCAGGTCCTTGCGGGCCTGCCGTAGCACCCAGCAGCTCCAGTCCCACACCTCGAGTCCGTACCGCTTGGCGGTGGAGCTCTCGACGATGAACTGCGCCAGCGGGCACGTACCGTTGTCCTGACGGTGGGCCGTCAGCAGCGCCTCGGGGGTCAGCTCGGGCAGGATGTCCGAGATGTTGGGCATGCCGGCGTTCTCACGACCGGCCGCACCCAGGTTGTGCACCAGGTCCTTGTAGGCCTGTCGGATGGCCTTGGTGGCTTCCGTCTCCAGCATGCCACCGAGGCCTCTGATGTGGCGCTTGGCCACCTTCGGGTCGGTGTCTTCCTCGAGGTGCCGCTGCTGCACCAGGTGCGTCCACAGCGGGTTCTTGTCGTCCAGCTTCAGCCGCAGCACGCGCCGCACGACTCCGCGCACGTCACGCGGGCCGGCGTCGTAGAGCGTGATGCCCAGGGCCTCGAGCGCATCGATGGTCTCCTGGTCGGCTCCGACCTCGTGGATCTCCACCTTGCCGGCGCCCCAGAGTCCGTCCACGGTCGCGCGGATGGAGCTCCAGCCCTCGTCGATGGCCAGCTTGTGCGGCTTGAAGGCCTCGCCCTCGGCGGGGAGGATCAGCTGCACGCGCTTGGTCATCGCCGTGACCTTCTTGCCAGCGACCGTTCCGATCACCAGCCAGTCCGGACGGCTCGGGTTGCGCTTGCGATCCCTGCGGCGTCCTCGTCCCTGGCGCTCCTTGCGGAACAGGGCGATGAAGCCACCGTGAACGGCGGGGTGACCGCCGGGGGTGAGCTTGAGCACGGATCGGCCGTACAGGTTGTGGGCCATGGGCTCCACGATCTCGCGGTCCTTCGGGTAGGAGTTGTCCTGCATCCAGCGCCGCGTCACGATCTCGTTCCAGAAGTTGACGGAGCCGTGACGACTTGCTCCACAGGGCACGGCCTTGTAGATCGGGTTGCCGTCTCGATCGTAGCGCCGCCTCCAGGTCCAGGGGTCGATGTCGTGGACCAGGTAGCAGAGCATGCCGTTCACGCCACTGAAGACGGGCTTGCCGTTCTGGATCTTGATCTTGCCGTAGGGAAGGATGCCCTTCCGACCATCACAGACCACCAGGGGCAGCACCGTTGCCTGGATGCGCTCCTGCGGCTTCTTGGGATCCGGCACCATGGTGTGGCCACTCACCCAGAGGTCCAGGTGCTGGGCCATGACCATCTTGGGCGATCCGTCTTCGCGCTCTTCGTAGCCGCCGCCCTTCTTTGCGATGGGCACGGCCTTGTCGCCGGTGTGCACGAACTCGCCGCTCCAGTTCACGCTGACGAAGAACGGAGCGTGGGGGTTGTCCGGGTGGCGCAGGACCAGGCTCTCGATCAGGGCGATGCGGTCGGCATTCGAGCGCTGCTTCTTCTCGGTCTGAGGCTTGTCGTCCTTGCCCTTGATCACCTTGCCGTTGCCGTCCTTCTTCTCCACGATCTGGAAGGGCGGGAGCATGCCAGCGAGGATGCCTTCGATGGAGTCGCGGGTCAGAGTCCGCGCTCGCTGCGTGAGTCCCAGCGGGACCAGGGCGCGGGTCTGTCCGGATGCGGTGTCTGCACTCATGGTGCTCTCCTCTGTAGGGAACGGGTGATGGCCATCTGGCCGGGTTTCAGTACTTTCCACCAAGATGGCGGACCCAGCCTGAGATGGGTGGCACAATGCCAGGGGCGGAGGTTAGCAACGATTTTCCCAATTGTCAATGTATTTTGGCTAAAGTTGGTGATGGTTAACACTTTTAGTAAAACAGGCTGTTTTCTTTGTCAGTCTGGATTGACAATGAGGTGAAATCTTGCTAGGTTTCGGCGTTGTCAACAGCTTACGGAGGAGACAATCATGAAGATCGTTCAAGCGGTTCAGGTGCTGTTTCCCACAGGAAATGGCCAAGATGAAGGCACGCTCAGTGCCGCCGCCGATGCGCTCAGGGGTCTCCCCGAGCTCACAGACGAACAGGCAGACGCCGTCGATGACGCTGTCTGGCCCTACGACGACTTCCGCGAAAATCCCGACGAGTGGATGGAGGGGAAGGAGGCAGACGCCTCCTATCCGTTCTGGAAGCAACTCGCCGAAGGTGGTGAGGGTACGGGTGACGACGATAGCGAAGAGGAAGAAGACGAGGACGAGGAGGACTCGGAAGAGCCTGATGAGGAAGACGATTCCGACGACGAGTCGGAGGACGTGGACCCTGGCGATGACGAGCCCTCTCCTGATGCCATGGAGGGCATGGACGCAGATGCGATTGCCGCGCTTGCGGCAGCTGCCACTCCTGGAACCTCAACTCGTCCGACACACAACCTGAGTGACCTGTTCGACGACACGGACGACGATCCGGATGATGAGCGCAAGAAGAAGCTCAAGAAGAAGCGTCGAAGTGACGATGACGAGGGGGATGATGATGACGAGTTCCGAGAGCTGAAGCTGGAGGAGCGCAGGGTGAAGCTTGCGCATAATCAGCTCACGTTGGAGGAGCGTCGTCGGAAGCTGCATGGGGAAGAGAAGCCCAAGGAGCAGCTCCGCGTCCCGCGCTGCGTCGTACCGGTCCTCGCGAACCCGACCTACCTCGAGCTCGCCCTCAAGGTGCTCAAGCACGCCAAGCGAGCGCGTGACGAGGATCCGCTCAAGGTCATCAAGGCACGCGGCAAGCTCGCGAAGATCAGGACAAAATCCGAAGCCTTGCGCTGGGAGACGTCCGATTCGTCTGAGCGCGCGGTGCACGAACAAGTGCTTGCCATGCTCGATGCTGTAGCCGCCGGAGACGACGTCACGCGTCCGAACTGGTTCAAGGGCAACTTCATCACGGGGCACTGGATCGCCGACTAGGCGACTCCGGGCCCACCCGCCAAATACAAGGCGGGTTTTTACTTTCTGGGGACAGTTTTGAAAATTAGCATTGACCTGACGGGCGAATCGGCATATACTAGCCGCGCCTTTTAGAGAAATATATGTCTCAGGACGCTAAATATTATCGGCTCGCCATGCGGATTTTCGCTGATTTCAGCGGATCTATCGCGATACCAGCCGTTGCCGGCGCCCTGTTGGGACAGTGGCTCGATGGTCGCTATGGCACAGAGCCGAGATACATGATGATTTGTCTGGCAGGAGCATTCCTCTTGTCTGGAAAGATCGTTGTAAAAAAGGCGAAATTTTACCGTGACCGCTACGAGGTACTAAACCGTTCAAACAACAAATAGAGAAAAACCTTATTTATGGCACTCCTGCTTCCACCCGCTGCAGCTGAACCCCTTTTCGAAATTGCTGGTTTTCCTATTACCAATGCGATGGTTAATGGTTGGATTGCTGTCGCGTTTTTTGTTTGTGTGGCATTTGTCGCTTCACGCCGAAAAGGATTGGTGCCAACAGGTGTCCATAACGTGATCGAAGGTATTATCGAGTTCATGCTCACAGAGGTGCAGAAGGTGACGGGTGATGCTAAGCGCGCAAAGCAGTTCTTGCCGATTGTTGGTACGATTTTCTTGTTTATCCTGTTCTCTAACTGGCTCGGACTCATTCCTGGAACTGGATCGATTGGTGTTTGGGGGATTCATGAGGGGCATGTTGCCCTGATTCCACTTCTTCGTCCGGCTGCAAGTGACTTGAACCTCACGCTTGCTATCGCACTGTTTGCTGTACTTGCTTCTCACGTGATTGGACTTATGGCTCTTGGCCCAATCAATCATGTCAGCAAGTTCGTGAATATTCGCGGAATCTTCCGTTCGTTCAAGAAGGGGCCTGTTGCTGTTGCCGTTGCTGTTGTTGAGTTTGGTGTCGGAATCATCGAAATTGTTTCTGAGATCTCCAAAGTCGTTTCACTCTCTCTACGTCTGTTTGGAAACATTTTTGCCGGAGAGGTTCTTCTTACGGTGATGCTCGGACTCATGGCGTACTTCCTCCCGATTCCATTTATGTTCTTGGAGTTGCTGGTTGGCATGATTCAGGCAACCGTGTTTGCTATGTTGACACTCGCTTATCTCACGGTCGCTACAGAAGACCATGGTCATGAGGAAGGTGAGGAACATGGTGAACATGACCAAGAAGCCGTTGCCCACGCGTAATTGGCAGTTGGTAATTGATTGCTGGACGCTTAAGATTCAGTAATCAGTTCCTAAGTACCAATTATTAACGAAGAAATCCTATGGATGCAGCTACAATTGCTACATTGACCAAGGGGCTTACGATGGCACTTGGTGGATTCGGTCCAGCGATCGGTATCTCTATCATTGGCTACAAGGCCATGGAGGCAATCGGACGCAACCCAGAGGCAGCAGGAAAGCTTTTCGTTCCTATGCTTCTTGGAATGGCTTTCGCTGAGGCGATCGGAATCTACTCCCTCGTCGTTGCTTTCACTCTCTAAGTTTCTGTTTGGAGGGCGTGGCTTGTGGAATGCCTACAAGCTACTGACTACAAACAAAAATTATGTCTGAAGAAGTACACCTAGCCGCTGAAGCGGTCGCAGAAGTCGCTCATGCCACCGAGGCCACTGGAGGTCTTGGAACACTTGGGATCAATTTGAAGATTTTTATTGCACAGTTAGTCAACTTTGGTGTTGTTCTTCTGGTGCTTTGGAAATGGGCCTACAAGCCTGTTGTTAATCTTCTTGAGCAACGACAAGAAAAGATTGCTCAGGGAATTAAACAAGCTGAAGAGGTCGAAAAGCGTGTTCACAACTTGGAAAGTGAACAAAAGAAGGTTATCGCGGAAGCTCGTGCAGAAGCCACGTCTATCTTAGAAGAGGCTCGTGCAAGCGCTGATGAACGGAAAGGAAAATTGCTTAGTAAAGCAAAAGAAGAGGTGCAGAGCGTTGTACAGAAGGGGAAGGCTCAGCTCGCTGCTGAGAAAGACCAGATGATTCGCGACGCACGTGATGAAATTGCAAAAATCGCCGTTGAGGCATCTCGGAAGATCCTCGCTGAGTCCGTAGATACAAAGACTGCTCAGAAGCTGGCCGAAGGAGTGATTGATGAAATGACCGGCTAGGTATGAAGAATAACGATAAACAACTCGCCGAAGCGTTTGTAAGCGCTGTTGAGGGCAAGAGTGAAAAGGATGTCGCCCAGGCGGCGGCTGATCTCGTGACCTTGTTGGCACAGCGCAATGAGACGCATCGAATGCGTGGCGTAGTCGATGCGATTGACGCGGTATGGTCAGAGCGCTATGGAGCGGCGACCATTACAGTAGAAATAGCACATCCCCTTAGCTCAACGGTAAAAAAGAAACTTGAAACTGTTGCGCAAGGCGCAGAGATTCGTGAGACAGTCGATCCAAGCATCATCGGTGGGGCAAAGCTCAGAATCGATGAACGAATTATCGACGGTTCCGTTAAGGGACATCTGGAGCAGTTAGAGAAGGCACTTCAAACCGCATAATCAAATCTATGGCAACAAAAACTGAAATCATCGACGCGCTTAAGGGCGCATTGGACAACTTCCACACGGAGACCAAGCAGGAAGAAGTTGGGACGGTTACCGCTGTTGGTGACGGTACAGCACGCATGACCGGACTCTCCGGAGCAAAAGCATCTGAGATGCTTGAGTTCCCAGGCGGCGTCATGGGAGTAGCTCTTAACTTGGAGGAAGACGGCGTCGGTGCCGTGATTTTGGGTGAAGCATCCAAGATTAAGGAAGGCGACACGGTAAAAACAACTGGACGAATTTTGTCAGTACCTATTTCAGATGAGGTGCTTGGCCGTGTTGTTGACCCATTGGGTAACCCAGTGGACGGAAAAGGAAAGCTCAGCACAAAAAACTACTTTCCCATCGAGAAGATTGCTCCAGGTGTGATGACACGTAAGAGTGTGAGCGTGCCTTTGCAGACAGGTATTAAGGCCATCGACTCCATGATTCCAATCGGACGTGGACAGCGTGAGCTCATCATTGGAGACCGTCAGACTGGTAAGACCGCTATTGCGATCGATACCATCATCAACCAGAAAGGTCTGGGGGTGAAATGTGTCTACGTGGCTGTCGGTCAGAAGGAGTCAAAGATCGCAAAGATCGTTGCCAAGCTCGAAGAGGCAGGTGCCATGGAGTACACCACAGTAGTTATTGCTGGTGCTTCTGATCCTGCGGCTCTTTCTTACATTGCTCCATTTACGGGGTGTACGATTGGTGAGTATTTCATGGCGAAGGGAGAGGATGCACTCGTGATTTACGATGACCTTTCAAAGCAGGCATGGGCCTACCGTGAAATTTCTCTCTTGCTCCGCCGTCCACCAGGACGTGAGGCGTACCCAGGAGACGTTTTCTACCTCCACTCCCGCTTGCTCGAACGCGCTGCGCGTTTGAACGAGGATAACGGCGGAGGATCACTCACAGCGCTGCCAATTATTGAGACGCAGGCTGGTGACGTTTCTGCTTATATTCCAACAAACGTGATTTCCATTACAGATGGTCAGATTTATCTTGAAACAGACCTCTTCTACCGTGGTATCCGTCCAGCGCTCAACGTGGGACTCTCCGTGTCTCGTGTGGGTTCTGCTGCGCAGACCAAGGCGATGAAGAAGGTGGCTGGAAAGCTCCGTCTTGAACTCGCGCAGTTTCGTGAGCTCGAGGCCTTTGCCCAGTTTGCAACAGATTTGGATGAGGGAACACGCCGACAGATCGAGCGTGGACGTCGTCTCACAGAGCTCTTGAAGCAGCCGCAGTACGCCCCACTCCCATTTGAGGAGCAGGTAGCCGTTCTCTTTGCAGCTATTAACGGATTCCTGGATGAAGTGGCTGTTGAGGATATCGTTCGATGGGAAGGAGAATTCCAGAATTACATGCGTGCCACGGGAGTTGAGACCATGGAGTCCCTGAAGGAAGAAACAAAGATTACAGATGAAATTGAGGCCGCTCTCAAGGAGATGATCGAAGGATTCAATAAACAGTTTGATACTAAGGAATAGCTTGTGGCTGTCCAAACTCGAGCCATCAAACGTCGGATCAAATCCGTCAAAAATACACGGAAGATCACTAAGGCCATGGAGTTGGTTGCGGCCAGCAAAATGCGCAAAGCAGTGAACAACGTGACGCTCTCGCGACCGTATGCGAAGCTGGCTTGGAATACTGTGCTTTCAATCGGCGAGCATGTTGACACCACACTTCATCCACTCCTGCGTAAACGAGAGGAAGTAAACAAAGTGTTGCTCCTGCTCATTACCTCGGATCGAGGACTGGCCGGAGGATTCAACACGAATATCATCAGAAAGACACGAGAGAAGGTTGAAGAGTTGGGGGATGAGGTGACGATTGAAACGCTCTGCATCGGAAAACGTGGTGCGGATGCGATGCGACGAATGGATCTACCGATCAAAGCGAGCTTCATTGACATCACGAATAACACAACGTTTGAGGAGGTCTTGCCAATCGGACAGATGGTAGTGGAGGAGTTCTCTCAGGGAGACTATGACAAAGTGTTGGTTGCCTATACGGACTTTGTCAGTGCGATTACTCAAACGCCATTGATTCTCGAACTACTTCCACTCGGGCGACCCGAAGACGTTAAAGAGATTGGTTCACTTCAGGGCGAAGATGACGAGCCGACAGCTGCTGGAACAGGGGAGTACAAGTTCGAACCATCACCAAAAGAAGTTCTCGACAAGATCCTGCCTCGACTCGTAGAAACAATGGTCTACCAAGCGGTGCTCGAATCCGCAGCCTCTGAGCACTCGGCACGTATGATGGCCATGCGCAGTGCATCGGATGCAGCGGGGGATATGATCGACGACCTCACATTCACATTTAACCAAGCTCGCCAAGCAGGTATTACACAGGAGATCGCAGAGATCTCAAGTGGAAAGGCAGCGCTTGAAGGATAAACATCAATATGTCTAAAGGAACTATTTCACAGGTAATCGGCCCAGTGGTCGACGTACAGTTTGAGGGGGATCTTCCAGAGATTCTCACAGCGCTTGAAATTGCGCGCGAGGACGGAACCCTCACACTCGAGGTTGCCCAGCACATTGGTGGTGGCTCTGTTCGTGCGATTGCTATGAGTGCCACAGATGGCCTACAGCGCGGAATGGAGGTTGTTAACACAGGAAAGGCGATTGCCGTTCCTGTTGGACCTGAGACACTTGGACGCATGTTCAACGTCACAGGTGACCCAATCGATGGAAAGGGAGACTCTGGTGCTAAGCGCCAGGACCCAATTCACCGTGGTGCCCCTAGCTTTGCTGACCAGTCCACAAAGGACGAAGTGTTTGAAACAGGAATCAAAGTGATCGACCTCATCTGTCCCTTCTTGAAGGGTGGTAAAACAGGTCTCTTTGGTGGTGCTGGTGTGGGTAAGACCGTTCTTATTCAGGAGCTGATCCATAACATTGCTAAGGAACACGGAGGATACTCTGTGTTCGCTGGTGTGGGTGAGCGTACCCGTGAAGGAAACGACCTCTACGAAGAAATGAAAGAATCCGGCGTGCTTTCCAAGACCGCTCTCGTGTTCGGTCAGATGAACGAGCCACCTGGAGCGCGTGCACGTGTGGCCCTCACAGGTCTGACACTCGCTGAGTACTTCCGCGATGACGAAGGACGAGACGTACTTCTCTTTATCGATAACATTTTCCGATTTACCCAGGCAGGTTCTGAGGTATCTTCCTTGCTCGGACGTATTCCGTCCGCTGTGGGATACCAGCCAAACCTTGCCACAGAGATGGGAGCGATGCAGGAGCGCATTACTTCCACCAAGAAGGGGTCTATCACCTCCATTCAGGCGGTGTACGTGCCTGCGGACGACTTGACCGACCCAGCCCCAGCGACCACCTTTGGTCACTTGGACTCTACGGTTGTGCTCGCGCGTTCACTCGCTGAGCTCGGTATTTACCCAGCGGTGGACCCACTCGACTCCAACTCAACCATTCTCGATCCTAACGTTGTGGGTGAAGAGCATTACAATGTGGCCCGTGGCGTACAGAAGGTATTGCAGCGCTACAAGGACCTTCAGGACATCATTGCCATTCTTGGTATGGACGAGCTCTCAGACGAGGACAAGCTTCTCGTGAGTCGAGCCCGTAAGGTTCAGAAGTTCCTCTCACAGCCGTTCTTCGTGGCTGAGCAGTTTACTGGCTCTCCAGGTAAGTTCGTGAAGCGTGAGGACACCGTACGCTCGTTCAAGGAAATCCTCGAAGGAAAGTACGATGATCTCCCTGAGCAGGCTTTCTACCTCAAAGGATCTATTGAAGAAGTAATCGAAGCAGCGAAGTCCGCTGAATAACTATGAGCAAACTTACTCTCTCCATCGTGACACCAGAGCGAACCGTCTATGAGGACGTGGTTGATTCAGTGTCTCTCATGACCGAGATGGGAGAGGTGACTGTGCTCCCAAATCACATTCCACTGGTAGCAACACTCCGTGCTGGTGAACTGCGTCTGCGCAAAGACAACATGGAACATCTGATGGTGGCATCCACGGGATTCCTGCAGGTGCGCCCTGGTAACGAGATTGTTATCCTCGCTGACACTGCCGAGCGCGCTGACGAGCTTGACCTCACAAAGATTGAAGAAGCACGTGAGCGTGCACGTGAACTTCTCGCGAAAAAGCGTGATATGGATGAAGTGGCCTTTGCCGATGCAGCTGCCATGATGGAACGCGAGCTGGCTCGACACCGCGTAGCTCTCAAGCGCAAGAAGTATCGCGATGTGGGTGGAGCGAAGTTAGGACAATAAACGAGTAGTAAAAACAGGCATACAGGCCTGTTTTTTGGTTGACAAAACCCCTTATGGGCGGTATGTTTTCGCCGTTCTGCTCAATGGAACGGAGGAAAGTCAATGAAGGACATTGAAAACCAGGTCATCGACCTCGTGCGCGAGATCGTCTTGATGGGGCCGGGGGAGACGGTGAATCTCGATGATGCTCTTCGGGGGGACCTGGACTACGACAGTCTGGACATCGTCGAGCTTGTCATGGCCGCCGAGAAGAAATTCAAGGTCCAGATCACGGACGAAGATACCGACAACCTGAGCACCGTCCAGGACCTGGTAGACCACATCGTGCAGCTCAAGGCTGCGGCCTGAGCACGCCAACCCCGCTACGCTGCGGGGATTTTTTGTATGCGCTCGACAAAATAAGGTTCTTTTTGCTAAGGTCCTGCCATGCTCAATCCAGCATCGTGCTGGAGAATTACGGAGGTGAGCATGTTCGAGGACAGTTTCGCGCGGATGAGAGCCGACGAAGACGATGGTGGTGGTGAGACGCTGAGCCTCCTGCACATGATCAACGTTCGGCCCTTCGACATCGCGTCGGTGGAGGCCTACAAGGCACAGCAGATCAAGGAGAACACGCCGTTCATCCCGATGACCCCCGAGCGGGTCGCTCTGCTCGGCGAGGTCCTGAACCGTGGGGTCGCCCTGTCGATCGCCGCAGCGGGCGTGTGCGGCTTCCTGGCGCTCAGCGTCAGCAGCTGGTTCTGGCTGGCTCTGCCGCTGGCAGCCCTGCACGTGATCGCCGACATGTACATCTGGAACAAGTCCCTGCGCGGACACCCGAGCTGGCAGCGCGTCTCGCACGATGACTACGAGGACTTCATCCCGGTGCAGGTGCTCGGTGCTCTGGAGCGAGTGCGGGCCATGTTCCCGCGGGCCAGCTTCTACATCGACAAGCTGGTGCAGAACGAGACGATCATCGACCCCTTCCTGGTCGCCAACATCGACGGCGTCGACTACTACATCGCCGTCTGGGACGAGGACGACTTCCTGGTCTGACGGACCAAGGACAACGACATGCGTGGGCTTGCCCCGCGCTTTTTTCTTTGCTAGCCTCTGTTACGTTACTCATTGATTTTTACAGAACTATGTCTCATGTGTGTTCGGCAGCGCTCGTGCGTTGTATGGATTTTCGTCTCGGCTCTGCGATTCGTGATCATCTAACAGACGCAGGCTTGTACGATGACGTCGATATCATCTCCATCGCCGGCGCGGCAAAAGATATCGCACAAGGAGAGGGAAGCTATGCAGAGGGTCAAGTGGATCTTTCCCACAAACTTCACGAAACGAAGACGGTTATTCTCATGAACCACACCGACTGTGGTGGCTATGGCGGACGCGCTGCGTTTGATTCAGACGAGGCGGAGCGTGCACAACATGAATCAGACCTACGAGCGGCTCGAGAGAAGCTTGTGGCGAAGCATGAGGGACTGGACGTGAAGATGGCGCTGGCGGTTATCGGCGCAGATGGAGGTGTCACTATTGAAGAAATCACCTAGAACATGAGCAGGGTCTGCGGACCCTGTTTTGTGTTAAACTGTGGCCGTTATGGAGACCGATTTACTCGCCAAATTGAACGACCAGCAACGTGAGGCCGTGACACATGTCGAAGGTCCATTGATGATTGTTGCGGGTGCCGGAACGGGAAAAACGACCGTGGTGACACATCGCATTGCCTGGCTTATCGATCAAGGTCACGCTAAGCCTGAGGAGATCCTGGCACTGACATTTACAGATAAAGCCGCGGGGGAGATGGAAGAGCGTGTCGATCGGCTCCTGCCATATGGGTACGTCGATCTACAAATCTCGACCTTTCATTCGTTTGCTGAAAGTTTGCTTCGAGAACGGGGTGTAGAGATGGGGCTCTCACGAGACTTCCGGTTAGCGAATGAACTCGATGCCTGGCTCCTAGCCCGTCAGAATTTTGATCGGTTTAATCTCAATCACTTCCGTCCGCTCGGGAACCCAACAAAGTACATTCGTTCACTGCTGACACACTTCTCACGCGCAAAGGATGTCGGGGTTGGTCCTGAAGAGTACATGGCACATGTTGAGGGCATGAAGGCGGACCTCGATGGAGCGCAGGCGGGAGATGAAGTGACGGCTGAGATTGCACGCCTTGAGGAGCTTGCCGGAGCCTATGTGACCTACCAACAGATTCTCTTAGAGAACGACTGTCTGGATTTCGGCGACCTCATGCTCTACACGCTCAAGCTTCTGAGGGAGCGCCCCGGCGTACTCGAGTCTTTGCGAGCGCAGTATCCGTTTGTGCTCGTCGATGAGTTTCAGGATACAAACGACGCGCAGTATGAGATCGTCAGAACCATCGCATCGCCGCGCAACAACATTACGGTGGTGGGGGATGATGACCAATCCATTTATAAGTTTCGTGGAGCTTCTCTCGCGAATATTCTTCGTTACGAGGCAGACTATCCAGGTGCTAAGAAGGTGGTGCTCAACACAAACTATCGAAGCGTGCAGTCTATTCTTGATCATGCGCACGACTTTATTCAGCACAATAACCCGAACCGTCTTGAGGCCTCAGGGGGCTTGTCAAAGAAGCTCGTCGCACATGCAGGGGGTGACGGTCGAATCGAGCACCTGCACTGCACGACGGCCACAGAAGAAGTGAAACGGGTTGTCGACACGATTTTGAACCTCAGAAAAGACACGCAAGCCGATTGGAGCGACTTTGCCATTCTCGTGCGTTCGAACAGTGCAGGAACGGATTTCGCTCAGGCTCTCGAAAGACACCGCATTCCATTTCAGTTCCTTGCTCTATCAGGGCTCTACACGAAGCCAGCGATTCTAGACATGATGGCGTACCTACGCTCACTTGATGACGCGTTTGATTCCCCAAGTTTTTACAGGCTCCTGGTGAGCCCATTGTGCGGCATCAGTGAACGTGGAGTCATGGAGTTGAACCGCATGGCCAGACGCAAGGGAAGATCCTTATTTGAGGCCTGTGAGGGGGCTCAGATGATGGATCAACTCCTTGTTGATGACCAGGTAAAGATTCGAAGATTACTTCAGGACCGTGAGCGATTCGCTCGAGAGGCGCGAACACGTCCTGTGGGCGAGCTCTTCGTGCTCGTAGCGAAGGAGAGTGGGTACCTTGAGCACTTAAATACACTTCCAGAACGAGAGAAGCTCGAGGCCTTTGGATTTCTTCAGCAGTTCTATCAACGTCTCAAATCGTTTGAGCGTCGAGACGAGCACCCAATCCTTCACCGGTTCCTGGCAGAGTTTGCTCATGAGCGTGACGCTGGCGAGGAAGGCTCACTTTCGATCGACTTAGAGGACGGCCCTGACATGATCAAGATTATGACCGTGCACGCAGCCAAGGGGCTCGAGTTTAAGTATGTGTTTGTCGTGAACCTTGTCGCCCAACGATTCCCCACACGCGCACGTAGCGACGCTATCCCGTTGCCAGAAGGGTTGGGATCAAGTGCACCCGATGGAGCAAATGCTCACATTGAAGAAGAGCGCCGGTTGTTTTACGTAGCGATGACACGGGCTAAGGAGGGATTGTTCTTGTGTTCTGCTGAGGATTACGGAGGAGCAAGAAAAAGAAAAGTTTCTCGCTTTTTATCGGAGCTCGGTTATGGGGAATCTGCCGCCGTTGGAAGAGAGACAATCGTACTCATTGATGAAGATACGGGTGAGGGGATGGTCGATGTGGCATCGGACAATCCACGGCTTCCTATCCCAAAGCAATTTTCTTTCACACAGCTCGCTGCATTCAAGACGTGCCCGTTGCAATACAAGTTCGCGCACGTGCTCAAAGTGCCCGTGATGGGGAAGTGGACGTTTAGTTATGGAAAGACCATGCACAACACACTCCAGAGATTCTTTGTGCTCTGGCTTGAGAGAACAGGAACACAACAGGCAAGTCTGTTTGATGCGGCACCTGCTCACGTTGAAGGAACGCCTGTATCGATGGAGGAGCTTATGGAGGCGTATGCAGCGTGTTGGCAGGATGATTGGTATGTCAATGACAGGCAGCGCGAGGAGTATCGGGAAGAGGGACGCAAATCGCTCCGTGCCTACTACAAGCTGATCGAACAAGAGCCACCAACACCGTTTTCCATCGAGCAGGGCTTCACACTCAAACTGGGGGATGTGGTACTTAAGGGGCGCATTGACCGCATGGATGCGTTTGAAGACGGCGTTGAAATCATCGATTACAAAACTGGTACGCCGAAAACGAAACTCGATAAGGGAAGTAAAGAGCAGCTTTTGCTATATCAACTTGCTGCAAGAGACGTACTTGGTCTGAATCCGAAGAAGCTGACGTTCCACTACCTGAAAGACAACTCTCAAGTTTCATTTCTTGGCTCGGACCAAGATCTACTGGATCTGCAGGAGTCCATGGTTGATCGCGTGCAGTCGATTCGCTCGTCAGTATTTAACGCAACGCCAGGGTTTCATTGTAAGTTTTGTGACTTCGCGGACATCTGTGAATATCGTCAGAGGTAAATCTGCTAAAATAGACCCCTATGGGCATATCTTCACTTAGAGATCTGTTGTCTGGCTCGGTCGGGCGCGCAGGCATTCGCAAGTCAGTGACGGCTTCCATGATCGTGGAAGCAGCCAACAAAATGCTGCCGACGTACCTACCAGGCGACAGGCGCGAAGACGCCAAGGCTGTATCCTTTCGAAACGGTGTCCTTCGGGTACAGCTTAAAACATCAGCAGCGCGATTCTCGTTTAGAGGACATGAGGAGAAGCTCCTGAAGAAATTGTCAGAAGAGTTCCCAACAGCGAACATAAAAAAAATCTCTACGTTCATTTCACGCAATCCAATCCGCTATGAGTTTTCGTAGTTACCTCATCCTCATGTCCATCGCGAGTGTGGCCGCTTGGATTGCCTGGGCGGTTGTTCTTCATGGTGTGGATCCAAGTTTGTCTGGACAGATGGGATACATTCTTTTTTACCTCACACTTTCCATTGCGCTATTCGGAACGATATCTGTGTTTGGCGTGCTTATACGCCTGTGGAAAGATCGCACAGCCATTGCAGTGCGAGTGACAATGCAAGCATTTCGTCAGGCGCTACTGCTGACGGCTCTATTTATCGGTTCATTGGTACTCTTTTCTCAGGGCTGGTTTCGGTGGTGGACCATGCTGTTAGTGGTCATTATCGTCTCATTTATTGAGCTTGCCTTTGTTTCGAAAAAGCACCGGCATTGAACACAATTTGGGTGCAACGATAGGGTTGCTCCGGTGAGAGGCAGAAGGTAGAATCATGGAGACATTGGGTCTTCAATTTTTTATGCTCAACAAATTTTTCGGACATTTTTCAAAAGACCTGGGAATCGATCTGGGTACGTCGAACACGCTTGTCTACTCCAAAGATGGTGGCATTGTGATTAACGAACCGTCGATCGTATCCATCAACACAAGAACCGATCAGATCTTGTCGGTGGGGAAGGACTCAAAGGACATGCTCGGTAAGACGCCGCCGCACATCATCACATCTAAGCCGTTGTCTAAGGGCGTAATCTCTGACTTTGAGGTGACGGAGAAAATGCTGAAGTACTTTATCGACAAAGTACACGACCAGTCGTTCACGATTGTTCCACGACCAAGCATTGTTATCGGGGTCCCGCTTGAAACAACAGAGGTGGAGCGTAAAGCCATCGAAGACGCGGCGCTCTCTGCTGGTGCTCGGAAGGTGCACATGGTTGAGAACCCAATGCTCGCTGCCCTCGGTGCGCGACTTCCGCTTTCAGAGTCTGTTGGAATGATGGTCGTAGATATTGGGGGAGGAACCACAGAGATTGCCGTCATGTCCCTGGCAGGTGTTGTTACCTGGAAGTCACTCGACATCGCTGGCGACGAAATGAACAAGAATATTATTCAGTACGCCCGCGACCAATTTAATCTTCTTCTTGGTGAGCGAATTGCTGAGCGCCTCAAGATGCGCATCGGAACAGCCATGGAACCGGAGGAGCCATTGGAGATTGAAATGCGTGGTCGTGACCTGTTGAGCGGGCTTCCGAAGGAAATCATCATTAATGACACACAAGTACGTGAGGCCATTCACCGTTCCGTACGGACAATTGTTGAAAGCGTGAAAGCAACACTTGAACAGACACCACCGGAACTGGTTGCGGACATTTACGAGCGTGGGATTGTTCTAACGGGTGGGGGAGCATTGCTTAGAGGACTGGATAAACTGATTTCACGACAGGCTGCCATCCCAGTGCGTGTCGCAGAGGACCCTCTTACCTGTGTTGTACGTGGTGCAGGACTGCTTCTTGAGGACCCACAACTTCTCAAGGACATCACATTGCCATCTGCTTCGGAGGGAAGCATTATTTAGTCTATGAAACTACGCGGTTCGCGCCGCGGTAGACGGCGCCTCATCATTGTCCTGCTATTCCTTCTTCTTGCATCCGTCTTTACATTTCGAGGTGTTGTTGCGCGCATCATTGAGCCTAGTTCCGTACAATTGACTGAGGCGGCAACATGGATTTATGAACGGGTCTTCTGGTTTGTGACGGCTGGTGAAATTACCCCAGAAGAGTTAGAGGTGCTCTATGAGCAGCGTGACGCGTTAGCGATCGATAAAGCCGCGTTTGAAGAGCTTCAAATAAAGCATGCGGAAACCTTGGCCCTGCTCGGCTATAGAGACAGGACGGAGACTGAAGGGATCGTTGCTCAGATTATGGCAAAGACCATCTCTGGAACCACGGCCACATTTGTTATTACTGTTGGTGAGGATGACGGGGTCACTGTCGGGGATCCGGTGATTGTTGGTGGAGGAATTCTTTTAGGAAAAATTGCGTCTACGGGAAGCACCACCTCAACCGTTACAGCTCTGACAGATACGGGCTATGCAACTGCTGTGACCTTGTTTAATGAAAGTCGAACCATTGGCATGGCCTCTGGGACGATTGGGGACTTACTGGAAATCACCTTTATTCCAACGGATGAATTCCTGGAACCCAACATGATTGTCGTAACATCAGGGCTAGAGGAATCTGTTCCCAGTGGGCTCCTTGTTGGGGTGATTAACACGGTCCAAGAAGATCAAACATCACCATTTCAAACGGCCATTGTCGAACCTCTGGCAGACATGAGGCGCGCCTCGAGTGTTCTTGTACTGCCGCAACAGTCGTATGATTAAAACACTTCTTTACCTCGCAGCTTTTCTGACGCTCTTTACACTCGAGGTGAGTTTTATCCATGCGCTACCTGTTCCATTTGATCGAATGCCGCTGATGCTAACGAGCGTCGTCTTTTTATACCTCTATGTAGGTTTCCCAGCGGTGCTTTGGTGGCTGATCTTTCACGGCATACTGCTTCAGGTGTTTGTTTTAGACTTCGCTCCATTCCATCTCTTAGCCTACATTGCCGCTGCAATCGTCACCGTGCTGGCATCCAAGCACGTATTCTCCAACCGATCATTTTATGGCGTCGCCTCAACAACAGCGCTAGCCATTGTTACGGTACTTCTCGTGGAGATTCTCCTTTCTGTGATTGGTACATTCTTCGGGCAGGTTTCTGTGCCTTTTGGCATATTGCTACACGTGCGCCTGTGGGGAATTGCCTTGAGTGCGCTTGTTCTTCTGCTCTTGTTTCCTTTATCGACAAAACTCCGAGGAGCTTTACACTCACTATTTCAACACTACACTTAAGACATGCTATTTCGCCGAAAACAATCTAGTTCGCGTGTTTTCCAAATTCAGGACGACGGTCGTTTTGGTCGAGTAGCACAATCAGATACTGACGGGATTGAAGATTTTTTGTCAGGCGGATCAATGTCGTCTGGACGAAAACAAACGCTCCACTGCACGCTTGATCGGACCCGGATGCGCTTTATGGCAGTCTTGATTGTGGCTGTCGTTTTTATCTTCGTTGGCCGAGCTGGGCAACTGCAGATTGCCCGTGGTGAGTACTACCGATCACTCTCAGATCAGAATAGAAACAAGATTGAATTGCTCGTGCCTCCGCGCGGAGAGATCAGAGATCGGTACGGAAACCTGCTGGCGTGGAATGAACCGTCGTTTGTACTTACCATGACGATCAACGAGCTTCCTGAAGATGATACGGAGCGCAGGGCATTATTTGAACACGTAGCTGAACGAGTTGGCTTGCAGCTGACCGATCTCGATTTATTGATGTCGGAGTACATTTCCCGTCGGTACGATTCCATTCCTGTTGCGGAGGATGTTCCTTATGAGGCGGGCATTCGTCTGGCGATCGAGGTCGCAGACCTTCCGGGGTTTGAATTAGAGACCACAAGTAAACGTGTTTACAATGCATCCGCTGGCACGCTCTCACATGTGCTGGGGTACACAGGGTCTCTCTCGGCCAGAGATCTCGATACATTTGCGGATCTTGGGTATCGGCCAATCGATGACATTGGAAAATCTGGTATTGAACGTCAGGTGGAAACGATCTTGCGGGGGGTGCCTGGAAAGCTTGCCTATGAAGTCGATGCCAGAGGAAACCGAATCGCCATTGTTTCCAAGGAGCCGGCGACCGATGGGGCGGACATCTCCTTAAGTATCGATCTTGAGTTTCAGAAGTATATCGAGACGCGTTTAGCAAAGACACTTGAAGCCACAGGCGCATCTCGTGCGTCGGTTGTGGCCCTTGACCCACAAACGGGTGCGGTGAGAGCGCTTGTGAGTTGGCCTAGTTTTGATAGTAACGAGTTTACAAACGGAATCTCACAAGAGCGGTACACAGCCTTGCTTGAGGATGAAGACAATCCACTTTTTCCTCGCGCGATCGCGGGGGAGTTCCCATCGGGATCAACGTTCAAGCCTTTCGTCGCCTATGCAGCGCTCGCTGAGGGGGTTGTGGGGGAACACAGTTCCTTCCTTTCTACCGGCGGTGTACGTATCGGCCAGTGGTATTTTCCAGACTGGAAGGCAGGTGGCCACGGCATCACAGACGCCCGTAAAGCGCTCGCTGAGTCTGTGAACACGTATTTTTATATCATCGGTGGAGGATACGATACGGTCACAGGGCTCGGGGTTGCACGGATTGATGAGTATGCGAGTCAGTTTGGCTTTGGTAGCCCAAGTGGCATCGATCTGCCAGGGGAAGCCGACGGCTTCCTTCCCACAAAGGAATGGAAACAAGAAGTGAAAGGAGAACGATGGTATGTTGGTGATACGTATCATCTCGCCATCGGACAGGGAGACTTTTTGACCACACCGCTTCAAATGGCGGCAGCCACGGCTGTTATTGCCAATGGTGGCTACCGTGTCGAGCCGTACGTCGTCGAGTCTGTTGATGGACCCGCGGCTGGTGAATTGCTTCATGGTGATATCGAGGAGCTCGAAGAATTGGATAGCTATGCGCTGACCGTTGTTCGACAAGGCATGCGGCAAACCGTAACAGTGGGAAGTGCCCGCTCAATGGCTGATCTGACCGAGGCAGTCGCAGGCAAGACGGGAACGGCACAAACGCTTGGAGACAGGCCTTACCACTCATGGTTCACTGGTTTCGCCCCATATGATGACCCAACAATTACCCTTGCGGTCCTTATCGAAGAAGGTGGTGGCTCAAATGATGCCGCCGTACCGCTTGCTAGAGAACTACTACAATGGTGGTTCTATCGATCATAAATACGTCCTATGCACAGACTTCTTTTGATTCCACTATTCATTCTTCTCGGCTTCTTCCCGACACAGATAAACGCGCAGGAAACCATCGAGCCTCGTGAGACAGATGCTGTGATTCTCGAGATTGTTGAACGTTCATCGCTCGAGTCAGGATTGACTCAGGTGTTGTTTGTTGCACAAACACCGTACGGAGAGAAGTTTCATGTAGATACATCATCGTCTTACGTTATGGGTGTTGGATATGCCCTTGAGGTTGGAGATGAGGTTGCGCTCCAGATTATTGAAACTGACGATGGGGCAACAGCCTATCTAGATGATATACACCGAGAACGGGGCGTGGGTTGGGTCATCTTGGTGTTTGCCGTCATTGCCGTAGCCGTGGGGCGCTGGCGAGGATTATTGTCTCTCGCAGGTCTCTTGGTGACGGTCTCAATTCTGTTCTTCTGGTTGTTCCCAGCAATCCTAGCGGGGCAAGATCCTGTCACGGCCACCGTTGTTGCCTCCATCCTCATCTTGGGAATCAACATGCATCTTTCCCATGGTCTCAAACAGCAAACGTTCTTAGCGTTTCTTGGAACAACAGCAGGGTTAGCCCTTGTCGTTGTGTTCACAAAACTATTTCTTTTCTTAGGCTCACTATCAGGCCTCGCTTCAGAAGAGGCATCATTACTCTTCTGGGAAACAGCCGGAGTCCAGTTGCCCGTAGGCATTCTGGCGGCAGGAATCATTCTTGGTGCTGTGGGTGTTCTTGATGACATTGCCATTACACAAAGCGAGGTGGTAGACGAGCTGCTCTTAGCAAATCCAGACACTTCAAAAAAAGAGCTCTTTAAGAAGGCGATGCGTCTAGGACGGCATCACATCGCATCGACGGTGAACACTCTGGTGCTGGTATACGCAGGGGCCGCTCTTCCTGCCTTCCTGTTGTTCACGTATGGAGATCTGACACTACAAGCGTTTCTTAACAACGAACTCGTTGCAGAAGAAATTATCCGAACACTCGCAGGGACATGCGCTTTGGTCTTGACCGTGCCAATCAGCACATGGTTCGCCACGCTTTCCCCTCGAGTGGTTGACAGTAAGCAAAAGGCTCACTAGCATGATTCATTATGTCTACCTACGTATCACAAGAACGTCTCGATGAGATGAAAGAAGAGCTGGTCATACGCACGAAAGTAACACGTCGTGAAATTGCCGAGCAGATCGCCCGAGCGAAAGAGTTTGGAGATCTCTCTGAGAACTTCGAGTATCAAGACGCAAAAGAACAGCAGGGCCTGAACGAGGCACGTGTCCTTGAGCTCGAAGCGAAGATTCGTGACGCCGTCCTCGTCGAAGCAACAACAGGTGGTGACGAAGTCGTTCTCGGAGCAACGTTTACTGCGGAAGTAAATGGAAAGACCAAAACATTCTCAATTGTCGGCTCAACCGAAGCAAGTCCAATGGATGGAAAGATCAGCAACGAGTCTCCGATTGGGCAAGCATTTCTTGGGCATAAAGTAGGTGATTCCGTTGACGTCACGGTCCCATCAGGGGTAATGACGTATAAGATTGTTTCTATCGCTTAACGTTGACACTTCACCTAGATCCTGGTTAAAATACGGCATATTTTGCTGTATTTTTTTGTTTTCACCATATGATTCAGGAAGAAAAAGACCGTTTAGACCGCCTTGCCGCCATCATCGCAAAAGGCCTCGAGCCATATCCAACAACAGCGCATCGGTCTGAAACCATCGGCGCATTTAAAGAAGGCTTTGATCAGCATGAGTCTGTTCAAGACGAAGTAACCCTTGTTGGCCGCCTGCGACTTTTCCGAAAGCACGGCGGACTAACATTTGCCCAGTTGCAGGATGAGTCAGGAATGGTTCAGATTGCTTTCAAGCGAGACGAGATGGGGGAGGATGCGTACAACGAGCTACACGCCATCGTTGATGTTGCTGACTTTATTGAGGTGACCGGAAAAGCGTTTGTCACCAAGAAAGGTGAGAACACACTTGGCGCGAGTTCGTATCGCGTCATTACAAAGACCACACTTCCTCTTCCAGAAAAATGGCATGGAATTAGTGACAAAGAAACACGTTTCCGAAAGCGCTATCTCGACTTGATCATGAATGATGATGTGAAAGATCGCATGGTCGCTCGAAGTAAGATTATTACGGCCATTCGTGCACTGCTCGATGGAAAGGGATTCTTAGAGGTCGAGACACCAACACTTCAGCCAATTTACGGCGGAGGTTTTGCACGCCCATTCGTAACACATCATAACGCCCTCGATGCTGATTTCTTCCTTCGCATTTCCGATGAAATGTATTTGAAGCGGTTGCTTGTTGGTGGTTTTGAGAAAGTGTATGAGATCACTAAAGTGTTCCGTAACGAGGGAATCGATCGTGATCACAATCCAGAGTTCACCATGTTTGAGGCACAGATTGCTTACGAGAACTACTTGTACGGCATGGATATTTTTGAAGAAATCTTTGAGTATGCCGCGCTGCAGTCTAGTGGATCAACTCAGGTGCAGCATGAGGACGTCACAATTGAGCTACAGCGCCCCTGGAAGCGCATGAGGCTCATTGATGCAGTTCAGGAGATTGGAGGCCTTGAGGCGTCAATTTGGGACGATTTCGCATCGGCGAAAAGTGCTCTTGAGAAACTTCTGCCAGAAAAGGCACGTGCTGAATTGCCGCGTATCCAGTCTGCCGGTGAGCTCATGGCATTTGCCTTCGAGGAGCTTGTTGAAGAGAAGCTCGTACAACCAACAATCATTTACGACTATCCTGTCGAGGTTTCACCACTCGCGAAAAAGTCCGCGGCAGATCCACGATTCACAGAACGTTTCGAAGCATTCGCTCTTGGATCTGAGATTGGCAACAACTACTCAGAACTTAATAATCCCGTTGAGCTCGAGAAGCGCTTCATCCACGAGAAGGATAAGGAAAAAGCTGGATTCGATGAGGCCCATCAGACAGACTATGCGTATCTGGATGCGATTAAGCATGGTATGCCACCTGCTTGTGGTCTTGGTATCGGTGTCGACCGTATGGTCATGTTGCTCACGGGAGCTTCAAATATTAAAGAAGTCATTCTCTTTCCAACGCTACGTCCAGAAGGACGAGATGAATAGTATGAGTAAGCGTGTCTTGGTGTTTGGGACATTTGATGGTCTACACCCAGGGCACGTTTTCTTTTTGCGCAAAGCAAAATCAAAGGGCGATGAGCTTGTTGTTGGAGTTGCGCGAGATACACATGTGGTCGCACTTAAGGATAAGCGGCCCCACATGACGGAACGAAAACGACTTGAGGCAATAAAGAAGCAGTCATGTGTCAATGAAGCCGTTCTTTGTGATGAGGAGCTCGGAGAGTTTGAAATTTTACAAGAAGTATTGCCTGACCTTATTGTCTTGGGTCACGATCAAAAAGAACTTGAGGATGCTCTCATTGCATGGATGGCCCAATCGGATCAATACATCCCCATGAACCGAATCAAGAAGCTATGAAGCCCATCAAGAATTTGAGCATTGTTATAGGAGTCTGTGAACGCGATGGGTGCTATCTGTTGCTTCAGCGCAAGGATAAGAATCCCATGTGGGATAAAAAATGGGAGTTTCCAGGTGGAAAGATAGAGGAGGGGGAAGAGTCACATGAGGCGATCTGTCGTGAAATCAATGAAGAGACAGGTCTCGATGTTCAGACGGCTGAGTTCTTTCATCACCACATTCATGACTGGGACCTAGAAGACAAAATCCTTCGAGTTCACATCGACTGTTTTCACTGCCTGGTGGGGGAGGGGGATGTGATCACCGAGGAAGGTAAAGCCTATCAAACACGATGGGTCACACGTGAGGAGGCACTTGAAATGGATTCGCTAAAAGCAAACAACGACATCCTTAACGTCTTTTTTCATGAAGTCTTACAGAACCTGGGTTGAGGTGTCAGAACGGGCTCTCTCACATAACATCACATCACTACGATCACTTCTTGAAGGAGACGCGCGTTTTTGTGCGGTCATAAAAGCGAATGCCTACGGGCACGGCCTTCTCGAGGTGGCGAATATCGCATCACGCAGTGGCGTTGATGCGTTTGCCGTTGATCAGATTGATGATGCCCTGTTGCTGCGCGAGCGCTTTCCGTCGGCGCTGGTACTCGTCTTGGGATACACCATGTTCGATCGATACCTAGAAGCGATTAAGCACGACATTCACTTGACGCTGTACGACAAGGAGGGCATTGAGCATGCAGAGAAAGTAAGCCGTGAGGTAGCGAAACCTCTCTCAATTCATTTAAAGATTGAAACGGGAACATCACGACAGGGAGTGCTTTTAGAAGAAGTTGATGACATTGCCAGGCTCGTGAGTCGCTGCGGTGGAGTTTCCATTGAGGGTGTTTCAACACATTTTGCCAACATTGAAGACTCTGCCAACCCTGAGTTTGCCACACTTCAGTTTTCTCGATTTCAGACAGCTATTGAGACCCTGGCAGCGCATAACATCCACCCACAGATCCAGCATTGCGCGTGCTCTGCAGCCATTATCCTGTACCCACAAACGCATCTGAGCATGATTCGAGCTGGGGTTTCCATGTACGGACTCTGGTCATCAAGCCTCGTGCAGACAACGGTAAGGAACCTCGGTGTCAGCTGTGATCTGCAACCCGCACTCACGTGGAAAACGCGCATTGCACAGATCAAATCGCTTCCAATGGGCACACCCGTTGGCTATGGCCTGACAGAGGTTCTAAAGCGCTCAGGACGCATTGCCGTGCTTCCAGTGGGGTATTTTGATGGCTATGACCGCCTCCTTTCATCAAAAGCAGAGGTGCTGATTAAAGGGTATCGTTGTAAGATAATTGGGAGGATCTGCATGAACATGATGATGGTGGACGTTTCTCATGTCCCACAGCTTCAAAAAGAAGATGAGGTTATCCTACTTGGAACAGATGGCCGCCACCGAGTCACTGCCGATGAATTGGCTATGCATGCTGGTACGATTAACTATGAGATCGTTACCAGGATTAACTCGAGCCTACCCAGAATCGTTGTCTAGATATGGCACGGAGGGATTTTTTCAAACGCACACAGCGAAAGCGCTATAAAGCCGGACGGTATCGCAATCCGTATTTTCAGAATGTCAAAAAAATTCCATGGAAGCCGTTAAGTGCTGTTGTCGGAACGTTGGTTGTGATCTTACTAGGATTAAACCTGATGTTCTCCAGTCCACGTCTTGCGATTCAGAATGTTCAGATTAAGGGCGTTGAACACATCGACCCAGCTCAAATAGAGCAGCTCGTTCAGTCCTACCTGCAAAGCCGCGCCTTGCTGATATTCAAGACCTCGAACCAATTCTTGTTTTCTTCTGAAGAGCTGAGTACTGAATTAGAAAACGCGTTTGCATTGGCGAATGTTAGTATGGGGCAGTCAGGGGGGATACTTACGATTACGATCGCAGAAAGAACGTCGAACTTAATTTGGGAGTCAGGGCAGGGGAGATATGTTGTTGATCTCGAGGGGGTGGTGACACGAAGCCTTGGGGCAGAGGAGGATCTGGGACAACCTTTGCCTACATTTTCCGACACAAACAATCTGGACGTCTCAGTAGGGGACATTGTCATGACACCAGAGGAGATCGAGAATGTGTTTGCCTTTCTTGATCAGCTTGAGGCGCAAGGAATCACGTATGACACCATTCGCGTGGATCGTCTTGCTGGTAAATGGATGAGCGTCGAAACAACCGAAGGATTTGAAATTCTGTTTGACTCCGTTGGAGACATCTCCACACAAGCCTCTCATTTGGAAACAGTGCTACTAGACCAGGTTGAAGATCGTTCAGAGCTCGAATATATCGATGTACGGTTTGGTGATCACGTCTACTATAAATAGGCCGATTTCAAAATTGAGCTCTAAGCGTTTTAGGGGTACTAGGGTACCTATAGAAACAAACAGAACACGCGCCGCCTTGAACCTAAGTCCTAAAAAACACCTTAAACGTTGACCGTTCTAATCTAACGTGTCGCATAAGGTATAATGTGCGACACAAGGTACATAATCATTTAAATAAAGAAAGAGCCCTACCCGGCTCCTCTTTTTTAACTGATGCTCCTGAACAAAATCTGTCGAGAAGCGTAATTGCTATGTGAGAAAGTTTGTTAGGTACACGATTGCCAAGGTGATCGCACCAATCAGGAAGATCGCAATACCCATGAGGGTCAAACCCTTTATGAGCCCATCATCCTTCCCTGCCCCCCAGACCATAATTGTACTTATGACAAGAAACACGAGAAGCGGGACGATGGTGAAAATCCATCCGAAGAATTTTACAACGAGAGTAAGTGTCATATTAGTACGACATCAAGTAATCAAGTGGTTGAGTCGGAATACCGTTTTTTCTCACCTCAAAGTGCAGGTGAGGCCCTGTTGAGAATCCTGTATTACCCACCGTTCCGATCTGTTGTCCCCTACTGACGAATTGGTCTGGTGAGACATTCATGCTGTTCAAGTGAGCATACAATGTGGCGAGACCGTTGGTATGAATAACCATGATGTAATTTCCATAGAGTCTCCCCTGCCGAGTCCAAGCAACGTAACCAGGAGCCGCTGAGACGACCGGCGTTCCTGTTGGTGCAGGAAGGTCCACCCCCGAGTGTTCAAACAGATGCCTGAATGGATATGTGGGGTCGTGAAAGTACGCAGAAATTCCTCTGATAGTGGGATCAACTGGCCACGAAAGGACACTGGAATCCCCTACCTCGTCGCTGGCATTTAGACGACCCTCTATTTCTGCCTGAAGTGCGACAATCTGCTGATTGATGAATGTCTGCTCTTCTCGCACCTCTGTAAGCAATCTACGGAATTCTGCCTCAGAACTTTTTGTCTGATCTACGAGAACTGTTTTCGCATTTTGTTCTTCCTCAAGAAGGGCTCTGCTTTGAATCAGAGACTCCTCATAGGCGACAAGCTGGTCCTTTTTTGCTTGTTCTGAAGCATGCTTTTCCTCTAATTTTATCCGCGTTTTTCGAGCTTGATCAACAGCACCCTTTAAGTCAGTACTCACATTTTCCAAACGCTCTAACTCATCGAACAGTTGCGAGAAAGAATCTGTACCGAAAAGCACTTGCAATCCAAAACCGTCACCAAGCACCTGGATCTGTTGAAGAACTTCAGAAATCATCTCTCGTTGACTATCCAAAAGATCTTCCTGTTCGTGAATTTCGTCTTCAATGATCGAAATTTCCGCATTTGTCAGATCAATAGAAACTTCAGCGGCATCAATATCCAGTGCGGTTTTTGCAATCCTGTTTTCAAGAAGATCAACTTCACCTTCAAGTGTCGCGGCTTCAGCTTGTTTTTCTTCGATCTTTGATTGATAGGCGCTGATTTGTCGATTGAGTTGATCGATCGAATCACGCTTGAATTCAATCTCGGAATTAAGAACCTGAACATCAGCATGTTCGCCTGAGTGTGCCATCAAAAAACCCCCGCTTGGCACCATCAGTGCCAGCAGCAGTAGAACAAGAAATCGTTTTGCTCCCTCCATCATGAGACAAGCGATTCAATCGCGTGATTCACACGCGTAAGTGATTCTTTCTTACCAAGCGCCCAGAGAAGTTCAAATGGACTTGGTGAACGTGGCTCTCCTGAGAGCGCTACTCGCAGTGGCCACAACACGTTGCCATTTTTCAAATCGTTATCTTCAATATACTTCTTTACCGCCCCTTCAATCAACTCCAGAGAGGTAAATACTTCCTCGTTCAGACCCTCAAGAACCCCCTGCACACCCTTAAGCTGCGCAATAGCATCCTCTTTATCTGCCTTTTTCCAAACAAGAATCTCCGCATCGTACGCTGGACTCTGTGTGTACATATCGAGTCGATCTGAAATCTCAGAGAGAACCGCGAGTCGATCTTTTTCAACCTGCACAATGCGCTTAAGAAGATCGCCTTCAATATCAGGTGCGAATTCCGCAATACGTTTGTTGAGCTCCTCCTCGTCCAGGCACTTGATGTACTGACCGTTCATCCAGTTGAGCTTTTCGACATCAAAAACGGCACCACTCTTGTTTACACGACTGAGATCAAACGCTTCCTGAAGTTCTTGCATCGTGTAAATCTCGCGATCACCTGATGGATTGAATCCAAGAAGGGCAACGAAATTCAAGAGTGCCTCAGGGAGATAACCTTTCTTTAGGAAGTCTTCAACAGCTACATCCCCTTGTCGCTTAGAGAGTTTTGACTTGTCTGGATTAAGGATCAGTGGCAGGTGCCCAAAGCTCGGCAATGGGAATCCAAGTTTTTGATACAAAAGAACATGCTTAGGCACAGATGATACCCACTCCTCACCACGGATAATATGCGTGACCCCCATAAGGTGATCATCAACAACAACCGCTAAGTGGTACGTTGGGAACCCATCCGTTTTCATGAGGACCTGATCATCAACCTCAGAGCCGTCGATGGTTACCGCACCTCGAATCTCATCTGTGAACGTAATTGGACCCTCAGGCACCTTGAGACGGACAACGTGATCATCACCTGCATCAATGCGAGCTTGTTTCTCCTCGTCGTTGAGTGCGAGGCAGGCGCGGTCATACTTTGTTGGCAGTTTAGCCAGGCGCTGCTGATCGCGAAGCTGCGTCAGTCGTTCCTTTGTGCAGAAACAGTGGTACGCATCGCCTTGGTCGATGAGTTGCTGTGCATAGGTCTTGTACAGATCAAGTCGCTCCGACTGCACGTACGGCCCATGATCACCGATCTCGACAATCTTTCCGTCTACAAGCGTCGGACCCTCATCGTACGCGAGCCCCATGGCATCCATGGTCCGGATGAGTGACTCAACAGCACCTTCTACGTAGCGAGTTCGGTCTGTGTCCTCGACGCGTAAAATAAAACGTCCGCCATGACGTTTGGCGAAGAGATAGTTGTACAGCGCTGTACGCAGCGAGCCGATGTGAAGATAGCCAGTTGGTGAAGGTGGGAATCGAGTAACAACATTCATACGGTCCGAAATTGTCTATAAACTTCTTTAAACACGCGGCCAGTAGCCGCAATAATAGTTCCGCGCTTAAGTGTAATCCATGCGACGCTCAATGGAAAGACGACGGATGCACGAGCGATTCTTCGCCAACGAGATGGTTCGATAATGAGGCGCCATACCCACTCAAGCCCCATTGATCTCAATCCCTGAGGGGCACGCTTCTTCTGTCCTGAAATCATGTCAAAAGACCCTCCCACACCGATCCACACACGAACATCAGGCAACACCTCTCGGGCCGTGGTCATAAAAGCCTCCTGCTTCCCCTGCCCTAGTCCAACAGCTACGGCATCAGGGTTTATCTGCCGCAGTGTTTCGATCAGCGTTCTAGAAATCCTGACCGTCTCCCCGTCAAACGATATCTGCCCTGGATCGAGACCTTCTGCACCTAGGACTTCTGCTGCTTGTTCTGCAGCACCCGGATCACCTCCAAGGAGCAGTAATGTTTGTTCATTCTCACGACACAACCCGGCGATCTCTTGCACCAAATCAACGCCTGGAATTCTGTGCTGCAGTCGCTCTTCTGTCAGTGCTGCAACGGCATAGCGAATCGACACAGTATCAGCAACAGCAAGGTCTGCCCCATTTAAGTTTCGTCTTAGAACTTCATCTCGACGAGAAAGCACCAACATCTCCGCGTTTGGTGTGACGATAATCTTCCCTCTCGCATGCTCCAACCAATCTGAAATACGCGAGCGCACTTCGCCCAAAGAGAGATCGTCAATTCGTACGCCAAGGATGGTGTGTGACATGTTGACTCGTTAGAATTAGCACTCTATACTAGAGAGTGCTAAACGCCAAAAACGTTATTATGATGCCGAACAATTTTACGCATAAATCGCAGGAAGCGCTACAGACAGCGCATACAATCGCTGTAGAACATGGACAACAGGCTCTTGAGCCTATCCATCTTCTCGCCGCCTTGATTGGACAAGACGATGGTGTCGTCGCTGCTGTTGTGGATAAGATCACCCCTCGACGAGCCGAGCTTCGTGGTGAGGTCGATAAGATCCTTGAATCTCTACCGGCCTCTGGATCCCCTGCCCCATCAGGTGGCGGACTCTCACAGATCTACATGAGCCAGCAAATGGCAAATGTACTTTCTCAAGCCCATAAGAAAACCAAAGCGTTCAAGGATGAATTTATTTCCACAGAACACCTCCTCTTAGGTCTTCTCACAAACAAAGCCATCGCTCGGCTTCTCCAAGGATACGATCTAAAGGAAGAGGCTGTCATGACGGCCTTGAAAGATATTCGTGGCAACCAACGTGTCGACTCTCCAGAACCGGAGGGACGTTATCAGGCGCTAGAAAAATACGGCCAGGATCTCACAGAGTTTGCACGCCAAGGAAAGCTCGATCCAATCATTGGTCGAGATAGCGAGATTCGACGTGTCATGCAGGTCCTTTCACGTCGCACCAAGAACAACCCGGTTCTCATCGGTGAGGCAGGTGTAGGTAAGACCGCCATCATCGAGGGTCTGGCTCAACGCATCGCCGCCGGTGATGTACCTGAGTCACTCAAGGATAAGGTCGTCGTTGGCCTCGATCTCGGGTCCATGGTGGCTGGCACAAAGTACCGTGGAGAGTTTGAAGACCGCCTGAAAGCTGTTGTGAAGGAAATCGAAAGTTCAAACGGTCAGATTATTCTGTTTATCGACGAGCTTCATACGCTCGTCGGAACCGGTACGACCGAGGGTGGCTCCCTTGATGCCAGCAACATGCTGAAGCCTGCGCTCGCCCGAGGGAACCTTCGTGCCATCGGTGCAACAACGCTCAAGGAGTACCAGAAGCATATTGAAAAGGACTCCGCGCTCGAGCGTCGATTCCAGCCCGTAGTCGTCGAGGAGCCTTCTGTTGATGACACCATCGCGATTCTGCGTGGGATCAAAGAAAAATATGAAGTGCATCACGGCATCCGTATTTCTGATCCATCGATCGTTGCGGCAGCTCAGCTTTCTCACCGCTACATCACCGACCGCAACCTACCAGACAAGGCTGTCGATCTCATGGACGAAGCTGGCTCTGCCCTTCGCATGCAAATTGATTCGATGCCCGAGGAGCTCGACGTGCTTAAACGTGACTTAATGCGCCTGGAGATTGAACAGACAGCACTCTCTAAAGAAGAAGATAAGGCGTCCAAGGCCCGCTTAAAAGAAATTGAAGAGCAAGTTGCCAACCTGCGAGAGCAAACATCGGCTCTTGAGGGTCGTTGGAAGAATGAAAAAGACAAGATCACCGAGATTCGAGAAATCGCCTCCTCCGTCGAGAAGTACCGCGCTGAGGCAGAGCTCGAGGAGCGCCGTGGTGATTTAGAGAAAGTAGCGGCTATTCGCTATGGGCAGATCCCTAAGGCACAGCGCAAACTTGCCGCAACGCAAAAAGAGCTCGTTGATCTGCAAAAAGAACGTGGTCTGCTCAAGGAGGTTATTGAGGAAGAAGATATCGCCACTGTAGTCTCACGCTGGACGAACATTCCTGTAAGCAAAATGCTTGAGTCTGAGATGGAGAAATTGGCCCGTATGGAAGACGAGCTCTCAAAGCGCGTTGTGGGCCAAGAAGAAGCGATTACAGCCGTCTCAAACGCTCTCAGACGCTCTCGAGCGGGTATCGGTGAAGAGAAGCGACCGATTGGCTCGTTTATCTTCCTTGGACCTACCGGTGTAGGTAAAACTGAGCTCGCGCGTGCCCTGGCAGAATTCATGTTTAATGATGAGCAGGCGCTCATTCGTCTGGACATGTCTGAGTTCATGGAAAAGCACTCCACGTCAAAGATCATCGGTTCCCCTCCTGGATATGTTGGCTACGATGAAGGTGGTCAACTTACAGAGATTGTTCGCCGCAAGCCCTACAGCGTACTTCTGCTCGACGAGATTGAGAAAGCCCACCCAGACACGTTCAACCTTCTCCTACAGATTTTGGACGACGGTCACCTGACAGATGCTAAGGGGCGCAAGGTGAACTTTAAGAACACCGTCATCGTCATGACAAGCAATATCGGATCAGATCTAATACTCAGTACCGGCAACGGATTAGCTGAGATGGGATTTGAAGATGAGGAAAGCGCGAAGACGGAAGATGAACAGACGCGTGAACGAATCCTTGGTCGGCTCAAAGATCACTTCCGACCAGAGTTCCTCAACCGCATCGATGACACGATTGTGTTCCACGCCCTGGCCGAAAGACACATCGAAAGGATTGTTGAGCTTCAGCTCGAGATTGTTGAAGAACGTCTTAAAGCGCAGCGTGGCATCACTCTCAAGATTTCTGGTGCCGCCAAAAAGTTGCTCGCAGAGAAGGGCTATGACCCCGTCTACGGAGCACGCCCGCTTAAGCGTGTTATTCAAAACGAGCTTCTTGATCCGCTTGCCATGAAAATCATCACGGGTGAAATCAAAGAAGAGCAAAAGGTATCGATTGGTGCTAAGGGGGGTGTGATTACACTCAGTACACGTAAGAGGGCACTGACAAAATAGTTGCTTGAAAAAAGAACAGGCCTAGTCCTGTTCTTTTTATTTTTTTGAAAAACAAGAGCGCATCCGAGGACAGGTCGCCAGATGGCTCTTGCTGTCCGCGAATGCGCGGCGTCGGTGCTACTCGGTCGTTTCCGAGGGCATGATGTAGGTGCGCTGCTCGACAACCTTCCAGGTCATCGTCTCGATGTCGCAATCGTAGGTAACCATGGGCATCGGCTCGCCATCCTTCCCACTGACAACCCACCCACTGTCGGTCCGCTGAGTGCAGTGGTTGGACTTTGGGGCGCTGAAGGGCTGGATGAATTCGATGCGGACGTCATCACCCGGGACAAGTCCGTGGACCTGAAAGTCGCTGACATCCATGTTCAATGACCAGTAGAACACCTTTCCCCTGACCCTGACAATAATGCCCGTTGGCCCCATCACTGTCTCGAACAATCGCAGCGAGTCGAAGTCGAAGCAGTGAAGACCACCGTGTACATTCACCCAGACAGGCGCACTGTCACGAGTGACGAAGCGATGCTCTTTGGCACGCTGCGCGACATCGTGGGCGTGAGTCTTGTAGTCCGTGTGGTCCGTGTCGGCCTCCAGCGAGATCTTGACCGTGTACTGACACTCCTGCGCGAACGCAGGGGTCGTGACGCTGGCCAGTCCAAGTAGAAGGACGAGAAGAACGTTGAAAGATCGCATGTATCTCCTCAAAACGTTTTGTGTAGAAGTGGATTCGATAGTAGTCCTGTTGTGACTCTACAGGACCCCGCGAATCGGGACCCAGTAGCGAGTCGGGATGTTCGTCATCTGACTCCTGATACGAATCTTGTTGTAGATCACTTCCGTCAGCGGAACGAGACACTGGATGAGGGCATCCGCCTGGCCCATCACGAATCCGAGCATCTCGCGGGTACGCTCCCCCGTCTGCACGGACTGGATTGGCTGCTTCTGAAGTTCGATCACGATCCCCTGCTGTCGGGGGTCGATGGTCGGGTCGATCTGTCGTACATCTTCGATCAACAGGACCCTGGTTCCAGCAACGAGATCGTTGCGGCGCACGGGTCGGAGGCCGAAGTTGGTTTCGGTAGCAGTGTGCATACCGTCTCCTTGTCATGAGGTGACCACAGTTTATACCCGAAAATAGGCGATTTGTCAACCGACCGATCCACGAATTGCCTTGTTTCCGGTATAATGTCGGCACTATGAGAGCCATTTCATTGACCCTCCTACTAGGCATCATCCTCACCAGCTTTCCCCTTTCCACTGGGGCCGAGGATGATTTTCTTTTTAACCCCCACTACCTCGTTTCTGACGCGGAGATGACCGATGTGTTCTCCATGACAGTTGACGATGTACAGCGCTTTCTCACACGTGGAGGTCTGGGAGACCTTGTGACCGAGAACGTCGACGGCATTGAGATGACAGCCGCAGAAATCATCTACAACGCTGCCATCGAATTCGAGCTCAGCCCGAAATTTCTTCTCGTCCTTCTTCAACGCGAACAATCTCTTGTGGAAGACGACTTCCCCTCCCAAGATCAACTCGACTGGGCCATGGGGTATGCGGTCTGTGACGACTGCTCCAAGTCAGATCCACGCATTCAAAAGTTCAAAGGCTTTGGGAACCAGGTCTACTGGGCAGCAGAGCGCATCCGCACAAGCTATCTAGAGGATCTTCGTTCACGCGGCTACACTCAGACGGGCATGGGTCCTGGTATCGAGGCAACGATTGATGGAACACTTGTCACACCGGTGAACTACGCTACCGCATCTCTCTACACCTACACCCCTCACTTACACGGAAACGAAAACTTCGCACGCATCTGGGAAAAATGGTTCGTGCACGAATATCTAAGCGGCACTCTGCTACAAGACGTAAGCAATGGGGGTATTTGGTTGATCCAACACGGCGTACGTCGACCAATCACATCCAGGACGGCATTCTACTCACGATTTAACCCTGACGCCGTCATTCAAGTTTCCTCCTCAGAGCTCGATCGTTACCCTCAGGGGACCTCTATCAGCTTTCCAAACTATTCTCTCCTCCGCGCGCCGACTGGAACTGTCTTCCTTATCGTGGATGATGAACGTCGTGGATTCGCCTCTCAAGACGCCTTCCGCCAAATCGGCTTCTCTCCAGATGAAATCGTCGACGTGACCTGGGAGGACCTCGAGGCCTACACAGACGGAACACCGATCACCATCGAATCCGTCTACCCTCAAGGCACTCTCCTTCAAGATAGAAGCAATGGAGGTATCGTCTACGTTGAAGAAGGTATTCGACACCCAATCATGTCGCGAGAAATTCTCCAGAACCGCTACGCGTCTCTGCCGGTCATTCCCGTTGACCCAGAAACACTTGAGGATTACGAGATTGGAGACTACGCTCTCTTCCACGACGGAACACTCGTTGCCGCAGAAGGCTCACCTGACGTCTTCGTGATCGCAGACGGGCAGCGTCGTCACATCGCCGATGAGATTACCTTCCGTGAGTACGGCTGGAGTTTTGACCAAGTCGTGTGGACCAATGAGCGCTCCGTTCTCCTACACCCTCTTGGGGACCCACTTTCCACGGAGCTTGTTGAAGATATTATTGAAGTCGCTTCAAACTAATATGCTGACATTTGCGGCTATCACCCCCCATACCCCCCTACTGATTCCAACGATTGGTAAGGACAACCTCAAAAAACTCGATGCAACAGCAAAGGGACTTCAAACACTTACTCAGTCGTTTGTCGAAGCCTCTTGTGACACCGTGATCATCATCTCATCACACGCCTCACAACACGCTGATGCGTTCTCAATCAACCTGCACGACGAGTACCGAACAGACTTCAAAGACTTTGGCGACATGGGTACGACGAAGGAGTTCAAACCGGACCTGGACCTTATTACAAAGATTCAGCGTACCTCTCGCGACCAGCGCGTGCCGTTCACACTAAATTCAATAGCGTCACTTGATCACGGCATCGGTGTTCCACTCCACTATCTGACAGAGAACGGGCCCTCACCGAAGATCGTTCCCCTCTCCTACAGCGGCCTCTCATCAAAAGACCACCTGAAGTTTGGGAACTTGTTGAAAGACCTTATTGACCAATCACACAGCCGCATCGGCGTGATTGCATCCGGGGACCTTTCTCACTGCCTGACGAGCGATGCACCTCTCGGTTTTCGAAAGGAAGGTGAGCTCTTCGATGAAACCATCCGCCAAGCGGTTGCAGGAAGTTCTACCTCGACACTGTTAGCCATGGACGACGAACTCCCAAAGCAAGCTGGCTCCTGTTTGTACCAACAACTCCTCGTGCTGTTTGGCATTCTCGAACGTAAGAAAACGCGGCCTGAGATCCTCTCGTACGAGGCCCCCTTTGGTGTTGGCTATCTTGTTGCTGAGTTCCACGTATGATCGCAGAGGTCTATCCACTCAAGCGACTGCCGCGAAAAATGTCACATTTTGACTACACGGCTCCAGAAGACCTCACGCTCACACGCGGGAACCTTGTTGAAATTCCGTATCGCAACAAGATCATCTGGGGTGTCGTGAAGCGTGTAAAAGACAAGCCTCCACGAGGGATCGAACTCAAAACGATTCAGGGGGTGTATGACGGATTTACCCTAAGGGAGGCTGAACTCTCTTTTTTTGAATGGCTCGCTCAGGATCTCGCCCAGTCCCCCGCCTCGGTACTGTATGCGGCTGTGCCGCGCCCACCCAAGCGCCCGAGAAAAACAACGGAGCCGCTCTCTTGGCTACCACTGACACTCCCGTCGTCCGAGACGGATCACGTCCTTCGACTTGTAAGCCAGCTCGGTGATCGGGCTAAGGCCTTTGTGCAGGCTCCAGACCTCCGGCGTGCAACAGCGGTGATCGTTGGCTACCTGAACAAACACCCCGATCAAAAGACACTCATCCTCGCTCCGACAAAGCGAGATGTGGAGCTCGTGCGCTCAAGGCTTACGGGGATGCAACCCATCGTTCTTACGGGTGATGAGACAAACAACGAACGCTTTGTTCGATGGAAACAATTCCGCTCACAACAACACGGCGTTCTCCTTGGTACACGTACCGCAGCCTTATGTGTTGACCAAGATGTCACGTCCATCTTTGTTCTTCGGGCCAGTGACTGGAATTTCAAATCAACGGAGCGCAACCCACGCTTTGACGCCCGCCAGGTTGTCTGGGATCAGCATGAACGTTTTTCTGCGAACCTATTTCTCTTAGACGTCGCTCCAACACCGAACATCGTTCACCGCTTTCCAGAAACAGAGCTGCTCTCATGGGGGTCCTCCGCTGCTGTGCAAGTCATCGATACCCATAAAGAACGACCAGGGAAACCCACTAGTTCTCTTACACATTCATCTGTTCAGGCCATGGCAGAAGTTCTCACACAAGGAGGTCGAGTGCTGTGTGTACACAATCGCAAGGGCGTAGCGCGTTCTCTACGCTGCTTGGATTGCGCCATGACCCCAACGTGCCAAACATGCTCGACGGTACTCGTGGCTCATACACACACCATGGAGTGTCCGCGTTGCCGAACCAGGGCGCCCATCCCCTTGCGCTGCTCTGCATGCAACGGATCACGACTTAAACCGTTTGGGTTGGGAAACCAGGAGGTCGCGCGCGAACTACAAGCGCTCTTCCCTGGAGTCAACGTAAGTGTCATTGATAAAGAGCATGAGGGGGACCTGAACGCACAGATTCTTGTCGTCACCTCCTTTTGGTACGAGGCGCACTTCCACCCATTCAAAAAACTCAACCTCGGACTCGTGGTGCATATCGACGCTGACACCCCGCTCTACAGCACGTCCCCCACGGCTGTGCAGGATCTCATGATCTCGGTTTGGACCTGGCGCTCAGTTGCCTATGCCTGCAGGGTCTCGTATCTCGTACAGACAGCCAGTAGCCAGCTCGTGCAGCGCATTCTTGACCGAGCATTCCCTGCCGCCCTCGACGAACTCAAGGCCAGAGAGGATTATCAACTCCCACCGATCTACCGATGGAGCCGAGTGAGTTATCGAGACGATGAACCACGCAAGGCCCGAATCGCCATTGAGCAACTCGTAGATACCGCGAAGCAAATCGATGGAGCACAAAGCAGTAGCATTACAGAAGTTCACGGTCGCGGCTTGAGCGTAGATTTGGGCGTTCCTAGTGAAAAACTGTCCGATTTGCTTGCGATCTTCACAGCGCTTCCGGACCGATATATCATTGACACAAGCATCTTTAACGGGTAGTATCATCCAGCTATGACAACTCGACCAGTCCTCACAGATCCAAACGAAAAACTCCGCCAAGTGTCGGAGAAGATTTCTGATAAAGCCCTTGGTTCTGAGGAGCTCAACACGTTGATTACCGACATGGTCGAGACCATGAAAATCGAAAACGGTATCGGCATTGCCGCTCCGCAGATCGGTGTTCACAAGCGACTTATCATCATCGATACAGGCGATGGACCACAGGCGCTCATCAACCCAGAGATCACAGCGCGCTCACTCCGCAAGATCGAAAGTGAGGAGGGTTGTCTGTCCGTTCCGGGTGTCTACGGATTCGTAAAGCGCCACCGCGAGATCAAGGCTAAGGCCCAAGATCGAAATGGTAACGAAGTAACGTTCAAGGCTCGTGGCCTGCTCTCCATTGTGTTGCAGCATGAGATCGACCACCTGGACGGCATCCTCTTTATCGACAAAGTTATTCGCTACACAAGCCCACCGCGCATGTAGTATGAACGTAGTCTTTTTTGGAACACCACGCTTCGCCTGCCCGTTCTTAAAGGCCCTCATCGACGACCCCGTAATCGAGGTCGTCGCGGCGTTTTCTCAACCTGATAAGCCAGCAGGGCGAGGTGGAGATTTGCTTGCCGCGCCTGTGAAACTTCTCGCACAGGATCATCTCATCCCTACGCAAACTCCTAAGAGCCTCAGAAAGGATCCTGCTATCGTCTCTCTTCTAAAACGATACGATGCGGACATGTTCGTCGTCGTGGCCTACGGAAAGATCTTGCCAAAAGACATTCTCGACATCCCCAAGATGGGAGCGATCAACGTGCACCCATCCATTCTTCCTCGCCACCGAGGACCATCCCCTATGCAGGCAGCCATCGCACAGGGAGATCTTCAAACAGGCGTGACCATCATGCTACTGGACGAAGGTATGGACACAGGACCCCTCTTGGCGTCCGAGACGATTCAAATTGACGACAACGAGACGTACAGTTCACTTGAGAAGAAAGTTCACCTGCAGGGACCAGGTCTCCTGGTCGAGACCCTCCACCGATACCACGCAGGACAGGTTGACCCCATTCCTCAGAACGAGGAGAAGGCAACGCTCACGCACCTGCTTCACCGAGATGATGGACATGTTGTTTGGAGTGAGTCGTTAAGCGAAATTGAACGAAAGAGTCGCGCCTGGCAAAACTGGCCGGGACTCTGGAGCATGTGGGACCGTGTCAGCGGCGTGTGTATCCGCCTGAAACTTATCTCCGTTAGACCGTCCGATTTCCGCGCTGATGTCCCCCCTGGCACCGCCACCGTTAAGGATGGACGACTCTTTATTGATTGCGCAAACGGAACACTGGAGATCCTAGAAATCCAACCGGAGGGCAAACCAAAAATGAACGCGGCGGCGTTCATTCAAGGCTATCCAGACATTCACCGATCCCTACTGACGTGAGGCGAGAGCCTTTGCAGGAGCGCCTTTCACAGGCGCTGGGACAAATTCCTCGACCTCGGCGGTCGCGGTTTTTTTGTTTACGATAAATGGGACAACGAATAAAAGATACCCGAGACCGATCGGATGGTTGAGGTAAGGAGAAAAGATGTGTGTTGCAAAGAGGAGAATAACACCTGCTGTGAGTGCGTACCCAAGCCACGCTTGATCCGTCCACCGGTAACGCTGAAGCCGCCGAATTAGTTCCCAACCCGCGTAGAGGAAGGCTAAAGGTCCGATTATCCCCATCTTGATCCAAAGCTCAAACCATCCCCACTCCATAGAATATGTCGTCCATGTTCCATCAGGGTTAATCGCTCGAGCTCGCGGGTCATCAGTTTGGAATGTCACCGTCGCCCCAAAGCCGTGACCGACAAGTGGGCTGCGAGAGATTTCACCAAGCATCGGCCAGAGGAGTTTCCAACGACTAGAGATCGCCACATCGTCGGAGTCCGTCGTACGTTCCTTCAGCGAATCGACGAGTGCTGAACTCGTGAGATCCTGCGGTGGGAATGGAAACAGCACAATAGCCACCAACCCAATGACAGCGACAATTTTCGTGATAAAGACCCACCCAAGATATCTGAAGGTTTGTTTTGTTGTTGGATGATGGGTTCGCCAAAGCATCCAGAGTGTGAAAATAACGGCCGGCGTAAGCCCTACCCAGAAGCTACGAGATAGGCTCAACAGAACGATACTAAATGTCAGTGCGCCTAACCCCACAAGCCAAGAGCGGCGGATCCCTGATCCAACCATCGAGAGAACCATCAAGCCAAAAAGCATGACGAAAATCTGTGACTGAATGAAGACGCGATAAAGGCCACCCTCAAGAGCGGTAATCTCAGCAATACGAAGGTCTCGGAAAAATTCGTAAAGCGGTGTCAAAAGAGAAGCGTCAAGGTGAGAGAAGGCGTAAAGCAGAACCAACGAGAGCCCACTCACCCACACAGCACCAGCCGCAAGGACTTGCAGGAGGTCATGTCGTTGTTGTGGCCCCCATCGAACAGAAAACATCGGAAGCAGGTAGAGCAAATAGAGGTAGGCATTCCCATCTGCAAAGACAACGGAAGGATCGCGAGAGAGCGTGCCGATGATCAGCCCCATGGCCGCTGCAAGAATAAGTAGTCCGAAATGTGGTTGATCGACGATATCTGCTCGACGAAGTTTGTATCGACGTGTCAGCAGACCAATCCCCCACCCTGCCAGGATGCCAATGAAGATTGCCATGCGGAGCGAGAGCGGAAAACCACCAATACTCGCTGAGATGAGCACGCCATGTGGGTTAATGAACAACTCCAGAAACGCAAGGTACATCGCTCGATCCAGGCGCTTGTAAGCCACAAAGGCACTGGAGAACATCAGACCCAGAATAATCCCCGTCCCCATGTCCCATCCATACGCTAAAAAGCCCAGACCATAGAGAATGGCCGCCATGACGATCGATTCTTTGAATGTTTTCCCAAAAAACTGCTGCATACTCACATAGCACGTAAGGTCCGTACGGGGCCGTGCGTGTTTATTCAGATCGGTTTAACAATACTTGAAATCAGACTTGCGAGCCAAAAAATTGGTTCACCTAGAAGGAAGCCTGTACCGATGATTAGTCCATGATGTTTACGAATATATCGTCTGATGCTCCGACGGAGCATTGCCTGCTTCTTGATGGTGGCAACTCGATCAAAACTTGCCCCGAGCTTGTGTCGAGCGGAAATGTGATGGAAGTACCGAACGCGCCACCCTGCCGTGACCGTTCTTCGACAGAAGTCTACTTCCTCATACCACATGAAAAATCCGTCATCGAGCAAACCGATTTGGTCAATGACAGACCGACGGATACAGAAGAACGCCCCCATAACCTGGTCCACGTCCGCACTCTGCGTGTAATCAAAGCCTTTCATGAGCCAACGACGCAGAGGTCTGAGATTGGGCAGAACGTGATTAATCTTCAAGAGCAAGAGAAGTTGATCGATTGGTCGCGGAAAAGACCAGACGCATGACTGTTGTGAGCCGTCGAGATTCTTCAGTGAGATACCACCGATACCAACATCGGGAGCGGCGCTCATAGATTGTTGGATCTGGTAGAGAGCATCATCGTCGAAGACAACGTCTGGATTCACCAAGACGACATAATCTCCAACCGCTTGACTGATGGCCAGATTACACCCGCCTGCGAACCCAAGGTTCTTCTCACTCTCAATAACGTTCACCTGCGGAAACCTCTCTCGGAGCTCGCTCAAGTCATCACCAGATCCGTTCTCGACAACAAACACTTCCACCTCTTTATCGTGATGCGCAAAAAGTGACTGCAACATGCGAAGCGTGTAGTCGATGGTTTTGTAATTTACCGTAACCGTCGAAATCATAACTGGTGTTTTTTTCTCACAATTCTCATGGCCTCATCGTGGCTACGGATGACCTTTGGAGCCCAACCCAAAGTGTTCCATGGAAGCTTGTACGCAATCGAAGGAAGCCATTGAGAATACCCCTGTCGATGTTTTTCAATCAGAACCTCAAAGAGTACTTCGTCGACAAAGACCCCGTGAGTCCCCTGCCCCGACATCGTGAGCCAGAGATCCCAATCCTGAAAACGTTTAAGGGAAGGATCAAAACCCGGGAACGCATCGCGACGAATAAGTGCCGTGGTATGGACAAAATTCTGCGCTCGCAAATCATCAGCGTCAAAAGTCTTTCCTCGGAACAACTTACGGCCCCAACGGAAACTACTGTACGCCCAGGAAGCCTCAGAATGCGCTGTAAGGGCGCTTTCTAGTCGTTCTAGCATATCCGGTCGCCCAACAACATCAGCATCCCAAAAAATCACCAAATCACCTGTCGACTCATCAAAACCTCTGTTGCGGGCAACAGGCGCACCCATGTTTTCTTGCCTGATGTAAACGATACGATCAAGGTAGGGATCGAGGGCGGCAGCCGTGTCATCTGTCGAACCGTCATCAACAACAATAACCTCTTCAGGCTTACGTGTCTGTGCAAAAATCGAATCCAGGCAACGTGGGAGCGACGACGCGTGCTGGTAGGTTGGGATGATGACCGAGAGGCTCATACCAGGTACGGCTTTAGCTTCTCAAACTGCTTGGCACAGGTGAATTCCATGGCACGTTCCTGTGCGGCATCGCCTAGTCGGTGTCGGAACGCATCATCTTTTGCTAGGAGCAAGATCGCCTCTGCCAATTGCTCCTCATTCTGATCTTCAAGAAGAAGTCCTGTTTCACTATGTACAACTGCCTCGTTGACCCCCTCAAGGTTCGTCGTGATTGAAGGAACGCCACTTTGAGCGGCTTCAAGAAACACGAGACCAAACCCCTCCTTGTCGACAGGGTCTTTCGATACAGGCATGACGAACACGTCTGACTGACCGTACAACCGATCACGAACAGTGTCATCAACATCACCATGAAATGTCACGTGCCTATCAAGTGAAAGTGCTCTCACCATTCCCTTTAGCGTTGTCTCCATCGGTCCAGTACCTGCAATGTGATACTGAAAGTCAGTGAGCTGACCAGTGCCACGCAAGTTAGCAAGAGCATTAAGCACGTGAGCATGCCCCTTGCGTTCGACAAGTCTCGAGATCGTCATGAGTGTAAAAGGCTGACCTTCAGTCACTGCCGGCGGCTGTGCATCACCAGTCAGACACGGATACACTACAAGGATCTCTGTCACCCCAAAAACTCGAGCCACTTCACGAGCCAGTGCCTGTGAGTTACAGACGACAAGCCTGGCCCCCTTGAGCACCTTTTTTGCGAGAGTTTTTTTCCGAGCAGATCTCTGTGCCAGACGGACATCCATTCCATGAACAAATACAATATAAGGGGTCTTTGTTTTCCGCGCTGCAACGAGAGCCGCACTACCATAGGGCAACAAGTGCGAGGTCAGAATAAGTCGATATCGATCAGAATACGTCTTCAGATACTTCACGGTCTTCCGCCAGCGTGGCCACCCCCAAGAGCTCATAAGCTCTCTACGGTAGATTGGGTAACCAGCGGTTGGATCAAATGTCTGCCACGCCGAATCAGGTGTACAGACGACTTCAATATCATCCTTCAAATACAACGCAAGCGCACTCAGGTAGCGAGCAATACCTCCACGTCCCGGTGGAAAGTCTGGCGTGATAAGAAGAATCTTTTTATCGCTCATACCCTCTTAAACAAAGCCTTTATCTGCACGAAATCTTCTTTTCCAACGGACTGCGTCAACCAGAGTGCAGCTATATAAACAATTGCCCCAATAGGAATAACCGCCATCCATCCAACAATAGGCTTCAGTAAGACAACGGCAATCGTCATAATCCCACCGGAAAGATAGATGAGCGAGACAGGCCCTAGGAACGCTCGTAAAGAAAATGTTGGAATGATGGAACGGACAAAGTAAAGGCCTGCTAAAAACATGAAGATAAAACTAGCGAGCGCGGCATAGGCAGCGCCCAGGACACCAATTTGAGGAATCAGCATCCAGTTGAGAGAGACGTTTATGACCATGGTGACACCCATGATAGCTGTCTTTGTGATCTGTCGATCCGCGGCATTGAGTAGAGAGCCAATGGGAAAATCTAGAAAGATAGGAAGGAGAACGAAGACAAGTGTTTGCAGCACAATCGCCGAGGTGGCGTACTCAGCACCGGCCAGTAAAACGACCTCAGGTGCGACGGCCCAGAGTCCAAAGACAATAGGTGCTGACAGGAGGGCCATGTACCAAATCGCTTTGTTAAAAATACGTTTAAGAGCCGCGGGATCCTTCCCCACCACAGCACTCATACCTGGATAGAGCGCCGCAACGAATGCCAAGGGAAGAAATTGAAAAGCGTAGGTGAATTTGTAAGCAATCGAATAGATGCCCACAGCGGTTGTGTCCAAAAACTTTGAAATGAAAATCGTGTCGATGTACGAGTAGACTTTTACAAAAATTGAAGCGAGAGCAAATGGTAATGCCGTTCGCATGATCCAAAGGAGCTCACTACGACGCCAGCGTGGGCGCAATGCCCCCCAGCCAAGTAAGCGTACGATCTTCGTTCCGCTAACCATGACGTTCACCACGCTTCCCATCAAGAGAGCGGCTATAAGAAACGGAAGGGACGGAGAAAGCCAAAGGACAAGTCCACCAAGAGTCCCTGTGGTGGCCATACCCAAAAAGATGCCTATTGATTCATACTTAAGCGCCTGGTAGCCACGGAGGACACCATAGAACAACAGGTGTATGGCATCGAGACCCAAGATAAGACTCGCGAACATGATGAGACGCTGCAGAGAGACGTCATAGCCAAGTGCAGCACCTGTTAACGTTGCGCCAACCATTGCCATCAGGATCAGAGGGATCTTGAGAGCTACTGCGTGCTGCAGGTGCTCTTTGGCTCGTTCAGGAGTTTTGGCGATCTCTCGAATCACTACCGGAGTGATTCCCATATCTGCAACAACCGTGAAGATAACTGTAATAGACACCGCCAAGAAGTACTGCCCTGTGAGATCGGGCATCATTACCCGTGCAAGAAACAAAAAATAGACAAAGGCGATTACCTTTTGCCCCACTGATGCCAGGGTTAAATAGAAGGTATTTTTAGCTAATCGTTCAGTCACAGTGAGGCTATTGTATAGGATTTTAGGCAAAATAAATACCCGCCATGCGTTGGCGGGATGAGGTGGGAACTAGTCCCCTTCCTCCGTGGGCAGGTCCGAGAACAGGCTCGGTCCGTCGTAGGGCAGGAGCAGCTCGCGCCCCGTCTTGATGCGCCCTCGCTTGTCAGGCGAGATCTTTGCCTTGGACTCAGGGCGGGTGCTCACCGGACGCGCCATCAGCTGCTTGAGCACCTTCGGCCTGTGTCCGATGACGCGAGACCAGATCTCCTCGAGCCCGGGGCCGAGATCACCGTACAGGATGGCTTCTGCCTGTGAGAGCAGGACCACATCGTTGCCGAAGGTCTGCCAGGGGTTCGGCGTGGAACTCTCGGACACCTGCGCGTTCGAATCCTTGGTCTTGAACATCTTGCCGAGACCACCGAAGAACCGCTTCAGAGCCCCTTGTTCCTCCTCGTTCTTCATCGCGAGCGGATCCTCTTCGACCCTTCCGTCTCGGAACGTCCCCTCCGGATTGCCATCGAGCTTGATGTCCTGCACAACGATGACACACCGCTGCCTGACCACCTCCTCTCCGTCCTCCATGACCGTGTAGGGCACGTAGGCGTGCGCGCAGTAGATCTCGAAGGTGGCGCCGGTCTGGACCTCACCCTTGCCGTACAGATTCACCAGACGACGACAGGCAGACTCCAGGCGTGCGCGCAGGATGGTCCGAGAGTCGTAGTCCGCATCCCGATCCTCGTCAGAGGTCAGGACCTTCACCTCCTCTCGGAACAGGTTGACCACCTCGCTTGTCGACGGGAACAGCTGAACGAACACGTCCACGTCCTCTTCGCCGGTGTCCGGGTCGACCTCCGTGTGCATGATGGTTCCACGGATGGCGATGATGGCGGGCGTGTGCTGATCCGCAAGGACCATCGATCGCTCAGACGCGCTGGGGTAGTCGATCACCTTGCCGCCAACACCCTCGTCACCGGGGACCGTCAGATCCTCGCCCTCTTCGTTGCCTGAGAACGTGCTGAGCGGCTGCTCGGCAGTCAACAGACGAACGAATGGGACGTGCGCCGGCATCTCCCCCGGAAGGAAGGTCTCACCCGTGACCGTGTTGGTCGCGATGAAGACGTGCGTCTCACGCCCAGGCACTTCGGACTCGAACTCAGCTGCCGCCCGATTTGCCGAGAGCTCGTCGAACGGGATCAGCTTGCCAGCACGATCCAGCATGACGCGTTCACGTGACTGACTGTTGCCGGTGAGCATCACCACCGCCCCCTTTCGGACAGCCTTCTCGGGCAGCTCTGACACATCGGCGACGACCTTGTTGGTCGGCACCTGGATGCGGTTGTCATTGTTTTTTTGGGTCACTCAATCCTCCTTTAGCCTGCAAAACAGGCCAGAGCGACGCTTGATATAATCAGGGATATGGGTGTTTGTCAACCCATTCCAGTGTCATAATAAACAAAAAATGGACATTTCGTCCATTTTTCTTGATCTTTTATCGTTTTGAGAACTGTGGGGCGCGACGAGCACCTTTCAATCCAGGCTTCTTTCGCTCACGTCGGCGTGCGTCAGTTGTCAGGAAGCCGAGACGCTTAAGTACGGTTCGGAACTCTGGGTTAAATTCCACGAGCCCGCGAGAAATGCCGAGTCGGATACTATCAGCCTGTCCATGAATACCACCTCCCTTTGTATGAACCGTGATATCGAAGACATTTTCTGTTCCAGTTTCACGTAGCGGCGCCATCACTGACTGCTGCAATGTTTCAACTGGCAAATACTCGAGTAGATCTCGATCATTGACCGTAATCTTGCCTGATCCATTGTGATGCAATCGCACGCGTGAAACTGAGCGTTTTCGTCGTCCAACTGATTCGATGTAGTTGTGTGCTTGTTCGCTCATAATGTTAGTTGCTGATTGCTAAACGCTTAAGTCGTTCGGTTCGATGCTTGTTCTTAGGAAGCATGCGTGAGACTGCACGTCTTAGCACTTCTCCAGGATTTTCTTCCCAAACAGTTTTCATTTGCTTTGTTCGCAATCCTTTTGCGTAACCAGTGTGGTGATAGTAGTTCTTCTGTTCAAGCTTTTTTCCAGTGACAACCATTTTTCCTGCGTTCACAACCTGAACATGGTCACCGATGTCAAGGTTTGGTGCGAAAGCTGTTTTGTGTTTACCAATGAGGAGTGTAGCAATCTCTGTAGCGAGACGCCCAGGAGCTTTTCCTTCTCCATCAATAGTATGAATTTCTCGTGTAATCTCTTGCATATTAAACAAGTTCAATCTGAACCATATCAGCCCCGTCATTTTTACGGTGACCAATTTTTACAATACGAGTGTATCCACCCGGACGTGATGCATATCGCGGCCCGAGAACTTCCAAGATCTTCTTCACTGGATGTTCGGTGTAAAAAAACTTCATCAGATTACGTCGTGCTGCTAGTGAAGGCTTCTTCCCCGTTGTAATCGCCTTTTCAACAAGAGGTCTAACAGCCTTAGCCTTAGCCTCAGTGGTCTTCACTTTTTCATGAAGAATCACACTGGCAGCAAGGTTTCGAAGAAGGGCTTCTCGTGGAGCCTTTTTTCGGTCTAGAATTGTGCCTTTCTTTCGATGACGCATAAAGTTTATTCAGCTTCAGGTTCTGCTGGTTCCTCTGGCTTGACTTCAGATACAGGCTCAGCAAAATCCATAGGAGCCTGATTATTGGTCAAAATAGAGAAATAGTCAATAAGAATGTTTGATGATGTTTCAACCGCCTCCTTTGGAGTGATTGTTCCATCCGTTTCAATGTTCATGATGAGACGGTCATAGTTGGTAATCTCACCAACGCGCGTGTCTTCAACTCGGTATCCAACGTTACGGATTGGAGAAAACAATGCGTCAATAGCGATTGTTCCCAAGTCATGACTCTCGTCACCACGTTGTTCACTTGGAACATAGCCTCGACCACGTCGTACAGTTAGTTCCATTTCGAAATCCTTACTGTCATCCGTAAGAGTTGCGATAACCAGGTCGGTATTGACGATCTCTACATCTGCGTTTGGCTCAATATCTGCTGCCGTTACAACCTTTACACCCTTTGTAGAGAGAGTTAGTTTCACTGGCTCATCTGAAAAGCACTTCAAACGAAGAGACTTTAGGTTCAGAATGATCTCAAGAGCATCCTCCTTAACCCCTTCAACAGCTTGAAACTCGTGATTCACGCCTTTGATCTTCATGGCCGTAACAGCGGCACCTGGAAGTGAGGAAAGCAAAACCCTACGAAGGGCGTTTCCGAGAGTTGTCCCGTATCCATGAAAGCAAGGTTCGACAATCAGTACACCCTCATTTGGGCGATCGCCGTCCTCGTACTGGATGCGCGATGGAAGAAGAATGTTCTCCATACGTAATGATAGTTGATTATCGTGAGTAAAACTCAACGATGAGTGTAGGATCAAAGCCCTGACTTAGATCCTCCCCCTCTGGTAGTGATGTAATTTTACCGGTCAAAGCTTTTTCGTCTCGTGAAATCCATTTTGGAAGTGTTCCGAGATTAATCGCTTCAGGAATAAGCTTTACAAGACCTTTTTCCTTCTTTGATTCCTTAATAGAAATCTCATCTCCGATACTTACCGCGTAAGAAGGGATATCGACACGACTTCCGTTCACCAGGATGAAACCATGGTTAACCATCTGACGTGCCTGACGACGCGTTCGGGCAAACCCAAGTCGGTAAATAACGTTATCAAGTCGGAGCTCTAGAGCAAGAACCATGTTCTGCCCCGTATTTCCATCCTTGTGGGAAGCCTTCTCAAAGTAGTTACGGAACTGACGCTCCATAACTCCATAGATTGCACGTGCCTTCTGCTTTTCTTGCAACTGCTCACCGTAGGCGCTCATGCGCGGTCGGCGTCGCATCTGCTTTGGTCCGTGAATTCCAGGTGGATACGAACGGCGGCGGACATACTTCTCCTTACCAAGGGTGATCCCCAGGCGGCGAGAACGCTTTACAATGTTTGATCGATCACGAGCCATATCTAGACACGTCGTGGTTTAGGTGCACGACAACCGTTATGAGGTAGTGGTGTCACATCTTTGATTGAAAGCACATGGAAACCGTTTGCATTAAGTGCGCGGATGGCAGAGTCTCGCCCTGATCCAACACCCTTTACAAAAACATTCAGTTCCTTGAGGCCAGATTCCTTAACACGCTCAGCTGCACGCTTAACGATGATACTCGCAGCATACGGCGTGGATTTCTTTGGTCCCTTAAATCCACAGTTACCAGCACTGGACCAGCCAAGAGTGTTTCCATTCAAGTCAGTAAACGTAACAATGGTGTTGTTATATGTTGACTGAATATATGCACACCCCTGCGACACCTGTCGCATGGCTTTTTTCTTCTTTGATCGTGATTTTGCTTTTTTCTGAACAGCCATAGCGTTTAGGTCTTAGTGAGTGCACGACGTCCACTTCCTGTTGTGCGACGTACATTTCCACGCACGGTTCGTGAATTGGTTTTTGTTCGCTGCCCACGTGCAGGCAAATGTTTGCCGTGACGTGTTCCACGATATGACCCAATCTCCTTTAGGCGCTTGATATGTGAAAGTCGATCACGTCGCAAATCACCCTCCAAACGATAGTCCTTCTCAAGAAGGGTTCGGATAGTGTTTACCTGATCGTCAGTCAAATCCTTGGTTCGAATACTTTCATCGATACCAAGTGCATCCAATGTTTTCTTGGACGTCACGAGACCAACCCCATGAATATACGTGAGGGCGATCACGATACGTTTATTGGACGGAATGTTCACTCCAGCGATTCGTGCCATAGCGGTTATCCTTGTCGTTGCTTATGTTTAGGATTCTTACAAATAACAACCACCCGTCCTTTTCGGCGGATGACTTTACAATCCCGACACATTTTTTTAGCTGATGCTCGTACTTTCATAGTCGATGAACGTCACCGGTAACACAGCAACGTTTCTAGAATCGATACACAACGCGACCCTTAGTTAGGTCATATGGGCTGATCTCCAGCTTCACCTCATCACCTGGAAGAATGCGGATACGAAACTTACGCATCTTTCCAGAGAGGTGGCCAATGATCTCTTGCCCGTTCTCTAATCTTATTTTGAAATTTGCGGCAGGTAGAAGTTCTTCTACCGTTCCCCTCATCTCAATGAAGTCTTTTGTTCCTTTTGCCATAATGAAATATGCGAGGATTCTAGCATTCACCCTAGAAAACAGCAAGGAACAAGAGTCTTCGAGGCGCCGGCATTGTACCGATGCGCTCTGCAGCTGTCAAGGATGTCACCGTGGATAAAACGACGCCTTATTTATAAGTTAAATTAGTCAAGAATTGCCTTAATGCGTCTCACACCGCTCGCACAAGACTCTTCCTTTTTTAGCGTGAAGTGACCAAGTTCCCCCGTTCGTTCAACATGTGGACCACCACAAACTTCCTTGCTGAAATACTCATCAGTAGCCTCATCACCGATGAAGTATACCTTAATTTTCCCTCCGAGCTGAGCATATTTATCTTCAAATAGACCAATCGCTCCGCGGGATTTTGCCTCATCCAGGCCAATGATCTCATAATGAACAGGGAGATCCTTCTGGATATTTTCATTCACCAAATCCTCAACTTGCTGTTTTTGCTCATCCGTCATCTTCTCCGTATGTGAGAAATCGAACCGCAAGCGCTTTGGCGTGATGTTTGAACCACGCTGTTCGACATGATCTCCAAGAACACTACGAAGGGCTTGGTGCAGCATGTGTGTTGCCGTATGCAGACGCACAGTTGCCTCAGAATGATCTGCAAGGCCACCTGCAAACTTTTGTGTCGCACCAGCTCGAGATAGGTCTTGATGCTTTTTAAACTCAGCCATGAACGTCTCACGGTCAACTTCCTGTCCCTGCTCTCCCGCCATCTCCTCGGTAAGCTCAATCGGAAATCCGTATGTTGAATAAAGCACAAAAGCATCCTCACCTGATATTGCCCCAGCTCGTTCAAACATTTTTTTGAATTCGCGTTCACCTTTTCCAAGTGTCTTCAAAAATTTCTCTTCCTCAGACTCCAGCTCCTTTTGAATCACGTGGTTCATTTCCTCGAACTTTGGGTACATTGGTGCGTACTCACTAATCACCTGCGCGCCCACGCGCCCACAAAACGATTCAGTAATTCCAAGGTTTCGTCCAAATCGAACGGCTCTTCGAATAAGACGTCTTGTGAAGTATCCCTGATCTTTGTTTGTGGGAGCCACCCCATCAGCAATAAGGAATGCTGCCGCACGAAGATGGTCGAGGATAACCCGGTAAGCGTTTGTATCATCTTGATATTTTGTACCTGACAAGGACTCAATCGTCGTCCTCATTCCAGCAAAGGCTTCAATATTGAAAACGTCTGAATCATCGGCAGCAGCAGCTGCGATTCGCTCCAATCCCCCACCAAAATCTACATTTTTCTGTGGAAGAGATTCAAAGCCTGTTTCTGTCTTCTTGAACTCCATGAACACGCTGTTTCCGATCTCTAAAAATCTTCCACAGTCACAGTTCACATGACAGGGCTCATTACGAAACTCTGAACTCTCATGAAAACCTAACGTCTCTCCAAAATCCCAAAACATTTCTGAGTCAGGTCCGCCTGGCTCACCAACAGGCATATTCTCTTGAGAACCTGATCGTGACCACCAGTTTTTTGTGTCATCGTAATAAAAGATACGACCTCCCTGCATACCGTCTCGCTCTGAGTGATCAACGTCTTTTGCTTCAATTCCGACCTCTGAGAACAACTCTTTCCAAACGGCAACTGATTCTTCGTCTCTCGGAATACTCTCATTGCCTCGAAAAACGGTCACGTACAGCTGATTGGGGTTTAATCCAATTTCTTGTGTAAGCCACGTAAAAACCCATCTAAGTTGTTCTTTCTTAAAGTAATCTCCCAGCGACCAGTTTCCAAGCATCTCGAAAAACGTTGTATGACGATTATCACCAACCTCATCAATGTCCTGTGATCGGAAACATTTTTGTGAATCAGTTATCCGCGCGCCAAGAGGGTGTGATTCACCAAGTAGATACGGCACCATTGGCTGCATCCCAGAACCAGTGAATAACGTTGTTGGATCATTCTCCGGGACAAGTGACGCTGAGGGGATCACGGCGTGCTCTTGTCGTTTAAAAAAGTCTAAGTAACTGGATCGAATTTCATGAATGTTCATATCGGTCGCATTCTACACAGCACGTTATACCGAGTCTAGTGAATCAAGTGCTTCTGCTGGCCTTACTCTTCTAAGCACCTTTCGTTTAAGAGCCTCTAGCATTCGTTTCTGCTCATCAACTCTCAATAGTGAGCAGACAATCAAATAGACAAGTAGCCCTAGCCCACCGGCAAATAACCCTTGGGCGAGAACACCAAAGAATGTGTCGAGGGAAATCAAGGACAAAGCAACCGGCTTAAGCAACTGCATAACCAATGCAGCCGCAAGACCTGCAGCTGATAATTTATAGATCGTTGTAAGAAGTTGTGATTCTGCAAGTGTGCCAAGACGTTGTCGCAGAATGATCCAGAGGAGGGTCATGTTGATGATCGCGGCAAGAGAATAGGCCATGGCTAGTGCGATCACACTGAAACTTTCACCAAGTGCGAAAGCAGCAAGGATACCCACCAAAGCCGATACGGCTCCTGTTGTTAGTGGCGTTACCGTGTCACGTAGGGCGTAAAACGCACGTGCAAGAAGAAAAATGAGCGCTTGTGGGATAAAGGTCAGCGCAAAGAATGCAAGCGTATCAGCTGTTGCAATCGTGGCTGCCCAATCAAATGCCCCTGCCCCGACAACCACCCGCACAATTTGAGCGCGAAGAATCAAGAACAACAGCATCATAGGGAGCATGAGATACAGAACCTGTCTCACCGTTGAAATGAACAGCTCAACAAATTTGTCCATCTTTTCTGTTTCGATCGCCTCTGACAGCGAAGGAAAAACGGCAATCGCAAAGGACACACCAATGATTCCCACAGGGAAAAACTGAATGTTATATGCAAACTGAAAGACCGTCACAGAACCCACAGCCAGCGTGGAAGCCACAATCGTCAAGATGACAAACAGAACCTGGTTCACTGCCAGCCCGAGCGTTCGTGGTCCCATGAGCCCAAGCATGGTACGTGCATCTTTATCAAAGGGCCTTGGTCTAAATTGAAATTTGTAATCGGTCTGCGCAATACCCATGACCTGGGTAACAAGATGAAGCCCTGCTCCGAGAACTACCCCCCAAGCCAACCCCGTCAAGCCAAACGGTTCAACAAAGTAGAGAGCACCAATGATGATTCCAACGTTATAGAAAATTGGTGCCAGGGAGTAGAGAAGAAACCGCTTAAGGCTTTGCAAGACGGATCCGTAAATCATCGATACAGCCAGCACGACTTGTGCGAGGAACATGACTCGCATGAGCTCGGCAACGCGCACTTGTTTGTACTCAGCAAAACCTGGTGCAACCAGCTGTGCGAGCGGCTCGGCAAACAAAATGAGACCAATTGAAAGCAGAACCATGGCCCCACCAACCAGATGAAGCGTGTTATTCGTAAAGTCCCAAGCCTTTTGTCGACGTGCTGCACGACTGTGGTGAGCGAGAAACAGCGGGATGAAACTCGCTGAGAGAGCCCCGACAACGATGAGGCTGAACAGGAGGTCGGGGATCTTAAATGCCGCATAGTAAATATCAAGCGCATCCCCCGCTCCAAATTGACCCGCCAAAATTCGATCCCTTACGAGGCCAACAATTCGACTCACAAACGAAAGGACGCCCACGATGGTCGCGGCGCCAATAATCGATTTTGATTCTCTATGCAAGAACTTCAGCATGTCATCGCTGTAAGAGATGTGGAGCTCTGTGGGTTAAGATAAGAATACCACCTGAAACAATCATCATGAGAGCGAGGAAGAAAATAGCAACCAACACAATACGGTTCTGCAGAGAAAAGAACGGAACGAGCACTGTCGAAGTCTCAACATCGTGAATTCCCTCTTCATCCTCAACCGAAAGTGATACTTGGAATGCACCACTTGTGGCAAACGTATGTGTGACCTGAGGTTTTGATGACGTCACACCATCACCAAAGTCCCAGCGATAAACAGCATCATCCTTGGCGTATGTGTAAGTTTTCCGAGTCTCGGTAGACGCAGAGTCTTCTTCGTCACCGTCCCCAATAGAACCACTTGAATATTTAACAGCCTCCTCAGGTGCTAGAAGTGTAAATGTATACGTATTCCAACTGTCACGTGTATAGGAAAACACCGCATTTGATGAAATGACGATCTGATTGTCACTTACCGCTTGTCCTGAATCTAGAACAACCTCTAACTCCTCCACATCCTCCGTAGAAGAATCCTCGTCATCGGCAACCGTAACCGAATGAGTAACCTGCCCTGTTTCATCTTCCTGCGTCGTTTCGATTTCTTCGACAAGTTCAGCAATAATCTGATTGAACGCCTCTGATGTTTCTGCAGGCTCAGGCGCCACCTCCTCAACAACTTCCGGTTCTACAATAACTTCTTCAATGACTGTTCGCTCGCTGTCCGTAGGATAAGCGTCATCAGCGTCCGGCACACCATCACTATCAGTGTCAGCGTTTGTTGTATCTGTGCCGATCTCCACCTCAACCTCATCGCTCACTCCATCATTATCATCGTCTGTGTCACAGGCATCACCGGCCCCATCTGAGTCTGAATCCAGCTGATCGGCATTCGGTGTCTGAGGACATGAGTCGTTGGCATCTGACACACCATCACGATCCGCGTCCTCAATAGGGTCCATCGTGTTCGTGATCGTAAAGTTGTTTTCTAAATTTACATCGACTGGGTCCGTCCCTTCGATTCTCGCCATGATGTTAAAGCTCCCAGACGGCACGACAATATCAAGATAAACCTCCTCAGGGTTTCCTCCGGCCAGAACAGAAATAACCTGTGACTGCCCCAGCACAGATGCTCCTTTGTAAAAGTTCACATACCCAGAGACGTCCTCATCCGCCTCGTTATGAATCGAAGCATAAATACGCACTGTGTCTCCCACAACAAGCGTATCGTCGGAAAAACGGACATCATTCTGACTGATACTTAAATCCGCTGTGGCATGTGCAGCCATCGGGAACAGCACTATGAGCAACGAGAGTAAATATTTCATAAAACGATTGTATCACCTGATTGTAGCCAAAGTTCAGCTGCCTCATCTGCACTTATATGCAGCGCTGGGACAAATGTTGGGTGAATACGGACAACGACGTGATTAATGCTTCGAGCACCCGCCTGAACACTCACGACATCCCCTTGTGCCACCCCCTTAGCCTCCGCTGCACTTGATGAGAGGTGTAAGTGACGTATAGGCGTAATCGTACTCATTTTCGCCACAACCTCCCCCGCAGGCCCTTTCAACGTCACGCTCGCGGATCTGTCTAAATCACCTGAAATGCGCAACGGTGCCTTTACCCCTATAGAATGCGCGTCACTCGCGGAAAGTTCAACCTGTGTCGACGCCCGCTCTGGACCCAATACACAGACTCGATCAAAAATCCCATCCGGTCCAATAACTTGCACACGCTGACGAGCCACATATTGTCCTCGGTGTTCCAGTGTTCTTTCTGGCTCCAAAGCCTCGTTGCCAAAGAGGACTTTCTGATCCTCTGCAGACAGATGCACGTGTCGAAACTGCAATACCACTGGTATCTCCATATCCATTATGTCCGTGGTCGCTTAACGATCCAGAGTACTAGCACAAGCATTCCGATAAACCCTATTCCGTACAGGAGATAGATAATCTCAGCAGAATCATTCCATGGTAGCCACGGGACATTCATTCCATAAAACCCAGCCAAGAGCGTTGGAAACATGAACGACACGGACATAATCGTCAGGAGCGTCACGATATCGTTTGTTCTGTGCGAAAGCAGAGCTTCATTTACATCGAACAGTCCATCAATGATCAACTTCAAGTTGTCGACTGAGAGCCAAACCGTATCAAGAATGTCGTGCACATCATCAAGATACACATGCACATTCTCTGGAATAAAGGTTCTCTTCAAGTTAGAGAGCGATGTCAGCATTGATCGTTGTGGGTCAATCACATGTCGTAGGAACAACACGTTTCGGCGCACGTGAGCCAGATCGACTGTTAGTCGCTTATCATGACTCTTCTCAATCGCATCCTCAAGACGATGCACCTCCTGTGTGAGCTGCGTCACAATCTGAATGGAGTCACGGAACAACTCAGCCAAGACCTTATGCATCGCAAATGCGGTTCCGGCTCCTAAAATAGATGCACGCAGCTTCGTACTTCTTTGCACTCGCGCAAACAACTCCTCAAGTGCCGGGACTTCCACATGGCTCACCGTCACCAGAGCATCCTTGCTTAAAAAAATGTACACCTCTTCGCCGTACACATTCCCCTTCTCCTTATGAACGGTTGGAATATGAAAAACGAAGAACACATAATGCTTATAGGGGTCCATCTTGGAGATCGGCGTCTCCGCGCGAATGTCATCGTAATCCAGTGTATGAAACTTAAATGTCGCCTGGAGCCCCTCCAGGTCAGCCTCATTCACCTGGCTGATGTGATGCCACACCACCCCCTTTGACTCAACAACGTTTGATCCCATAATTATTCCTCCTGATGTTCACGCTTCTGCTCGTGCCCAAAGCGATACTTAAACTTGTCATGCTTAATCGGTCCCAGCAGCGCAAGGTGTAGCTCTGCCATCATGTACTTCATGGCGATTCTCATGCGACCGTCGCGATCCATTCGACGAATAGAGACAGGGATCTTTGTTGACTTAAGAAAGCCAAACTTCCCTTTCCCTCTTGTCCGCTGTGCGTAGTCATGATCCTCACAAAACGTAATCTCTTCATCAAACCCACCAATTTCCTCGTGGAGCGATCTTCGTGCCAACATGCAAAAACCTGGAGCATGAGGAAAGACCGACCCCCATGCACGCGCGTAGGTGTTGTAAGCCTTGTGCATGAAGTGATCAATAAACGCGTCAGAGAGCGGAAACACATCACATGTCGCCAAATCCAACTTGCGCTCAAGCATCTCCCCCACAGCCTTCTCCAGAAACTCTGGATCCCGCAGCTCTACATCTGCATCAAGAAAAAGAATGATGTCTGTCGTTGCAGCCGCAGCTCCTGCATTGCGCCCTCGTGATACAGCCCCTCCCTCCACAACCGTCGCCCCATGTGCGAGCGCGATCTCTCGCGTTCGATCAACCGACCCTGCATCAGCTACAATAACCTCCGTTGGTTGGAGTGTTTGTCGTTTGATGGATTCGAATAGCCCTGGCAAGCAGGACTCTTCGTTCATGGCTGGAATGACAATCGTTAACATTACGTCCATTTTACCCTGTAGGGACTCCCTGGACAAGAAGGCTTTTTCCCATTATCCTTGCGCCGTTATGAAAACACTTTGCCCAAACAAGGAGGTCTGCGGTTCGTGTAGCTGGTCGCACATCCCCTATGACAAGCAGCTCACACAAAAACTGTCAGACATCAACGGTTCCTTTGCGCTGAAAGAGGTCGATCTGCAAGTAGAGCAGATCGTGCCCTCACCTCGCACGGAGCACTACCGCAACCGCATGGACTTTGTCATCGACTTTGAAGGTCGCATGGGCATGCGCCAGAAGGGCAAGTGGTGGAAGGTAATCGACGGTCATACCTGTTTCCTCTCCGATGAAAAGATCGAGGAGCTATTTCATCTCGTACGAGACTGGTCCAAGACTGCCGGACTCAGCTACTTCGACCGGAAGGCTCATCACGGCCTCCTGCGCTACGCTGTCATCCGTTCTACAACGCTCGGACAAACTATGGTGAACATCGTCACAAGCGTACCTGAGGACGAGGCTCCCGTTCGCGCGGCCCTCGATAAACTTGCGCAGGACGACCGAATCTCAACACTCATCTGGTCTCAGAACTCCACCGTGAGCGACGTCAGCTTCGGTGATACCCTTGAGACGATCAAAGGTGAAGGTTTTATTGAGGAGCACATTCGCGGATCAAAGTTCCGCATCAGCCCAAACGCCTTTTTCCAAACCAACCCCCACGCCGCTGTCGCACTACTCGACACCGTCGATGAGTTCTGTGGCGACCTCTCAGGCAAGACGCTGCTCGATCTCTACTGCGGCTCAGGCTTCTTCTCCATCGCCCTCTCTTCCCGCGCTGGTAAGACCATCGGCGTAGAGATGGTCCCTGAGGCCATCCGTGATGCGCGTATCAACGCAGAGCTCAACAATGCTCAGGTGGAGTATCATGATGCCAAGACGGAAGAATTTGACTGGAAGACCTACGGCGCAGACATCGTGATCCTTGACCCACCGCGCTCTGGCATGCATGATAAGGCGCTCGCGGACGTTATTGAAGCAAAGCCAGAGACGATCATCTACGTCTCGTGCAGTCCAAAAAACTTCGCTCGTGAAATGAAGCAACTTCAACAGCACTACCGCGTGGAGGCCATGAGGGCCATCGATATGTTCCCTCACACCCCGCACGTAGAACTTGTAACTCGACTTGTGCGCATTTAAGCGCCTTGATTACCTCAATTATGCCAAATACAAAATCAGGTTTCGTCGTCATGATCGGTCGTTCCAACGTTGGAAAGTCCACCCTCATGAACTCCATCATTGGTTCAAAGATCGCCATCACGACTCCAAAACCACAAACAACCCGCCTCCCGATTCAGGGCATCCTGACACGCGGAGAGAGCCAGATCGTCTTCGTCGACACTCCAGGTGTCCTCAAAGGAGCCAAAGACGCGCTTAGCAAGAAGCTTCTCAGCGCTGTGAAAGAATCTCTCGAGGACGTTGACGTCATTGTGTACGTTGTAGACCCAACTCGACAGATCGGTCAGGAAGAACGTGAAGTTATGCGTCTCATCGAGTCCATCGACAAGCCATCTATCCTGGTCATCAACAAGATGGATCTGGAGCGTAAACCGTATCTCGACTTTTACCGAGACCTCTCTGAGAACTACGACGAAACGGTCGAACTCTCAGCTCTTCGAGGAACGCATATTGGAACGCTTATCGAAAAACTCCAGGATCTCGTCCCAGAAGGTGAGTTCTACTACCCAGAGGGACAGCTCACCAACATGCCAAACAAGTACTGGATGGCAGAGCTCATCCGAGAGAAACTTTTCCTACGTCTTCGCCAAGAACTCCCCTACTCCACGCACGTGGAAGTCAGCGAGATCGAGGAGCGCAAGGACGGAACCATGTACGTCAAAGGAAGCATCTTCACCACCACCGAGCGCTACAAGCGCATGATCATCGGTGCTGGTGGACGCGGTATCAAGGAAATCGGTCAGAGTGTCCGCAAGGAGCTCACAGCCGTACTGCAGACGAAAGTATTCGTTGACCTACGCGTAGAGGTAGACCCACATTGGATGAAACGATTCGTTTAAAACAAAACCTAAAAACCGGCTGTCACCATTGACATAGGCCGGTTTTTTGTTTATCTTCGCATGTCCACACTAGGAGGAACTATGGACTACAGAGCGTTCCTGCGCAGACACGACGCTGCGCTCAAGACGGCAGGACTCTGGGCGAGGGCCTGGACACTGCAGCGACTGCTCGAAAGCTGCCTGCTCGTCGTCAAGATGGATGCAACCTACTACACACGTGAGTGGGCCATCAAGCACCGACAGATGCTGGTCGATGCTCTCTGCGAAGTCTGTGTGACGGCGCAGATCCCGCTGCCGGACATCGAGCCGGACATGGTCAATGGCCTGTTGCCCACGGACCAAGAACTGAAGCCCGGCTCCCGCAAACGACTCGAGATCGTCCAGACCTTGCGCGGTCGACTGCGTGATCACGGGAGTCTGGGAGCGGCAGAGCTCCACGGCTTTGCCGATGTGCTCAGCGCCTTCGAGTTCAACGACTTCAGCGGCCCCAACATGGTCCAGATGCTCGCCGCAATCAACGCTCGCCTGCTCAAGGAGGGGCTCGAGCCCCTCCGTGGCCCCTACAAGGGCAATGTGATCTGCCCGGGCGCTGGCACAGAGGGACCTCTGCGCACGGTGCTGATCGTGGACGACAGTCTGGAGGCCTTGATCAAGACGTGGATCGCCGTCGCAGGTTGGCCCACTCTCGAGCCTCACAAGTACCTGTACGAACCCTCGCAGAGAACCCTGCTGGAGGGAGAGGCAAGCGAGACTCGGCTTGCCGAGGTGGCCGCGCAAATCCTGAAGTGCCAGCCGGACGTCGTCATCATGGACCACGGCCTGGGCGACATCCACGGAGACAAGCTCATCGAGACCCTTCGGGCGAGCGGTGGCAAGGACATCATCTTCGTCGCCAATACCGGCGGTGACATCGACGCGTTCAGATCCGTCCGATTGCGCGAGAACTTCGACAAGGGCAAGAACCTCTCTGCCCTCGCGTCGGCGCTCCATCGAGCGAACCGACGCCGCTAGAGCCTCTCAGGCTCTTTTTTTCTTGCACGCTAATCCATTGACAAACCGTCATTTTTTGATTAGCGTGTCGTGTGGCGAATGGATTGCCGCACCCGAAACTCCTAGGCCTGGAGGGCCTATGTTTACCCTCATGCTCGTGCCCATGTTCTCGCCGGATGGCGAAGAAGGCGGGCGGCGTGAGAAGCGGAAGGTTCCCCGAAAGAACCCCCGCATCAAGAGCAAGCTCGTCTGCGAGAAGGACCCCAAGAGCGGAAAGACTACCGGCACAGCCGTGCTGAACATGCACCAGTGCACCGGAGACCTGGCTCCGCAGCGGTTCGAAAGCGGACGTCTGTACAAGCAACTCCTCTTCAGCATCACCGAGGACCACGGCGTCCCTGCATTCACCAACCTGACCCCCAAGGGCATGGAGGCGTTCGTCGCGGGCAACAGTCGCCCCATCCAGATCGTGGAAGTCATCGCCGTCCCCGACTTCGATGGCGGAGAGCTCGAAGTCACGATGTACTCCACCCCGCCCATCAGCTGGGGTGGCAAGGACCTCTCCGACAAGCTGATGGCTACGGGCCTGCTCATGCTCATGGGCTACGAGGAGATCCCGCTGGGTGAAGACGCCGAGGCCAGCATGGACCTGGGTCTGCCCGAGCTCGACGAAGGCTTCATCGACCTGCTCGACAGCACCATGGGCTACCACTCCCCCGAGATGGACATGGAACTCCTGGAGGACGAGAACTCCGACGATTGGCTCTTCGAGGCCGAAGGCGACTAGCTCAAACGAAAAAGCAGCTTTACGCTGCCCCGCACCCTTACGTGGGTGCTATTTATTTTGTTCGAATTTCTGTGACCTCGTAGCCAGCGAACCCTTCCACAAACCCATCAGGGGTAAGGGTCTCAAGATTTCCCTGGGCAAACGGCGTGAGCTGCACCTCCAGCACGAGCGGGTTCTCTGCATTTGCCAAAATACGCAACGACCCGAACCGATTCTTGGCTTCGATCACTCTTACGCTACTAACCACGCCATCAATCGTCACCGTGTACTCACCCCAATCACCAGAGGCTTCGAGGTCCAAGAGATCTTCTTCCACTTCCTCTTCAGCCCCGTCGTCGGTATCTCCAGGGATAAGTGTGGCGAGCTGATCGATATAACTCTGCACCTGATCTGCCACATCCTCAATCTGAGCAAGTGACTCATCAAACAGCCCAAAGCTGAGCGTGGTCTTGCGTGTATTTACAAGCTCGTCGTACTGCGCTCGAGAGAGCCAGATGAGTGTCTCTTCAACCTCACCAGAGTCCCCTTCCGTCCAAAGACTTGGGAGCAGCAGGCGCTCCCCATCATCGAGAGCCGACGTGGAAATCGTGCCCTCGACAACAACATCTTGATACTCCACTTCTGGAGCATCAGGAATCTCTTCTCCGATCGGTGTCTCGGCATACTGAGCCTCATGAGCCTCACGTGCAGCCGTCGACGCTTCCGTCTCTTCCTGCGTTGTAATTGACCAGGAAAGATCTACACGCTCCCCAGCAGTCCACGACTCAAGCTTGACCACACGCTCATCTGATTCTGCGCCAAGCCAATCGACAATCTGCCCGCCGACCCCTAAGACTGTCGGCTGCAATACAACTTCTGCTCCAGAAGCAAAAGAAAGCGACTGAGCCGCTTCCTCTGCTGTTAACGTTGAGGTGACCTGCGCTACGCACCCTGCGCCAAATAAAACCAGCGCTGAGAGCCCGAGTGCAACTCGCCCCATGGTTAAGATCATACTATTCAGAGATGTCTTCTCCAGCTGCCCACTTCGCGAGTCGCTCCTCGGAAGTCGCGCCACAGATCCACATCTTAGATTCATCATTATAGAAAAACGGAACACCGCCGCACTTACCGCCATCAATTTCCTCAAGCTTTTTGGCATTGTCATCGTTATGCCATGTCTCAAGCTTCTCAATCGCGGTGCCGTCCTCAATCATTCTATCCACAATGGGAAGCATTTGATGACAGTGTGGGCATTCCTCTCCGTAAAAAAAGTAGAGCATAATCTCGAATAGTATGAGTTATCTGCTACAATTCTATCATGCTTATTCGCCTCCTCACAGCCACCGTTTTCCTCGCCATCATGGCGCTGCTTATTCTGCAGCGTTTTTCCATGCCACCTGAATTCCCTGTCATCGATGCATCCACAGGCGAAACATTCTCTCGGGGCGAAATCATCACCACTGACGATGACTACCTCGCTCTCACAATCGGCGAAAACAACATCTATCTTGCTGAAAATACGGTTCTTGAGCTCGACAGAATCTACGAGGACGAACTGGTCGTCACCCTCACAAAAGGACGCCTACTCGTAAGCGCGCAGGGTGACACTCCCTTTGTGATCGAAACGAATCACACAGACCACCTCGTCCATAAGGGTACGGCAAGTTTCATCAACTACGACTGGCTTGAGACCATCCACGTGATCCCGCTAGATGGCTCTGTCCAAACAACCATCCGAGGAACCAACGAATTCCTCCTCACCCCAACCCCAATTTCCATCCACGAGACCGCTCCCGTCACCTACGAGCCCCTCGAGGTAAGCCTCGACGCCGGCGCAAGCGCCCCCTTCTACACCTGGACTGGCGTTTTGACAGAAAACGCGCCCACAGAGTAACCTCCCGTCGCGAATCGTCGAAAGGAGACAAAAAGTGATCGATATCAGACAAGTGGAGACAGCCCAGCAGGCGTTTGACCTGCTCTCAGACGGAGAGCCCAAGATCATCAGCCGATACGGCGCTCCGGAACTGATCCGACGTGCGGGCCTCGTGAAGGCCGGCGCATTCGACTTCGACGGCACGCTGATCACCAAGGCCCAGTGGGACGAGGTGGCCAAGCTGATGCCAGAAGATCTCCGACGGCGAGATCGAGAGTTCATCGAGTGGTACTTGGAACACCGAACCGACCAAGACCTGCCCGATACCACCCTCGACGACCCAGACTGGTTCCACAGCCACCTGCTCGACTCCAACCGGACCGCAGCAGAGGGTGGATCTGTGGCACAGTTCGCCCACTTCTGTGAACGCTCCGGCATCACGCTGGGGAACCTGATCGAGACGGGCATGGAGCTCCCTCCCCGGGACGGTGCCATCGAGCTTCTCAAGCTCTTTGTCCTGTACGTCATCATCAGCTACGGCATCGAACACGTGATCCAGGGCTTCGCCAAGGCGCACGGCCTAGATCCGCACATCGTGGCCAGTCGCTTCAAGTTCCGCGAGCCGGACATGTTGGTCATGGGTCACGAATACAACGTCGTGGTCAGCTCCACCAAGCCGCTGGCAGCCAACCGGTTCCGCACCCTCACGGGCATCGCTGACGAAGAAATGCTCGTCGTCGGCGATTCGGTCGTGGACGTAGAGATGATGCACCCAGGAGGGCTCAACATCCTCGTCATGCCCTGCAAGGAAGCCAACAAGAAGCTCACGGCCTTCCGCAACGGCAACCTCGCTGGCATGTGGCCCAAGCTCACGGCCATCCTCTACAGCGACTCGCTCATGCCGCTAGTCGAGCTCATCGAGCTCGGACGCAGCCGCTCGTAGCGCAACGCAAAACCGCCCCATACGGGAGCGGCTTTTTTCTATTAGTCTTCGACCTCTTCCACCATTACCGGTGTCGGAGCTTCCTTTCTTTCCCATTTATGGAGCTCTCTCTGATCCTGAAGATGTGCCCGTTCTTCGGCATTCTTCCTTGCGTGCTCAATGGCTGTCTCAGGATCAACCCCTAAATCCATAAGGCCTGCAGCACTCAGTTTGGGAATATCTGTATCAAGATACTCTTCTTTTTCAGGATCAACCCCTTGCCCTTCATCAAGCACTCCCTTTTCGATCTTCTCTAGCAGCGGGTTTCCATACTCTTCCATATACGCCTTCGCAGCAGCCCTCTCTTCTGGGGTTGCCACAAACTCTTCCGGCTGCTTTTGTTGATCATAAATAGGCGGACCAGCAATATCGCTTGTGATCTCCTTTTCCATTGATTCATCGATCGGCTGAGGCTGTGGCTCTCGCCGTAATTCTGGTGATGTAGGCATAGGACTTAAGTATAACGGATCTTAATCGATGATCCCACCACCGAGCACCTCTTCGTCGTCGTAGAACACAATCGACTGACCAGGTGTCACGGCACGTTGTGGCTCGGTAAAACTCACTGTAACGACATCACCCTCAATCGACTCAATCGTGCAGTCCTGCAGTGCTTGTCGATAGCGAATCCGTGCACGACATGCATGAGGCAAGGTCTTGGGTTCACTAAACCAGTTCAACTGTCGCGCGGTGAGACTTGATCGGAACAGCGCAGGATGAAAGTTACTCGCCACGACCACTTCCTTTGTCTCTGGCCGTTTCTCCACCACATACCAAGGCTCTCCACCTCCGATATTCAATCCATGACGCTGACCGATTGTGTAAAACGCCACCCCCTCATGGCTGCCGATCACTTCCCCATCGACCGTGACGACATTTCCAGGATCCTTCGGTAAGCGCTGCTGCAAAAACTCTTTCATGTTCACCTCCCCAACAAAACAGATCCCCGTTGAGTCCTTCTTCTCCGCCACATCCAGTCCAAGCTCACGAGCCTTCTCCCGCACCTGAGGCTTCTCCATGTCTCCGATCGGAAAGATGACACGAGAGAGCACTTCCGGCGGCATGGCCCAGAGAAAGTAGGTCTGATCTTTGTTCTTGTCGTGGCCGGCCAGCAACTTACCGTCTTCAACTCGGGCGTAATGCCCTGTGGCAACAAACTCGCAGCCGAGGCGATCTGCCTCGCGCATGAACTTATCGAACTTGATGAACTTATTGCACAGCACATCAGGATTCGGAGTGCGACCCATACGAGACTCTTCAAACAAGTTTTCGACAACCTTCTCTCGGTAGTCTGCCTCAAAATCAAATGTGACAAACGGAATCCCTAGCTTTGCTGCCACACGCGCCGCATCTCGACGCTCCTCCTTCCATCCACACTCCTCAAACTCCTCCCCCACATCAGCTTCATTGGTGGACCTAGGGGCACACACAGAGCCGCTCCAATTCTTCATAAATGCTCCCACCACCTCATATCCCTGCTCAACCAAAAGCGCCGCGGAAACACTAGAATCCACGCCTCCTGAGAGTCCTACAAGTACTTTTGGTTTTGACATAGAGGCGAATATAGCTTATTTTTTGGCCATCCTCAAGCCAAGGAGTACGAGGATGTTGATGAGAGAATTTCACGTTCTGGTCATCGAGGACAACGCCGCCGAAGAGAAGCGCCTCATGGCGTTCCTGGCAGAGCACATGCCGGGAGATCGGAAGCTGCGCATCCACTGGCACCGCACCGTCGAGAGCGGACTGCGCTTCCTGATCGGGTGCGGATACGACATCCGGATGATCTTCTGCCACGACGTCCAGCCCGCCAGGGTGGCCACGGCCGAGGAGCGCAAGACCCTGTCGCTCGTCACCGAGCGTCCCGAGCGCACCGGCGAGGTCTGGCGCCTCATGACCTGCATGAGCGCCCTGCAGATGGACCGCCCCCTCTTGATCGGTCTGTGCGACAGGATCAAGGGCACGCGAGACCTGCAGAAGCCCTTGGACTACCACGGTCCGGTCGGCTTCTACCTCGCCCGCCACAAGACCGAACCCTGGTCCTGCGTCAGCGACGCCGTGACGGAACTCACCGTCAGCCGCGCCGCCTGACTCTCAACTCCCGCCCTATCGAGCTCAGCTCGACACGCAAGGGCGGTTTTATTTTTGACAACCATCAAAGAGTTCGGGAAGCAAGCTCACATCCTCACGGAGAATAAAGAAATCTGTAAACTGAAGTTTCTCGTTATATTTTTGCAACAAATCTGAGTAGTCGAAGATCGGCACAAGTCCCTTACCCATGAGCATCTGCTTTTTCACAAAGATCGGCTGCGCTCGGCCCTCCTCTCCCAAATGCGTCAACTCACGCGCAACGGAATGCGTAAACCAACGTGCTCCCATGAGCTCACAACGCTTTTTCAAGTCCTCAAGATCCTTCATGTCCTGCGGGTTGCGATCATGCAAGCGCATCACACGCTTAGCAGGAAGCCGGTTCATCAAATGATGCGACCAGTAGTTCTTCTCGTCCTGCGCGGCATCAAACAATTTTTCAATCACGACCCCATCGCGAAGTGCAACATACGCATAGGGATCCGTCGGAATCTGCAAATCAATCTCTCCAGTCTCGATCGCTTGTTCAAGATAGTGCGTGAATCCTGCCTTTGTTTTGTGGAAGTACACCTGGTCCACCATGTGATAGCGCGCTAGGAGCAAATCCTCAAATGCACGCACTCCATTCTCCGAGATCGTGAACACAAGCTCATCGTCTCGCTGCGCCACCCCCATAGAGGAAATCAACCAGTCGATATCATACTGCCCGTAAGCGACGCCGCAGAAGTAACTATCGCGCAGCAAATAGTCCATACGGTCTGCATCGACCTCACCCGAGATCAGCCCCTTGAGCACACGCTGCAAGCTTGGGATCTTCTCGATTCGTTTGTAGAACCACGCAGACGGCTTAATGGATCCATGGACAAGCGAAGCGATGTCCTGTGCCAAGTTTCGATCAAGCGCTCCTTCATCAGCCATCGTCTGGATGAGCAGTACGCTGTAATCCTCGTGCACAGCCTGTCGCGACTCTTTCTCTCGCCACCACCCCCAATCAAGCGGCAGGTCTTCCAGCTGCGGAAATACAATCTCAGAAGCATGGGAGAATGGCCCATGACCAATGTCGTGGAGCAAACCAGCAAGCCTAACGCGCATTCTAAGGGCCTCAATATCGTCTCCTGAGAGCTTTTCTTTGAAAATAGATGAACTACTCATGACACGACCAAACAAACGACCAGCCACATGCATAGCGCCAATGGCGTGAGAGAACCGGTCATGCACGGCCCCTGGGTACACATACGACTGCAGGAAGCCTAGTTGTGAGATAAACCGCAGCCGTTGAAAAAACGGGTGGTCAATAATCCCCCGCTCAAACTCGCTAAAAGCGATGCGTTTATGAATTGGATCTCGAAGTTCAAAGCTCATAGGCCATCAGCTTACAACACAAGAATCAGGACGCCCAGGACCACACGTAAAACAGCCAACTCGGCGTAACTGTGAGTCTTCAGGAACGCTAGAAGGGTCTTAATCGTGAGGAACGCGGTGATGCCAGCTGTGACAAACCCAACAAGGAGTGGGAGCACCTCAATCGCCACGGCTCCCGTCACAACATCCTTCAGCTTCACCAAACCAACGATGGCGATCGTCGGGATGCCGAGCAGGAACGAGAATTTCGTTGCCGTCTCCCGTGAGAGCCCCATGTGAAGCCCGGCGGTAATCGTGATACCTGATCGAGACGTTCCGGGAATAAGCGCGATCGCTTGGGCCAGACCAATGCTCATAGCCCTCTTAAGCCCCACGTCCTTTACCTGATCTTTAGTTTTTACCGCTCGACGATCGACCAGATACAACACAACTCCCCAAACAATAAACGACCAGGCGACCACTTCCGCCGACCGAGGATCAAAATCGATCAGCTCAAAGATGCCACCGATGATGAGAACAGGAATTGTCGCGAGCACAAGCCACGTACTCAGAGAGCGCCCGTGCTTCTTCTCGCCCAACAACTTCACCTCTGGCCAAAGGGCCACCACCACCGCCATGAGCGTTGCAAGATGAATCACCGCATCGAATGCTACATCCTGAATCTCCCAACCAAAAAGCTCAGGAATCAAAATAAGAAATCCTGAACTTGAAATGGGAAGAAATTCTGTCACCCCTTGTACGAGACCAAGAGTAAACGCCTGAAGCAAATCCATACCTAGTCGAATCGAATGGCCTGACCTGACTTAAGGGTACCTGATTGAACTGAAGGAGCTGTGGTTTCTGGCTTTGGTTTCTCTTGCGCAGGTGCCGGCTGTTCTTTCTTTGGTGCAGCCTCGACGCGCTCCTTCGGCTTACGCTCCCCCTCTCCTGTCGAGGGCCTGGACTCGCCACCAGCACTAGGCTTTTTCTTTCGACGTCGCTTTCGTTTCTTCTTCGGCGCATCAGATGAACGCCCCTGCCCCCTTGTAGCGTTCGATTCTCTTGGCTTACGAGGAGTAGATGTCCCCTTTTCCTTCCCCTGATCTTTACGACGCTCCGCACGAATCTTCTCAAGACAATCCTCACAATACATCGGACGGCTTCGATCAAGCTTCACATCGGCTGTGAAGTTCTTTGTGCAATCTGAACAGGTGTAGTCACCGCTGTCGTGGGCAACATGTGAAGCTTCTGCCTTTGGTGCATCCACCTTTTCTGATGGCGCACGCTCTATCTCTTGTCGTGGTGCCCGATCCTCATCAGCCTTCTTCTCACTCTCAACCTCTCGAACAACCTCAACCTCTTTCCTGGTCTCTACCCGCTTTTCGCGGCGAGTCTCTCGCTTCTTATCGTCACTCCTAGACGATGTTCGTTCTCCACGCGATCGATCACCTCGCTCATCTGTTCGACCATTCTTTGACGCAGCAGATTCCACTGGTGCTTCTTCTCTCGGTGCGGTTTCCTTGGAAGGCTCCTGCCCCTTCACTGGCTCAACAGCAACAGCTTCAGCTCTAACTTGAGGTTCTTTCTTTGGCTCTGCCGCAGCAGTTGGTTCCGTTTGAGCGACAGGCTCTGCCGCTTTCTTTGGAACAACTTCTTCTTTTGAAGCCCCTTGTGCCTTTGCCTCCGATCGAGTCTCATCTGCTCCAGCAGTCCGTGCGTCCTCAGACGCAACGTTAGCGTTTGATTCGTCAGCAGCCTTAGCCTCTTGTTTCTTTTTGCCAGCTTCGACATCTTTCGTCGCTGCACTCGTTGCCTCAGCTTGCGACCGACCCGCTCCACCTCTATCGACGTCCACTTGCTTGGATTCAGTGCTAGCCACTGTCTCGTCGGTCGTTTTTTCATGCTCTACAGCAGCAGTCTTATCCTCCGATTCTTCCTTCGACTCATTCTTTAATTCTTCTTTCGACGATCCCTTCGTATCCTTCCTCAACGCCTCTAGCCCAACAGCGGCCTCCTCAACAGGCTTCTCAACAACCTCTGTCTCTGCTGGTTTTGGTGGCTCTGGCCGTGGCTCTTTCTTCTCAGGAGCCCCAGCCTTCTTCCGGTCATCCTTCTTCCTGTCATCACGAGCAGGCTTATCAGCCGTCTTAGGCTTGTCACCTGCCTTGGGTCTTGGTGGACGCTTCCCACCCTTCTTTTTCTCCTCACGAACAATCGTAATACAATCGTCACAATAAATCGGACGACTTCGATCTAGTTCAACGGGCAACACAATGTCGGTGTCACACCGCGTACAGTTGTACTCATGACGTGGCTTTCCTCCTTTACCACCGCCACCACTGGCCGCCTTCTTTTTCTTCTCTGCTTCTTTGTACAAATCTTCGACATCATGATCGGCCATGCCACTCCAGATCAAGATCTTCTCCTCGATCTGTTCCCGAGGTGCCGCATAACGCTCACGAGAAATCTTCGTCACTTTATCGAAACTATGAGTCTTCTCTGCAATTGGTGGAAGTGTCACCGCAGAAAACGGCATGGAGGTCACACCGTCGATGAGGAGCTTCAGGTACACATTATATTTCGGCAGGTTGATGATGTCCTCAGGGGTGAAGCGAGGCATGAACTCCTGCTCCATAAACATCGCATCAGGTGAACCCACACGAAAGGTCACCATGGTTCCAACGTTACCAAACACCGCATCACGCACCGCCTCTGAAAGCTGGGCGATGTACTGGTGGGCCATGGTCAGACACAAGCGATACTTACGTGCCTCGGACAAAATCGACGCAAACGAATCAACGGCAAAGTTTTGGAACTCATCAACGTACAAGTAAAAGTCGTCACGCAAGTGCTCTGGTGTGTCCACGCGCTCCATGGCGGAGAGCTGAATCTTTGTCACAAGCAAACCACCCAAGAGACGGGAGTTATCTTCTCCCACACGCCCCTTGGACAGGTTGATAATGAAAATCTTGTTCGAGTCCATGATCTCACGAACGTTGATCGTGGACTTCACCTGCGAAACAATATTTCGGATCACGCTCGCAGAGAGAAACTGACCGATTTTGTTCTGAATCGCCGCCGTCGCCTCTGTGGCATACTTCTCTGTCCAACTCGCAAATTCCTTCACCCAGAATTGTTTCACCACTGGATCTTTAATATTCCCCACCATCCGCTTTCGATACTCGGCGTCAGACATCATGCGGTTAATGCCCAAGAGCGTCTGCCCCTGGTTATCAAGCAATGCCAAAATGGTGTTGTTCAAGATGTATTCCATTCGAGAGGACCACATTCCCTCCCAAATCTTGGCAAATACTCCCATCATTCCTGAGGCAACCAAGTGTTTATGCCGCTCTGAAACCGCCTCAAGAATATTAAACCCAACCGGGTAATCAAGGTCGGCCGGATTGAAATACACCACGTCGTTGAGACGCCATGACGGGATAAAGTCGACAAGTTTCTCAGCGGCATCTCCGTGAGGATCGATGTAGCAACAACCATGCCCGGCATAAATGTCGGATAGCATCAGGTTCTCCATCAAGGTCGACTTTCCCATACCCGTCTTTCCAATGACGTACATATGTCGTCGACGGTCGTCCGTCTTGATGCCGAACTTCGTCATCGCATTTCGGAAATTGGTCTTTCCGAAATAGATCACTTCGTTCTCATGGTCGTGATTCATGCTCATACGGGCAGATTGGGTGGTACGTAATCATCTGTCTCTTCGGACACTTCTTGGGCACTAGCAGGCGCATCCGTCGGCGAAGGTACACTCAAAGGTGCATCAAGTGCCTCATGCTCTGCCTCTTCGTGCTGCGCGCGCATAGCCGCAAAATTCTCAGGGTCGATCACCCGAGGTGCTGGTGTTACCTGTTCAAGTGCATCTGGCGCAGGTGCTTGTGCTGGTGGCGACTCGATCCTGCGAGCATCTAACTGTGTAGGCGCTACCGGCCGTGGAAGCGTGCCAGGAAGTGGCTCATCAGAAACATCGGTTGGCAGCCCAATCGGTGGCGCTCCTTTCTTTGTCGGCTCACCTGCCCCAACAGGCAGTCCTGGAATATCCTCAGCAGGAGCCGGCTGCTGATCATACCCAGGCAAAATGTTCTCCATGTGCGTAATAGGCAGCCCCACAGGTGGTTCGCCGCGCTTGGACTCGGACTTGCGCACAAGCGGTGCTTTTACCGTAATCGTTGGGAAGTGCCAGAGCGTGGCAAGCTCCTCAGCATTCAAAAAGATCGGGTTGGCACCGACACCAAAACTTCGACCCTTGTAGGCACGTATAAGCTTCCCCTGACGTGCTGTATACGCCAAACGCATCCACCAGTAGTCATCTTTAGGAACCGTCGGGATGTAAAAAGAAAATCGGTTTAAATTCAGGTGAGCGTACTGGTTCAACATTCCTTTGATGATCGCCGTACGCTCCACCTTCACAAAAGCGTTCTTCTTCGCGGAATACAAGATGCGAATCTTTACCCCATGTCCCACCTTGGTGGTCTTGCGCAAGACAGCCTCCGCCTCGTCCTTCTGTGGAAGCGTCATCTTAAACGCCTTCCACGGGTCATCCTCGGTCTCTCCAGGAACGCCAAACAACAATGGATTCAGGTCGATACCCAGCGCCTCATTCAGAAGACCACTTGGCCAGGACATAAGGCTCTCAAGCGCCGAAAGGAATGCGCTCTTCTTTGGCTTGTCCTCATCGCCGTAAATTTTTCGTACGTGCTTCACACCGTGCTCTGCCCAACTGTTTGTGGACGGCTGTACAAGCATCTGGAACCAAAAATGCTCTCCGGGTTTCATCTTGGCCATCTGCTCAAGCATGTAGCCCAGTGGATCCTTAATCTCTCCCGTCAGCCGGTCCTCAAAATCGACATACGTCCGAATGGGGTACATGTAGTGCCTGTCGAGCGTAATCTCACCTCCCCACATCTCGTACTCTTCATCCGGAAACTCACTTGGGAAGTTTGTGACATAATCTTCCACCTCAAAGATCTCCGCGTCAGGATAGTGCGCATAGATACCCGCCTCGATCACATCACGGAAACGCGTCTGTGTGCGAATCAAAAACTGGATGTAGCCTTCCGTCGAGATAATCTCAAAGGAAAACGTTGGGTGGAGTTTTCCGTAGATCCATTCTTCCTTCCAGGTGATAGACGACTTGGCGCCATAGAGTGTCGCAAACAAGTTCTCCAGCGCCTTTGGTGTCTGCTCTGTCATGGCTGGAACATCAATCGCCAAGAGTACATACTTTAGCCGACCCACATACTTTCCCTGCCTGGAGTTTTTCCACATCGCAATGAATCCCCAGAACAACGTGACCACGATAGGAATCCATGCGGTCCAAACAAAAACATCCCAAAGGATGACATCAATCCGTTGGCTAAAATACGCAGACCAACCGCTACCTCCGGCCGTTGCGACTTCATTCACAATTGGGATGGCAAGCATGGGTAACATTGGCCTTATTGTATCAAAAAACTGGGGAGAGCCCCAGTTTTCTTATCTTACTTTTTTGACAGCTCCCACTGTACCAGCGCAGGACTGGCTAGGAAGAGCGATGAGTACGTTCCCACCGCGATTCCGATAATGAGCGCGAGCGCGAATGGTCTTGTGCTATCCCCACCAAGGAGGAAGATGGCCGCAAGAGCCAAGAGGGTCGTCACCGAGGTGTTCAGTGAGCGCATAAATGTCTGTTTGATGGAGAGCTCAACGGTGTCCTCGAATGTGTCGGCAGCGCGACGCATGAGGTTCTCACGCGTTCGGTCGAGTACCACCACCGTATCGTTAATCGAGTAACCAAGAATGGTGAGTGCGGCAGCAACGAAGGCTGTACCAATCTCCCATCCGTAGAAATGCCCCAGCAGAGCAAACGCTCCCACGGTGATAATCACGTCATGAAACGCGGTAAGGATGGTGAGCAGTCCATACTTCCACGAGGCAACAGGTTCTGAAACCTTGCGGAACGCCCACGCCACATACAGTCCGATCAACAAGAGTGTGACGAGCACACCGATCGAGGCCGTACGACGCAACTCATTTCCGATAACAGGACCAATGGAATCAAACCGCATCTCTTCCAGCTCACCTGCAACCGTTGCCAGGTTTCCGAGAAGCTCCTGATGCTCTTCTTCTGTGAGATCCTTCGATCGGATAATAAGCGCGTGGTCACCACTAGACTGGATGGACAGGCCGGTATAGCCAAGTCCCTCCATCTGACTACGTACCTGCTCGGCGTCAACAACTTCTACCGTCTCAACTTCCAACAAGCTTCCACCTGTGAAATCGATCCCGAAGTTCAATCCGAGAATCGCGATAGCAAGAATACTTCCAATCACGAGCACCCCCGAGAGGGTGAACCAGTTTTTTCTCTTTTCAACAATATGCATCTTCATATTATCGCTTGACCCCAAACAGGGACATGTTACGAATCTTCTTCCACTGCAGAACACTCTTAAGATACACGCGCGTTACAGTAATCGCGGTGAACATCGAGAGGATGACACCAATGGAAAGCGTGAGGGCGAATCCACGAATAAAGCTGGAGGAGAACCAGTACAGCACACCAGCAGCAATCAAGGTCGTGATATTTCCATCTCGGATAGCCGTCCAAGCGCGCGCGAACGCCTCGTCAACAGCACTTCTGTAGTCGCGGCCTGAGGCAAACTCTTCTTTCAAACGTTCGATAATAAGCACGTTCGCATCCACCGCGATTCCCAGCGAGAGAACGAATCCAGCGATACCTGCGAGGGTAATCGTTACACCAAAGAGACGGTAGGCAGCCAAGTTCATAAAGGCGAACAAGAGCAATGCCACCACGGCAACCAATCCTGGGAGCCGGTAGGCAGCAATCATATAGAGCGCCACAATCAAGAAGCCAAAGAGGGCTGCATTAATGGACTTCTCAAGAGAGACAGCACCAAGCGTTGGCCCAACGGTCTGCTGAGAAAGAAGTTCGACAGGCACCGGCAAGGCACCCGCGTTTAGGCGCTGCGCAAGCAGCTTAGACTCTTCCACGCTGAAGTCGCCTGTAATGACAGCGCGGCCACCGTAGATAGCCTGCTGAACAACTGGCGTGGAAATTGGCTCACCATCCAAGAAGATCGCAATCGGCTCACCGATATGCTCCTCCGTGAGTGCGGCAAACAAGTCACCACCTTCAGCATTAAATGTCAGTGACACGTACGGCGCGTTGGTGTTCATGTCGAACTCAACAACGGCGCGCTCAAGATGCTTTCCAGAAAGCTCTGTATTCACCCATGGGTCTAGAAGCTCTGGGGCAATGTCATAGATATCCGTCACCTCCATCAAGATGCGCTGCACGGTATAGGCAGGCTCTGTCTTCTGATCGTGCTTGTAAATGAGGTGATATCCAAACTCGGTCTGAACAACACTGGAGATCTCCCCCACCTCGAGTCCAGCAGACGCGAGCGCGAACGCTGTGACGTACTGTTCTGGGTCGCCCCAGCCGAGGTAGCCACCATCTGGACCAGAAGGGCCTGTGGAGTACTCCTTGGCTAGGTCGGCAAAGTTCTCTGCCGTGGCCTGCTCAAGGACGTTATTGATCTGAATGGACGCATCAATCTCAGGAAGGTCGCTCTGACAGCCGTAGGCTCCCTCATAACAAATCAAAATGTGTGAGAGCTCCATCTGAGCACGCTCACCTTCACTGAGGTACTTGAAAATATTAATCCCTTCACTGGTCTCAAGAGTGCTGCTGTAGATCTGACCTGGGTACAGACCCTTCTCGTTGATCACAATGAAAAACTCAGAACGTGCAGAGTTTCCACTGATGTTCTCTAGGATTCCCTTGCTCTCCTCAATACCAGACTCAATGCTGATCTCGGCAACCAAGTCATCAAATGACTCTCCGGCGAGTGCACGCGCGAGCACAGCGTCTGCTGCCGCACGCTCTGTCTCATTAACAGCCTCGAGCTCGGCAAGCTGCTCCTCGGTTGGCTCTCCGCTCAGCTCCTCACCAGATTCTTTAAATTCGAGCACAGGCGTCTCTCCAATCAGAGAGATGGCCTCGCTGACGTCCAGAACGCCCGCGAGCTCGATGATCACTCGATAGGTCCCGCCCGTAGTCGTTGTCTGAACAACAGGCTCGGAAACACCAAAGGCGTTTACGCGACGCTCAATCACGTCTCGGACACCCTCAAGGGCCTCAAGTCGATCCTCTTCTGGAATCTGACTCATGTCGGCCTCGTAAATCAGGTGCGTTCCACCCTGAAGATCCAGACCGAGTCGGAATGGCTCATCAACCATGGTTGGAGCGGCCCAACCGGTCTTTGCCTCAACAAAACCGGCCCCACTGTTCCAGATGGCCGGAAAATCATAGACAGCCGCCATGGCTGTCGCGACAAGCAGAACCACTGCTGCCACACGTACGCCCCAAGGTTTTGGGGTCTTTTTCTGTACTTTCTTCTTTAATTTCCAGGTTTGCATACATGTTTTACTTGAGCATTATTTGCCCAATAAATTCGGCGCTAGTTTAGGTGATGCGCGCTCCCCTCGCAAGTGGACAACCATTGACAGGTCAAAAGCCAGCTGCTCTGATATGCGGAAGGGGGGAACCATGAACACGCCCTTTGACACAAGTGGTTGGACCTACGGGCCCGCCATCACGACCCTAAAACAACTCACAACGGCCATCAGCGACCTTTCGTTCGATGTTGCCCTGAATACCCTGCTCGATGGTGGCGGGAAGGCCCTGAGTCTGAAGGTGTGTGAGATCATCGCCCGTGACTCCACCAACCTCTCCGTCCCGGAGTGGCTCGCCCTGAGCGTGAGCCAGCAGAAACACTGGTCGGACGACCAGGTCACTCAATGGATCGCCGACGGTGGCGATACCAAGGTCCGAAGCTCCACCCTCGAGGAAGACTGGCTCAGTGGCCAGGCAGGCAAGCACGTCTCCAGACGCGCCGGGCCCTGCATGCTCTACGACAGTGTGCGCGAGATCACGCACTGGAGCGCCCCCGTGGTTCTCCAGCGCTACCGGGAAGGCATCGGCATCGTCGTCGACATCGCCTACTCGCACCTGCTTGAGAGAGTCGTTGTCCGCATGGCCACCGGTCGTGAGGCTCCGAAACTCGACGGAAGAAGGAACTTCACCAGCGCCACGTGGGATCATGAAGGTCGATACGAACTGTTTGATCCGATGGACGACATGCGGCCGATCGTTCCGACGAGAGTAGGCGTCCCCTTGGAAGGGAGCTGCCTCACGCTGCCACTTCGTGAACTCGCCACGGAGCTGTTCGCGCGCGTGCACTCCGCAGGTATCACCTTCGGCGTGCAGCTGGAGCTCGTTGTGGATCCGAAAGCGCCCATGATGTGGCACTTGCTGCAGATCCGACCCTCGCCGAACTTCGTTCGATGCGAGGCGTCCACGAAGCCTCCACCCAACACCGCAGCAGAAGGCTGCACTTCCGTGTTGGTGACGACCCCCATCGTCTCCAAGTCCTTCGATATCTGCGGTCGGGCACAGCTGCTCAGTCCTCAGGACGCGTTGCTGCTGATGAAGATCGAGTTTGATCCAGACAACCCAGAACTCGAGCAGCTCAAGGCTCGCTTGAGTGAGACGCCAGTTCTGGTTTGGGAGCAAGACCCCCACATCGACTTCGGTCGCATGCAACTTGGAGCCGCCGCCCAATCAGGCGCGCTGCTACAGGTCACCAGGGCCGTCATGCTCTGCAACACCACGCATGACCAGGTGCGCAAGCACAAGGTCGACGAACAGGTACGAATCCTCACTGGCAACGGCATCATCGCCGTCCCCGACGAGGTTCACCAGTTCCTGGTCGCCGCGCTACGCGAATGTCCACGTACGATCCACGCGGTCTCCGACGGCATCGTCGGCCAGATCGCCCTGCCCTAGCCCACGGCTAGGGATTTTTGTTTATCAAAAGACCCACGAATACATCGTGGGTCTTGTCTTCGCTACCAGCTTCCACTGGATCCACCTCCGCCAGAGGAGCCACCTGAGAATCCTCCTCCTGAAAATCCTCCACTGGATCCACCTCCGCTAAATCCTCCGCCGAACCAATTATTCCCGTCTCCACCTCCCTTCCCTTTGGACATCTTATCGTAATCGATCTTCCGAAGACCCCAATGAACAGCGAGTGCCATGACCCCATTGAACACCCAGACAATGATCCCGATACCCTCCATAAACAAGAGCACCAACAAGGCAACCCCGAGTACCAAAGGAAGTCGTTGATATTTCTTACGCGTCTTTTTCTTCATAGCCGCATAGGCCATGAACTGAAAAAATGCTGTGAAGAATATGACAATCGCTACACTCACCGCACGATCTGTCTCGCTAGCAATAATTGGGTTCGATGTGTACAGCTCTGCTGACTGTTCAGCAAATCCATATTCATCAGCTTCAGCACGAATCTCATCGGCGATCACGGAGATAGCTGCAAGAACACCATCCTCATAGGCTTCCACCTTAAAATTTGGTGTAAGGACATGTCGTATGATTGCACTGGCATCTGCATCAGTCACACGTCCCTCAAGCCCATAGCCAACCTCGATACGCATCTCTCTATCTTCCAAAGCAATCAGCAATAGAAGTCCGTTATTGGATACCTGCTGACCAATACCCCATGTACGAAATACCTCTAAGGCATAACTCTCAATATCTTGCCCTTGAAGACTCTCAATAGTCAGCACGCCAATTTCCGCAGTTGTCTCTTCCTCAAGTGTCAGAAGTGTCTGTGCTAAATCCTCTTCAAACACTTCCGAAAACATCTCAGCCTGGTCGAGGATAGCATTGGCTGGAGCAGCGGGCACCTCAAGTGCAGCCGCACTGAGCGGGATCAACAAGAGCAGTGCTGCAAGAAAACGTTTCATAGTTATTCGCCGAACTCGAACTCAACCTCTGGTGCATCCTCGGCCCCTTCAGCTGATTCAAAGAACGGGAACTCATCAAAGTTGAATACACTGGCCACAATCGACGCTGGTACTAACTCAATCGCTGTGTTGTAAACGCGCACAAGGTTGTTGTAGTCCTGACGCGCTACCGCAATTCGATTTTCTGTTCCCTCCAGCTGTGACTGAAGCGTAATGAACGCCTCCGTTGCTGTAAGCGTTGGATAGGCCTCAACCGTTACGAGCAAACGTGAAAACGCAGAGTCGAACGCTGAACTTGCTGCCATCTGATCATCCAACGATGCCCCTGGATCATTTGCCGCATTCTGCCAGTTTGTACGCGCCTCGGTCACCTCTGTAAGTACTGACTGCTCAAAGTCAGCTGCTCCCTCAACCGTCGCCACCAACTGCGGCACTAAGTCGGCTCGACGCTGGTACTGCGTCTCAACCTGCGCCCATCCAGTCTCCGTGCTGGTGCGGAGCGTAATGAAGTTGTTGTACGTGCCCATAACCCATCCTCCTAAAAGAAGCAGGAGGCCTCCAAGAACGATCAGGGCTATAACACCTGCAGATAAAGTCTTTTTCATAGTCTACGTTACAATCGCCCAGTCCGTATAAAACAGGTAAATCAATGCCACCTGCAGGAACACGAGCGAGAAAAGAATTAACTTGAAAGATAGTTTACGACTTTTGTGCCGAAGAAGGTAGACGCCTGTCACAACCCCTGGCGATCCTCCCAAGAGCGCGATCAGAAAAAGTGACCTCTCTGAAAGACGTCGACCCCCGTGAATAGCCTGGCTTTTATCGATCAGCATCACGATAAACGCTGACATGCTTGCGGCAACAAACAGACTCTCGATCAGATCTAACGGCATGGTGTTGTACGCCGTGAGTGTCAGCACCCCAGCGACAAGCACCCACAGCAATAATCCTTTTTTGTCGACACGACGAAGTATCATACACCCCCCTCAGGCTCATCTTTCTTTGTTTGACCTTCCTCATGTCGAACCTTCTTTAACGTTGGGTCATACACTTTTTCCTGAGCAGCTGGCTCATCCGTTTCTGGAAATTCCTTTCGGTCTGGCCAATGAAAGACCGATCTCACTCTTGTGAGAGCAGCCTGGGAAAATAAACGCACCGTCGACTCAAACATATCTTTGCCATCAAACAAATCGATACGCTTCTCCACGCCAAGCGCCTTCGCCATCCCGTTAACAGCGCGTGCATAGTTAAGACCATTCGTCATGTCTGTCACGACTTCTCGTGGCAATGATACCTTTAAATGCACCAGATCTCTGGCTGCTTCAGCCGCAAGACTCCACTCCCCTCCAGCAAAAACATCTACCAACAAGTAATCCCACTTACCTTCTTTAGTTTTATAAACACGCACATTCCCCGGTCCAGCTAAATCCAACATCTGCCCCGTTGAGTTTGTGAAATCAATCGTGCGGCCCACAAAATCTCTCAGTACTTCCTTCAGTTCACTATCCTGCTCCGCCTCCTTAAGCAACTCCCTCGTCTGCCCATGGACTGACTTGTAAAAAAGATCTTTATCAAGTCCTTCTTTCCCCATGAGTGTTTGATTATTTAAACGAACATAATCATCGTACGGAATATTCAATCTCTCTAAATAACGCATCCCCATACTCGCAACACCCTCGCGACCAAGCTCCACCTCTTCAGGTAAGATTTGCTGATAGCGCACGATTGTCTCCACTTGTAAGTTCTCAGTGGGGGGAGCGATTTCATATCTCAGCTCCGCAAGAATCTCTCGTACAACCGTTGGCGATACAGGGACTGTCCTCACAGCCCCACGACTATACAACATCTGTTCCCTTGCAAAATGTTTTTTTACATCGGCATAAAACGCTCGTTCCTGCGCAAGGTCCTCCTTCATGTACTCCAATCCCTCTTCTTTTTTTCTCTCGACAAAAGCCTCTCTTGTTTCTAGCTCACCAGCAATTTGTTCACCTGGATCAATCTTCCTCTGAGAAGCCGCCCAAAGCTCAACACCCCGACGGATGTACTGCATACTTGCCTTTGCCACAAGTGAGCGATACTGCCCCTCTCGCCCTTCTCGCTGCTTTATCTTAAACACCACATGGTCACCACCATGCCCAGCAAATTCAAGCTGACCATCCTCTTGATCCTCTTGCTGTTCGCGTAAATGAATCTCTGCCAACTCAGGAATCCTTCTATGTATTCCTCTACGGGGTTCAGACATAGCCTCCTACAGACATTACAATGCTGATTCTTTAGTACTCATAGAATATCACAAAGAAAAAACTCCGACGTGTCGGAGTAGAGCGCCCGTGGGGCACTAAAGCGGAACGTGATGCCCCAGCCAGTCGCGAACTTCGGCTAGGCACTCCTCCCGAGTCTCAGGAGTCACGATGACGAGTTTCACATCGTCGCGGAGCTTGATGTCGTCCGTCAGCTCATGCGCACGTGCGTGTACGGTCGCGATGACGGGCTTGGCACTGTACAACGCCTCGTCAACAGCCGGCAGGAACGAATCCGACATCAGCTGCATCCGCGCCACCTCATCGATGACAACGAGCTGGACCTTCTTCTTCTGAAGAGCCAAGAGTATGGCGGGCACAGCGACGAAACTGACAGCCTGAGAACTTACGTAGTACTGTCCCAGCTGGTGTGAGAACGAGTACATGAGGTTGTGAGCCAAGGTGGTCATCTTCCCACCAATGACCCTGAGCTTGAATCCGACGCGCTCTCGGCCAAGCGTCATCTCTTCGGTGTACACCCCTCCTGCAACCTCCAGTTCCAGGTAGGGCGCGATTGCTTTTAGGAGCAGGGTCGTCTTGCCACAGCCCGGTTCACCAGTGATCAGCAGGTTGTTTGCCACGTCACCTCCCGCGCGCAAACTAATACAAAACACCCTCAGGATCAAGCCATGAGGGTGTTGCTGTTAGGAGAAGTCTAGAAGATCTTTTGGGACATCGACAATACTCAGTGGGCTTCCCTTTTTCAACGTTTCAACCCTGTGGAATCCCCAGTCAACAGCCACAGCATCGACTCCAGCTTTCTGAGCCTCACGTAGGTCACCAAGTGTATCCGTGACAAACAGACATTCCGATGGATTGGTTTTGTACTTGTCAAAGATCATGTGCATTTTCTTCACCTTACTCGGATGTACATCCGCCCCATAGATCCCCTCCATGGTCCCACGAATGTCATGCCGCTTTGCAAACTCATCAACAATAGATGTAAGCGACGAGGTAACCACGTGTAAAGATCCGCGTTCGGCTTTGTCGCGCAAGACATCGGGCACACCCACAAACGGATCCAGCTCACGCATAAGAGGAATAAACTTCTTGAAATAAAAGTGTTCCTCACTTGGCGGCGTTGTCACAGATTCAGCGATCATCTCATCATCCGTCTTCAGCTCATAGATATTCCCGTCGTGCATCCGTCGATACTCCTCTCGAGTCACCGGCTCCTCCGCGAACTCATTACAAAGACGAAAACACGTCTCAAAGGAATCCACGATCACCCCATCAAAGTCAAAAAAGAAATGTTTATAATTTGTTTTCTTCACAAATTTCGAAATAGGTTTGTTTATTCTTCATTGCCTCCAGAACAATTCGCACCGGCTCAAAGAGTGGTTCAGGGAGATCGTCGAGATCATACCATCCCACATGGGCGATTTTGTCAGGCTCACAAATCGTAGGTTCCCCCTCAAGAATCTCTGCGGTAAATGAGATATCCACGTAATGCTTGCCGTACTTCATCATATTGGTACAGGTGACAAACTGCACATTCCCAATCTCAATCCCCAGCTCTTCACGTGCCTCTCGTATGACGGTTTCCACCGGCGTCTCACCAAATTCCACGTGACCCCCAAGCGATCCATAACATCCTTCCGCATGAGACCCCGCCCGCTTTGCTAGCAGCGTTTTTCCATTCTTGATGATGACAACACCTGCGCCAACTTTAATATGCTCAGACATAGATCCACAGTCTAAAACAACTTTCCTCCCAATGGAACCTCGCGCTCGGTATGGAGCAACACCGCGTTCCCGTCCGCGTCTGGCATACCAAGTGTAAGGACCTCTGATTTGTGCGGGCCAATCTGTTTCGGTGGAAAGTTGACCACGCACACCACCTGTCGTCCAACGAGCTCAGGGCCCTCGTACAGCGGCGCTAACTTAGCTAAAGACTTTTTCACTCCAAACTCCTCTCCAAAATCAATCTTTAGCACATGCGACGAGTACCTCCCCTCAGGGAATGGCTCCACGCTCTGCACGCGCCCGACACGAATGTCTACGTTCTCAAAATCTTCAAATGAAATCATAAATGCTACACTTTTGTCCGTATGAACAAACGGATCCCTCTTATCGTCTTTTATCTTGTTTATCTCCTCGTCCCGCTCGCGGCCTTGGGAGTAAGCATTACCATGGCCCACGGCGAGATCGCCCGCTGGCTCTACTGGATGGTTCTGCTTCCAATCTTCTGCGTCTGGGGATGGCAACTCTTCACCACTATCTTCCCCACAGATCCTCTCAAACAAATCCTTAGCTTCATCCCAGCGGCACTCATCATCAGCTACAACGCTCTCACCTCACCAGGAGCCCTCCTCGATAAATTTCTTCTCGACGGCTCAATCCTCTTCATCGCCCTGGCCATCATCCTAATCCTCGGCCTAGGCATCCTCGGGTTCACCATGAACCGCCATAACTCCCTCAAAACAAAAATAGGCGCCACCATTGTCTTCCTCTCCCTCGCCGCCCCCGCAGGCTACTTCCTCTACTTCGCCTACACCCAGGGCATCGAACACATGACCGCTCCGTACCGACACCTCATCCTCATTGGGCAAGTTGCCGCAGCGCTGAGTGTGTACGTACCGGGTATTGTTAAGGCCTTCAGGCAAGGCAAGCTTTAAGAAGACAACCACCGCTTTACCAGCTCCACCTCCTCAGCAAATGCGCTATGGAGTGGGTCTGGAAGCTCATCAGGATCAAACCACCCGATCTCATCGATCTTGTGAGGCTCTCCATTTCTTACTTGTGCTGGGTCCACCAACACTCCATAGAGAAACACCACCCAATGTGTCGGCACACCATCATGTTCACGAAGCACACTTCGTGTCTGTATAAACTGCATCTCGATCGGCTCAGCGCCATACTCCTCCATCACCTCTCGACGAACCGCCTCCTCAAACTCTTCTCCGTGCTCAACCTGGCCTCCCCCACAGTCCCATCGACCATGCTCATCACGACAATTGACCCCACGCTTACCAAGCAGAATCTTCCCCTGCCCATCATGGCAGACAAAACAGCAGGTTACGCCAATATAATCGATTCCTGGTTTCATAGAATTGATAACCAACTCGTGCCAAATTCCGCATAAGCAACAAGTGCAGAAATCATCATGGCAAGTATTGAAATTGTAAGTGCAAGCAACGGAAGCCAGTTTAAAAAAATATACATCGCAAATCTTTTAAATGGCCTTAGTCGAAGATGTCCTCTGTTGGTCAACTGAACCATTTTCGTCCCCTCCTCAAAAATTTCGACCTCCGCACTGTCGAGAAGCAAGCGTAGATTATGCTTGAACTCTCTACTTGAACCCATTTTCGATTCTTTCGGAGAGTTATAAACAATATGATCAACAGTCATCTCGCCTCTTTTTTTCAAGTCCTTCAACAAGTACTTCTGTATTCTCAAATTCTTCATAGTAGGGGGTGCAACTTTATGTTGCAGCGACATTCCTTAAACCTCCCCCTTCACCTTCACATCACCATCCCCTCGATTGACTCGATCTTCCAGCTTATCCATTTCCTCCATAAACAATGACTCGAGATCCAGGTTTAACTGATCAGCAATAACAATAATCGACCAAAGACAGTCAGCCAGTTCGTGACGCAACTTTTCATCTACCCCCTCGATGGTTCGAATCCCGTTCTTCGCCTGAACAAGCTTCATCAAATCACCCACATCACCAACCAAACCTTCCACATATTCACGAGCCGTCCATTTAACATTCACCTTCTCGTTGTGGGCGTTATACTTCTTTTGAACCTCAATGGCGCGCTTTTGCAGTTCGGAAAATTGCATACTAAGCCCCATGACACTTCTTATACTTCTTTCCACTTCCACAACTACACGGCTCATTCCTTCCAACCTTCTCTACCCGCTGCGCTGTGGCCCCAACGACCTTACCGTCGGCTTTTTTGTTTCCCATGGTTTTCTTCGCTCCTGCCATCATCACACCGGCTCGGCTCAAGAGTGAGCGGCCAAGCTCCTTCTGCACCTTCATGTCTACAGCGTGTTTGGCGTACTTGAAGAAGGTGTACGTAATCTCGTGGTTAATGGACCCCAGGAGAGACTGGAAGAGGTTGTACCCTTCCTTCTTGTACTCGATGAGTGGATCGCGCTGTCCGTACCCGCGCAGGCCGATTCCTGTTCGCAGTGCCTTCATGGCTGCCAAGTGGTCCACCCAAAGCATGTCGACGGCGCGCAAGATGACTCCGCGCTCGATGTTGTAGATGTCCTTAGATTCCTCAAAGACATCATCAAGCTTGTCGTACTCACCGCGCATCATCTCCATAATGCGACTGATGATCAACGAGCGGCCGCGGGCGAGATCTTCTTTGTCTTTGGCAGCTTCCAGTCCAATCGTATTCAACTCAGCCTTCTGATTATCGTTCAGTGCCACAATCGTTCCAACCGTCTCTACGATCTCTTTGACATTCCACTGTGACTTCTCTTCGTTCTTTTCTTCAACTTTACGGCCCTGTGGTGGCACCTCCACCTCACTTGAGTGGAACAACACCACCTGCTCAACCTCCGCCTCAATCACATCCAACACACGGTCGCGAATTTTCTCAGGTTCGTCGCGGAATGCATCGAGCACCTCAAGACGACGAGCGTAGACCACCTCACGATGCTTGTTCAGCACGTCATCGTACTCAAGCAGGTGCTTACGAGAATCAAAGTGATGCCCCTCCACACGGGTCTGAGCTTTCTCGATGGAACCGGTGATCATCTTATTCTCAATCGGCATGTCCTCTGGAATACCCAGCTTATTGAGCATGCCGCGCGCTCGGTCTGAGCCGAAGATGCGCATGAGACTGTCATCCATGGAGAGATAGAACTGTGTGGAACCTGGGTCTCCTTGTCGACCAGAACGTCCACGGAGCTGGTTGTCGATACGTCGTGAGTCATGGCGCTCTGTACCAATCACGTGCAGACCACCAAGCTTCTTCACGCGCGCTTCTTCCTCTGGTGATCCAGGGTTTCCTCCAAGCTTAATATCCACACCACGACCGGCCATATTGGTGGCAACCGTTACGGCCCCAACCTGTCCAGCCTGAGCAATAATCTCCGCCTCGCGAGCGTGATTCTTCGCGTTCAGTACTTCGTGTCGAATCCCCTTGGCCTTCAAGAGCTGGTGCAATGCCTCGTTCTTCTCAACACTGGCAGTACCCACGAGCACGGGCTGTCCAGACTCCTGACGCAAACGGATTTCTTCGGCAAGCGCTAGGTACTTTCCTTTTTCTGACTTGAAAATGCGGTCTGGCAAATCTTTTCGAGCGATTGGGTTGTTTGTTGGAATCTCTACGACCTCTAAGTCATAAATCTTTCCAAACTCTTCCGCCTCCGTTGCGGCCGTACCGGTCATACCCGCAAGCTTGTGATACATGCGGAACAAGTTCTGGAAGGTAATGGTCGCGAGGGTCTGACTCTCATTTTTAATCTCAACGCCTTCCTTGGCCTCAATAGCCTGGTGAATACCTTCTGAAAAACGACGTCCTGGCATAAGGCGCCCGGTGAACTCATCCACGATCATCACCTCACCCTCTTTCACCACATAGTGAATATCGCGCTGGTAGTTTGCACGCGCACGCAGAGCCGTATCGGCATAGCGCTGATAAATCCCTTGGTCCACGGCATAAAGATTGTCGATCCCAAGAGCCTTTTCAATCTTCTCGATTCCTTCTTCTGTAAGCGTAGAGGCACGCATCTTCTCGTCGATGTTGAAATCCTCGTCTTCCTTGAGCGTTGCGGCAATTTTTGCAAAGCGGAAATACAAATCACCCGACTTCTCTGCAGGAGCAGAGATAATGAGCGGCGTACGCGCCTCGTCGATCAAAATGGAGTCGATCTCATCGATGATCGCAAAGTGAAGTTCGCGCTGCACGGTGTGGTCGTGCGTTGGTGCCATGTTGTCTCGCAGGTAGTCAAACCCAAACTGATTGTTCGTTCCGTAGGTAATGTCCGCCTGATACGCCTCCTTACGGGAACACGGACGCAAGAAGTCTTCCTTCACGCGGAACTCACCAGTAGTGTCACGTTCCTTATCTGCCATCTCCCCCTCAAGACTCTCTTCATCATGGGTGTACGACGGATCATAGATGAACGCCTCGCGCTGCTGGATCACAGAAACGCTCAGTCCGAGGAAATGAAACACCTGTCCCATCCAGACGGCGTCTCGGAGAGCCAGGTAATCGTTTACGGTAATCATGTGACACCCCTGCCCACGCAGAGCATTGGTGTAAAGCGTAAGAGTGGACGTGAGCGTCTTACCCTCACCCGTACGCATCTCAGCGATCTGTCCGCGGTGCATCGCAAGACCACCGATGAGCTGCACGTCATAGTGTCGCTGCCCGAGGGTGCGCTTAGCCACCTCTCGCACAACGGCAAATGCCTCATAGACAATCTCGTCCAGGGCAGCGCCTTTTTCCAAAATCGATTTAAACTCGGCAGTCTTCCCTTTGAGCTCCTCGTCGCTCAAGGCAGCGATCCTCTCTTCAAGAGCATTAATCTTCGCAACCTCCTTACCAAAATCGGCAAGCATTTTCTTATTCGGATCTCCGAAAAGCACTTTCAAAATCTTTTGCATACGCGCGTGATTATCCTCTTTTTCGCCGATTTAATCAAGCATTTTTAGGGAAAACTGTTGACAACACACCAAATAACGCCTATTGTCCGACGTCGGCACAAGGAGAACGACATGTTGACGCTTTTGATCACCGCCTCCGTAACCATGGAGGACTTCGGTGCCCCGGAGACCGACCCGACCGAGAGCTGCTGGCAGACCGTGATCATGTCCCAACGAGGACATGTGCACGAGACCTGCGTCGACTCGAGCGGACACCTCCGCACCAGGAGCTACCTCATCGAGGACGACGTGCTCCCGAGCACGGTCCCCACCTTCCTGCCCATCCCGCAGACGCCGCGCCGCGGCAAGTCCTGCGTGAGCCGGGAGCTGCAGGTGGATCCCCCCGTGATCGACACGATCTGTGTCCACCCCAGTGGCCGCGCCGTGCACACCCGTCACCGCGGGAACAAACGCGTCAGCCGCAGCGTGTGGCAAGTCGAGGACCATGTCGACGCCGCTGCGCTCCCCTTCCAGCACTCCGACATCCACTAGTACACCACAACCAGAGGCCACGCATGCGCATCCTTCTCACCCTGGCAGCGCTCCTGCTGCCAACCACCGCTCAGGCTGAGGGACTCACCCCCAAGCAGATGAACACCGTCGCCGACGAAGTGGCGATGCACGTCTGCGGTGAGCAGAGCCCCCGGCCCTACCACCTGCAGAACCAGAACGAGAAGACGCCGCTGGAGCAGTGCTGGGAAGTCGTCCCGCCACTGGTCAC